>CAZFRM010000004.1:0-271591 GCA_964521255.1 uncultured Roseivirgaceae bacterium
TCGTCTCCCGCTCACAACACTCAGTAGGAGTGTAGGGCAAAGTTGATTAGAAGATTTAGCAGGAAAGCGATAGCCTTACAAGCTATAGGTCGCGTCCGCCGGTTGGTGGATCGTCTGCCGCTTTGATGAGAGGGTCAGTGGTCAATAGTCATTTGTCATTGAGATTTTATTAATGACTATTGACCAATGACCATTGACTACAATGCTGTTGTAGCTCAGTGGTAGAGCACTTCCTTGGTAAGGAAGAGGTCGTGAGTTCAATCCTCATCAACAGCTCAAAACTTTAAGTTTTAGAGTTGTTGAAGAATAGAAAGAGGTCGTGAGCCTGCCTGTCGGCAGACAGGTTCAATCCTCATCAACAGCTCCAGGCTGAATTACAGCATCAATCCGGATAACGATCTGGAATTGATTTATGAATTTGAATTATTGAGTACAAATAGAATCTTTTGATTACCGATGTGTAGCGAACATCATGTGTGTGTCAGGGGCTTCAGCGAATAACCCTTATTCGAAAGGCTAAACATGTTTAGGGTGTAGGTTCTTCTCAGGCGGAGAAGATTTTAATTAAGAACAATTAATTATTAAACACTATACTTTAAACTTTAACTGGATTTTCAAATATGGCAAAAGAAACATTTGACCGCTCAAAACCACACGTTAACATTGGCACTATTGGCCACGTTGACCATGGTAAAACTACGCTTACCGCTGCAATCACGAAAGTGCTTTCATCGAAAGGTCTTGCATCCATGCGTGACTTCTCTTCAATTGACAATGCTCCTGAAGAAAAAGAAAGGGGTATTACAATCAATACTTCACACGTAGAATATGCAACAGAAAAAAGGCACTACGCTCACGTTGACTGTCCGGGTCACGCTGACTATGTGAAGAACATGGTTACGGGTGCTGCCCAAATGGACGGCGCTATCCTCGTGGTAGCGGCTACTGATGGTCCAATGCCTCAGACCCGCGAACACATTCTTCTTGCCCGCCAGGTAGGTGTGCCTGCGCTGGTTGTGTTCATGAACAAAGTTGACCTGGTTGACGATGGTGAATTGTTAGACCTTGTTGAAATGGAAGTTCGTGAATTGATGTCTGCTTATAATTTCCCTGGTGATTCAATGCCGGTTATCAGAGGATCTGCCCTTGGCGCTCTTAACGGTGAGCCAAAGTGGGTTGAAAAAGTTGAAGAACTGATGAAGGCTGTTGATGAGTTCATTCCAATTCCGGTTCGTCTTGTCGACAAAGATTTCCTTATGCCTGTTGAAGACGTGTTTTCAATCACAGGTCGTGGAACTGTTGCTACAGGTCGTATCGAGCGTGGTGTTATCAAGACGGGCGACCCTGTTCAGATCCTTGGAATGGGTGCAGAGGACCTTACCTCCACCATTACAGGTGTTGAAATGTTCCGTAAAATTCTTGACAGAGGTGAAGCCGGCGATAACGTAGGTCTTCTTCTCCGTGGTATTGAAAAAGAGCAGATCAAGAGAGGAATGGTTATTTGTAAGCCTAACTCAGTTACTCCTCACGCTAAGTTCAAGGCCGAAGTTTACGTTCTTTCAAAAGAAGAAGGTGGACGTCACACACCATTCTTTAATAAATACCGTCCTCAATTCTACTTCCGTACTACGGACGTAACGGGTGAGATCATGCTTCCTACTGGTGTAGAAATGGTGATGCCGGGTGACAATGTTTCTATTGAAGTTCAATTGATCAATAAGATTGCAATGGAAAAAGGTCTCCGCTTCGCTATCCGTGAAGGTGGCCGTACAGTTGGATCAGGTCAGGTGACTGAAATTCTTGACTAAGTAGCTGATATTCAATAGGGAAGCGTTTCTGATTTAATTTTCAGGAGCGCTTTTCTTTTCTGGAAATTCATTCTACCTTTGCAGTCCTTTTGGGCTGCGTATGGGGTCGTTGCTCAATTGGCTTTGAGGGGGCCCGCAAAGGATGAAAAATTCTCGGAATAAATAATCAGAAACGGGTGTAGCTCAATTGGTAGAGTAGCGGTCTCCAAAACCGTTGGCTGGGAGTTCGAGTCTCTCCACCCGTGCTAGAAAAAGGTTGAATTGTGAAGCGGGAAAAACAGGATAAACCAAAATGCAAAAAGTAAAGAACTACGTACTGGAATCTTGGGACGAGGTTAAAAACAAAGTGACTTGGTCCAAATACAGCGAATTGCAAAGTAGCGCAATCCTGGTCTTGGTCGCTTCTACCATTTTTGCATTGGTGATTGGCGGTATCGACTGGGTGTTTAAGACAGGACTTCAATGGTTTTACGCAAACTTTAACCTTTAAAAGAGGAAGTCATGGGCGAGCTCAAGTGGTATGTTCTTCGGGTTGTCAGTGGCCAGGAAAAGAAAATAAAGTCTTACCTGGAAACGGAGATTGAGCGCTCTAAACTTGTGGAATTTATCCCCCAGGTTTTGATTCCCTCGGAGAAAGTGTATGAGATGAGAAACGGTAAGAAACGTGTCAGGGAAAGAAATTTCTTCCCGGGATATGTTTTGGTTTCGGCTGATCTTTCAAATGGAGAAGCATTTCATACAGTAAACAACATCCCCGGTGTAATTGGGTTTCTTGGCGCGCAAGGTACAGGTTCAACAAAAGATCCCGTTCCTCTACGTCAGTCAGAAGTGAATCGCATCCTTGGTAAAGTAGACCAGTTGGATGAACTGGAAGAAAGACTTGAAACTCCATTTATTAAAGGAGAATCTGTAAAAGTAATGGATGGACCATTCAGCGGATTCACCGGAAATGTTGAAGAGATTTTCGAAGATAAAAAGAAGCTTAACGTAATGGTTAAGATCTTCGGCCGGAATACGCCGGTTGAATTGAGTTATATGCAGGTGGAAAAGTTAGATTGAAATAAATCATGGCAAAAGAAGTAACAGGCTATCTGAAGCTACAGGTAAAAGGCGGACAAGCCAATCCCGCGCCTCCAATAGGCCCGGCATTGGGTAGCAAAGGTCTTAACATTATGGACTTTTGTAAGCAATTCAACGCGAGAACCCAGGACAAACAAGGTCAGGTTCTTCCGATATTACTTACCATATATAATGACAAAACATTTGATTTTGTAATTAAGACTCCCCCTGCAGCAGTATTAATTCTGGATGCTGCTAAAAAGCAAAAAGGTTCAGCTGAGCCTAACCGTGCAAAGGTAGGATCAATCACCTGGGATCAGGTAAAAACAATTGCTCAGACCAAGATGCCTGACCTTAATGCTTATAAGATTGAGTCAGCTATGAAAATGGTAGCCGGAACAGCGCGAAGCATGGGAATTACAGTATCAGGAAATCCTCCTTGGGAAAATTAAAAGATTAAGAAGATGGCAAAAGATTCTAAGAACAGGAAGGCAGTCCTGGCAAAATATAATTCAGAGAAAGAATACGCTCTGGAAGATGCTTCAAAACTTGTTAAGGAAATCTCCTTTACAAAGTTTGATTCTTCTGTTGACCTGAACATCCGCCTTGGTGTTGATCCAAAAAAATCAGATCAGATGGTTCGCGGTGTTGTTTCACTTCCGCATGGAATTGGAAAAGTAGTCAAAGTGTTAGTACTCTGCACACCTGACAAAGTTCAGGAAGCTAATGAAGCGGGTGCTGACCACGTCGGTCTTGATGACTACATTAAAAAAATTGAAGGCGGATGGACAGATATTGATGTGATCATCTGTACCCCAACCGTTATGGCAAAAGTCGGTAAGCTGGGAAAAATTCTTGGTCCCCGTGGATTGATGCCAAACCCTAAATCAGGAACTGTTACGCTAGAAGTCGGTAAGGCCGTGAAAGAAGTAAAAGCCGGTAAGATCGATTTCAAAATTGATAAATCAGGAATTATTCATGTGAGCATTGGTAAAGCTTCCTTCCCCGCTGAAAAAATTCGGGACAATGCAGCAGAAATGATTCAAGTGGTTGCCAAACTGAAACCCGCCTCTGCGAAAGGAGCATACTTTAGAAGTATTACGCTCTCGACTACCATGAGCCCGGGAATTACAATTGATAAAAATTCAGTTGCAGGCATTTAAGAATTAAAAATATGACCAGAGAAGAAAAAGCACAGATCATTGAAGAGCTTTCGAAGAAGTTTGCAGAAAACATGCACTTCTACATTGCAGACGCTTCAGGTCTTACAGTAGAACAGGTTAATACCTTTCGCAAGTTGTGCTTTAAGAGCGGCGTGGAATATGGTGTTTATAAAAACACGATGATCCGTAAGGCTCTTGAAAAACAAGAAGGTGTTGACTACTCTCCGGTATTTGCTGCGCTTAAAGGTTTTTCCGGGGTTCTCTTCTCTAAAGAGACAGGTAACACACCGGCAAAAGTGCTGCTCGAATATCATAAGAAACTTGTAGGCAAACCTGCGTTGAAAGCAGCTTCCATCAACTCCGACTTTTTTATCGGAGCGGAACATTTGAAAACACTCAGTGAGCTTAAGTCTAAGAACGAACTCATTGGTGAGGTAATTTCCTTGCTACAATCTCCTGCTAAGAATGTTCTTTCTGCTCTTTTAAGTGGAAAGCATAAAGTTGCCGGAATTGTAAAAGCACTGGAAGAACGTGGCAAATAATTATTAATGAAACAGAACTATTAAAACTCTAAAAAAATGGCTGATATCAAAGCACTTGGGGATCAACTTGTTGAACTTTCTGTTAAAGAAGTTAACGAACTAGCTACCTATCTTAAAGAAACATACGGCATCGAGCCGGCTGCTGCCGCTGCAGTAGTTGCTGCGCCTGCCGCTGGTGGCGCTGCTGCTGCCGCTGAGAAAACAAACTTTGATGTTGTATTGAAGGCTCCCGGAGCTAACAAACTTCAAATTGTGAAGCTTGTTAAAGAACTTACCGGCCTTGGCTTGAAAGAAGCTAAAGACCTGGTAGACGGAGCTCCTAAAACAATCAAAGAAGGTTTACCAAAAGACGAAGCGGAAAATCTGAAGAAGCAACTTCTTGAGGCTGGTGCCGAAGTAGAATTGAAGTAATCTTCTTTGAAGACGAAGGGTACCCGTCTTTAAAACTTCGGTTTAGACCCCGTGTCCGATGAATATCTGGACGGGGTCTATTCCTGTTTGTACCCAACTTGTTCCTCCGTCCGATTCAAGAAACTTAAACGTTACGCACTTGGCAAAGATTACTATTAACGGAAGAATCGATTTCTCCTCCATTGAAAAGATTCTGGAATATCCTGACTTTCTGGATGTTCAACTTCAGTCGTTTAAAGATTTCCTACAAATTGAAACGCCTGCTGAAAAAAGGCAGAATGAAGGCCTCTACAAAGTTTTTGCGGAAAACTTCCCGATAAGTGATTCCCGTGAAAATTTCGTGTTGGAGTTCGTCGACTACACCATCGATCCACCAAAATACAGCGTGGATGAGTGTATCGATCGCGGATTAACGTACTCAGTTCCGCTTAAGGCAAAGCTGAGGCTTACCTGTAACGATGAGGACAATGAAGACTTTGAAACTATCGAGCAGGAAGTATTCCTTGGAAATATTCCGTACATGACGGAGAAAGGATCTTTTGTGATCAATGGTGCGGAACGTGTTATTGTTTCACAATTGCATAGGTCTCCCGGTGTATTCTTCGCCATGAGCAAGCATACAAACGGTACTAAACTTTACTCTGCGCGTATCATTCCTTTTAAAGGATCATGGATCGAATTTGCCACAGACGTTAACGCTGTGATGTATGCATACATCGATCGTAAGAAGAAGTTCCCTGTTACTACATTACTACGTGCCATAGGTTATGGTGCGGATAAAGATATACTTGATCTCTTTGGTCTTTCCGAAGAAGTTGAAGCAAATAAAAATACATTAAAGAAAGTCGTTGGAAGGAAGCTTGCAGCCCGTGTGTTAAAAACATGGACTGAAGATTTCGTGGATGAAGATACCGGTGAAGTGGTATCCATCGATCGTAACGAAGTGTTATTAGAGCGTGATCACGTGATCGCTGCTGAAGATGTTGAAGTGATTCTTGAATCCGGTGCAAAATCGATTATCCTGCACCGTGATGATGTTAACATCTCTGATTATAATATCATCTTTAATACCCTGGCGAAAGACAACTCAAACTCTGAAAAAGAAGCGGTTGAACAAATCTATCGTCAGTTAAGAAATACTGAAGCACCTGACGAACAAACCGCCCGTGATATCATTCAAAGTTTGTTCTTCAGTGAAAAACGCTACGACCTCGGTGAAGTAGGACGCTATCGTATCAACAAGAAGCTCGGTCTTGATTTAGGTTACGACCAACGCGTTCTTACGAAAGAAGATATTATCCTGATCGTAAAATACCTTATCGGTCTTATCAACTCGAAAGCCTTAGTGGATGATATTGATCACTTGAGCAATCGTCGTGTAAGAACCGTAGGAGAACAATTATATTCTCAGTTTGGTGTTGGTCTTGCGCGTATGGCAAGAACGATTAAAGAAAGAATGAATGTTCGTGATAATGAAGATTTCAAGCCGGTTGATTTGATCAATGCGCGTACGTTATCTTCTGTTATCAACTCGTTCTTTGGCACCAACCAGTTATCACAGTTCATGGATCAAACAAATCCATTGGCTGAGATCACGCACAAGCGCAGAATGTCTGCACTCGGTCCAGGTGGTTTATCACGTGAGCGTGCAGGTTTCGAAGTTCGCGACGTTCACTACACTCACTACGGTCGCCTCTGTACAATTGAGACGCCGGAAGGTCCGAACATCGGTCTTATATCTTCTCTCTGTGTTCACGCAAAAGTGAATAAGATGGGATTCATTGAGACGCCTTACCGCCTGATTGAAAATGGAAAAGTTAAGCCTTCAGAGCCTGTTATTTTCCTAACAGCAGAGGAAGAAGATACTAACTATATCGCCCAGGCAAATGCTAAGTTGAAAAACAATGGTGAATTCGAAGATGAACGTATCAAAGCACGCTTCGAAGGTGACTTCCCGGTAGTGGAACCGAAGGATTTGAAATACATGGATATCGCTCCGAACCAGATTGTGTCGGTGGCTGCGTCTATGATTCCATTCCTTGAACACGATGATGCTAACCGTGCCCTTATGGGTTCGAACATGCAACGTCAGGCTGTTCCTTTGATGAGACCTGAAGCGCCTATTGTTGGAACAGGTCTTGAAGGACGTGTTGCTGTTGACTCACGCGCGCTCATCCTTGCAGAAGGAGATGGCGTAGTTGATTTTGTTGATGCTAAAAAGATCATCATAAAATATGAAGTAACGGAAGAACAGCAACTGGTCAGTTTTGATGATGAATTCAGAACTTATAGCCTGATCAAGTTCAGAAGGACCAACCAGGATACTTGTATAAATCTTACCCCTCTTGTGAAGAAGGGCGAGAAAATTACAAAGGGCCAACCGCTTTGCCAGGGATATGCAACTGCTGATGGAGAGTTAGCGCTTGGTAGAAATCTTCTCGTGGCTTACATGCCGTGGCAGGGATATAATTTTGAAGATGCAATTGTAATCTCCGAACGTGTAGTTCGTGATGATATTTATACCTCTATCCACATTGAAGAGTTTGAACTTGAAGTTCGTGACACAAAACGTGGTGAAGAAGAGCTTACATCCGAAATACCAAACGTAAGCGAGGAAGCTGTTAAGCACCTTGACGAAAATGGTATAATTCGCATCGGAGCAGAGGTAAAAGAAGGTGATATTTTGATTGGTAAGATCACGCCTAAAGGTGAAACCGATCCTACACCGGAAGAAAAACTTCTCCGTGCGATATTCGGTGATAAGGCTGGCGACGTGAAGGATGCTTCGCTGAAGGCACCCCCATCATTGAAAGGTGTTGTTATCGACACAAAATTGTTCTCCCGGCCTAAGCGCGATAAAGATGTTCGCACAAAATCCAAGAAAGAACTGGATGCACTGAAAGCACGCTACAGCAAACAGCTTGTTGATCTGCGGAATGAACTCATCCGGAAGCTAAGCACGTTGCTCAATAATAAATCCAGCAACGGTGTAAAGCATAAGTTCGGTGATGAACTGGTTAGCAAGGGCGTTAAGTTCTCTGCAAAAGTAATTGAGAGCAACCTGTTCCCGGATAAGAACATATACAGAGATGAAAGCAATTACAACGTTCCTGAAGAAGTGAACCTGATTGCTGATATCTCCTTAGAGAACTGGACTAGCGACGATCATACCAATGATCTCGTAGCGCAAATGGTGAAGAACTTTTTAGTGAAAAGAAATACGTACGCCGGCGAATTCAAGCGTGAACGATTTACACTTGAAGTCGGGGATGAATTACCTACGGGTATAGTTCAACTCGCGAAAGTTTACGTTGCTAAAAAGCGTAAGCTGAAAGTTGGTGATAAGATGGCCGGTCGTCACGGTAACAAAGGTGTGGTAGCAAGAATCGTCAGAGATGAAGACATGCCATTCCTGGAAGATGGTTCTCCTGTCGACATTTGCTTAAACCCTCTTGGTGTACCTTCACGGATGAACCTTGGACAGATATTTGAAACCGTGTTAGGCTGGGCAGGTAAAAAATTAGGACGCAAATATGCGACACCAATTTTCGACGGTGCTTCACTGGATGATGTTGCTTCTGAATTGAAACAGGCAAACCTTCCCGTTTACGGAAGAACTTATCTGTATGACGGTCTTACGGGTGAAAAGTTTGACCAACCTGTAACGGTAGGTATAGCGTATATGCTTAAGTTAGGTCACCTTGTAGATGATAAAATGCACGCACGTTCCATCGGGCCTTATTCACTCATCACACAACAACCATTGGGTGGTAAAGCACAGTTTGGTGGTCAACGTTTTGGAGAAATGGAAATGTGGGCACTCGAAGCATTCGGTGCAGCGAACATTCTCCAGGAAATTGATACCATAAAATCTGACGATGTGATCGGAAGAGCAAAAGCTTACGAGTCTATCGTGAAAGGTGAGAATATGCGCAAGCCAAATATACCTGAGTCGTTCAACGTATTGGTGCACGAACTCAGAGGCCTTGCGCTTGAGATCACAATGGATTAAATGAATGAGGATCACGGTTAACCGTTCACAGTTAACCGTGATTCAAACATACTGTGAACTGTTAACTGTTAACTGAAAACTTATACTATGTCTTTCAGAAAAAATAAAAAAATCAACACAGACTTCTCTAAAATCACCATCAGCCTGGCTTCTCCGGAATCCATTTTGGAGAGTTCACATGGTGAAGTAACACAACCTGAAACCATCAACTACAGAACCTACAAACCTGAAATGGGTGGTTTGTTCTGTGAGCGAATTTTCGGACCTGTGAAAGATTGGGAATGTCATTGTGGTAAGTATAAAAGAATTCGATACAAAGGAATTATCTGCGACCGCTGCGGTGTGGAAGTTACCGAGAAGAAGGTACGTCGTGAGCGCATGGGACATATCGAACTGGTAGTTCCTGTAGCCCACATCTGGTATTTCAGATCTCTTCCTAATAAGATTGGTTATTTGTTGGGTCTGCCGAGCAAAAAGCTGGATCAGATTATTTACTACGAACGCTATGTGGTAATTCAACCGGGTACTAAGGAGGAAGATGGAATAAAAAGATTAGACTATCTCACGGAAGAAGAATACCTGGATATCGTTGATAAACTTCCTCGTGAAAATCAACTTCTTGATGATAATGATCCGAAGAAGTTTATCGCGAAGATGGGAGCAGAGGCGCTTGAAATGTTATTATCAAGAACAGCGCTTGACGAACTTTCTTATGAGTTGAGACACCAGGCTGCTACGGATACATCACAGCAACGCAAAGCAGAAGCATTGAAGCGCTTGAAAGTTGTTGAAGCTTTCCGCGATGCGAGAACACGTATTGAAAACAAGCCTGAGTGGATGGTTATTAAAATGGTTCCTGTTATTCCTCCGGAACTGCGTCCGCTTGTGCCCTTAGATGGTGGCCGTTTTGCAACATCTGATTTGAATGATCTTTACAGACGTGTTATTATTCGTAATAATCGCCTGAAGAGACTTATCGATATTAAAGCTCCTGAAGTTATCCTTCGTAACGAGAAGCGTATGCTCCAGGAAGCAGTTGATTCACTTTTCGACAATTCAAGAAAAGTAAATGCAGTTCGTTCCGATGGAAACCGTGCATTGAAATCTTTGAGCGATATGCTTAAAGGTAAGCAAGGACGTTTCCGTCAAAACTTGTTGGGTAAGCGCGTTGACTACTCTGGCCGTTCCGTTATTGTTGTTGGTCCTGAGTTGAAATTGCACGAATGTGGTCTTCCTAAAGACATGGCGGCTGAATTGTTTAAGCCGTTTATCATCCGCAAGCTTATTGAAAGAGGAATTGTTAAGACCGTAAAGTCAGCAAAGAAAATTGTTGACCGTAAAGATCCTGTTATATGGGATATTTTGGAAAATGTATTGAAAGGACATCCTGTTCTTCTCAACCGTGCGCCAACACTTCACCGCCTGGGTATTCAGGCTTTCCAACCGAAGCTTATTGAAGGAAAAGCTATTCAGTTACACCCGCTTGTATGTACTGCGTTCAACGCCGACTTTGACGGTGACCAGATGGCGGTACACGTTCCGCTTGGACAAGAAGCAATTCTTGAAGCGTCTGTATTGATGTTGTCTTCACATAACATTCTTAACCCGGCTAACGGTGCGCCTATCACAGTTCCTTCACAGGACATGGTGTTGGGACTTTACTACCTCACCAGAGGCAGAAAGAGCACGCCTGAACATCCAGTATTGGGTGAAGGCAAGAAATTCTTTTCAGCGGATGAAGTAATCATCGCTTATAATGAACGCAAGCTTTCCAAGCATGCCAACATTAAAGTGAAAGTGAAAATAAAAGATAAGAAAACAGGCGAGATGTCAACCAAAATGATTGACACCGTGACGGGCCGTGTAATGTTTAACCAGTTCGTTCCTGAAGAAGTTGGTTTTGTTGATGAGCTGTTAACCAAGAAAAAACTTCAATCGATCATTGCTGAAGTTTTCAAAGTTGCAGGTCAATCAAAAACTGCAAAGTTCCTTGATGATATAAAAGAACTTGGATTCCAAATGGCATTCAAGGGAGGTTTGTCAATGGGACTTGGTGATGTCACAGTTCCTGCCGAGAAAGAGAAACTTGTAGGGGATGCACAGAAGGAAGTGGATGGCGTTTGGAATAACTACATGATGGGTCTTATCACGGATAATGAAAGATACAATCAGGTAATTGATATCTGGACGCGTACCAACACCCTGTTGACAAATACATTAATGCGTCAATTGGAAGATGATCAGCAAGGCTTCAATTCCATCTATATGATGATGCACAGTGGAGCGCGTGGTTCCCGTGAGCAGATTCGTCAGCTTGGGGGTATGCGCGGTTTGATGGCTAAGCCTCAAAAGAACCTTGCCGGGTCTGTTGGATCAATCATTGAAAACCCGATCCTCTCTAACTTTAAAGAAGGATTGGATGTATTGGAATATTTTATTTCTACTCACGGTGCCCGTAAAGGTCTTGCCGATACAGCCTTGAAAACGGCTGATGCAGGTTACCTAACCCGTAGGCTGGTGGATGTGGCGCAAGACTTAGTAATTTCTGAAGATGATTGCGGAACGTTACGTGGATTAAAAGTAACAGCACTAAAAGATAATGAAGACATTGTTGAGCCTTTGTCTGAAAGAATTCTTGGTCGTGTCACCGTTCACGATATTTATGATCCACTCACGGATGAATTAATTTGTGGTACCAATGAAGAGATCACCGATGAAATTGCCAAGCGAGTAGAAGAGACTAGTATCGAAGAAGTTGAAATCAGATCGCTGCTCACTTGCGAGTCTCGCGTAGGGGGTTGTGCCAAGTGTTATGGTCGTAACCTCGCCACTGGTAATATGGTGCAAAGCGGTGAAGCGGTTGGTGTTATTGCAGCGCAATCAATTGGTGAACCGGGTACACAGTTAACGTTGCGTACATTCCACGTGGGTGGTGCGGCTTCAAATATTGCGGTTGATGCAAACATAAAGGCAAAGTTCCCTGGAATAGTGGAGTTTGAAGCGATCAGGGTTATTGAGACAACCGATGCGGAAGGTAATACTGCCAAAGTTGTTATGGGACGTACAGGTGAAATAAGGATTTTAGATCAGGATAAAACACGGGTGTTGATTTCAAATCACGTTCCTTATGGTTCTTTCCTTCGCATTAACGACGGTCAGAAAGTTGAGAAAGGTGACGAGTTGTGTTTCTGGGATCCTTACAATGCTGTTATACTTTCAGAGTTTGACGGAACAATTGAATATGAGTCCATCATTGAAGGTATTACGTTCAAGGAAGAATCTGATGAACAAACCGGTCACCGCGAAAAGGTTATCACTGAAACGAGAGATAAAACAAAGAACCCGGCTATCGTTGTAAAAGGTAAAACTGAGTCTAAAGGATATAACATCCCGGTAGGTGCTCACCTTGCAGTTGATGCAGGTGAGAAGATCAAGGCAGGTCAAATCCTTGCCAAGATTCCTCGTACAATGGGTAAGTCCAGGGATATTACCGGTGGTCTGCCACGGGTAACTGAATTGTTTGAAGCAAGAAATCCTTCAAACCCTGCGGTTGTTAGTGAAATTGATGGAGTGGTAACGTATGGCGGTATCAAGCGTGGTAATCGTGAGATATTCATCGAATCTCGCGATGGGGTTCAAAAACGTTATCTTGTACCGCTGTCGAAACATATTCTTGTTCAGGATAATGACTTTGTGAAAGCGGGTCAACCGTTGTCAGATGGTTCAATAACTCCTTCGGATATTCTTTCTATCAAAGGTCCGACAGCCGTTCAGGAATATTTGGTAAATGAGATCCAGGAAGTATATCGTCTGCAAGGTGTTAAAATCAACGATAAGCACATCGAAGCCATTGTTAGCCAGATGATGCAGAAGGTTGAGATCATCGATCCGGGTGATACTAACTTCTTACCGGGAGAATATGTAGATAAGTTTGTTTTCAGCGAGGATAACGATACCATACTTGATAAGAAAGTTGTGATTGATGCGGGTGATTCTCAAGGCTTCAAACCAGGACAGATTATTACTGCACGTGATTTAAGAGATGAGAATTCACTACTTCGCAGAAAGGATCAGAAATTGGTTGAGGTTCGTGATGCATTGGCTGCTGTTTCAAGACCTACTTTGCAGGGTATTACTCAGGCTTCATTGAAAACTGAAAGCTGGCTATCTGCTGCATCCTTCCAGGAAACGACCAAGGTGTTAAGTGAAGCGGCGATCAGAGGAAAATCTGACCACCTGAATGGTTTGAAAGAAAACGTTATTGTTGGTCATCTTATTCCTGCAGGTACTGGTCAGCGACATTTCGTTGATCTGATCGTAACGCATAAGGATGAGTACAATGCTTTTGTGGCTTCTGAGACCCGTACCCGTGACAGGGAAAAGGAACTCCAGGACTGAGTATTAACGAATAACTGATAACGAATAAAGAGGTGTGCGAATGAGCGGGATTTTAATCTGCTATTCGCACATCTTATTTTAACGGGATATTATGGCTGAAGAAAAAAAAGAGAAACAACCTCAGAATCAAATTAACATTGAGCTTTCTGAAGAAATTGCAGAAGGAATCTACTCCAACCTGGCAATGATTGCGCACTCGAACAGTGAATTCGTAGTTGATTTTATAAGACTGATGCCGGGAGTTCCCAAGGCTAAGGTGAAGGCCAGGGTGATCATTACCCCCGAACATGCCAAAAGATTCCTCTTGGCTTTGAAAGATAATATTGAAAAGTATGAGGCTAACTTTGGTCCGATTAAGAGAACTGAAGATGCTCCAAAATTCCCAATGAATTTTGGCGGAGCCGTAGGGGAAGCATAAAACCCTCAAAATCTATCAGAAACGGCATTACACCTTTGCCAAACCCCTCAAAATTCTTTTAATAAAGCCTTTGCACCTTTCTTTCTTCTTGATACCTTTGCAGTCCTATTTTTGAAAAGGTTTTTAAAGCAAAACAATAAATGCCTACCATTCAACAGCTTGTCAGGAAAGGACGCAAGAAATTGACATTCAAGTCAAAATCTCCTGCGCTTGATTCCTGTCCTCAAAGAAGAGGAGTATGTACACGTGTGTACACAACCACTCCCAAAAAACCGAACTCTGCCATGCGCAAAGTGGCCCGTGTTCGTCTTACCAATGGAAAAGAAGTTAACGCCTATATTCCGGGTGAAGGTCACAACCTTCAGGAACACTCTATGGTATTGATCCGTGGAGGAAGGGTGAAAGATCTTCCTGGTGTACGTTACCACATTATCCGTGGCGCACTTGATACTGCGGGTGTAAATGGTCGTAAGCAAGGCCGGTCAAAATATGGAGCCAAGAGACCTAAACCCGGTGCTGCCGCTGCTGCTCCAGCCAAAGGAGGAAAAAAATAATTTGATTAATCCATGAGAAAGTCAAAACCTAAGAAAAGATATTTATTACCTGACCCCAAGTTTCAGGATGCAATGGTTACAAAGTTTGTTAACTACCTGATGGAAGATGGAAAGAAAAGTACATCATACAATATTTTCTATGATGCAATTGCGCAAGTAGAAAAGAAATTGGGCGAAAGCGGCCTTGATGTATGGAAGAAGGCTATGAACAATGTGATGCCTGCAGTAGAAGTTAAAAGTAGAAGAGTGGGTGGCGCTACATTCCAGGTTCCCGTTGAAATCAGACCTGAGCGTAAGATCAACTTAAGTATTAAATGGCTTATTGATTATGCCAGACTTCGTGGTGAAAAAACCATGATGGATAAATTGGCTGCCGAAATTATTGCTGCCTCTAAAGGTGAAGGTGCTGCCATAAAGAAGAAAGATGATACGCACAGAATGGCAGAAGCAAACAAAGCCTTTTCTCATTTCAGATTATAATTTTTTAATCGATGTCAAGAGATTTAAAGTACACGAGGAATATTGGTATTGCTGCGCACATAGATGCAGGTAAGACTACAACTACTGAGCGTATACTATATTATTCCGGTGTAAATCATAAGATTGGAGAAGTTCACGATGGCGCTGCCACGATGGACTGGATGGCACAGGAGCAGGAAAGAGGTATTACGATTACTTCGGCCGCTACTACCGTTTACTGGAACTATAGAAATAACAAATACCACGTTAATATTATTGATACGCCCGGTCACGTTGACTTTACAGTTGAGGTGAATCGTTCATTACGTGTGTTGGATGGCCTGGTGTTTTTATTCAGCGCAGTAGATGGCGTTGAACCACAGTCAGAAACAAACTGGCGTCTTGCGGATAACTATAAAGTAGCCCGTGTTGGATTCGTTAACAAAATGGATCGTGCCGGCGCTGACTTCCTTAATGTTTGCAAACAAGTAAAAGAAAGATTGGGAAGTACTGCTGTACCTCTTCAATTACCGATCGGCGCTGAAGAAAATTTCAAAGGTGTTGTTGATCTAGTTAACAACCGGGGAATTATTTGGAATGAAGAAGATAAAGGAATGACTTTTAAAGTTGTTCCCATCCCGGATGACCTGGTAGAAGAAGCGAAAGAATACCGTGAGAAACTTCTTGAAGCCGTAGCGGAATTTGATGAGACCTTGATGGAAAAATATTTCGAGGATCCAAATTCTATTACTGAAGCCGAAATATTGAGCGCGTTGCGTCAGGCTACAATCAGCATGAAGATCGTTCCGATGCTTTGTGGCTCTTCATTCAAGAACAAAGGCGTACAGACTATGCTTGATTATGTGATGGAAGTGCTGCCATCACCTCTTGATAAGGACAACATCGTAGGAAAGAATCCGGATACAGAAGAAGAAATTATCATAAAGCCAGATGAAAAGGAACCCTTTGCCGGCCTTGCATTTAAAATTGCAACTGACCCATTTGTTGGAAGACTATGTTTCGTCAGAGCTTACTCAGGAATACTTGAATCAGGTTCATATATTTTCAATACCCGCTCCGAAAGCAAAGAGCGTATTTCCCGTGTGTTTCAAATGCACGCCAACAAGCAAAACCAAATTGAAAGGTTACATGCCGGAGACATAGGTGCAGTTGTTGGTTTCAAAGACATCAAGACAGGTGATACACTTTGTGATGAAAAACGCAAAGTAGTTCTTGAGTCAATGGTATTCCCGGACCCTGTTATTGGTTACGCTATTGAACCTAAGAAACAAGTTGATGTTGATAAACTTGGAATGGCTATTTCCAAACTTGTTGAAGAAGATCCAACGCTACGCGTAAATACGGATCAGGAAACAGGTCAAACTATTCTTAGAGGGATGGGTGAACTTCACCTTGAAATCATCATCGATCGTTTGAAGCGTGAGTTCAAAGTGGAAATCAATCAAGGTGCTCCTCAGGTTGCATATAAGGAAGCGCTTACTACCTCAATAGAGCACAAAGAAGTTTATAAAAAGCAAACCGGTGGTCGTGGTAAATTTGCGGACATTGTGTTTGAGATCGGTCCTCGTGATGATGGCAAAGAAGGCCTTGAATTTATTAATGATATTGTAGGCGGCGTTATTCCTCGTGAATTTATTCCAGCTATACAAAAAGGATTTGATCAGGCCCGTGTTAACGGACCGCTTGCTGGTTATCCCATTGATTCAATGAAAGTACGCCTGTTCCATGGTTCATACCACGATGTGGACTCGGATTCTTTATCATTTGAATTGGCTGCGCGTATTGGTTTTAGAGAATCGGCAAGAAAATGTGGCCCTCAACTTCTTGAACCTATCATGGGTGTGGAGGTCGTTACTCCAGACGAATATACAGGTTCTGTAACGGGTGACTTGAACAGAAGACGTGGTATCATGAAAGGTATGGATGGACGCGCAGGTGCACAGGTAATTAAAGCTGATGTTCCTTTATCTGAACTTTTCGGCTACGTTACAGATTTACGCACAATTACATCCGGACGTTCATCAGCTTCTCTTACATTCTCACACTATGCACCGGTTCCTAAGAACCTTGCAGAGAAAGTAATTGAAGAAGTTAAAGGTGCTGCATTAGCAAAGTAGACCTTGATTTTAGTTAAAGGATTAACAGATAAAATAGGATTTAGGCGATTTCCTTAAAAAGACAGATATGAACCAGAAAATCAGAATAAAATTAAAGTCTTACGATCACAACCTCGTGGATAAATCATCAGAGAAAATTGTGAGAGCAGTTAAGGCAACCGGAGCAGTAGTAAGCGGGCCCATTCCCTTGCCAACCGAAAAGGAAAAATTCACTGTGCTTCGTTCTCCACACGTAAATAAAAAAGCGCGGGAGCAATTTCAACTGTGTACGTATAAGCGCCTGGTTGATATCTATTCTAACAGTGCAAAAACGGTTGATGCGTTAATGAAACTTGAGTTACCAAGTGGCGTTGACGTGGAAATCAAAGTGTAGTTGACGAACCAGAAAAACTTAATAGAATATACAACAGGAGCCACCCACAGACAATGAGTGGCTCCTGCTTTTTTTAAGTGTAGTGTCATTCTTGAGTGACCTTGTGGAGACAAACAATATCTACCTTGATCGGATCTCCCTCCTCATAAAGGAAGCATACGATAAAGCAAAGCATACTATGGTAGCGGCAACCAGTCCGGTTAATTGTGGCCATACCAGCAACAGGCTTTGACCGAGTGGCAACGGACTTGGGATTGTTCCATAAACCTGCTCCATGGTTAACGGCCCGAGACTTCTTACGGAAGGCATCAGCAGGGTGGTGGTGGCATCGCTGAAAAGCTGGCTGGGCACTATGCGCAACAGGTTTAAAATAAAATCCTGGTAATTTAGAATTTGTTGAGGTGATGCTGTGGCAGAAGGTGCCGTGGCTCTGGCAATTATATTTACAAGCAGTTGATAGAAAATAGTGAAGAATAACCATACGGCAATACCCGATAGGGCAGCCGTTGCCGGTGAACGAAACTGCACGGAAAACAGGATCGACAGGTTTAACCAGAAGGCAACATAGCAGATGCTGACCACGGTGAAGAAAATAATTCTCCAGAATTCTTCCGGCGTGGGAGGAATGCCAATCTGAATGAGTCCCCATCCCATAACCAAAAATGTCAGTACAAACAGCATGATGCTGATGACAACCAATGCTGCCGTGAACTTGGCGTTGATCAGGTAATCGCGGTGAATGGGCTGCGCCATCAGGCGGCTGAGCGTTCCCCGGTTTTGCTCCGAGTTAATAGCGTCAAATCCCAGGCTGATCCCTAACAATGGCCCCAGGAAGCTGATGAAGACAGTAAACGATGGGAGTGTGCCATCGGTCAGGGTGAACAGCTTCAGGAAAAAGAATGTTCCTTCAGGATCATCAGGCTTTACAGCTTTACTTATATTCGTCAGAGCGGTGTAGAGGGAGCCGAGGCATGTCATCGCGATGAGGATGATCAGGATATTAAACCGCCAGCTTCTCACGTGATCCGAAATTTCTTTACGGACGATCACCCGGAAGGGATGAAGTGCCGGTTCATCCTGTTTACGCCCAAACGATCCGGTAAATTCTTTTACCTTCTTTGCCAACGGTATGGATATGCTTATTTCCTTATTCATGGCTTTTAACTTTCTTTGAAATAATGATTATAGATGTCATCCAGTCCATATTCTTTTTTGTACAAATAATTGAGCGCGACACCAGAGTCGACAATGATACGGGCTATGTCAGGAGCGGCATTGCGTGAGCAGCCAATATGAAATACACCGGGTTCTCCGGCAACGGTTATTACGCCATCAATACTTTGAAGCTTATGCTCCAGGCTTTCGGCTATAACTGGTGTTGTTGTGGAAACACCAGCATCAATCATGAATGGTTCGCCACCGAACAAATGTTGCGACAGCGTTTGAATATTTCCTTCTGCAAGCAGCCTGCCCTGTACAAACAATCCTACGCGGTCGCATATTTCCTGTACCTGATGAAGGTGATGGGATGAGAGCAAGACCGTGAGCCCGTCTTCCTTACTTAGCTGCAGGATCAGCGATAGAAGCTCCTGAACGCCTTTCGGATCAATGCCCAGTGTAGGCTCATCCAGGATGATCACTTCCGGTTTTTTGATCAGTACATCAGCGAGCCCCAGGCGCTGACGCATACCCCGTGAGTATTTACCGGCTTTTTTGTTGGCCGCATCAGCGAGCCCTACGCGCTCCAACAGATTCTCTGCTCTTTGCTGTGCCTCTCGCCGCGACACGCCGTTTAGCTGCGCGGTGTAGAGAAGATTCTCCAGGCCGGTATAGTCTTCGTAAAATCCGATGTCTTCCGGTAGGTACCCCACCTTTCTTTTTACTTCGATCGGGTTTCGCGTGGAATCAAGACCGCACACCTTTACCGATCCGGAGGTTGGCTCGGTAAGGCCAAGCATCATGAGGATCGTAGTGGATTTCCCCGCTCCGTTTGGTCCCAGCAGTCCGAAGATTTCACTCTTATGTATGGTGAGATTGAGACGATCAACCGCGGTATATGTTCCATACTGTTTGGTCAGATCGACCAGTTCGATAATCTTGCGATCCACAGTTCACCTCCTTCCGTATTTGCGAAAGAGTTGAACAACTCCCCCTACAGCAGCACCAATGATTAATATACCAATCCAGCCGTATAACATGGATGTCTTTACAGAAACCCTGAATGAAACCCTGGCTGAGGCTTCGGGGGTTTTGGCTTCTATGTTCGTTACATAGTCTCCGGCAATTGCTTTTCGGTCTGATTTAATAGTAGCAAATACCTGTACCGTTTTACCGGGCTCAAGCTTATCCATTTGCTGGGGATCGAAAATAACGTCCCAATTGTTTGGTGAAGAGGAACTAAACTTTATATTTCTAAGCTCGGCTGAACCCGTGTTTTTTATCTGAAGAGCTATTCGCTTTTCGTCGCCAGCCGTAACACGGGTGCTCAACAGGCCTGTTGGTGTTGTTATCTCCATGCTGTAAGACCCGGTGATGACGGCCTCCAGTTCAAGAGAGGCAGAAGTAGTACTGGTTACCGCTGTCACGGGAATTTTATAAGTACCTGCTTCAATGCCATCCGGCGGATCGACTTCCACTGTGAGGTTCTCAGTGTGATTGGTTTCAGCCTGAACAGATGTTACCTGCCGGCCACCCGTTTTGAACGATACATTCCAGCCGGGAGGAGCATCTGCCCGCAACGAATAAAGTTGCTTGTCAGCAGTACGGTTTTTTAATTCCGAGTTGAAAGTAAATGTGGCGTTGGCGTTGCCCTCCATGTTGGGTTGTTTTGTGGTAAGCTCGGTCTTGAAAGTGCCTTGTTCCGATACAGTCACTGTCAGGGGAAGTATAGCCATTCCGGGAGCAACTACACTGAACCGGTAGGTCCCTTTATCAACCTTCAGGGGGACATCAACCCGGAGGTTAATATTTTTTTTCTCACCCGGCAATACCGAGAGTTCCCCTATGGCCCATCCTCCGGACTTCACGTCATAATTCCATCCATTAGGAATACCACTAAGCGATATGCTTACATTTCTGACGCCACCGCTTTTATTAATGACATCGACCGTGTAATCAATCGACTGCCCTGGTGGCACGGAAATTTTTGTATAGGGAGTATATAAAGTTACGCCTCCCTCAGGAGCGTAACCACCGAAGCACATTATCCGCAGAAGGGATAAAAGAATGCCTAACATTGCTGTACGCATTGGCACGAAAAATTGTCTCATAAACTTTTAATGACTTTTTGTACATGCCGCAAAATTAAAAATTGAAATAAAATTCCAAAAAAAAATTTCTGTCTTCGATTCATTGATAAAAGGTTTGTTCGCGCAAGGTGAAAAAATGGCAGTTACACTGAAATAAAAAATGTCAGTCACCAGGCTGAAAAAATGGCAAAGTATAAGCTGAAAATTTATTCTGTATTGGAATTGTGATGCTTACTTAAAAAAAGGTATGAGAATTGATACGCCGGATTTTTACGGAGATCTTCGCATTTTCTGATTCGAAATTTTCTTTGACTATTGTTAAACCAAATAAACTTAAGAAAGGAGGACAGAATTATGAAAAGCTTAGTTAAAACCAATGGAAGTTTATTCCCGGCAATTCCTTCATTGCTGGAAGACATCTTCAGCAAGGATTGGCTTGATTCATCCCTGGCTACCTGGAAGACACCAGGCGCTACATTGCCGGCTGTGAATGTAAAGGAAACCAATGAAGATTTTGTTATCGAAGTAGCCGCACCCGGTATGAAACGCGATGAGTTTCAGGTCGAGTTGCAAAACCATGTACTCACCATTTCGGCTCAAACATCAACAGAAGAAAGAGACGAGAAAGATAACTATACCCGAAGGGAATTTAGCTACCAGTCTTTCCAGCGGAGCTTCGCTCTTCCGGAAGATAAAGCAGAAGACGATAAAATTTCTGCCAAATACACGGATGGTATACTGCGGGTGACCGTTCCCAAAAAAGAAGAAGCCAAAGTAAAACATCCTAAACAAATAGCCATTTCGTAATTGGAAAAATCTTGTTACTCCTCCTCCGGATTGTCCATATTCAACAGGAGGTGATTTAACAGTAACATTTATGGGCATCTTTAAACCGCGTCATTCTGTTCGAAAGCAGATCGTTGGTATTAAAGATGCCCTTTTTGAAAAGTTTGGTGATCATTTAATCTGTTATGGTACGTTTAAATAAATCAGCAGATCATGAAAACTACATTTCTCGACTACTATAAAATAATACTGGATAAAGTGAGCTTTGATCGCGGGTTGTTTACAAAAGAATATCGGAAAGCACTGCGTGAGCTGCAAGCCAATGAAATTCCATATCTTAACAATTGGTTACGGAACAAAGGTCTTCATGTTATTTTTTCCGAGCACGCTGAAAACCGGAAATTGGAGCGTTGATTATGAATAATATCCTATTTAGGGTTTTTTAGCAGTCTCTATTTAGCTCCTCGTGAAATTGACATAGTCGGTTGGTGTATCCAGATCAACGACGCCTTCAGGAAAAGGGACTGCGGCAACGTGTGACAAATTTTGCTGTATAATTTTTTTTGCACCCTGATCATCCGCAAGGGTACTCAAGGATTGAAACATGGATTTTTCAAATAGCGCAGGTACACCCAGCGTGTTCGCATAGGCAGAAGCAACTATCAGCGCTCTTGTCAATTCAAATTTTCTTTTTAGTTTCTGAATGTGATCTGTTTTAAGAAGAGGCTGATCGCATACCAGGATAATAGCAGCTTCGGTTTGCGGAGCAATTTGAATAAGATAATGTAGTCCCATTTTTAAAGAACTCCCTATACCTTTTTGCCAATTAGGGTTGGAAATAATTTCGACAGGTAAATCTTTGATCACATTATTATGCTCTTTATTATTTGAACCGAGAACAACTATTGAATGAGCGGGTTTTGATGAAAGAGCAACTCTTGTCGTTCGCCTGAGAAGCGGCTCCCCTTCGATATCAAGCAGTTGTTTTGACTGACCCATGCGCGATGATGAGCCTGCGGCAAGAATGATAACACCAATTTTATTCCCATCTTTCATCTTATTTATTTCAACGCAAATGCCAGATAACTATCTCCTGATTTTGTTTCCATCTTTCCGCCACCACAAGCAATTACAATATATTGCTTTCCCTCAACTTCATATGTAGACGGAGTAGCATAACCACCAGCCGGAAGTTGATGCTCCCACAACATCTCACCTGTATCTTTATCAAAAGCTCTTATCTTTTCATCCTTAGTTGCTGCAATAAAAATTAAGCCACCAGCAGTTGCTACCGGGCCGCCATAATTTTCTGTTCCGGTAATTGGAATACCTTTTTCTTTCAGTTCTTTAAATTCTCCCAAAGGCACTTGCCATTTGATCGTTCCGGTATTAAGATCAATCGCATTTAACGTACCCCATGGAGGCTCTACAGCAGGATATCCTTCTTTAGTAAGAAAGCGATTGTAACCTGTATTTGAATAAAGTATATCCGGCGCTCTTTCGAAACTTCCTTTCTTTTCTTCTTCTGTTCTTTCTTCCAGGTCGAGTACATACCTCGCAATGGCGTCTCGTTCTTCATCTTTCAAATGACTGAACGAAGGCATTACACCTTTTCCAGTCATCACAAATTGTTTTAAGCTTTCCTTAGTGTATTTTGAATTTAAGTTTCGCAAGCTGGGGTACACATGTCCGTCTCCGCCTCTTTCAATGCCATGACAGGTAGCACAATGTGTTCTGTATAATTGAATACCAGCCCATGCGTTCTCATCCATGCGAACATCAACCATCTGAAGTATCCAGGGCATTTCATTGGCATTCACATAAAGTGTTCCAGAAGTAGGATCGAATGAAGGGCCACCCCATTCACCTCCGCCATCGAATCCAGGAAAAACAACAGTCCCTTCTTTGCTTGGTGGAATAAATTGTTTACCTGTTCGTAAACCTTTGAAGCGTTCTTTTATTTCATTTTCCATTTCAGGTGTTAGCTTGTTGATCATATTCTCTGTAAAAATCTGACGGGCAAAAGGTGGTGGCTTAACAGGAATCGGTTGTGTCGGCCATGTTTCTTCACCATCAAGATCAGAAGGATCAACTGGAATTTCTTCTATTGGAAAAAGCGGCTCGCCTGTTTCACGATTGAAAAGATATACATAGGCCGACTTTGTGACTTGCGCTACAGCGTCGATCTTTTTTCCATCATGAGTGACGGTTACCAGGACTGGTGAGGTCGGGAGATCACGATCCCACAGATCATGATGAACAATCTGATAGTGCCACTTTCTTTCACCGGTTGCTGCGTCAAGTGCAAGAACACAATTCGCGAAGAGATTTGCTCCTTTTCTATTTCCCCCATAAAAATCAAAAGATGCAGAGCCCGTCCCTGCGAACACCATTCCACGTTGATGATCAACCGTCATGCCCGACCATGAGTTGGCGCCTCCTATTCTTTCCCACGCATCAGGAGGCCAGGTGTCATAACCAAATTCTCCTGGTTGTGGTATGGTATGGAATACCCAGGCAAGTTTACCGGTCTTAACATCGAATGCCCGGATATAACCTGGCGCTGCGACAGGTCCTTCATGAACACGTGAACCCATAATAATTAAATTCTTATAGATCACGCCAGGGGTATTGGACAGAACCATCAATGTTGCAGCTCGTTCACCCAACCCTTCTTTCAAACTTACTTTACCATTGCTGCCAAAACCTGGCACTGGTTTTCCATCCGAAGCATTTAACGCATACAAGTTTTCACCAAATGAATAAAGTATTCGTTTGTCATCACCTTCCGACCAATACGTAACACCGCGATTTACGCCGAGGCCGGAATTTTTTTCTCCTGGTTCAAAGCGCCATATTTCTTTTCCCGTAGCGGCATCAATAGCAAATGCTTTCAGGGATGCAGTTGTTGCATAAAGAACATTGTCTACAATAATCGGGTTACATTGAATTTGACTCCTGTTTTTAATTGTATCAGCATCATTACTTTTGAATTCCCATACTTTAACAAGATTTTTTACAGTCGATTTATTGATTTCATCAAGACTTGAATATTGAATGCCATCCGCAGTTCCTCCTTTTATTTTCCAACCCGAATAATTGCTCTTTTCTTTTTGTTTACATGTTGTGAGGATAAGAATTGTGATGATCACAATACACCAATGTTTCATATCAGGGTTGATTTTAGTAATGCATTGAACTTCTTAAATAAATTTCAGGAAAACAAGCAATTGATACGTCGATTCCTATGATGTTACAATGGTCCTTATTTTTGAGAGGGCTTTGATAGTTTGTTATCGTTTAGAAAGACCTGTTTAAAAACCTGGTCGCTGGTTTTATCACGATGATGGATGGGACCTTGTCTATATTTTAAAAATCCACCCGAACGGTTAGAGAACTTAGCTTGTATTTCTGCAATAATTGATAATGCAATTTCATCAGGTGTTTCTGCGCCAATATCAATGCCAATAGGTGAATGGATTCGGCGTATGTCATCAGGCGCCAGTTGGACGCCTTCCTTTTCAAATTCCGAAAGCATTTTGTCAAACCTTTTACGTGGGCCAAGAATACCTATATAGGGTGTAGGTGATTTTAAAATCTTTCTTAGCACATCCCGATCATACTCATAATTATGTGACATGAGGATACAGGCAGTATAAGGAGTAATGTTAAAATCTCTGTCAATAAAATTACGATCGCATAAAGAAAGTTTATTAGCATCAGGAAAGAACACCGGTGCTATATGGGCTACACATTCATCCGTTACGGATACATCCCATCCTAATGACTTAGCCAGCGTACTTACAGGTCTTGCGTCAAATCCTCCCCCAAAAATTATAACAGCGATAGAAGGTTGAACTAATTCCAGGTAAACTTCAATGTCATTTTCTTCGAATGAATATTTTTTTGATTGAGATTTATTTGAATCGAAAAGTTCAAGAAGATCAGTTTTTATTGTTTCACATAAAGCGGGGTCTGTTATTGTATTATGCAGAATAGAAGCTTCATCATCAATCAATATTTTATTACCGGTTATTACTCCTTCCTTAGAATTGAAAATAGTTGCAAATGCTACAGGTTTGTTAGCTTCAATGATGGATGAAAAAACTTTTACCGGATTTTGTGATACCATTGGATTAATAGGTTCAATCAATACATCGATCATCCCGTTGCAGCCCAATCCTATTCCAAGGTTTTGATTACTTTCTTCCCTGGTATCATAAGTAACTGTCATCGGATTGTTACTTTGCATCACCAGCCGTGCTTTGCGAAGTGCATCGCCTTCCAGGCATCCTCCGCTAATTGAGCCAACCCACTTGCCATCGTCTGTTATAAGCATTCTCGCTCCGGGACTGCGATAAGAAGATCCGCGCACTCTTACCACTGTGGCCAATGCAGCTTTGTGAAGATTGAAATCTATTTTTTGATACTCATTTACTATTGTCTTGAATTCCTTCATATCGTCAATCAAGATAACAATTTCCTGAGTGAAAGTTGAATGCCTCTACTATCCTTTGATGAATTGAATTTATCCGTGAAATGCGGAAGATGGCTTATTTGGTCAGCACTATTTTTATTTGATCTACCGTTGTGCCTGTTTGAAGTATGACAAAGTAAACACCGCTTGAAAGAGGTTCTCCATTTTGATTGCTTCCATTCCAGGTTATGGTATTGCTGCCGGGTGTCTGAATGTATTGTGAGAATCGCCTCGCTTCTTTACCAAACGAATCAATAATGCTGAGGGAAATGTTGCCAGGCTTTTGTGTATAAAACTCTATTGTTACTTCTGTAGCAAATGGATTTGGGTAAGCTACAAAATTTCTTTCCCTAAAGGGATCTTCTGCATCTGTCACCGATGTTGTTGTAAATGAATAAATGGGAGATGTTACCGTAAAGGAACTCTCATTAAATGTGCGCTGGTGAATGACCCGCCAATAATACTGATGAGTAGGTTCAAGATTTTTAATCGCTATAGTGGTATCGGATATAAACGCTTCATGCCGGAGAGTTGAAAAATCAAACTGATCGGATAGTTGAAACTTGTAGTTGGTATTGGTAAAGGATTTTTTCCATTTAAACGCTGCGGAGAGAGGTTGATTAACGGACTGGTTAAGCGGCTGGAGCAATGTTATGGATTGAAAGGGATCGCCCGGATATAAGTTCCGTGTCTCCGACCAGGTTATATTTTCACCACGAACCTCGCCCACGCGCCAATAATAAAACTTGTTGTTGTCTAATTTAAACGGAAGTTGAGTAGCATTGGAGTAGACTATTTGTTCCGACAAAATCGAATTAAATCCATCATCAGAAATCTGAAAGCGATAATGTGAAACACCCGGAGCACTGCTCCACATAAAATAAGGTGAAGTTCCGGTTGCATAGGCTCCATTTAAAGGCTCTATTAAAGTAACACCTGGGGCTGTATGCGTAAAAAAAGTAAATACAGGAGAAACTACTTCGTAATACCGGTTATCAAAATAATGCGTTGTTGTTATCCGCCAATAGTATTGACTGTTTGGATATATGTTAATACTAACGTTTAGGCTACTATCTGACGTGTAATCGAAATAGTTGTAGTATGTAAAATCGGGTGATGTAGATAACTCAAATTTTGCATAAGGCTCCTGGCCTTTTGCACGTTTCCATCTAAACTGAATTGCTGAAGGCATGTCAATTGCCTGGTTTTGAGGACTGACAGGCACAGCTGCCTGAAAGGGATTACCGGTATAAAATATTCCAATGGATGACCATGCGGTGGCAGAATTATCCTTCAAAGATGCTTTTACGCGCCAGTAATAAAATTTATTGTCGTTCAGGTTTGTAGCGAGCTGATAACTTTCCGTTGTGGATGAAAATTCAAGTGGCGTATCGAATGAATTGTTTTCAGAAATCTGGATGGCGTAACTTTTAGCATTTGGTATTGAACTCCACTTAAAGAATGGAGTTACACCCGTGGCATATGCATTTTGTTTCGGCTCAATCAAAGACACTTGTGTGAGAACATCATTGCCTCCCGGCCCAATAAGAAATGCTGGAAAGAGTTGATATTCTATTGAGTTGTTTTGCAAATCACTTGCGCTTATACTGAGATCATAATAACCTGCCTGAAGTATGTCGGTTGGAAGATTGCTTTCAAAACCTTTGTAGGCGGTCCACTGGCTTGTGATTTCTGTATAGGCCAGACTTATCCATTCATTCGAATTCTCATGTTTGATTTTAATTTCAATGTTCTGTAAACCATAATTTGTATCATAACATTCCATTCCAGAGTAACTCAAACAAAGGTCATTGATCCCAAATTTGATCTTTCCTTGTTGGCCTTCCTGCAAATTATTCGTCTCAACCTTATTTGCCTCAAGTGACAGATATTGGAGCGTCGGTGGGTTTTTATCTGTTGCCCCCATATCGAATTTTAACTCAGCCTTTGCTGAACCTAATTTTCCTTTAACGAAGTTGTCGTCATATCGCAATGAAATTGAATAGAATGAAGCCGAAGCATCAAGCTGTATGTTGTACGCGCCGCTGTAATCATCGGTAGTCTTATTTGCAAAACTTCCGCTTTTTACGATGGTATTATTTTGCTTCACGTCATAAAATACGGTGCCTTTTTCACGTTCACCATAGTATCGGTTGAATGATCCACGTGCAGGAAAATCATGAAGCAATATTTTATTTTCCTTGTTATATGTTCTCGCGTTCAAACGCACCAGGGATTCGCCAAGATTATATTTGAATTCATTTGAATTTATTCGGGCAGATGCGAGCGGTAATCGTTGGTTATCAAAAAAGTAAATTGAATCGTTGGTACATACGTTGAATCCTCCGGCTTCCCATGCATATCCGCTTTGCCCGCTTTGCGGATTTAGCTGGAGAAAAGTATAACTTGTAATTTCTTTATCTCTCTTTGAATAATAAATTTTTAACGGGTTTGGCACCGACAGCGGATAACTGTTGATAAGACCGAATACGACGCCCTGACTGTGGTAAATTAAATCCTGATTTGAACCTACGGGAATACTTGGATTCAGGACGTCAACTTTTACAAAATCACCCGGGTTATTTGTGTACGTTCGACTGGATGAAAATCCTTGAGGGGTTGTAATGTTAATATCGTAAAAAGCATCCAGCTCAGAAACCACTCTATCTCTCACGCGCATGTTCAGGTAATATGAAGATTGATCTGAAACATAGACTGTATCTTCTACATAAGGGAAGAAGCAAATGAAATTTCTTGAAGACCCCGTAAATGATACGCTTCCCAATGTATTGCCATCATAGGGTAAAGGATGGCCCTGACGATTTTTGGGTTTGAATGAAACAATATTTTTTGCATGAGACTTATCAATGGTTATGGTATTGTTAACCTTTCCATTGATATTTTCTTTAACCACAATTCTGTTTCCGTAAATAGAAATGAGATCATATTTTCCCGGAGGCAACAATAAATTTAATTCTGAAGATGAAGGAAAATTATGATTAAAATAGTAACTGTCGATCCCAACCTGGAAAGTTGACTGAGGAAGTTCTCCTGTGAAAACTAATTTTGTTATTGACGGATTTAATAGCGTGACGGGTACTTTAGTAGTCGCCAGTCCATCATTGGCCGTTACCGATCCGAAGTAGGCATCCGGATAGTTTTTAAAAGGAAGACTTGAGGTATTGATAGTGACTGTTAGGGTAATGCTCTTAGTTATATTAGCTAACAAAGAAAAATTTGTACTGCTAAGGGATGCCGATATGCCTGGAGCAAAGTTTTCAAGTGAAAGGCTTACATTCTTTGCTGTATTAGAAAGATTCTTTATTTGTAAAGGAACAGAATATGTTTTGAGGGGAGTTGAGGTATCCAGTAGCCCCAGGCTTATTGAGCCCGGTGTAATAATCAATTCCTGGTTTATAGCTTTCAGTACATCAATTCTTCCCGTTCCTTGTTTGAAGAGATTTTCTTCTGTCGGCTTTGCACTTTGCATTATAGCACTCTTCACAGCCTCGGCAGACCAATCCGGATGTTTTTCAAGAATCAAGGCGACAGCACCCGCTACATGAGGACTGGCCATTGATGTTCCGCTTAGTTGTTTGTATGAATTATTCAGAAAGCTGGAGTAGATGTCAACTCCGGGCGCGGCGATGTCAGGCTTGGCTCTGTAATCTTCCGGTGTTGGTCCTTTAGAACTAAAGTCTGCAGTCCAGTCGTATTGATCAGTAGCTGCAACCGTAATTGCTTGTTCCGCTATACCCGGTGTACCTACTGAACCAAAGTTGTAATCATTTCCCGCAGCTACTACAAAGATTACTCCTTTTGAAACTGCATTGTTAACGGCTTCACTGATCGGTTCGGACGAATCAGCCGGGCGTCCAAGGCTCATATTTACAACATCGAGAGCATCATCGGTATTAGGATTTTGATCGGGGTCGACACATCTTTCTATCGCCGCCAATATCCACGAATCAATTCCTGATCCTTCCCTTCCCAAAACTTTGTATGCATAAAGTGTCGCGTCAGGAGCAACACCTTTCAAACCGGAACCATTTGCTGCTGCAATACCAGCCACGTGCGTACCGTGTCCGTTATCATCCATTGGGTCGGTGTCATTGTTTACAAAATCATAACCGCCTTTAACTTTGAAATTGGGCCCGATTCCTCCGCCCAAATCCGGATGATTATAATCAATGCCCGTGTCAATTATTCCTATTCGTATTCCTTTTCCCGTGACTCCTAAATTATTCCATACCTGAGGAGCATTGATGATTGTGCTGCTAACAATATCATAGGCCTTTACAGTTTTGTCTTCCAGTACAGTACTCACATAACTGAAGTTTTTAATCTCTTCAATGATTTCAGGAGAGGCTTCAATCGAAAATCCATTAAATACTTCACTGTATTCAAAAATTATTTTTGCTGAGCCGGATGTTCTTGCATTAGCAGAACGCTTACCTGATTGGGCGATATCAGATTTGAATTGTTCATGCTCTGACACTAGACTTTGTATTCGCGCAGAGCGAGAACTTTTTGATGCTTTGATCAATGGATCACTTTTCAACCGTACAATGACCCTGGAATTTTGACTTGATGAAGTGTTTGATTTTTTTTCAGGAGGCTGAACGATGTAGTAATTGGTCTTCTTTGAAGTATCCTGCACAAAGATTGTTGCCTCGTTGTATTGAAGCTGTGCATAAATAAAATTGCACCCAACGGTTAAAATTAAAACTAAACTAAGGGGAAAACGCATACCAACTGGTCAGAAACACTTCAATCTAGTGTTTTAGCCACCGACGAAAATCATGATTACATCATGTTTGGTAATGATCTTTATCCGTTTTGAAAAATTTATAATAGAATAAGGGGAAAATTATATGACTCAAATGGATTAATAAGTTAAACTGTATTTTATTTAACAGAATATACCCTCCACTTCAATTTGGGATAAAAAAATTCCTTCCTGCATGGTCGAATTTGGCAGGAAGGAATCCCATAAACCGAAATAAATGTTAAACCTCGTTCAAATTGAATGGAAGCTTCCTCATGCGCTTTCCAGTCAGATCAAAAATGGCGTTACAAAGGGCTGGTGCAATAGGCGGAAGGGCAGGTTCACCTACACCGCCGGCTTTTTCCTCGTTATCCATAATGTGTACTTCAATCTCAGGACTTTCAGTAAATCGAGGCATTTTGTATGTATTGAAATTCTTTTGTACTGCCATACCATTATCAAAAAGAGTTTCGTGTGTAACAGCCGCTCCAATCCCCATGATAATACTTCCTTCTACCTGGGCGCGTATGATGTCAGGATTTACATACCATCCACAATCCATCACCGTCCAGACTTTGTCAACCTTTAGTTTTCCATCAGCTTGTTTCGATACTTTCACTACTTCACCTACAATGCTCGTGAAGCATTCGGTGATGGCAACACCGTAACCTTCATTCTTCTTTCTTGATTTCCAGCCCGAAACTTCTTCCAGTTTATTCAATAGTTCATGATAACGTCCATCGTGTAAATGTTGCCTGCGAAACTCCAACGGATCTTTTCCTGCTTTCACAGCCAGTTCATCCATAAAACTTTCAAAAGCGAAACCATTTGTTGATGCGTAAACAGATCTCCACCACATTACCGGAATCGGTACATCAAGCGGGCAATCTGTGAAACTATAGTTTGGAAGCGAATCAAAATAAGTTTCCAGCAGGCCTTCCGTTGTAGAACCATTGTACGATTTTTTATCAGCATTAGGCCACTGATGATCCATATTTTGTCCGGCGTTTCGCGTAGAAAAAGAATCTATGTGCCCTTGCGCATTAACAGATCCCTTACATTGATAAATCATTCCGGGACGGAACGGACCTTGTGTCATATCGTCTTCACGCGTCCACACTACTTGGACAGGAGCTTTCACCTCCTTGGAAATTATGGCTGCTTCATGAGGATAATCCATAAAAGCTTTACGGCCAAAACCGCCACCAAGGAAAGTCATGTTAACGGTAATTTTTTCTTTCGGTAAGTCGAGTAAGTTGCTAAGAAAATCCTGCACCCAATCCGGGCCCTGAATGGGTCCCCATATTTCTACACTGTCGCCGTGATGATGGGCTACACAGTTAAGAGGTTCCATGCAACTATGCGATTGATAAGGCGTTTCATACAATGCCTCTATTTTGTTTTCAGATTTTTCAAAGACACCATCAGCATCACCTTTTGTTTTGAAGTTCAAAACACCCTCCCCTTTAAGGGACTCTTTCATTCTTGTATAAAGTTGCTCCGTGTTCAGGTGTTCAAATCCTGAATCATCCCATTCTACTTTCAGCACTTTCCTTCCTTGCATCGCAGACCATAAGTTATCCGCAACAACAGCAACGCCTTCGCGAAAAGTATTGAACACACTCATCTTTACAGGAAAGACATGTTTCACGCCGGCAATCTTTTTTGTTTCCGTATCATCGAAGCTTTTCACCTTTCCATGGAATCTTGGATTTCTTTCCACTACTGCATACAACATTCCAGGAAGCTTCTTATCAAGTCCGAAGATTGCAGTGCCATTTGTTTTCAGTGGTGTGTCTTGTCTCGGCAGAGGTTTACGCAGTATTTTATATTCTTCAGTTCGTTTTAGATTAACCGTCTTCGGAGGTTCAAGTTTTGATGCCTCTTCAACAAGTTCTCCGTAGTGAAATTTCTTACCGGAAGGTTTATGAATGATATGGCCATTTTCAGCATAACATTCTGCAACATTTACATTCCATTTTTTTGCAGCAGCTTCTTTTAGCATTTCACGTGCAGATGCACTCAATCGTAATAATTTTTTATATGTACCGCGAATGGTTGAACTTCCACCGGTAACCTGACTGCCGTATTTTGTATTGTTACCAACACCAAATACAATATTGATATCGTCTAAATTTACTTCCAGTTCTTCAGCAATCATCTGCGGAACGGATTGAAAAGAACCTTGCCCCATTTCTGCGCGGTGATTGGTGATGGTAACTTTCCCAGACTTGTCAATGGTAATCCATGCATTCAATTCAATGCCCAGGCTTTCGGCAGTTTCCATATTCATTACCTCAGCTTCTTTACCTGAAGCAGGCAAGTAAAATCCAACGGTCAATGCAGCGCCCGTCATGCCGGATAGCTTTATGAAATTTCTGCGCGATATATTTTTTAATGTTGTTTCCATGGTTGATTTTTTAAGAAGTGACTTTTGAAAAAGCTAATTATTTAACGGAAGCCTTCTGTGCCATCAACTGTGACGCAGTTTTAATTGCTGTACGAATGCGTTGATAAGTGCCGCATCGGCAAATGTGACCTTGCATAGCAGTATCAATGTCTTTGTCTGTTGGGTTTGGAGTTTTTTTCAGGAGCGCTGTTGCTGCCATAATTTGTCCCGACTGACAGTAACCACATTGAGGAACTTGTTCTTTTATCCACGCCTGTTGAACAGGATGAGAATTATCATCAGATAAACCTTCAATTGTAGTGATATTTTTCGTCCCTGCGCTCGAAACCGGAACAGAGCAGGAACGAATGGGCGTTCCGTCAAGGTGAACCGTGCATGCACCACATTGTGCTATGCCACAACCATACTTTGTACCTGTGAGTCCCACCAATTCTCTGATTGCCCAAAGCAACGGCATCTTGGGATCGGCATCAATGGTGTAGGTCTTGTTGTTAACTTTTAAGGTAATGGAAGCCATGGGAAAGTTGTTTTGTTGACATTGTATTCAAGTTATACAATTCTATCGGAAACAGGAATGTTTTTAAGTGTCCCAATTCGGACTTTTATGCGAATGACAATCCATCTCCTACCAACGGCTGTTTTGTAATTAATCATGTAAATAATTTTTTAATAACACCGGAGATTGTTTTCAACAGTTCGTCAACATTCCCCATCAGTTCAGTAAAGCTTATTTCCGGCAGAGCTTATGAAGTATGATGTTTGAAGCAAAAAAAATTAAAAGCTATGAAAAAGTTTATTTTCCTCGGAGTGGCACTTTTAGCGGCCAATATCTCTGCATCAGCGCAAGAAATACTTCATGTTGAAATAACTAACGTTAAAAATACCAATGGTACTGTACGCGTGGGATTGTTTGACAACGAGGATAATTTTTTAAAAGAAGCCATTGCCGGTCAGACCGTAAAACCAAAAGGTGAGAAGGTAGAAGTCACTTTTAAAAACATTCCACCCGGTGAGTATGCTATCAGCGTGATTCATGATGAAAATGAAAATGGAGAACTTGACGCTAATACATTCGGTATACCAAAAGAAGGCTTTGGATTTGGCAATGATGCAATGGGTATGTTCGGACCACCATCGTTTGATAAGGCTAAAGTGAGGGTGGATAAACAAAGTCAGAAACAGGTAATCAAAATGAGGTACCTCTAAAACCGGATCACATCAGTATCAACTGGAACATAACCGAGTTGACGACTCATGGAAAGAATCTGACCCTTGTGATGAAACTCATGTGTGATAACGTGGGTGAATATGGTCATCGGTGAAGCTTTGATTGTTTTTTCCAATCTTGTTATAGAGATATTTAAAGGTTCATCCATTCTATCTTTAAAATGTTCTAAAAACTTATCCATGATTTGATTGACTTGCTCAAACAAAGCATAAATACGCTGAATGTTAGTGAAAGATTCTTTTTCATAAGATGGGACTGCTTCTTTCATTGCATTCTCAGCGAGCCAGAAGCGATACACATTAGCAATATGTACTAATAAATGATGAATGCTTGAATTGTTAAAGGAGCTTAACTCCATTAAAAAATTTTCATTTGAAATGATTTTACAGTAGTCAAGCAATTCCAGACGGGCACTTTTTATCAATTGGTACTGCTGTTCCAGCGTATTAGTCATCCTTGCAGGAATTTAAAACTTGTGATACATCTTTTACTTCAACGATTCCGCGTTTATGTTCCCATGTATTGTAAATGTAGGTTGTAATCTCTGCAATTTCCAGATCTGTTAGTGTTGGAATTCCCGGCATTCCCTGTATATAACGTATTCCATTCACGATGATCTCACCTTTCTTTCCATGGCGCATGAGGCAGATAACTTCTTCAAAATGATTTTCCATGAAATCTGATTTGTTCAGCGGAGGATAAACGCGACCTAAGCCTGTTCCATTTTTCTGATGACAATTGCTGCAATGATTAATATATAATGTTTGTCCCTGTAAATAATATTGCTGGAATTTTGCGGAACCTGTGTCAGGGGATTCTTTGTCCTTTTTTGTTGAGCAGGAAATTATGCAAGAAGCAAAAAGCAGAAAGTAAAAAGCGAAAAGCTGAAAGTTGAAAGTAAGGAGGAGCTTATAGTTTGTTATTGTTCTTAATGGAATAAAAATCCTGTCTTTCAATCTGCACATTGGCACATCAGCTAATTGGCAATTGATCCATATTCATTCCGCAATTTTCGGATGTCAACAATCAAGCGGTTAACATCTTCCTCCTTCGTTCCATCATATTTTCCACGTATTCTTTTCTCCTTATCAATCAGCAGGAACGCGCCGCTATGAATGTAGCCATCGGGCTCAGTGTTATCTGTTAGCGCTGTCGAAAAATAACTTGTCTGCGCTATCTTAAAAATGTCTTCCTGATTTCCCGTTACGAAATGCCATTTGTTACTCTCTACACCGAGCCTGTCTGCAAAATCGCGAAGCAGTGCAACTGTGTCATATTCCGGATCGATAGTGTGTGACAAGATCAGTACATCGGGATCATTTTTTATCGAATCGTATAAACGTAACATTTGAGTTTTCATGACGGGACAAATGGTGCGGCATGAGGTAAAGAAAAAGTCGGTCACGTACATTTTATCTTTAAATGTTTCATTCGTTATAAGCGTGCTGTCCTGATCTACAAATTTGAAATCATCAATAGTGTGGTAAATAGTATCTGTTCCACTCACTTCTCTTTCTCCGAATATCGGAAGCTTCTCAACTTTTGGCTTTGAGCAAGCGGAAAGCAGAAAGCTTAAAGCAAAAAGCGAAAAGCGGAAAGCGGAAAGCGGAAAGCGTGAGGAAACCTTAAACCTTAAACCTTGAACCTTAAACTTATTTTCCATCTCTGTTCTTTTTATAAACTTTAATTCCAGTCACAATCAAAAGGGTAACAACCAAAAGTCCGGCAAGCCCCCACACCATGCTTAACGCACTTTTTAAAACAATTAAAAATACAATAGCTATAAGGAATAACGTAGACACTTCGTTCCACAAGCGGAGTTGTTGTGATGAATATTTAACGATTCCCTTTTTTAATTGATTAAATAAATATTGGAGAGATAAGTGGTAGAGATATAAAAAAAAGACCAACGTTAATTTTATATGCATGAATCCATGGGTTAACCATTCGGGCTGATTGATGAGCATTGTTGTACCCATGGCCAATGTTATGATAGCGGAAGGCCAGGTAATTCCATACCATAATCGTGAAGCCATTAGCGTAAGTTGCTTTGTGAGAATGGATTTTTCTGGTTCCTGTTTGTAGTGCGCTTCAGTTATATACACAAATAAACGAGGCATATAGAATAATCCTGCAAACCAGGTGACGATGAAGATAATGTGAATGGCCTTAAGATAGAGAAAAGTCATTCTGCAAAAGTGACCAGCAGGTTTAGACAGATCAACTGTTTTCCGAATTATTTTTTATAAGGAGCGAGACACATATGTAATAATATCGCCAACGTGTATTTCCTTATGATCAATCGCTATAACATTTTGACCGAAATTAGGTTTGTTGTTTTGCTGTCGGTAGGTAGCTAATGTCTTTAGTGGCTCTGTCCCTTTTTCACCCGTGTCTTGATTAACGGTTGTTATCACACATCGGCTACAGGGTTTCACGGCCACAAATCGGTTGTGACCAATACTGAATTCTCTCATTAAATCTTCTTCAAAAGGTTCTCCTCCTGTAAAGACAAAATTAGGACGGAAGCGATTCATTGGTACAGGTACAGCGAGCCTGCTATTAAGATCGTCAAGGGAACTTTGACCGATAATCAGAAATGGATAAGCATCTGATAAACTGGTGTTATCATTGCCAATTGCATAGTGAGGGTCAACAGGTCGCGGATTTTTTTCCGGGAAGAAAACAAGCTTGCATTTTAAACCAAGCCTGTCTGAAAACCATTGATTGTATTGAGCCCCAACTTCAAGCGTAGTAACAACATCATCCCAAACCTGCACTTCCATTTGATTGGATGAAAAATTATTTGAAGGAAGTTCAATTTTATCAGCGCCATGATTAACAGTTACTATGTTATTATGAATAGCCAATTTGAATAACGCCATCCTGGGATGAGCCCGTTGCGTCATGAAAATACCCTTTTCGTCAACAAGCATCCACCGACGGTCAAGTTCGAGTCCTTTAGGGAAAACTTTTGCTGATTTTAACGGAATCCCTCCCAGTGATTTTACCGGATAAATCCAAATTTCGCTTAGTTTCAATTCGCGCATGAACTTTTTAGTAGTAATTTATCCTTAAATGACACGCTAGTGATGTCTCAAACTTACAATTTTAGTGTATGCAAAACGTGTAAATGGCCGTGTTAAAATAGGTCATGTTACGGAGGATGGAGATGAAGTGATAAAAGCAATTCTTTCGGAATGCGAAGTGTTTGGGGGGCTTGCCTTGGCCGGAGAGGAAAAGCGTTTGGACTATGCTCAGGCCTTAGACAATAAAACCACGATATGTCCACTAAGCATAAATGAACTAAAGGATCTGATGAAGAATGATAAGGAACTTAGTTTTCGTATCCTAAAATTGATTGGTTTCAAACTGATGCGCATAGAGCGTAAGTTGGAGTCACTTGTATTTAAGGATGTACGGACCAGGATAATTGAATTTCTTAGAGACACGGCTGCCTGGAAAGGAAAGAAAGTGGGATTTGAAACCATGATTTCAACACGGCTGACGCACAAAGATATTGCTGCCCTTGTAGGAACGTCACGTCAAACTGTCACCAGTATTTTAAATGAATTGAGGGACAAGAACTGATTTATTTTAGCCACTCAAAAATATTGATCCGGGATATTGATAAATTAATGTAAACCTTACCGCATTGCAGCAATGGATTTTTTCAATTCCCAGGGAAGGTCAACTTCTTCTTCCACATCGTTCAGTACAGGTAATACACCATACTCCAGGTCAAGTTCTTCGAAATTCTGAATAGTATCACTTAACACCGTGTAGCTTCCCCATTCTTTGTCTTTGAATAGTTCAGGATAAACTTTATTAATACCCAATAGATAATACCCGCCATCTTTCGCAGGCCCGATTACTGCATCAGATTCTTCAAGTTGTTCAAATGTCTCAATGATAATTTCAGGTGTTAACCCATAGCAATCAGCATGAATTATACATACAGTTGAATAGCCTGAACGGAAGCCCCATGAAAAAGCATTTTGCAATCGCTTACCTAATTCAAAACCTTGTTGACGTTGCTTTTTGTAAATGCTATTATCCCAGTTGTCTTCAGTATCAATGTGGTTAGAATAAAAAACAACTTTATCGAAAGGTAATTCATCTGTAATCTCACGTGTATTGGCGACCAGGTTCAGATATATTGCCAGTGCACGGTCGTCGCCAATAGTTGCCGCCAGTCTTGGTTTTACAGCACCCAACGCTGGGTTATTGTAAAAAATAATGAGTAATGGCCTTGCCATAATTTTTCTGTTTAGGTTTAGGGATACATCTCAAATGTAATTTAATCATTCAGAACTAATTCTTAAACATTGTTGTACGACTAAAATGTAGCATTCGTTTCAATCCCTTGATTTTCTTGATGTTTCTTTATCTGGCCCTGCCTTTGGAATCAAGAAAATCAAGGGATTACGTAGGTGTTCGTTTTTTTTAGTCGGACAACAGTGATTCTTAAACAAGAGTTAGTTCAAATTTTTTCTCCCTATCATAATTTGGCGAAGTGTGTAATTTTATGTGTGATTTGAATGGAGGGAATTGGTGATTGATTAAAATTTCAAACAAATGAATGGTTGCTATTAATAGAGTTTCTCGTAATACTCCTTCGCCATTCTTCCGGAATCAAAGTAAGGAAGAACATCTTTCATACTGCCTTTCATTACTTTTAACCATTTTGAAGGACTGTCATAATACATGGGTATGATTTCATTCTCAAGGAGATCGAACAGGTTCTTTGCTTCAAGTTTATCGGTTGATTCATTTGTAACTAATCTGCTCACGGGCTCTATTACAAAACAATTCTTTCCATGTTTTGCAAATTCAGGTACCCAGCCATCCGGTATTGATAAATTGATTGATCCGTTCATTGCTGCAGTCATACCCGATGTTCCTGATGCTTCATGATACAACCGTGGATTATTCAGCCAGAGATCAGATCCTTTTTTAAGATGCCCTGACAACCACATCTCATAGCCTGTCAGTACGGTACAGTTGGGCAGGTCTTTTGTCTTCCAGTAAATTTCATTGAAAATGTTTATGGCATTATAATCTTCAGGATAAGGTTTGCCCGCCCAGATTACTTGTACAGGATAATTTTTGTTTTGAATAATCTTAAGAAATCGGGTATAATCTGACAGTAATAAATTAGCGCGCTTGTAAGAAGCAAATCTTCTTGCCCAGACAATAGTGAGTACGTTTTGATCAAATAGTTTACCAGTCTGATTGGCAACTGTGCGAAATAATTTGAACTTCAATTCTTTCTTTCGCGCGATGAGTAATTTATTGTCATTTTTTTCAAGAGCTTTATCTAAGATGGAATCACTCCAGTAGGTTTTATTTTGTGCATTGGTGATAGCCTTTATTTCACATATGCCTTTGTAGTCGCTCCACATTTTTCGGGCTACTTCACCATGAAGCTGCGAAACCCCATTTGCACATTTTGAAATGCGAAGCGCAGTAAGCGTATAGTTCAATACACCGTTTTCTGGTTGTACATATTGTTGTACTTGTTCAAGGGTAAGTCCATCAAAAAAACTCATGCTGTTTAGTAAGGGTATGCTGTGTTCTTCATTACCGGCCTTTTCAGGCGTATGCGTTGTGAACACTACCCGCTTTTTTACCTCATTTAGCGTTTTATATTTATTTAACAGATAAAAAGCCATAGGTAATGCATGACCTTCATTCATGTGGTAGATATCAGTCTTCCGCTCAAGGATGTCCAATAACTTAGCACCTCCTACACCTAAGAGAATGGATTGTGCTATTCTCGTCGTTTCGTTTGGATCGTAGAGGCGATGACTAATGGTCTGTGCGAGGTAATCGTTTTGTTCAATATCTGTACTTAAAAGAAACAGGGGAGCAGTTTTAAAAATTTCCGGTTTTAGAAAATAGGCTTTAACATGCACCTTGGCACCATGAATGGTGATGGGGAACACAATGTTAGTGTCAGTAAGAAAATAATAATCTTTATCCCGAAATACCACTCTCAGTGTTTGATCCTGATTTCGCTCCTGGTCATAATAACCCTTTTTCCACAAGATGCCGATACCGATGAGATTTTGCTTTAACTCGTAAGCGCTTCGCAAGTGAGAGCCGGCCAGGAACCCAAGGCCGCCAGAGTAAATTTTTAAAGGCTGATCAACAGCAAACTCCATAGAGAAATAAGCTGCAGGTTTTGTGTACTTCTTATCAAATTTGTAAGGAAAGAGTTCGTTAACTTTTATCATAAGCTCAAAATCGAATCGAAAGCAAACTAATAAATAAAAAAGACTTGGCAGCTTGTGAGAAAGTGAAACTATTGTGAAATCGTTTGCAGATAATTCAACAGATCATTTATTGATGAGACCTGTGTTGAATTTTCTTTTTGTGTGATTTTCCATTGCAATGAATTTTCGGAAATGAAAATTTCGATTTCACCGCCCGCATCAATCCGGTAACCATCACGCTCCAATGCGTTTTTTGTCCAAAGAAAATAATGACCTTCTCCCTGAAGGCGTATCGTAGATTTTCGATAAGGATCATGAATTACCTTTCCTGTTTTGAGGTCGAAACCTTTGAATTGAAAAATGCTATCGAACTGATCATTCAATACAAGATCTTCCGGAATGCCGGAAATGATATTTTTATTTTTTCCGGTAAGCCAAATGGTATCCGCTGTTTGAAGGGCCAGGTCTAAATCATGCGTCGCTATTAAAATTGTTTTGCTTACCGTTCGTGTCAGGCTCTTGAGCAGTTTCATTATCTCTAAACGATTGTTCAGATCAAGGTGCGCTGTTGGTTCATCCAGGATGATGATGGATGTGTCCTGCGCAAGTGCTCGTGCAATAAGTGCCATTTGCAACTGTCCATCACTTAACTCGTATATTTTCTTTTTTACCAGGTGGTTGATGTTCACCAGAGAAATGGATCGATCAATAATTTGATTGTCTCTTTCATTTAACTTAATCGTCCAATCCAAATAAGGATAACGGCCAAAGGTGATCAGGTCATATACACTAAGATTACCCGCCGTTATTCGATCCGTAAGTACAACTGAAACTTTTTGTGAAATTTTATAGCCATTAGATGGTCCGTTAGGAACGAATTCAATTGTTCCACCTAACGGTTGCTGAAGTCCGACAAGCGTGCGTATTAATGTTGATTTGCCAGCGCCATTGGGACCCATGAAACAAACTAATTGTTGTGGAGGCAGAGTCAGGTTGAGATTTTCAAACAGGCAGACCTCCTGATGAGAAGATTTATAGCCAACCCTAAGTTGGTGAGTTGTTATTGAACTGATCAATGTGTTTGTTTATTTGATGTTGCTTTTAATATCTCTCTTGTATCAAGAAGCAAAGAAATTTTTATTGACTCAATCTGCGCGCTTTCATTATTACCCATATTACAACCGGGGCGCCAAATAACGAAGTAATAGCGTTAAGTGGTAGCACCGATGCAGTTCCCGGAAGTTGGGCAATGATATCACATAGTAATAAGAGTATTGCTCCCGCCATCATTACATTAGGGATTAATACTTTATGATTTGATGTTTTGATAAGTAGCTTCGTTAAGTGAGGAACAGCCAGCCCTACAAACACTATTGGGCCACAAAAAGCTGTTACGCCTCCGGTAAGAACACAGGCAGAAAGAATAATAAAAAACCTGGACCGCACCAGATTTATACCAATGCTTTGCGCATAATTATCACCCAGGAGCCAGGAATTAAGGGATTTAACAGAAAAGAAAGCGAGAAAAAAACCTAGTAGTAGCACTAATCCCAATACCTGGAGCTCAGCCCAGTTCATTCCCGCTACCGAGCCGAATGTCCAGATTAAGAAAGTCTGGAGTTCTTCAGCTTTGCTTGTATACTGAAGTACACTCACTATTGATGATGCAGTGGCGCCAATCATTAGTCCTATTATTAATAGTGAAGCGGAATCTTTAAGCCGGCTTGAAAATGCCAGGACGATTAAAAATACAATAGCACACCCAAGACTGGCGGTAATTGCTAACGCCCAGGGACCCGTTAGATTAATCTTGCTAAACAAGAGAAGCGAAACTAACAGGCTCGCACCGGAACTTAACCCAAGAACATCGGGGCCAGCCAAAGGATTTCGAAAAAGGGTTTGCATTTGAAGTCCGCTAAGGGCTAAAGCACTTCCTGCCATTACGCACGTTAATGCTTTTGTAATCCTGAAATTCCAAATAATATCTGCCCAAACAGGTTCTGAAATTTTTTTTCCAAAGATTACAGAGAGTATATCTGCTATCGGAATGTGAATACTTCCTATGGCTATGTTTGACAATGTCAAAACTAAAAGCGCGATGGGAAGAATTAACCATCGTTTATTGATTTCCTGGAAGAAGGGCATGTACTAGAGTGGAATTACAAATTTATTTGCCTGTCAATGTTAGGTATTTATAGTTCAAAATGCGGAAGAGCACTTCAAATTCCGAAAATTTTAGATTCCATGTTTGGTAACTAAAACTCGTTTCCTATCTTTGCAGTCCTTTTTGCACGAAGGACGTGCAAAATCCTGAAAAACAAGCATAAATAGGTATCAGATGCCTGGAATTATAGGAAAGAAAATAGGGATGACTAGCCTATTTGGAACCGACGGTGAGAATATCGCGTGCACGGTGATCCAAGCCGGTCCTTGCGTTGTTACGCAAGTTAAATCCCAGGACACAGACGGCTATAAAGCTGTTCAATTGTCTTTCGGAGATAAGAAAGAAAAGCACTCCAACAAGGCCGAGATCGGCCACTTCAAGAAAGCAGCCACTGCTCCCAAACGGGCTGTTGTGGAATTCAGAGACTTCAGCAACGAATTCGAGGGGAAAGTTGAATTAGGCAAAGAAATCTTTTCACAGGATGTATTTGTCGAAGGCGATTATGTAGATGCCGTTGGTCTTTCAAAAGGTAAAGGCTTCCAGGGTGTTGTTAAACGTCATGGTTTCGCCGGTGTTGGCGGTCAGACGCACGGTCAGCACAACAGGCTTCGCGCACCCGGTTCAATGGGTAATGCTTCATTCGCATCACGCGTTCCAAAAGGAAAACGTCTCGCAGGTCGCATGGGTAATGATCGCGTTAAGGTTACTAACCTTCGCATTGTAAAAATTCTTCCAGAGCAAAATGTAATTGTTGTTAGCGGCTCAATTCCGGGAGCAAAAAATTCAACTGTAATCCTTGTGAAGTAATGGACGTAGTGATTAAAAAATACAGCGGCCAGGATACGGATAGAAAGGTGAGCCTTTCGGATGCCGTATTTGGTATCGAACCAAATGATCATGCTATTTATCTTGATGTGAAAAGCTACCTCGCTAACCAACGCCAGGGAACACACAAGTCAAAGCAGCGTAACGAAATCTCGGGTTCATCAAAGAAACTTAAGAAACAAAAAGGAACAGGTGGAGCTCGTGCGGGTAATATCAAGAACCCTCAGTTCAAAGGTGGAGGACGTGTTTTCGGTCCCACTCCTCGTGACTATTCTTTCAAGTTGAATAAGAAAGTTAAGGACCTGGCGCGTAAGTCAGCATTGACATACAAAGCAAAGGATAATGCAATTGCCATACTGGAGGATTTCACATTGGAATCACCAAAGACGAAGCAGTATTTAAGCATGCTTGCTTCGTTGTCTTTAAAGGATAAGAAAACTCTCCTCGTGCTTCCTGATGCCAACAAGAACATTGTACTGGCAGGAAGAAACCTACAGCACACCAAGATTACAACGGCTGAGCAAATCAACACCTACGATGTGATGAATGCAGACAACGTGATCTTCGTTGAGAGTTCTATAGATAAAGTAGTGAACTTGTTAAATAAAGAATAATGAGTGTTCTAAAGAGACCATTGGTTACTGAAAAGGTTTCTGCTTTAAATGAAAAAGGCAAGTACGGCTTCATCGTCGATATCAAAGCCAATAAAGTAGAGATCAAAAAGGCCGTGGAAAAACAATACGGTGTAAACGTAGAAAAGGTAAATACCATCAATGTGATGGGTAAGCACAAGGTACGCTACACCAAGACCGGAATTTTAGGCGGTAATAAACCTAACTATAAGAAAGCCATTGTGACTTTGGCTGAAGGAGAAGTAATTGATTTTTATAGCAACGTATAATCATTGAATCATGGCGTTGAAGAAATTAAAACCGGTAACACCAGGAACGAGACATCGCTTAGCTCCTTCATTTGATGACGTTACGGCAGCGAAGCCCGAAAAGTCATTGGTGAAGACTGTTAAAAAGAGTGGTGGCCGGAATAATGTAGGTCGCTTAACGATGCGTTACATCGGTGGCGGTCACAAGCAGAAATTAAGGGACATCGATTTTAAGCGAAACAAAATTGGCGTTCCTGCTACGGTAAAATCTATTGAATACGATCCGACAAGAACAGCGAGAGTTGCTCTGCTGTACTATATTGATGGATCCAAGTCATATATACTTGCACCGGAGGGAATCAAAGTTGGACAACAACTTCTCGCTGGAAGTGATATTGCTCCTGAAGTAGGAAATGCACTTCCGCTTGCAAAAATTCCTGTTGGTACTATAGTTCATAATGTTGAATTGAAACCTGGTAAAGGTGGTGCTATTGCACGAAGCGCTGGCTCATTTGTACAGTTGCTCGCGCGCGAGAATGGTCTTGCAACATTGAAAATGCCTTCGGGCGAAATGCGCAATGTACAGGATGTTTGTATGGCCACTATCGGTACCGTATCCAATGCTGACCACATGAATGAAAGTGTTGGTAAGGCAGGTCGCAGTCGCTGGAGAGGTGTTCGTCCACGCACAAGAGGTGTTGCGATGAACCCGGTTGATCACCCGATGGGTGGTGGTGAAGGCCGTGCATCCGGAGGTCATCCAAGATCACGTAAAGGGTTGTACACAAAAGGTAAGAAGACCCGTCATCCAAAGAAATATTCAGATCGTCTAATCATATCTAGGAGGAAAAAATAATGGGACGCTCGATTAAAAAGGGACCATATTGCGATTTCCGCTTAACGAAAAAAGTGGAAACTATGGAGAAATCCGGAAAGAAGTCTGTCATCAAGACCTGGTCAAGAAGATCGACTGTAACACCGGAACTCATCGGCCACACGTTCGCCGTACATAATGGTAATAAGTTTATACCGGTTTATGTTACCGAAAATATGGTAGGCCATAAGTTAGGTGAATTTGCACCCACACGTGTTTTCCGTGGACATTCAGGTAATAAGAAAGATAACGCTAAGTAATCATGGAAGAGGTAGCTAAAAAGACAAAGCGTTCAGTTCTCAAGCGAGAGAAACGCGATGCCCGCAAAGAAGCGGCAAAGACAGGACCTGTCGTAGCTAGGCTTAAGAATGTTCCCTCATCTCCTCGTAAGATGAGACTGGTTGCTGATTTGATTAGAGGCGAACGGGTAAATAAGGCCTTGAACATTTTGAAATACGAACCTAAGTATGGTTCAGCGAAACTTGAAAAACTTTTGCTTTCGGCTATTTCCAACTGGGAAGCCAAAAACCAGGAAGCAAAACTTGAAGAGGCCGATCTTTTTGTAAAAGATATATGGGTTGACGGAGGCCGCATTCTGAAAAGATTGCGCCCGGCGCCCCAAGGTAGAGCGCATCGTGTAAGAAAGCGTTCCAATCATGTGACGTTGGTTCTCGATAGCCTCAAAAAAACTGAAACGACAGTAGAAGAAAAGGAAACAAAATAATTCATGGGACAAAAAGTAAATCCTGTAGGCCTTCGTTTAGGTATCATCCGCGGTTGGGATTCCAACTGGTACGGTGGAAATACCTTCTCTGATAAATTGGTTGAAGATCATAAGATCAGAGAATATGTGGAGGCTCGTATCCCTAAAGGTGGTATTGCTAAAGTGGTAATCGAAAGAACACTGAAACGCATTACGCTGACCATTCATACGGCCCGTCCCGGTGTTGTTATCGGAAAAGGTGGAAATGAGGTTGACAAAATAAAAGAAGAATTAAAGAAGCTCACCGGAAAAGATGTTCAGATAAACATCTTTGAAATAAAGCGTCCTGAACTGGATTCTAAGTTGGTGGGTGAAGCAATAGCTCAGCAGATTGAAGCTCGTATTTCTTATAAGCGCGCTATGAAGCAAGCGATAGCAAGTGCCATTCGCGTTGGGGCTGAAGGAATTAAAGTAAAAGTTTCTGGTCGTTTGGCAGGTGCTGAAATGGCAAGAACTGAACAATATAAAGAAGGTCGTATTCCTCTTCATACACTCCGTGCAGATATCGATTATGCTATATCAGAAGCACAAACGGTTTATGGAAAGATCGGTATCAAGGTATGGATCTTCAAAGGGGAGATTTATGGTAAACGTGATCTTTCTCCGAATATCGGCGTTGTAAGCAACGTTCAGGGCGGAGGCTCACCTAAAGGTGGTGATAAACCACAAGGCAGAAGAGGTGGAAGAGGCGACAATCGCGGAAGAGGTGACGGAGGTCGTGGCGGAAGAGGCGATGGTGGCCATGGCCATGGTGGAAGAGGAAAAGGAAACAGGTAATAAAGGAAACATTAAAGTTAGGTAACGATGTTACAGCCTAAGCGAACAAAATTTAGAAAACAACAAAAGGGACGTGTTAAAGGAATGGCTACACGTGGACATACCATTGCGTTCGGTTCTTTCGGTTTAAAGTCACTTGAAGGTGGTTGGATCACTGCACGTCAGCTCGAAGCAGCGCGTATTGCAGTAACTCGCGCCATGAAACGTGAAGGCCAGGTATGGATCAGAATATTTCCTGATAAACCTGTTACCAGAAAGCCCGCTGAAGTTCGTATGGGTAAAGGTAAAGGTGCTCCTGAATATTGGGTTGCCGTGATAAAACCCGGAACTATTTTGTTTGAAGCTGGAGGGGTAAATATGGCAACAGCCAAGGAAGCCTTAAGACTTGCTGAAGGTAAACTCCCGATTAAAACCAAGTTCACCGTAAGACCTGATTACGTAGAAAAGTAGAAACATTACAGTCATGAAGAACACAGACATAAGGGCACTTAGCGTAAACGAACTTAAGGAGAAGATTGTAAGCGAATCAGAAGCGCTTCGCAAAGTAAAATTTGCGCATCAGGTTTCTGCGGTAGAAAATCCTATGAAGATCAAGGAAACTAAAAAACTGATTGCCCGATTGAAGACTGAATTAACGGTTAAAGAATCTCAACAATAATTCCGATGGAAGAAAATAGGAATTTCAGAAAAGAAAGAGTTGGTAAGGTAGTAAGCAATAAAATGCAGAAATCCATTACCGTTGCTGTTGATCGTAAGGTAAAGCATCCGATCTATGGCAAGTTTGTGAATAGAACCACCAAACTCATGGCGCACGATGAAAGCAATACTGCCGGCATTGGCGACACGGTTCGCATTATGGAAACCCGTCCGCTCAGTAAGAATAAGCGCTGGAGATTGGTTGAAGTAATTGAGAAGGCTAAGTAATAAAAAGACAAAAGGAATAGTATTATGATACGCACGGAGACCAGACTTACAGTTGCAGATAACAGCGGAGCAAAAGAAGTGCTTTGTATGCACGTACTGGGAGGCAGCGGAAAACGCTCTGCCTCAGTAGGTGATAAAATAGTTGTTACTGTAAAATCTGCATTGCCCAGCAGCCAGGTAAAGAAAGGCACAGTTTCTAAAGCTGTTGTAGTTCGCACAACCAAGGAGATAAGAAGAAAAGATGGTTCTTATATTCGTTTTGAAGACAATGCTGCTGTGCTTCTGAACAACCAGGATGAACCCCGCGGTACACGCATATTCGGTCCGGTTGCCCGTGAGCTTAGAGAAAAGCAGTTTATGAAAATAGTTTCATTAGCGCCTGAAGTGATTTAATCATGGAAAGAAAGTTTAACAAGCAGCCAAAGCTGCACATAAAAAAGGGAGACACTGTAAAGGTGATCGCCGGTGATGATAAAGGCAAAGAAGGCAAAGTGCTGGAAGTTGATTCAGCAAAAGGCCGCGCCTTTGTTGAAGGAGTCAATATTGTAACCAAACATCAGAAACCTTCTGCCGGAAAACCAGAAGGCGGTATGAAAAAGACTGAAGCATCTATCAATATTAGTAACCTTATGCTGATTGATCCTGCCTCAGGTAAACCAACCCGTATAGGCCGCAAGGTTAATGCAAAGGGTAAGCTTCAAAGATTTTCAAAGAAAACAGGAGAATTCATTAAATAATGGCAGCGCCAAGATTAAAAGAGAAATATCTCAAGGAAATAGTGCCGGCTCTGAAAAGTAAATTTCAGTATAAGTCGGTTATGCAGGTTCCCAAAATTGAGAAGATCTGCATCAACAAAGGTATGGGGGTAGCAGTTACCGATAAGAAACTTATTGATGTTGGACTGGAAGAAATCACCAATATCACCGGGCAGAAAGCGGTTGCCACCAAGTCCAAAAAAGCTATATCGAATTTCAAACTTCGTGAAAACATGCCGATCGGTGTGCGTGTAACGTTGCGTGGAGATAAGATGTATGAGTTTATGGATCGTTTGATGAGCATTGCCCTTCCTCGCGTTCGTGATTTTCGCGGCGTTAGTAATAAGGGCTTTGACGGTCGGGGTAATTATACACTTGGTGTAAAAGAGCAAATCATTTTCCCTGAGATTTCAATTGATAAAGTAGGCAAAATAAGTGGTATGGATATCACCTTCGTTACATCGGCAGGTTCAGATGAAGAAAGCCTGGAGTTGTTAAAGGCGTTCGGTATGCCATTCGCTCAAAAAAATTGATATAGAGATATGGCAAAATTATCAGTGATCGCCAGACAGGCAAAAAGAGAAAAATTAGTGGCAACACATGCTGCAAAGAGAAAGGCTTTGAAGAAAGCCGGAGATTATCTGGCCTTGGATAAGCTTCCAAGAAATGCATCGCCCGTAAGGTTAAAAAATCGTTGCAAATTGACAGGTCGCCCCAAGGGTTACATAGGTAAATTTGGAGTATGCCGTAATGTGTTTAGAGAAATGGCCCATGATGGTAAAATACCCGGCTTAACTAAAGCCAGCTGGTAAAAGTCAATTATTGGCCTTTTGATTAAAGAAATAGTTCAATATCTTTGCAGCCCCGTTTTTAACGGGTTTGCTTTTTAAATAAAAATGGAGTAGGAAATATGACCGATCCGATTGCAGATTATTTAACAAGGTTGCGTAATGCCATTAAAGCCAACCACCGTGTGGTTGAAATTCCGGCATCTAACCTAAAAAAGGAGATAACCAAAGTGTTGTTTGACAAGGGTTATATCCTGAATTATAAGTTTGAGGAGGGTAATACAAAACAAGGATCTATCAAAATAGCCTTGAAATATAACCCAGAGACAAAAGAAGCGGCGATCACAAGCCTGAAGCGCGTTAGTACTCCTGGCTTAAGACAATATGCCAGTACTGATTCAATGCCACGTGTATTGAACGGTCTTGGAATTGTAATCCTGTCTACATCAAAAGGAGTTATAACCGACAAAGAAGCGCGTACGCTGAATGTTGGTGGCGAAGTATTGTGTTACGTTTACTAGAATACTAAAGAAAAATGTCACGCATTGGAAATATGCCCGTAATCATACCCTCTGGAGTTACTTTTAACTTTTCAGAGCACAAGGTTAGCGTTAAAGGGCCTAAAGGAGAGTTAACCCAGGTTGTTGATCCTGACTTTACAATAAAATCCGAGAATGGAGAAGTTCTGGTTGAGCGTCCCACGGATCAGAAACGTCATAAAGCAATGCATGGACTGTATCGTTCTTTAATTGCTAACATGGTTGAAGGCGTTACTAAAGGTTACAAGATTGACTTAGAGCTGGTGGGTGTTGGTTATAAGGCCAATGCTCAATCCAATGTTTTGGAACTTAGCTTAGGGTACTCACATAATGTTTTTCTTGCTGTTCCTGCGGAAATAAAAATCCAGGCAACCCAGGAAAAAGGAGCTAACCCTATTATCTCACTTCAGGGTGTTGATAAGCAGTTAATAGGTCAGGTAGCCGCGAAAATCCGCTCCCTGAGAAAAGTTGAACCATATAAAGGAAAGGGTATTCGCTTTGTTGGTCAGCAGGTTCGCAGAAAAGCTGGTAAGGCAGCTGCGAAATAAAATAAGTAAATGAATTAAGCATCATAGAAAAAAATAATAGGTCTATGGCAGGCAAGAATAACGAGAGAAGAGAAAGAATAAAGTTGGGTGTTCGCAAAAAGATAAGTGGTACCACAGAACGTCCCCGGCTTTCAATATTCAGAAGCAACAAAAGCATTTATGCACAGTTGATTGATGATATCAAGGGTGTAACAATTGCTTCGGCTTCCTCTGTCGAGTTAGGTGATAAAGCCAGGCTTAACATTGAAAACTCAAAGCAGGTAGGTAAGAAGATAGCCGAGAAGGCGATTGCCACCGGGGTGCAATCCATAGTATTTGACAGAAATGGCTACTTGTACCATGGAAATATAAAGGCCTTGGCAGAAGGAGCGCGCGAAGGTGGTTTGAAATTTTAAGCATTAGAAAACCAGAAATATGTCAGTAAGCAATATCAGTACGGTTAAAGCCAGCGAAATAGATCTTAAAGAAAAGGTCGTTGCCATTCAACGCGTAGCCAAGGTGGTAAAAGGTGGACGTCGTTTCAGCTTCGCCGCTATTGTCGTTGTTGGTGATGGTAACGGTGTGGTAGGATATGGCCTTGGAAAGGCGAATGAAGTAACCGATGCGATAACCAAAGGAATTGACGATGCTAAAAAGCATCTTGTTAAGGTTCCGGTGATCAAAGGTACTGTGCCACATGAATCTATTGGTAAGTTTGGTGGCGGCTTTGTATTGTTAAAACCTGCTTCTCCTGGTACTGGAGTAATAGCTGGTGGTGCAATGCGGGCGGTGCTGGAAAGTGCTGGCGTTCATAACGTTTTGGCAAAGTCGAAAGGATCGTCAAATCCGCACAATGTGGTAAAAGCAACATTCAAAGCTTTAACAAGCATGCGTGATGCACACACTATAGCAAAGAACAGGGGAGTTGCTTTATCTAAAGTATTTAACGGCTAAGCGAAATGGCGAGAGTACAGATAACACAGACCAAAAGTCTGATTAAAAGAAAAGAGACGACAATCAGGACCATGCAGGCTCTGGGCCTTGGAAAGGTCAGCAGCTCTAATGAAATCGAGTTGACTCCCCAGATAGAAGGCATGATCAAAAAAGTAAATCATTTGATTACTGTTAAAGAACTGAAATAATGAAACTGCATACACTTAAACCAGCAGAAGGTTCTACTAAGACGAACAAAAGACTTGGCCGTGGTCAGGGTTCTGGCGGATCGACTGCAGGTCGTGGTCATAAAGGAGCAAAGTCACGTTCCGGCTACTCCAAGAAATTTGGTTTCGAAGGTGGTCAGATGCCCCTTCAGCGCCGTGTTCCTAAATTTGGTTTTAAGAATAATAATAAAGTATACTTTAAAGCTGTAAATCTTGATGCTCTTGAAGGCCTTTTAGAAAAGGTAAAAGGTGAGAATATCAGTCTACAGCTTCTTATTGATAATGGCATTATCGGAAAGAACGATAAAGTAAAAATTTTGGGAAGAGGCGAGTTAAAACAGAAAGTTAGCGTTGAGGCACATGCTTTCTCAGCTACTGCTGTAAAGGCTATTGAGAATGTGGGTGGGACTGCAACAACCGTGAAATAATGAAGCGATTCTTTACAACCATAAAGAACATTTTCTCTATTGAGGATCTTAGGGTCAGGATTCTGAACACCCTGGGCTTTCTGATCATTTTCAGATTGGGGTCCTATATTGTTCTTCCCGGTATCGATCCTAACTTATTAGATACAGGATCCAAGGGAGGTATTTTTGATTTGATAAATACCTTTTTGGGCGGTTCATTTAATCGTGCTTCGATCTTTGCTTTGGGTATCATGCCCTACATTTCTGCATCGATTATAATCCAGTTGCTTACGGTTGCTTTTGCTCCTTTTCAGAAAATGCAAAAAGAAGGTGATTCTGGAAGAAAGAAATTGAATCAGTATACAAGAGTATTGACAATCGTAATCACTGCATTTCAGTCTTACGCATATATTAATGGAACAATTGAGCCAGCCGCAATTATCCAACCGGGATTGTTTTTCTATTTCTCTTCTATAGTCATTCTTGTTGCCGGAACCATGTTTTGTATGTGGTTAGGTGAAAGAATAACGGATAAGGGTATAGGCAATGGTATATCAATGCTGATCATGATCGGTATTGTAAGCCGTTTCCCCGGTGCAATTATCAATGAAGCAATGGATAAGCAGATTGGAGGAGCGCTTATTTTGATAATCGAAATACTCGCTTTGTTCTTTGTTGTGATAGGTGTGATAATGCTTACACAAGCTATCAGAAGAATTCCTATCCAATATGCAAAACAGGTTATTGGAAATAAACTTTATGGTGGTAAGCGGGATTTCATACCTATGAAATTAAACTCTGCGGGAGTTATGCCTATCATCTTTGCGCAGGCGTTGATGTTTATTCCTGCTTTGTTGGCAGGTCTGTGGCGTGATAGTGACATCGGTGCTTACATCGGTTCAACTTTCTCAGACTTTACATCCTGGCAGTATAATTTATTATTTGCTTCGCTGATCCTGATATTCACGTTCTTTTACACGGCTATCACGATCAACTCAAATGATATTGCGGATAATTTAAAAAAGAATGGCGGCTTTATTCCAGGGATTAAACCCGGGAAACAAACTGCTGACTTTATAGATACAGTTTTATCAAGAATCACTTTGCCGGGAGCATTGTTCCTGGCTGTCATTGCTATCCTTCCGGCGTTTGCTGTGCGGGCTGGCGTAGGACAGAACTTCGCTCAGTTTTATGGGGGTACTTCTTTGTTGATTATGGTGGGTGTTATTTTGGATACCCTTCAGCAAATTGAAAGTTACCTGTTAATGAGACATTACGAAGGCATGATGAAATCAGGCAGGGTGAAAGGACGTTCTCAATTTGCTGCGGCTTAAGCGCTGAATGATTCATTTAAAAAACTTAGATGAGATTCAGGTAATTAAGGAAGGTGCACAGGTCCTCGCAAAGGCCCATGGTGAAGTAGCCAGGAAGATAAAACCAGGCGTAAAAACTATGGAACTTGACAGGGTTGCTGAAGAATATATTCGCGACTTTGGAGGTTCACCATCTTTTAAGAACTATAACGGTTTTCCTTCATCGCTATGTATATCAGTTAATGAAGTAGTTGTACATGGCTTTCCAGGAAAATACGAACTCAAAGAAGGCGACATCATCTCTATTGATTGTGGCGTTTTCTATAAAGGGTACCACAGTGATTCGGCCTATACCTATCCACTGGAAGGAGTAAAAGGTGAAACCTTGTTATTACTTCAGCGGACGTATGATTCCCTTTATAAGGGAATTGAACAGGCAAAGGCTGGAAACCGAATGGGCGATATAAGTTTTGCCATTCAAAGTTATGTTGAAAGCTTTGGTTATGGTGTAGTAAGGGAGTTAGTAGGTCATGGTGTTGGGAAAAAACTTCACGAAGATCCTGAGGTTCCAAACTATGGTAAGCGGGGAAAAGGAGTGAAGTTGGTGGAAGGAATGGTCATTGCCATTGAACCAATGATTAACCAGGGAACGAAGAATGTGGTACAGGAAAGAGACGGATGGACAATAAGAACATCCGATCGTAAACCTTCAGCGCACTTTGAGCACATGGTAGCGATAGGGAAGAATGGGGCGGAAATATTGACAACGCACGAGTATATAGAGCATAATTATTCATATAAGTGGCGAAACAAAAGTCAATAGAACAGGACGGTACCATTACAGAAGCATTGTCAAATGCTATGTTTCGGGTGCAACTGGAGAACGGTCATGAAGTACTGGCACATATATCTGGAAAAATGAGGATGAATTACATCCGAATTTTACCGGGAGACAGAGTAAGGTTGGAAATGTCGCCTTACGATTTGACAAAAGGAAGAATTGTATTCAGATACAAATAGAATAAAGCGATGAAAGTAAAAGCATCTGTAAAAAAACGTAGCGCCGATTGCAAGATTATCAGGCGGAAGGGCAGATTGTATGTAATTAACAAGAAGAACCCTCGGTTTAAACAAAGACAAGGTTAACATTTAACGATAGCAAAAATGGCACGTATAGCTGGTGTAGATATTCCTGATAACAAGAGAGGCGAAATCGGCCTCACTTATATTTTCGGTATTGGCCGTAGGTCAGCACAGAGAATTCTTTCTGAAGCCAATATTGACTTGGATAAAAAAGTTAAGGATTGGAACGATGAAGAGTCTAATGTGGTCAGGGCTATCATCGCTGAGAAGTTCAAGATTGAAGGTGTACTTAAGTCTGAGATTCAATTAAGCATTAAACGCTTAATGGATATCGGCTGCTACCGCGGACTTCGCCATCGTAAAGGACTTCCTGTACGTGGCCAGACAACTAAAAATAATGCGCGTACGCGGAAAGGTAAGCGCAAGACCGTTGCTAACAAGAAGAAGGCAACTAAAGGTTAATTGAATTGAAATAATCCATTTATATAATGGCAACAACAGAGAAAAGAAAAGATAAGGCAAAGAAAAGAGTAGTTAACGTTGAGGCTGTTGGTCAGGCTCATATCAAAGCTACTTTTAATAACATCATTATCGCTATGACGAACACCGCAGGACAGGTTATTTCCTGGGCGTCTGCAGGTAAGATGGGATTCAAGGGATCAAAGAAAAATACACCTTATGCTGCTCAAACTGCAGCGCAGGAGTGTGCAACAAAAGCCTTTGAACTTGGTCTGAGAAAAGTAGAAGTATTTGTGAAAGGCCCCGGAGCAGGAAGAGAGTCGGCAATTCGTACTATTCAAATAGCAGGAATTGAAGTCACTGCCATCCGTGATATGACTCCGCTGCCACACAATGGTTGCCGTCCTCCTAAGAGAAGAAGAGTTTAAAAGAAAATTAATAGTACCAGTTACAGAAAGAAATGGCACGTTACACAGGACCCAAAGTTCGAATATCAAGACGCTTCAATGAGCCAATTTTAGGAGAGAATAAAGCTCTTCAAAAGAAAGCTTATGCGCCTGGACAGCATGGTCGCGGCAAGAAGCGCAAGCAATCAGAATACGCTATTCAGCTCGCGGAAAAACAAAAGGCAAAGTATATTTACGGTTTGCTTGAAAGACAGTTTGCAAAACTGTTCAACACAGCTTCCAGTAAAAAAGGCGTGACTGGCGAAGTGTTACTTCAATTGCTTGAAGCAAGATTAGATAACACCGTGTTTAGATTGGGAATTGCTCCTACTCGTCGCGCGGCACGCCAATTGGTTCTTCACAAGCACATAACGGTAAATGGCGACGTTGTTAATATATCATCATTTACACTAAGACCTGGCGATCTTATTGGTGTTCGTGAACGTTCCAAATCACTGGAGGTAGTAAGCAATAGTCTTTCACTTCAAGGATCAAGAAAATATAACTGGCTGGAATGGGATAATAGTGAAATGGTCGGTAAGATCATTAACCTCCCCTTGCGTCAGGATATTCCCGAGAACATCAACGAGCAGTTAATCGTCGAATTGTACTCTAAGTAATTTTATCAACCGCTAACACAAACTCTATGTCGATATTAGCATTTCAAATGCCTGAAAAGGTTGTGATGGAAAAATCTGATGATTTTCATGGTCTTTTCACATTCAAACCTTTGGAAAAAGGATATGGTGTATCCATAGGCAATGCACTCAGAAGGATTCTTCTATCATCACTTGAAGGATATGCCATCACAGGTATTAAAATTCCTGGCGTGCTGCATGAGTTTTCAACCATCGAAGGTGTTGTTGAAGATGTAGCAGAAATTATTCTGAACCTTAAAATGGTTCGTTTCAAGAAAATTGCAGACAGCTTTGATAATAAAATTACCGTTAGCATTAAAAAGCAAAAGCAATTCAGCGCTGGTGATATAGCGAAGTTTACTTCAGCATTCGAAATACTTAATCCTGAACATGTGATTTGTAATTTGGATGAAGCTACAAACATCGAAATCGAACTTACGGTAGAAAAAGGAAGAGGATATCTTCCAGCTGAAGAAAACAAACCTGCTGAACAAGTATTTGGCCACATTCCTATCGATGCGATTTTCACACCAATAAAAAATGTGAAGTATAGCGTTGAGAACACACGTGTGGAGCAAAAAACTGACTACGAAAAGCTGTTGATCGATATTGAAACCGATGGATCTATTCATCCTGAAAAAGCTCTTGAAGGCGCTGCTCATATTCTGATTCAACATTTCAGGTTGTTCTCTGATAAATCAATCGAACTCGAAACCGGCAAAGATGCAGAAATCGAGCAGGTGGATGAAGAGATGCTTCATATGAGAAAGTTACTCAAGACACCGCTACATGATCTTGATTTGTCTGTCAGAGCATATAACTGCTTGAAGGCTGCTGATGTAAAATCACTTGGCGATCTTGTGCAGCTTGAGATTTCAGACATGATGAAGTTCAGGAATTTTGGAAAGAAATCACTTGCCGAACTGGAACAGTTGGTAGCAGAGAAAAATCTGACTTTCGGTATGGACCTCGGTAAGTATAAACTCGAAGAAGATTAATAGAAATGAGACACGGGAAGAAAATTAATCATTTGGGCAGAACCGCCAGTCACAGGAGTGCTTTACTCTCCAATATGGCTTCTTCCCTGATTCTGAATAAAAGAATAACGACAACGGTAGCTAAGGCAAAGGCTTTGCGCAAATATGTTGAGCCTCTTTTAACAAAAGCTAAATTGGATACCACTCACTCCAGAAGAACAGTTTTCTCCTATCTCCAAAACAAGGAATCGGTAAAAACGTTGTTCGGCGAAGTTGCATCGAAGATCAGCGATCGTCCGGGAGGCTATACCAGAATAATTAAACTGGCTGACACTCGCCTGGGTGACAATGCTGAAATGTGTCTCATTGAATTGGTTGACTTTAACACCCTTTACACTAAGGAAGGCGTAGCGAAGAAGGCTAAGACGCGCAGAAGCAGAAGAGGTGGAAAGAAAGCAACTGAGGGCCCGGAAACGGTTGAAGCGATAGAAGAAGTTGCAGAAGCTGAAACTCCTGAGGCAGAAGCAGAAAAGAAGCCGGTAAAAAAGACAGCAGCGAAAAAGACCTCTAAAAAGAGTGACAAAAAATAAAGTGACGAAAAGTCTTTATATAAAGGGATTGGATGTTTTACTCCAATCCCTTTTTTATTTTCATTTCTCACTCAGAAATTAACCTGAATAGTCTTATTCCTCAAAAACGTAATTATTTTTGTAACCGTTATGCCAAACAAAGCCTATCTACTTCTTGAAGACGGCCTTCTGGTTGAAGGCACAGCTATCGGTAAAATCGGCACCACGGGTGGCGAGATATGTTTCAATACCGGAATGACTGGTTACCAGGAGATCTATACCGATCCGTCCTACTATGGGCAGATAATTGTTAACACCACGGCACACATCGGTAACTATGGTACCATGGATAGTGAACAGGAATCCGATAATCCGAAAATTGCCGGACTCGTGGTAAACGAATTCTCACAAGAGTATAGCCGGAAGATGTCACGGGAGAGTTTGCAGCAATACCTTGAGAAAAATAATATGGTAGGTATTGCAGATGTAGACACCCGAATGCTGGTGAGATATATTCGGAGTAAGGGAGCCATGAATGCACTCATCTCATCAGAGCTTACTCCCGATGAGATGAAGCAAGCAATTAAGAAAGTTCCATCCATGGATGGATTGGAATTGTCTTCCATCGTCACTACATCAAAACCATATTTTGTTGGAAACGAAGATGCGTCATTGAAAATCGCAGCCATCGATTATGGCATTAAGAAAAATATTTTAGAGAATCTCGCAGAGCGTGGATGCTACATAAAAATATTTCCCGCTAAGACAACTGTTGAAGAAATGGAGCAATGGAACCCGGATGGTTATTTTCTCTCTAACGGACCGGGTGACCCTGCGGCAATGGATTATGCTGTTAAAACGGTAGAAAAAATTTTAGATACGGATAAACCAACGTTCGGTATTTGCCTGGGGCACCAGTTGCTGGCGCGCGCCAGTGGAATTTCAACATACAAGATGCATCACGGTCATCGTGGCTTGAATCATCCAGTTAAAAATTTGATTTCTGGAAAGGGCGAGATGACTTCACAGAATCATGGCTTTGCTGTTAGTGAAAAAGATGTTGAAGCTAACAAGCATGTTGATGTTACCCACGTACATCTGAATGATAATACCATCATGGGTATTCGCCGCAAGGATAAAAAAGCATTTTCTGTACAATATCATCCTGAGGCATCACCAGGTCCTCATGACTCACGATACCTGTTCGACCAGTTTGTCGAAATGGTTAAAGCAGATCAATTACTTACTGTAAACAAATAAATCCCTTACCAACTATGAGTTTGATTGAGAGTGTCCACGCCCGGCAGATTTTAGACAGCCGTGGTAATCCTACCATTGAAGTAGATGTAGTAACTGAAAGCGGGGCTTTCGGTCGTGCCGCCGTTCCTTCCGGAGCCTCTACCGGAACCCACGAAGCTGTTGAATTACGCGACGGCGATAAAAAAAGATATTTAGGTAAAGGTGTGTTGAAAGCAGTTAACAATGTCAACACGAAAATTGCCGAAGAGATCGTAGGGTTTAATGTATTTGATCAGAATCTTTTAGACAAAGTAATGATCGAACTTGATGCTACACCTAACAAAGCGAAACTTGGCGCCAATGCTATTTTGGGAACATCACTAGCTATTGCAAAAGCTGCCGCTATGGAAGCCGGCATGCCCCTATACCGGTACATTGGTGGTGTAAGTGCAAATACCCTACCCGTACCTATGATGAACATCTTAAATGGCGGTAGTCATGCTGATAATTCAATCGACTTCCAGGAGTTCATGGTAATGCCCGTAGGTGCAGATACTTTCTCGGAAGCAGTACGCATGGGAGCTGAAATATTCCATACATTAAAAAAAGTTCTTCACGATAAAGGTCTCTCGACTAACGTAGGGGATGAAGGTGGATTTGCACCAAACATCGGATCGAATGAAGAGGCAATTGAAGTGGTATTAAAGGCAATTGAAAAAGCAGGATTTAAACCGGGGGCTGATGTTTTTATTGCACTTGATCCGGCAGCTTCAGAATTTTTTGATTTAAAAACTAAAAATTATGTATTCAAGAAGTCTGATGGAAGAAAACTAAGCTCAGATGAAATGGTAGAGTATTGGGCAAAGTGGGCTAAGAAATATCCGATCATCTCCATCGAAGATGGTATGGCTGAAGATGACTGGGCGGGCTGGAAAAAAATCACGGACAAAATCGGTGACAAAGTTCAGTTGGTGGGTGATGATTTATTTGTAACCAATGTAACACGTCTCCAGGAAGGTATTGACAAAGGTGTTGGTAATTCAATTCTTGTAAAGGTGAACCAGATCGGGTCATTGACAGAAACCATTGCAGCAGTTAACCTGGCAAAAAGAAATTCATACACAAGTATAATGTCACACCGTTCGGGTGAAACAGAAGATAACACCATTGCTGATTTAGCGGTAGCATTGAACACGGGTCAGATTAAAACCGGTTCTGCTTCACGTTCAGATCGTATGGCGAAATACAATCAGCTTATTCGCATTGAAGAGGAGCTGGGTGAAATGGCATATTTCCCAGGCAAAAACTTCTGACCGGGATTTAAGGATTAAAAGATTAGCAGGATTTTGAAAGGGCTGTTCCATGTGGACGGCCTTTTCTTTTTAGCGGGTCTTTGACAATCGAATTGGCACATCGGTACATCCTGAAATTGGCATATCAAATCAGTACATTGAATATCCGCTAATTGGCTAATCAAATTTTTTCTATCTTCGTATAACTTTTTAAACTATGATTAAAAAACTTCCGAAGGTATTCCGAAACTTCTACTTTTTAACCGGCCTTTTCTTCCTGGCGTGGATGGCATTTCTGGATTCCAACAACCTTATGGCAAGGTTCAACCTCTCTTCAAAACTTAACGCCCTGGAAAACGAAAAAGAATATTATGAGGAGAAGATCAAAGAGGTTGAAAAAGATCGAAATGAGCTTTTCGGTACCAGGGAATCCCTTGAGAAATTTGCCCGCGAAAAATATTTAATGAAAAAAGAAACCGAAGACGTCTTTATTGTCGTTGAAGAGTAAAAAAAGCAAATATGAAACGCTCCATCCTGTTAGTTCTTTCCTTCCTTTTCATAGGAACCATTTTTGTCCAGGCACAAGGGGAGGCCAATAGTTTAAAAGATGTACCCGCAAGTGAACGTGTGATAGTTGGAGGAGGAATGGGACTTGGATTTAACTCGTACCAGGACTATATAATGATCTCACCCTCGATTGGGTATTTGTTTACAAAAAAATTAATGGGGGGTGTCAACCTTACCTATCAATACAACAAGTACAAATACTATTCCCCCGATATAACTTCCAATTCCTATGGAGGCGGACCGTTTGCCCGGTTTATGGTTTATCGCGGGCTATTCATTCAGGCCGAGTATGAATACTTAAACTATGACTTGTTTGAAACTCGTCAAGACTACACCAGCTTTATGCTTGGCGGTGGCTTTATCCAACCCATTGGCAACAGAGCAGCATTTTATCTGTCCGTTCTTTATAACTTCAACTACGATACACCGAATCCAAACGAGTACTACCCATACTCCAGTCCCTGGGTAATACGGGCAGGGATAAGCCTTGGCCAATTTGGATTGTTTTAGAAAGTCACTTTAAATCGCGAAGCCAGTTCATTAAGATCCTCTACCACTTTTGCATTGAGTGGAATTCCATCTTTCTGTCGTCGTGCCGCTATCTCTCTTTCAGGATCACCAGGTATTAATACTTTAGGTTGTCCGTTTACAGCCTTTGAGTTTCTGAATCGTGTGATCCAGTTGTCCATGTGATTTTTAAATTCACTCGCTGGTCTGAAGGCATCAATTCGCATCGCTCCAAAAAAATGTCCAATGCCTTCTCCTACAGGATCAGGGGGTGGAGAGAGGAAGGCAACAAAGGGAGGAACCCAGGGACCATAGTTAGCTCCGCTTAAAACTGCTGAAAAGATATCAACCACTGCTCCGAGGCAATAACCTTTATGACTCCCATGTTCAGCATCACTTCCCAATGGAATCAATGCGCCGCCACTTTTTAGTTCATGAGGATTTGCAGATGGGTTTCCATCTTTATCCTGTATCCATCCTAAGGGAGCTTCTTTACCTTTGCGTTGAAGTATTTCCAGTTTACCATTGGCTGCTGTTGTGGTTGCCATATCAGCTACGAAGGCAGGTTGCTTATCGGCAGGGATAGCCACTGCGATAGGATTAGTTCCCAATAATCTTTCCAGTGAAAAAGTTGGCGCTACCAGTGGACTTGCATTAGTCATTGCCATACCGATCATGTCATGTTCAAGCGCCATCATTGCATGATAACCGGCGATACCAAAGTGATTTGAATTTTTTACCGAGACCCAGCCACTGCCGACTTGTTTGGCTTTCGCAATAGCTACTTCCATCGCTTTGGGAGCCACTACAAGTCCAAGGCCGCTGTCACCATCTACTACTGCGGTACTGGGTGTTTCATGAACGACTTTTATTTTGGGATTAGCGTTGATTCGTTTGGCTTCCCACAGGCGCACATACCCGGATAATCGTGCAATGCCATGCGAATCAATTCCTCTCAGATCAGCGGATAACAAAACATCCGTTGCGAGATTAGCTTCGGCATTGGGGCAGCCAATCTTAATAAAAATTTCAAGCGCAAATGTTCGGAGTTTATCGTAGTTGTATGTTGTGTCACTCATGGTCGCAAAGATAGGTAGAAAGCTGAAAGCTTAAAGTTTAAAGCGAAAGCAGATTTTTTTGTAAAAGAACATGCTCTTTTACAGCGTTAAAAATTTTTTCTTATTTTGGGAGCAGTCTTGTTAATGATCTACATTTTTTAAACTGCTTGAATAGATTTTTTCATTGGCACAATTCTTATTAAAAAGAACTGACTTCCACCCAATCCCGAAAGTGATAGTATGAAGATTTTTTTTAAATCATTAGCTCTTTGTGTTTTATTAATTGCTCTGAGCTATGGTGTCAGGGGGCAGACTGCAAATTACCAGGTGTATTCGCTTTTTGTAATGAACATTGCCAAGTATTCATCCTGGCCCCAGGCATCATCTGAATTTGAAATTGCCGTAGTTGGAAAATCGAAAGTATATGAGGAGTTAATGAAGTATGCTGAAAGGGGTGTAAACGGCATGAAAATTAAAGTGAGACTTGTAGAAGATATAACGGCGCTTGGTTCTCCTCAAATTCTTTATCTCTCCGATGGCAAAAGTTCGCTCATCGATGATATTATTAAATCCACTGCAGGTAAATCAATTATGATAGTCACTGAACAGGAAGGGCTTCACAAAAAAGGTGCATGCTTTAGTTTCTTTGTAAATGATAGCAATAACCTTCGGTTTGATATCAACAACACCGAATTGGAAAAGAGAAACATTAAAGTGGCAAAGAACCTTTCCAGCATGGCGCATGAGGTGCTTTAAGTGGGAGAACTTTTTGATTGAAAGGAATTTTAGAAGTCTATGCTGTAACAGCTTTTCCAAGCCAGGATAGAACCCCTTCCTTTAAGGAATAAGTGGATACACGGATTCTTGTTAAGGGATGTTTTTCCAACAGATTTTTAATCAGGCAACAGGCCACCACGATCATATCTACACGCATTTCGATCATACCGGGAATTAACATTCTTGCTTCACGATCTTTTATCAGCAGTTCATTATAGATTTCATAAAATCCTTCAATGCTCAAGGGTGTCTCTACTTCGTCTGGTGTTTTCAGAATGTGATGTTTAACACAGAAGATATCACTTAATGTATCGAAAGTTCCGGAAGATCCTACCAAAACAGTAGGCTGGTATTGGTTGAGAGCTTTTTTCAAAGGTTGTAAAACCTGTTCAAGATAGACGTTCAGTTCTTCAATTTCCTGAGGAAGTATTGGATCATGATGCTGAAATTTTTCAAGCAGGCGTTGCGCGCCGATTTCGAAACTTTCCTTCCAGAAAATGGTATCGTTATTGGCGATTATAAATTCAACACTTCCTCCACCAATATCCACGATCAGCGAAGTTTCATCGCCAAGACCTACCGCCAGCTTAACACCATGATAGATAAACTCTGCTTCCTGATCGCCCGAAATTATATTAACATCAATACCACTAATGGCTTTAATTTTATGCACTACGTCAGCGCCATTCTTGGCGTTTCTCAATGCGCTGGTTCCAAATGCATAAATTTTTTGAACATGCATTTCGTCCATTGTATTTTTGAAGCTTTGTAAAGCTACCATCGCGCGTTGTACGCCACCTTCAGTTATGAATCCTCTGTTAATACCACCCATACCGATCTTTACTGCTAATCGATCGCGGTGAGTAATACGGTAACCACTATCGTTTACATCTGCAACGAGCAGGTGAAAGGTATTCGTTCCAAGGTCTATGATAGCAATGCGGCTCATAAAAGTTGCGCAAAGTTAATAGTTTAAAGTGGATGAAACTAGTATTCTAAAGCGCATGCTTCTCTTCAATCTTTTTCAGATTTTTTTCCTAATCCATGACTTGACTTAATACCGCTAAAAAGTGATTTCCACCAGTAATTAAAAATAGATCGCTTACGGTCGCGACTGGATTCTATAGTTCCTTTTCCCTTATTGGCGGAGACAGTTTCATTTTTCTTTTTCGGAATAATAAACGTATTTAATAAAAACGTTTTGAATTTGTCGATAACAGTTTTCGATTCTTTTTCTGTGAGACTAAGGACCTTCAGATTATCGTAGTTAAGCTCTACTTCACCAATCGACGAATGTTCATCATAATTAAAATTAAAGTTCATCGCAATCATATGACCAGATTCAATCCGTATTTTCGCCAGCGGTTCTATCATAGGATTCAAAGCAGGCAGGTAGAAATCAAATAAAGTACCTTTCGCTGTATATTTTTTTTTATCATTAAGCGGTAAGTCGAACGATGCCTTGAGTAATCCCGACCCCATAAATTTGGTTTCGACATCAAGATCAATATGTCTGCTAGTGGCTGTATCATAATTATTAAAATGAAACATGCTTGCATGCAGATCCCTGAACTTAATTGTGCCACTTGAATCGCCATCAATTGGAAATTCTTCATAGCTTATGAAAGCATTATGAATTTGAATGGTGTCAACATTTATTTTAAAGGGTATTTCTTTTAATAACGCCACTGGCAAAGGAACTTCATTATCCTTAATAAATGGAAGCCTCTTGTCGCGAAAGGCCGAAAGGTTGGGTGAATAAAAATGAATACCCGATGCATTGAATGTGCTATCCTTTATTTGGCTCGTTTTAATATTGTTGATTTTTAAAACTGGTATCAATATTTCCAGCCGGTCAATTTGTTTCCCTGCCTTATGCGCAAACGCATACTTAGCATACTTCGGCTCAATCCGAATTGAATCAAGCGTAAGCGTTTTAGTCTCGTTAAACTGAATTCTTTTAACTCCGGCCTCATAAAGGGATTGTTTAAACGAAATAAAAACGTCGTTCACTGATGATTCATTTATTATAAACTTCATATCATCTACCTGAAAGCCATTTGAATTAAAGGGAAGATAGATATCGCTAATCCTTAACTTGATTGTGGATTTCACTTCTTCAAGTGTGTCATTTTGCAAAATGAATTTTAAGCTATCAACATTAAACTCACTAACTTCCAGGCCTTTAAATTTTCCTTTTTTTATTTCTGTTTTTTTTGCTGTGGAATCATTGAACAGCAACCTGTCCATTGCGAGAGTGGCATTATCAACCCTTACTTGATTTATCGTCAGCTTTCTGTTTAAAAAGAAATTCAGAACATGAATACCACTCACATCCAGCTTCTCACATGTAAAAGTGTGCTGATTGGATAAACCATTCCGATGAATACTTCCTCTTAAATTTTGAAAAGTAATCGAACGACTTATTAAGTTTACTTTACATGCAGTAAAATCAATAGATATTGTTGGAGGAAGATTTTTTTGCAGTTCGTTTTTGATAAGGTCTGAATAACGTGCTGATAACACCATTCCTCCGATGAATAGTATCAGCGTGAGAAGGATAAGAAATGAAAATGAAATCACCAGCCATTTTCTAGCCTTATTAAATTTTCGCATGTATTCATATTTTGAAATCGTGCCACTCACCTAATATGAACCACACGATTTGATAATCACACCCCTCTACCTCTTATCAAACGGAACAGAATTGAGATAAGAGCAAAGACCAAAAGAATATGGATAAATGATCCTAAACTGAACACAAAGAAACCAAGCAGCCAACCGATTAATAAGATCACTGCTACCGCATAAAGTAAGTCACTCATAAAATAATGCTTTAAGTTTTTTATTTCTGAGTAAGAGTCATGCCATACTAATGATTATGGAAATTAGAAGGTTTTTAACCAAAATGTTGATAAATTTCTACAGGGTGATGTAGTGATTCTACCACACAAAATTATCATAAAACCACTTGAGAAGGCTTTAAGCAATTGTATAGCGTTGGCACTATTTTTTGGTCATTCCTTGCTAGAAGATGGGGATTTAAATAATAAAAAGCTAGTGTGGGGTAATTAAAGAGGTAAGGTGATGGATAAGCATTCTTTGACAAAACAAGTTTTTAACGGTAATGATCGTGGAATGGACAAAGTTTTACTCGTTGATGATGAAGTGGAAATATGCCTGTTGCTCTCGGGTATTCTTCAGCGACATGGATTTAAGACAGCGTATGCATTGTCATTAAAAGAAGCGCGGGAGCTTTTGGCAACTAATTCTTATGACGTAATTTTTCTTGACCTGAATCTTCCTGATGGTATTGGCTATCAACTTATACCAGCAATAAAAGACAGGAGTGAAGATGCCAAGATTATTATTGTAAGTGCCTATGATGTTGAAAAGAAAAAGGCAAAAGAAGAAGGAGCGGATTATTTTATCCCCAAGCCTTTCACGACAAGTAAGATATTAGAAGCATTGAAATTGTTGGACTTTAATTGAAACGTTAGTATAAAAAAAACTCATACAAGCATGCAACGGATATTGTTAATAGATGATGATCGGGATATATGTACAGTTCTTTCCAGGTTTCTGGAAAAAAATGGTTTTGAAGTAAATACAGCAAACAGAGGTGAAGACGCTTTGAAACTTCTTCGGGAGAAATCGTATACGCTTGTACTTTGTGATTACAGGCTGCCCGACGCCAATGGAATTGAAATGCTCCAAAGAATAAAAGTTTTGCAGCCTGATGTTGCTGTAATCGTAATAACCGGATATTCTGATGTCCGTACCGCAGTGCAGACATTTAAGTTTGGTGCATCAGATTATGTGGTTAAACCATTATTCCCGGATGAAATATTAGTGACCATAAAAGAAACAATAGATAGAAGCAAAACAAAAAAAGCCGGTACGACGTCTCCGAGTCCGGAGGAAAGAAAAGCGAAATCCCTCCATCACGTTTTCATTGTGGGTAAAAGCCCCCAGGCCGAGACTGTACAGCGCCATATAAATTTAGTTGCTCCATCTGACATGTCTGTGATTCTTTTTGGAGAGACAGGAACAGGCAAAGAGTACGTAGCCAAGGCCATTCATGAGAAAAGCAGCAGGGCAGGTAAACCCTTTGTTGCTATTGATTGTGGAGCGTTACCAAAAGAGCTTGCTGGCAGCGAACTCTTCGGCCATATAAAAGGATCATTTACCGGTGCCATCGCTGATAAGGTTGGTAGTTTTGAAGTAGCCAATAGGGGGACGTTGTTTCTGGATGAGATTGGCAATCTATCATATGAAAATCAAGTGAGGCTCCTTCGTGTATTGCAGGAGAGAAGGATTCGAAGAATTGGCAGTACAACTGATATTGATATTGACGTTAGAATTATTACGGCTACGAACGAGGATCTTGTGAAGGCTGTTAAGGAAGGAAAGTTCAGAGAAGATTTATACCATAGATTGAATGAATTTAAGATCGAGCTTTCGCCATTGCGTGAACGGAAAAGTGATATTGTAATATTCGCAAATCATTTTTTGGAAAGGGCCAATGATGCCTTGAATAAAAATGTAAAGTCATTTTCTTCCGACGCAATGGATCGCATAACAGAGTATTATTGGCATGGTAATCTCAGGGAGTTAAGCAATGTGATAAAGCGTGCTGTACTTCTCACACAAGGCGACGAAATTCTAATGGAGAGTTTACCGCAGGAAATTATTGCCCCTGACTCAATGCTTGTTGACGTTGGTGACGAATCTGTTTCGTTTAATAATTTAAATCACAGGCGAAATATTTTGAAATCTGTTTCAGGACATGCGGAACGCCAGGCGATAATTGATGTACTTGAGAAGACCGGTTTTAATAAAACAAGGGCTGCAGAGTTGCTTAATATTGACCGCAAGACACTTTATAACAAACTTAAAGCGTACGATATAAAGCTTTAAGAAAAAACGAAGTAAAAATTATAGGAGCAGATGAAATTTCGTTTGCTCCTATAATTTTTATTCATGATTAAGATTGAATGCCATGTAAACTTGTGCAACAGAATTCCTGGCATCACCTAAAACAAAATCGGCAGCGTCGCTATCAGCAATCTCCACCAATCCATAGTTGTACCGCGCGCCAACTTGAACTGCACCAAAATTTAATCCGAAACCACCCACTAACCCGTAGTCGAAAGACTTGAAATTGTCCCGATCTAAATCTTCGTTTCCACTACCCAGGTCGCCCTCGTAAGATATGTTTGCATTAACCAGGTAACTGGCATAAACCCCTGCGTGAATTTCGGCTGATTCTCCAAGCTTAAATACGGCGAGAACGGGGAGATCTAAATAGTTAAGATTAAACTTTACTTCCTGGTTTACGAAACCATTAAATTCATCACGAGAGCCTTTTGTTGAGAATAGTAATTCAGGTTGTAGGGCAAATCTCTCCGTTGATAAAATCTGTCCATAAATACCAAGGTTAAAACCAAGACGTGCATTCTCGTCGCTAACATCATCCAAATACAGGTTGCTGAAATTTACTCCACCTTTTATACCCATTCGTGGAGATGATTGCGCGGTGGCCAATGAAGTCATACCGACACAAAGAGCAGCAACCATTAACATCTTCTTATTCCAATTCATAATTTTTATTAAGTTTTAGTTTCAGGAAAAGAAGTGAAAATTCGTGCCAGACTGACTATATATCTGAATGAGATAAAATTCGCTTAATAATAAAAAGCGTCAGAAAAAACTTCCCCACGTTGAGGAGATATTAACCTGGGACTATGTGTTGCGGGGACTATATTTTTACACGAATGTCCGACTAAAAAACGAACGCCTACATAATCCCTTGATTTTCTTGATTCCATAGTCTCTCTCCTTCGGAGAGAGGTAGGAGTGAGCCTGCCTGCCGGCAAAGGCAGGGCCATATAAAAAAGCATCAAGAAAATCAAGGGATTGAAACGAATACTCCATTTAGTCGGACAACAATGATATTTCTACTTAAAATAATAAAAGCCGTCCGCAAAGAATAGATTGGCAACACAGCGGGTAGAAATGTTGACAAATCGTTATCTGGCGCGGACGGCCTATGTTTTATTTAAAAGTTATTTTCGTACCAGGCCAAACAATAATGAGATTACGAATAGCACCAGGAAAATAAAAAATAACACCTTGGCTATGCTAGCTGCTCCTGCAGCTATTCCACCAAAACCAAATATTGCTGCAATTAAAGCAACAACCAGAAATGCGATTGTCCAGCGTAACATATTAAATTTTATTAAGAGGTTAAGAAATTAAAAAGATGCCTGTTTGATTTCCTGAGCCAAAGAAAATTTGAACCCAGGGAAACTTAGTACACCACATATTTTGTCAAGTTTTGTCATAGTAATAACAATTGCCTTTAAGATTTCTACTTCCGAATGAAATACTCTATCCTCTGAAGACTGATCTTCCAGAGAAATAGTGTCAACCCATTGGTCAAGATGTTCATCTGCGCTTGCCAACTTGCTTTGTTGCCATTCACCTATAAAAACAAGTTGGAGAAAATCCGGAAGCTTCATTAACATTGTCTTTATTTCTCCAACGCTTAAATTTTTTTGAACAGCGCCAAATACTTTTTTAACAACTCTTGCAACTTTCCTGGATGACTTCAATCCTAGTTCAGATTTAATGTCATTGAAAAAAATTACACTCTTTTCTTCGTTAGTAGTATTTGGCAGATCATTCATGGCAAAGTGTTTTAAGGATCAATAACTGCTCGAATGAGAATTTTGTACCAATTAATTGGAATTGTGTATTTGAGCAGAATATGAAGATTCTCAAAAACCGAATGTGGATAACCATCTACAGTATTGTTGAAATACACCCAGTTGTAAATAGTGTATCTGATGTTGCGCATTTTTCCTTCATTTTGTAGAGTCATTTACACTATGAAGAATTAAGTAAAGCTTATTCAAACTGTCTTTTACTTACTTTATCTCTTCTAAACTATTGAAAGACAACATCTTTAACACAGCGTAGTTTCAATTTGGTCTTTGCTGGCATCATTCTTTGTTAAGAATAATCACATCGTATTAAACAGAAAGAAAATGAACTACACAATTATAAAAGAACAACTAAATACTAAGGCAATGAAAAAGAGAATTCAACTAATAGGTGGTTTGCTAATAGGAGTGGCTATAGGAGCAGCCGTTGGTATGTTGATGGCCCCATATAACGGTAAGAAATCCAGAAACATGCTGGTGAAAAAATCGAAAAAATTCGGTAAGCAGCTGGGTGATGTTGTGCAGGATTCAGTCGAAAGTGTTAAAGAAACTTACAATAAGAAGATAGATGAGTATGCCGATAGGGGAATTAGTTCTATCAACACGGCAAAGGAAAAAGTGAAAGTGTGATAAGTATTTTAATCTATAAACTTAAAATTTAACATCATGAATAAATTAAAAATCAGGGGTGCCTGGAATGAGTTGAAGGGTAAACTAAAACAAAAATATGCAATGTTAACAGATGATGATCTCGCCTTTGCTGAAGGAAAAGAGGATGAATTACTGGGCAGACTTCAAACGAAGCTAGGTAAAACAAAGGACGAGGTTATAAGAGAAATAGAATCACTTTAAATTAAATTAAATATTATTACAATGAAGAGAATATTTTCTTTTTTTATACTCCTCACGTCGCTGTTTGTTTTTACCCAGTGTAAACAATCGGATAGACGAATAACGGACAATTCTGTTCAAGAGTCCATTGAAGAAGCGCAGCAGGATATTGAAAGAGAGCGCGAGGAACTGACAAAGGACCTCCACGTTCTGCGGGATGACGTAAACAAAAAACTTGAAAAGATATCCGATGATATGAATAAGGCCTCTGATGATGCTAAGAAAAATTTAGAGGAAGCACATCGGGAATTAGTCGATGAACGATCCAGGCTTGATGAAACTATTAATGATGTAGAAAATGCTACGGAAGATACCTGGCATGATGTGAAGAGAGGAGCGAAGAATACTTTTGAAGATGTGAAGAGAGAATTTCAGGAGGTGGGAAACAAAGTAGAAGAAGCCTTTAACTAAGCAAAGGATTTTAACGCTGTCATAAGATTAAGAATTGCTATTCATCTCAGTGATTTGTTTTTATGACAGCTTTTTTATGTCGTATAATTTGAATCTGGCTGATCAACGTGCCGAAAGCGTTGCTGCATTTCTGGAAGGCGAAGGAGTAAAAGCCAATCGCATAATTCTGAGGGATATGGTGAAGACCAACCTATTGCTTCAAATGAAACAGTAGATGGCCGCCAAAAAAACAGAAGGGTAGAAGTCGCAATCTACGCTAATAAAAAGATGAAAAAGTTGGTTGAAAGGGGTGAATTATAAAAATTCACTTGGTCAGTTACCGGCTTGATAATTATTAAACCGGTAACTGATTTTATTTGACCTCTCAATTTTTAATTAATCCATAGGCATCCATCCAGTCTTTAATTATATTTCGCCTCTATAAACAGCCCATTCAATGGCGAAACGGTCAGTTAAGGATCCTACCCTTCAAAACAAATTTGCTGAGTTAGATAGAAAAAATCAGGAAGCTCTTACCGGGGGAGGCCAGAAGCGGACCGAACAGCAACACGCGAAAGGAAAGCTGACGGCTCGCGAACGCTTACATCTCTTGCTTGATGAAGGATCGTTTGAAGAGTTGGGTAAGTTTGTCATGCATCGTTCTAAAGATTTTGGCCTTGATAAGGAATATTACCTTGGTGATGGTGTGGTAACAGGCTATGGAACTATTGATGGGCGGCTTGTCTATGTATTCTCTCAGGATTTTACTGTATTCGGAGGTTCGCTCTCAGAAACGCATGCAGAGAAAATTGTGAAGATCATGGATTTGGCAATGAAAAACGGCGCTCCTCTTATCGGCCTGAATGACTCAGGCGGTGCGAGAATTCAGGAAGGTGTTGTTTCATTGGGAGGCTACGCAGATATTTTTTACCGAAACACCCTGGCTTCAGGTGTTATTCCACAGCTATCGGCAATCATGGGTCCTTGTGCAGGAGGAGCGGTTTATTCTCCTGCCATCACTGATTTTATTTTCATGGTTGAAAATACTTCATTCATGTTTGTTACCGGTCCTAATGTTGTCAAAACCGTTACACATGAAAATGTTACAGCAGAAGAATTGGGTGGAGCAATTGCGCACAGCACAAAAAGCGGTGTAACACATTTTGCATGTCCCAATGAAGTAGAATGTATACGCGATATCAAAAGACTTTTGAGTTACATCCCTCAGAATTGTGAAGACGAAGCTCCACGACTTCCATATTCACAAGGAGATGAAGCGAGGCCATCATTAAACGATATCATTCCTGCTAATCCTAATCAACCGTATGATATGCGTGATGTAATCACAGGTGTTGTTGATGATGGAATTTTTTTTGAAGTGCATAGAAATTTTGCCGAGAATATTGTTGTGGGTTTTGCACGCATTGCCGGCAGAAGCATAGGTATTGTAGGTAATCAACCGGCTTCTCTTGCCGGGGTACTGGATATAAATTCCAGCGTAAAGGGGGCTCGCTTTGTTCGTTTCTGCGATTGCTTTAACATTCCTTTATTGGTGTTTGAAGATGTACCTGGTTTTCTTCCGGGAACAGATCAGGAGTGGAATGCTATTATCACTAATGGAGCAAAACTTTTATACGCTTTTTCAGAAGCGACTGTGCCACGCGTTACAGTTATTACCCGAAAGGCTTACGGAGGCGCTTATGATGTGATGAATTCAAAACATATCGGCGCAGATATTAACTACGCATGGCCGAGCGCTGAAATTGCTGTAATGGGAGCGAAGGGAGCGGCTGAAATTATTTTCAAAAAAGAAATTTCTGAAGCAACAGATCAGGAAGCAAAACTTCAGGAAAAAGTTGACGAATACACCCGCAAGTTTGCTAATCCCTACAGGGCAGCGCATCGCGGATATATTGACGAGGTGATCTATCCGGATCAAACACGTATCAAATTAATCAAAGCTTTTTCGATGTTAGAAAATAAAGTAGCTTCTTTGCCACGAAAAAAACATGGTAATATTCCTTTATAATGCATATCAATTTTAAACTTTAATATGGATAAGAAAAGTAAACAGTTTTTGTTTGAATATCTCAACAACGCTTCTCCTACAGGATTTGAGTCATCAGGTCAACAATTGTGGTTGGACTATGTAAAGCCTTACATTGATGATCACCTTATTGATGTTTACGGAACGGTCGTTGGTGTTGTAAATCCAAAAGCCAGCTATAAGGTAGTAATTGAGGCGCATGCCGATGAAATCTCCTGGTTCGTTAATTATATAACAGATGATGGATACATCTATGTGCGCAGGAACGGCGGCTCAGACCATCAAATTGCGCCATCGAAACGTGTTAATATTCATACTGATAAGGGAATTGTAAAAGGAGTATTTGGGTGGCCGGCAATTCATGTACGGGATGCTAATCGGGAAGAACCTCCCTCGCTTAAAAATATTTTCATTGACATCGGTTGTGAATCCAAGAAAGAGGTTGAAGGAATGGGTGTGCATGTAGGATGTGTAATTACTTTTGAAGATGAATTGATTGAAATGAACAAAAAATGGCTTGTAGGTCGTGCGTTAGACAACCGGATGGGCGGTTACATGATCGCTGAAGTAGCCCGAAGATTAAAAGAAAACAAGAAGAAGTTACCTTTTTGCTTATATGTGGTAAACGCTGTTCAGGAAGAGATCGGCCTCCGGGGGGCAGAGATGATCTCCAGACGGCTTAAACCAGACGTAGCCATTTGCACAGACGTTACGCATGACACCTGCTCACCCATGTACAACAAAAAAGAAAGTGGCCATCAGAAATGTGGTGCCGGTCCGGTTCTTTGCTATGGTCCAGCAGTACAAATGAATGTTCTCAAAATGGTACTGAACGTGGCCCAAAAAAGGAAAATCCCCTTTCAACGCCAGGCCGTTTCGCGATCAACAGGAACAGACACAGACTCTTTTGCCTACTCTTCAGAAGGCGTTGCTTCGGCTTTGATATCGCTGCCGCTTAAGTATATGCATACTACAGTAGAGACAGTTCATAAAAATGATGTGGAAAATGTCATTAATCTTATTTATGAATTTCTCTTACAGTTAAAATCTGGCCACGATTTCCGCTATATCAGGTAAGGAAGTCGTATTTCTCTGTAAATCTTACATCAGAAAGTTTGTTAGCCTAATAGGCTCTTCCACTGTAGAGGAGGAGCCTATTTTTGTGACATATAAACTCACTTTTTAATTTTCTTGATGGATATGAGGAGGTTTTCTGGCACACTTTTACTAGCAGTGATTTTAAGTGGCAGCGTTTTTGCCCAACAAAAGCCACTACATGAAATATACTCGATGATGATATTGAATTTTGTCAAGTATGTTCAATGGCCTGAAGCAGGATCGAATGAACTTGTAATAGGCATCGCAGGTAACGGCGATATACTTAATACAATGAATACCTATTATAAGGGCTCGAAAGTTGGAACTAAGACAATTGTAGTTAAAAAGCTTTTAGCTCCATCCGATGCGGATGATTGTCAGGTGGTGTTCATTGATAAAACGAAGAGCGGTGATTTTGATGCATTCAATAACCGCGTTAAAGGAAAAAGTACTTTGATAATAACAGATAAGAACGGACTAGGAGAGAAAGGTAGTGGCATCAACTTTAAAGTGGTTGATAACAAACTTAAGTTTGAGTTGAATCAAAAAGCGATTGAAAGCGCAAATCTTAAAGTTGCCAGTTCACTTTCTTCTATGGCGATATTGATTTAATGGGTTGTTTGATAGAGATTCCCCCGATCTGTGTCGGGGGCGTTTCTTAAGTGGGCAGGGGATTTGTTAGAATTTTTTCGAATTCAAAACCTATAGAAGCCTATGAAAATGATCGTAAGAATACTGCTTGTTATGCTGATTGGTGTAACAACAGTTAGCGCTCAGGAAAGGCCGACACATGAAATACATGCCGCGATGCTGTACAACTTTATCAAGTATGTACAATGGCCTGATGAAGGCGCAGACGGAGAGTTTGTAGTTGGTGTGATCGGTGAAGATAACGTGTTTAATACCTTAAAACTGTGGTATGACGGCAAACCGAAAGGGAGTAAAAAATATGTTATCAAAAAACTGTCGTCCTCTTTGGAAGCTTCAACATGTCAGGTTGTATATGTTGGAAAAACCAGGAGTAAAGAGTTTGAGAATGTAAAAAATTCTGTAACGGGTAAATCCATTCTGACCATAACAGACGGTAATGGTTTAGGAGAAAAAGGAAGTTGTATAAATTTCAAAGTCATCGACGGAAAATTAAGATTTGAGCTTAATCAAGGTGTAGTTACCGGTTCAAACCTGAAAGTTTCCGGACAGTTAAGTAGCATGGCAATTTTGATTTAGCAGCATTTTATTACAAGCGTTTTTTAGTTGATTTTTTTTATATTTATTCATGCTTGCTAAATACAATAAGCTCTTTACATTTGCCACAGAGGAAATTCTTAAACCAGATTATTTTGCATCGTTAATGATCAGAATACTTTTGAACCTCATTGCAAACCTGAAGGGAGCAATAATTTATAAAGAGATGAAGCCACAGTTGATCGTGGCATAATGATATACGCGCGGGGGCACGGAGTTTTTATTTGAGAGGGTCTTTTCTCTGTGTTTCCCGTGCGTTGTTTTTTTATCGGCTTGGAAGAATCTTAGGATTGACCAATGATAAGAACATTTAAAGACCAACTTGGTAACGCCGTTACTATTTCGTTCCCACCTTCACGAATTATTTCCCTTGTTCCTTCACAAACCGAATTACTTTCCGAACTGAATCTATCCACAGAAGTCATTGGAATCACCCAATATTGTGTAGTACCTACGCATTGGTCGAAATCTAAAACTATTGTAGGGGGCACTAAGAATTTTGATATCGGTAAAATCCTGGATCTTCAGCCTGACCTGGTGATCGGAAATAAAGAAGAGAATCAAAAGGAATTGATCGAGACCCTAATGTTGCACGCTCCTGTTTGGATGAGTGATATAAATTCTTTGGCAAGTGCAATTGATATGATTGAGGGGGTTGGTGAAATCACGAACCGACAGCACGAAGCAAAACACATTTCAACATCTGTCCAAAATTCATTTAATCTTTTCCAGCCAATAGTGCACACTAATCGCACAGTTCTATATCTCATTTGGAGGAAACCCTGGATAGGAGTTGGTTCAAATACTTTTATTCACTGCATGCTCGAAAAGACAGGACTTAAAAATTGCTTGCTCTCAATAGAAAGGTATCCTGAACTTTCCTCGGATGACATAGTGAACCTGAACCCTGACTACATTTTTCTTTCCTCTGAACCGTATCCATTTAAAGAGAAACATATTGAAGAGGTTCAGGCAATGTGTCCGTCGTCAAAAATAATGATGGTGGATGGTCAAATATTTTCGTGGTATGGAAGCAGGCTTACTAAAGCAGTTGACTATTTTCGTTCATTGAAGCTCTAAGGTAAATCCCATTTCTTTCATGTCATCCCAGAACGCGGGATATGATTTTTTAACTACTCCTGGACTTTCAATTGTGACATTGATCTTTGTAGCAAGCGGTGCAAAAGCCATTGCCATCCGATGATCGTGATACGTTTGAAATGTTGCCGATGATGGTAGTGAAGGGGAAGGAATTAAAGTCCACTGATTATTATCCTCTTGCAGGTCAGCTCCGATTTTTTTTAGTTCAGTCTGTAGAGCCGCTATCCTGTCCGTTTCTTTTATTCGTAAACTTTCTAATCCTGTGAAGTGTCCAGTTATTCCTTTGGCTGCGCAGACTACCGCTACTGTTTGTGCAAGGTCAGGACAATGTGTAAAATCCCAGGTAACCTCATCTTTAGATTGTGATTTAGTAAGCTGAAGCATACCCTTGTTCATTTTGGCAGATACACCAAGGGAAATCATGATCTCTTGTATGGCATGATCTCCTTGTAAAGAATCTTCAAATAAAAAGGGAAGTTCAATTTTAGATTTGTCGGATAATGCAGCAAAAGCAAACCAATAGCTTGCTGCCGACCAATCTGATTCAACCGATATTTCAGTGGGGGAATATGGCTTTGGTTCAACCTTTATTGTATCATCTGAGAAATAACATTTTGCACCAAAGGTTTTCATTAATTGAGCAGTCATTTCTATATACGGCCTGCTACCAATTTTACCAGTGAGTTTAATATCAAGTCCCTCTGGTAAAGCAGGGGCTACCATCATCAGTGCTGAAATGAACTGGCTGCTTACATCTCCCCGTATTGATATTTCTCTGGCTTTTTGGCCGCTGAATCCTGACGTAATCAGCGGAGGGTACCCATCTTTTTTCAAATAATTTATCGAGGCTCCCAGTGAACGTAAAGCATCAACGAGTATACCAATAGGCCGCTCCTGCATGCGAGCCGTTCCAGTAAGCGTTTTAATTTTTCCGGTCAAAGCAAAATAGGCGGTGAGAAAGCGCATGGTAGTTCCGGCATCTTCAATATCAATGACTGAGTCTGCTGAATCAATAAGTTTCAACATCAGCCGTGTATCATTAGCGTCTGATAAATTATGAAGTTTGGAGGTTCCTCCGGCAAGCGCATTAATAATAAGAACCCGGTTGCTTATGCTCTTTGATGCAGGAAGGTGTTTTACTGTTCCCTCCAGTAAAGCATGAGGCTGAATATGAATTTGATTGCTCAAAATGTCATTTGTTTAGGCGCGAAAATACGTGTTGTTAAAAGATTTTTCCGTATGGATGAAACATTTATCAATAAAATTGGGTTAATGCTTTTACTATGAACTCCGTGAAGAAAGTAGTTTTAGGATTAGGTATCGCATCCGGCGCTTTCATTGCAGCCTATTTGTTGACGGGTGAACAAGGCCAACGGACAAAAAATTATATCGTGCGCCGGGTTCGCATTCCCAAAGGTACAATCAACAGGGATGTCAGGAAAAAATTCGATGATTCAGAAATTCACTACGTCTGAAAACGGTAAAATGAAAGAGCATCTTTTACCTCATCAAAACTGATTTCCACATCCCATCGTGCTCTACCAATTCCTTCCAGCAGCACGCAAAGAATTTTATTGTCCCTGTTTTTCTTATCCTGAATAGCAAGTTTTCCAATTCCGTTAACCTGCTCATCGTCTAAATTTATTTTATCAAAAACAGAACGTATATACCGCACGATTTCATCTAATTCATTTTTGTCAAGCATTTCTTTTTTCCAGGCTATAAAAGCTTCCGTAATTAACCCAATGGCGATAGCTTCGCCGTGGAGTATGGGTTGCTTATTACTTATGAAATAGCTTTCTAAAGCATGGCCGATCGTATGCCCGGCATTAAGAATTTTTCGCAGTCCTTTTTCTTTGGGATCCTCTGTTGTCACTTTTGCTTTAAATGCGACAGAGTGTTTGATTAAGCTTTCCCAATCCTGGTTCTCAATAGATTTTTTACTGATAACTGACCACATCTCCGTATCGGAAATGAGGGTGTGTTTGATTACTTCTGCAAATCCCGATCGTAATTCACTGCCAGGAAGAGTTTTCAGAAATCCACTGTTTAATAAAGTTAACGCTGGTAATTGGAATACGCCTATATGGTTCTTAAAACTGTTGAAATCTACACCCAGCTTTCCACCGATGCTGGCATCTACAAGAGAGAGTAGGGTTGTAGGTATTAAAATGAAATCAATGCCCCGCTTGTAAGTTGCTGCGCAGAACCCACCCATATCTCCCAGTACACCTCCGCCTAAAACAATGATAAGTGCATGCCTGTCGAGATGGAGATCAGTCATTCTTTGCCAAATGGCTGTACATATATTTAAATTTTTGTGATCTTCACCACTGGGAACTTGTATTAGTTCGTGTCCGGGAAGTTTTCCTTCTAACTGTGAATAACAATGCTTCCTGGTATTATCATCAACAAGAACAATGACCTGGGAATAGTTACGTTTGGAAATGAAGTCCGTTAAATCTCCTGCCGGATCAGAGGTAAATCGAATATTTTCGGGCAACATGAATTATTTCTTGCTCTTTTCTTAATTATTTTTCTTGATGCAGATCTAATCAACACCTGAATTCAAACGTTTTACATATAAATGTAAATCAAGGGTTGAATATAGGGACAATCTCTATATTTACCGTATTAAATTCAGTCATGGACTATGAGCATAAGAGAGTCTGTTTCAGAGATATCTTTTGATGACACAAGCGTGGCATTTTCATATAAGTCCAACAGGGAGCTTCGGAAAGCGCACTTTATTTTTTCCATGGTAAAACATCCCGGGCTGGCATCCGTAGCTAAGCGATTGGTTAAAATAGCGCTAGCCTTCCACCTTCCTGTACAGGGCCTGATTCGCAATACTGTATTCCAGCATTTTTGTGGGGGCGAAAGTATTGAATCAGCGGAAAGCACAATCCTTCATTTAGGAAATTTCGGTGTAAGTACAATTTTAGACTATTCAGTGGAAGGCGAAAAGACAGAGGAGGGCTTTGAAGCCACTACCCGTGAGGTTTTACACACTATAGAAAAAGCACGAAACCGAAAGCAAATGCCTTTTTGTGTTTTCAAAGTTAGTGGTATAGCGGATGTGACTCTCCTGGAAAAAGTGCAAGGTGGCGGAGATGTCTCTGATGACGAAGTGCTTGCCCTGGAAAAAGTAAGGGCCAGAATAGACAAAATTTGTTCGCGTGCATATGAGTATGATGTGCCGGTTTTAATAGATGCTGAAGAGACCTGGATACAAGATGTCATTGACACTTTTGCTTATGAAATGATGGAGCGATATAACAAAGAAAGTGCTATTGTTTATAATACATTTCAACTTTATCGCGTTTTAGGTGTGAAGAAATTGAGAGATGCATTTCATGCAGCAGCCATGCACAATTACTATCTGGGGGTGAAACTGGTGCGTGGTGCTTATATGGAGAAAGAACGAGAGAGAGCGGATCAATTGAGATATGACAGTCCTGTTTTTCCTGATAAGGAAGGTACCGACGATGCGTTTAATAAAGCCTTGTTGTTTTGCCTTGATAATAAGCAACGAATATCAATGATGTGTGGGTCTCACAACGAGTATAGTAATTATTACCTTACTGTATTAATGGAGAAACATAATGTAATGCCTAATGACAGACGCATATGGTTTGCACAGCTCTATGGAATGAGTGATAATATTTCATTTAATCTCGCTCGCGCCGGTTATAATGTGGCTAAGTATGTTCCGTATGGTCCATTGAAATCAGTAATGCCCTATTTGTTCAGAAGAGCAGACGAAAATACAAGTGTCTCCGGACAAAGCAGCCGTGAACTGGTATTGATTAAGAGAGAATTGCAACGCAGAAAAACAGCGCAATAAAAAATAAACATTCCAGAACTTATCTGATGAAAATTTTTACTGGTATCTGTCTTTATAGGTAAATAGTATTGTAATGCCAGTAGGTATTAAGAGGAAGGTTTTCATTGGTGTTTTTTTAGCGGCGCTTGTGGCCTATTATTTTTCACTGCCGAAGAATCTTTTTACCGATCCGTACTCAACTGTACTGGAAGACAAAGCCAGGCATTTATTAAGCGCTTCTATTGCTTCCGATGGACAGTGGAGATTTCCTCATACGAATCATGTTCCTGAAAAATTTGCCGCTGCCCTGACAACCTTCGAAGATCAACGATTTTATTATCATCCGGGGGTGGATCCATTTTCATTAGGCCGCGCTGTTAAACAAAATATCATTGCAGGTCATGTGGTGAGTGGAGGAAGTACCATAAGCATGCAAGTAATAAGACTTTCAAGGCGCGATAAAGCAAGGACGATAGGGGAGAAATTAATTGAAATGATCCTGGCTACACGATTAGAGATCCGGCATTCAAAAAAAGAAATCCTGAACCTGTATGCTTCTCATGCACCTTTTGGTGGAAACGTTGTGGGGCTTGAAGCGGCCTGTTGGCGATACTTCGGTCGTGATCCGGAAGAACTCTCGTGGGGTGAAGCAAGCATGTTGGCGGTTTTACCAAACGCTCCCTCCTTGATTCATCCTGGCAAGAACAGAAAACTACTTAAGGAAAAACGTGATAAGCTTTTAGATAAGCTTCTGCAGAAGGGTTTGTTAGATTCATTGGATTGTTCACTAGCGAAAGAAGAACCTATACCCGAAGCACCTAAATCCTTACCGCGTCATGCCCGTCATTTATTAATGCGTGCTTCAAAAGAAGGGCATGCCGGGACAAAACTGAAAACAACGGTTGACCTGAATTTGCAATCGCGTGTCGAGCAGATTATTCAGGATCATCACGAGCGATTGCAGAGTAATCAAATTCATAACGCTGCGGCCGTAGTGCTTGATGTTGAAACGGGGGAGGTATTGGCTTATGTTGGAAACGTTGAAATTTCTCAAAATCATCATGGCGGTGATGTCGATATCATTACAGCGCCTCGCAGTACAGGAAGCATATTAAAGCCATTTTTATTTGCTGCTATGCTTGATGAAGGTAAGATCTTGCCTAGAACCTTATTGCCGGATGTTCCAACCATAGTTTCAGGATTTGCGCCACAAAATTTTTCACATGACTATGACGGAGCAGTTCATGCGAGCGCCGCATTGATTCGATCTTTAAATGTGCCTGCTGTTTATCTCCTGAAAGATTATCGATATGAAAAGTTTCACTCGCTGTTGAAACACATGGGAATGACAACCCTTACAAAATCTCCCGATCACTACGGACTCTCCCTTATTTTGGGTGGAGCGGAAGGAACGTTGTGGGAGCTTACAGGAATGTATGCCTCGATGGCTCGTACGCTCAATCATTATTTTGAACATCCCGGAAAAAACAAGTACAATAAACAAGATTACTTTGCCCCTGCTTTTATACCGAATCAGAAAAAAGACAAAGGTTATATTGAAGAAAATTCATGGCTCAGCGCCGCATCGATCTTTCAAACATTTACCGTTTTAAAAGAAGTATACAGGCCAGGTGAGGAATCTGGTTGGCGCTATTTCAGCAGTTCAAAAAAGATTGCCTGGAAAACCGGAACCAGTTTTGGTCATCGTGACGCATGGGCTATTGGTGTAACGCCTGATTACGTTGTTGGTGTATGGGTGGGAAATGCTGATGGTGAAGGAAGACCTGGACTGACCGGTACAGATGCCGCAGCTCCCGTAATGTTTGATATTTTTTCACTTCTGCAGAGCAATCGCTGGTTTGAAAGACCTAAGCTGGAAATGAGAGAAGTCGTTGTTTGTTCAAAAAGTGGAATGCGCTTATCTGAGTTTTGTAATGAAACGGATACCACCTGGATTGTGAAAAGTGGCTTGCATACTTTGCCATGTCGTTACCATAAGAGAGTTCATCTTTCACAAGATTTAAAATTCAGGGTGAACAGTAATTGTCAGTCGATTACTTCCATGCAGGATGTAAATTGGTTTGTACTTCCTCCCATTCAGGAATATTATTTCCGATCAAAAAATATATCGTATAAAACCCTTCCTCCATTTCGTCAGGATTGTAAAGCTCCGTACAGTATTGCCAGAATGGAGTTGATTTATCCAAAAGTTGATTCTAAAATCTTTATTCCTAAAGAACTTGATGGAAGTGTAGGGAGCTCAATATTTGAGTTAGCGCATCGCGATCCAAATTCTGTTGTATACTGGCATGTGGATGGTTTATTCGTAGGAACAACCCACAGGAAACATCAAATGGCAATTAGATCCGGGCAGGGAAATCATCTCCTCACCCTGGTTGACAATGAAGGGGAGGTGCTCGAACGACCCTTTAAAGTCCTGTCCGAAATGTAACACCCTGTCAGGGAACGAATTAAGTTGAAATAATTCAATTCCTTTTCTATATTTGATGGTGTAATTAGCTGGTCACACTTAACTTAGTGCTATGAGAACTCTCAAATTTTTTGCACTGGTGAGCATGGTTTTAGTTTTGTGCTCCTCAAGTCTTACTTATTCCAAGGCCCAACAACGACAATTGGGTTCCAAAAAATCAAATTATATCGTTGTTATCGGCGCTTTTGCCGTGCATCGTAATGCCATCAACTTCACATCTCATGCAAAGGGAATGAAGTATGATGCACAATTTGAAATGGTTGGTAACCGAAATCTTTATTATGTATATGTTCTTGGTACCGATGACCGAAGCCAGGCCATACGCGAAGCACAACGTCTTCGCGATGAAACAGAATTTAAAGATGCGTGGGTGTTTGGCGGAGAACCTGAAAGTAGCGGGGTTAGCGATATCAATCCTGACACAGAACAAAAATTTGAAACTGTTCCGGAAGAGTCCAGCTCATTATTGCCAACTGAAACAACTTCAGTGGAAGAGAAACCAGTTGCTGATGCTACGTTGGGTATGAACTTCATATTTAACTTATATCGGGCCGCAGATGGAAATAAGGTAGAAGGCGATGTTGATGTAATCGATCTTGACAGGGCACGTAAGTTAGCGTCTTACAAAGGAAATGAACCCGTGCGGATCAGTTCACCAAATAATAACTCAGGTGGAATATCCCTGGTATGCAATACTTTTGGATATCGTAAAGTTCAACGGGATATAAATTATAAGAACCCGGAAGGAGAAGGAATAACAAAAGATTCTGACAACAATATTGTAGTTCCTTTTGAATTAGTGAGACTGCAAAAAGGAGACATTGCCATTATGTATAATGTTTACTTCTACAAAGATGCTGGTGTAATGCGCCCGGAGTCTCGCTTCGAAGTGAATAGTCTCGTGGAGATGCTAAAGGAAAATCCAAAATATAAAATCAAAATTCACGGACATACCAATGGTGGTGCTCCCGGCAAAATTATTTCAATGGGCGCAAGCAAGAATTACTTCTCCCTTAATGACACTAAAGAAGGATATGGATCGGCAAAAAAATTATCTCTTGAACGCGCTGACGTTATCCGTGAATACCTGACAAGTGAAGGTGTAGAATCAAATCGCATGCAGGTAAAAGCCTGGGGAGGTAAAAAACCTATCTTTGAAAAGATGAGCACGCGTGCCCAGGAGAATGTGCGGGTAGAAATAGAGATTCTTGAAAATTAAATTCTGCTGTCCTTAGTATCATGTCATATTTGAGTTGATGGTTCATCCATCGCTTGCCCCTAGCCCGCCAGCTGGCGGGGAAACAGCGCGCAGGAATCCCCCTTTAGGGGCTAGGGGCTGCGTAGGAGACATGAAACTTTATTGTTGACACGACACTAGGTTGACATTGCTTTTAGAATATCGTGTTGTGTTATTATGTGGACGCGTTCTCCCTCGTCGCGAACAAGGACAGCTTTATTTTCCCGGTTAACAAGAGATGACAATACATCCAATGTGCTGTCAGGAGCTACGAACACCATAGGCTTGTCCATCACTTCTCCCACTTTTTTGTTCTGAAGCTGCGGATCAAGAATAATTTTTTCAAGCAGGCTTGCAGAACTTATACTACCCACAAACTGTCCGTTGTCAGTAACCGGTATCTGGTCAATTCCTTCTCTGTTAAGAATAAGAATAGCTTCGCTTACTTGTGAATTTTTTGAAACGGTAAACAAGCTATTGCTTCCATTTTTTGAAGCGATAATGTCGCGGGCTGTATCAAAGGTTCTAATATCAAGGAAACCGTGATCCTTCATCCATTGATCATTGTAAACTTTTGCCAGATAGCGTGTGCCATGGTCCGGAAGGAGGATAACCATAACATCTCCATCCTTTAGATTTTCCTGTGCATATTCCAATGCTCCGTGTAAAGCGGAGCCACTAGACCATCCGACAAAAAGACCTTCTTCCTTAGCCAATTTACGGGTCATTATTGCACCGTCCTTATCTGTAACTTTTATGAATTTGTCAATGATTTCGAAGTCAACATTTTTTGGTAAGATGTCTTCACCAAAGCCTTCTGTCAAGTAAGGATAGATTTCATTTTCATCAAATAGCCCTGTCTCTTTGTATTTCTTGAAGACAGAGCCATAGGTATCAATACCAACAGCAATAATCGATGGGTTCTGCTCTTTCAAAAATCTTGCTGTTCCGCACATGGAACCACCCGTTCCGACTGTAGCTACATAATGAGTGATCTTCCCTTCAGTTTGCTTCCATATTTCTGGCCCTGTCGTTTCATAGTGGGCTGCAGTATTGGAAAGATTATCGTATTGATTGGGATAAAAAGAATTTGGAATTTCTTTATTTAATTTTCGTGCAATAGAATAATAAGATCGTGGATCATCCGGGTCTACATTGGTTGGACAAACAACAACCTCTGCACCGACAGCTTTTAAAATATTTATTTTCTCTTGTGATTGTTTGTCGGCCATTGTGAAAATGCACTTGTAGCCCTTTGCGACAGCAGCGAGTGCAAGGCCCATTCCGGTATTTCCGGAAGTTCCTTCAATGATTGTTCCGCCAGGTTTTAACAGTCCCGCTTTTTCTGCATCCTCCACCATTTTAATAGCCATCCGGTCTTTCATCGAATTGCCAGGATTAAAATATTCAACCTTTGCGAGAAGCGTTCCTTTTATTCCGCGGTTCAATTTATTGAGCCTGATTAAAGGTGTATTTCCAATCGTTTCGATTATTGAATTATAAATCATTGAAATGATAATTAGCGTTGCCCTTGCAAGTTAGCAAAATACGTAATGCTTAAACGTAGAATAGCTAAAGGTAAGTTCCGTTTTTTTTAAGTGAGTTTTACGCTTTCCCTGCAACACCTGCCAGCAAATAAAGAACAGCCATGCGCACGGCAAGACCATTTTCCACTTGATCAAGTATAATGGAATGCTGCGAGTCTGCAACATCGCTGCTTAGTTCCACGCCACGGTTTATCGGCCCGGGATGCATAATTACAATTTGCTTTTTCAGACTGTCAAGAAGTCGTTTGTTAATTCCATAGTAGAGCGAATATTCACGTAAGGAAGGGAAGTATTTTATTTGCTGGCGCTCTAACTGAATGCGTAATACATTTGCAACATCACACCATTGAAGGGCTTTGGTAACATCAAACTCAACCGTAACGCCGAGCTCGCCGATGAATTTCGGCAGAAGTGTAGGTGGTCCGCAAACCATTACTTCGGCGCCAAGTTTTTTCAAAGCGAAAATATTTGATAATGCAACGCGTGAATGAAGAATGTCTCCAATGATAGCTACTTTTTTTCCGGCAACACCACCGAGTTTTTCACGAATGGAGAATGTATCAAGCAAAGCTTGTGTGGGGTGTTCATGTGTACCATCACCGGCGTTGACAATGTTGGCATTAATGTGGCGGGCCAGAAAATGTGGCGCACCAACACTTGAATGCCGCATTACGACCATGTCAACTTTCATGGCCAGGATGTTATTAACGGTATCTAAAAGTGTTTCTCCTTTCTTGACAGAGCTTGTAGAAGCTGAAAAGTTTACAACGTCTGCGGAGAGCCTTTTCTCGGCCAGTTCAAATGATAAGCGTGTGCGTGTGGAGTTTTCGAAAAATATGTTGGCGATGGTTACATCTCTTAACGATGGAACTTTTTTTATGGGCCGGTTTATAACTTCCTTGAAATTATCAGCGGTTTCAAAAATAAGCTCTATGTCTTTTTCTGTAAGGTCTTTGATGCCGAGCAGATGTTTTTGACTTAGTTTAGACATAGGTTCAAAGCTTATTTATCAACCAGATTTTATTTTGTTTATGGCCCTGAGCTTGTAATTCAACCAACACTCTTTGCGATGGAAGAGTATTTACAACTTTACCGATATAATCTGCAGCGATCGGCAAATCACGATTATACTTTCTGTCAATGAGAACAAGTAATTCAACTTTAGCAGGGCGGCCAAAGGCAATCATGGCATCCAATGCGGCACGAATGGTTCGGCCGGTAAACAAAACGTCATCAACCAATACCACTTTTTTCCCTTCTATTACAAAAGGCACGCGGGTCTCACTTGCCTTTATCGGTATTTCTCTTCTTCTAAAATCGTCACGGAAAAACGTTGTATCCAAATAACCAAAGGGAATTGTTTTTTTAGTTCCTGATTCCAGTTTTCTATGAATCTCTTCGGCCAGGAAAATTCCCCTGGGTTGCATTCCAAGAATTACCGTCTCGGAAAAATCGTTGTGATTTTCAATTAATTGCTGGCAAAGGCGGTTGATGGTAATGTCAAGAAGGTCCGAGTCGAGGATGAGTTTCTTTCGTAAAGTCACGATGGCAAATATAAATAAGTTATTAATGAGAGCATCATTTACTAATATAAAACATTTTATCAACGGATATTAACCAATGTTGAAAAGTAGGCAATAGGCAATCGCAGTAGGCAAAATTGCCTATTGCCATTTGCTTACTGCCATTTTTTTCGTTTGTATCATAGATTTTTGAATGAACTAAGTGGCACTGAATCACTAAACGATTAATAATCGTTATTCGTTAATAAGTTATTGGGATTAATACTGCCTAAATCTTAAAAAATAACAGGGTAGTTTTAATCCAGTTGACTCACATGCAAATAGATCGGGTTAGGGTTGTGGAGTTCCCTCTCCGTAACCAACTTTGTTGATGAAGAAAACGCGTCTCTTCGGCAGAGGCTGGTTAATATTTAAAATATTCTGAGTTCCGTAAGCATAGAAATATTCATCGTACCAATAGTCAAGCCTTCGGGGTTCTTTTCCATCTTTTGCAACCAGATCGTCTTCATAAAGCGTACGGATTGGATCAACAGATTTTCCTTCCAAAACCCTATCTCCCTGGATAATTTTCGTGCGGATTTCATTTTCAAATAAATACAATAAAACAATTTTGTCATCCTTCATCTCCAGCTTTACATATTGCTCAAGGGTATATGTTTTAATGTCATTGATTTCGAAACTATTGTCCCAGAGAAGTTCACCATCCTTATCAAAACCTATTATGACTGCGTGCGTGTAACGGTACCCGTCAAAAACCTGATCGCCACGGACCATTGATGATGAGGCAATATTGTATGGACTGAAGAAGCCTCCATAGGTTGATCTGCTTATGGATTTATATTGCGGATAAAAAGCTTCCCCTAATAATAAATACTGGTTGTCATTGTTAACTACTTCATGAACGAGAAATCGATAATTGAACTTTGTTTTTTTTCCTTTTACTTTTCTTCTTTCAATGCGCTCCATTATACGGTTGGTTCGCTTTGCTTTCATGTAGTTGAAGAAATTTTTCAGATCGCCATAATTGTAATAGCGCAGTTGCTGAATGCCATTGGGGTCAATGGTGGCAATGAAGAGGCCACGCGAGTATTCTCCATAGCGGTTACCATAAACGCCGGCAACAATTTGCATGTCGTTAAATGTTTTGATAGATCGCCCAAAAATTAAACTTTTATTTCCTTCAGGTTTAAGAGCGTAATTTTCAATCAGGGTTCCATCAGCCATGTAACTCTTGATCCATAGCGTTCTTTGTTTTTCAATATTATAAGCACTGATCAATAATTGAAACGTGCCGTTATCATACGTTTTAATTTGTGTGAGTTCACCTTCTTCATTAAAAATCCCAGGGAGAACCTTTGATTGAAGGGTTGTCAGACTGAAATAAAGAACAAGAGGAACTCTGTTAAAATAACCTCCAATGAGAACCGCATCGTTAGTAACCTGAAATTCTGTAGGATTAAAACGAATAAAACTTTTGATGCTGTACTGGCTGTAGTTTCCACTGCTTTGATTCACCTGGAATAGCTCAAAGTTTTTAGAATTATTATATCGGAGAAGAAAATAGGCATATTCTTTTTCAACTTTTCTTCCGACGGAAACAAGATTTTTATCGACCACTATTGTACCCTGCCAGGTAATGCTAAACGCAGTATCAATACGGATCAGATCTATTAAACCGCTTTCTGGTATTATCAGGTGACGATGTAAGAAAAGTCCCTCTTCGCCTCCTGTAACTTCATAAGTCGGTTCATTATCTTTTAAAGCAACTTCAAAACGGCGGGGCTGCTGAACCTGGGCATGTAAGGAGTGGACTAAAATAATTGACCCCAATATCCATTTCAGTCGACTACTTAACCTCAACCTTGTTGATGTAGAAAACATCTCGAACTTTTTCTTGCGCGGTATTATTTCGTATCGTTTGATATCCCCAAACATAAAAGGCATTTTCATACCAATGCACGGTTCCTCCTTCTCCATTTTTTTCTGAACGTATCTCGTCTTGCAGGGAATTAGTTTTAACTTTCTCCGTCACCTCTTCACTATCATTATTATCCAGGGAAACTATCTTGACTTTAATATTTGATTCTTTTTTATAGACAAATACAATTTGATTATTTACCAGGTTAAAATCACTGACCTGCTCCAGACTGGATTGTTTTATCTCATCAAGTGGGAGACTGTAATCCCACTGTACCTTTCCGTTTGCATCAAAGGAAACCAGTACCGATTCATAGGTTTTTATGTCATCTACCGAGCGTGAATTGTAACCGTAGGAATAAGGACGTGAATACAAGCGTCCAAAACCAGGGTAATACCAACCATAGGGTGAGTAGTAGGGATTATAAGAGTAGGGCCCATAAGGACTTGCATAATTTGAGAATGATGACGAGGGACTGTACACTTCTGCGAAAAGCAGAAAACCTTTATCGTACTCAACTACGCGATAGGGCATAACATAGTTGACATAGTTCGGAACACCACCTGTACGAACAACTTCTTTCGTATTTTCCTGGATACGTTTTGCTTTGCCTTCTTTCTGATAGTCCAGGTAGTGCGTTAGTTCTCCAAAAGAAACATATTGAATTTTTTGGTCACTGAAAGGATCAACAACCATTGCGTAAAAGCCATTGGATTGTTTGGAGTTACCTGCACCCCATGTGCCAAGTAACATCAGGTCTTCGCGTTGGAGCAGGCTGGTAATTCCCGTTTGTAAAGTTAATTTGCCATCAATACTTACTTTGTCTTCAAGTAGCATTGTGCCATTCTCGTTATACGTCTGAAAAACAACTTTGCGTTCTTCCCGAAGGGCACGATCAACAAGTACAACGTTGAAAGTATTATTCTCATTCACCCTTAAATCAACCAACTCTGTGTCGCTCTGAAAGAATCCGGGAAGCACTTTAATATTTTTTTCCTTCAGATTATATAAGATAATGCTTGGCTCCTTTGAAACATATCCCCCAAGCACAACACTTGAACCGACTTTGCTGAAGTGTGTAAGACGCAGTGGCAGTTCTGTCTTGATGGTGTATCGTGATGTTTCAAAGCTATTTAAATTTATCTCAACTACTTCGAGGTCACTTTTTTCATTTTCACCTTGCCTGTAAAGAAGGTACATCTGGCCCTGATAATATTCATAGCCAATCATCTTGTTTCTGGTGTCGGCGCTAAACTCGATTCTTTTCTTTTCTTTCAGGTCAGTGTCAAGAACTATGGCCTGCCATATTTTTTTTCCGCTTTCATATTTTTCTTTGTCACGAATCAACAGGATACCTTCACTTTTCATCGGGATAAGTGAGAAAATTCCATCCGAGTATTTGAATTTCTCCTCGAAGCGCGCTGTTTGAGATACCTGTGCTGAGGTGGTTGTATAAAGAGCAGTTACAACGAGAACGGATAGGATACCAAAAATGCGACCTGGAATCTGCATGTTATTTATGTTCACTTAAATCCAACACAATTTCAAACTCTTTTTTTGTTACCGGTTGTACGGAAAGACGTGCAGCACGTACCAATACCATATCGGATAAACGCTTGTCCGCCTTTATTTGTGCCAGCGAAACAGGATTTTTTAATTTCTGTTTGGGTGTAACTTCAATAGCAGCCCATTCCTTATCCTTGGGATCAGGAAAATGTTCTTTCGTTATCGCAGCAAGTCCAATGATAGCCTTTTCTTCGCCGGTATGGTAAATAAATACAACATCATCTTTTTTCATCGCTTTAATGTTGCTGCGTGCCTGAAAATTTCTGACACCGTCCCAGGTTGTTTTTTTGTCTTTTGTCAAGTCGTCCCAGGAGTAAGTATCGGGTTCGGTTTTAAGCAGCCAATAATTCATCTTTTATAAACTTTAATTTTCATTAGAAAGATAAAATACCTGGGGTTCATTTTTCCATTTCATGGTTGATGAAGGGGCCTGAGTATTTCATATGTTAATAAATTGATTTTTTAAGGACATATGGAATTCGCATATTGAGAGGAGCCCCAAAAACAGACACTGCAATTAACATCCCGTTGGGTATAGTTCTCTTTATGCTCATTTCATATGTTAATGTTTCTATTGTTATTTGGTGCAAATAGTTGGCCAGATCTTTAACTGAAAATTTTTCAGATTTCTAAAATAACAAATAGTCTTTAGATTTTTATGACACGGTGGGCCTTAATAAAGTTTAAAATGATTTACGTTTAACCCGCATCAAATTACTTCAATATGTCGCTAACGCACGGTTTTGTGGTGTTTCTTTTTATGATCGGCTTAAGTCATGGAGGGTTTGCGCAAGCGCAACTCGTATTATTAAAGAATGAGCAGGTCTTGCTTCGCTTAAATCCAGGGGAAGACTTTGTATACAGGCTGAAAAACGCAAAACAGGTAAGAACAACCTATGTCAACAATCTTTCTGATACGGCAGTAGTCACGCATCTCGATACAGTCCCATATCATATGATCGACAGGATTTATTTCAAAAAGGTCACCTTTTTTAATCGGTTAGGCGTTGCATTGGTTATTGGTGGAGCAGGATATTTTTTGATTGATCAGTTAAATAATGTAGTTGTTCACGGCAATGAAGCAGAGCTTAACGAAAGTGTGACGACTGCTTCCGTTGCCATGGTGGCGGTTGGATTACCAATGATGTTAATAAAGAAAAAATATGTACGGGTGAAAGGAAGAACGAGATTGTTAATGGTAAAGGAAGGTTCCCCTTTTTATTTAGATAACCGGCCAAAAGGATATGTTTCGCCTTTTATTCCACGATGAGCCAATGGAGCTATTAAATATTAAAAGTATATTGCGCCAAAATTTAGCATCATGACAACGGAACAATTGAAAGATTTAAAAGCTCGTGTTAGCGCTTTAAGGAGGTATCTTTGACTACGATCGTAAGATAGTAGAAGTAAAAGATGAGGAGCTGATCACTCAACAAGCCGATTTCTGGAATAATCCAAAGCAAGCTGAAGCCATGTTAAAAGACCTTCGTGGAAAGAAGGTTTGGACGGATGCATTCGAAATGGTCAACAAATCAATTGAGGACCTTGAAGTGCTGAACGAATTTCACGAAGCCGGGGATGTAGGTGAAGATGAACTTGATAATGAATTCAGGAAAGCATCAACGGCAGTAGAAGAACTGGAATTTAAAAAGATGCTGAGTCGTGAAGAAGATCAGCTCAGCGCAGTCGTTGAAATCAACCCGGGAGCAGGTGGAACAGAAAGCCAGGATTGGGCTGACATGCTCAATCGCATGTACATCATGTGGGGTGAGAAAAACGCCTATAAGGTTTCACAGATTGATTACCAGGCCGGGGATGTAGCTGGTATTAAATCAGCAACGCTTGAGATCGATGGTCCTTTTGCCTATGGTAAATTAAAATCTGAAATAGGCGTTCATCGCCTTGTACGAATTTCACCTTTTGATTCCAACCAGCGAAGACATACATCTTTTGCTTCCGTTTTTGTTTACCCCAAAGTTGATGACTCGATTGAGATTGAAGTGAATGCCGCTGATATTGAAATTCAGACGTCACGTTCCGGGGGTGCAGGCGGGCAAAATGTAAATAAAGTAGAAACGAAAGTTCAACTTACACATAAGCCTACCGGTATAGTAATTGTATGCCAGGTTGAACGTTCACAACATGCCAACCGTGAACGCGCCATGCAAATGCTGAAATCCAAACTCTATCAACTGGAGATGGAGAAGAGAAATGTTGAGCGTGATAAAATTGAAGCCGGTAAGATGAAGATCGACTTTGGTTCACAAATCAGAAATTACGTATTGCATCCTTACAAGCTTGTGAAAGATGCGCGAACCGGCGTTGAACGAACGGACGCACAAAATGTATTGGATGGTGATCTGGATGATTACATTAAAGCTTACCTGCTTGGGGCACAGGAAAAGGCCCAGCAAGTATGATCAGTCAATCATCGGCTAAGAAAGTCTATAACACACAATTCTGGTTACTCTGCATAAGTTCGCTTCTGTTCTTTGCGAGTTTTAATATGATCATTCCTGAACTACCAGCCTATTTGACAAGTTTGGGTGGAGCTGAATACAAAGGATTGATCATTTCTCTCTTTACACTCACAGCAATGATCTCACGCCCTTTCAGCGGGAAACTTGCTGATAAATATGGAAGAGTTCCTGTTATTGTTTTTGGCTCAACAGTTTGCTTTATCTGTGGGTTCTTGTATCCGTTACTTTCTTCTGTCGCCGGTTTTCTATTTATTCGCTTAGTACATGGCTTCTCAACGGGTTTTACACCCACCGGACAAAGTGCCTATTTGTCTGATGTGATTCCCCCTGAGCGGCGTGGTGAAGCTATGGGGCTACTGGGAACAGCAGGAACTGTAGGTATGGCTGCCGGTCCTGCGATAGGAGGTGCTATCGCCAATCATTTCTCAATTAATTTTTTGTTTTATTGCTCTTCTTTATTTGCCATACTCTCTGTAATAATTTTGAAAGGGGTTAAAGAAACACTTCCGGTGCGAAATAAATTTTCTGTAACCATGCTAAAAGTAAATTGGCATGACCTGTTTGATTTTGGCGTGTGGATACCTTGTCTAATAATGACACTTACTGCATTTGCTTACGGTGCTATGCTCACTATCATTCCTGATTTTGGTGATCATACCGGCATTCGAAACAAAGGTTTATTGTTTAGTTTTTTTACAATCGCTTCTCTTGCTGTGCGGCTACTTGCCGGTAAGGCTTCCGATCGATACGGAAGAAGAAATGTTTTGAAAATTTCAACTGTTATTGTAGCCATTGCCATGGCCTGGATTGGTTTTTCAGATTCGCCAGCAGATTTGATGATCGGGATGACGATCTATGGACTTGGGCATGGCATGACATCGCCAACCTTACTGGCATGGGCCGTTGATCTTAGTGATGAAAACCATAAAGGCAGAGGTTTGGGCAGTTTGTATATATCGTTGGAACTGGGTATAGGATCGGGAGCTTTTATAGCGGCTTTTATTTTTGATAACAACCCGTTGAACTTTGCAAAAACATTTTTAACCTGTAGCTTACTTTCTGTCCTTGCTTTTATTTTTCTTATTTCTTTACGACCCGCCAAAAGAATAAGCGTGTGAAAAAGATTTTACTCATTCTTTTTATTGTTGTTAGCACAGGGGAATTATTTTCCCAGCTTTCAGAACTTCATCGTTTAAACCTTGTATTAAAGCCGCTCATAATGACTTTGCTGGTCGCGTATTATATAGTGGCCAGTGAAAGCAAAGTTTCCAAACTGGTTCTTGCGGCCATGATACTATCTTTTTTGGGTGATACATTTCTCCTGTTACAGGGAGAATTGTATTTTATGTTGGGATTGGGATCGTTCCTTCTTGCTCATCTCTTTTATATACGGGCATACAGACAGCATCGGAATGATAATGAAAGCGAACTTCAGGGTATTCGAAGGATAAGATATTCATTTCCCATTGTATTATGTGGAGCGGGATTGCTAGTCATATTGTATCCCCATCTTGGCAAACTTCTGATTCCAGTTTTTATGTATGCACTGGTGTTGGTAGTAATGGTTTTAAATGCGCTCTTCAGGGTTGGCCGAACTTCACCGGCAAGTTTTTGGATGGTATTTACCGGCGCGTGCTTATTTATGATTTCTGATTCTTTGCTGGCCATCAACAAATTTATTTCACCGCTTGTTAACGGCGGCTTCTGGATAATGCTAACGTATATCGTTGCTCAATTTTTGATTGTAGATGGATTGACCCGTCATCAACATTAGTATTGAAACCATTCAACCTGGGAATTGGATTTAAGAAAGTCATTGAACGCATCCAGTTTCTTTTCATTGCCGGATACATCGTATATCAACAGATAAAAATTCCTTTGTTTTAAGTCTCGTTTTCTTCTAAACGCAATTTTTCTTTTCGTTAATTCATTTTCCATGGATGTGATAAACGCGTCTGTAGTTTTAATACTGATTTTATAAGAACGAACCTGGTGCAATTGTTCAATCAAAAGCTGAACGCGTTCCATAAGAACCAATACTATAAGTACAACCAGTAAGCTGAAGAAGGCGACAAAATATTCACCCACGCCAATGACCATTCCTAACGCAGAGGCAATCCATACGGTTGAAGCCGTGGTTAAGCCCGTTACACTCAATCCATCTTTAAAAATAATTCCAGCGCCAAGAAAGCCGACACCCGTAACAATGGTTGCAGCAATACGATCCTGGGAGTCGGGGTCGATTATAAGTGAGACAATCGTAAATATGGTTGAACCCAGACATATCATAATCATGGTACGCAATCCGGCAGCTTTGCTTCTGTATTCTCTTTCAAAACCAATGATCGATCCGACAGCAAATGAAATCAGAATGCGTAGCGCATAATCGGTGTTAAATTCTATTTCCATTTCCTTCAATTAATGTAACGAAATACAATATACCAATTGTTTTAAGGTACTCGTAATAGTAAAATTCTATAAAACTACGGTTTACTTTCTGCCACGCCTATCATAAAAGCATATGTCAACCCAGACTACAGAAACAGGACAAAAACATCCTGACGCGTGGCAGCGGAACTTATTGCCATTGCTGATCATTGTGCCAACAGATTTCATGAGTGTTTTTATTTTCCTTACTACTCACCAATGGTTCAATTTAATAAGGTACTTATTGGTCATCCGGATTCAAGTATCCATAGACTGGTTAGAGAATGTACAGTCTTCTTTTCGCCGGGCCTTAAAAAATTGATGCAGAAGAAACGATCCTATTAATGAGAGCATCATTTACTAATATAAAACATTCTATCAACAGATATTAACCAATGTTGAAAAGTAGGCAATAGGGCAATCGCAGTAGGCAAAATTGCCTATTGCCATTTGCTTACTGCCATTTTTTCGTTTGTATCATAGATTTTTGAATGAACTAAGTAGCACTAAATCACTAAACGATTAATAAACCTGCAATTCTTCGAAGAAATCAAGATAACAAATTTCTCTTCGTCCAACCTGATGGGTTGTTTAAATACGTTAGTTGGTAGCAATAGGGCCTGGACAAATTTGTGTTAAAAAAACGGACGACAATTTTCTAACAAAGATTTCCCACGTGGACAAGTGAAAGGCTTTGTAGATAACTTGGGCTTGAGAAAATTAAAACAAGGACAGACTAAAAAATTAATACAGCCGACCCTTCGTATTTTTAAGAAGATTGTGCTTCGACTTGCCCCGCGCATTTGGCACATGCCATAGCCGCACAAGCCCATCGCGACACCAAAGCTATGGCAAGAGCCAAATCCCCCCGCTCAACTATTCACAGATTTAGTCTATTTTTATAAACAATGAATTCCAAGAACGACAAGGTCTCATGAACGAGAGAAAGCTATCCGAACTACAGAAAGAGTATAGAGCCTTCTTCTTAGAGAAGATGAGACTTTATGGCGTTAAATCACCTGCTGAGTTAACTAAAGAAAAAAAGAGTGAGTTCTTCACAGAAATAAAAAAAGACTGGGCGAAACATAAACTATCAAAAAGACAGTTAAAGGAGGCCAACAACAAGAAAACCCAACCAACTGTTGACGAACCTTTAGAAAAGAATATCGAGAATCCGAAAGAGGAAATCGAAATTGAATGGGTTAAAAAGGAGTTTCAACTCCTTAGAGAAAAAAAGGGACAACGCCAAGAGTTAGAAGAAACACCTAAAGAATTCATAAAACAAATAATTAAGTCGGAGCCAAATCAGGAGCAAACAGATGACTTGAGAATTTTATTTAACCCTAATAATCATTTTATACAGGATGACCAATACCAATATCCTGTTGTGAAAATGCCCAAACGAAACTCAAGCCTAAAGCTTCCCCGAGCAGGGCGTTCTAATCAAAAGGGGTACAAGGAGAATGATTTCTACAATCAACTTAAAGAGCATTTAACAGGTATTGAAATTGCGGACAATGTTCATATGGTAATCCCATATTTTAATAAGCCATATGAACCAGACATTGTTCTGTTTGATAGGAACTTAAACCTCTATATCGATATTGAAATTGACGAACCATATGATGGTTATTATAGATACCCAACTCATTATATAAATCCTGAAGATGAAGTTAAGCAAGACAATATCAGGGATTTATTTTTTACAGAGAGCGGATGGATTGTAATAAGGTTCACGGAGAAACAGGTCCATTGTCAAGTGAACGAGTGCATTGAGCATATAAAAAATGTCCTTAACTCAATTTACAATCAAGCTTTTACAAGCGATTCCAAATGTGAAAAGGAAAAACAATGGGATTACAATCGGTGCATTCAATGGCAGAAATTCTATTACAGAGAAAAATACCTTGGCATAGAAAGGTTTCAAAAGCAACATAGCTACAGGGAAATCCAAATTAATACCGCGGAAAATGAAAGCATTGAGAGGGTAATTGAAAGAACTAAAATATTCCAATTTGATAATTGGAATAGCAGTATTGCATTCGATGAAGAATCGCACAAATACCTTCACCCAAAAGATGAAACAGGTAATGCTGAATATATTTCGGTGACCACACTGATTGAACGCTTTTTTCCTTTTGATTTGATGAGATACATCGAAAGAAAGGCGGAAGAAGAAAACAGATCAGAAGATGATGTAATGGATGAATACCTTTTAATGCGAGATGAAGCTGCAGAAAGGGGGACATACCTGCATAACCAAATTGAAAGCTATTTGAAGGGAAAGGAGTTCGATTCAGATTCAAAAGAGTTTGGATTGTTTCTTGATTTTTTTGAGAAAGAGATAAGACCAAGAAATCTAATATTCTTCGATGCAGAAAAAATGATTTTCTCTGACAAGTATAATGCAGCTGGAACGATTGACTGTCTTTTTAAAAAGAATAACAAGGACGAATATGTGATGCTAGATTGGAAGCGCAGTAAAAAATTAGTAATTAATGGAAGTGGGGAACCAGACAAACGTGGCTTCCAAGTACAAATTAGTGGACTGACAGAACTTAATAACTCTAGTTACTACAGATATTGTCTCCAACAGAATATTTACAAACATATAGTTGAGAACGAGTATTCAATAAAAATATCATCGATGCAGTTGATTGTGCTGCATGAAAGATATGACAAGTATCATGTGGTAACAGTACCTCAATTGAAGAAGGAAACTCAAATAATCCTAAACTCATTAAAGGTAAAAGTTTGATATGGAAGTATTAAGTGAATTCCAAGCCGCAATTGAAATTGAACGACTTAAAAATTTAGAAGACTTTGAAGAGCAAATGAGTCAACCTTTGGATGAAAGAGTTGCTAAGGGGATTACTATGACAAATTTGAAGGTCGAGTTTGAATTTTATGACGGTTTGCCTAATAACTGGTGTCAGCCTTTGCCCGCACCGGAGAAATATATCAATGCTGCCAAAATCTTTTGCGACAACAACATATCGAAATTCAAAGAAGGTAATTCTGTAATTCTGAGTAATGGAAATTTTAGGTTCGAAATGGAAATAGAAGAGGATAGTACGGAAAACTTCATCCTCAAACCAAATGACTTTAATGTAAGCTCTTGCTACATAAACAGCAATGGCTATCCAAATAACAATTGGGAAATAGATGCAGTCAATACTGACATTGGAACAAAACTTCTACTAACTGCTGCCAAAATATTAATTGACAATAGCGCAACGCTTCGTAAAATTGATAGTTTTTTAAACGGAAGAACCAGAAATAGCTTTCAAGACCATTCTCTACGAATTGGCTATCTAAATGATTCCCAAAACACGGCCTACCTAAAGGCCATAAATGCAAGTGATTTTTGTATTATTCAAGGGCCTCCAGGGACAGGCAAAACAGAAACTATTGGAAATATTGCAAAACACTTAATTGATTGTGGCTTAAAAGTATTCATTACAGCTCCGACCCATACCGCCATCAATAACTGCTTAAATGCCATCTCATCAAAAGTCAAGGATGCAAGTAAACTAATCAAGATTGGTGAGAGAGCACAGAACAAAGAAATTCACGAGAATCAATTTGTGCTTAAAAAAGCACGATTAACATATTCTAGCTATTCAAATAATCCGAATTACAGCCAAACGGGTATAGCAATTGGAGCAACAGCCTATTCGCTATGCTACCCAGCCGGTAAGAGACTTGACGGTTGGGAATTTGATGTATGTATCATTGACGAAGCATCTCAATTGAGTATCCCTTTATCAATAGCAGCAATGTGTAGGACAGGGAAATATATTTTTGTTGGCGACCACAAACAACTTGACCCAATTATTCCAAAAGGTTCGAATAATGAGATGTTTGCAGAATCTGTTTTTAGCAGATTAGCACGACTTTACCCCAATGAAATCAACCTCTTAAATACCTCATACCGACTCAACAAATCGCTTATTAAAATTCCAAATGCATTATTTTATAACAACCTTTTGTTTTCAAGTGACTCGACCAATGAGGACAATAGAAAATATGAATGCAAATATTATTCAAACGTTTTGAATAATGAACCGCATATATTGTTGTTACATAATGTATTTGATGGAATTAGTTATTCGCCTCATGAAGCAAAAGTTGTCTCCGAAATTGTTTTTGACCTTTCAAAAAATGGTGCAAAGCTTAGTGAAATAGGGATAATGTCGCCTTACAGAGCACAAGTAAGAGAAATTAGAAAAGAACTAAAGAGAAGATACCCAAGAATGACCAATGAACATTTCAAAAATCTTTTTGTGGATACGGTTGACAGCATGCAGGGTCAAGAAAAAAACTATATCATCTACAGTTTATCAAACTCTCATCCTCTGGAATCAATGAGACGTTTGGATTTTTTCTATAGTCCAAATCGATTGAATGTAGCCATCACCAGAGCCATGAGGAAATGTTTTGTAATTGCCAACTATAAAGTTTTTGAAATCATAGATGATGAATTAAAAGACCATCAGGATTATGAGAGCATTAAAGATAGTCTTGTGGTTTTTAAACAATACTTCATGCTATCTACAAAAATTGAAATGAGCAACATTGAAAATGAGGAATGGTAAGGAACCGACAAAATGAAAACACCTAAATCGCACACACATTGCCTGACCGCATATGCAGCCCCCAACCAAAGCCTGTCAATAAGTGTGCTTGGTTCAGTGTAAGTGGACAATGACGTCAATGAAAAATGCCCCACCGCACGACTGAATGATAAAAAGACGTGTAACATTAACGGGGGACTAAAGACACTGCTACGAATGAAGTGTGGAGAAGGGCCCTACAGCTACCAACAAAATGCATAATCAATGGCGAGGCTCAGTCTAAATTTGTAGTTTAGTTTTTCAAAATACGTTTGGTGTCGTGGGACAGTGACAAATACGTTTGGTGTCGTGGGACAGTGACGCGCTTCGAATTCCCTCCACTGCTTATGCACAAACGGTATATTCTTGGCCTGTCGTTGCCTTTTCCCTAATTTCAGAATGACGTACAACTGCCTACCTGAAATAAGGTAGTGATCTTAAAATTTCTTCACCATGAGCAAATTGAATGACCCTACTCTTCCCATTGATCTGGAACCTGTTTCGCTGGATAAGCCCGAGCTTATCAGTGACGCCATCAGCAAAGTAAACTACACCTTTAGCGTAGACGCACAATTGGAGGCAAGCCTGTTTAATGCCGAAGGCGACCAGGATCCCTCCGAAGTGTTTGGAAAAAAACCGGATGCACTAATTCCTTTCGAGCCGGCCTCGGCCTGGTTGAAATACACTGCGTTATGCAATATCAAGTTGAAGTCCGGGCTTGATATTAAATCTGTAGGCTTTGAAATGGATGTTGCTGCCGGACTAAAGTCTTATGTGTACCGCATTCATAAAGCAACCGATGACTTACAGGAATCCATTGTTGCAGACCTGGCATCGCTCAAAACCATATTTTCAAAAGATCATATCAAAAACCTCGCTGTCAATGAGGGAGTAGGATTGGAATTTGGTGGTAAACTTACAGCGGGTATTACGCTTTCGTGGGCTGACGTTTGGTCTACTGGCTTCACCTCCCTTTCACGACTGCTCGATGCCTCTGAATTGATCCGTATAAAATTTGGTGCAGAAGCTTCTATCAAGACGACGATCCAGGTTAGTGATGCATTCCGTACACAGATTATAAAGAAGGGCAGCGATAAGTATTGGTTGAGAATGAAGCGAAATCAATCCAGTACATGGAATACCGGAGCATCTGTTAGCATAGGTATCTCCATTGAAAATCCTGGTGTTATTACAAGTCATTTAGATGCCATCCTGGAAGATCTTTTGCAGGTAGGCTACAGCAAATTGGAAAATATTGCAGACAAAGCTGTTGGTTCATTAACCAAAGGTGACAAAGAAATTCTTATAAAGATAGCCGACCGTCTTGGATGGAAGGAGGACGATATTCTTTCAAAACTCAAGCAAGAGATTGGCGATCTCAAGAAGAAATACAGGACAAGAATAGAAGAAGCAGTTGCATCAAAAGTGAAGGCAGGGTTTTCGTATGAATACCTGCGGGTAACGGAAAAGGAAGATGTGTTTTCAGCGACCCTGAATGCGGAAGGAATTGATAAATTTCTTCCGGATATCGTGAAGGCCAATGTGCGTAACCTTATTGAGTTTACAACAGCCAATCCAACGTCAGGTATACTGGCTGATGTTACGTTCCTTAGTGTTGTGATAAAAAACCGGGAACGTACATGGGGATTTTCCATCGGCTTTGGCAAATGGGCTGCCAGCGACCAGAATAAAGTAGCGCTTAAAATGACAAGCCGCCAGACCGAAAAAGGTATTCAAATAAGTTATGACGGCAAACGTTCATTTACAGGAAGGGCTGGTAATGAAGGTCAGGGGTGGCGGGTAGATTTCAATGCAGGCATGCCCGCGGTTTCCAATCATACTGTTCCTGTCGCCAATGAGTTTGACTACAGCTTGTATCTTAGTTACGTCTATGATGAAGGCAGGTACAGAAATGAAAGACTCATTGAATTTCTGGATTTGTGTCGCTTATGGAATGTTATCAACGAAGGACAATTCTTTTCCTTAGATGCTGAACTTGATGAAGTACTAAAGAAGTCAAGGCGGTTGCAATATATTGTTCACAATACTTACCCGTCTTCACTTTTCGAAATGATGATCATCGCGATGGGCGGCACAACACATGTTTTGGATGATCTCTTTTACCTGTCGTTGGGTGCAGCGCTTCCTTATTGGTCTTCGTATTCGATACGGACAGATCCCGAAAAGCGGGCATTAGCGTATGGTCCTATTTGGAAAGAATACGTGGAGACAGGTTCTGTTCAGCCACATCAGATAGCTCTTGCTCACCTTAAAAAGGTGGATAAAGATTTGGCACACGAAGAGTTCAATTACAAACCTAACGACTTTATCAATTTCAAAGCCTTTGCTTATGCTGCCAACGCAAATCCTCAAACCGATTTGCGCTGGAAGGCATTTCGTCAGGGAGCATCATTGTTAGCGCGTGCTATAGATCACACAACGCTTCAGGCGCACCATCCCGTTATTAAAACTGCGTTTGAGAAAATGGAGGATATCTGGTGTTTTCCTCATCACGTAAAAGCCTTTGGAAATTTTCTCACAAGAATATCATCACAGTTTTCACTTCAGTCCCAGGATGCAGTGCGTACGGGGGAAATACGATATTTTAAAGATGATAAGGAGCAGGTGATGGTGATTGGAAAATCTTAGGCTATGCCTTTGCCGGCAGGTTCACCCCATCCTCGTTTCTGCAATTTGAAAGTTTGGAGTGCCCCTCTTAGAAAAATGGAGAGGGGATTAAGTCTGGGAGTTGGAAGCGTTTGAGTGAGAGTAATATCATCAACAACTCTTTACACTTTTAGTATACCCAGGTATTTTATCCATGGCCCGACTTCTTCTTTATATTGTTTGGCCATCACGCGCGCGATTTGTGCAATGTGATTAAGGTCGTGCACCACCCAGGTAGAGAGAAGTTGCGAAAGCGTAACTTCTCCGAAATCAGGATGGTTACCTTTTTCTTCCAGGTTTTTGTCAGTTAGTTTTTTTGAGCGGAGATACGCGAGATTCTTTTTGCGCAACCTTTTAAATTCATCTAAAAGAACGGTTAAAGATTTTCCCTTGCTTTCTTTAAATTGAGCAAAGCGATCAAAACGTTCAAATGATTTATCAGGTTTGCCCGATAGAATGATCTCAGCTCTTGGAATCCAGTCTGTTTTTTCACCGTGAATAAGATGCCCGACAATATCATATGCGCTCCACGTTTCTCCTCCTTCGTTGTTTGAAGTCCAGTCGTAGGAGAGATTTTGCAGTAATGAATTGAGAACGTCAGGTGTCCTTTCAAGAATTTCCAATGATTTGGTTAATGTGAAATTCATTTTTTATTTGTTAAAAATATCCAATTAGTATTCTGGAAAAATCATGGCTGCTTCCTATGCATCAGATACGTAGTCAACTGTTTTATCTTATCATTTTCAAAATGAAAGACATCACAAAAGACCGCATCCAGTAATCCTCCGTTTTTCATTTTGCTTTTCACGGCGCCTTCTGCAACAACGATGTTGCCTTCTTCAACTAATCTTATAATGGTAATAATGGGGCGACCTTCAAATGCATCGTTTTCAATTTCTTTGTCAAATTGTTCTTTGCCTGTCAGGTAAAAAAAACCTGGCATGTCCCAAATTACATCATCCGTGAGGCAGGATAAAATTTTTGCATGATCGGTGGTGTTAAAGCCCTCCAGGTATTTCTCTATTACTTTTTTGTTACTCATTGTATTCTGATGCTTTTTCTTACAATTTACTTTTTTCAGCGCTGATGCAAACCTTGTAATGAGGAGTTGCAAACGGTTTAGGAATTAATGTTGATGCTTTCATGGACAAAATACCTGTCTGTGACTATATTTCTTGAGTCATTATTAACCTAAACTTAAAAAGGGAGGCTTCTGAAAAGATGCTTCCTTTTTTTATTGATCTTCCACTACCCTCCCGATTATGAGATTTAATGAGCGGAATCATAAAATCAGTAAAAATCTGCGGTAACTTCCTGTAACCTTTCCTTAACCTCCCGGTAACTAACACGAAAATTGACAAAAACGACGAGTCTGATGTCCGACGAGATGATCATGGAGGCCGTGAAAAATGGTGATCTTCAACAGGCTTCCTTGCTATTTGAACGGCATCAGAAACCGGTGTTCAATTTCCTTGCACGAATGGCAATGGATCGTGATATCGCGGAGGACCTTACGCAAAATGTTTTCTTGCGAATGATCAAATACCGAAACAGCTATCGTGAAGGAAATAAATTTCAATCGTGGATATACCAGGTGGCGAGAAATGTTTTTTCAGATCATTATCAAAAAGAAAAAAATAAACGATCGGATTTTATAGATGTGGAGCGATTAAGTGGACAAATAGCCAATAGCCAGGAGGAGCAAGAACAACTTGAACGGGAAAAATTGCTTCATCAGTCGATGGCTAAGTTGAATGATGAACAACGGGAACTTTTAATGCTTACCCGTTTTCAACAACTGAAGTATGAAGAAGTAGCGAATATAATGGATATGACGGTGGGAAATGTTAAAGTGAAAGTACACCGGGCTATTCAGAAATTGAGAGAGCATTATTTTGAAATGGAAAAGATCGAATGATGGAAAAAGATAAACTCGAAAGCTTACTGATCGACTACATCGATAATCATCTTGATGATGACAATCGGAAAGTAGTAGAAGAAATCTTGCGCGAAAACAAGGACGCGCAAAAGCTTTACAACCAGCTAAGCGTAGTGATGCAAGCTATGAATGGAGCGAACGAGCTGCAACCATCAGGAAAAGTATCCAGCCAATTTCATTCAAAGCTGCAAAGCGAGATTGATCAGCAAAACAAGGGTAGGGCAATCTCCATTGTTCCGTGGTATTACAGAGTAGCAGCAGCTGTTGCTTTGATTGTTATTGGTGGTGGTATTGGTTATTGGATCAGTCATCAGCAAAATAATCAGGATGATTTGGAAGCAATGAAACGAGAACTGGAAATGACCAAGCAACTTGTGATGTCCAGGTTGAACAATGATCAGTCGGCCAGCCAGCGGATATTAGGTGTTCAGGCTGCTTACGAAGTTAAAGAAACCGATCATGAAATTGTTGACGCACTAATCAGGGTAATGAACGAAGATAAGAATAGTAACGTGCGGCTGTCAGCCATTGAAGCGCTTAGCAAGTTTCGGGATGAAAGCAAGGTTCGCGCAGCGTTGATTGCTTCCTTATCCATCCAGACAGATCCTGGCGTGCAGATAGCATTAATACAATTAATGGTGCAGATGAAAGAGAAAGGCGCTGTGGAATCATTGCAGCAAATGATAAAGGATGATAAAGTACTGCCTGCGGTAAAAGATGAAGCGTATGCAGGTATTTTTAAACTCACATAAAACGAATCGCGATAGAATAAATAATTAATCTAAATGTTTTTAATAAAAATTGTATGAAGAATAGTATCTCAATGTCAATAAAGACCATTTGTTTTTTTGTGGCAACCATCTTTTTTACTCATGGTGCATTTGCTCAGGAATTTAAATTGGCGAAAAGTTCCGGAAGGTTGGAAATTGTCGAAGTGAACAACGTTACCGTTGAAGGTCATAGTGGAAACGAAATTATATTCTCTGCGCAGAATTTTTCTAAAGAGAAAGACAGCAGGGCAGAAGGCCTCAAAGCGGTAAGTAGTATGGGACTTGAAGACAACACAGGCTTCGGTCTATCGGTTGTCGACAAGGGCACAACCATTGAAGTCCGTCAACTCAAGAAGATGGACGGTCCGGACGTAAAGATCATGGTGCCAAAAGGTGTAATTGTTTCTTTCAAACATTCCTCACCTTACGGAAGTGGTGTTACATTTAAAAATGTAGAAGGTGAAATAGAAGTGTCAACCGTTCATAATAGCGTTCACCTGGTAAATGTGTTTGGCCCTATGACGATTAATACCGTTCACGGTGAAATAGAAGCGGATTTCAATGCCGGTATAAAAAGTCCGATATCTATTGCTTCCGTTCATGGACCAGTAGATGTCACGTTGCCAGTGGCAACAAAAGCTACATTGACTATGAGCACTATTTACGGCGAAGTCTATGTTGATCCTGCCATTAAAATGGAGATTGAGAAGAAAGACGATAAATGGGTAACGTATGGATCGGGTAAAGTGAATGGAAAGATGAACGGCGGCGGATTAGAAATTTCACTTACCTCCACACATAGTAATATCTACCTGAGGAAAAAATGATTTGGAGGTAAGAGGGATGAAGTAGTGTCATGTCATATCATATTTGAGTTGACGGTTCATCCATCTGCGTAGGAGACATGAAACTTTATTGTTGACATGACAGTAGTGCATAAAAGCTACAACACTTTCCCTCTTCCCTTTTTAAGTACATTCTGAATTTTAGATGCTGTACACAAACAGATGGGTGTGGCACTAACTAAATCAACGAAAAATGAAACTGAAAATAATATTTATCGCACTACTCTCACTAAGCATATCAGCGGGTGCACAAACAAAAATTGAAAAGAGAATCGCTGTTCAGGCAGGGCAGAAGCTGACAATGGATTTCGAATGGCCAGAGTTGATAAAAATTCAAACGTGGGATCAAAAGGAAGTTTTGATAAAAGGAGAAGTGAGTATCAATAGAGGGGAGAATGACGATGCGTTTGAATTGGTAGTTAAAGAATCAGGAAAAGAAGTATCCGTCACATCAAATATTAAAGACAAAGAGAATATTCCACGTTGCCTGATCATTAAGAAGGGTGATACCGAATATTTCTTTAAGGCAAAAGATGTTAACGATCCTGAAGTTCAAAAATTCCTGGATGACCATGGCCATCAGTATGCCTACATGTCGAATGGGATTATAAAAGAAATTACACTGGAGATATTTGTTCCAAAAGGAATGGAAACTGTTGTTGAATCAAAGTTTGGCCTGGTGGAGGTGAAGAATTTTCAAGCGCCTATAAAAGTAAATTCCAAATTTGGTGGCGTTGATGCTTCAATAACTGAGCGCACCACAGGAGAGTTAGTTGCCCGAACAGAGTTTGGTGAAATTCTAACTAACCTTGATGTGAAATTTGATTCCAATAGAAAAATGCCTGATGATCGCCATCATGATCGCTTAACGGTTATATCAGCCAAGCCAGGTACAGGACCTCGCTACGATTTTGAATCGAAGTTTGGGAAGGTGTATCTGAGAAAGTCGGAGAACTAATCACTTATTTAATTCGAGTACTCTTGAGGCTCAACTATAGATTCTGACAATGTATGATATTCGGTGTACCGATGTACCAATTCAAATGCTGAGTGGTACATCGGTAGCTTTTATTCACTCATTTGTCATTCACCCATTGACTTTAGTGTCCGTCGCTCAAATAGTTTTTCAAAATGCCGCTCTGTGGATTTTGGAAGATATCATAAGGAGTTCCCTGCTCTATCACCTCACCTAAATACATGAACACAATATTGTCAGCCAGCCGCACCGTTTGACGCAAGATGTGCGTGACCAGAATGATGGTGTAATTTTTTTTCAATTCATGGAATTGCTCTTCGATCTTCCGGCTTGAGATAGGATCCAGCGCTGATGTTGGTTCATCTGCAAGAATCACTTCGGGATTTACAGCCAATCCTCTGGCCAGGCACAAACGTTGTTGTTGACCAATGGAAAGTTTTGTTGCCGGTGTCTTCAATCTGTCTTTTATTTCGTCCCACAGGGCAACTTGCTTCAGGTGAAATTCTACTTTATGGGCAATCTCAGTTTTGTTTTTTATTCCCTGGAGTTTTATTCCGAAGGCAACATTGTCAAAAATACTCATCGGAAGTGGAAAAGGACGCTGTGAAAGTAATCCCATCTTCTGGCGTAAATCTGGAAGATCATTGTGACCATTCAAAATTTCTTTACCTCCCAACCGAATGCTTCCTGTAACCTTCATACCATTGTGCAGGTCTGTAAGGCGATTGATGGATTTTAGCAAAGTTGTTTTACCACAACCCGATGGACCAAGAAACGCTGTGATCTTTCCTCTTGGAATATTGAGGTTAACGTTCTTAAGAATATGGTGATCGTTATGAGAAACATTCAGGTTACGAATTTCCAGGATGGATTCATTCGAAACTTTTTGTTCGTCTTTCTTAAGATTCACATGCAATACATCAGACACAAAACTCATGACACGGTGTGTTTAGAAACTTTAGAAGATAAATAACGCGATACAACGCTGATAACAAGAATGACAAAAGTAAGAACAACGGCAGAAGCATAAGCCCGTGCTTTTACTTCTTCAATCGGTGAACTCAATTGGTAAAATATTGCCAGCGGTAAAGTAGCTGCCGGTTCTGCAAGACTCTCCGGAACATAATCTGTATATCCTGCCGTAAACATTACGGCGGCGGTATCACCAATCCCTTTTGCAAAGCCAAGCAAAAATGCAGTTGCTATGCCAGGCACTGCCTGCCTGAAAAATATAACAGCAACTTCGAATCGTGTTGTTCCTAGTGATAGGGTAGATTCAAGAAGCCCGATGGGAATGGTACGAAGAACTTCATCCATGGCACGAATCATTACCGGAGTAATCAGGAATGCAATGGTAAGCATACCGGCGATGAGTGAAGCTTTCAATCCGAAGAAGAGCATAATGGAAAAACCAAAGGCACCATAAACAATGGGAGGCACACCCCACAACAGATCAAGGATTAGTCGTATCGCATGTTGAAGTTTTTCAAATTTTATTAGTGAAATATTGATAAACAAAGCAACGGGCAGGCTGATGGCTACAGCAATTAAGGAGGCGCCAAGGGCAAGGTAAATTGAACCCACGATCGCATTAAGTATACCACCTTCTTTCCCGAAATAATATCCTCCTTTTGGAACTTGGGTAATCATTTCCCACGAAAGAGCTGGTAATCCTTTCTTTACAATTTCAAATACAATGAAGAAAAGTATAGCGATCAGGCTATAGGTGAAAAAACCTAACAGGTACTTGAAAAATCTTTCCTCTATAATTTTTCTCTTCTTCATCAATGTACTGTTGTGCGATGAATGACTACTCTCGAAATTATATTGAACACCAGTACCACTACGAATAGTATTAATGCAGCAAACATTAATGCTGAATCGTACATGGGTATGGACATCATTTCTCCATAATTGTTGGCGATTAATGCCGGCAGAGGATAGCCTCCGTCAAAAACACTCTTAGGAATCTGAACAATATTTCCAACGACCATGAGCACGGCAATGGTTTCGCCGAAGGCTTTTGAAATGCCAAGGGCATACGCTGCAATAATTCCGGGAAATGCTTTCTTTAAAAGTACTTTCTTGATAGTTTCCCAATAGGTAGCCCCCAGTGATAAGGTTACTTCCTTTAATTCAATAGGTATGGCTCGAAAAACTTCGAGTAACATATGTAATACAAAGGGAAGCGTTGATATGGCCAGAATTATACCCCCGGCCAGAATAGTGTACCCGGAGGAGACTTCACCAAACAAAGGCGCTATGAACTTTGAAACTAATGGAACAACAACCAGCACACCCCATAATCCGTGAATAACGGAAGGTATACCGGCCAGTATGTCAATCACAGAACGCATTACGGTCAGCACACGACCTGATGCATACTGCGTGAGATAAAGTGCGGGAAACAGACTTAACGGGATCATGATCACCAACCCAATAAGGGTTACAACCAGCGAACTAACCAGGAAGGGAAGAAATCCAAACTGTCCGGAAGAAGGTCGCCAGGCAGAGGAGAAAAGAAGATTGGTAATACTGTCGTAACTGAATATTGGAAATGCTTTAATCACCAGACCTAATGCTATGGAGAAAGGGAGCAGCAATACAAGTGAAACCGAAAAGATCGTCCATGTGCCAGCGCTGTATTCTTTTATTTTTCTGAATAGTATCATTCGGTTATTTCAGTTTTTCCAGCTCTGTATGTACTCTGTCTTCTGATAATTTTATGTAGCCTGTCTCGACTACAAATTGTTGCCCCTCAGTAAGAACCCAGTGTAAAAATGTTTTCACCATTTCATTCTCAGGTTTTCCTTGTGAAACAAAATATAATTCGCGTGCTGGTGGTGAAGGAAATCTTCCGTCACTGATGGCTTCAATGAGCTGATCAAGGCTGTCGTAATATATTTCTTCTTCGGTAATCTGATTGTCACCATTAACATCGATCGGCACTACCTCAATGCCGGGATATTTTATTTTTTTATCCAGTGAGTAAACGAAGATGGTATTGTTATACCCGATTCCATTTCTGTCATTCTTAACCGCTTCGGCAAGACCGGGGTCGCCAAATACACCAATGCCATTTAATTCATCCTGCTCTTTTCCGCCAACATACTTTGCCCATGTAGCAGCTGCACCGGCGGCATCCGAGCGTGTATAGACGGTTATGTTTTCCCGGGCGCCGGTATTCACAGCTTCCCCCCATGTTTTCATTTCTCCTGTGACGAAAATTTTTCTGAACTCTTCCTGCGAAAGACCTTGTTGTTTTAGCTCCTTCAGAACAGGGTTGTTTGTGTTGATAGTTGGTATCACAGCATCTTTCGTCACGGATATATACCATGCACCTTTAGCAACTTCTTCATCTTTAATCTCGCGTGAGAGCATGCCAAGATCAACAGCCTTTGCCAATGCATCAGCCATACCTTTACCTGCGCCGCCTGCGGAAATATTGAATCGAATATTGGGATAAGTTTTTTTGAATTCTTCCGCCCACTTGTTTGCTAAAGGATACAAAGCAAAAGCACCGGATAAGGAAATTGTTCCCTCTGCCTGATTAACTGAATCATTCTCCTTGTTTCTCTTTCCACATCCCACACTCAAAATGAAAATGGCAATGCCTAAATATAAATTCCTTAAAAATTGTTGACCTTTCGTCATGCGCTAAACTCCATTTGGTATTCAGTTAAATATTCAGAGGATGAACGCCATCGTCAATTATTAACCGAAACAAGCTCAAAGATAGCTATTAGATTTAAAATCTAGTAAACCCATAGGATAAATATAATAAGTTTGTATTTTTGTCGGACTTTTTCCCTGTAAAGGGACTCTTTAGCAAATCCACCAATTGCTTGACAATAGCTACGCATTAACAATAGTGGATTTTCATGCAATCAGATTCTAATTTCTTTTTTCAGGATATCCTGCCATCACATTATGCAGAGAATTTTTTAGTTGACAGTTCTGTGATAGCAGTGTGCATTCATTTTATTCCGCCCGCCCGCAACACTTGATTTTATCGTTATGCCATTCTATGCCGCATTTGTGTTTCCTGCTTTTTTTCTTTTTGTCGGACTTGAGTATTTCATTTCACGGAAGAGAAAGGGAAAAGATGTTTTCAGATTTGATAGTTCCGTGGCTAACATTTCTATCGGTGTCGCTGAAAGACTGCTTAATTTATTTATTTCTGCCAGCTTCTACGGACTTTTCTATTTTATTTATGAACGATTCGGATTCTTTCATATTCCTAATCACTGGACCGTTTGGGTATTGCTCATCCTGGTGACCGACCTGGTTTGGTATTGGTATCACCGTTTAGGTCATGAGATAAATTTTCTCTGGGCAGCTCATATCGTTCATCATCAAAGTGATGAATTTAATTATACTGTGTCAGCCCGCATCACTACATTTCAGGCGTTAGCGAGAAATATTTTCTGGTGCATCTTGCCGCTGATAGGGTTTCATCCTGCGATGGTTATTACCATGCTGGTAGTTCACGGTGCGTACTCTTTTTTCACGCACACTGAAATAATTGGGAAGCTTGGATGGCTCGAAAATATTTTCATCACACCTTCTCATCATCGTGTGCATCATGCTTCCAATGAAAAATATCTGAATAAGAACTATGGCGATCTGTTTGTATTCTGGGATAAATTATTTGGAACATTCCAGGAAGAAAAGGAAAAGCCCATTTATGGACTCACGCACCCATTGAAGAGTTATAGTTTTATGTGGCAGCATTTCCATTACTATGCAGAAATGATTGAGGCATGCAAAAGAAAACAAGGTTTTTATAACCGGGTTTGTATTCTTTTTGGCAAACCTGAACAGTTGGATCAGGACATTCGTAAGCAGCTTGAAAAAAAATATTTACCGCATCAAAACAAGGTGAGCACAAATTACAGGTTTCGGATTTATGTGTGTGCCCAGTTAGTAATAAGTATTGTGTGGACATTTCTGATCACACTGCTCTTCCATCAACTGACGTACGCTGATAAAATTTTTGGTTCTGTAATAATTCTTATCACGTTAGTAAACTGTGGCGCTTTGCTGGAACAGCGCAGGTGGATATGTTATTTGGAATACATAAGGCTATTATTGCTCTGTTCTTTTTTCAGTTATTATGTTGATAGCCTGGAGTTCTTTGTGGTGTCTGTAATTTTTCTGCTCATCATCACGGCAAGCTTTCCACTTCATAAGTGGTACCTGCGATTTATTTATGATGCAGGTTAAAGGATGATTCCTGGCTGGAGACAGTTACCATTTCGTGAATAATATCAGCCAGCGTTTTTTTTCTCAGTACCTGAATCAGTTCGCATTGAATTTCTTCAAATGAATACCTGATGTGGCAATGTTTATCCGGTTCACAGTTCGTACATGTCTTCGTACAATTTTTTTCCATGCACGGAAGTAAAGTGAGAAACCGGTCGGTGGCCTGAAGTATATCTGCCAGGTTAATATCTTCAGGATTGTTCACCATAAAATACCCTCCGTCTTTTCCCTTTTTACTGGCGATGATGTGTGCTTTCCGAAGGTTGAGCAATATACCTTCAAGAAATTTTTTAGGAATGCGCTTATCATTTGAAATAGCCAGGATAGAAACAGGGCAGGTCATGGCATTTTCAGCCAGGTAGTGCAGGGCATGAATGGCATATTGAAACTTTTTCGAAAGCAAAATGCTTTTTCTGTAAATTTAGTCTATTAATTCTATAGAAATAATTGGTTATAAAAAATTATTCTCTACCTTTGAATCATATTTTATAAAGAAGAGGGGAGAGAACAGGCTCCGGGAACCTCTGGCAACTTTCCTTGGGAATAAGTGCCAAATCCTGCCCATAAAAATCAGGGTATATAAAACAGAGAAATTATGAAGACAGAAAAATTCTTGTTTCAATTCAAAGATCGCAGCGATCTCATCCTTGTTTCGCCAGGGTTTCGTGATTGTTGTTGTTGATTTCCTTTTCTTTTAAAGAAGAATACAGAAGCGTGTCCCACCTCACGCCTTAATAAACATATTCTAAATTTTTTATTACTGAAATTTTTCAGACATGATACTTCAGCGTGAAAGACCTCTGGGTGTAATCTATGAACATCCCCGATGGTTTAATCCCTTATTTACTGAACTCGAAAGCAGAGGCATTGCTTTTCATAAAATCAATCCGCTTTATCATCTCTATGATCCTGCAAATACGATTAAGCTTTATCATTTTGTCTATAATGATATGAGTTTATCCTATTATCAAAACGATCATAATCGAAACATTACAAGCCGGCTGGAATATATTTCATTGCTGGAAGAGCTGGGCGTGGATGTGATCAACGGATCAAAAGCCATTGCGATTGAACGTTCCAAAGCCAGGCAACTGCAGCTTCTCGCTTCGTTGAAGATTCCTTTTCCGGCAACACGCATTGTCAATCACCCTGACCACGTACTGACTGCTGGTAACCATCTTCAGTTTCCACTCGTGGCAAAAACAAATTCCGGAAATCGCGGACGGGTTAAACGATATGATTCGAAGGACGAGCTGGAAGAAGCTCTCATTGATGGAACATTTGAATTTGGTCCGGACAACTCAGCATTGGTCCAGGAATTTGTACCGCCAAAAGGCGGATACATTGTACGCGCAGAAACACTCAATGGAAAATTTCAGCATGCATTGAAGATCTATGTGACCGGTGAGGAATTAAATATGTGGCCCATCGAAGTAAAACGGGAAGTGTTTACACCTGCTGATGAGATCATCAAAACGGTAGAAGCCATTGTCAGGAGAGCCAAAATTGATGTTGGCAGTGTGGAATTTTTAACCAGCCAGCAAAACAACAAGATCTATTTCTTTGATGTGAATGCGCATGCTGATTATGGCATCGAGGTTCGCAATGTATTGGGCTATGATCCGTATGTACGATTAGTGAATTTCCTCGACAGGCGGTCACTGAAAGTACGTGAAATTGAATTGGCTATTTAATAACGAATGGACTATGAAAAGGGAACAAACAAAATTTTTTATCGCTGTAATGCTTTCGTTTCGATGTTGGCGCTGAATGAGAATACAGGCCAAACCAAAGACCTTACTACTTTAAAAAATATTATCCATAACCAAATGAAAACGTATCAGAAATTTAAATTTGAAGGAGCTCTTACCAAAGAACAAATAACTTTTTTCCATCAACATGGATTCATTCATTTTGAATCCTATTCGTCGAAAGAAACAGTCAACGAAATTCTTCACTCCATTGAAGGCGTGCAATCACAGTGGATTAAGAATAATGTTTCAAAAGTAAATGGAGTACCCATAAAGTATGGTCTTGATGAGCGCGGCAAAACAATTGTTCAACGTTTTGCTTTCACTAATCAGCATAGTGACTCCGTTCACCGGTTTGCTTCGCACCAAAACCTTGATGCACTAAAAGTGCTTATGCCGGAAGGCGCTCGTATTGGTCTTGAAGAAAAAGATGGTGTGGTGTTAAATCATTATGTGAACGCAGAAGGAAGTAACTTTTATCATATGGGATGGCATACGGATAGCGCCCGTGATATTTTTTATGGCAAAAAGGTGGCACCCATGCTGAATATTGGATTCTATCTCGATGACTCCACCGCAGAGAAAGGAGGACTGCGGATTTTACCCGGAACGCATAAGCAGGGAGTTTGGGATTTGTTGTTCAGGAAAAAGTATTACATGAATAATTATGCGGATGAGAATGAGGTGTTAGTCGAAGCAAAAGCAGGAGACCTGGTGATTCATGATGGAAGAATCTGGCATCGCGTTGCACCTTCTCCTCTTACGGGCGCGGCCAGCCGAAGAAGAGTAATGTACATTCCTATGATAGTAGGCAAGTATGAACCTAAAACGGAGCTGAGTAAAACACCGCTTTATCTCCATCTCCTTCCTCTTGTGGGAAGCAAGAAGTACAAGAAATGGGTGCCTGCTTTTCTGAAGGCTGCTTAATATTTGTTAAGTGCCGGCTCGTCTGGTTTTAAAAATGTGAGCAAACTGGACGCCGGTGCTTAATCAAAAAAAACTAATGTCCGACTAAAAAAGAACACATACGTAATCCCTTGCTTTTCTTGATGTTTCTTTATCTGGCCTCACTCCTACCTCTCTCCGAGGGAGAGAGACTATGGAATCAAGAAAATCAAGGGATTGAAACGAATGCTACATTTTAGTCGGACAACAATGAAAAAAAATAATAGATAACTCAACACTCATGTACTTTCGATCACTTTGGTTCCCCTCTAAAATACCATTCACTCTTGCTATTCTTCCGGTGTTTTGGTTAGGCTTATTATTGTCTCCTAATCTTAATCAATGGAAAGCATTGATTGTTTTGATCACTGTACACGTTTTTTTATACGGCGCGGTTAATGGATTGGTGAACTTCTTCGACAAACAAAACAAACGTGAAGCGACATCAAATCTAACCTACGCGAAACTGTCGTTTCTCATTTCAATTACTTTATTATTGATAGCAATTGCTTTTGCTGCGGTTCGTGTGAGCTTTACTTTTGCTACACTTATTCTCAGCTATGCCTTGATTTCATGGCTGTGGGTGAAGTTTGTAACCAAACTGAGTATTCGACCTGTTATAACTTATGGAGTTCCTTCCATTGCTCAGGGCCTCTTCACATTGATAATGTATTACATTGGTCTCAGTGGGTTTGATATTGCAAGGGCTATTAAAATCGAAATTATTTTGCCTGGAATCGCCATCAGCATTTTGATTTTGGTGTTCCATTTGTATACCCGTGAAAAAGAATCTAAAGAATTAAATGCAGCAAAGAGGGTTGATACAGATCATCAACAATTGATTTACCTGTCACCCTTGTTGTTGTTAGGCGCCCAGACTTTATTGATCTGGTATTTCAATAAGTACATTTCAACAGCGTATAACCTTGGGCTATCTATCGTATCTGTCATTAGCTTTTTTGTACTATTTCAGAATTACTATAGAGATAATAAAAGCCATGTTTTGCATTGGTTAAACTGGATAATGATTGTCATTCTCAATGGTTACTCCTTCTACTTGTTTGGTAATCACACAAATGTTTTTCAATTATTACACTAAGGAATCACGCCTCAACGTCGGTTTAAACTTATCTGGGTTATGGAAAGAAAATCAAAACCGTTTTACAGCCAGGCATACATCGACAGGGGGATAGGTAGACCGGTCATTTTATTGCATGGGCTATTTGGAAATATAAGCATGTGGAGATCGGTTATTCATGCGTTGGAAGATACGTACCGGATCGTCATTCCACGTCTTCCGATTTTTGATCTTCCTGTACAGCAGGTAAACATTGAATACATAGCTGAGGTATTGCATGAGTTTCTTGAATGGCATCAGCTTAATGATGTCACCCTTGTGGGTCATGAAGCAGGTGGGCAGATTGCTTTGATGTATGCGCATCAGTATCCTCATAATTTGAAAAGTTTAGTGTTGACGGGAAGTACAGGTTTGTCGGATAATATCCGGTTTGATGCTGATGAGATTGACTATGATTTTGTTTCAGAAAAAGTTAAGAGTGGCTTTTATAATGATGAATTGGTGACCGGTAATCTTGTTACGAGGGTGTTTGAAACCGTTCAACAACCTTCGCGGCGATATGTCATAGAAAACCTGGTCAGGTCAACCAGCCAGAATGATGTTCGTACGTTTCTTTCTGCCATTCGCTTTCCGGTTTTGTTGCTCTGGGGAATTGATGATAAGATAACACCTCTGTACACGGCGTATCATTTCCTGGATATGCTTCCTGATGCTGAAATACACACCATGAAGGAATGCGGACACCTGCCTATGATCGAACAGGGAGAATTATTCAATGAATATCTGAAATCCTTTTTGAAAGATTGATTATAAATCGGATTAGGGTGAGAAAGAAAAAATACATAAAGATTTGATAAAGGTACAGAATGTATAAAGAAACCACTTGGGGTTAGGTGGTTGATTGGGGAGGGATTCCTTAGTGTATGAGGAATCCACACTCCTCATGAAACCAGTACAATGGTTATTTAATTATTGGAACATAATCGAATTAGTCATTGGTCATTAGCAGTTTCAAAACCTTCGGCACAAAAAGTTGAGATGACAATATACCTATACTCACAACTAAACCCATCGCAGCCCTTTTATTCCCTGAAGGGATCAATCGCGCGGTGGACCCTTCAGGGATTAAGGGCGTGCGCTGGGATAAACAGTACATTCAGTAATTTAAGAAACTTGTCATTAGCAGGTGCATTACCAGGTGACCAATGGCCAATGACGTTATGGGATGTTGCAAATTAATTACAACACTAACTTTACTTTCTGTACAATATGATTACCGTTGTGTTGATCAATTCTCTATTTTACAAAAAAATATAAATCTGAAATTGAGATATGGATAAAGTGACTTCGCTGGCATTGTCAAAGTTGAAAATCAATATTCACGAAGACTGGGCTTCGGTTATACTGGGCTTTACCATAATTTTAATATCGCTGATATGGTTTGTCATTCCCGTTCCTCAAACTTCCTGGAAGAATGCCAGCGAATTATTCAGTCATATTTTCACGATTGGCAATCTGTCAGCTTTTCTTGCACAGTTTATTTATTTTTTTGCCATTGGATTAGCGGGGGTGATTTTGACAGGAAAATCAATACGAACGTTTTTACTTTCATTTCCGATTCTTTATATACTCACGAGCCTTGCTATACTTATTGCGGGGAACAGCGCAGTAAAAAGTCTGAACCTTGAAGCAGTAATATTCAGCCTTTCAATTGGTCTGTTCATTAGTAATCTTTTCAGGTTACCGGAGTGGTTCCGTTTGTCGTTGTCAACGGAATTGTTTGTGAAGGTGGGATTGGTGTTACTGGGGACAAGCATAATCTTTTCGGATATACTGAAAGCAGGATCATTGGGTTTGATTCAATCTCTGGTGGTGGTTATTTCTGTCTGGTACTTTGCCTACTGGCTCTGCAGGAAATTTAAACTTGACGGAGAACTTACCATGATGATCGCCAGCGCGGTTTCTATTTGTGGCGTTTCGGCTGCCATTGCAACGGCCGGCGCTATTAAAGGTGACGCTAAAAAACTTTCATACGTAATTTCCCTGGTGCTCATCATTGCCATACCCATGATGATATTCATGCCCATCATTGCAAAATATTTTAATTTTTCACCGGAAGTAACCGGTGCATGGCTTGGCGGAAGCATCGATACTACCGGGGCTGTTGTTGCTTCAGGTACTTTAGTCGGAGAGACAGCCTTGAAGATCAGCACGATTGTTAAGTTTTCGCAGAATGTTCTGTTGGGTCTTGCTGCATTTGCAATAAGTATTTACTGGTCTTATACAGGTAAGGCCGATCAGAATGGCGTTGTGACTAAACCGACATTGGGCTTGATATGGGAGCGCTTTCCAAAATTCGTTATCGGCTTTATGGCAGCTTCAGTTCTTTTTTCATTCTTCCTCAGTTCATCAGCGATAGGCAGTGTAAAAGAGAGTCTAAAAAGTGTTCAAACGTTATGGTTTGTTTTGGCGTTTACCAGTATTGGATTGGAAACACGATTCTCTGATATTTTCAATCAGGATAATAAAAAGCCATTGTATGCTTTCCTGATCGCACAGGGTTTTAATATCCTCATCACGCTTATTATTGCTTCTGTTTTGTTTGGTTGATAACAACATAAATCGGAAATTAATTGTGTTTTTCGATTACACTCAAATCAAATACGGATATGAAGACCTTAGTATCAATTGTTGTCCTGTTAATAATTTATTCAATGACAAGCGCTGCACAATCAAAATTAAAAGTTGGTGACAAAGCCCCCGACTTTACGGCTAATGATCAGGATGGAAAGAAAATCAGCCTGAGTGATTACAAAGGAAAAAAAGTTGTTCTTTATTTTTATCCGAAAGATCAAACCCCCGGATGCACAGAGGAAGCCTGCAACCTGAGGGATAATATAAGTGATCTTACTGCCGCCGGCTATACTGTGTTGGGTGTCAGCAGTGATGATGAAGCTTCGCACAAGGAATTCCAACAGAAATATAATTTGCCCTTTTCATTGGTTGCTGATACAGACAAATCAATCAATCAGAAATATGGTGTGTGGATAGAAAAAGAAAGAGAGGGTAAGAAATACATGGGCACTGCCCGGACAACTTTTTTGATAGATGAGCAGGGTATCATCACACACATAATTGATAAAGTAGATACCAAAGGTCACGCCGGCCAGATTCTGCAATTTTAAATTAATTCTGCTTTGACAGACTTCAAACCTGTACATGCCACAAAAACACTAAATACCACTAAAAAAACTTTTGTGCTTTCGTGGCAAAGTCAACTATGAATATAACCTGACTTGTGAAAGTAGAATTGAAAGCAAATTTAAACAGCTTCATTTTTTTCCTCATGGAGAAGGTTCACAATCGTGTTGAACTCATGAATAAATTCGTCATAGAATTTTCCTGTTGCCGGACCATTGAAGCCTGTATGGATTTTTCTTTACTCTAAACAGATACAGTTGCCACAAAAACACTAAATACCACTAAAAAACTTTCGTGCCTTTTTGTGCTTTTGTGCTTTCGTGGCAAAGTTAACTATGAATATAACCTGACTTGTGAAAGTAGAATTGAAGGTAAATTTAAACAGATTCATTTTTCTCCTCAACGAGAAGGTCCACAATCGTGTTGAACTCATGAATAAATTCGTCATAGAATTTTCCTGTTGCCGGACCATTGAAGCCTGTATGGATTTTTCTTACTCTTCCTTTTGCATCAACAAAAATTATGGTTGGATAAGAAAGTACAGCGTTCAGTTGTGGTAATTTTGCAGCAGCTTCTTTTTTATCGGCCTTTCCGGCAAAAAGAACATCATACTGAATATTGAAACGCCTGATGAATGATTCTATTTTTTCTTTCGCATAAGCAAAATCATCTTTACGCTCAAAGGAGAGTGCAATGATTTCAATTCCGCGGTTCCTGTTCTCTTCATACCATGGGGCCAGGAAACTTGCTTCATCCAGGCAATTTGGGCACCAGCTTCCGGTTATTGTAATGATCTTTACTTTTCCCTCATATTTTTTATCATGAAGAGATACAGTGTTTCCATTCAGATCAGGAAAAGTAAAGTCCAGTAACTGCGTCGTATCTTTCAGGTATGTAAGTTGATAGGGGTCGGGTAATTTTGCGTTTGCATTTCGCTTCGCTTTGATCGTTGATTTTGCCGTACCACTGAAATACGTTCCTTCCAGTGTTGAATCATTCAGTATCCTTGCCCTGATCAGCTTTGGAGATGAGCCAATAAAGGATGACAGATAAATGTTCTCACCATCGGCTTTACCATCAAAAAACCGGTAGTCACCGGTCACAGTCATGATAGTTCCGGTAAGATTGTTCTCTTGTTGTTCAAACACACCCACTGTTTCTTCCGGGTCAGAACCTTCTGAGGTCAGGGACACATTCCATGTTCCGGAAATATTTGAAACAGGAACAGCAGACGTTAATTCGAATCGATATTCTTTTCCACAAGCTGCATGAAAAGGAATTGTTGTTGTATTTCTTTTATAATAGCCCGTCAGATAGTTATCCTCAACGGAAGCAATTATATAGCTGTCGAAAATATCAAAGGGAATGAGTAAAGAATCATTTTTTATGGATGCTCCGCCGAAGCGGATTCTTTCCCCGCCATTTATAAAATCGATAGCAGTCTCGTTTGCACTGTCCAGAGAAACTTCAAAGGTGACCGGTGCAATCTCACCGGACAAGATGAACTCACCCCGCCAGATACCTTCCTTCAAAAGGGCATTGCTCTTCTCCGGCTGACAGGATGTTATCAGTGAGAAAAGGAAGAAAAGGATAGGGATTTTTATAAAAAGGAAATCCTTTGATGCAACGGCAGTTAGAAGTTCTGGGAATTGACTGGTCTGGTAAAAAGCACGATTGATGTTCATGATAAATTTAAAGTTCAGGCCTGGATTTTATTTCGTTAAGTCGACGGGTTGTATAAACAGATCCCAATGCGCAAGCAGCAATTCAAAACGATGCTGCTCTTCTTCTTCAAGCTTTTTAAGATCCGGATAAAGTTGTTTTTTATAAGGTTCGGTAAGATTTTCATCAAACGCAGTTTGAGCATCTTTGAAGACCAGTGTCACTTTGAAATCCCAGCGTCCGTCTTCGGTGCTGTGGAGCCGTGGTTTCTCTGCGGTGATTTTTAGAATATCACCTTTCTCCAATGCCTTTTTTAGTAAGGGATAATGATTCTTTTTGTAGAGTTTAATGAACTCCTCAGCATATCCCCACTTTACCTTGTAATAATTCTCTATTATAAATGAGTGATCCTGCTTTGGCTGAATTTGGGCGGATGTCGTCGCGGGAGGGTTAACGAACAGGACGATAGCCGGAATGATAAGATAAGATACAAGCTTATTCATGTCCAAAATTATTTTTGGCAATGTAATCTATTAAATCTATAGATTTAATAGAAAAAAGTATAATTTTAGCTCATAAAGTTAAAGGCCCCGTGGTCGAGTGGTTAGGCAAAGGTCTGCAACACCTTATACGGCGGTTCGAACCCGTCTGGGGCCTCGCACATTTTAAATTTTGCAAAGCATCATTTTATTTCTGCAAGTATGAACAACGTGTAAAAAAATACCTCTTATCATAATTTCTAACACTAACTAACTATGGCTGAACAAAACAGAAAGCAAACCGCATTAGGTGATGTTGCTGCAAGGCAACTGGCAATTGCAACCCGCACAGTTCCTCAAATGTCAATAATATCACCGCGGTGGTTGACACATTTATTGGATTGGATCCCGGTAGAGTCAGGTGTCTATCGATTGAACCGTGTGAAAGACGAAGAGAATGTTGAGGTTGATTGCTCTGGAAGGGACGAAAGAGCGCTCCCTCAAACTTTCGTGGATTATGAGGAGAACCCCAGAGAATATAATCTGAGTGTAGTCAATACGGTGTTGGATGTACATACGCGCGTTTCAGATTTGTACAGCAAACCTTACAATCAGATCAGTGAACAGCTCAGGCTTACTATTGAAGCTATAAAAGAAAGGCAGGAGAGTGAGCTGATTAATAATAAGGAGTATGGGCTCTTGCATAGCATAGCAGAATCACAACGCATTAAAACCAGAAAAGGCGCACCAACTCCGGATGATCTCGATGAGTTGATAACAAAAGTGTGGAAGGAGCCTGGCTTCTTTTTGCTTCACCCGTTAGCCATTGCGGCTTTTGGAAGAGAGTGTACCCGCCGCGGTGTACCACCGCCTACCGTTTCACTTTTTGGTTCTCAATTCCTGACCTGGCGCGGGATTCCACTCATTCCTTCAAATAAGGTTCCTATTGATGATGGAAAGTCAAAAATAATATTGATCAGAACCGGAGAAAGCCGTCAGGGAGTAGTGGGTTTATATCAGCCTAACCTGCCGGGTGAACAGTCACCGGGATTATCGGTAAGGTTCATGGGTATAAACGATAAGGCTATTGCCTCTTACCTGGTTTCCCTGTATTGCTCATTAGCTGTACTTGTTGATGATGCTATTGCTGTTTTGGAGGATGTAGAAATAGGAAAGTATCATGAGTACAAATACTGAACATGGCTTTCGGCTTCCGGACGAAGCTGAATTAACGGCCCTTGCCAATCAATTTTTTGCTGCGCTTCCAAAAAATCAACTGCCTCTTCAAGGTCAAAGTGAAAGTGATTTTACCAGGTCAGGCGAGTCTTCAATTCCTCACCATATTCCCAGGTCGGTAACAGGAAGCGGAGCATCTCCATCAGCGTCAGGACATGCTGCTGAATTTAATGTTAAAGATCCCCCTACCAGTTTACCCGATCCGCATTTTGCCGGGAAGGGTCTTATTCCGCCTTCAGTAGCCGGGAGTGGTAAATCACCGGGTTCATTCCATTTGAAAGATAAGAATGCTAAAGCCAATGGAGATTCTTCTTCGGCAGTTGAAGATCCGCTATTTAATGGTCAGCGTTTATTCGAAGGCGCACTGCCTTATGAAAACGAATTAAAAGAAATTCTAAAATCAGTTCAAAGTTATTTTCCGGGTAATCATTTACCCTTTGATATAGCTGCTCCTGGGGTCGATCCCTTCTTCTATTTTTTAACGGGAAAGAATTTTGCATCCACTGCTGGTATTTCAACAAATTCTTTTTCTCCAAAAAAACATTTGGATTTTAAGCCACCTTTTGATGTTAACCAGGTCAGGAAGGACTTCCCCATTTTGCATCAGTCAGTAAATGGCAGGCCGTTGGTATGGCTGGACAACGCAGCCACTACGCAGAAACCCCGGCAGGTTATTGAGCGTCTCAGTTATTTTTATGAGCATGAAAATTCAAACATTCATCGCGCAGCGCATGAGCTGGCGGCCCGGGCAACGGATGCTTATGAGGCTGCTCGCGGAAAGGTGCAGGGATTTCTGAATGCGTCTTCTCCAAATGAAATTGTATTTGTCCGCGGATCCACGGAAGCAATAAATCTGGTAGCACAAAGCTGGGGTGATCAAAATTTAAAACAGGGAGATGAAATCGTTATCAGTCACCTGGAGCATCACGCCAACATTGTACCCTGGCAGCAATTGGCTCAAAAGAAAGCATTGAGATTGCGCGTAATTCCAGTTGATGATGATGGTCAGATTTTATTGGATGAATACAGCAAATTGTTAGGACCCAGAACGAAGCTGGTTTCTGTTACCCAGGTTTCCAATGCTTTGGGTACCGTTACACCGGTAAAGAAAATTATAGAGATGGCGCACCAGGCAGGAGCAAAAGTACTGGTTGATGGCGCACAGGCTGTTTCTCATATGCGCGCCGATGTTCGCTACCTGGATTGTGACTGGTATGTTTTCTCCGGCCATAAAGTATTTGGTCCCACAGGCATTGGTGTGCTCTATGGCAAGGAAGCATTGTTGAATGAAACGCAGCCTTGGCAGGGCGGAGGTAATATGATTGCTGATGTGACGTTTGACCATACAACATATCAGCAAGCTCCGTCACGCTACGAAGCCGGTACCGGAAATATTGCTGATGCGGTGGGGCTAGGCGCTGCAATTGATTATGTCAATAAGATAGGAATAGATTTTATTCAGCAATACGAACATGCGCTGTTAGGCTATGCGACCAACCTGCTTAAAGATGTTCCCGGTTTAAGACTGATCGGTACAGCGCCAGAGAAAGCCGGCGTGTTGTCATTTATACTGGATGGTTTTAAGACGGAAGATGTGGGCGGGCTGCTTAACCAGGAAGGCATAGCGGTTCGGTCGGGTCATCATTGTGCACAACCTATTCTGAGAAGATTTGGAGTGGAATCCACCATTCGTCCCAGCCTGGCTTTTTACAATACCTGTGAAGACATTGATGCGTTGGTAAAAGCATTGTATAACCTGAGGCAGTACCGTATTTAAAGTTGATATCACTCGCTGAGAATTAAAGGAATCTTTCATGTCAAATCTAAAAAGAGATTATTTTATTGATCTTTTGCACAAGACTCACAAAGCCGAGTGGGAGGCGAGTCCGCGTGCAACAGATGCTATTTCGTGGTTGCATAACCTGCTTGACTTCCTGTTCCCGAATCACCAGTTAAACAAGGTTTCCCTCTATCAGGGATTGTTAAAGAAAAGTCAGGCTGATCTGGAGAACATACTCTTGAGCTATTTGAATACAAAGGTTGTTGATGTTGAATTGGTCGTTACACAATTTTATGATTCGCTTGAAGATATCTATCAGAGCCTGCGCCTGGATGCTAATTATATTTACGAAAGCGATCCTGCCGCTACGAGTCTTTATGAGGTTATTGTATCCTATCCGGGTTTCTTCGCTATTGCGGTGTACCGGATATCGAACCGCTTATCTCAATTAGGCATACCCATTTTACCACGAATCATTAGTGAGCATGCACACGGTCAGACAGGCGTAGATATCCATCCCAGCGCCTCCATTGGTGTACCGTTTTTTATTGATCACGCTACCGGAATAGTTATTGGCGCCACCGCTATCATTGGAAAGTTTGTAAGTATTTACCAGGGTGTAACCTTAGGAGCTCTTCAGGTAAATAAAGAACGGTCTGCAGAAAAAAGACATCCAACGGTAGAGGATCACGTAGTTATTTACGCAAGGTCTACCATCCTGGGTGGCGCTACCATAATTGGGCATCACAGTATAATAGGAGGAAGTGTTTTCTTGACGAAGAGCGTTGATCCCTACACGCACGTTTTCAATACCCATAAGCTTCGCATGGAATCAAAACATCCTGAGACAATTAAATAGATTTTTCAATACCGCCTTTTCTTTCAAAGGCTTTTTAAGCAGCAATGATTTTTTGCAACATGAAATGATTGTCTTACAAGCGATGAGGAGCGGGCAGAAACCGCAATAATTATGTTTGTTTAATTGACAATGAAGTTACTGTTAATAAAGTCTATAAAATCTATAGAATTTATTGGTTTATAAAAAAAACTTTTTACATTTGACGCAGATTTAAAGACAAATCAATTCCCACCAAGATTGATTTTATAGAAGAAGAGGGGAGAGTTCAGGCTCTGTGAACCTCTAGCAACCTGTTCCCACCAGACAAGGTGCTAATACCTGCCAATGAAAAATTTGGAACTATAAAATTTTATTAATGCGACTATGAAAATCATTACGAACTCCCTAAGCAGAAGGTGGTGCATGCTTCACCCTATTTACTTTTCGACACGCTGTTGTTGTTAGTGCTCAGGAGGCAACGAAAGATTCTTTGTTGCTGATCTCATTGACAGATAAAATAAAGAAGTGAAAAACATCACTTCACATGGCTTCCGGATGCACCGGTTCAAAAGATTTTTTGGTGGAAATCTTTGAACAGACGGTGCATTCCGCTGGCCGCCTAAAAATTTAACCGGATCATTTTAAAATTAAGTATGAATTTTATTTACAGAATAGATTTTATCAAATCGTTCATCTTTATCATACCCACCATATTTCACCTGACAAGCCAGGGGCAGCAAATAGTAAAGGGGAAGATTGCTGATGAAGTTACTAACGAACCGCTTATTGGCGCGGTGGTTCAGGTCAAAGGTTTAAGCGGAGGAACAGTCGCGGATGTTAACGGAGATTATTCGCTCGAATTTAAGCAAGAGCTACCAGTCACTATTGTGGTAAGTTATACAGGGTATCAATCCAGGGAAGTTGAAATCTACGAGCTTCTTCCTGAGCTCAATATAAATCTTGAATCGAGACAATTGCTATCGGAAGTAGTAGTTACTGCCGTCGGTATTGAAAACAAAAGAAAAGCAATTAACTACTCCGTACAAACCATCAAAGCCGCTGAAATAACCGATACCCGTGAACCGAATATAGTTTCTGCTATAAGTGGAAAAGTTGCAGGTGTGCAAATCAATAATAGCAGCGGGCAACCAGGTGGATCGGCAACTATTCGTGTTCGTGGAAGTACTTCTATTCTGGGTGAAAATTCTCCTTTGTTCGTTCTTGATGGAATGCCAATCGATAACTCCAATATTGGTTTGGCATTACAAAATGAAAATCAGATTGTGAACCAATCCAATCGGGCAATTGATTTGAATGCTAATGATATAGAAAGCATAACGGTTTTGAAAGGCCCCACTGCTGCATCTTTGTATGGTATACGGGCAGCCAATGGTGCTGTAATAGTGAATACGAGGAAAGGGTCCAGGGGTGATAAGCCTGTAATTACATTTTCAACTTCATACAGTGTAGAGACTTTATTAAGACAGCTTCAACCTACACAAAAACGTTTCGCCCAGGGGATCAATGGTAACTATGTCATTCCGGGTCAGAATGGTTCGGAAGACGCATGGGGCCCACGTTTAGATACGCTTACTTATAGCAGCCTTCCCAGCAAATGGGATGAGAATGGAACAATTGTTGGCCAAAGTAATCCTGCTTCCAATGGCATTCCGGTTAACCGGTATAATAACATCGATAAGTTTTTCAGGAATGGTTATACGTGGGATAATCACTTAAGTGTATCGGGCGGATCAGAAAAAACAACGTATTACTTTTCTGCCGGGCGACTCTATCAGCAGGGAATTGTACCAACAACGGATTTCTTCAAAAACTCAGTACGTATAGGGGCATCGTTCCAGGCGACTGAAAAGCTTTTCTTTTCTGCATCGGTCAATTATTTTAACACAGGATCAAATAACCGCATGCTTCCTGGTGGCGCTCCGTCAGGTGTTATGCGTGGACTCATAAATACGCCGCTGAATTTTGATAATTCCAATGGAACGAATGATCCTGCAAATGACACTCGCGCCTATCAATTCGAAGATGGTACGCAACGCGCATACCCCGGTGGTAATCGTGGCTTTGATAACCCCTACTGGTCATTAAACAATAATCCTCACTATGATGATATTGATCGTTTTGTCGTTGTACAAGAGACCGGCTATGATATTTTAGATTGGCTTAGTGCTACTTTTCGTGTAGGAACAGATTTCTCTTCCGAGAACAGAAAAGCCGCTTTCAGTAAAGGGTCTATTGCATTTCCTGCCGGTGTGGTGGCAGACTATACGTTCACACGCAGGGATATTAATACCGATCTTTACCTTACTGCAAATAGACAAATTACATCTGATCTTAATTTGAAAGTAATAGCTGGTCATAACTTTTTTGATTATTACCGATACAATAATGTAACAAGGGGAAATAATCTCAGCATCCCTGATTTTTATAATATTAGTAATGCCTCCTCAATAACGGTAGATCAATCAACCATAAAGAAAAAACTGGTAGCTGTTTATGGCGATATACAAGCTAACTTTAAGGACTGGCTATTTGTTGGATTAAGCGGTCGCAATGAATGGACCTCCACTTTACCCTCCGGGCGCAATTCATTTTTCTATCCATCGTTAAATGCAGGTGTAGTGCTCACAGAAGCATTAAATTACCAGGGTAATGCTATTAGTTATTTAAAGTTAAGAGGCTCTGTAGCTCAGGTTGGTAATGACACTTCTCCTTATTCACTGGATACATATTACTCAACAACCCGAATCAGCGGTTCTGTTCAGGGTCAGCAGTTTGATTTTCCTTTCCGCGGATTGTCGGGATTTAGCTATGATAACAGCGTGGTGGATCCCAATCTTAAGCCGGAAACCATTACTGCCTATGAAGCGGGTGCTGATATATGGTTTCTAAAAGACAGGCTGGGGCTTGAAGCAACATTTTATAAAACCGAAAGCCGCGATCAGATTCTTCCGGTCAGCATTCCTACATCTACAGGATTTTCCGGTTACGTAACAAATGCGGGTTTAATCGAGAATCGTGGTGTGGAAATTGTTTTAAACGCCACACCTGTTAAAAAAGCTGGTTTTAGTTGGGATGCAACGTTGAATTTTTCTCACAACAGAAGTGAGGTAGTGGAATTAGCCGAGGGTTTGAGTCAGATCGGTTTATGGAATACAAATAATGTGACGGCCAGCATTATTACCGGCGAAGCATTCAGTGTTTTTTATGGAACGCAATTACTGAAGAATGAGAACGGTCAGGTAGTGGTTGACGATCGTTCTACCGTAAATGGAAATCCCAATGCAAACTACGGATTTCCGATGATTGACCCGCAGCAAGCTGTGATAGGAGATCCCAACCCGCTGTTCAATCTTGGCTTTAGAAATACAATCAATTACAAAAGTTTTACGCTCTCATTCCTTTTCGATACCCGGTATGACTTTGATATCTACAACAGTGCTCATGCACAGATGGTAACAAACGGTGTCTCTGAAATCACAGATGACCGCTATGATCCCTTTGTATTCAAAGGTGTAAAATACAGCGACGGTGGAGTTAACAATATATCAGTCATAAAAGGTGAGCCATGGTACAGGGCAACAATACAGTATCCTGAATTATATATTGAAAAAGATCTGTGGTGGATTCGCCTTCGTGACGTAAATCTTACCTGGCATGTACCTCAGCGGTCAATCTCTAAATGGGGAATTAAAGGACTCGATGTTACGCTTTCCGGAAGGAACTTATTCCTTTCCACTAATTATTCTGGTCAGGATCCTGACATCAACCTCCGTGGTGGGTTCACTAACGGATACGGTGCTGACTTTTTCGGTTACCCTACTTCAAAGAGTATCGGGGGAGGAGTTAAAGTCAAATTTTAAAAATGATATTATATGAAAAGTAAATACGCAATTTCTGTTTCCCTGATTTTACTATTCCTTAGCGGTTGTGATCTTGAAGGCACAAACGTAAATCCTAATAAACCGCAGGAAGTGCCTCTTGGGGGAATTCTTTCGGGTGCGCAGGTTTCTTTAGTGTACAGTTACGCTGCGGATTATTCTATTAAAACATCCATTTTTATTCAGCAGATCAGCGGCATAGGTGGTTTTGCAGTAAATGATGACCGGTACAATTTTGCGACTTCTGCATTTGACGCACCCTGGTCACGCACGTATACCAACATTCTTCTGGAGCTCAAGCAACTTGAAACGCTTGCTTTGCAACGTAATTCTCCTCATTATGCTGGTGTAGCTAAAATATTAAGTGCCATTGCCATTGGTACGCTTACTGATGTATATGGAGATATTCCTTTCTCGTCTGCATTGGATCCGTCAATACTTGCGCCTTCATACGATAGCCAGGAAGGAATATATGCCTCCATCCAGGCGCTTTTATCAGAAGGAATTGAATTACTAGATGGGGCTTCCGTTACTTCTCCGGGTGCTGACGATGTGATCTATAGCGGTGACCTTAGTAAGTGGAAGGCAGTAGCCTGGACGTTAAAATCACGCTATGCCTTACACCTTAGTAAGCTCAATGGAGAAGCAGCAGCGGCACAAGCTTTGACTTTTTTGTATGATGGTGGCTTGGGGGGAACCTACAGAGGTATAGCGTCGAATGCCGGAGACCTGGAAATTGTTTTTGGAACCGCTAATAATCAGGCATCACCCTGGTTTACACAAAATGCAGGAAGACCTGGCTGGTATGGAATGGCTTACTATTTTGTTTCCCTGCTCAACGGAGATCCGGATAATGATGTTCCTGTAGATCCAAGGCGCGCTGCTTTTGCCAACCCGATGCCATTACCAGCACCACCAAATACATACAAAGGGGCTAAAGCAGGCGAACCTGAAAGTGCATCAAATATTGTAGGCCCCAATACTTATTATGGAAGAGCAAATGCGCCGGTAAGTATAATCTCTTTTGTAGAATCAAAGTTTATAGAACTGGAGGCTCGTCTTATCCTCGATGAAAATGATACGGGGTTACAAACATTACTGGAAGATGCTGTGAATGCTTCTTTTAATAAAGTAACATCTTCCAGCGATCCTTTTGCCTCACCGGATAATCGTACGGAGTACATACAAAAACGTGTGCAATTGTCGGGTGACTTCCGTGAGAAACTTGAAGACATTATCACCCAAAAATATATCGCTCTTTATCTTAACCCTGAGGCTTGGGTTGACTACAGACGTACTGGCTACCCTGCCATTGACCCCGCAACCGGAGGCTCTACGGCGCTCAATCCGAATGGGGAAATACCCCGTCGGTTTGCTTATCCTAACAGTGAGGTATTACAAAATAAAAGTGTTCCTACCACCACAGCAAATCTTCAGGATCCAAGGTTGTGGTGGGATGGCGAAAATTGAAACATACAACTAGTCCATTAGATTAATAGTAATTCATGAAAAACAGTCTCGTAAAAGTTCTAAGTGCAATCGTATTACTCCTTCTTGCAGCCTGTGGACAAAAGTCAGGTGAACAAACAGCGCAGGTAAAGAAGCCGAATATTGTGTTTTTCTTCGCGGATGACTTTGGTTTTCATGCTATCTCTGCAAACGGCAACACACGCGTTCAAACACCACACATTGATGCCATTGCTAATGAGGGAGTCAGGTTTAAACAAAGCTATGTAACGGCTCCTATATGCTGTGCATCACGTGCCGGTTTACTCACCGGTCGCTATCAGCAAAGGTTTGGATCAGAGAATCACCTGATTTATCCCGATCGAACGGCATACATTGGCAATCGGGGAAAAGACTATGCTGACTTTCTATCAGGGCGTGGAATAAATCCAGATTCTCTGGTTGTGCAGGGCATTTCCAGGGAAGAAATTAACGTCGCACAATTTCTGAAGAAACAAGGATATAAAACTGCAATCATTGGTAAATGGCATGCGGGATTTTATGATGGGTACAGACCGCATCAGCGCGGATTTGATTACGCCTGGGGATGGTACGGAGGTTCCTCTCTTTACTATGTGGATGAGAACGACCCGGAATTTGTAACGTATAGAAATCCTGAAGGAAAATATGATCACTACACAGGTCAGTATCAATGGAAGCGTGATAGCATTGCCACGGGAATTTTTATTAATGGCGAGCTTAGTGATGAAAGGGAATATCAGACTTATGCGATCGCAAGAGAAGCGACTGGTTTCATAGAAAAAAATAAAGACGAACCTTTCTTTCTTTATGTTCCATTCGGAGCAGTTCATACTCCATTACAAGCTCCGAAAAAATATTATGATCAGTTGTCACACATTAAAGATGAACAACAAAGATTTGTGCTGGCTATGTTGCTGGCAAAGGACGAAGCTATTGGAAAAATTCAGCAAAAGCTGAAAGACCTTGGATTATATGACAATACAATTTTTGTCTTCTCCGGAGACAATGGATCCGTTTGGCATAATGAAGGCTACGATGGTAAAGCTGCCGAAGGTACATACTATGCAGATAACCCGGATATCAATCTCAATTATCCGTTGAAGGGTGGAAAGCTGACACATTACGAAGGGGGTATTCGTACGCCTTTGCTGATTTCCTGGAAAGGGAAAATCTCTCCGGGTACTGTATACGAGTATCCTGTCAGCACATTGGATCTCTTCCCAACTTTTGCGAATGCTGCCAATGCCGCTCTTCCGGAAGATAGAAGTTATGATGGTACGAATCTTTTACCCTACATCACCGGTGAAAATCCTGATAAACCACATGAGACTTTGTTTTGGAGAAATGGAGGAGTAAAGACAGTCAGGCATGGCGATTACAAACTTCTTGTTAACGATGCTGATAAGACAACCTATCTGTATGATTTATCGAATGATGTCTCTGAGAAAAATGATCTTTCAGCAAAGTATCCTGAAAAGGTAGCTGAGCTAAAGACGCTATTTGAAACATGGGAAAAAGAACTCCCTGCGCAGCAACGCTGGAATAGCCCCCGCATTGCGAAAATATATGTCGAGGGGAAAGAAGTTTCTTTCCAGCCGTAGACAAAATAATGCGTAACGGAAAGAATGTATTAATGTATAAACCTTGAATTACTAACCTATGAGAAACATGAATTGTTGTTGAATCAAATGACTTCTTAAACAGAACACTGTACTCCACCAACTGTAATCAGTTCTTCTTCCCACCAAACAACTGATTTCTTCATACGTATTATGCTACTTAATTCAGACATACACATGTAGTTGATGTCGGATTGATAACAAACTGTAACAATTATTTAGATTTTTATGAAAAAAAATATACTAGTAGTTTTCTTATCGTTCTCTTTAACATCACTCCTTGCACAGGAAATTATTAAAGGAGAGATAAAAGATGAATCAGGTACACCGCTGCCGGGAGCAACGGTATTGATAAAAGGCACAAATGAATATGCGATGTCCGATGCCAACGGGCAATTCAACATTAAAAGCAAAGAGCTTCCATTAATCTTGCTCATATCTTCTGTGGGATTCAAAACCCAGGAGGTAGAGGTTTATGAGTTTACGGATGAACTGTTAGAGGTACCGTTAAAATCAGACAATTTGCTGGATGAGGTCGTTGTTGTGGGCTACGGAGAACAAAAGCGGAGTGATTTTACCGGGTCTTTGGCTTCGGTTCCAACGGAGCTAAAAACCCAGCCGGTCAGTTCTCCGGAAAGACTTCTGCAGGGATCAGTTGCAGGTGTTCAGGTAACGCAATCAAGCGGACAACCAGGCAGTGGCACTTCCGTAAGAATCCGCGGAGGAACATCAATTAATGCAGGGAGTGAGCCGTTATATGTGATTGATGGTTTTCCTGTATACAACAGTAATGCTTCTATAAATTCAGGAGTAACCAGCGGTACACAAATCAATCCCTTGGCGGCCTTCAATTCGGGAGACATTGAATCAATTGAGGTGTTAAAAGATGCGTCGGCAACGGCAATTTATGGTTCCCGTGGAGCTAACGGCGTTATCCTGATAACAACTAAACGTGCACGTAGAAATGAAACCAGTGTAAGCTATGATGGATTCTATGGAGTCCAGGATGTGATTCGGAAATTACCATTGCTAAACGCCCGTGAATGGGGAGCACTCAAAAATGACGCCCGTGTCGATGCTGGAAAACCTCCGGCCTTTACGGATGCAGAACTGGATGCCCTTGGTGAAGGTACGGATTGGCAGAATGAGGCTTTTAGAACAGCACCTATACAGAGTCATACAATATCCATTTCTGCAGGTAATGAACGCTCAAATCTGATGCTCTCCGGAAATTATTTTAAGCAGGATGGAGTCATTATTAATACGGGGTTTGAACGCTATTCCATCAAGTTAAATGCTGATTATGATCTGAGTGAAAAATTTAAAATAGGTACTTATTTGACAGGAAGTTTCTTTGAGGCTGATGTTGCTCCTAATGGAGTAGTACAAGGACTTTTGGAAATGCCACCCTCTGTTCCTGTGAAGGATGAAAATGGAAATTACACAATAGTAAGCCCTTATGAAACCCAGATCGGTAATCCTATTAACTCGCTGGTTAATAATACGAATGAAACACTCACGAACAGGTTTCTTCTTAATGGTTTTGGAGAGTATGAGATTATCGAAGGCTTGAAAGTTAAAGTATTGTTTGGTGCCGATATTATCAACAATAAGCAAAATCAGTATCTGCCGTCGACAGTGTATGAGGGTTTACCTGGTGGCCAGGCTTCTGTGGGTTCCCTTGCTTCTATTAACTGGTTAAATGAGAATACCATTAACTATCACAAGAAATTTGGGTTGAGACATACAGTGGATTTTTTAGCTGGATACACACAGCAAGAATCTACAACAGAAGGTCACATATCGAGATCTTCAAATTTCGTGAATGACAGTTTTAAATATAATGATCTTGGATCCGGATCATTGCTGATAGCTCCGAGTTCATTGTACAGTCAATGGGCACTACAGTCCTGGTTAGGAAGAGTGAATTATAATCTCAGCGAAAAATACTTTTTTACTTTCACCGTCCGTGCAGATGGTTCTTCCAGGTTCGGCGAAAATAGTAAATGGGGAACGTTTCCTTCCGCCGCAGTTGCATGGAGTGCTCATAAAGAATCATTCATTAAATCGGTCCGTCAGATCAGTACTTTAAAAATAAGGTTCAGCGCTGGACAAACTGGTAATCAGGAAATTCCTCCTTATCAGTCTTTAGGCCGCTTGTCGTATTATTCCGCCAACTTCGATGGGAAACTCACAGGGGGGTTCGCACCCAGTAGCTATGCGAATTCTAATCTAAGCTGGGAGAAAACAACCCAATATAACCTCGGAATTGATTTAGGGTTGTGGGATGAAAGAGTAAGTTTGACTGCAGATATATATAATAAAAGAACGGATGATTTACTCTTGAGCGTTCCGCTGCCCTTCAGCTCCGGATTAGAAAGCGCGTTCCAGAATTATGGAAGTATTGAAAATAAAGGAATTGAGCTTGTTCTTAATACAAGGAATCTGGTTGGGAAATTTCAATGGAATACAAGCATCGTATTTGCAGCGAACAGAAATGAAGTGCTCAGTCTTGGGCCGGGCGTAAATGAATTTATTCCGATCAACCCTGCCAATTCCAACAGGCCATCAGAAATTGTAAGGGTTGGCGAGCCGCTCGGTAATTTTTATATGTATAAAGCGGATGGCGTATTTCAGGAGGGCGATAATTTTAACCTGTCACCTTCTCCAAATGTTAAGGCGGGCAGCCAGAAGTATAAAGACATTGATGGTGATGGAAGAGTTACTTCGACAGGTGATGTGACAATAGTGGGTAATGCTCAGCCATTATTTATCGGAGGAATAACCAACGCATTCAAGTATAAGAACTTTGACCTTGTAATATTTTTGCAGGGATCTTATGGCAACCAGATTTTTAGTAATACAAAAGCGTTGTTAGAGATCGGCTCTGGTTTTACAGGGGCATCAGCCACAATGTTAGACAGGTGGACGCCTACACATACCGATACCGATGTGCACAGGGCAATAGAAGATCCGGCTCCTACGCTGTCCGACCGTTTTGTAGAAGATGGATCTTATCTGCGTCTCAAGAACTTATCTCTTGGATATACTTTTTCTCCTTTTCTTTTGAAAAAAAGTCATTTGAAGCACACGAGAATATATATCTCACTTCAGGATTATGTGACATGGACCAATTACACAGGCTTTAGTCCTGAAGTAAGTCGCAATGGTCAGGATAATCTCTATTCAGGCTTCGACTTTGGCGGTTACCCGGGTACCAAGTCTATACAGTTTGGTATATCCCTTACCCTATAAGCCCAGGTCTCTTAATTTAAATTTTCAGGAAATAAAAATTACTAGAATATGAAAAAGCTACTATTTACAAATATACTGTTAGTGAGCTTGTTTGGATGTGTTTCCCTTGAGGAAGATCCGCGTTCGATTTTAACAACGGATCAGTTTTATAAAACAAGCTCAGACGCTGTAGCAGCGGTAGACGCTATTTACTTTAATCTTAATCACTCGACGGATAATATACCATTCGCATTGTATAGCAGTTTGTTCAATACAGGAATGGATATGGCTACCGATGATGTCAGCGCTGGTCCTGGTTCTCCCAATCCTGACGTTCGGTCTATTTCTATCTTAAGTCACTCATCGCTGAATGTTCGTGTCTTGCAGTTCTGGCAGGCTCAGTATGCATCGATAAACAGAGCGAACGTAGCCCTCGAAAAGATACCTGCAATAGAAATGAATGCGGAATTAAAGAACCGGCTTCTCGGCGAAGCTTATTTTCTTCGTGCACTATATTATTTCAATCTGGTCAGGATGTATGGAGATGTGCCGCTTTTACTGGAGGATCAAACAGTGAAACTTATTGACGATCTGAAAGTCAGCAGGACATCTACAGAAGAAGTGTACGCGCAAATTATTCAGGACTTGAAACAATCAGCTGAGTTTTTCAGGAATGGTTCTTCGGGCGAAGCTGGTCGTGCAACAGAAGGTGCAGCAAAGGCTCTCTTGTCTAAAGTGTACCTGACGAAACGAGACTGGCAACTTGCTGTTACTACTGCCGAGGAGGTTATTGATGGTCCATACGGCTATGATCTTTTTGAAGACTACTCGCATGTGTTTTTACCTGCTTATGAAAACGGCAAAGAGCATATTTTCTCAGTTCAGTTTCTGGCAAATGCAGGAGGCCAGGCACATACAAACATGCGTCGGGCTATTCGGTCCGGGGTACCCGGTCTTGTGGGTGGATATGGTGAACAGGTAACGTTTTATACGGAAGGAGAAGACGAGTATTTCAATATCTATAAGTTATACTCCTCAAAGGATAAGAGAAGGGATGTGACATTTGTGAGAACGTATAGAAGTCCGACAAATGGCCAGTACTACGGTACACCTTTAAATAACCCAGCTGTTTCGAATGATTCTGTTCCTTATTTTAATAAGTATTGGGATCCTGCTTCAATCGATAATACAGACGAGTCCGGAGCAAATTCTCATGTCATCCGGTTTGCTGAAATATTGCTGATTCATTCTGAAGCTGAAAACGAGCTTAACGGTCCTACCGCGAAAGCATACGCATCACTCAATCGGGTAAGAGACCGCGCTGGTCTTGATGATTTGACAGAAGGACTCTCTAAAGACTCATTCCGTGATTCGGTTTACCTTGACCGAAGGCTTGAACTGGTCTATGAATATCAACGCTATTTTGATCTGATACGGCAAACCGGAAGTGAACATACCGGTGTTGGTCCGGAAGGAAAAGGTATTCTGATTAATGCGCTTCGGAAAGTTGGAAAAAATAATGTTCAACCTAAGCACTACCTCTATCCGATTCCTTTTGGAGCAATCAGTAGGAATCCTAGTCTCACACAAAACCCGGGGTGGGAATAAATAAACCATCAATCTGCAACCTGTTAGTACTTATGAAAAAATATAAAATAGTAGCTACTGTTTTCTTTGCTGCGGCTTTCACCTCTTCGTGGGCGCAACATGATCCGACTCAACCCTTCAAAGGTAAAATTGGAAGAACACTTCCTGAATCGGAACAATGGTATCCGGAACGTGTAACAGCTCCCAGGGATGTTCCTAACGTTGTATGGATTTTATTGGACGATGTTGGCTTTGGTGCTTCGTCTGCTTTTGGAGGTTTGATAGAAACACCAACCTTTGAACGCCTTGCCGGTAATGGCTTGCGTTATACAAATTTTCACACCACCGGTATATGCAGTCCCACGCGCGCTGCTTTGCTCACAGGAAGAAATTCTCATAGTGTGGCTATGGGTCACCACGCAGAACTGGGAACCGGATTTCCTGGCTATACCGGTGACATTCCTTTTGAAGCGGGAACGGTGGCTGAAATTTTCAGAGAGAACGGTTATAACACTTTCGCCCTTGGAAAATGGCATGGCAATCGCCCCATTGATTTAACTGCTGCCGGACCTTTTAACCGTTATCCTACCGGCCGTGGCTTTGAACACTTCTATGGTTTCCTTGGCGGAGCGACCGATCAGTGGCATCCGGCATTGGTGGAAGAAAATAATCCTATAGATATCGAGCCGAATACAAAGCATTTGAATGAATTGCTTGTCGACAAAGCGATTTCTTATGTGGCCAATGAGAAGTCGGCCAATCCGGATAAGCCTTTCTTTCTGTACCTTGCAACGGGAGCAACACACTCTCCTCACCAGGTTAGCAAAGAGTGGATTGACAAGTATAAGGGTAAATTTGATGGCGGCTGGGACAAATATCGTGACGACGTGTTTAAGCGTCAACAGGCTTTGGGACTCATACCAAACGGAACGAAGCTTCCGCCGCGTCAGCAGAATCTCCAGGCGTGGGAGTCCCTGAGCGCGGACGAGAAAAAAGTTTTTGCTCATTTCTTTGAAACCTATGCCGGTTTTCTTTCTTATACAGATCATGAGATTGGAAGATTTGTTGATTACCTGGATCGCATAGGCCAGTTGGACAACACCGTTATTTTTGTAATCATTGGCGATAATGGAGGAAGCAAAGAAGGTTCATACACAGGAACAACAGGAAATGCGTTAACCTCAAAAGGTCAGGACATTGCTTTCCTGCTTAGCCAGTACGATAAGTTCGGCACTGAATACACGGGCCAGAATTATCCGCTGGGATGGTCACAGGCCACCAACACACCCTTTCGCTATTGGAAGAGTGATGTAAACTCAGAGGGAGCAACACATAATCCTTTAATTGTTCACTATCCAAAAGGAATAAAAGAAAAAGGTGGATTACGCACGCAGTATGGACACGTTATTGATATTCTTCCGACATCGGTCGATTTAACAGGCGTAAAAGTTCCTGCTGTGATCAATGGTTATGAGCAACGACCAATTCATGGAATAAGTCTCGCTTATTCTATCAATGATGCTGCAGCAACAACGCGGCATACACAACAGTATTACGAGCTTCACGGAGGACGAGCGATCTACAAAGATGGCTGGAAGGCATCTGTATATCATCCGAGAAATATTTCGGGAGAAACCAACAATGACATACATTTCAATCCCCCTCCATTCGAAAACGAGAAGTGGGAACTTTATAACCTGAATGAAGATTGGAACGAGATAACAGACCTTGCTGCAAAGTATCCTCAGAAACTGGAAGAGCTTAAAAAGCTTTTTGATGAAGAAGCGAAGAAAAACAATGTATATCCTTTAAAAAATTATCGCGATGGAATGGCTCCTCCTGCGATCAAGGCTAAAGTAGTTATCTATGAAGGGACAACGGTAAGAACAAGAGTGCCTATTGGTAAAGGAGCAGTTACTATTACAGCGAATGTGGAATTGGCAAATAGCGATAACGAAGGTGTCATTTTTTCAAATGGCGGCCTCACCGGTGGAAGCTCACTCTTTATAAAAAACAACACACTGTATTATATACTTAATGACGGCGTGAAAGAGGTGACGATTACAGCAGGCGCATTGACAAAGGGTAAGCATACAATTAAAGTCGAATACAATGAGTCTAACGTAGTGCTATTTGTTAATGATAAGGAGACTGCTAAGGAACCTGTCACAGCCCGAAATAAATTCCTTGGCACTTTTGCCTCTGATGGCGTAAGCATTGGAAGAGATTTAACCTCGCCGGTTACGAAGTCCTACCCGGCGCCTTTCTTCTTCACTGGAATAGTGCGCAGTTTAATTGTTGAGCAAAAAACCGAACAAAGCTTATAATTCTTTCAGCCTGATGATGTGAAAGCCGGGCTGATTTCTTTTAACCGAAAACCATGAACCAAATCCACAGAGTCCTGCAGCAGGTAATTGCACTCCTTGTGTTTGTCAGTTTTGTTATCAATGCGGTTGCTCAGCACGATCCACGACAAACTTTCCAGGGAAAGATTGGAAAGACCAGCGAGGAAACTGTTCAATGGTACCAGGAGAAATTAAAAGCTCCTGAAGGCGCACCCAATGTAATTTGGATTTTATTGGATGATGTAGGTTATTCTGCCACTTCAGCGTTTGGCGGATTTATCGAAACGCCGACATTCGATGCCATTGCCAACAATGGTCTTCGTTATACCAACTTTCACAATGTAGGCGTATGTTCTCCTACACGTGCAGCACTTCTCACGGGAAGAAACTCGCATGCTGTGGGTTTCGGTTATTTTGCCAGCACAGAAACTACTCCCGGGTATAACGGAAGATTACCTTTTGAAACGGCGACAATTGCAGAAGTGTTGAAGGAAAATGGATATAACACCCTCGCTGTTGGTAAATGGCATGTAGTTCCCTATGGTGAAGATACACAAGCCGGTCCTTTTAACCGATGGCCGTTGGGTCGTGGCTTTGAACAATTTTATGGATTTCTCGGAGGGGCTACTGACCAATGGCATCCTGCATTGTGGGAGGGAAATCAGAAAGTTAATGTTGAGCCCAAGACAACACACCTGAGTGAATTACTTGCCGATCGTGCAATAAATTTTATTGCTAATCAGAAATCAGCTAATACAGAGAAGCCTTTCTTTCTCTACCTCGCACCGGGCGCGGCGCATTCACCTCACCAGGCTCCGAAAGAATGGATTGAGAAATACAAAGGAAAATTTGACAAAGGATGGGACAGCTACCGCGAAGAAATTTTTGCACGCCAGTTAAAGCTCGGCCTGGTTCCAAACGGAACAAAACTCCCACCGCGTGATCCCCAGGTGAAAGCCTGGAATACACTGACACCGGATCAGAAAAAACTCTACGCTCGTTTCATGGAGGTGTACGCCGGGTATCTTTCTCACATCGATCATGAAATTGGCCGCATTATAAATTATCTGAAAGAGATTGATCAATATAACAATACATTGATCCTGGCTGTGCTGGGTGACAATGGGGGAACACGAAGAGGAGACGAACATGGAACGTTAAATGAACAATCGTATACCGTTAAATCACGTGAACAAAAAGAAACAGAATTTGCATTCATGTTGACGGAGTTTGATAAGATCGGCAGCGAGTCAACGTATCCTGTTTATCCTGAAGGTTGGGGTCATGCGGAGAATACTCCATTTCGTTATTGGAAATATGATGCGAATGGCGAAGGAGGAACACATACACCGTTAATAATTTCTTATCCGGATAAAATAAAAGAGCGTGGTGTGCGATCACAGTTCGGACATGTTATTGATCTCTGGCCAACAACGGTAACACTTACGGGTTCAAAAGTTCCTGAAGTAATTAATGGTTATAAACAGGATCCAACACAAGGGACTGACCTTACCTACTCGATTGCAGACCAGCAAGCTCCATCACGACACACCATTCAGTATTTTGAGATCGCGGGCAACCGGGCAATTTATAAAGACGGTTGGAAAGCCGGAGCATATCATCACGACGGAAAAAGTTTTGATGAAGACACCTGGCAATTGTTTCATATCGAGGAGGATGCATCCGAATCGACAGACCTTTCTGCAAAGTACCCGGAGAAGCTCGCTGAATTAAAAGACGCCTTTCATCAGGAAGCTCTTAAGTATAACATTTATCCGCTGAAAGGAAGATCGTATAAAGCTGCTCCTTACCCGGGCACACCTAAGACTAAGCGCACGGTACTTTACCCGAATGTAACGCGCTTGCAGGCTTCTGAAGTGCCCTCACTTTCAAAATCATTTTCCATTATAGCTTCCGTTGAAATTTCCGAAAAAGGTGCGGAAGGTGTGCTGTTGGCAGAGGGTGGAAAATTCGGTGGCATCAGTTTTTACATCAAAGACAAAAAGCTGTGGTTCTCGCAGACGAATGGCAGCGATGTTTTCAGATTATCTTCTAATCAAAATGTTTCTGCCGGAAAAGCTGAGCTGAAAGTAACCTATACAGCCACGGGTGATCCTGAAACAGATAAGACAGTTCAACTTTTTATGAACGGAAAAAATGTAGGTGAGGGAAGATTGAATGCTCCGCCTTTCAAAAGAATATCGTACAGTGCTGTAGACGAAGGTATTGAATTGGGAAATGATTCCCTCACACCGGTGGACGATCAATATAAATCGCCTTTCACTTTTAATGGTAAGCTGAGCAAGATCATCATTGAGTCCGAATAAAAAATGAAAATCAAATCAACAACGCTTATGAATAACACGGTTCTGAATATCTATCGGAGATATAGATATATTGTTTTTACACTGATTGGAATTGTAGCCATTTCCTGTTCCTCCAGGTCTATTGAAGATGCATCGATCAAAAATGAAGATGAATTCAGGGGAAAAATTGCAAAGACATTTGCAGAGTCGGAAGCATGGTGGCCTGAAAAGAAAAGGGCATCTCAGGATGCACCGAATGTAGTGGTCTTCCTGATAGATGATGCGGGCTATGGCACATCGAGCGCATTCGGTGGATTGATGCAAACTCCCGTTTTAGATAGCTTGGCCAATAACGGATTGCGTTACACCAATTTTCATTCAACGGGCGTTTGTTCTCCTTCGCGTGCCGCATTGCTAACAGGGAGAAATCACCATTCGGTGCACATGGGTACTTTAAATTATTATTCGTTTGGATTCCCCGGTTATGACGCCATTATGCCTGCCGATAAAGCAACCATTGCCGAGGTGTTACATGAAAACAGCTATAATTCTTTTGCTATTGGTAAATATCATGTTGCACCCCTGGATGAGATTACGGCCAGCGGTCCATTTGATCGCTGGGCAGTAGGGCGTGGGTTCGATCACTTTTATGGATTTCAATTGGGACATACCGACCAATATCATCCCAATCTTTATGAGGATACAAGGGCTGTTGATGTTGAACCCAATAAAAAACACCTGACCACATTGCTGGCCGATAAAGCAATACATTACATTGCTAATCAGAAATCTACGGCCCCCGAAAAACCGTTCTTTCTTTATTTTGCTACGGGTGCAATTCACTCCCCCCATCAGGTCGATAAAGAATGGAGCGATTTATATAAGGGTAAGTTTGATGGCGGTTGGGATAAATACCGTGAAGAAGTATTTGAGCGACAAAAGAAGCTTGGCGTAATTCCGTCAAATGCCATATTGCCCGACCGTGATCCAACGGTTAAGGCCTGGGATAGTTTAACACCTGAGCAGAAAAAGGTTTATGCCCGCTTCATGGAGGTTTTTGCCGGATTTCTAACTCATACCGACTATGAGTTTGGAAGGATTGTAAAATTTATCGAAGAAATCGGACAACTTGATAACACCATTATTCTGGCGATTATTGGAGATAATGGCTCAAGTCATGGTCCTGCGCATGGTAGTCTAAATCCATATATCAGCAGCTTACGTGAAGAAGAGCAGGTAGCTGAATTGTACAAAAACATCGATAAGCTGGGCACGGAACTTTCGTTTTCAGATGCGCCAGCCGGGTGGACACAAGCTACCAATACGCCCTTCCGCCTTTGGAAGGCTGATCCAAATTCAGAAGGCGGTACACACCAGCCGCTTATTGTTTTCTATCCAAATGGAATTAAGGAGAAAGGTGGTATAAGAAATCAATACGGTCATTTAATCGACATTGCACCGACCATTTATGAACTGACAGGTGCTGAGGTTCCTAAAGTAATTAAGGGTCATGCGCAACAACCGCTCGAAGGAACCAGTCTTGCATATTCAATTAATGATGCCAATTCAACCAATAGGCATACCGTTCAATACTATGAGCTTTTTGGGAAGAGGGCTATCGTGAAAGATGGTTGGAAGGCATCGGTCTTTCATCAACCTGGTACTGATTTCGCGAATGATGTTTGGGAACTATACAACCTGAATGAAGACTTTAATGAACGAATAGATATTGCTGCAAAATATCCCGAGAAGCTAAAAGAACTTCAGGATGTGTTCGATTCGGAAGCCAAAAAATATAATGTATACCCATTAATTGATCGGTCAGATTATGCCAGCGCCGGTGGCAGGGCAAGAAGTCCCTATGGACTGGCAAAGAAAGTTGTTCTGTACCCGGGTATTGACCAACTACTTAACTACACAGGTCCTCAATTTCAAGGTGAGTCATTCACCATTACTGCTGATGTGGAAATAAATTCCGTTAAAGATCAGGGTGTACTTTTCGCTACTGGTTCCAGGTTTGATGGATTAAGCCTCTTTGTACAGAATGGAAAATTTGTAGTTGCTCACAACACGGGCAGCATTGTAAGGCACCTTGAATCATCTGGTTCTGTTCCTGTTGGAAAATCAAAACTGAAATTTGAATTGAATTTTGTTAAACCGGATGATACCGCAGATAAAAATGCTTCCGGCGGTTCCGAATTCATTTACATCAATGATCAGAAAGTGGGTGAACGCCAGATAACGGCATCAGAAAGTAAAATAGCTATTTATAAAGATGGTATTGACGTCGGTGCTGACCGTAACTCTCCGGTATCCGATCGGTACAAAGTTCCTTTTCAGTTCAATGGAACGTTGAAGACTATTACCATAGAATATAATTAGAAGTTATGTTACGAAGTATTCACCTGTTGATTCTTATTGTGCTTGCAGGAATTTCATATGCACAGGAAATTTCTTTCGAGCGATTCAAATCCAATCCTGTTATTCATGAAGGGATGCTTCCGAAACTGGAAGGTGACAATATCAATGGACCTACATTAATTAAAGTTCCTGATTGGGTAAGCAATAAGCTTGGAAAATACTACCTGTACTTCGCACATCATAAAGGAAAGTACATTCGACTCGCTTATGCAGATACGTTGGAAGGGCCCTGGAAAATTTATCAGCCGGGTACACTTAAAATCGAAGACTGCGTCTGCAAGGATGCTCCCGTAGGCACAGGAGAAAGTGTCCGTCACCAGGGCGCGGAGAATTCCGATGACAATGTGCAACATGTTGCTTCACCGGATATCATTATTGATGATGCTAAGAAAGAATTGATACTATACTATCATTGCCCGCTGGAACACAATGGGAAGAGAGGACAATATACTTTAAGTGCTGTTTCTACAGATGGATTGAATTTTAAATCTGATGATGTGGTGTTGGGTGAAGCGTATTTCCGTGTCTTCAGGTGGAAGGATTACTACTACGCTATTGGCCGGTCCAGCTCCGTTTATCGTTCGAAAGATCCGCGAGCACCTTTTGAAAAAGGATCGAATCCTTTCAATAAAATTCAAAACCCCTCCTTGCTAAGACACTCCGCTGTTAAGGTAGTGAACAATACGCTATGGGTATTCTATTCACGCGTGGGCGATGAGCCGGAGAGAATCCTGCTATCAAAAATTGAATTGACGGATGACTGGAATGCCTGGACACCAACCGTTCCGGTTACCGTGGCTGAACCTCAGGAAGAATTTGAAGGTGTCAATCTTCCGGTAGAAAAATCAAAAGGTGGCCTGTATTATGGCAAGGTACGTCAGCTCCGCGATCCTCATATATATGAGGAGAATGACAAATGGTATTTGCTCTATTCTGCTGCGGGGGAAAACTCTATTGGCATAGGGGAGTTGAAATTTAACAATAGCAGAACAGCCCAACCATGAGAAACACGATCATCCTTACGCTGTTAACAATGGTTGTCGTTTCATGTACATCGAAGAAGGATCATACTTACCTGGAAGGGACAGAGTTGTTCAGTACAGTTGAAAAATATGTCTCGCTGGGTGAGCATCGTACAGCCACTACAGCTGACAATGCAACTTCTGAGTGGTTGGGAAAGGAACTCTCAGACATTGGTTATGAAGTGAAGTTCACGGAGTTCTCATTTAAACAGTTCTTTCTTAAAGAGGCTTCTGTAACCGGCGAAGAAAATAGCAGGAAGTATAAAGCTTTTCCGCTTTGGTACGTGAATGATAATATCAGCCTGACCGTTGAGGGTATTCTTGTAAATGATACAGATAATGTTGTGGATGTTCGCGATAAAATTGTTCTGCTGAACTTCTCTTTTGGTGAGCAAGGCCAAAGCGCAGGACAGATTCGTAAACGGCTGGAAGATCTGATCGAAGCGGGAGCACGATCAATAATCGGTTATAAAGAAAATGATGCAGGAGAGATTGTTGCATTCAATGCACCGAAGGCAGGGAAGCCCTGGAAAGCGCCCATTGTAATTGTATCGCCTGGAGATGCAAAACTTTTAGATGCAAGTATTGGTAAGGCAGTAAAAGTTGATATCAGTGGAGATTTTGAAGAAGTCACTGCAAAAAATGTATACGGTACCATTGGAGACGGTGATCAGTATATTGTCGTTTCTACCCCGATCAGTGGATGGTTTACGTGTGGAGGTGAACGCGGACCAGGCGTAGCCGTATGGTTAGCACTCGCCAGGTGGGCAGCGACAGAAAAACTTCCCTACAAATTTGTCTTCACCGGAAATTCCGGGCATGAGTTGGGCTTTTGGGGAGCTGACGAATTTCTGGAGCATGATGCACCACCAACCGATAAGACTAAGCTTTGGATACATCTCGGAGCCGGCCTTGCTACGCTATCGTGGAAATCAACACCATCCGGTTTGATTAAAGAAGACAAGGTCGATGCCGGAAGAAATTTCTTTTACACGACATCCGTAAAGACGCAATTCGACAAAGCATTTCAGCATGTTGAAGGCCATAGATGGGATACGCAGGAGAAAAATGGCGGTGAACTGATCCATGTCGTTAACAAAGGATATCCAAATGCATTGGGTGTATCCTATGCTCATCCGTTTTTTCATGCTCCCGGTGATGACGTTGAAAAAACAAGCCCTCAGGTGCTGCAGGAAGCGGCACTTGCGTTCAAAAATTTTATAGTAAATGTAGTGAACAACTAATCAAGTTAAATTCTATGAAAATTCTAATACCAGTATTGATAGCAGTTTTACTGAACATATCCTCATCAGTAGCACAGCAATTTGAGTTCAGGCGATTTGATACAAACCCTATTGTTACACCGGAAATGCTGGGTGAGGATGGAGAAAATATCAATGGTCCTTCGCTGATAAAAGTTCCGGAATGGGTTCCCGGCCGCCTGGGAAACTATTACTTATACTTTGCTCATCATCAGGGATTGTATATAAGACTGGCCTATGCGGATAATTTGAAAGGGCCCTGGAAAATATATCAGCCAGGCTCTTTAAAAACATCTGATTGCCGGTGCCGTGAGGCAGCGGGAGAACCCACATCAAATGCAAGAGGAGAAGTCTATTTGTCAAAGGCTCATATAGCCTCGCCGGATGTCCATATTGATGAGACCAACAAACAATTGATCCTGTATTTCCATTGTCCGCTTAATAATGGCGGTAAGAAGGGCCAATATACACTTCGTGCCACTTCTAAAGATGGTATCCATTTTAACGCTGACACTACTGTATTGGGAGAATCCTATTTCAGGGTAGCTGAATGGAAAGGAGCGCACTACGCCATTGCCAGGGCAGGAGCGCTGTATCGCTCTACAGATGGCGGGTTGACCTTTGAAGAAGGAGGAAATCCTTTTGCAGGACTTCAAACGAAAGAAAATTATGTAAGGCACGTAGCATTGAAAGTATCAGGTGATGAGCTATTCGTCTTCCATTCACGAATTGGTGATAAGCCTGAGAGAATCCTTTTATCAAAAATAAAGCTTACGCCCGACTGGAAAACATGGAAGGCAGACGAAGCCTTCACGATTGCCGAACCGGCGACTAAATATGAAGGTGCCGAATTGCCTTTGACTGTTTCCAAAATAGGCTCCTATCATGGCCTCATCCGTGAACTGCGCGATCCGGCGTTTTATGAAGAGGATGGGAAATGGTATTTGTTGTATTCCGTTGCCGGAGAATCCGGTATCGCCATTGCAGAGTTGAATCTGAATGAAAATCAATAGACATGAAGAATTTTTGCTCGTTGAATTTTATGAATAAAAAGGTTTTGCTGGTAACGATTCTGCTGAGCATTATTTTTAACGACCATAGTTTCGCTCAATCTTCTGATGCACGTACACCCAATATCATTATTATTTATGCCGATGATCTTGGCTACGGAGATCTGAGCATTTACGGGGGAGACATACCAACACCCAATATTGATCGCATTGGTAAAGACGGTATCAGGTTTACAGACTTCTACGTAGCTGGACCAGTGTGTACACCTTCGCGCTATGGATTGCTTACCGGATCTTATCCAGCCAGATCGAAGCAAAACCTTTATACGGCGTTGATGCCTTTTGATAAAAATCACCTCGACAAATCAGAAACGATATTTCCTGCTTATTTGAAATCCCATAACTACCAGACAGCGCTCATTGGTAAATGGCATCTTGGTTCAGGCGACAAAGCGTTTCCCACCCTTTATGGCTTTGATGTGTTCACAGGCTTCACCGGGGGATGCATTGATTTCTTTGATCATGTTTATGGTACAATTGCTGATGATTGGTATGTAAACGGAAAGCCGGTAAAAGAAGAAGGCTATGCTACGGACCTCATAACGAATCATGCCATCCGGTTTATTGATGATGTAAATAAGAACAGCAAACCATTCTTTCTATATCTCCCTTATAATGCTCCTCACTACGGTAAGACTGATCCTGATCATGTACCGGCCAACACAGTTGTGCTGAAGGAAGACGAATATGAAGGATATAAAATTGCCAATACATTGCAGGCTCCTGAAAGTTACTACCACCGATTTCAGCACGTCGAAGATCCCTATCGTAGGGCCTATTCAGCAATGGTATCATCCCTGGATGACAACGTCGGCAGGTTATATCGCAAGCTTGAAGAAAGCGGACTTCTCAACAATACGATCATCTGGTTTATTTCTGATAATGGTGGTTACTCCGAAAGTTATTTCGGTCACGCCAGCAATGGAGGTTTGAGAGGACAGAAAGGAACGTTGTACGAAGGCGGTATTCGTGTTCCGGCATTGGTGAACTGGCGGGGAAAGATTTCACCCGGTCAGGTTATCAGTACGCCGGTAGGTAATGTTGATCTTGTTCCAACCTTTGCTGCACTGATCGGCTTTCAAAATTCTTTACCCCCTGCAATTGATGGTAAAGATATACGGAGTGTGTTGTTTGAAAACAAACCTCTGCAACGCGACCTGTTCTGGAAATTCAGAGATCAAACTGCGTTGCGTAGTGGTGACTGGAAAATTGTTGGTGATAAGGAGCTCTATAATCTCAGGGAAGATCGCAATGAGAAGAATAATGTAGCTGATGAATTTCCGGAAAAGCTTCGGGAACTTCTAATGCGATCCAATGAGATAGATCAGTCAGCTAAACTTGTGCGCTAACCCTATGACCGGGAGGTTTATAAATATGATCTGGCTATTTGTGACAGTTGTTTTGGTGGCCTGCTCACCAAAGGAAATTGCGAACGACCAGCCCTGGGAAAGCCATGTAGTCGATGCTTCCTTGCTTGGTGCGGACGGAGCACGTTTTGAAGATGCCAATGGCGATCAATTGAATGATATTGCCACCGGTTGGGAACAAAGTGGACTAACCCGCATTTACTTTCATCCCGGAAAGACTGATGTGAAGTCACCCTGGAAGTATGTAACCGTTGGTATATCCCCCAGCGTGGAAGATGCCGTGCTGGTTGATCTCGATAAAGACGGTTCAAAAGACGTTGTGAGCGCTTCAGAAGGTGATGCAATGCGAATTAATTTTCACTGGGCACCGGCACCCGGAGAGCTTTACACGGACTCTTCACTATGGAAAACGGAGATTCTTCCTGTAACACAAGGAGTTATGCAGTGGATGTTTACGGTTCCGCTACAGGTTGATGGTAAGCATGGTGTCGATTTGATTGTAGCCGGTAAAAGAGACAATGAGAAATATCCTCAACCTTTTATTGGTTGGTTGAAAGCACCAGAAAATCCCAGAGACTTATCAGCATGGGAATGGAAACCCCTGGCGGAGGTAACCTGGGTTATGTCTATCATCATTTCTGATGTCAATAATGATGGGCATCCTGATATTGTTTTCTCTGATAGAAAGGGAGCATCCCCAGGTGTAAAGTGGTTAGAGAATCCGGGAACTGAAATAGAAACTGCAGCCTGGAATCTCCATAGTATTGGTGATACAGCCAGTACCGTCTTATTTATGACCCTTGATGATCTGGACGATGACGGGCTGGAAGATGTTGTCGTTATAACCGAGGATGATGGTATATACTTTATTCAAAAAGCAACACGTGACGGAAGTCAGTGGGAAACTCATAAGATAGCATTTCCTGATAGAGTAGGTGATCGCGGCAAGGCGGTTACCGTTGCTGATATAAATGGTGACGGGAAAAAAGATCTTGTACTTTCTTTTGAAAAAGCAGAAGAACCAAAATCGGGTGTGGTATACCTTACCTACAATCATTCAGTTTTTGATACCGTCTGGCAACGTCATGAAGTGAGCGGTGCTCATGGAATCAAGTATGATCTTGTGCCGGTACAGGATGTTGATCAGGATGGTGACCTGGACATCATCACAACGGAAGAAAATAATAATTCCAAAGATGGTAAAGCCGGACTGGGATTGATATGGTATGAAAACCCAATCATTAAAAACTAAAATTATATGAGCAGGAAATATCTCATTGTATTACCAGTCGTGATAGCATCTTTTATTGCAGCTACAACAATTCAATATGATTGGGGAGGATCGCATAATATTGATGCAAAGACAAAAGAGGAAGTATATCGTGTTCTTGACGAATTCCTGCGCACGTTCAATGCACACGACCGGGAAGGACATTACGCCACTTATCATTTTCCGCACTATCGCTTAGCCAGTGGAAAACTAACTGTGCTTGAAAAACCTAACCTGACCGATACGGCCGTTTTTGTACAACGGTTGGTTCAGTCCGGCTGGCATCATACCAAATGGGATCACCGTAATGTTGTACAGGCTTCGAAAGATAAGATACATGTTGATGTACAATTCACACGGTACAGAGCGGATGGGAGTAAAATAAAAACATACGAATCCCTCTACATTCTAACGAACGAAAATAATCGCTGGGCAATAAAAATGCGATCAAGTTTTGCTGAGTAATATAGGATTATGGGAAACGCGTTTAGCTCCAGGAGAAAATTTATTAAAGGATCAGTGCTGACTTCCTTATTGGGCGCGCTTGCTCCTGTTACATCCCTTGCATCGGGGAAAAAATCCTTTGAACGTTCTCTGCACTTTGAAGAATCGAAACTGATTGTCACCGATGTACAGGTACACATTGTAAAAGTGAATCATCGCGGTAACTGGGTGTTTGTTGAGTTGAAAACCAACAAAGGAATTACTGGTGTGGGTGAAGCCTCACATGGGGTGATTGGTTCAACAGCCGAAGGCCAGCAAAAGATTCAGAATGAGGTAGCGTCGTTTTTTGAATTGGTGAAAGATGAATCACCATTTCTTATTGAGCAGTACAGGCAAAGAGGTTGGCAGCGGGCACGATCAGGGCGAAGTGAACGAACGGTGTTCAGTGCGATTGAACAGGCATTGTGGGATATCCAGGGAAAGTCATTGGGTGTGCCGGTTCATCAGTTGTTGGGCGGGAAAGTGCGTGACAGGATCAGGGCGTATGCAAACATTAATCGGGCAACCAATGAAAAGGATGCAAACGGAAGGCGACCTGCTGCAGCGTTTCAAAAGAATGCAGAGGTTGCGGTAGAGCAGGGATTCACCGCTATCAAGATGGCGCCTTTTGATGAGATGAAAGCCTTACCATCCACGCCTGAACAGATCAAACAGGATATCGATCATGCTATTGGTTGTATTGAAGCTGTTCGTAAAACGGTAGGAGATAAAATCGATTTGCTTGTGGATGTTCATAGTCACCTGGATGAGTCATTGGGAATCGAGGTGGCAAAACGAGTTGAACCATTAAACCTGTTCTGGTTTGAAGAACCTGTTAATCCTGAGAAATATGTCGCGGAAACCAAGGCCATATCGGATTCAACAACGAAAGCAACGGCTGGAGGTGAATCGATTTTCGGAAGAGAAGGTTTTGCGGAATTGATCCGTGATAAGGCACTTGATATCCTTATGCCTGATGTGAAGCATTGCGGAGGTATTCTCGAATTAAAATACATCGCTGCTATGGCAGAAACGGCTGGACTACAGGTTGCACCCCACAATCCAAGCGGACCGATTGCTACAGCTGCCAGTGTTCAGGTCGTAGCTACCATTCCAAACTTTATCATTCTTGAAATGGCTTACGGTGAAGTTCCCTGGCGCGGTGAGCTTATCAGTCCTGCGGAACAGTTTACAGATGGGTACATCACTGTGAGTGATCGTCCGGGGTTGGGCTTTGAGCTTAATCACAAAGAAGTACTTAAACACCTATAGTTAATGGTAATGAAAAGACTGGTTTCTGTTGCAGTGTGGATGTGGATCAGTGGAGTTATATCGCTCTCCGCTCAGCAGGTAGCAGATTTTGTTTTTAATCCTGAGATCAAATCACCCGTTTATCCGCCCGGTAAAGGCCCCGTCATTGCGGTAGATGAAGCACATCATAACTTCCACACCATCGATGGACGTTACAAGGCATTTGCAAAAATTCTTACCAGCGATGGTTATCAGGTAAGAGCAAACAAACAGCCATTGTCAGGTTCTGTGTTAAAAGGTGTAACGGTTCTGGTCATCTCCAATGCTATTCATCCTGATAATGATACGTTATGGGCGTTGCCTGTTAAATCGGCTTTTACTTCAGCAGAAATTGATGCCGTTGAAAAATGGGTAAAAGATGGGGGTTCATTGTTTCTGATTGCCGATCACATGCCGCTGCCGGGTGCTGCCAGTGATCTGGCAAAGACGTTTGGCTTTACATTTTACAATGGCTTTGCATCGGATACTACACTGGGTGTATATCCCGGAACCAAGCGTGAGCTGGATGTATTTAAGAAAGGTAATGAAACATTGGCTGATCATGCAGTTACCAGGGGTAGAACGCCAGGTGAGCAGATCGATCATGTAGCCACATTTACAGGGCAGGCCTTTCATATTCCCTCATCTGCCCAATCACTGCTGACATTCGATGAACGCTTTAAAATTCTGCTGCCTGACACCGCATGGCATTTCGGTCAGCATACGAAACGAATTTCAATCAAAGGTTTCTCACAAGGAGCAGTTAGTGAGTATGGTAAAGGTCGTGTTGCCGTATTTGGCGAAGCGGCCATGTTTACAGCGCAACTGAAAGGAAAAGACGAAGTTCCTTTTGGGTTGAATTCTCCTGATGCCATACAAAATCTGCAGTTTCTTCTTAACCTCATTCACTGGCTTGACCGAAAGCTATAAGTACTATGTATTACGATATACCTTCCAGTAAGAACAAAACTATTAACAAATGAAAAATATTATGCTGTCGTTCCTGATGTTGTTACTAACGGTAACGGTATTCTCCCAAGAGAAAAAAAACATTGAACCAATTCCGCTGGAAGAGTTCGAGCAAAAACTAAAGCAATCGGCTAATGCTCAAATTCTTGATGTACGTTCCTCACGGGAATTTTCAGAGAATCATTTGAAAGGCGCCATCAACCTGAATGCTTCTGATGAAGAAAATTTTAAAAAGCGTATTGAAACGCTGGATAAGCAAAGGCCTGTTTTTGTCTACTCTATTAATAATGGAAGGAGCGGTGTAGTGGCGGGAAAACTTCGTGCACAGGGATTTGCAGAAGTGTACGAATTACCGGGAGGATTAGCGCATTGGATCGGTGCTGGCAAACCGGTTGAATCAGCAGCAGGTGATGGGATCTCAAAAGAAGAATTTCAGAAGCTCGCTGCGTCAGATAATGTTGTATTGGTGGATGTAGGATCAAAGCATTGTGGAAGCTGCAGAAGACTGGATCCTATTGTTGATGCTATTGCACAGGATCAGGCTGTTAAAGTCATTAAAATAGAACTATACGACAATCGTGCATTGGCACGTGAGCTGGAAATTGAATCAGTTCCGACTTTGATTCTATACAAAGGAGGTGAACCCATCTGGCGACAATCCGGTGCAATTACAAAAACACATATCCAGGATGCCCTGGATGATTCCCTGTGACCTGATCAATCTAACGGTATGGGTACACATGCTTAAAATAAGTCAGCCATGAATATTTCCGAATTAAGTCTGAAGCGACCGGTACTGGCTGTTGTGATGAATATCGTCATCGTGATATTTGGTGTGATCGGGTATTCCTTTCTGGGTGTACGTGATTACCCGGCTATTGATCCGCCCAACATAAGTGTGCGCACCACTTACTCTGGCGCTAACGCTGATATCATTGAATCGCAGATCACCGAACCGCTTGAGAAATCTATTAACGGTATCGCTGGTATTAAGAATATTTCATCCAGCTCAAGCCAGGGATCCAGCAGCATAAATATTGAATTTGAACTGTGGGTTGATCTGGAAGCGGCTGCGAACGATGTCCGGGACAAAGTATCACAGGCTGTACGGCAATTGCCGCAGGACCTGGATTCACCACCGGAAGTATCCAAAGCTGATGCTAATTCGGACTACATTATCTCGTTGTCCGTTCAAAGCAATTCAAGAAATCAGTTGGAGATAACAGAATATGCCAATAACGTTTTGGTGGAACGGTTTCAGACGATACCGGGCGTTAGTAATGTGCGCATTCTGGGAGAGAAAAAGTATGCCATGCGGATATGGATCGATCCCAATAAACTTACAGCCTACGGGCTAACGACACTTGACGTCCAGGAAGCCTTGCGGAAACAGAATGTGGAAATGCCTGCCGGTAAAATTTCAGGAAACGCTACCGAGCTTACCGTTCATACTTTTGGCAGGCTTTTTACGGAAGAAGATTTTAACAGGGTGTTGATCAAGCTGCCTTCCGGTGGAACTATACGGCTACGCGATATTGGAGAAGCGGTACTGGGCCCTGAAAATGAAGAGACAACGTTGAAGGGAATGCTCATCCCCATGATCAACGTGGCAATTGTTCCGCTTCCGGGCGCTAACTATGTTGAAATAGCAGCGGAGTTTTATAATCGGCTGGAAAAAATAGAGAAGGAGGTACCGGAAGATATTGTGCTTAAAATATCAACAGATCAGACGAAGTTTATCAGGCAATCTATTCTGGAAGTGCAGGAGACGCTTGGTATTTCCCTGATCCTTGTCGTGCTGATCGTCTATCTTTTCTTCCGTGATTTTATCATTGCTTTACGGCCGCTCATTGATATTCCCATATCGCTTATTGCTACATTCTTTATTATGTACCTGTGCGGCTTCTCTATTAATGTATTGACGATGCTGGGGATTGTACTGGCTACAGGACTTGTTGTAGATGATGGCATTGTGGTTACGGAAAATATTTATAAAAGACTTGAAGCGGGCATGAACAAGTATCAGGCAGCACGTGAAGGCTCCAAAGAAATTTACTTTGCCGTTATATCCACTTCCATAACACTGGCGGTAGTATTTCTTCCTATTATTTTCCTGCAGGGTTTTGTAGGCCGTTTGTTCCGTGAATTTGGCTTTGTAGTGGCCGGTGCAGTTTTGATTTCCGCTTTTGTGTCGTTAACGCTTACTCCTGTGCTCAGCGTTAAGCTCACCAGTGACCATAAAAAGAAATCGGCATTTTATAACTTTACCGAACCCTTCTTTATAAACCTGGAGTCCGGCTATCAGCGTTTATTGTCCAGGTTTATGAAAGTAAAAGCGCTGGCTTTCTTCGTACTATTAGCCTGTCTGTTAGTTTCGTATTTTATTGCTGATAATCTCAAATCAGAGTTGGCGCCGATGGAAGACCGCAGCCAGTTCAGGCTGGCCGTTATCGGCCCCGAAGGAGCATCCTTTGATTATATGGACGCTTATGTTGATGAGCTGAGTCAGTTCCTGATGGATTCTGTACAGGAAGCGCGTGTCATTTATTCTATGGCCGGAGGATATTCTTCCAGCGGCGGCGGCGCTAACTCCGGCTTTTCACGTGTGTTCCTTAATACTCCTGGTGAACGGGACAGATCTCAACAGGAGATCGTGGACATGGTCAATAAAAACCTTCCGCGGTTTTCAGCCGGTAGGGCATACGCGCTGCAGGAACAAACGATCTCCACAAACAGGCGGTCCGGTCAGCCGGTTCAATTCGTTATTCAAAACAATAACTTTGAAAAGCTGAAAGAGGTTATCCCGAAATTCCTTGATGTAGCCAATAGTAGTACCGTTCTGCAAGGAGCTGACGTTGATCTGAAATTCAACAAGCCGGAGTTGCGGGTAAATATAAACCGGTTAAAGGCAACGGAGCTTGGGATAAGTGTTGAAGATATTTCGCAAACCCTGCGGCTGGCGTACAGCAACCTCAGGTTCGGTTATTTTACCAAAGAAGGGAAACAGTACCAGGTGATCGGACAGGTTGACAAGATCAACCGTGATGATCCGAATGATCTGAAGAGCTTGTACGTCAGAACCTCTTCCGGCAGGTTGATCTCGCTGGATAACGTAATTGATATTGAAGAGTCGGCTGAGGCACCTTCCCTGTATCATTTTAACCGCTATAAATCGGCAACGATCTCTTCCGGGCTGGCATCCGGTAAAACCATTGGCGACGGGGTGTTGGCCATGCGGGCTATCGCTGATGAATTGCTGGACGACAGCTTCACCACTTCGCTCAGCGGATCGTCACGCGATTATGCTGAAAGTTCCGGCAATACGATGTTTGCTTTTCTTCTTGCGCTGGTTTTCATCTACCTGGTACTGGCCGCGCAATTTGAAAGCTTTGTCGATCCGCTGATTATTATGGTCACCGTGCCGCTTGCTGTAACGGGAGCACTACTAGCGCTCTATTTGTTTGGGCAAACGCTCAACATCTTTTCACAGATCGGCATTATTATGTTGATCGGCCTGGTAACGAAGAATGGAATTTTGATCGTGGAGTTTGCCAATCAGAAAAAGGAAGAAGGAATGGCCAGGCAGCAGGCTGTTATTGAAGCTTCAAGGCTCCGTCTGCGTCCTATCCTCATGACGAGCCTGGCGATGGCGTTAGGTTCATTGCCACTGGCGCTTTCGTTAGGAGCGTCTTCAGGAAGCCGTGTACCCCTCGGGCTTGTTATTGTTGGCGGGGTGATTTTTTCTCTTATTCTCACCCTCTTTGTTATTCCGGCAATGTATTCAATTATGTCACGAAGAAAGAAAAGTGCAGAGCAGGAAGAGGCGATCGAACCCACGACTCTTCTTTACGAGGCGAAAGTTTAAACAAGGATTTTAGAAAAACCTCAACCATAAATTTCAGTCAACGTCCTGAGATCGTGAATGAACTTTCGGCAGAATATTTTAAGTGGGCGGATGATGTGGGAAAAGAGTTGGATTGACTTTTTCAGCAGACCCTAATTATAAATCTTTACAAATATGGAATCCAATTCCAGATTTGTAAAGTCGTCCTTAGGTCATGCTTTGGATTTTGATTGTCTTGCCATCCTTTCAGCAATTATACTTCCTGCAATTAACTGAAGTGCATGATAAAGCATCAACGGCAGTAAAATAATTCCAAACGTAACAGGATTGGGAAATAGTACTCTGCCCATAACGGCTCCTTGTACCAGTGACTTCTTTGATCCACAAAAAAGAATGGTAATACGATCTTCCCTGTTAAACTTTAAGAGTGAAGAAAGCATGTACATGAGACCGAACATGAACAGGAAGAACATGAACATTACTAAACCCAGCAGAAAGATTTCTGAAAGCGAATGATCGCTGAACATGTCACCGTAAAAAGATTCACAAAAAGCGGTGTACACAATTAAGAGGATAATCGATTGATCAAAATAGCGAAGCCATTTCTTATATCTTTCTGCGAAGCTTCCAATTTTTGAGTGTAACAGAAGTCCCAGTATAACAGGCGCAAGTACCTGTAAACAAAGCTTAATAATAACATCTGTCAATTCCGCAGAGCCTCCGGTCTGTTCAATAAAAAAACTCATCCATAATGGTGTCACAAAAATTCCAATAATGCTGGATATGCTCGCGTTGAAAATGGCTGCTGGTAAATTACCACCTGCAATTGATACCAGCACTACAGACGATGAGACCGTAGAAGGCAAAGCGGCCAGGTAAAATGATCCCAGCCAAAACAATTTGAATTCGGAATCATCCAGCAGGAAAGAGAAGAGTAAAACAAAAGCAGGAAAGAGAATAAATGTTGTGCTTTGAATGAGGAGGTGAAGTTTCCAGTTGCTTAAACCTGTTCTCAGTTTTTCCGGACTTAACCGCAGCCCGTAAAAAAAGAAAATGATACCCACACCGTATTTGGTGATAGCCGATAGCGGTAAAGGACTTTCCGTTGTGCCGTAAAAAGGGAGAAGCCAGGCAAGAAATACCATGAAGATCAGGCCGAAGAAAAACCCGTTGAGACCGGCTTTTTGCAGATGGGAGAACAATTTTTTCATCAAAGGCAGGACAATATAGGCACGAATGGGCGATTCTTTTCAAGCCCAAAAACCCTTCATTTTGAATTAAATTTTGGGATTCAACAAAAATATTCCTGCCTGGATGAAACTTTTAACAAAAAATCCAGTTAGTCTATTGACTTACTAGATTATTAATATACCTTTGAGCAATTATTTATAAAGAATAGGGGAAGAGAGCAGGCTCAATGATCCTATGGCAACCTGGTTTGAGAAATTAAGGTGCTAATTCCTGCCTGAAATATTTAGGACATATAAATGAAATGACTATGAAAATCTTCAAAATGCACTTCCAGTTTTCCAAACCGTATTGTGATTGTTGCTGCTAACATGCCTTTATCCTTTCACAAGGAGCAACATTAAATAATTTCTTCCATTTTAATTTATCACAACAATGACACAAGCAGCAAAAGTCCTTAACGGTGGACATAATTTCAATATTCTAAATCTTGTTACTAACAAAACAAAAAGTAACAACGAATCGAAGTTCAACCTTAAACTGGTTCGCAACGATAGTAATGATGCTGAACTAAATTCTAAGAACAGTATTGTTACCTGGTTTGAACGCTCGGAGTTTGTTACCGATATCAATGTTTCGATCGTTCCTGAAAGCCGGCTCTTTTATAAGGAACGAGTTATCGTAAAATTCAAGCTCGCTGAAAAATACAATTCATTTTTTGTCTTGCTAAAAGGTCTCTTTGGATTTCGTAAACCAAAGGGAGTTTCAATTACCGCCGATCGAAGTGACCGATCTATTACAGTTGAACTTTCATCAAACAATGAAAATGAAACCATTGCATATTTTGAATCAACCTTTAAATGGTTGGCGAAAGAAGCAAGATTCAAAGAAGTGCTGAAGGAGGTAATCAGGTTCGAACAGAAGGTAAACAGAGAACAAGCTTTACTGGTAAGTGCTCTTCAAAGGTCAGTACGGTAATTTTTTTTGTAATTAATAATCTACTAAATCCATAGAATTAAATATGTCACTAAGATTAGGAGATATCGCCCCCAATTTTGTAGCGCAGACCACGGAAGGGGAAATCGATTTTCATCAATGGTTAGAAAATAGCTGGGGAGTATTGTTTTCGCATCCGGCAGATTTTACTCCTGTCTGCACAACGGAACTCGGCAAGACAGCATTGCTGAATCAGGAATTTAAGAAACGCAATGTTAAAGTAATTGCCATCAGTGTCGATTCTTTAGAGAGTCATAAGAACTGGATCAGGGATATCAATGAGACGCAAAGCACAGTAGTGAATTTCCCGCTCATTGCTGACCCGGATAAACAAATTGCGCTTCTATACGACATGATTCATCCGAATGCCACAGAGAAAACCACTGTACGTTCGGTGTTTATCATCGATCCAAAAAAGAAGATCAGGCTTACACTTACTTACCCGGCTTCTACCGGTAGAAATTTTCGGGAGATACTGCGGGTGATTGACAGCATTCAACTGACCGAATATGAAAAGGTAGCTACGCCAGCCGATTGGGAAGAAGGAGATGATGTTGTCATACTTCCATCTATTGCTGATGCAGAGGCTGAGAAACTTTTTCCCCAGGGTTTCAGAAAGGTAAAGCCCTATCTCCGATTAACATCACTTGAGAATTAGAAATAAAGTTTAACTATAAATCCACCAATTCAATGAAATCAATTTTCGTTCGGGCTTTTGTGTTGTTGATGCTGGTATCAGCTACCGTGGTTGCCCAGGATAACGTAACAGCCAGCACTAAAAATCCGGAGAACAATCCCGGATCAGATGTTCCAAAAAAGAAGCAGCAAGTCGTCTTTATTACCGGTGTACGCTTTGCCTATCCGTTAGTTCAGCAATGGATTGATGAGTATAACAAAGTAAACCCTGACGTTCAACTTGTCATTGAAGCCAGAGGTTCGGCAGACCCTGCCAAGTATGATATTCTTATAGAAGCATATGAACCGGATGGCGGGCAAGCGAAGAACCGCGAGCTCATTCATATAGCCCGCTATGCAATACTTCCGGTTGCCAATAGTAAATCAGCCTTTGCAAAAACGTACGGTACCAAGGGTCTTAACAAAGACCTGATCAATCAGCTTTTCTTCCACGACATTTTTGCAGACAAAGAAAAAGAAAAGGAAATAAAAGCGCCCTATTCGATCTATACCCGTCTGCAAAAAGCCGGTGCGCCGGTCGTCTTTGCAAAATCATTCGGGTATGATCAGAAGGATATTAAAGGTAAAGCCATCGCTGGTTCAGATGAGCATTTACTGAAAGCTATACTGCGTGATTCCATAGGAGTATCCTATTTGCCGTTAACGCTTATTTACGACCATGCTTCCGGAAAATCTGTTGATGGCATCACCGTGCTGCCGGTTGATTTAGATGGAAATGGAAAAATAAATGATGAAGAAAGATTCTATGACAACCTCACAACGGTAGTTCAACGCCTGGAGGAAAAGCCTTTGAAGGACATTAACAATATTCCCGTTGAGTACATCCATCTGTCAGTTGATAGAACTACAGTGAGTCCTGAGGCAATAGAATTCCTGCGATGGGTAGTTCATAACGGCCAGAATGATCTTCATGATTTTGGTTATTTAAAGCCGGAGCCCAGTCGTTTTGAAGCTCAGAAATTTGAACAGTTTGCGTCCAAGCGTCTTAAATAAAATCGCTCTCATTATATCTCACATGTAATTACACCCGGAGGTTTTACTTCCGGGTGCACAAAGTTGATTAATAACTAAACCTTAACACTCAATGAGAAAAATTTTACAATTAATTGTGCTGATCCTGCTGGGTCAGGCGGCATTTGCCCAGAGCCCGATCAAGGGCGTGGTAAAAGATGGCGACGGCGCGCCCTTGGTGGGGGCAACTGTGGTGATAAAAGGCACTACAGTTTCTGCCGTTGCGGATGCCAGGGGACAATTCAGTATTGCTCCGGGTAAAGACCTTCCATTCTCTCTGCTGATCAGCCTGGTGGGCTACAAAACGCATGAAGTTCAGATTTATGAACTACCGGATGAGCTATTGGAAATAAGTCTTGTTGACGATAGCCTGCTGGATGAAATTGTGGTGACCTCCAGAAGACGCAGTGAGACACCACAGGAAATCCCTATTCCGATTTCAGTAGTAGGTGGCCGCCTTGTCGAGGAGTCCGGTGCTTTCAATATAAACCGTGTGAAAGAATTGGTACCTACTGTTCAGCTTTATTCATCGAACCCTCGAAATACTACCCTTAACATCCGTGGTCTCGGATCGACATTCGGTCTTACGAATGATGGTATTGACCCCGGTGTTGGGTTTTATGTAGATGGTGTGTATTACGCTCGTCCTGCAGCCACAACGTTAGACTTCATTGATGTGGAACAAATCGAAGTGTTACGGGGCCCACAGGGAACATTGTTCGGGAAAAACACTACCGCCGGTGCATTCAATATTACAACTCGTGCCGCGAGTTTTACGCCGGGGGCTGCCTTTGAACTCAGCTATGGTAATTACGGATTTATCCAGGCCAAAACTTCAATTACTGGTCCGATTGTTAAAGACAAGCTCGCCGCACGGTTATCTTTTTCAGGAACACAACGTGATGGTACCATTTACAATATAAGAACATCCAAATACCTGAATGATCTGAACAATCTGGGAGTGCGGGGACAATTATTATTCACGCCCACGGATAATCTCAAAATCACACTGATAGGAGATGCTACCCGTCAGCGACCTAAAGAAGGGTATACACAGGTAATTGCAGGTGTTGTAGAAACAAGAAGAGCAGCTTACCGGCAATTCCGGGCCATTATAGGCGACCTTGACTGGCAAATGCCAAGTGAAAACGGATATGACAGATTGGTTGATCAAAACTCACCCTGGCGTTCTGGTAATGACCAGGGAGGAGTTTCACTTAACGTTGATGCGAAGATAGGCCCTGGGACACTCACGTCTACCACAGCATGGCGTTACTGGAACTGGGACCCCTTAAACGACAGGGACTTCACCGGTCTTAATGCTTTAAGCAAATCACAAGCTACATCAAAGTTTGAAAACTGGTCTCAGGAAATTCGTTATGCCGGTGAATTCTCGGAAAAGCTAAGTGGTGTTGTGGGTGTTTTCTTAATGGGGCAGGATCTTAATACCGACCCTGTGCACATAGAAGAAGCAGGTGAGCACCAATGGCGTTTTCAGCAAAACACTACCGACACAGAGCTATGGTCTACGCCTGGCTTGTTTGACGGACATGGTTCAAGAACAACCATGAGACTTGAAAGCTTAGGAGCTGCGGCATTTTTCAACCTGGACTGGGCCATCACAAAGAAACTCCATGTATTGCCGGGATTGAGATATAATTATGACAGGAAAATAGTAGACTACAATCGTGAGGCTTACGGACTTTATCAAACTGATGACCCGGCCCTGATTGCTATCCGTACTATTTATACGAACCAGGCCTTTGACTTTACCGCTTCCGAGAGCAACCTTACGGGGCAGTTGACAATTTCTTACCGGGCAGCAGCCAATTTTAATGCGTTCGGTACATATTCTACCAGTTACAAACCTGTCGGCGTGAACCTTGGAGGTTTGCCAAACGTGAACGGACAACCTGATCTTAGTTTAGCGCAGATCAAACCGGAGTACACAAGTCATTTTGAGGCTGGAATTAAAACATCACCCACCAAGCGCTCTACATTAAACATTGTTGCACATTATACAGATGTTAAGGACTACCAGACACAGGTTCAGGATCCTGATCCAGCATTGCTGCGGGGTTACCTTGCTAATGCTGAAAGAGTACGGGTGACAGGCGTTGAACTGGATGGTAATGTGAAAGTAAACAACAAACTCTCATTTTATGGAGCGCTGGCGTATACCGACGGCAAATATATAGATTTCAAAAATGCACCGCTGGCACTTGAAAACGTTGGTGCCCCGTCGTCTGAATTGCCGTACCAGGATGTTTCAGGAGAAAGGTTGCCTGGCATATCTAAATGGGCAGGTAGTTTAGGAGGTGAGTTTGATGTTCCTGCTAAGTTCCTCAGTAAAGAAGGTAAGTTCTTTATTGCATTGGAAGCTTACTACCGGTCGGAATTCTCTTCCAGTGCAACACCTTCTCAGTACCTGAACATAGAGGGTTATACGCTGACCAATGGAAGACTGGGCTATAGAACTACTGATGGCCTGTCTTTTTTTATCTGGTCACGGAACCTTTTCAACAAAGATTATTATGAGCAACTTTTGATTGCCGGAGGTAATGCAGGCCATTATGCCGGTGTGCTTGGCGATCCAAGAACGTATGGTGTAACCCTGCGCTATTCATTCTAACTATTTTCATAAAAATTTTTATTGTGTTAATGAGCTTGCTTCTCCTGGAGGGGGGCAAGCTTGTTCACAAGTAAAAACATTTGACCGATCAGTAAGAATACCCTTTGGAATTGTCTTTGTTGAACCAGACGGCTATTGGAATTTTTAATTCGTTTATTCTGTAGACTACGCACACTATTGCTATTGGCGAGTGTTATTTGTCTTGACTGTAGTAATGCATTTTCTCAAAATAATGATACGGTACAACAGGAACTGGTGGTTGATATTGATATAAGACCAAGAGCTGAATACCGGAATAACTTTATGTTGGTACCGGCCGACTCTGTTATGCCGGAATTTTATGTGAGCCAGCGAAATCGTATTAACATAACTTACAGGAGGAGGGCTGTGAAATTCCATACGTCGTTACAGGAAATTCATTTGTGGGGCAAATCAGGAGAGGCATCGTCGGTTGGCACAATCGGCGCATTTGAATTTTACATTGAATCATCTGTAGCAAAAAAATTTTCTTTTCGAGTTGGCAGGCAGGGATTGACGCTGGACAATGGAAGGTTATTTTCTGCGGCGCCCTGGGCCCAGCAGGGTCGTGCACACGAGGGGATAAGACTGTTTTATGCGAACAAGAAGGTAGCGACGGACCTGATGATAGCTTTCACTCGTCCGTATTCCAGTTACTATAATGAAGCCTATTCACCGGTGGCATCACATTCCTACAAGTGGATGTTTGTTCATCACCTTAAGTACAGATTGAACAATCGTTTTAATCTCACCACCATAAATACAGCAGATGTATTTCAAAACAGCGCTCAGCGTTATTACGTACGCCTGACTACAGGTGGAAGGATTGAATACGCCAATCGTGATACCTATCTGACAGTATCTTCCTATTATCAATTTGGCGAAGACTCAGGTTTAAGGAACATCCAGGCATATTACATTCAGCCGGAAGTAAGTACCACTGCCATTCGCAATACCACGGTGCGGCTTGGGGCTGAGATCTTGAGTGGCGGCGATGGATTGCATGAGGATATTTCTTTTTCCTTTGTGCCGCTTTACGGAGTAGCCTGGAAATTTATGGGCAACATGAATTTGTTTACAAGATTTCCAGGCGATGTAAATGGTAAAGGTCTCGTCAATCCATATCTTTTTATTATCTATCGTCCAGCCAAAAATTTTTCACTGCGGGTAGACAGTCACTTGTTCTATTCACAATATCCATTACTCGACTCGAACAATGATGAGGCCGGGCGATACCTCGGCTTTGAAAACGATTTGTCCATCAATTATAAACCCGCGAAGAATGTTGACATGACACTGGGACTATCTTATCTCTTCGCAGAAAAAAGCATGGAACTGCTGCATAAAGTTGTTAATTCAGATCGGATTCCCGTCTGGAGTTACCTGATGATTTCCTATAATCCCAAAATACTGCATCACAAAAGCTCAAGGTAATACACTCAGCTTCATCATCAGATTCTATGATAGAACTGCTCTGTTTAAAAGTTGTTCCCGGTAATAAATAGTTTTTTAAATCCGTTTTAGAACTTATCTTCGCCCACGTTTTTTAAAATAGAAAATAGTAATGGCATTGTTGGAGAAGAAGCTCTATGTAAAGAAGTCTACACTACCGTCTTCCGGGAAAGGTCTTTTTACAAAAGTTGATATCAAAAAAGGTACCCGCATTGTTGAGTACAAAGGCAAGCGTTCCATTTGGAGTAAGGTAAAAGATGACGATGGAAAGAACGGCTATATTTTTTACATCACACGTAACTGTGTGATCGACGCCTGGCCTACTACCCAGTACCTGGGTCGCTATGCAAATGACGCCAAAGGCTACACAAGGGTTAATGGTATTACAAACAACAGTGAATATGTTGTTGACGGCAAGCGCTGCTTCATCGAGGCCATAAAGAACATACCGGCCAGGAGCGAAATATTTGTTGGGTATGGAGCAGAGTACTGGAAAACAATGCGCGAGAATTGGAACATCGACAAGAAGGCTTCAAAGAAAAAGCTATCGAAGAAGGATGTGAAGCATAAAACGGCTAAACGAACAGAGAAACACCATTAGGAGGTACGAGGGCAGAGGTACGAAGGATTGCGTTTAGTTATGTATGTAGTAGAGACGCGATGCATCGCGTCTCTACTACATACATAACGACAATCTCTTATTTAGGTAGTTACTTCAAACTTCGTACCTCGTACTTCGCCCTTCGTACCTTATTTTTTATTTCCTCTACTTTTTGTAAAGCGCTCACTGCATACTCATCAAATCCTTTCCGCAGGGCTTCGTTTATATAGGCGTTCCAGAGTTTAATAGAGTTGTCGTTGACCTGGATGGCTTCAGCAAGAATATTGTATGCTTCAAGTGATTCCGAATCTTGATTTCTATAAAATGCTGCTGCCGCGATTATGCCTTCTTCAAAGTAAGGATTGTAGTGCGCAAGGATGCGATAATTTTTATCAGCAAGTATGGTATCACCACTTGCTTCATTTATTAATGCCGTATATAATATTTTCTCTAAAGCTTCCTGCTGCGTGAATGCAATACCTTCATTTATTTGCTGAGCAAGCTTTTGAATTTCTTTTCTTTCCGTCAGCATCAATAATTCAAAATGTTGAATGCGGTTATAAAGCTGTTGATCGGTAAGCTTCAAGCCTGCCACTTTATTAAAATACTGAATGGCTACATTTAAGTTATCCCATTCAAATTGTTTCTTTGCCATATCCAGCAATGCCTGTGCTTTGTAGTTATTGTTCTCGAATGTTAGAATTATTTTGTTAAACAGGATAGTATCGTAAACATTTATCTTGTAGCGACAGAATAAATATTTTTCCTGGTCGGATAGAGTTGATGTTCCATTATCATTCAAATTTATAATATGCTTCATTTGGATTGCCATAGCACGCTCGGTTTCATCCTTGCTCCTTGCAACCGTATCCCAGGCAATTTGTGATTCATTAATCAAGCCAGCCTCTGTTAACGCTATTGCATAGTATAGTTTGGCATTTTTATAATTCTGCACTACTGCGAAGTTGAAATAACTGGCGGCAAGTTCAGGATTATCTTGTTCAAGGGCCCATAGCCCCATCAGGTAATTATACTTGCCTTTGTACATTTCACTTATGAAAGCTAATTCTGCCATTATCTCAAGCGCCCGGCTTACATTGTTTTTTAAATAGTAAGCTGTTGCTATCTGCACTTTTAACACTTCGCTGTAATCACTATTTAATGAATCATCCGCTATGATAAGCGCTTTTTCAAGCTGAGTAGAATCTATTGTATGTATTTGATGGACCAGAAAATTATTTAACAGTGTAGCTGAATGAAGATTCAACTTTTTTACATTGAGCGGATTGGTAGCTGTTTTAAAATTCTGTTTTTGCACATTTGCAAGTGCGAGCGCATTTGCTTGCGAGGCGTCATAAAGAGTTCCAAATGTATTTATTGTTGAATCTGCTTTGACAGGAAGATTCTGCAGCGTTATGAGTGCAAAAAAATTTGTTTCTGCTGATGGCTTTGAAAAGCTTTGCCCACGAGCGCGATTAAGATAATATACTGCCGAGTCAATTTGATATGTTTTAGCGAAGGCAAACCCCAGGTTATTTTGCGCCAGGCCCGATCCGTTCATTACACTGTTTGCATGATGAAACGCTTTTATTGCATCAAAATTCTGATTCTGCCAGAGGTAGAGATTGCCTGTATTAATCAATGAAAATTCACTCGGTCGTTTATCATTGGCTAATCCATAATGGCGCTGTGATTCTTCAAAGTTGAACATATTCATCTTTAACCGTGCCAGCGCATAGTTGGCGTGGTGATTCTGAAATCCGTATGAACCGGCCTGATCGTAGTGCGCTCTTGCGTAAGAAGGATTATCTAACACTACATCAAGATCGCCGAGGTTATTGTAAAATCCGGCAACACCATTATAGATATAGTTTCTCCATCCTGAATAAAAAACAAATGCGAGCGTTACAATTAATCCGGCAAATTGAAAAGTAAAGTAGGGCATTCGATTAGGATTGTACAGCACTTTGTACACAGCCAGGTTTTGCCCGAGCATCCCCACAAAGTTGGAAAGTATGTAGGTTACGAAAATAAACCCAAAGCCTATGTGTGAAAAGATAATGATGTCGCGAACCACTTTCAGCGGTGCATCATTAGCATTGCCAAGTAATCCTCCGATGGTAGCAAATGAAAGCGCTCCCAACGCAATAAAAAAGAACGCACCATAAGGATGGAAGGGAAATATATTGCCATACATGGATTCGCGATCACGAAATCCCCAAAGCCCGATAACAGCGGAGATAGTTAACAGCAGGTATAAATTGATGTAGATAAAATTCCAGTGGAGTGATCCTATTTCATGTAAGACTGTAATTATAAGATTCACAAAATAAATGGCGACAATGAGGAAAAAGTGCTTAAGGTTATTTGAACCTCCTTCATTCTTGCTAAGAATGTAAATGAAAGACGCCACAATCTCGTGCGACACAAGTACTATAAATAACAGCGTAAGAATCAATGCTGCCGGATATGATGTAACCGCGAGATGCAGCATAGGATGTGGTACACCAGAGAAAAAATAAATGATTACAGCAATGAAAGTGATAAGTAAAGCGAATGATAATAATCTTGTCTTAAATCTCGCTTCTTTCCTGATCATGTTAAAGTACACACTTACGCCTGTTACAATCACTGATACAGTTATCAAAGGAATTTGATTGAACTGGCCAAAAATGGTTAGCACCCTCAGTCGCAGACTATAGAGAAACAGGATATACAAAACTATCCCGACAATGAACCAGAACCGGTCGAGCGTTGTGATGATGGTTAGTAAAAAAATAGAGCTGGTAAAAAGAAAGAATAAAAAGATTAGCTGAGCGTAAATGTTCGGATAAAGATCACCTCCGTTGAAGTATTCGTAGATGACAAAATTTTCAGCAGGTACATTTAGTTCAAACGGACCTACGTTAAAAGTATGAACAACAGACTCTACCGATTTTTGTTCCTGGAGTTTCTGCCAGTTAATGATTCCATTGTTACCACTAAAATAACCGTACCACATAAACACCAGGGCAACAGCGAACAGCGTGGCTGACACATACCAGGCGTAGCGATATTCATTGTTCCAGTTTCTCCAAAAAAAATGGGTCATGTTATAAACTTACGGATAGGAGTTGAATGCGGGTACGATGATACAGTTTATCCTTAAAAAAAGAAAACGTTAACTATCCAAAAGGAGTGATTGAATCTACTCTATTACCTTAGGAACACGGAAATAGTCAGCATCTTTTTCAGGTGCATTTAAAAGTGCGCGGTCGTGACTTAAATGTTCCTTTACTTCATCTTCGCGTGTCACATTTATTTCATGCGACATGGTGGTGAGGGGCTCAACACCTTCTGTATCTACCTCCTTAAGTTTTTCTACCCAATCAACAATGGCGGTCATATCAGCCATCATTTTTTCTGCGTCTTTTTCATCGAACTCAAGACGTGCCAGGTGCGCAATTTTATCTAATAATTCGCGATTAATTTTCATGACTGTTGTGCTTCTTCAACTCTTCATCAAGTGTATTCCGCAGGCTTTGCTTGAGCTTGTCGATATCATTCATGGTTAATCCTTTTGTAAGAATGGGTTCATGAAAAATCACTTTCACTTTGTGCCAATGCAAGACAAACTCATTGTCGGGCAAAAGTATCCAATTATAAGGAATCGTGACGGGAACAAGCGGGATTTGTTTTTCAATGGCTACACGAAAAGCGCCATCTTTGAAGCCAGCCAATTGTGGTGGGTCTTTTGTGATTATACCTCCCTCGGGATAAATCACAAGACTTTTTCCTTCATCAATTGCTTCCATGGAGCGGATCATTGTGGTATACCGGCTTTTTAATTTTGTGCGGTCTACGGTAATATGAAGTTTACGATACATTAGTCCGAACAAAGGAATTTTTTCCATTGCACTTTTACCGACAAATATGGTGTTGTGCATGTTAAGTCCAACGGTAGGAATATCCAGGTAAGAAAAATGATTGGGGCAGAAAATGTATTGTTTTTTGGGATCAGGTTTGAACCGATATTCGGTTTTAAATGGCACGCCAATAAAGATAAACATCAATCGTGCCCACCACCGATTAAATACACCTATGAGTCTGAACTGACTTTTAAAAAATATTGGAATACAAAACAATGGAAACAAAAGAAGGAACAGCACGATAAAACCGGCTACTCCATAACTTGTGTGAACAACTCTTAAAAATTTCTGTATACTCTGCCAAATCCCAGTGCTGAACTGCTGATAAGAAGATTCGCTCCGGTTAACATTTTGAATTTCCACTGGATAACGGTACAGGTTTGCTTTCGAAAGGTAATGGTTTTGTTGGAAAGATTCTTAAATGTGAGATGTCCGGAAAATCACCAATTATAACGCTTTGGCTGCCGCGATTAGAAAAATGCCGTTTTAATTTTTACCTGATTTGTATCTATCGACAAATATCAACAACTAACCATGTACCTTAAAAATCTTCTCACACCGGGCAATGTACAATCAACGTTCCATCATGGTCACCTGACAGTAAGCATATTGCATTTGTTAGTAATTCAGGAAAGAAATAGTAATGTGATTGATCTATCAGGATACATGTAGTTGGTATCCCGGTCAAATCATTTTGTGAAATCCTTAGCCATTGAAATTTTGAAGGAGGCTCAACTTGCACCTCAGAATTGCAAACTCATTTCCCGGGATGATTTTACTTGCTTTCTAATTCTGTTTCCATTGCCCATTGTTGGTAGGTCTTGGGTGTTATCCCCGTTTCTTTTTTGAATGCGCGAATAAAGTAATTAAGGTTTTGAAATCCTGACATGTAACAAACCTGAGTAACTGAATGGTGTGGAACGGTAAGATGAACCCTGGCCAATTTCAAACGTTCTTTTAAAATGTATTCGCCTGGTGATATACCAAACTCCTGTTTAAACTTCCTGAAAAAATTTGCCCTGCTCATGCAAGCTTGCTCACTAAGGCTATCCGGATTTATTTGCCCGCTAAGATTTTGCTTGATGTAATTAATTACGTGTGCAAAGCGATGAGAAGGCATCAATTGTTTGTAATTGGTTTCAAACATTTCACGGGCTTGTGTTTGCATAAGGCGAATAAGCAATTCCTTCAGTGCCAGCTCGGCCAGGATATCTTTCTCACGCGTGGAGTCAGTAATGCTGATGCGAACAAATCGGTTTATTATATCTGCCAGGTCCGAACTGTTAACCATATGCAAAATATCACCTTTGATTTGCCAGCTATCCTTAATATCTGCTTTTGGATAATGCTCGTTAAGCTCATTTAATGTATTCTTGATTTGATCAGCAGAAATAACAAGTGCGAGGCATTGTGTGGGATTCTCAAGATCAGCTTCAGGGAAATCAATTGATAATCGTTCATTGGGGGGAACAATTACAGATTCGCCAGGAAAATATTCGAACCCTGGTCTTTCTGCAACACGCATAACTTTTTTTCCACGCAACATACTGGTGAAAACGAAATCGTTAAACACCAGATTTACATTGCTCGCTTGCTGATGCGTTTCATAAAGATTCAGCTCACATTGATCCATGGTGTAAGCTGAGCGGTTTTCAACTAACGTTTCAAGAGAATCTTCATGTGAAACAGGCAATGATTGAGGAGCATATACTCTTTTCATGGGGGTTGGTTTTGTGACAAAAAAGCATAAAAAATCCCAATTTATCGTCCATCAAAACGCCAACCTGGTCGAAAATTAATACAATGGGTCAAAGGATTGAGACTACAGGTCAAGTTTTCCAATGTAATAAATGTGAACTTTTTGTATAAGTTAAACAAAAAAACAGAATAGCTATAAGGCAACGTGTAACAAAATGATCCACTGAAAGATAAGCATAAAAGGGGGGAGAATTACAGGTGGGAAAACCGCTGTTGAAAGCTAACAAAACAAACTTAAACCTAAACTACCATGATGACCCTCGAATTCTCCCAGAAAATTGCCGTGTTGCGCAGTACACTTCACGCCTTTGCCAGAAGATTTACAATCAACCGTGATGAATCTCTCGACCTTGTTCAGGACACAATTCTGAAAGCCTTGATGTATCAGGATAAATTTACAGAGGATACAAATCTGAAAGGATGGTTGTTCACCATTATGCGGAATACTTTTATAAACAATTATCGCAAGTCTAAAAGGTTTCGCACTACTATGGATACCACGCAGGATCTGTATTACCTGAATGTTGAAGACGATCATACTTTCAATTCTCCCGAGGCGAGTTTTCAATATGAAGACGTATGGAAAAATGTACATGAGATTCGCGAAGAGCTACTTGTTCCATTTAAGATGCATGCGTCTGGTTATAAGTATCATGAAATTGCAGCCCATCTCAGCATCCCGATAGGCACAGTAAAGAACAGAATATTCCACGCCAGAAAAGAAATTCAAAGAAAACTAACAAACTGATAAAATCACGTGAATGTGTGAATCGCACATTTGAATTAAAAAATTTCTGATCTTTTAAGCTTCTGCTTTGGCTACAGGTAACCTCTGTCAAGCCATATAATCTTCCCATTAACGGTCAATTATTAAGGAATAGCGGGTATGATTTCCGCTATCCCTCGCATATTTCTTTTCAATGAATTAACAGCCACATCAGGTTAAGTAAACAGGCATTGGTATTGCCTGATGTATATAACCTCTCCCGGCAACGGGGTAAATATGCTGGCAATAAAATAAAAACGGCCGTTTCTTTTTAAATACGTATCCCCAGGTCACAAGTAGTGATCCAGATTTTGGAAAACCCTCTCTCAAAATGGCCGAAGAGTAAAAGTTTAAGTGAAACTTCTTTCTTTTATGATATCTATACAATTGCGTTGGATGGTTATGCTGAGTGTGCTTTTTGTATTTGCCTGCTCAGATTCTGTGAGACAAATTCAGAAGACTTCAACCGCTCCTCAACCGGAAAGTATAATTCAAGCTCTTCTTAGTGACACAATACCAATTGAAGGTGAGAACCTTTATGTTCGATGTGCACTGAATGAATTTTATACTTCACGTCATAACAGCTTGATGTGGTTTAAAAAAGATAAGCTCACTCCACAGGGCGATTCGTTATTAAATATTTTTCAACAAGCAAGCTACTATGGCCTGCTTCCCGATGATTATCACCTTTCGCAGATCACTAAATTGAATGAAGTCAAAGCAGAAAAACCCTCGGATGCAAAAACGCTGGCCAGGCTTGACTTGCTAATGACAGACGGTTTTTTGGCCATGGCCAATCATCTTCGTTACGGCAGAATTGATAAAGATCGTCTTGTGCGGAAGGACATAGGATTAGAAATCGATTCATCATTGTGGCATGTTATAAATCTTGCGGTTAATAAGAACAGTCTGACATCGGGTCTGTTATCCCTGGAGCCTCGCTATTCTTATTACCGGTTACTTAAAAATGATTTGAAAATTAAGCTCGACTCTCTTTCGCTGGGGTTTACCGATAGTGTAGTAAGAACTAAATTGAAATACCGTGTACGCGACCTTTCTATAAATATGGAGCAATGGAGATGGGAAAAAGTGGATTATAGCAAACCCTACATTATGGTAAACATACCCTCGTTTCAACTGGAGGTATTAGACCATGATTCAATGGTCTTTAAATCAAACATTGTAGTAGGTACACCGTATTCACAAACACCGACACTGGATGCCCGCCTGATCAATTTAGTATTGTATCCATATTGGAATGTGCCTCGTGATATTGCCACTCAGGAATTATTGCCTAAAATCAAACGCGATTCATCTTACTTGTTCACGAACAATTACAGAGTATTGGATATGAGAGGAAACCAGGTTCATCCTGATTCCATTAACTGGAATGCTCATCATGTTAATAATTTCCCTTATATGCTTCAACAATCCGAAGGTGAGCACAACGCCCTAGGAATAATAAAGTTCAATTTTGTAAATGACTATAATGTTTACCTGCACGATACCAATGCAAAACGTTTTTTTGAAAGCGACAAACGGGCTTATAGCCATGGTTGTGTCCGGGTTGAACGTGCATTGGAATTGGCAAAGCTTTTAGTTAAGCAAGAAAATCCCTTTTGTTCAGTAAGGGATCTGGATAAGTTTATTAAGGCGCGTAAACAGCAGCAAGTTACCCTGAAGCCGATGGAATTACTTATACGTTATTACACCTGCCAACCAGATGAAAATGGAAAGATTAATTTTTTTGATGATGTGTACGGGAAGAACGCTCCCTTAATTGACGCCCTTTATTGCAGAAACTTGTGAACAGTTATCGGTTATTAAACTTTAAAATTCAATTAACTGATAACTATTAAGGGCATCTCTAAAAACCTCCTCTGTCCTTCTCCAATCGGAGAAGGGAAGGGATGAGGCCAATAAAAAAATAGTTTTTAGAGATGGCCTTAACTGATAACCGATAACTGTCTACCCAAAGAGATTATTCTGGATATCCTTGGCCTTATCTTCAACTGACTCTTTAAATTCCTCCGCTTTTTCTACTACTACGTCTTTCATATGCTCTGCTTCTTTCTTAAGCTGAGCGGCTTTTTGAGCGGCAGCTTTACTTAGACTGGATGCCTTTTTGGAAACAGCTTTCTTAACAGCTTCCGCTTTAGCAGTCACTTTACGAAAGAGCGATTTCTGTGCAGACTTGACTTTTCTTGCCACTTTTTTCACTGCCTTTTTACTTTTCTTTACAGCTTTTTTAGCGGTCTTTTTTGCTGCCTTTACTTTCTTCTTTACTGTTTTCTTAGCAGTCTTTACTTTCTTTTTCACTGCCTTCTTTGCAGCCTTTTTTGTTTTTTTTGCCATTGGTATAAATTTTTTTAGTGAGAGTGTATTGTTAACTGGAGAACTAATGTCCGACTAAAAAAACGAACACCTAGATAATCCCTTGATTTTCTTGATTCCTTAGTCTCTCTCCTTCGGAGAGAGGTAGGAGTGAGCCTGCCTGCCGGCAAAGGCAGGGCCAGATGAAGAAACATCAAGAAAATCAAGGGATGAAACGAATGCTACATTTTAGTCGGACAAGATATTATCCCTCTACTAAATTTAGGTGAACCGTAATCACATTCAAAACTTGTGATTAAACTTTTTGAAATAAAATTCAGTTTAGAAAATCAAGTTAGTACGCGCTGAATCTTTTAAGCCGTTATCCATAAACATCATTCAACACACCTGCTAACCGAATACCTGCCTGGAGCAACCGCTTCCTTACAATGTGAAAATTATGATAGCTATAAGCATACCCAAGCTTGCCATTACCAATGGCATAAACATTTTTATGATAGGAAATACTCTCATTAGCCCATTCACGAATAGAGGATTTTTGTAAAGTCTTTATTTGGTCGGCTGAAGGTTGTTCAAGAGATGCAGCAAGTTCTGTGTAGCTAAGATTGGTATCATTGATCATATCACTGTCCCAAACCCGGTGAAGATTACTATCGCTTCGAAACCAGGTCACTTTAATGTTGTTACCACCCCTGTCATCTTTGGAGCCTACGTGGAGCGGCATGTGAATATCACCCACAAGGTGAATCACTATTTTCAAGAACTCTGCCTCTTTATCGGGGGGAAGTGTTTTCGACTTTAAGGCAACGATCATTCTTTCAAGCGTTTCGATGAGGTCCCCATTGGGATTTTTATCCGTTTGTTCATAGGTCATTCCATCTGGAATGGTCACCCAATGCCAGTCTTCCATATAATTGAATAATGAATCAGACCGGACTTCATCCATCCAGTTACTAACCATCGCGACCGATTGCTCGCCGAGGATTTTTTCTATTTTTTGCCTTGCTTTTTTTGAAAGGTATTTCTCTGCGATTTGCCCTGTAACCCGGTGACCAGTTGACCCCCATCCAAATGCCGACTGACAGATAAACAGGTAAACAATTGCAATTGAAACCTTCTTTATAATTGACATAATGCTGGAATTATTTATAATCCAATACACAACTTTAAACATTAAACCTTGAACTTTAAACATCAGGAGGTAAACATTAATTTAACTTTATATCAACGTAATCTCATAGTCTTATGGCAAAGAACGTTAAACTGACTGCTTTTCTTGTGGCCAACCAGCTTGACGTTAAGGGTATCAAGGCCTTTTTGGAAATAAAACCGTTGTCTGATAGTTCATCAGATTTGTTTTACAAGTTTACAGATGAAAAATACCAATACTTTTTCAGCTATGGCATCATTGTTTTCACAGGTTATACCGAGGAGGAAATGAAGTGGGCTATTAAAGCTGTACATGCCTACCACCGCGTACCCCTTAGCCAATGGTCAAGAGACGAGTTTGTAATCCATATAGAAGAAGGGCAGGACACACGCTTTGAATTTAATGAAGTTGCTGTAGGCCGCGTGGATGAAAAGGTTATTCGTATCGCGATGCTTAACCTTGCACAGTCTATAGCATTAGACAAATACAACACCACTACTGAAAATTTACTTGGCGAAGTAAAAGGATTTACCAATCAGTTGGAGCATACCGGCAAGTTGAAGATCAATCGCAAAAGTATGACACGCTTTTTAGGCCGGGCATTGAACACACAAAACGATATCGCTGAGAACATTTATATTTTTGATGCGCCTGACCTGGTATGGGATGATGAGTACCTCGACAAGCTTCACCAGGGATTGATCAAGCACTTTGATCTTCGCATACGTTTCAGCGAAGTGGAGTACTTGCTACGCATCATCGAGGGGAACCTTAGGGTATTCGTTGAAATTCTGAATCAGCGCGAAAGCAGTATTTTAGAAAGCATTATTATCATATTAATTTTGGTTGAAGTGTTTGACCTGCTCATCACGAAGATTTTTTTATAAGTGATTTTGTTTCCCGCAGATCACGCTGATTCTCGCAGATAACCTGCACGTAGTGGTTCTCCCCTGCCTATGCCGGCCGGCTTCAGGGAGTCAGAGGGTAGCGATGGCACTATGAATGAAATCCTCATTGTTCACACGAAGATAACGCGCAAAGAAATCACGAAAGAAGTACTGACATTATTATCTCTTTGCGTTCATTGCGCATTAACTTTGCGCGCTTAGCGTGAAATTGTCATTGGTAGTTTAAAACCTTCGGGTACAAACTATTTCTTACCCAAAAAATACGAAAGCGCCAAAGCATAGCTTTCCATTCCAAAGCCGGAAATGATGCCAACACATTTTGATGTGATAAGACTTTTATGACGGAACTCTTCACGGGCATAAACATTAGAAATGTGTACTTCTACTACGGGTGTTTTTATTCCGCCAATGGCATCATGAATGGCTACTGAGGTATGTGTGTACGCGCCTGCGTTCAGTACAATACCATCGTAAGAAAATCCGACTTCATGGAGTTTATTGACAAGCTCACCTTCTACATTGGATTGATAATAATCCAATGTGATCGAAGAAAATCGTTGAACCAGTACTTTGAAAAAATCTTCGAAAGATTGATTTCCATAAACCGTGGGTTCACGTTTTCCAAGTAAGTTAAGGTTGGGCCCGTTAATGATTTGGATTTTCATTTAGATATGAGATTTGAGACGAGAGACAATTAACGCTTACTTTTTATGCTTGATTGGTAATCGAATGAAGATTTGTTTCACAGCTGTTTTAATATCGCTTTCAATGCTTGAGGGTGAAATTGGTTTTTGTGCCCATCCTTGCCAGAGTAATTGCTTTGTCTTTGTGTCATACATGTGATACGTTAAAATCCCTTGCTGGTAGATATGCGATTCAATTTGTCCGCCGTAAATAGGAGCGCCCATCCCCATGTAATAACCTGGGCCACCGTAACCAAAAGAAGCTGTTACCGTCGGTGATTGCACATATTGAACACGATCTTCCACTTGTGTGTTGAAAACAAAAACCGCATCAGGCTGTTCGACATCTATTACCATTCCTTTTTTCTGTAATTCGTCATCTGAAAGTTGTTGTATCAGCTTAGCATAAATTTTATCATCCCTTTTTGTTTCAGCATCAGGCTCATGAGGAACTACCCACGCATATGTTTTATAATCTTTAAGCTTAACACCTTTCTCTGTTTTACTTCCGGTTTCCAGGCTCGAAGAACACGAATTTAATATTATGATGGTGGCAAGTATAGTAACTATTGAAGAATGGGATCGCATGGCTTTTTTTGATTCGCGTTAAAGATAATAAAAGTGTTGGTGTGTTGATGAGCCCGATGTTGAAGTTTTAGTTTTAAAATTGTACCTCGTAAATATTAAGCTAAAAGCTAAAAGCAGAAAGCTAAAAGCTAATTTCGTAAATCGTACCTCGTACCTCGTACCTTGTACATTATTATATGTGGGATCTTCACATCAGGCATTTTGGTAATTATCTTAAGTTGGAGCGTTCGCTGTCTTCAAATTCAATTGAAGCGTATTTGCATGATGTAAACTTACTAAAGCAGTTTATCGAAATTCGTCACAAAGGAATTACTCCGGTTTTAATTATACCAAAACTGTTAAGAGAGTTTTTGGAGTATATAAATGGACTGGGCATGAGCGCCCACAGTCAGGCGCGCATATTGTCCGGGCTAAAGGCTTTTTATAAGTACCTGTTATTTGAAGAATTGATTGATAAAGATCCCACTGCGTTAATAGAAGGGCCAAGACTCGGCAGGAAATTACCCGATACATTAAGTTGTCATGAAATAGAAAAACTTTTCAACGCAATAGATCTTTCGTCTCCGGAAGGAGGACGAAACCGTGCCATGCTGGAAGTATTATATAGTTCAGGCTTGCGCGTCTCAGAGTTAGTAGATCTAAAACTTAACAATGTTTATTTTGATGTAGGGTTCCTTCGTGTAATCGGAAAAGGAAATAAAGAACGTCTCGTTCCTATTGGACGCGACGCCATGAAGTTTACTAACATTTATATAGAAGAAATCAGGGGCAAGTCTCCTCACAAATCTCCGCAGAAAGGTCATGAAGCGGTTGTATTTCTGAATCGTAATGGGCGCAAACTCACGCGTGTTATGATGTTCACTATTATCAAGAACCTGGCGAAAACGGTTGGGCTGAATAAAACTATCAGCCCTCACACGTTTCGTCATTCATTTGCCACGCATTTAATTGAAGGTGGTGCAGACCTGCGTGCCGTGCAGGAAATGTTGGGACATGAATCAATTACCACTACGGAAATATATACTCACCTGGACCGCGATTACCTGAAGCAAGTGATTAAGGAATTTCATCCAAGAAGCTGATAAAAGCTTAAGCTTAAAGCAAAAAGCTAAAAGTGGAATAACCTAAACATCAAACTCTTTGCTTTCAAATGATAATCTCTTTAAGTAAGGAAAAAGCTTTCTGCTTTAAGCTTTACGCTTTTAGCTTTTTCTTAACTTACAGCATGTTAAAAACAATTGCCATTGCCTGCCTGAGTCTTGTGTTGATAAAGAGTAACGGACAAAATGTTAAAGTAAGAACTATTAAGAAAACAGATTTTACAAAGTTCGAAACGTTCACAGTCATAAGAGGTGACTTTACAATTCCGAAAGACGAGAGAAGAATTTCTGATGAAAAGTTTTATGAAATGTTAAAAACATTTATAAGGCAGGAACTCGAATTAAAAGGATATAAATTCATTGAAGACTCTACGGCTGATTTTGCTGTTGATTATGTAGCAGGTGCATTTAGTGTAACAGAAAGTGAAAACCTGGGTCCGCTGGGAGGTACGCCCGCCTTAGACCCAGCGCAGCAGGATCAATCAAGGTATTGGTCTAACTCATACCGGGAAGGATTATTAGTTTTAAATATCTATAACGGGAAAAAGGAGAATACTTTATGGACCTCTGAGAGTACGGTTGACCTTTCCACCGTCAATAGCGAGCGCGCTGTTGCAGCAGTTGTCGCAAAATCATTTAAGAAATTTCCAGCTAAGCATAGCAAGAAGAAAAAGAAATAATCAAGCAGAGATGGAAAGTAAAAAGCCCGATTTGACCGGGCTTTTTTTATTGGAACGCTACAAGGATTAATTCAGAATAAACTTAACACCTGCAAAGATGCACAATTGATCGGCATCACTGACAACATATTTTACTTCGACAAATGGCAGAAGATTATCTTTTTTAGTAACAAAATTAGCCCCAATACCCAGGTTCAAGCCTACCTCAGTGTCTGAATCATCATAAAAATCATTATCATAACCAATACTGGCGAAATTCAAACCGGCCAGTCCATAAATTTGAGCTGAACCTTCCGTTGCAAAATAATAATTGAAGTTTCCGTTTAATTCCCACCATGTATAATCATCGTTACCGAAAAAAAATACAAGGCTTGGTGAAATCCCCATATTTTCCTTAATCATGAATTCGGCTACGCCTCCGATACCCATACTTTCAATTTCTGATCCGTAGGCTAATAGACCGCCAACTCTGGTTTGTGCTGAGGCTGAGAATGAAATAACACCAGCCAGTAACAATGTGAATAGAACTTTTTTCATTTTAAATATTTGATTTAAAGTTTGAGCAAGTTTACGTGAAAATTAAATAACTGTTACAACAAATTTTTTGGATCATTATCTTTGGCGCCGAATCATGTACAAACTTATACGCCCCCTTCTATTCTCCATTGATGCAGAGAAGATACACCACCTGGTGTTTAAGATGCTACAAATTAAAGGGAAAGTGCCGGGTTTTCAGGCGCTTTTGAAAAATTTTTTTGACAACAAAAATTATAAGTTCCAGTGCACATTTGCCGGTATCACATTTAAAAATCCTGTTGGGCTCGCTGCAGGCTTTGATAAGAATGCATTGCTCATAGATGAACTGGCTTGCTTTGGATTTGGATTCATTGAGATCGGTACACTAACACCTAAACCTCAACCTGGAAATGATAAGCCACGCTTGTTCAGGTTGCCTGACGATCAGGCTCTGATAAATCGCATGGGTTTTAATAACGATGGTGTTTTAGAAGCCGTACATCGATTGAAGAAGATAAAATCAAATGTTATTGTGGGTGGAAATATTGGGAAGAACAAATCTACTCCCAATGAAGATGCATTACATGACTACGCATATTGCTTTGAACATCTTTACCCCTACGTTGATTATTTTGTGATTAACGTTAGTTCACCCAATACGCCTGGCTTACGCGAGCTACAGGAGAAGGAGCCGCTTCGAAAATTAATTCAGCATATTAAGGATCTGAGCGATGCGAAACCGAAAGCAAAGCCGGTATTATTGAAAATTGCACCGGATCTCACCGCGGGACAACTTGAAGATATAGTAGATATTTTAAAGGAGACTAAACTTGATGGTGTTATCGCAACGAATACCACCATTTCCCGCGAAGGGCTGGTGACCAGTAAAGATGAACTTGAGAAATTGGGATCAGGAGGATTAAGTGGCAAGCCGCTGACAAAGCGATCACTGGAAATCGTTCGTCATTTAAGAAATAAATTGGGTAATGACTTTTTGATTATCGGATCGGGTGGAATTATGACCCCACAAGATGCAGTAGACCGGTTGAATGCCGGAGCTGACCTGATACAAGTGTACACCGGATTTATTTATGAAGGCCCCGGACTGGTGAAGAGAATACTGGAGAGATTAATGGTTAATGGTTAAAAGTTAAACGTTAATCGGCGCAACGTTTAAGGGTATCACTGAAACCTCCGCTGTTGAGATCAAATAAAATAAATAAGACTTAAAATGCAGGAAGCGATTGATTAGCAGAAATATAGGTACAAAAGGATGGTCCGGGAGGTGTGTTTTACAAGATTAAAACCTGAAATGATTATCCCTTAATATAAGCCTAGAACCTTGAAGCGAGATAGTAAAACTCCACGCTCACCGGGAATCCTTTCAACAAAAATCATAAATAAAGAAGTATTGCTTTAGCACAATTGTATCCGGGATTTGCTCTATTGTAACAATACTCGAATTTATGGTGTGAGAGGGTGTTTTTTGTCACCATACGCCGATGGCAGCACCCCAAACTGCTCTTTAAAGCATTTTGTGAAATAGGATAGGCTGTTAAATCCTACCTGGTAGGCAATCTGAGAAACGTTATCAACGCCATTTTGCAATCGTTCGGCGGCTATTTTTAAGCGAACGGTCCGTATAAAGTCCGTAGCCGACTTATCCGTCAGGGCTTTTAGCTTGCGATGGAGCTGCATTCGGCTAATTCCCAATTCTTTTTGGAGGGCGTCAATACTAAAATCCGGATCGGAAAGATTTGCCTCTACAAAAGACATTAGCTTTTGGAGGAATAATTCATCAGCATTAACGCCTTGCCACTCTTGCGACTTCAATAAGATCTTCTTGCTAAAATGCTCCCTTAATTTTCTTCGCTGTGAAATAAGATTGCCTGAAACTGTTAATAGTTCCCGCGGTTCAAAGGGTTTTGCCAGGTAATAGTCGGCGCCAAGTTCTAATCCTTCCAGTTTGCTATCCAGATCCGCCAATGCAGTAAGGAGTAAGACAGGAATATGGCTTGTCACCTCAGTAGTTTTAACCATGTAGCAAAGTTGACGGCCATCCATTTCGGGCATCATGATATCACTGATAATAAGATCGGGTACGGATTCAAGGGCGATCCTTAAACCTTCTTTTCCATTAGGCGCTTCCAGTAAATCAAAATCATCAATCAAAATCCGCCGGAGGAAAGCGCGAAGCTGATCACTATCCTCAACAATTAATACTACAGGTTTCCTGGATGCTGATTCGAGTTCAATTGAATCGGAAGGTACCTGATCTTGTTCACCAATTTCCGGAAGTGGAACCTCTCTGGGTTTCTCTACCAGTGATGCAGGTATGGAAAGTGTAAAGCTTGTACCATCCTTGTCACTGGTGACATGAATACTGCCACCGTGCATCGTAGCAAGTTCTTTCGAAAGCGCTAATCCAATACCCTGACCTTCGGATGTATCATGGTTTTCGCGTTGATAATAGCGTTCAAATATTTTGTCCAGTTGCTCCTGCGGGATTTCGCTGCCACTGTTAGTCACCGTTATTTCCAACCGGGTAAAATTGTGCTGGAGATCAACAGAAATGTTTCCTCTTACGGGAGAAAATTTTATAGCGTTCGCTACAAGATTTATTATGATGGTTTCAATTTTCTGAGCATCAAACGAAATGATAAGAGGCTCAGCAGGAATGTTGGATGCAATTACAATATTCTTCTGGGCTGCCTGAGAATGAAAACTACTAACGATGGTTTTTAATAAAATATGAATGTCTCCCTCTGACAGGTTCAGGTTCAGTGCACCTTCGTCAAATCGTGATAACTCAAGCAGATCGTTGATAAGACGGAGTAACTTCCTGCCGTTGGATTGCATCACCTTTAACTGCTTTACTTCTTCCGGGTTTGTACTCTTCCGTAGCATTTCATCCAGGGGCCCCAGAATGAGCGTCATTGGTGTGCGGAATTCATGTGAGATGTGTGAGAAGAATTGTGATTTAAGCTTGTTAACATCTTTGATTTTTTCAGCCTCCAGCCGGTCGAGTGTGGCTTTCATCATTTCTTCTTCGGCCAGAGCCTTTACAATTTTATTTGAAGCAAGTGCAGCGATAGTGTTTAATACTTTCAGATGAACATCCGTAAAAAAATTCTTTTCCGGATGCTCTGAGTCAATGACTCCGATTACTTTATCCTGGTAAACTATAGGTACTGTGATTTCGGAATAACGTCTTTCATCGTCAACTATATAACGCTTGTCTTTAGATGTATCGTGAATAACTTCAGGCACTCCTGTGCGCGCAACGGTTCCAACAATGCCCTGTCCCACAGGAATAGTAATTGCATTTTCAATTTCAAATGCCTTTGGATTTTTTGGCCCATAGGCAGCTTTTTGTTCGAGTTGTTGCGTGTTTTCGTTTACCATGTAGATAACACAATCCTGAAATCCGAGTTGAGAGATGCAATTTTTTGCAACATCCCAAAGAATTTCATCCACTGTATTTTTTCCGTAAAGGCTGGTTGCAAAGTAAGTAACCGTATTCTCCAGTTCCTGAGAGGTCTTGATTATTGATTCATTCTTAATGTTTTGTTTCGCATAGAGATTAAAGTAGAGTAGTGCAATTACAATGGAAAGTATAAAAGTGACAGCGAGGTTGCTGTAATAATATTCACGTTCTTCCTGGGGAGAAAGATCAATGTGAAACAGCCTGTAGTCGGTTAGCTCCAAAGTCCCTAAGGCTATAATAGCTATTGCAATAGAGAAGATCAGGCTTTTTATTTCGGAGAAATCAAAAAGAAGTACGGCGCCAAAAATTACGGGAAGAAAGATTAGCTGCTCACCTGCTGCTCGTCCAAAGGCAGATGCCGTAACGAAGAGATACACTGTAGCACTGATGAGGAGACCATGCTTGGCAAATTTGTTGAAACCTTTCTTGTTGAGCCACACACACCCTAGCGAGAAAACGATAAAAAGAATTGTGATATTCCTTAGAAAGGGGCTCGAAAAAATAAATATATACGGAAATGATGCAAGGGTTGCCAGGTACCCAAACAAGTTTGTCAGGTAATTCTTTCGGGATAATTCGAATGACATTATATGTGAACTCAGGCTCTAAGAAAATGTAAGTTAGAGTTTTTATATTGTGAGATAAAGGATTTCCCTCCTCAACTTCCCTGGATAATAGTCCCTTAACTCTTCAAGGATGTTGGTCTGTTCCATTTACATACCGAACGGTTAACCTTTAACGCCTGCCGGCAAAGGCAGGATTAACTTTATTTCATGTTTTTCTTTAGTTTTGCAAATTCAACATGGGAAAGAACAGTTATAAGTCAAATACGTTTAAAAGTTCCGATAAGGAGAAGAAGGGTAAGTCATCGAAGGGAAAATTTAGCCTCGCTTTTTTTAAGGATCCGCGCTTCAAGCTTGCGTTTGGTTTCTTTGTGTTATTACTCTCTGTATTTCTCATCACAGCGTTTCTGTCCTATTTATTTACCGGAAAGTCGGATCAAAGCATTGTTGAGGCCTTCAGAAATCCCGGACTCATTCAATCGGGAAAAGAAGCGGAGAATTGGTTAGGATTCTATGGTGCTTATGTCTCTCATTATTTCATTTTCAGATGGTTTGGTGTCGCTGCATTCTTTATACCACCACTTTTGTTTGTGTGGGGATTCAAAATTTTGTTTAATCGCTCTATTTTACCCCTGTTCTCATTCTTTTTTTTCAGCCTGTTCTCTATCATCTGGCTGAGTTTGTTACTTGGTTATATGACGTTGATCAATAAGGGAGTAAGTGAGTGGGGCTTTCTTGGGGGTGGATTGGGATTTGCTCTGGCGGAAATTTCACAGAGTATGTTCGGCTGGGGAACATTTCTGTTTTTGATCTTGTCTCTTTTCATTTTTATCATTTTCTATTTCAATGTCACAGCGATAAATGTTTTGCAGCCCCGTGATCCTAAACCAATGGGAAGTGATGCAATTATGGATGAAGATGATGAAAATGCATTGTTCTCGTCTTACACAGACGACAAAGACAACTGGCCCGGGATGAGTGAAGACCTCACGGCAGAGAAAGCAGACAAAAAGAATGACGTTGTAAGTAACCCTCCGGTAGAGTTGGTCAAACCTTCTGTGGAGCCTGTCAAACCATCAAAGGAAATTAAACTTGAAGTAGAAAATCCTGCACCTAAGAAAGAGGGTAAGCAAGAACCTCTGTTCACAATTGAAGAGCCCACAGAAACCGATAAGCTCGCTGAACAGTTGGTTGAAGAACATGGTGCGTATGATCCTACTTTAGATTTAGGCAATTATAAAATTCCTCCGCTGGAATTACTTCGTGAATATGAAACCAGTAAAGTACAGGTAACACAGGAAGAACTTAATCAGAACAAAGACAGAATTGTCGCCACACTGGTAAATTTCAAAATAGGTATTCAAAGCATCAAAGCTACCATCGGGCCGACTGTAACGCTTTACGAAATTGTTCCCGATGCAGGGATTAAAATTTCACGGATCAAAAACCTTGAGGATGATATTGCGCTGAGTCTTGCTGCACTGGGCATTCGTATTATTGCGCCAATACCAGGAAGAGGAACTATAGGTATCGAAGTTCCAAACAAGAATCGTGAGATGGTAAGCATACGTTCTGTTTTAAGTACCGAACGTTTTCAGAAAAGTGATATGGAGTTACCCATTGCACTGGGAAAGACTATATCCAATGAGGTTTTTGTAGTTGATCTCACCAAGATGCCTCACTTGCTTGTAGCGGGTGCTACCGGCCAGGGGAAATCAGTAGGACTAAATGTGATACTCGCGTCCTTGCTATACAAACGTCATCCATCACAGCTCAAATTTGTTTTGGTTGATCCGAAAAAGGTTGAGATGTCTTTGTTCAGTAAGATAGAACGGCATTACCTCGCCAAGTTGCCGAACAGTGAAGAAGCGATTATCACCGATACCAGGAAAGTAGTTCATACGCTGAATTCACTTTGTATCGAAATGGAGAATCGTTACGAGATGCTGAAAGATGCGGGAGCGAAAAATCTTCGTGAATACAACACGAAATTTATTTCCAGGAAACTCAATCCAAAAGAAGGTCATCGCTTTCTTCCTTACATAATTTTAGTAATTGATGAGTTGGCTGATTTGATGATGACAGCGGGAAAGGAAGTAGAAACGCCCATAGCAAGATTAGCTCAACTGGCACGCGCTATCGGTATTCATCTTATCGTAGCTACGCAACGTCCTTCCGTCAATGTAATTACAGGTGTGATCAAAGCGAACTTCCCGGCTCGCCTGTCTTTCCGGGTAATTTCAAAAGTTGATTCAAGAACAATCCTGGATACAGGTGGCGCTGATCAATTGGTAGGTATGGGTGATATGCTTTTATCGACAGGTTCAGACATTATCCGGTTGCAATGTCCATTTATAGATACGCCGGAGATTGATAGAGTGGTTGATTATATCAGTGCACAACGCGGTTATGACTCTGCTTACCTGTTGCCGGAGTTTGAAGGTGATGAAGACAGCGGGGCTTCCAATGTTGATCTTTCCGAGCGGGATGCTCTGTTCGAGGAGGCGGCAAGACTTATTGTGGCGCATCAGCAGGGAAGTACTTCCCTTATTCAAAGAAAGCTAAAACTAGGGTATAACCGGGCCGGCCGATTGATTGATCAATTGGAGGCGGCAGGCATTGTAGGTCCATTTGAAGGCAGTAAAGCCAGGGAAGTGCTCATAAAAGATGAGGTTAGTTTGGAACAATTATTGAATGGATTGAAAGAAAAACACGGACAATTTTAACTTTGCACCTCAATATTTAATTGAACCCCATGAATAAAGTTCTTTCTATTGCGCTGGTTTCGATTGCAGCGATTCATTCGGCTTTTGCCCAATATGACCCCAAGGCCCTTGAAACCCTGGATGCCATGAGCAAAAAATACAAAACCATCCCTGCTTTTGAGGCGAATTTTTCATGGACACTGACAAACGATGTTGACAATATTAATGAAGAGTTTAAAGGCAAAATTACTGTGAAGGGAGATAAGTACCGCCTTGCTTTGCCTGAACAGGAGGTAATTAATAATGGTACAACGTTATGGACATACCTTCCCGATGCTAATGAAGTGAATATTGATAACTATGATCCCAATTCAGAAGATGTCAATCCTTCCAAAATATTTGAGTTGTACAAGAAAGGTTTCAAATACCTGTACCTGAAAGATGAAACTGAAGCTGGTGTTCCTTGCGAAGTGATTGACCTGGTACCAGAAAAGAAAGATGCTCAGTATTTCAAGATCAGGATGAACATTGCCAAAAAAGACAAGAGCGTTAAGAGCTGGACCATGTTTGACAAAGGCGGCAATAAATACAAGTACACCATCACCAAATTCAATCCTGAAGTTAAAATTGAAGATTCATTCTTCACTTACGATCCCAAGCAACATCCGGGGGTAGAGGTAATCGACTTGAGGTAAGGCTATTCCACAAAGATCCCAGAGGAGCACAGAGGTTCACAAAGACATTCTGTGCTCCTTTGTGATTTCTCAGCGCTCCTCTGTGCAATAACCTGAAAAACTTTTTCAAGGTACACTCATCGTACAGGCTAATTATCTAATTTGCCCACCAAATAATTATCATGACCCGTTCCCAATTGTTTGAGGAGATAAAGAAAAAAAATTCTTACCTCTGTGTTGGCCTCGACACGGATATTCAGAAAATCCCCAAACATCTTCTTTCAGAACCTGATCCCGTTTTCGAGTTTAACAAACAGATCATTGAAGCGACACACGAGTATTGCATAGCCTATAAACCTAACCTGGCATTTTATGAAGCGCTGGGACCGAAGGGTTGGGAGAGTTTGCAAAAAACACTTGAGTACATACCAAAAGATATTTTTACCATTGCCGATGCAAAACGTGGTGACATAGGCAACACGTCTTCTTTGTATGCACGTGCTTTTTTTGAGCAACTGAATTTTGATTCCATAACGGTGGCGCCCTACATGGGAGAAGATTCTGTCAGGCCTTTTCTTCAGTTTAATGATAAGTGGGTAATCCTGCTGGCACATACATCAAATCCTGGCAGTACAGACTTTCAGCTTATCGAATCAAAAGTTTCAGGAAAGCGATTGTATGAAGAAGTAATCATCCGCGCGAAAGCCTGGGGAGATGCTGACAAATTAATGTTTGTTGTTGGTGCAACGCAATCGGAGAAAATGGAAAACATCAGGGCACTTGCACCAAAATATTTTTTCCTTGTTCCGGGAGTAGGCGCACAGGGTGGCGATCTCGAAATGATTTCAAAATACGGAATGAATAAAGAGTGCGGCCTTATCGTAAATTCCGCACGCGCCATCATCTATGCTTCCGATGGAAAAGATTTTGCATCACGAGCAAAAGAAGAAGCCATAAAAGTGCAGCAGCAAATGAGTGATTTGTTGGAGAAGTATATTTGATGATTATTTATAATAATAATTCCAGTGAGATCGGAATACGCACTACTCGATTGGCGAGCCGTTTATTTAATTTTCAATTAATCCATGAATCGAATCTCTGGTGATATTTGATCTCTCGGATTATCAAACCACTTAAAGAATTCTAAGGTGTCATCTAACGCTTTTTTTGCTCCTTTTTCATCAATCGTCAAATAGTCTTCACTTTTTTTCGATATATCTCCATAATGAACTATCTGATTTCTTGTTTTGTAAAGCTTGTTTATATCATCATACAATTTTTTATTTCCTATAAGAAGGGATTTATTAAGTAAGTAAAGACTAGTTTCATGAATCTTAGTAGTAAAATGGTCATTCTTGTTCAGTAATGCGTATATGGGATCTTTAGTCTCGCTTGCATCAACAATAAGTTTATACTTTAGTTTATTCTTTGATTTTAACAATTGATACCTTTCATTCAAGAGTGTTGAAATAAACGATTCACATGCTATACATAAATAGATAATTGATTTTTTAAAATCTTTAACACGTAATGCGGATTTAGCATCAAGCAAAATTTCGTTATAAATGTGAATCGGTTCTCCTTTACTTATTTGTTTATCTGTTTTCTTTAAGTCTTCCCAAGTACATGATGTTTCAAAAAGGTCTCTGCGTATTTTATATTCTTTTCCTATTTTGGCGATTTGACCTGATGCCCAGTCGGCCTTTAACCCACTATGTTTTTTCAGTGAGTCAACATTGAGAGAAGCCCAAAAATCTAAATAATCTAAGTCGTGCTGAAGCACGTTGTTCCTCAACATTCTTAACAAATGAGATATTTGATTTATTAATTTATCTAAGTCGATGTCTTTCCTGGAATTATTTTTTAAGATCACTCCTTTGCATTGTATAAAGAATAAGTTATCCTGTTCAATATGCTCCTTACCAACTACTGAAAATTTCACGTAGTCATTGAAGTATGCCAAAGGGTTAAGAATTGAAATTCCTGAAATAGATTTGAGTTTAAATTCTTTTGGTGATTTCTTGTTCAATCTCCACCGAACTTGTCCACCTTGTAAAATTATATATGGTTTGATACTTTGCATAAATGGCAGCCATTGTTTGGATGTTTTACAAGAATCTCGCCAGCATCAAATAATCGTTCAACCTGAATTTCAGCATATCGCTCAGAGTCCTCAGCAATAAAATCAGCAATATTTTCTATGTCATGAATGGACTGGATGGTCCAGTTTACTTTAACCATTTTTTGAGTTTTTCTTTGGCCTGGTCGGTGGTTAAAGTTTGTCCTGCGTTTGATTGCTTGAGTCCAATCTCCATTTTTTGAAGGAGCACGATTCTATCCAGCAAGTCGTCAAGAGAGAACTTTTCAGGCAAATCGTTTATAGTTTGTATTAATTGTTCTTTCGTCAACATATTCATATTGGTTAATCAAAATATATACAAATTTGGTATGAAGTGTAAGACGTGAAGCAAATGGGTTATAACACCAATTTATGTTTCTTTTCAGTTTGAGTGGTAACAAGCTTTCATCAAAATTTCTTCTTAACAACTTCCCAATCGATAAGATTTTTATCGTCTCTGGATTCTACGTATGATAAGTAAACTTCTTTCTTTTGTTTATAGCGCCTTTACTATTTCCAGAAAGCTTTCAATGCTGATTACTTCTACACGCGGAAAAGAAACTTCTTTGAGGATGTTGAAGTGGGCATCATTGGTTACCAGAAAATCAGCGCCCGATGCCACGGCAAGGTCAACGAATTTATTATCGTCCTGATCGGAATGAATCAGACTCCAGCGATAATAAATATCAGCTTTTACAACATTTATTCTGACGGCAAGAAGTTCGGCAATATTTTGTGCCACCACCTCATTTGAGAATCGTGTGATTACTTCAATGTATTCATTAAGAACTTCGTTGCTGATACTCAATGTATATTTCTCCCGCATGAAAGCGTCAAATATGGGACGGTAAGGAGATTTTCTGGGTATGCTTACCAGGAGTGCATTACTGTCAAGCACTACTTTCACGGCTTATAGGGCGTGCGGGTATGTTCTTTTGCCCACTGCTTCATCAGGTCTTCATTCCAGGTATTGGTTTCCCATAGCCGGTCCATTTCGGATGTCGCCTTTCCTGCAAAATAGCTTGCCAGCAACTGCCTGATTTCAAGCAACTGTTTTTCCGTCAGATCGTACTGAAAAACTTTCAGGAGCTCGTGTTGCAGATTAGTAAGCTTATCATTTTTCATACCAGATAAAGGTAGATAATTTTATGCATTATTTTAAGGTGCTGCAAAAACAACCGGGCACAAGCCTGTGTATCAGAAAGTGCATTATGATGGTCAAGCGCCTGGGCTGCTTCATGTCTGCAGGAATAAAGCACTTCAACAGGATGGTCCCGTTTACTTAAACCATTTTTTGAGTTTTTCTTTGGCCTGGTCGGTGGTTAAAGTTTGTCCTGCGTTTGATTGCTTGAGTCCAATCTCCATTTTTTGAAGGAGCACGATTCTATCCAGCAAGTCGTCAAGAGAGAACTTTTCAGGCAAATCGTTTATAGTTTGTATTAATTGTTCTTTCGTCAACATATTCATATTGGTTAATCAAAATATATACAAATTTGGTATGAAGTGTAAGACGTGAAGCAAATGGGTTATAACACCAATTTATGTTTCTTTTCAGTTTGAGTGGTAACAAGCTTTCATCAAAATTTCTTCTTAACAACTTCCCAGTCAATAAGCTATAGCCTCCGAATTTCTTAATTCAACATCGACTGATGAGCTATTTGTAAGTGATTTTTCTATTCATTCAATTGGGGTTATACTATCCAGACTAAAGAAGCATGAAGTTTTCAAGAGCTTTTTTTTGTAATTCGATTGAAGTCATCTTAATACCCTTTAATCCGCCCGCCCAATCTTGTTTTAATTTCCGGGGCTTTTTGCTAATCCTTTTGTCAATCAGGTAGTCCAAATAACGGTCTAACTCTTCAATCATACCGGGAGTCAATCGATTAATCTTAGATGCTATGTTTTTCATTACATTCATATCGCAAAGGTAGTCAATTTTAAAATTAGCACTATTCGATCTATGAGCGTTTATCTTAAGCTGAATGGCAATTATCTTCTCTATCGGGTTTTAGTTGTATAAATCGCTACTATCTTATTACGAAAAAGTATCTCCATTATTTCATGAACCGTCTCGAAAGCTTTCGGAATGGTGTGAGAGGCGCTCCCGTGAGTTTAACGACTCACGGGCCGTCTACTCGATTGTGGCCAGTTGCTTTACTCCTCCATACATTCAAATAGAATTTTTTCGTCATTAGTCAGTATAGTCCTAATAACACCTTGTCCAAAAGCAATCCACTCAACTCCATAGTAACCTGCACCATCAGAAAAACCTCCAATCACTTTATATTTAGGTCCCTCCATTTTAAGTTTAAATACTTTGTCATTAAAATAGTCCTCATGCCATGGGTTGTACATGCCGTCAACTTGGAGGTCAAAGTTTTTTGTTCCAATTGTCAACGTAGCTTTTTTTAAATAAGTCTGTGGTATTTCTCCATCTGTCCCAAAAATGAGTTTGTTGTCAATTGAAATAACAATCTTGTCAGAAATCTCAATCTGTTTTCCTTTAGGGTCAAACGTGTCTTTCAAAAATGTCAGCGTTACGTTGTCCGCCAATTTAACTTTGACCTCTTTCAGTTGTCCATAAGATTGCCCAACGAGACAGAGAATAATAAATGTTATTGTCAATAGTTGTTTCATATGTCTAACTCATACCGGGAGTCAATCGATTAATCTTAGATGCTATGTTTTTCATTACATTCATATCGCAAAGGTAGTCAATTTTAAAATTAGCACTATTCGATCTATGAGCGTTTATCTTAAGCTGAATGGCAATTATCTTCTCTATCGGGTTTTAGTTGTATAAATCGCTACTATCTTATTACGAAAAAGTATCTCCATTATTTCATGAACCGTCTCGAAAGCTTTCGGAATGGTGTGAGAGGCGCTCCCGTGAGTTTAACGACTCACGGGCCGTCTACTTGCTTGTGCGTCCGTTCATCTCTTCTCTTATTCTTCGGGATATTCGGGTCTTGTTTCTTCTTGCCACATGAAGCGATATCCAGTCTCTATGATTTTGATGTCAAATGGTCGCGTGGTCGTGTAAATATTGTCAGGATTGATAGCGAGCAGTATCAAGACTGTCATAAACAATCCAGAAGTCGCGAGGAGAGTAATTGTCATAGGCTTGGGTATACGGAACGGCTTCACAATTTTAGTTACTGTCATGATTATGAAAAACCAAAATGAAAAATAGACAAGGATGTCAACGATAAGCTCAAGGACAAATATTTGAAGTGACAATGATGTATGCCACCCAGGACACACAAATGGAAACGGAAATCCACTCAAAATTTCTCTGTAGTCGTCAATTTCAACATGCCACCATTTCGTAAATATCGTAAACGAAATGATTGTCAGAGGCAAAACCAATTTCCATGTCAACTGTTTCACTGAATTGTCCTTTTTATGAATGACGCACAACAATCGTGTAATTGTATTGCTGATACATCTATTTTATTCCTCCCCTACAAATAGGATCTCATGTACCTAATTTCACTTTATTTTTTACTATCTCAAAATTTATAGCTACAAGACTTAATTGGCTAATTGATAATCCGCTAATCAAATCAATACCCACTCACCCCTCCATCACCCGACCTCGGATCTGCATGGCCGGATAGTAGTTTCGTATCAGCATTATAAATAATTCCCATTGCAGAGCCTTGTGAATTGTTTTGAGTTCTCTCCATTAAGTGATGACCCATCTTTAAAAGCAGTTCCTGTGTATCCCGGGGGAAACAAAATTTCTCGTAAGAAATAATATTCGGCAACCATTGATGATGGAAGCGCTTAGCATCAATAGCCTGGGCAATGTTCATCTCATGATCAATAACGTTGAGGGTAACCTGTAACACCGTATTAATGATCGTTCTTCCGCCAGGGCTACCGATAACCAGGAAAGGTTTGCCTTCTTTCGAAATGATTGTTGGCGTCATGCTCGACAGCATTCTTTTTTGTGGCGCAATTAAATTTGGATTTGTGCCGATCTGGCCATCGTGGTTGGTAACACCGGGTACAGGATTAAAATCCCCCATTTCATTATTGAGGAAAAAACCAAGTCCTTCTGCCACAATCTGAGATCCATAACTGTATTCCAATGTGTATGTGAGTGAAACTGCATTTCCTTCTGCATCAACAACGGAAAAATGTGTTGTGCTCGGACTTTCATAAGCCTGTGAAAAATTTGTTGAATCACTAATGGAAGTGCTATCCCTGCTGATCGATTTACGAAGTGAAGCAGCATACTCTTTGGATAGCATTTTTTCAACGGGCATATCTGGATTAAAATCAGGATCACCAAGATATTTTGCGCGATTAGCATAGCCTCTGCGCATGGCTTCCGTAAGCAAGTGAATGTAATCAGCAGAATGATACCCCAGCGCTTTCAGATCGTAACCTTCAAGAATGTTCAACATCTGTATGAGCGTAATGCCACCTGAGCTTGGTGGTGCCATTGAATAAATATCATACCCCCTATAGGTTCCTTTCACAGGCGTTCGTTCTATGGCTTCGTACTTTAGCAAATCCTCTTCAGTGATGATACCACCCATCGACTGTATGAACGATGTCAATACTTTAGCCGTTTCTCCTTTATAGAACCCGTCTCTGCCATTCTTTTTTATTCGCTTCAATGTTTTTGCAAGATCGGGTTGCTTCCATGTTTCACCCGGTTGATAGGAATCATTACCAGATTTGTACATGACCTTTGCGGTAGAAGGGTATTGCTTCCACCGTTTTTCAAAATAGGTATACTCTTCATTAAGAGTATAGGTGAATGAGAAACCTTTTTGCGCCAGCTTCACCGCCGGACTTACAACTTTGGCCCAGGGAAGTTTTCCGTATTTGGCGTGTGCCTTGTAAAGTCCGGCTACCGTACCCGGTACACCTACTGCCAGTATACCATTGTGATTGGAATTATTTGAAATGTTTCCATTGCTATCAAGGTACATGGTTGGCGATGATGCCAAAGGAGCTTTTTCGCGGAAGTCGAATGTGGTAACATCGCCTTCTTTATTCATATACACGATAAATCCTCCTCCGCCAATGTTTCCTGCAGAAGGCCAGGTTACAGCCAGGGCAAAGGCGGTTGCAACAGCGGCATCGATTGCGTTTCCTCCATTCTTAAGAATATCCCGGCCCACATCGGAAGCAATTTGTGATGACGAAACCACCATTCCATGCTTTGCATATTGAGGACTTTGCGCCGCCAGCTTAAGCGCAAAGAGTAAGAAGAGGAAGGTTACTGTTTTTCGCATTTGATGGGTGTAGTCTAAAGTTCAAAGTTAATAGTACACAAACTTTAAATCTTAAACCTTAAATTTTAAACTTTAATTTATTTGATTTCTCATTACTTTAATGAATTCAAACCCTCTCTCAAATGAATGAATCGTTTTTACATTACGTCTGGCAATTTCAATATTTTGACAAAACCAACCTCACTTTAGTGGATGGTGAGCCAATATCTGTTTTTAATCCGGGTATGCTGAATGGTCATGCCGGGCCCGATTTTTCCAATGCGCGCATAAAGATTGGAACAATGGAATGGATAGGAAATGTAGAAGTTCATATTAACGCATCAGGATGGATGGATCATAAACATCATGAAGATCGTGCGTATGAAAATGTAGTACTTCATGTTGTCTGGAAAAACGATAAGCCTGTGAAGAGGAGTGACGGTTCTTTGCTGCCAACATTAGAGTTGAAGAATCGTGTCGATGAGAAATTGTTATTGGGATATAAAAAATTGCTGAACAGTCCGGAGTCAATACCCTGTTCAAAAAGTTTTCCTTTTATTGATTCACTTACAAAATTTTCTATGCTGGATAAAGCGTTGTTTCACCGGTTGGAAAGGAAAGCGGAAGAGGTAAATCATATTGTACAACAAAATAATAACGACTGGGAGGAAACTTGTTATCAACTTCTGGGAAGGAACTTTGGTTTTAAAGTAAATGCTGATCCATTTTTTCAATTGGTTCAATCCCTGCCGTATAAAATACTTTTAAAACATGCCGATAAACTGCACCAGGTAGAAGCACTTTTGTTTGGACATGCCGGATTTCTTGATGATGAATTTAATCATCCTTATTTTTTATTACTGAAACGTGAGTACGATCTACTCAGCAAGAAATATGGTCTGACTGAAAAGAAATTACATTCAGCACAGTGGCGTTTTCTTCGATTAAGACCTGCAAATTTCCCAACCATTCGAATTGCCCAGTTTGCTTCTTTATTAGCATCAGAGAAAAATATCTTTTCAAAATTGCTGGAGGCCCAAACTTATTCAGAATTGTTTAAGATTTTCTCAGTTCAACAATCCGAGTATTGGACACATCATTATCAGTTCTCAGAAAATAAATTGGAGAAAATACCAATGCTTGGCGCTATGAGCATTGATAATATAATAATCAACACCGTAGTTCCTATTCTTGTAGCGTATGGAAAAATGAAAGGGGAGCAGGAGTTAATTGATCGTGCGGTTTCTGTTTTATCAGAAATTACTGCTGAAGACAATTCAATCACGAAACGCTGGATGACAATTACCCAACCGGTAAAAACAGCATTTGATTCGCAGGCTTTGATTGAACTTTATAATAATTTTTGTCTGAAAAAGAAGTGCCTCGATTGCAACATTGGCACTGCTTTGATCAAACCGGTACAATGCTGAAAATCATTATCATAGTTCTAAATGTAGCTCTTTTGCTTTCCATCGCATGGCGGATTGTAATGCGGGAAGATCGTTCCATGCGCTTTATCTTTTGGTCTGCGCTTGGTTTTAAATTTCTATGTGGAATTCTGCTGGGCCTGCTTTATACTTATTACTATTCATCGGGTGATACTTTCGTTTTTTTCCAGGACGGCTCAACATTGTCGGCACTAGCCAGAGACAACGTTAAAGAATACATACGCTTCCTTTGGTCGGGTGATGAAAGTTTTTTCGTCTGGAATCAACTTTACCACAGTCAATATCGCTCTTTGTTCTTTACAAAATTAATCAGTGCAGTTAGCCTGATTACTATTGATAACTACTGGATCACTTCATTATACTTTTCATTTGTATCATTCCTGGGAGGATGGTATTTGGTGAAAAGAATTATTGAGTTTTTCCCCGGATCTAAATTGGCTGCTGTTATTTCATTTTTATTTTTCCCGTCGGTAACATTTTGGAGTTCGGGCGTGATTAAAGAAGCGATTGCTATTCCCGGATTATTTTTTCTTGCTTCAGTCTTTCTAATGATATGGCATAATAAAAAGCTGAATTATTTGGAGTGGTTTTTATTACCTGTCGCTCTCTTGTTTGTATGGAAACTGAAATATTTTTATTTGGGACTATTCATTCCAATAGCCTGCGCAACGCTTGCTACCAAATATATTAGTGAAAGGATGTTTGAAAGTACTAAGTTTAGCCTGCAGCTTTTTACCTGGGTTTTACTTTCAGGGGTAGGTTTATTCGTCATTAATTTTCTTCACCCAAACTTTCACCTCGATTATTTTCCTGAAGTTATTGTGATGAACTATAATGACTATGTACGCTTGTCACTTCCTGAAAATGTGATTCACTTCAATGATCTTGAGCCGGGCTTTATAAGTTTATTACAACATTCTCCGAAAGCTTTATTTTCCGGATTGTTCCGCCCCTTTATTTGGGAAGCAAATTCTTTTGTTAAGGTATTAGCCGCAGTTGAAAATTTGATTCTGTTTGTGCTGATGGTATCCTCTTTCTCATTAGTCAGACACACCTCATCAAAGTACCGGTTGATTACATTTGCCATTTTGATTTACAGCATCCTGCTTTGTATAACACTTACCCTTTCAACGCCGAACATAGGAACACTGGCGCGTTACCGTATAGGTTTTCTTCCTTTTCTCATTTTCATCCTTGTTTACAGAAATCCGTTCTTTCTTCAGGCAATTAAAAGTGCAGAAAGACTTTTTCTTCGTCTTGTTCGGCAATACTGACCAATTTACATTTGCAAATTCTTTGGAATGCTATGGAAAACCCTGTAATTATTTTTGGCGCTAATGCGATTGGCCGGGAGGCAAAAGAGATTTTCGACAGCAATGGTAATGTTGTTTACGGATTTCTTGACGATGATAAAACACTGCATGGGGCAGAGATCGATACCGTTACGGTGTTGGGGAATACGGATGATGACGGCTTCCTGAAGCTGATCGGTAAAAAATGTGAGGCCTTTATAGCTGCCGATGATAACAAGCTTAGGAAGAGCCTTGTGAAAATGCTTCACGAAATCCGGCATGTTCAGCCTGTCAACGCTTTTCATAAAAGTGCAATTATACCGGAGTCGGTGTTTGTTGGTCATGGTAATTTAATTGACATGGGGGTGATGATCGGTGCCGGCGCTAAAGTTGGTAATCATTGCCTGCTGCATGCAGGTGCAATTATTGGAACGGAAGCATCGCTGGGAGATTTTGTACAAGTGGGTTCTGGTAGCCGCATCAACGCAAATGTGAAAATTGAAGATGAAGTTTTTATTGGTTCAGGCGTCATTATTGTTGCGGGTGTTGAGATTGGAAAAGGAGCGCGCATAGGTGCGGGCTCGGTGGTAATTGCCTCTGTCAAGGCAGGTGAAACCGTGTTTGGCAATCCTGCGCAAAAAGTTAAATCATGATAACTAAACAACATTGATAAAGTAATTGTAAAAAGCACTCAATAAAATATTTATAAATGCCCCCCATCTCAGAGACCAATCTTATTTTAAATCCTGACGGAAGTATCTATCACCTGAACTTGCTTCCTAAACAAGTCAGTGACACGATAATTACAGTGGGCGACCCAAGTCGCGTGTACCGCATTAGTGATCATTTTGATGACCTTGAATTTGAAATGAATAAACGCGAGTTTATTACACACATTGGCAAATACAATGGTAAACGTGTTACGGTAATGAGCACCGGCATTGGCACAGATAACATTGAATTATTCATGACCGAGCTGGATGCATTGGTGAACATAGATCTTACTACCCGTGAACCGAAGAGTAGAAAGAAGAAACTTAAAATCATTCGCATCGGTACTTCAGGAGCGGTGCAGGAAAATATCCCGGTAGGCTCTTATGTTGTTACGGATTACGCCATAGGTCTTGATAGCTTAATGGATTATTACAACCTGGCAATGGATGAATTCGAGGAAGAGATAGCAGAAGATATGCGAAATAATGTGAGCCTTCCGCACACGCCTTACATTGTTTGTGGTTCATCTGAATTGAAAGAACAAGTGGCGCCTGATATGATTGTGGGTAATACCATTACCATGCCCGGTTTTTTTGCGCCTCAAGGTAGAAAAGTCAGAGTGCCTATACGTTATCCAAACCTGCTTGATGAATTGAAAAAGTATCACAACAAATCAAATGATTTCAGGGTAAGCAATTTTGAAATGGAAACCGCAGGCTATTACGCCATGTGCCGGTTGTTGGGACATGAAGCCATTAGCCTGAATGCTATTATTGCAAATCGTCCAAAAAATAAATTTGCCAAAGATCCTAATAAAGTAATCGACGGACTTATACAAAAAGTGCTGGATAGAATTTAGATGTTGAAGTTGAGATTTGGGATGTGAGATATGAGAGTTGAGACAAGTTGCTGAAATAGATTCTCATATCTCTCATCTCATATTTCACGTCTCATGTTTAAAACACACTTCCGTCCCACTGCATAAGTTGTGAGAAGAAATTTTTTATTGATGAAGGATACATTACCACGCTGAATACAAGTCCGAAAAGCGCCCCGTATAAATGTGCATCATGGTTTATATTATCCATTGATTTTCTTCCGTGGAAATAGGAATAGGCAAGAAAAAGTAATCCCAGTATAAAGCCGGGAAGACAAAAAGCGAAGTAGATGCATATTTTATTTAGAGGAAAAAAAATGATGGAAGTGAAAATTACGGATGCTACACCACCCGAAGCACCAAGCGAATTGTATCCGGGGTTGTGCCTGTTTTTAAAATAGGTAGGCAGGTCAGATATTATGATGCCGAGAATGTAAAGTGTAACGAAATAAACACCTCCCTTGGTGGCTCCCCAAAGCATCATAAAAATTCTTTCGACTACCGAACCGAAGAAGTAGAGAGAGATCATATTCCAAAGCAGATGAACAAAATCTTTGTGAATGAAACCGGAAGTAATAAAACGATAATACTGGTTTCTTGAATTAATAAGGTAGGGGTTCATCATGAACTTTCTCAATACATCCGCCTGACTGAAGCTATACCAACTGATCAAAACAGTGATTCCTATAAGAACATAAGTAATACTCATAACAAGATGAATTTATCGACTAGATTCAATACGATATAAGATGGTAACCCAGCAAGAACAAAGTGAGTGTAACTTAAAAAGATTTAGCAATACTTCATCCAGGAGTAAGGTTTTCGCTTTAATAAATATTCTTCCACCGCTTCCTGCGCATAAGCCTCTTTTTCAAAAGGATTTGAGTAGTACGCTTGCTGGTGTGTTAATCCTTTGGAGCGATGAATAAAATAGAAGGTAAGGTATAGCAGCCATTGAAATATAAAAAGCATTTCCAGTTGTTGATAGAAATGAATTTTTTCGTGATTGATAACATGCTTGCGATTATGCGCATGATCGCTGATCCAGATAAAAATAAAAAAAGAAAATCCGGTGTAGTACCTAAAGATCTTCGTACGAATGTTGATGGTCAAGGGTAACATTGCTGATCCTGAAATAAATCTGAAATAGAAACAAAGGTAAAAAGACTTTGTTCTTGTAATACCGCGTTTTGAGGTAGGATAAATAAAAACATATACCGATACATATACCTACGTTTAGTGTAACCCTCTTTTTTCAATTCAAAAATGACCTTTCCGCGGGTTTTAAAAATCAGGTTCTTTGCGTCTTACAGATCATAAGCCGGGAGGGTAGCTTTCATTTCTAAGCTACAGGTTTCATGGCAAGGTTCTTTCAATTTTTTGTTCTGCGCGCTGCGTGTGCGTTTTTCTTTATCTCTTTATACTTTTTATCACATACAACAATCGGGAAAACAGGATTCTCTTTGCCTGATTCAGTAGATGAATTTTCTATTAAGTACAAAACCATAGATGGCCTTATTGTTCTTCCTGTAAGAATCAATGACAGCATCATAGTTAACCTTATCCTCGACACAGGCTGCCGTAATGTACTCTTGTTTGGCAAGCGTTTTCAAAAACTTTTCAATGTTGCTCCTGGTCGCACCGTTGAATTTTCAGGAATGGGATCCGGGAAAAGCATAAAAGGTAATCTGGCGTTAAACAACAGGGCCTCCATTGGTGCTGTTGAAGGAGAGAATGTTCCTATTGTAATCGTACCCGAAAGAAATATTTTTACAGCCTATAATAGTGTTGACGGACTGATTGGCTACGATATCTTTATAAAATTTGAAATTGAAATTCAACCTGCTAAACAGTTAATTACATTTCGCTCGGCATTTAATAATTATATACCTGTTGGCTACGAAACAATTCCAATAAAAGTAATCGATTCAAAGCCTATCATAAGCGCTAACATTGTTTTATCAGGTGAAACATTATGTTGGGATTTGCTTATCGACACAGGTTCAGCGCTGGGTTTGTTATTGAAATCAACCGATGAATCATGGCTTAAACTTTATGAAAAAAAGAACGATAAGATCGGAATGGGACTTAACGGTTATATAAGCGGAGCCAACACGATTGCACAAATAGTGAAACTCGATAGCTATGAATTGACAGAGATACCGGCAAGTATCATTCAGTCACCCTGGCATAACCATGCTTCCATAGGAATGAATGTATTAAAAGATTACTCCATCATTCTCAATTACGTTAAATCGTATGCATGCCTTAAGAGAAATGGGTGAATGAGTAAATGACTGAATGAGTGAATAACTCTCTAAACTTTACGCCCTTGCTTTCGGACTTTTCCGACTTCCTGACTTTCAGACTACGCTAAACTTTTTGCTTTCCGCTTTAAGCTTTCCGCTTTTCTCCGCTCAACCATTATCTTTATCCCTTAACTTTTGATTAAATGAAACATGGCATTCTGATCGACATGGACGGGGTAATCTATGGAGGTGAAATACTTATACCCGGCGCTGATAAATTCATTGCAACGTTAAGGAAGGACGATATTCCTTTTATGTTCATGACAAACAACAGTCAACGCAACCCACTGGAGGTTGTCAGAAAACTGAAGAAACTGGGTATTGATGTGGAAGAGAAGCATGTATACAACAGCGCTATGGCAACCGGTAAATTTTTAGCGGGTCAAATTCCTAAGGGCACTGCCTATGTTTTGGGCGAAGGCGGTTTATTAACCAGCCTTCACGAGCATGGCATACGGTTAGTAGATACCGATCCGGATTTCGTTGTGCTGGGCGAAGGAAGAAACTTTACACTTGAAATGGTACAACGCGCTGTTGATATGATTCTTGCCGGGGCAAAATTTATTACTACCAATCGGGATCCTTCTCCTAAGAAAAAAGGATGGAACAACCTGGGCATTGCTGCGACAACGGCTATGATTGAAGAAGCTACTGGAAAAAAAGCTTTTGTAATAGGAAAGCCAAGCCCGGTAATGATGCGCTCGGCACGTAAAGCGCTTGGGCTTGAAACTGCATTCACAACCGTAATCGGTGATACGATGGATACCGATATTCAGGGAGGCGTTAATATGGGATATAAAACAATCCTGGTGCTATCCGGTATTTCAAAGAAAGATGAACTTGTCCATTATGCTTTTAAACCCGATATGATTGTGAATTCGGTTAATGATATTCAGTTGCCTTTGCCGTGGTGGGATTAGGTTTTTTAACTTGAAAAGTTTGTTGTTCAGTTAGATTTAATGGGGGCTTCGTCCGCTTTGTTTTTTGTCAGGTAAGTTGTGCCTGGGTATTGGTCCAGAGTTCAACGAAGATTTAAATGCTGTGTATTTCAAAAAAATCGTGACAATCCAGCTTTTCTCTGCCTTATCTTTCGGCTATATTTACCATGAAAATTAGGAATTCAATTTAGATATTTCATGGAAGTAAAAAGGGCCGGTTCGACTGAAATTAAGAAAATGATGAAGTTTTTTCCCGCCGTAGGAATTCTGGGGGCAAGGCAGGTGGGCAAAACGACTTTAGCGAAACAATTGGTAAAGACAAGCAGGAAGCCCGTGGTCTATATCGACCTTGAGTCTTCGCGGGACAGGGCAAAACTGACTGATCCTTACCTGTTCATAAAAAGTCTGGAGGGCAGATCTGTGATTTTTGACGAAATTCAGTTTATGCCAGAATTGATGAACGAATTACGTGGACTAATTGATGAAGACCGAAAACCCGGACGCTTTATTTTATTAGGATCAGCATCACCTGAAGTGATAAAGAAAAGTTCCGATTCACTGGCCGGTCGTATCGGGTATTATGAATTGACCCCTTTTTTGCAGCGCGAAATTCCTTCATCGCATCATGAACATCTGTGGATTCGTGGCGGGTTCCCAGATTCCTTCACCGCGCGCACGGATGCCCTAAGCTTTACATGGCGAAAGAATTTTGTAAAGGCGTATGTAGAACGTGATCTTCCTCAGTTAGGGCTGGCTGTAGATGCCTTTACACTCGAACGTTTCTGGCGCATGCTTGCCGCCTTTCATGGTAATATATGGAACGCCGAAAGTTTTGCGCGCTCACTCGGCATCACCGGGAATACGGTGAACAGTTACCTCAATTTTATGGAAAGTGCATTTTTGCTCCGGAGACTTTATCCTTATGCAAAGAACATAAAGAAACGACTGGTGAAGTCTCCAAAAGTATATCTAAGTGATACCGGCATATTTCATTACCTGAATAACATCGACAGCAAAGAAGCGCTGCTCCACTCACCCGTCATTGGCGCCTCATGGGAGGGATACGTGATTGAGCAAATTATCCGGCAAGCCAGGGATCATTTTCAATATTTTTTTTATCGCACACACCAGGGAACAGAATGTGACCTTGTATTAGAGAAATCCGGGCGCGTCGTTGCTGCCATCGAAATTAAGTATTCATCGGCTCCTACATTAACTAAGGGGTTTAACCAGGCGTTAGAGGATTTGAAGCCGGAAAGGAGCTTTGTGATTGTCCCTGATACCGAAGAGTTTCCAATTTCGCAACACACTACAGTGATTTCCCTTACGGACTTCCTTAACAAACGACTAAAAACCATCTGAATTTTTTAACCAAAAAAGAAAGCTAAGGGTAATCTATTTTTGATTAACCATATACAAGTCCTGCAATGATGATGCGCAGCGTGTGAGGCGCTTGGGCTTGAAACTGCATTCAATACCGTAATCGGGACGGATACTGATATTGAGAGAGGTGGATACAAAATCACTCTTGTACTTTCTGGAATTTCAAAGAAAGAAGAGCTGATCCATTATGCTTTTAAATCTGATATGATCGTGAATTCGGTTAATGATATTCAGTTGCCCTTGCCGTGGTGGGATTGACATCACTGTAATCAGTGATGCGATCTTTGTCGATGAAAATAAAATATAGACAAATGGCATTGGTAGACAGTCGATGGTAGACAGTCGATGATTAGTCTACGATAGAGGTAGTTTGGTCGCTATTAATTAACTTTAGTAAGAAGCAACCCAACCTCTTACCTCTGGCTACTAACGGTACCATATTGCATCGCCTTTCTACAGGCAATATCATTTTCTTACAGTCCGTTAATTATTCCTTGCGATTTATTCTTACGCTGGGTTTTCTGGTAATAACTCCATCTGTTTTTGCACAGGAAAAAATTGTCACGGGTACTGTTGTTGATGAAAGCGGTAGAGCAATGCCGGGGGTGAATGTTTCGCTGAGAGGAACATCGGTTGGTACTGCATCAGATGCAGATGGAAGATTTTCAATTCCAGTGGCGAGTAGCGATGACATTCTGGTATTTACTTTTGTTGGATACAATACAAGCGAAAGAGTTGTTGGGAATTTATCGGTGATAACGGTGGCGATGCAACCTTCGGTACAGGTACTTTCCGAGTTGGTTGTAGTGGGTTATGGCGTTCAGCAAAAAAAAGATGTTACAGGTTCAATTGCAGTAGCTGATGGTGAGGAACTGAGTGCAATTCCTACCTCGAACATTGAAAATAATCTTCAGGGAAGACTTGCCGGTGTTAATGTGATTTCAAGCGGAGAACCTGGAAGTACACCGTTAGTAGTTATCAGAGGCGCATCTACTTTCGCCGGCTCATCACAACCACTATATGTTGTTGATGGTGTTCCCACCCTTGATATCAGCACAATCAATCCGGGTGATGTTGAATCCGTCACGGCATTGAAAGACGCAGGCGCTGCTTCTATTTATGGTTCACGCGCAGCAAATGGTGTCATACTTATCACAACAAAGAAAGGTAAGAACGGAACCATGAAACTTTCCTATAACGGTTATTACGGAGTTCAATCGCCTGGAAAAGGAATTACAAATCTTTTAGATACACAGGGCTATGCGGATTTAACATGGTTGGCTTATCAAAACTCAGGGGAGACGCCACCGTCTGGTTTATATGGCAGCGGACCAACTCCTGTCATTCCGGATTATTACAAACCTGCCGGAAAATTTGAAGGAGAGGTGGATGAATCTACTTATGATGAAATTATTAACCCCATCACACGAGCTAATAAAACTGGCACCGATTGGTACGATGAGATCACCAACTATGCGCCAATTCAAAATCATGACCTTGCCGTTTCAGGGGGTGGCGACAATTCAAGATTTTATGTTGGGTTAAATTACTTTGACCAGGAAGGAATCATCGTTTACACAGAAGCTAGTCGCTATTCCCTACGGATCAACACCGAATTTGTTGTTAAAGACAAGATCAGGATTGGTGAAAATATAACAAATACCTATCGGTCAAATTCCGGGATTGCTGAAAGCGGAAATACTGGGGGTCAAAACTCGATCTACGACTGCTTTATCACTCCGGTCATCCTACCGGTTTATGATATACAGGGAAATTTCACATCTTATGGAAGTTGGAAACCAAACCCCTATGCTGATCAATTCCACGCTAAGGATAATAAATCGTATTCAGTAAGAGCTTTTGGAAATCTTTATGCAGAAGTAGATTTTCTTAGACACTTTATGTTCAGAACTTCCTTTGGAGGTTCAATGGAGTATGGGCGCTTTTATAATTTTTTTCATGCTTACAAGGAACTTTCAAATGGGTTTACGGAACAGGCATATGATAAAGCTGATTGGAGCTGGCAAAATACATTGACATTTAAAAAAAAATTTGATAAGCATTCATTCAATTTTTTGGGCGGTATTGAACTTATTAAAACCGATTTAGGTAGAGGTATAGGTGGAACAAGATACGGTTACTATTCTGAGAATCCTGAATATTGGACATTAAATAATGGTGGAATAGAGAATCAGACTAATTTTGGTTATGTCCAAACGCCCTCCTCTTTAATGGGATATTTTGGAAGAATAGACTACAGCTATCGTGACCGGTATTTGTTAAGTGTAACTGCCCGCTTTGATGGATCCTCAAAATTTATCAATCATAGGTATGGAACATTCCCATCCGCCACCCTAGCATGGCGAATCAGCAATGAGCGATTTTTGAGTAATGCATTATTCATAAATGACCTGAAACTTCGCGCTGGGTATGGAATAATGGGTGATCAGATTAATGCAAGTCCTGATAATTCCTATACGTTGTATGTACCAAATCCAGGCGCATCATACTATGATATAGGAGGTACAAATTCTAACCCTGTTCCCGGGCTTGGGAAATCTTTCACTGGGAATCCAAATGGACAATGGCAGCAAAATGAGACCACAAACCTTGGCCTTGATTTTTCTTTTGTTAATAGCCAACTGAGTGGTTCGGTAGATGTTTTTAAAAAAGTGACTGATAAACTGCTTTATACTTCAGAATTGCCCGGCACCAATGGTACTTCATCCCCGGCCGCCCGGAACGTTGGTAAAATGGAGAATAAGGGCATAGAGGTAGCGTTAAACTACGCTCTTAGTATTAAGAGTAATTGGAAATTGAATGCAGGGCTAATCTTTGCGTCATATGTTAACCGCGTTGTCAAAGTCTCTAATAATGTTCCATACTTCTATCCCTTGATATGGGAATTTATAAGAATTCAACCAGGTCAGGCGATTTCTGCATTTTATGGTTTCAAGATTGATGGACTCTGGCAGTCGCAGCACGAGATTGAAGAAGCAAACATACTAGATGGTAATGCAGCCACACCATTTCAGGAGGCTGCAGCGCCGGGTCGCTTTCGATTCCACGATGTAAATGGCGACGGTAAAATAACGTTAAATGATGATCGAACTTTTATTGGCAATCCTAATCCAGATTTCTCCCTGGGTTTAAATTTATCAGCCACCTATAAAAATTTCGATTTAACACTATTCCTCTATGGTGTAAGTGGAAATGATATTTATAATGCATCAAAACTTCAAACGGATTTCTTTTGGTACACCCAAGGAGGTAAAAACAAAGACCTTCTTAACCGATCATGGACGCCGGAAAGAACAGACACATCTATTCCTATAGTTGAAACAAGAGGGAACTTCAGCACTGATCAAATCTCATCTTATTTTATTGAGGATGGATCTTATTTAAGAGTAAGAAACATTCAAATAGGCTATAGACTGCCTGTAGCCCAGACGTCAAATGCTGGCATTACTCTGGCCCGAGTTTACATGCAGGCAGTCAATCCTTTTACATTCACAAAATTCTCCGGCCTTGACCCGGAAGCTGGCGGATCAACGGTGGCCTTTGGGGCTGCTGGAACTAACTACCCTGCTGCGCAGCAACTTATAATTGGTCTTAATCTGGAATTTTAAATAGTTCTTTATGAAAAAGAATTTTATTAGTTCAGTGTTAATGGGGGTAATGTTACTATGTGCTTGTAGCGATTTTTTAGACATTAAACCAAAAGGAAGTTTGAGTGAGTCATCCCTTTACACAAAAGAAGGTGTCGAGTCATTGCTAATAGGCACCTATGCTATTCTTGACGGCACGAGTAATGGTTATGGAAATTCTAAAGCTGTGTCTGATTGGCCCGCTACGTCATCCAATTGGATATATGGAAGCATAACAGGAGGAGATGCCCACACAGGATCCGAGCCGAGTGATGGGGCTGTAATCAATATCAATCCGTTTGAACTTTACGAGGCTTTGCCTACCAGTGATTTTCTCAATCAAAAATGGCGGGCGGTTTATGAAGGTGTTTCCAGGGCAAATGAAGTGTTAAAGATACTTCCGAATGTAAATGAGCTAAGTCCTGAGGATATCACACGTATTCAAGCCGAAGCCAAGGTGCTGAGAGGCATATTTCACTTTGAAGCAAAAAAAATGTGGGACATGGTACCTTATTTGGATGAATTCGCTGACCCGAATGTGGTTAAAAACGATAAGGATATTTGGCCGTTTATTGAAGCCGATTTGAAATTTGGTTATGACAGCTTACCTGAATCTATGGAAGCTATAGGAAGAATCAACAAATGGGTTGCAGGAGCTTTCTATGCCAAGGCACTGATGTTCGATAGAAAATATAGTGAAGCAAAGGTTGTCCTTGAAAATGTATATGTAAATGGAAAAAATCCCGCGGGTGTGAAATTTCAACTGGCGCCTTCGTTCCAGGATAATTTCAACGATGTTATAAAGGAGAATATAGAGGAGTCGGTATTTGCTTATCAATATTCAGTCAATGATAAATCAAATGGTTTTAATGGGAGTTGGGGCGAATTAATGAACTTTCCTCACAACAGTGGCCCGGCAGGTTGTTGCGGTTTTTTTCAACCCAGTTCGGAACTGGTGAATTCTTTTCGAACAGATGCAAATGGGCTTCCACTTTTAGATGGATCCTACAATGATGTTCAAAACGAAGTAAAGGATGATGAAGGAATTGAATCTGACGACGATTCGTTTACTCCTGATACTGGCAACCTTGACCCACGCCTCGACTGGACGGTAGGTAGAAGAGGTATTCCTTACCTTGATTGGGGTGTTCATCCCGGCAAAGCATGGATAAGAGATCAGGGATATGGGGGTCCATATAGTCCGAAGAAAAATGTTTATTTGAAGTCGCAGGAAGATGTCGTTACTGATGCAGGAAGTTGGGCGCCTGGAGTGAATTCAATCAATTTTAAGGTAATACGATTTGCTGAGATTATTTTATGGCTTGCTGAATGTGAGGTTGAGATTGGTTCACTTGCTAAGGCACGTGAATATGTTAATATGATTCGCGAACGGGCTTCCCATTCTACCGGTTTTGTCATGGAAGAAGATGGTGTAACACCTGCTGCGAAATATGCTATAAATGTTTATCCGTCGTCTGGCTATCCTTTTGATACGCAAGTAAACGCGCGCAAGGCTGTTCACTTTGAACGCAAACTTGAATTGGCTATGGAAGGTCACCGCTTCTTTGATTTAGTGAGGTGGCGAGAAGCCTCAACTACTCTCAATGCCTATCTTACTTATGAAGAGAAAAAACGTAGAGTTTCTCTTAAAGGTGCAAAGTTCGATGAAGGCGTTGATGAATACTATCCCATTCCTCAACATCAAATTGATTTAATAGGCGCTGATATTTTATTTCCGAATCGGTAGACCAAGGCATTTAATTATTCTATCATTCTATATTCTCCTAAGGAGTACGGAGTCCTTCGGAGAATGTTCAATTATTATTTAGAGTCTGCTGAAAAAGATAATGTCTCAGCGCAAATCTGCGTGCATTCGATCAGCGAATTCTGCGGGAAAAGAGTGGGATTGACTTCTTCAGCAGACCCATTCATATCTCATTGTTCATCTGTTTCCTGATCTTGTCCATCAGCGCTACAGGACTTTGAATCTTTTCGTCAGTTACTTTCAGATAATTTGCATATTCTTTCCGAAATCTTTTTTCATACTGTGCTGCGTTGTTTCCGCTGGGATCGTCTGCCCTGTGGCCAATGTAGGAATCACTGCTTACAATGGCCTTGTAATGTTTCTTATGATATTCTACATACGATGCGAGATGAGGAACCTGGTACTTTACATGTCCCAGCTCATGCGACAGAACCAACAACGCTTGATTGACAATCCATATTTTAACGGAAACGGTAAGCTCTCCATATTCTGATTGGTAGGCGTCATGATCATTTTCTCCTTGAGCGATGTAGGTTGTGCCCCAGGCTTTAACTTCCGTTGCGTCTTTAGGAATGAATTTAACATAAACATTAACAGATCTTCCTTTATTGTCTTTGATGGTATCAATTTCAGCATAAAGGTCCGGAGCAATGGCTTTGAATTGACGCAATAAACTTTCCGTCAATGCGTGATAGGAAATTGTATTTTCAATGGAGGCAATTTTTGCAACAATGTTTCTGCGCTTCGATCCATCCAAATCATTGTTCTGGTTAAGAATTGCCCGAAGGTTATTAAGGGATTCCGTTAATTGATTGATTTCGTTTTCATATCCGTTTTTAATTTCGGCTGATACATTATATAGTGTGGTGATGAGAGTAAAAAGAAACACATACTTGACAATAGCAAGTGAGTTTTGTCTGACAGGATTTTTCATGGCGTTAAAATTTATGTGCGACATATCTTTGGTTCGATGACCGAAAGTATACGGGCTCACAACGCCAAAAATTTTTACTAGCCTAAGTGATCGGGCTTATCAACACATAGCAACGTTAGTGGTAGTTTGGTATTTAGTCGTCGAAAGGAAACGCCATTAACTAATGAATGCCGTTCGTAGATACTATTGCTTCTTTAGGTTGCGCAATAGGTTATTTGAAATGTAGGTGATGATATAGACTGATAACTATCTTGATTAAGTGGATATTGTAGACGAAGACCATTCGTAGACGAAGACAAATGGTTGGTCTACCATTCGTCTATAAATTACCTGGAAGCCGGGATGATGAGACTTATTTACTATCTTTAGTATACTCCCTTAAAAAAGTATCACGTTGTATAATTTCATCTTCTCCAACCGTGTTTTCTACTGGCTGAGCCGGCATCTCGTATTCTGGATAGCGATTTGCCTTTGGATGTTGCTCATAGCTTTTATTGACCATAACCGGCTCTACTTTATTGGCATTTATCATATACTTCCTATATGCATTCTCACTACGTACATAACCCTCTATTTTTTAATACCCCGGTATCTCCTTCAAAAAAAATACCGGACGTTTATACTTGTAATGGTGAGCTTAGTTATCCTTTATTCTATACTTTTTATTTTTAATCCTATGCTCTATTTTCTAAGCCCTGAGAGATTTGCCTCAAATTACGCCACTATTTTCAATAACGTTTTTGATAAGCAAGATCTTATTGTGTGGAAGATCGGACAGTGGGATGCCATGGGACAAACAATGACTTTTAGTGGATTTGCTGGAGTTATAAAACTTATGAAGCTTTATTATCTTGAGAATTCAGAAAACAAACGACTCCAGGAGCAAAAAGTAAACCATGAGCTTCAGTTGCTTAAATCACAACTTAACTCCCGTTTTCTTTTTGATACACTGAAAAGTATTCAGCAACGTGTTCGAAAGAATTCTCCCGACTCATCAGGTTTAATCCTCAACCTTTCGGATTTGCTGAGTTACATCTTGTATGAGAATAATGAAAAAGAGGTTGCATTAAATAAAGAGATTGAGATTATTGAAGACTATCTCAAACTTGAAAACGAAAGTCATGGTAACAAGCTCGATATTAGTGTAACACAGCAAGGTGAGATTGCAGAGAAGAAAATTGTACCCTTAGTGCTCCTGCCTTTAGTGGAAAGTTGCTTTGAGCATTCTTCAGCCCGACCCAGGAAAGGTGCCGGTATTTTCCTTGATTTCGATGTAACCGGGCTGGTGCTTAAAGTCACGTTGAAGATCAACAATCTCAGGAGCTTCAGTAATGAGATCTTTCAAAAAAGCATACGCATCAAGAATGTTAAGCAGCGGCTGAATTCTTTTTACTCCGGGAAACACCACCTTGAGATAATGGAAGACAATCAGAATTTTATTGTTCGACTGGAACTTGGCTTGTAATTACTGCTGATGAAACTAAATTCTTTCATATACTCTGATCAGCTCTCATGGCGCATTTCACGTCATGTTGCTTTCTGGGTGGCGTGGTTCTTTTTTCTTTTTTCAAATTGGACTGGCATATGGATGTCGAACGACATACGTACGATCATTCAATGGGACTTTTATGGAACTGTTCGTCGTGTATTGCCGTTGATACCGTTCTGTTATTTTATCCTTTATTTTGTTATGCCTCGTTTTTTCATGCGTCGGTCCTATGGATGGGGTCTCATTCTGCTTGCCGTCGCTTTTGTGGCATTTTATTATTTGCAATATCTGACGCTTAAGCTGGTTGATCCATTGGATTTTATTGAAGCCGATAAAATTTCCCATCCTATTAACAACAATGAAGCAAGGCTGAAAGAAATATCCTTATCCTTATTGATGAATCATAGCGGGGCAATTGCCTGCTGCGCCGTTATGGAATCGCTCAGGTTCCTAAGGGTCTGGTACATTAAGCAACAGGAAAATGTAGCGCTGATGCGTGAGAATGCTATCGCAGAACTTCAACTGCTCAAGGCGCAGGTTCATCCTCATTTTTTGTTTAACACGTTGAACAATATTTATTCATTCACCTTATCAGGATCCTCAACCGCAGGTGACTTGATCGAAAAGTTATCTGCCATACTGCATTACATGATTTTAGAAGGAGAGAAAGCGTTCGTTCCATTGGAAAAGGAAATTCAAATGCTGATGGATTACATTAGTCTTGAAAAAGTTCGATACGGTGAGAGGCTCGATATTAGAACGGATGTTAGAGGGGAACTACGAAATAAATTAATTGCACCCTTGCTCATGATCCCCTTCGTTGAGAATGCTTTCAAACATGGTTCAAGCAAATTGCTCAAGGATCCGAAGGTGAGGCTTTCTATTCGTATTGAGAATGATAACTTGTTTTTTGAATTGATCAATAATAAACCGGTAGATATAGATCAGTCAATACGAACCAATGGTAAAGGCGGTATCGGCTTAATGAATGCTAAAAAGAGATTACAACTTCTCTACCCGGGAGCACATCAACTTAAAGTAGAATCAACTGAATCTGCTTTTTCTGTTATGATGACCATAACAATCCTGGAGGTTAACGCACCCAATGGCAATGGAGTGACCGACCCGAAGCATAGGCTGTCCTATGAAAACATTGATAATGAAAATAGTTTACCAACTGTAGTGTTATCGTAAATGCAATATTTAAAAGGCAAGGACGATCAAAACTATGTTGTTAAATTGGAACTATCCTTGTAATGGTATCAAAAACATGATGCTCAACGCTTTTATATTCTCTGACCAATTGTCATACCGCATTCAACGTCATATTGCGTTTTGGCTTGTCTGGTTCTTTTTCCTTTTTTCAAATTGGGCAGGTATATTTATGTCGAACGACATAAGTACAATAATTCAGATTGACTTTTATGCAACCGTTAATCGGGTTTTGCCGATGGTTCCGTTCTGTTATTTTATTATTTATTTCGTTATACCCCGATTTATCATCCCGCGTAACTTTGGCTGGGCAATCGTTTTGATTTCAGTCTCTTTTGTAGCATTCTATTTTTTGCAATTTCTAAGTCTTAAGCTAATTAATCCATATGAAATAATTGATTTACAAGAAACGATATCAAAAGATGCGGCATGGATGAAAAAGGCATCATTGGGATTATTGGTGAATCATAGTGGTGCAATTGCGTGCTGTGCCGTTATGTTATCGATCAAGTTTCTGAAAGTCTGGTATATTAAGCAGGAAGAAAATGTAGCGCTGATGCGCGAGAATGCCGTAGCCGAACTTCAACAATTAAAGGCGCAGGTTCATCCACATTTTTTATTCAACACATTGAACAATATTTATTCTTTTACGCTGTCAAAATCTGCATCTGCGAGTGATCTCATAGAAAAATTATCCGGCATTCTCCACTATATGATTTCAGAGGGAGAGAAAGCGTTCGTTCCGTTGGAGAAAGAAATTCAAATGTTGTCGGATTACATCAGCCTTGAAAAGGTTCGCTATGGTGAAAGACTCGATATTAAAACAGATGTTAGCGGGGAATTAGAAAATAAATTTATTGCACCGCTCCTTATGATACCCTTCGTTGAAAATGCTTTTAAGCATGGTTCAAGTAAACTTCTCAAAGATCCTAAAGTAAGGCTTTCCATTCGTGTTGAAGATGATAACTTGTTTTTTGAATTGATGAATAATAAACCGATGGATGTTGAACATCCTCTCAGGCCAAATGGTAAAGGAGGTATCGGTTTAAAGAACGCAAAAAAAAGATTGGAGCTCCTTTATCCCGGGCAACATCAACTCAAAATAGAATCGACTGAATCCAATTTTTCTGTCAGGATGAACATCTCAATAGTAGCGGTTAAGAGGGAGAGCACCGTGAACACCTCGCGCTATAAGAAAACTCCATTGGTAAGTGCACCAGCTTGAACGCAGCACACTTATTCACCCGATAGCTATCGGATCAATATTCACCCATTCTATTATTCACTCATCCACTTCATTGTCTCTATGAAAGAGCCACGCCTCCCGCCTGGAAGCATGGCTTCTTTTTCAACTATAACGTTTAACCCAAACGTTATTTACTGTTAAGCTTCTCTTCTCAAGAAGAAAAGACAGCTATAGATTTATTGACGTTTTAAATTTTGAGCGAGATGTCTACTTCTCTTTCAATATGCAAAAGTACACCCCTCACAATGCCAAAAATTTTTGTTAGACAAGAGAGCATTAATTGACACCATACAGCAGATTATTTATGATGAAGTTAATTCGTCGTTGAAAATGGACGCTTCATTCATACGAATGCCATTAGTCGACAGACGATACTCTTTGTATTTATGAGAAGGTAAATCTGAAGTAACCCTATGAAATTGCATTTTTAAAACCCATCGAGCATCTGATTGATGAAGAGTACCTGAAATCTGGGAGGCTTTGTAATAGGATTGTAGACGAATACCATTCATAGATGAAGTTGAGTTTTCCGGCTAAGGTTCGTCTACGAATGAAAAAATCGGGTAGTACGCTCAAGACTTATTTCCTATCTTTAGTAAGTTGAATGTGGAGCACTGAATTTATGGTATTACCCGATAAACTTCCTTCCTATGCCCACGCTAAAAAAAATAACTTGCCTTGCAGTTGATGATGAACCACCGGCTTTGGCTGTTATAGAAAATCACATTCGCTGTATCCCAGCATTGGAATTGATTGGTACCTGTAACAATGCAGTTGAAGCCATCGAAAAACTTCAGCAGCACCCGGTGGATTTAATCTTCCTGGATATACAAATGCCGCAGATCCTTGGAACTGATTTTGTACGAACATTAAAGAATCCGCCAAAGGTTATTTTCACCACGGCCTTCCGGAAATTCGCTGTAGAAGGTTTTGAACTTAACGCCGTTGACTATTTATTAAAGCCTATTTCATTTGAACGTTTTCTTAAGGCCGTAAATAAAGTGATGGACACTTCGTTAGTTCCAACGCCCGCATTAGTTGCCACAGAAAATCATAAAGACCCTGTTGAGCAGCATCTTTATTTCCGTTCCAACCGAAAGATGATTAAGGTTTCACTGGATGAGATACTTTACATTGAAAGTTTGAAAGATTACATCAAAGTAGTGACGCCGACAAAAACTATTATTACAAAGCAATCCATATCCTCATTGGAAGATTCACTGCCCAGGGAAAATTTTGTCAGGATTCACCGTTCATTCATTATCTCGCTCAACAAAATTGAATCGTACAACAGTGAGATGGTGGAGATTGCCAGGAAAGAATTTCCCATCAGCAGAATGTATAAGCATGAGGTGGAGAAGATTCTGCATGCTCATTAATGTTAGAAAAAAGGAAATCACAAAAAGAGAGGCAAATAGAAATAACTTTATTATCCATCGACTCATTAACCAACAACAAAGCGCCGCATTCCTGAATGGAAATGCGGCGCCGACTTAATCATCAATTTTTTCTGTCGGTCAAACCAACTGCCTACAGAACGATCTTTCCATCCTTCACCACCACTTTTCCATCAATTTCAACCGTGGCATTGGTCAACGGAAAAGACCATGAAAATGGACTTGTGTTTTTTCCACCATCCAGTTGATTATTTCCAAACGAAAGGTAAACTACTCCTGCACCATTTGCAGGCCAGTAATCGTCAGTGGGTACCAATACAGGATTTAGTCCGATGGATATACTGGCAAACATTTTATCACCGGTATTCTCCTTGAGCATTTTTTCAAAACATTCTTTTCCATCACCGGCCGTAAAATTCAGCATCTTCCCGGCCATAACATCAAAGTTGATATTGGTGAGCGGCTCATACCGGCATTCATCGCGTGGCACTACAACTTTACCGTTAGCAGATGTTTCAATACCAGTAACGGAAACCCTTCCGTCAGGTAAAGATGCCACTCGTTCCGCCATGGTTTTGCTGGAAACATCCGCCTTCGATAAGACTCCATCATGGATGGTAACAGGTCTGCCAGAAACTGAAAGAGTAAGGGTAGTGCCATCCGGGGAAGTTACTTTTACACTTTTGGAAGATGTAAGCAGGCCTTTCAATGTACGTGCCTGAGTGACGATTGCACTGTAATCGGCTCGCATGGCATCCACTATCATTTTTTCATAGACAGGGAACTCCATTTTTGCAAGCTCGGCTTTCTGTGGTGATGGGTAATCGACTGAATAGACGCGGCATTTGGACTTATTAAAACCATCATATAGTTTCTGCCAGGCTTTGTTCAATGCTGCCATTCGTTCATCCAGCACATCCTTGTATATCACTTGAGGATTTTCAACCGTTGGCAGGCCTATCCACACGTCAATATTTTTTACCCATTCTCCAAAATAGGTGGGTATGACAGATAAGTACTGATAGTGAACATCATGGAGAAGGGACCGTTCTATTTCGTCGGTAGTAAAAAAAACAGTTGTAAAAGCACCTTTCAAATTGCTCTCGACTGCAATGGCTTGTGCCAGCGGGATGTTGTGCTGACCACCATTGACTACGACAACTTCTCCAGGCTGTATGCCGGAATTTTCTACAATCTCCTTCGCCAGGGGCGTCCAATCTTTTTCCTGGGCGGAAACGCTGAAGCATAGCAATGTTAGAACGACCAGGATTAACTTTTTAGGTTTCATAATTCAGAAAGGTTTAGTGTATGTTAGGTATATGTATTTATTCTTAAATGATTCTGTCCATAAGGTTGTCAGGTTTATCTCACAAGATATTCCAATCATGTTCTCATTCCTTTTGCCGAAATGTTGCGATTACTATATCTCCGGTTTGTATTATTATTACCCTGGCATGCTGTGAAGCCTTGCATCCTGTCTGCTTTTGAAACCAAATCACCGGGAACGGGATCAGGATTGATCATTGCGCTGGCTAAGAGAGCATCAAACGTAGTTGTTACCATAAGGGCTTATGTTGACCATATAACTCAAAAGCGGTTCGGCCTTTCAACTACGCACATCATGTAGCTTTTGAGGATCAGTGTGAGTCAATTTACCATAATAAACAACACCGAAACCTTATGAATGTTTATTTCTTTGATAAAGAATTGATTTAATGAGGAAGTTTATTCCGGATTAGTCCATACACCCAGGTCCCAAAGATTGCACTGAGTAGGGTGAAGGAAGTTACCAGAACGCCCGTACCAATCTGAGCAAACAACGGCCCCGGACAAGCGCCTGTCATCGCCCAACCAAATCCGAATAGTAATCCTCCAAAAACATTTCCTTTGTTGAATTTCTTTGAATGAAGTTCAACCGGTTCACCATAGATGGTCTTGATGTTAAATTTTTTGATAAGCCAAATGGACAACATACCAACAGCGATGGCTGAACCAATAACACCATACATATGAAAAGACTGAAACCGAAACATCTCTTGTATACGAAACCATGAGATAACTTCCGATTTCACTAAAATTACTCCAAAGAAAATTCCCCCAATAAGATACTTGAAGTTATACCACCAGGGATGAGATAGTTGCGATTCATTAATGCAAACGGTATCCAGTGATCGTACTTCAAAGTCAGTTTCTTCAATTTGTTTGAAATTGGTATTTATATTTTTAGCTGACTCCATGTTTATAAACTGAGAATGAGTGGTAAAATAAAATTAGCCATGAGTATGCCTCCAATCATGAAGCAACATGTTGCAATCAATGAAGGCCATTGAAGATTGGAGATACCAAAGATAGCGTGACCAGATGTGCAGCCTCCTGCATAGCGTGTTCCAAAACCTACAAGAAATCCACCAACAACCATAAGCAAAAATCCCTTAACTGTTGCAAGACTTTGAAAGTTGAAGAGTTGTGTTGGAACTAAATTGGAATAATCGGTGACACCATACTGCGTTAATTCAGTTTTCAGGTTTTCGTTCAGGGTCACAGGATCTGGAGAACTCAATAATGTTACGCTGACAATGCCTCCCAGCAATACGCCGGTTACAAAAAACAAATTCCAGGCTTCCTTTCTCCAGTCATATTTGAAGAATGAAATGTTAGCAGGAAAACACGCCGCACAGATATGGCGCAAGGAGGAGGAAATTCCAAAGGACTTGTTTCCTAAGATCAATAACAGTGGTACAATTAATCCGATTAGCGGGCCCGCAATGTACCAGGGCCATGGTTTTGATAATACTTCGAGCATTTTTGAAATCTTATAAACCTTAATAAATATGAGAGGGATCACCAATCTACAAATCTGAGCCAATAATAATTCATATTTTACTAGTGTCCGACTAAAAAAACGAACACCTACATAATCCCTTGATTTTCTTGATTCCATAGTCTCTCTCCTTCGGAGAGAGGTAGGAGTGAGCCTGCCTGCCGGCAAAGGCAGGGCCAGATAAAGAACCATCAAGAAAATCAAGGGATTGAAAGGAATGCTATATTTTAGTCGGCCAATAATAATTCATATCCAGGGAAAGAACTTTTGAGCGACACATTTCACTCCACACAATTGCGGTGACATTCATGCATGTGAAAAAACCTGTTTCCATAGGTTAAACTTTATGCGAATTACCTTGAAATACAGGGTGTTTATAAAGGCAATATTAAGTTTTTGTTAACATGAGTAACAATCGTTTAATGTTATCTATTTTAGTAGCCCATAAAATCATTTAGACAAAAACAAAACCTTATATCCCAATGAAAAAGATTTCAAAAAAAGAAATTCGGAGCAAAGTAGAAGATGCGGTGAATCAGGCCTTACTACAAATTGAATCAGCGCCCGCTTCTAAAAAAACTAAAAAGTTGGTTGAGCGCGCTTCAAAAAAGATTTCCGGTCAGTTGAAACAAGATTTGAAAAAATTATCAAAGAAAGCTGAGAAAGCCAGCAAGGCTTCCGACAAACAAGTGAAAGCTAAAAAAAAAGCCGAGTTAAACGGAAAACAGCTTGAGCCTGTATTGTATTAGTTTATAGTTATCCGTTAATAGTTATCAGTTAATGGGATTGTATTGTCCTAATAACTGATAACTATTAACATCCCCTCTAAAGTTTTGCGGCCTTTAATCGCAAGCTGTTACTCACCACGCTAACGGAACTCAATGCCATCGCAGCGCCTGCGATCATAGGATCCAATAAAAAACCATTGATGGGATAAAGTACCCCTGCAGCAATGGGAATACCAATAACATTGTAGATAAATGCCCAGAATAAATTCTGACGAATACATCGTACCGTTTTTTTTGAGAGATTCAATGCCTTCGGAATTGATTTAAGATCCGATGTAACCAAAGTAATTTTGGCTGTATCCATTGCTATGTCTGAACCTTTCCCCATGGCTATGCTGGTGTCAGCTTGTGCCAGTGCCTGCGAATCATTTATTCCATCACCAACCATCGCCACAATTTTTCCATCACGCTGTAATTGTTTGACGAATTCTGCTTTGTCATTGGGAAGAAGTCCGGCTTTAAATTTTCTCACGCCCACCTGGTTACTAACGGCCTGGGCAGTTTGTTCATTATCTCCGGTGAGCATGTAAACTTCAATATGTTTTTTATGAAGTTCCCTGATAGCAGCCTTTGATGAATCTTTAACTTTATCAGAAATGCCAATTACACCCAAAACCTTTTGATGGTTTGCAAAATACACAACAGTCATAGCCTGATCGTACCAGGGTTTTGTTGTTTGGTTAATCTCTTCTCCGATGGTAATGCCGCTCGATTCAATTAATTTTTTATTTCCAACAAAGTAAAAAAACTGCTGGTATCTTGCTCGCGCACCGTGGCCTGTGATACTGGCGAAGTCGCTAAGCTCAAGACTCTTCAGATTTTCTTCTCTTAGTTTACTAACTACAGCATGTGCCAATGGATGTTCCGAAAGGGACTCAATGCTAAACAGGATTTTTTTATACAGGTTGGTTTCGGGTTCAAACCATACAATTTCATTCACAGATGGTTTTCCTTCAGTAATGGTTCCCGTTTTATCGAGCACTATGGCCGTTACCCTGTGAGCCCGTTCAAGACTTTCAGCATCTTTGATTAAAATATTATTTTCAGCGCCTTTACCTACACCCACCATAATGGCTGTAGGCGTTGCCAGTCCCAATGCGCAGGGACAAGCAATTACAAGAACCGAGATGGAAGTAAGCAGCGCATGAGTAAAGGAATTTTGGTTGCCAATTACCAACCAGGTAATAAAAGTTATGATGGATATTCCTATAACGATCGGAACAAAAATACCGGCTACTTTATCAACCAGCTTTTGAATAGGAGCTTTACTTCCCTGGGCTTCTTTTACCATTTTGATGATTTGGGAAAGTATAGTATCGCTTCCTACTCGCCTCGCTTCAAATTGAAAGCTTCCTTTTTGATTTATGGTTCCGGCAAAAACCTTTTGCCCGTGAAGTTTCTCTACCGGTATAGGCTCTCCGGTAATCATGCTCTCATCAACAAATGACGATCCGGATGAAACATTTCCGTCTACCGGAATTTTGTCTCCGGGACGAATGAGAATTATGTCGCCAACTTTTACATCAGCAGTAGGGATTTCTTTCTCCTCACCATCGATAATGATCCGAACCGTTTGAGGTTGAAGGCCCATTAATTTTTTAATGGACGATGAGGTATTTGACTTTGCTTTTTCTTCCAATAGTTTTCCCAATGAAATAAAAGCTATTATCACAGTGGATGCTTCAAAATACACGTGCGCCTCCAAACCACGTGCATGCCAGAACTGTGGGAAAAATGTATTGAATGTGCTGAACAAAAATGCCATGCCTGTTGACAGGGCCACCAGCGTATCCATGTTTGCTTTTCTATGTTTCGCCAGCTTCCATGCATTAATGAAAAAATTTCTACCGAAATAAAATACAACCGGAGCAGATAGTATCAGGGATACGTAATTACTATAGGGCCAGTGCATAAACACCATGCCCAGCAAAACAACCGGTACCGAAAGAAGAAGCGATGCGATGGTTCGTAATTTCAGCGCTTTGTACAGTTTTCTTTGCGCTTCCTCCTTAATCAGCTCCGAATCTTGTGCATCCACTACAAGATCATACCCGATGGAGCGCACAGCTTGTTGCAGGTCAAGAGCAGAAATTGTCTGTTGATTATAATCTACGGTTGCTGATTGGTTAGCAAAGTTTACATTCGCGTCTCTTACACCGTTTGTTGATTTTAAAATACTTTCAACACTGACGGCACAAGATGCACATGTCATTTCAAGAACAGGAAAAGTTTGGTGAGTGTACTTTCCATTAGTATGTTTTGGTATAGAAATTTTATTCGCTGATTGATTCATGTTTGACTTCGATTTATCGTTGGTTCTAAGATCACAGCTTGATTCTATGCGTCCTTCGACTGTGATCTGCGGACTTTTATGCTATCAGTAACAATACACTCTTTCGTTGCAAAGAGTTTTATATTATTCCTGGTATCATTTATAGAATTGTATTCTACAGGAGATGTGGATTAGGATTGCTTAGGATATTTTGTCCAGGGGCTTACGGGTTAGGCTAATATAGCGTGACTTTTTGAGTTCTGAAGGTGTGAACCCGGTTATTTTTTTAAACTGGCCTGAAAGATGTGCGAGGCTGCTATAGCCCAGTCGGTTGGCAATTTCACTTAGCGTAAGCTCATCATAGAAAAGAAGCTCCTTTACTTTTTCGATCTTCTGCCGGATAATATATTGTTCCAATGTAATTCCTTCCACAGAAGAGAAGAGGTTACTCAGATAATTGTAATCGTAGTGCAACGCTTCAGCTAAAATATCCGACCAGTTCACCCTTAATTGAAGTTCATCCGAATGATGAATCATATCAATAATTTTTTTCTTCATAGTTTCGATCAACCGGGACTTTCGATCATCAATTCGCTCAAAGCCGGCTTTGTTCAATGCTGCATCTATGCGATTTAATTCCTCCTGTGATAAATGCTCTTGCATCAACTCCACTTCACCCAGTGAAACATTTTTTGGGTTAAGACCCAACGCTTCTAATTCCTGTTTCACAACCTGAATGCAACGGTCGCATACCATATTTTTGATAGTAATCGTCATCATGAGCATTATGTGATCCTACTAACATTCCTGATGTAAAAAAGTTTCACCACCTTAATTAAGGAGGAGCTATTCGTTCTCCAGGTGTTGTTTTAAATTTCTAAATGAAGTGTAAGGCCCTTCTGCCATTGCCATGTTCACAAGCCATGTAGGAATAGAACCTCCCGGGTCAATGCGAAGGACGTAATGAATCGAAAGATCCTTTTCATTTATTTTTTCAACTTCCCATCTGGCCTTAGAAAAGGGAACGCGCACCAAATCTTTTTTTGATGGATAATCATATTTTACAGTATTTACTTCTATTTGCAGATTTCCGGGCAGGTTACTGTTTATTTTGAGATGAGTGATCATTTCACGGTTGCTGACGGGCCATGGAGCATCCACCACTGTCCGAATTATTATTTCGTGGTCATTCACCTGCTCCAGTACTTTTGATTCAGTCATTTCATATTGCCAGTTAACATAGTTGTCTCCATTTAATAAGAAGAGTTTGAGCTCATCCGATGTAACGCCCTCCAATAAGAATTCTGCTTTTAGGGATTTATATTTAGACTCCGTGTCATCGCAGGTATAAACTTTTATACCGTCTTTATCTTTTTTTAGTTTACAATTTTCCTGGCCCTGCGATGATATCCATAGAAGGCAAATATAAAAAGTTAATATCCAGCGAAAGCAGCTCATACAGTTTGTTCTGCTTGGAAGATAATTATTAAGTACTAACTCTGCAAAGGGTAAACGTTTAGGGGCGCATTTGCTATTTAAAACCTTCGTCACAAAAAGTTGAAATGACAACCAGCCACACACTCATCACATGCACACACTTTTCCCCCGCTGTTGGGGGTGGATAAAGACGCACCAATTGTGCCATGCATGAGCCAGGGAATCTCCAGAATTGAAAGCATACTCCCATCGTTGGCATACCCGGCGACTGAAGTTTCTCTTTCGAAGAGCGTATTCTTTCAATACGATTTTCATTGTTCACGCGAAGTCCGCGAAGATAATACGCAAAGAAAATGCAAAGGGTTAAGAGCAGAATGACTTTTGGGCTTTGCGAAAAATCTTAGCGATTTCTATGATTTAAGCAAGCGCATGTTGATAATCTTTTTTAATTCAACTGTAGTGAGAAGATTAAGGAACGAGTTAAATGATTATAATCCCTTAGGGATTTCCTGTCTGTAGCCCGGAGCTTAGCTCCGGGTTAAATGAATAATAAATGCCAGCGTGTCGACTGGGCATGTTCTATGAAATGCGAACGATCACGACACGCAATGCAGGAACCTTGATTGCTTGATTAAAGGAAATCTTTGTGCGCTTTGCGTGAAATAGTTCTCAATCGTTTCCTGTAATTAATTTCAGCAATACCATAACTTTCTTTACCTTCTTTACGTGATGGTGACTGTACGAATTGCTTATCTTCGCGTCGTCAAAATCACTTGAACAACAAGCAACACTATATTGCCGGCATCACAGCTTTTGTAATCTGGGGCTTTTTCTCAATTCCCCTGAGAGCTTTACAACAATATTCTGCCGGTGAGATTCTTTATTTCCGAATTTTATTTTCTCTGCTGATTTTGTTATTCATCGTTATTTCTTTCAAACGTCATAATGTAAAAGAAGAATTGGAATTGCTCAGGTCGATGACCAGTCCGCAACGTAATAAAACAATATTCCTAACGATCATTGGTGGAGCATTGTTAACAGTAAATTGGCTTGTCTTTATTTATATCGTAAACCATATAAACATCAAGACAGCTTCTTTCTCTTATTTAACCTGTCCCGTCATTACGGCTGTACTTGGCTATGTATTGTTAAAAGAACGATTAACTACTCCACAATGGACAGCGGTAGGATTATGTGCGTTGAGCTGTCTGTTAATTGGACTTAATTCAGCGATGGAGCTGGGATACAGTTTCCTTACAGCATTTACGTATGCGCTCTATCTTATATCTCAGCGTCGTAATCAGGGATTTGACCGCATTATCGTACTTACTATTCAGGTGCTCTTTTCCTTTTTAATCTTATGTGTGTTTTTCAACGTCCTTGTAAATGAAATACCAGGTTCTGGAAATTTTTATTGGATCATTATTTTAATTGCTGCTTTGTTCACCGTTTTACCTCTGTTTCTTAATCTGTACGCATTGAACAAGATTAGTGCGGCAACGGTTGGAATTTTAATGTATATAAATCCTTTGTTGAATTTCTCTATAGCATTTATAGTGTTTAAAGAAACTATCAATGCACTTCAGATTTTTGGGTATCTGATAATTGCTGTTGCTCTTGTCATTTTTAATTTTTCTAACTTGAAGAAGATACAGGTCGCCATGAAGGTTGGCCCATTGAACTGAATTTTATTTAGCGATTGATACCGGCTAATTTTATGCCGAACAGACTAACTAATTCATACACGATTTTGGGGAGAATAATTTTTCTTTCTGCAAATATTACCCGTTAAAATTGATTCCTTCCCCGAATTTTTAATACGTTTAAACGCTATTCAGATTCGCTATAAAACTAAATTAGATATATTCGTCTTTCGAATGTTAGCATATGAAAATTTTTGAGTCCATTAAAAAACAAGCAATTGTTTTCTCTGCTCTTGTGGTACTTCTGCTCATCAGTTTAAATACTGCGATTGTTTTTTACAATAATTATGTGTTGCAGAAAACAACAAGACAAAAAGTAGAAACAGAAAGAGCCACTTATCTTTTAGGTCAGGTATGGAACCAGGTAGTACGCAATGTTGATGTGGGGATGAGAGGTTATGCACTGACTAAATCGGAGGACTTGTTAGGTCCTTTGAGAGATGGTATCCGGGATAAAACTCCTATTCTGGAAGAGCTGCGTAGTATAACTGCCCGCCAGGGTTTTTCAAAACCCGCTACTATCGATAGTATTTCCCTGTGTGTGGATCAGTTCATCAAGGCGACAGTGAACATGGTTGAGCTGGCTAAGATTGATAGCATGAGTCTTTTCAGAGAAGCGTTGGCCGCCGACCCGGGGAGAGATGCCTGGTTCGTTTATGATAAAAATGCGACGATTATCAGTGCGTTTGAAAATGACATTAACACGAAAGCTACAAATGAATACGAACGCGCAGACAGAGCTAAACTGATCTTTCAGATTATTCTATTCATAGTGGCTGTTCCAACCTTGATATTTATGATCGTTCGAATCCGGCAAGATAAAAAAGCTAGGAAAAATCTTTTTGCAAAGCTGGAGGAAAACAACCGAACCTATCTTTTCAATCCCGGATCTACAACGGATGACGACATACAGGAGAATGAAGTGATTGACAACTCGATTCGCAATTTCAAAAAAGCGACACAATTCATCAATAACATTACCAGCGGCAATCTCGATATACAATGGGAGGGAATTTCGAAAGACAATGAAGCCCTTAATAAACAAAACCTCGCGGGAGAGTTATCGCAGATGCGAGATAAAATGAAAGAGATCAAAGCTGCTGATGAAATCAGAAACTGGACTACGGAAGGATTAGCGAAATTTTCAGATGTAATAAGAGAGAATCAGCAGTCTATAAAAGCGCTTTGCTATGACGTGCTGGCCTATGTTGTTAAATACCTTAATGCCCAACAAGGTGGAGTATTTGTATTAATGGAGGATGTTGAGGGTAACGCATATCTTGAGCTTTCTGCCTGCTATGCGTTTAGCAAAAAGAAATTTATTGAAAAGAGGATTGAAATAGGAGATGGAATGATTGGACAAACTTTCCTTGAAGGACAACCTATTGTGCTCACGAAAATTCCGCAAGGCTACACAGAGATCACCTCGGGCCTGGGTGAACGTACAGCAAGTTGCCTGATGATATTGCCTATGAAGTACAATGAAAAGATTGAGGCTGTTATAGAGATTGCCGGATTTAACAAGTTTGAACAGCATGAAATTGACTTTGTTGAAAAGGTTGGTGAGATCACAGCTTCTACGCTTTCTACTGTGAAGAACACAGAAAAGATGAAATTCATGGTTGATCAGTTCAAGTCACAGACCGAACAACTTAAAGCACAAGAAGAAGAACTGCGCCAGAATATGGAAGAGATGGAGGCTACACAGGAAGCTTTCCGCAGACAAGAGAAAGAAGGCTATCAATAAACTTATCAATGAGAGCATCATTTACTATTATAAAACATTTATCAACAGATATTAACCAATGTTGAAAAGTAGGCAATCGCAGTAGGCACAAAATTGCCTATTGCCATTTGCTTACTGCCATTTTTCGTTTGTATCATAGATTTTTGAATGAACTAAGTAGCACTAAATCACTAAACGATTAATAACTACGATGGCATCTTGCGTTACGCATAAGAAAATGTATTCTTCCCGCGAGTTGGCGGAAGACGCGCTAATTGAAGCGCGAATAAAATTCAGTTCTTCTCATGGCGGACCTATAGCCGTTTATAAATGTGAGGATTGTGGGCATTATCATCTCACTTCGTCGGGAACTATTAATGAACGATTAGCAAAGTTCATCGCCGAAGGAAAAATTAAACTTCACAAGGAAGCAGACTACTGGGCAAATAAATTGAATAAACGTTAAGTGAATTTCAGATGCTAAATTTTCAGATGTTAAATCCTAAAATTACAATCACATATTGTACCCGGTGCAAGTGGTTGCTTCGCGCCACGTGGATGGCGCAGGAAATCCTTTCTACATTTGATCAGGAGGTTGGAGAGGTTTCGCTAAAACCTGATCACACAGGTGGCATTTTTGAAATTCATGTAAATGATGAATTGCTTTTCTCACGTGCAGCTAATGGTGGCTTCTTAGATATTAAAGAACTAAAGCAATTGGTAAGAGACAAGGTTGCTCTCGGGAAAAGTCTTGGGCATATTGATCGTTGATCTACCGCTCACAAATATAGATTAGAAAAATTGTACGCTCCACGTTCGGGTCCAATCTTCATTCGGTGAGATCATTTGAATGCCTTCTTTATTTTGTAATTGTTGGTCGTGATTTTCTGAATCTGCAATGCCACACCAGGGCTCCAGGCAAAGGAAGTCAGCGTCCTTGGCAGCCCAGATGCCAAAATAAGGAAAGCCGTCAAACCGGAAATTCAAACCATACGGATCAACAGAAGATTTAAGTTCAATCTTTCTCGTTTTGTAATTTTTTAGAACAAGAGCGTTTTTGTAAAAAAGTTCTTTAGAAAGCTTTAGCCTATTTGAATTGATCAACAAGGGTTCTGATTTCAGTTTGATCAATCCTTCATCGCTTATCGGCCAATGATCAATATCTTCCGCTTCGTTAAATTCCAAATAGTAATCACTGTACTTTGATTCTTCGGTTAACGGTACTTTAAAAGCAGGATGAGCACCAATTGAAAAATACATTTCTTCTTTCCCTTTGTTGACTACATCATACGTAACAAGGAGTGAATTTTTTGACAGGGAATATTTTACATTTAGTTCAAAATGAAATGGATATTTTCTTAACGTTTCTTCGTTGCTTCGGAATGTAAAAACAACCATGTCTTTTTTTTCAATGGCCGTTTCAAAAGTTGAGTCGCGTGCAAAGCCGTGGCGGGTAATGTTGTAATTTTTATTCTTGTAGCAGTAAGTGTCATTCTTTAGCGTTCCTACAATAGGAAACAAAATCGGGGAGGTTTTACCCCAGAACAAAGGATCTGCTCCCCACATATATTCCAGTTGATTTTCTTTGTTGATTACGCTATACAATTCAGCGCCTTTCTTTTTGATACGAACAATTAAATGATCGTTTTCTATTTTAACAGACATACGGGAAGGTTTTGGTTAGAAACCAAAGATAGCAGATTGGGGTGTCAATTAATTTGCTGTCAAACAAAGATATGTCCTGTTGCACACTAATATTCGTCTTGGTAACTTCACAACCCTTTATGGATAGTGGGATAGATTTATGAAATTTTGGCAGCAACTCTTGCAAAGTATTCAACAGCTTTTAATGCAAGTTCGTCATCTGGCTCATCCTTTCCTGAGGTGGTTCGGAAGGCAGCTTGAAAAAGTAGATCGCTATTTCATCAAGCGACCAAAATTTAAGAAGATGGTTATCATTGCCTCGGTAATCTTTGGACCTCCCTACCAACTCTCTCTCATGCTGGCGATAGTTATAGGCATGAGTTCGCCCGACACGAAAACACTTCGCAACATTCAAAACCAGGTAGCCTCAGAGGTGTACAGCGCTGACGGCGTTTTGTTGGGAAGATATTTTATTCAGGATAGGACTGAGGTGAGGTATGAGGAAATCACCCCGTCGGTTATTGATGCCTTGGTAACAACAGAGGATGTTCGGTTTTATGAACACACCGGAATTGATTTTGTAAGCCTGGGTCGCGTATTGGTGAAATCAATTTTTTTACAGGATGAATCCTCAGGGGGAGGAAGTACGATTACACAACAATTGGCTAAGAATCTATATCCGCGAAAGCGATTTTGGATATTCGGTATACTGATCAACAAATTAAGAGAGGCTATCACAGCGTGGAAATTGGAGCGTGTCTATTCAAAAAAAGAACTTCTTGCGCTTTATCTGAATACGGTTCCTTTCGCAGATAATACATTCGGTATTGAAGCGGCAGCGAAGCGTTTCTATTCCACAACGGCGAGCGATCTTACTGCAGACCAGGCGGCAGTTTTGATTGGTATGTTAAAGGCCACTCATTCTTACAATCCAAGACTCTTCCCTGAACGTGCTGAAGAACGCCGTAACGTGGTACTTGGACAAATGGTGAAATACAATGTTCTAACGGATAGTCTGGCGGACTCACTTAAAACACTACCACTGGGATTGAAATACAATATCATTTCTCATCATCATGGTTTGGCGCCGCACTTCAGGGAATATCTGAAAGGTGAATTGATCGAGTGGTGTAAAAATCATACGAAGGCGAATGGCGAACCTTACAATTTATATACCGATGGTTTAATTATATACACAACTATTGATTCAAAATTGCAGGCCTATGCGGAGAATGCTGTAAGTCAACAGATGGCGGAAGTCCAGAAAATGTTTTTTGAACACTGGGGAAAGGAAAGGCCCTGGAAAGGGAAGGAACAGGTTTTGGATGAGGCTATCAAGCGGTCTGTCCGTTATAAACGCCTGAAAGCAAACGGACTTGATGAAGAAGAAATTATGAAACAACTTCAGAAGCCTGTACCGGTAAGGTTATTTACATGGGAAGGAGTTAAGGAAATTGTCATTAGCCCTATAGATTCAATCATTCATCATTTGCAATATTTGAATGCCGGTTTTCTTGCGATGGAACCACAAACAGGAAAAGTAAAAGCATGGGTTGGTGGAATTGATCACGACTTTTTTCAATTTGATCATGTAAAGACCTCAACGAAACGACAGGTAGGTTCTATCTTCAAGCCTATCGTTTACGCCATGGCCATTGAAAAAGGTGTTGATCCCTGCGAATTGATCTCAGCAAAGCGGGAAACGTATATCGACAAGGAAGGCAAAGAGTGGACGCCACGTAATATGCAAAACGACTATGAAGTAAAGTATTCAATGCGCGGTGGACTGGCCTACTCAGTGAATACAGTAGCCGTCAAGTTAATTCAGGAGGCAGGAGTAGCAAATACAATTTCACTTGCCCGAAAAATGGGCATCACCAGTGAAATGCCTGATGTGCCCTCGATTGCCCTTGGTTCATCTTCCATTTCTCTTCTGGAAATGACAGCATCATATGCTTGCATTGCTAATGAAGGTGTTTCTGTAAAGCCATATTACATCGCTTCCATTAAAGATCTTGATGGCAAGGTGTATGATGATTTTGGATCAGAGGAAAATCGCAGGGCCTTGTCAAAAGAAACTGCTCAGCTAATGATACACATGCTGAAGACTGTTGTGCACGAGGGTACCGCTGCGCGGCTCAGGTGGAGATATGGTATATATAATGATCTCGCCGGAAAAACAGGGACCACGCAGTCAAACGCTGATGGATGGTTTATGGCGATGACGCCAAAATTGGTGATGGGTGCCTGGGTCGGTGCTGACGATCCGAGGATTCGGTTCCGCACGACAAATCTTGGACAAGGCTCAAGTACAGCTTTGCCTATTGCAGGCTACTTTATGAAGCAGGTAAACAAGGATACATCATACCAGGTTATCTCATCGGCAAAATTTGAATCACTACCTTCCCCATTGCGGCGAAGGCTGGATTGTGATCTTTATGAGTTAAATGATGAATTAGAAGTTAAGATTGTTCAAATGATTCATAAACGTGATTCAATCACCATGGCCGATACATTAGCTGAACCGCCAAAAGAAACTTTTCTCGAATGGCTGTACAGACGCAAGCAGCAAATTCTCCAGGCCAGTCAGCCCGACAGTGTTAAAAATATTAAAGTTGATGTGATAGGAGGGTGATTCAATTAGCCAATGTTGCTTTGCTCATACATTGGCTAATCGGCTAATTGATAAACTGGCTAATCAATTTTTTTATTCCTGCTTACTTCTTCTGCCATTTTCACAGCTTGATAAGCATTAACAATTCCTCCCGAAATACTAAGTTGATTGAAATTGACTTCATCCTGAGTGCCAGGTTTTTTTACTTTAAGATTATCAAACTTTCGCGTAGATGAACGAAGAATATCTCTCACCTGCGCTGCGGTCAGATCGGGAAAATATGACATGACCACGGCAGCAACACCCGCAGTTACCGGACTGGCCATGCTTGTTCCGTTTTCGTTTTCGTAGGTATTGTTGGGTTTTGTAGAATATATCTCTACGCCGGGTGCGAAAAGGTCAACTGTCTTCTTTCCATAATTTGAAAAGTAGCCGACCAGGTCATCATTTGCACCGGAGGATGAAGCGCCTACTTCAATCCAGTTCCTGGCTTCTTTGCCATCTCCGTAAAAGCGGGTTGGAAAATTACTTTCAACGTCAATGTTGTCTTTATCATTACCTGCTGCGTGTATCAGTAGCACACCTTTTGACTCCGCATAATGAACGGCTTTATCCACTGCTTCCTTATGAGGGGAGTAATCTTTTCCGAAGCTCATGTTAATAACCTGGGCTCCGTTATCAACAGCATAAATAATGGCGTTGGCAATATCCTTGTCACGTTCGTCTCCATTAGGAGGCACAACACGAATGCACATTATTTTTACATTATCGGCAATTCCCTTTATCCCCAGATTATTTTTTCGATTGGCACCGATGATTCCGGCAACATGTGTCCCATGCGATGGATCGCCACCTTTTACATCATTGTTGCCATAATATTTTTCATAAGGATTATTCGGGTCATCATTAACAATTGATCGTGAATCATAATCCGGATTATAACCGAATTCAACCGCAGCTTTGAAATTTTCGCATACCGTAGTATTGTGCTTGATTACATAATCAAAATCTTCAACAATAACATCCAGGCTCTCATCTCCGGTGCTGTTCTCGAAAATTACACCGATGATGTATTTCGCAAAGGAAACTTTATTGTTGGTGCTTTTAATAGTATCAATCGTTGTCGGGTTGATTGATGAAATATTATACGTGGACTTAATTACTTCGATCGAGGATACGAGGTTGTCATAGAATGATTTGTACATCACAAGTTGTTCATTGCAACTTGTATAATCGTTTTCGCTTTTTGCTTTGTAGCGTTCGTATCGGTCGCTGATTTTTTTCCAGTATTCAAATTCTGTTTTGTTTTTGCGGCTAACCTTTTTTTCATTGGTCGTTTCAAACTTCGCTTTCAGTCGTGCGTACTCCCGTGTTAGCTCATAGGTATCGAATTCAACGTTTCCTGATTTACCGCCGATGAAATTCCACCCATGTATATCATCTACATATCCGTTTTTATCATCGTCAATGCCATTGCCTGCTATTTCAGCTTCGTTTGTCCAAATCACATCTTTCAGATCTTCGTGGTCAATGTCAATTCCCGAATCAATCACAGCTACTAAAACTGTGCGCGATGGTTTTCCTTTTAATAGTGTATGATAAGCTTTTTCAATGCTCACACCTTGCTGATGATCAGCTTCCGGATCAAGGAGAAACCACTCATTGGCTTGTGCCGATGTGTCAGAAATGGCAGTAGTATCTGGAAAGTTTAACGTATTGTTTGCAGAAAATACCGGGTTGCACAACAAGGTTATCGCCAAACAAAGAATCCATCGTTCTCCTCTTACCTTCATAAATCTGTTGGTTTTCAATATTTTAATTTTGCAATATAGAAGTAATTGTTCATTTCAGTTCCCGAATTTACAGGAAGAGCAAACCGGGAACACGCAAAAGTCATGCAAAAACTTACGCTGGTGCCGGAGCAGACAGGAGAAGGCGGTTAAACTTAAAAAATAAAGTGACTTTTGAACAATAAACGCCAGGAGCTATGGACTTATTTGTGTTTGTTGGAGTGTGGCTTTTCTTTACCATTTTATTTTGGGCGGCGATGAAATTTAATAAGCAACGCGAGATGGAATCCTGGAATCAAAAAGAAAATCTACAAACGCATGAACCAAAACCACACCGGTTTTGATCGGGTAAGAATTTCCTTTTTAGTGCTCTTTGATTTTGATGTTTCGAAAACCAACACTTTGATTTTTGTGATTTTTTTAGGATTAAAGTACGATGGAAAACATCTGTTGGTAAAATGTCACGAAAAGGAATGCAAAAAGCAGTGACTGGTGAACGCTTAGAGTATATTTTTTTTAAGATCGCTGAAAGTTTGTAAACTAAAACAGGTTTATCTTACATCATGCTCAGATAAGAAGAATGTCACTACGGCATACAGCAGGACAGTTAATTTTTATCAAAATATAATTTTAAACAATATAATCGTTGTACGGCTCATCATAAACGATTAGTAGTAAAGCACTAAAAAGATCAAGGTTTTGAAATTGGAAAGATTTTTGCGTGAATTTAATTATTAATAAATCCATTTCGTTAGATGATCATCTCAATGTGGAGGAATCATCCAATAGTGGTTACCCATTATAAAAAATGAAAAAATTTATCATACCATTAATCCTGTCCTTGTTTCCTGGCTTTTCCTGTTCAGAAGAAGATGCTGCAACACCAGATTCTTATTCCTTTCAATGGGTTGTAAGCGAGTTTTCTAAATATGGTTCCAATTTTTTTGATTTTCGAACAGGGGATGAGAATACGTTGTATGCCAAAGGTTATGTTAACGGACTATATGGAGTGCATAAAGCAGATGCCGGTCAATGGGAAACCGTATTACCAATGGAACCAGGGGTTTTAAATGTTCAGAATTTTACCGTGTTTGATGGAAATGTTTACATGGTGTCGTCAAAAGAAGGTAAAAGAAGTTTGTGGAGGGCTGATAAAAATTCAATAGAAAAGTAGATACAGTCCTTGAGGTAATTCAGTTTAAAGAGAAACTTATTATTGCAGGATCATTCACCGACGAAATGAATAATTCATATGGACTGGCTTTTTCTGCGGATGGCTTAACATTCACCCCGATCTATCCTGATGATGAGTTGTTAATCTCATCAATGTGGGCTTTGAAGCATTTCGGGGACAGGATATTTTTGTATGGGAACAATGGGTATACATACGAATATGACGGAGATCGTTTAATTCGAGCAGGACTTGGCCGGTATCAGGGATTTGATTTAATCGATGAGGGAAATAACATTTATACCCTGAGTGGTAAGGCAGCTGGAACCCAATACGTTGAGAAAGAAAACAAGGGTCAGCTTACCTGGGTGAGCCCTACAATCAATTCAACCGGGCAAATGCTCTGGTTACGTATAAAAGACGATCACCTCATCGCTATGGGAGTCGACAACGATTTAAATCTTTCAGTTGCCTACTATCTTGAAAACAATGAATGGAAATCAATCCATACAACAAACTATTTCCACGGAACATTTGAGTATAATGACAGGTTGTTTGCTTACGATATCAACGGGATTATTGTTGAGTTAGTAGGAAACTAAGGCAACAATCCCCTGACTTCAGAAAAATTTTCTACAATTCGCGAATCATAATGTTTCTGAACCACGCTTCATTGCCGTGGTCCTGAAGATCAATGTGGCCTTTGACAGGAACCGCATAACCCTCCACATCCTTCCATTTACTTCCTGCTCTTCTCTTCTTCCAGTCATCCGAACCGATTTCATATTCAACTACTTTGGCGTCGTTCAGCCAATGTTCAACGTGATTGCCATTGACAACGATCTTCGCCGTATTCCATTCACCTACCGGCTTTAACGTTTTATTAACGGGAGCCTGCATATCATAATTAGCAGCCGAAAAATTTTCCTCTTTTACTTCACCGGGATAACCACCGTCATCCAACACCTGGTATTCCGGGCCTGTAAAATAAGGTTGCTCATATTCTTCCGTAACACGAAACATAACACCACTGTTTCCCTGAGCGGATATCTTCCATTCAAAAGCGAGCTCAAAGTTTTCATATTGATCTACGGTCATAAGGTCTGCACGTTTATCGGCTACATCAAAGGGTTTGCAGTGAAGTGTTCCGTCAATCACTTCCCAACTGTTATTCTCGGCTCCCTTAAAGGTGCGCCAGCCGCTCATGGATTGTCCGTCGAAGAGAAGTTTCCATCCTTCTGTTTTTTGTGTTTCAGAAAGCTGGTTGTCGCTGCCGGTGAGTGTGGTTGCAGAATCGGACGAAGATTCAGTTTTATTTTCAGCTTGCTTACAACCCGTTAAAAGAAGCGTTGTAAACATTGCAATACATAAAGCATACTTCATAATTTATAATGATTAAGTTGATTGAAGCTAAATATAATGAAGTAGCTGAATTAAAAAATCAGAATACAGAAGGAGTGGATTGGAAGATATATGAATGGCGAGAAGAAAGAGACACCAGATCAGAACCGAAAACCAGTTCGTACCTCGTCTCTCGTCCTTCGTACCTTTTAGAAGATTTTCCCCGGATTCAAAATTCCATTCGGATCAAATACTTTCTTGATTCCCCGCATCAGGTTCAGATTTACTTCACTCATGGCAATTGACATATATGGACGTTTGGCAATTCCAATACCATGCTCTCCCGACAGCGTTCCGCCGAGGCTTACCGTTAGCTTAAATATTTCGCCGATACCTTCTGGAATTTTTGTTTCCCAGTCATGCTCATTAATATTTTCTTTCAGGATGTTGACGTGAAGATTTCCATCGCCAAGGTGACCAAAGCAAACGGTATTGAAACCATAATCTTTTCCAATCTTTTTTATTCCCGCGATTAGCTTGGGCAGATTTGCTCTTGGAACCACTACATCATCTGACTTGGTCAATGTGTACCAGTTCACTGCCGGTGAAATATTCTTGCGAACTTTCCACAGTTCTTCTTTTTGGGCAGCGCTTTCAGCAAAGAGTACTTCACCCACCTGAAAATTCTCCACAACACCCATTACTCTCTCGGCATCACGCATCAATACTTCTTCATCATTGCCATCCAGTTCACAAAGAAGATAGGCGTCCATGTTTTCCGGAAAGACAGTCGTAACCGGACTATTTAATACTTTATCACAATACTCAATTGTTTTGGTGACAGCTTCACGTTCAAAGAATTCCATTCCGGAGGGGGTGATTCCAGCTACAAAAATGGAAGCAATAGCACGGCAAGCTTCTTCATTCGTGCTGAAAGGAATCAGCATCAATACATTCTTTTGCGGAAGACCGCGAAGTTTAAAAACAATCTTTGTAATTATTCCCAGCGTACCCTCACTGCCCACCATTAGTTGAGTAAGATTATAACCGGTTGAATATTTTAAAACATTGGCTCCAGTCCATATAATTTCTCCCGTTGGCAAAACCACTTCGAGATTGAGAATATAATCACGGGTAACCCCATACTTCACAGCTTTCGGCCCGCCGGAATTATTAGAGAGATTTCCGCCAAGAAAACAGGACCCACGGCTGGCAGGATCCGGTGGATAGAAGAGACCTTTCTCCTTGACAGCGTTTTGGAAAACCTCTGTGATAACACCGGGCTCAGCGGTGGCCTGAAGATTTAACTCATCGATACTAAGAATCTTGTTGAAGCGTTCCATAGAAACGACAACACCTTTATTCACGGGAAGGGAGCTGCCGGCAAGACCGGTACCCGCGCCTCGTGGCGTAACAGGAATGTGATGTTTGTTACAGACCTTGAGAATTTTACTGATCTCGTCAGGTGTTCCGGGTTTTAAAACGATATCGGGGAGAAAGGAATAGTCTTCTGTTTTATCGTGTGAATAATCGTAGCGTTTGTCTTCGTCCAGGAGGATGTTTTCTTTACCCACAATGGCTTCCAGTTGATCGACCACGTCTACAGAAACTTCAGTAAGTGCCATGAATACGTTATATTTGAAATTATTTTTTAAGCTTTTATTGATGCTTACATTTTTTCGACTCAAAATTAGCGAAAAGCTTTTTCTCTACTCGGCTCTGGCGCTTATTGTTTTGTTGAACTCCTGTGCGGCGTCCAAAACGACCAGCGTTCGCGATGAAAAAGTGGGCAAAGTTATTAACACTGCCCGAAGTTACATCGGAACTCCTTATAAATATGGAGGAACTACCCGCTCTGGCATGGACTGTTCAGGGTTATTGATGAATTCTTTTCGTGCAATCGATGTAAGTCTGCCGAGAAGTTCGGAAGACCAAAGTCATATTGGTGAAGAAATAAAGATGAGAGACCTGCAACCCGGCGATCTTGTTTTTTTCGCCACCAGTAACAAGCGAAAGAAAATCACCCATGTCGGGTTGGTTACGGAATGTAAAGACAAGGACAATATCAAATTCATTCACGCTTCTTCATCGCTTGGTGTTGTGGAGACTAATATTTTTGCTGAATACTATCAAAAGCGTTTTCGCACGGCACGACGGGTGATCAATTAAATTTAGTTGTTACACAGAGCTTCACAGAGAAAAGCACAAAGGGCACAGAGAATTGTCTATCACTTTAGGTAGCTCTGTGGAACCTTCGTTATCTCTGTGCGATAACAAATTTAGTTGTTACACAGAGGTTCACAGAGAAGCACAAAGTGGCTCAGAGAAATTAATCCTCACTTCTTAGTGTAACTCTGTGGAACCTTCGTTATCTCTGATAACAAATTTGGTTGTTACGCAGAGCTTCACAGAGAAGCACAAAGGGCTCAGAGAGGTATCCTCACTCTTAGTGCAACTCTGTGAAACTTTTGTGATCTCCGTGCAATAACAAATTTGGATGTTACGCAAAGAATCACAAAGTGGCTCAGAGAAATTATTCTTCACTCTTGGTGTAACTCTGTGTGATCTTCGTGGTCTCTGCGCAATAACTAATACGTGTCAAAACATTTCCTTGCAAGTTGTACAGATGATTAATAGCTTGTTAAGAAAACCAGCTTATGAAATCGAGAAGGGAGTTTATAAGATTAGCATCGGCAGGCAGTGTGCTTGCGCCCCTGAATGCCTTTGCTTCACGCGCATCGATAATTGAAAACAAACCCATTGTAATTTCAACATGGAACTTTGGCTTACAGGCCAATGTGGAAGCATGGAAAATATTATCGAATAAAGGACGCGCCCTGGATGCTGTTGAAGCTGGCGCCCGCGTTCCCGAAGGTGACCCGAAAGAAACTTCTGTAGGACTGGGTGGCTTGCCCGATCGCGACGGACATGTTACCCTGGACTCATGTATTATGGATGAGCACGGCAACTGCGGATCAGTGGCTTATCTCGAACATATTGTTCATCCTGTGTCTGTTGCACGTAAGGTGATGGAAAAGACACCGCATGTGATGCTGGCAGGCGATGGCGCTTTGCAATTTGCTTTGGCGAATGGATTCAAGAAGGAAAAACTTCTTACAAAAGAATCCGAAAAGATTTGGAAAGAATGGTTAAAGAAAGCCGAATATAAACCCATTGTTAATATCGAGAATCATGACACCATTGGTATAGTTGCATTGGATGCAAATGGGAATTTATCAGGTGCTTGTACAACCAGTGGTCTTGCTTTTAAAATGCGAGGGAGAGTTGGAGATTCACCCATTATCGGCGCCGGTCTTTACGTTGACAATGAAATTGGCGCAGCAACGGCAACAGGAGTAGGCGAAGAAGTTATTCGCATTGTAGGTTGTCATTTGGTAGTTGAGCTTATGCGGCAAGGAAGAACACCCGAAGAAGCCTGCAGGGAGGCCGTTAACAGGATACTGAAGAAAAGTCCTGAAAAGTCAAAGGACATCCAGGTTGGATTTTTGGCCTTGAACAAACAAGGAGAGTTTGGTGCATATTGTTTGCAACCCGGTTTTTCGTATGCAGTTTATGATAAGGAAGGTAACAGGTTGTTGAATTCACAGAGTCATTATTGATTTCAAAATGGTTGAAGAGTATGAGAGTAAATTCACCACCCCCCTACCCCCCGCCAGTGGCATAGCCGTCAGACAGGGGGACAGCGCTTCGAATGAATGTCTTGAATTTTATACACACCCACACCCCTAAGCCATGCCCCACACTTGTCCCCCTCTGGAGGGGGTAAGGGGGAGGAAAGACAAACCTTTATACCTATACCAACTTATGATAATTGAAATAGTAGTCTACAACATTGAATCAGCATTAAAAGCACAAGAAGGCGGAGCAGATCGTATTGAGCTTTGTGATAACCCCGGTGAAGGTGGTACCACACCATCGTATGGCACCATCGAATTGGTAAGGCAAAATGTTAGCCTCGATGTATTTGTAATGATTCGCCCGAGGGGAGGGGACTTCCATTATAATAGCTATGAATTTCACAGTATGAAGAGAGATATTTCTCAATGTCAGCGATTAAGTGTTGATGGTGTGGTCTTTGGAATTTTGAATCCTGATGGAACGATTGATAAAAAGCGTTGCAAAGAATTAATTGATAAAGCACGTCCGCTGAAAGTTACTTGTCACCGTGCATTCGATATGACACGTGATCCTTTTGAAGCATTGGAGGATTGTATTGAAGTTGGCTTTGACAGAATTCTCACCGCGGGCCAGCAAGCACAAGCGCTGAAAGGTGCACCATTAATTAAAGAATTAATCACACGAGCTAACGGAAGGATTGCTATTATGCCGGGTTCAGGAGTGAATGAAAATACTGTAGGCGATATTGTTTCAATATCTGGCACCACTGAAATACATTTTTCCGCTACAGCATTCCGCGATAGCGCCATGATTTTCAAGAATCAACAAATAGCCGGCATGGGCTCTGATGAAGGATCAGAATTTAAACTCCGGACAGTGGATCCCGAACGCATAAAAAAAATGCGCTCTATCGCAGAACGTATTCATTAATCTTATCCCGTTAATCCTGTAAATCCTTTAATCCTGATCCAGAATTTAAACTCTGAACGGTTGATCCTGAACGCATAAAAAAAATGCATTCCATCGTAGAACGTATTCATTAAATTTTATCCCGGTAATCCTGTAAATCCCTTAATCCCGGTTCAGAACGCATTCACTAATTTTCATCCCGCTAATCCTGTAAATCCCTTAATCCTGGTCCAGAACGCATTCATTAATCTTATCCTGGTAATCCAATAATCCTTTAATCCTGGTCACCCTTAATCCTGGTCAAAAAGAAAGAGGGGCCGAAACCCCTCCTTCTAACCAAACAACTCACTTTACCTACTTCAGTTCCTCTTTAAACTTTCCAAGAGTTTTGAACGCCTGGAGAGTTTTATATAGTGATTATTGAGCTCGTTTTGCTTTTAACGGGAATGTGCCAACCTCGCCTACCGTCATATTGCCCACCATATCATCGCCGGTGATGATAGCTTTAACGCTTATTGTCATTTGATTTGCACCTGCGGCACCCTGGTAGCTGAAGTTTAATTCATTTCCGGCAAGCGTTACGCTTGATAGTTCAGATTCACGATTGAATCGTTTATTAAATATTGTACCGGTGTAGTTATCTCCATCTTTATTGATGGTTAATGTACCTTCTCCACCCTGAGGAGATTCAAGGGTGTACGTCCAAGTACCCACTGCGTTAACTTCAGCTGTGGGATTAGCAGCAGGTAATTTTGCCGGGGTTGTTGCAGCAGCTCCTGCAGCGGCACCACGTCGTCCCTGTCCGCCACCTTGTCCACCGCCACCTTGACCGATCTGTCCACCGCCATCCATACCGCCATCACCACCTTGTTTCAAATCGTCATTGCTGACTGATCTTCTTCTTCGCGGTTGGTTATCAAAACTCATTTTGCCGATGCGATAACTGAAATTTACCCGGAAGCTGAAGTTGTACAATTCATTCACACTTTTCTGTTCAAGGGTTGATGAATAAAATTCGTTTTTCATCTTGAAGGACGGGGACAGGAAGTTCTCCACACCGAAGCCTATACTTCCACGTTTTTCATTAAATTCTTTTCTTGCGGCCAGGCTATACATTCTGAAGTTACCGCGTGTTCCCTGGAGCTGAACGTCACGACCTCTGGCGAAACCGAAGAATTGTAGTCCCCAACCTTTAGAAAGGCTATAGTTTCCAAATAATCTTCCACTCATAACCCATCCTTCATTGCTGGCGTTATACAATTCGTCGGGAACATTGTTTTTCAGCATAGCATAGTAGAGATCAAAACCTCCGTTTAATGATAGCTTGCCGATATTCACGTTGGCAAATACACTACCACCATATGCGCTTTCCTGTCCGATGTTGTCATAAGTAGTTTCAATAGCTCCGCCAGGAAGTGGAGTTTTTACACTTTGAATGGCGTCGTAAGAGTTGCGAACAAAGGTTGAGAAATTAAGTGTTGTTCCTTTTATAAAAGTGCTGTATGACAATTCGTAATTGTCTGTGTATTCCGGTCCAAGGTTAGGATTTCCATAGGAAATATCATTTGGATTTGCCGCCTGAATATTTGGATTTAAATACCGGATAGAAGGCCGTTGTATACGCTTGTTATACGCCAGCTTAACCATGTTTCCATTTTTAAGTTTCCTGGAAACGTTAATGCTCGGGACAAAAACTCCGTAAGAAGGGATGTCTGTTTCACCTCCTTCGGGATTTTCGAAGTTAGCCTTTACGTTAGTGTATTCATATCGCGTCCCTACTTTAAAGCTATAGGATTTCTTTGTGCTATACGTATACGATAAATAACCCGCCATCACATTCTGGTCGTAATTGAAAATATTTGAAGTTTGTGCGTTGTCGTTCGGAACGAAAGGACCATCTGATCCTTCGGCTGTATAATAAGAATAATCGCTTGAGACTTTTCTCATAATTTCTTTTCCGCCGAACTCGACGAGTTGATTGTCGTTAATCGGCGTCTGGTAGTCAAACTGAAGTGTTATCTCCTGATCATAGCTGTCATTTGTATTTTTTAAGCGATTGTCAATGATATCATCTTCGCCAAAGTTGGTATTAATAAAATCATTGATTCGATTGTTGCGACTGTATTGGCCTGAAAAACTTAGTTCTTTTTGCGGCTTATCGTATGTGCGTGTGTAGCTAAGGTTAACATCAACCGTTCCGGATTGATCATTCGTTTTTGAATCGCGCAAAGTACTGCTTAACAATACATCATTGGGATCAAATTTTTGTGAGAGTTGATCATCCTGGTAGTTTCTTCCGCTACGCAAGCCATAACTTACTGATCCATTGATGAAATTGTACTTATTAATGTCATAGTCCCAACCGAGGTTATACCGGCCGAAGAGAAATTGATTTCTTGTATCCGCACTTTGAATAGTGCGTGTTAGCGGAGATTGTGTGACAGGGTCTTTTGTTAACTGATCGTTCTCATAATTTCCATGAACGTTGTAGCTTGCGCGACCCCAGCCGCCCAGTGAGAAGCCCATTTTCTTTGTGCGGTAATTGCCATTCAGTCCAAGATTTGATCCGCGAAGACCAACACCCGTATCAATTCCCAGTGTTGCGCCTTGTAACGTATTTTTCTTTGTAACAATATTGATTATACCACCTGATCCTTCGGCATCATATTTAGCAGAGGGCGACGTAATAACTTCAACCGTTTTGATCTGATCGGCGGGAATCATCTTTAACGCATCGGCAATGCTGCTGGCTGCAATGGTTGAAGGCTTACCGTTAATAAGAACGCGAACATTACTGCTTCCCCTCATGCTTACATTGCCATCCATGTCTACCGAAAGCATGGGAACTCTTTTCAAAACATCTGTCGCATCACCTCCTGCAGTTGTGGCATCATTCTCTGCGTTATAAATGGTACGGTCTACTTTTTCTTCGATAAGTACTTTCTGAGCCTCGACGGTTACTTCCTTCAGGATCTTTTCTTCTTCTTTCAGTTTAACGGAACCCAGATCAATATTTTTTTTACCGTCAACATTAACAGGGAAAGTCTGTGTCTCGAAACCAATAAAGGAGACAACAACGTTGTATTTTCCTTCAGCGACTTTATTAATTGTGAACTTACCCTTGTCATCACATACGGTACCATCAACAGGTTTATCCGTTGCGGGATCATTTAAGGCTACAGTAGCATATTCAATCGGTTGATTTGTGACGGCATCTATGATAACGCCGGAAATTTTACTATTGCCTTTTGATGCATTTTCTTGTCCAAAGAGCGCACCGGCGCTAATCATCAGGGTTAATACGGATAAAAGTTTTCTCATAATTGTTTCACTTACTCACAGCACGATAATTCAACGGCAAAGATCGCGTATTGTTCAGCAATAGATTTACGTTTTAGATGGACGGCTTGATAAAGTCGACCTTTTCGATGATCTGTAAAACGGTATGATCAATGGGAGAAATGCAGGGCCTTATCGACCATTAAACGTGAACGGTATAAAATTCATATAAGTGGTGACGGCTCATATTTTTTAGAAGTACCTTTACTTAAATGATAGTTGACAATTTGTTATTATTCGTCATTTGTCTGTTGTCAATCGTCAACTACTAAAGGTGGTTATGCAAGCATACATTCAACGACATCGCGTTTTCCTTTTACACCTTTCCTTCTGGTTTGTGTACCTGTCGTTCCTGCTGTTTACCATAAGTTACAGGCGCCGGGAGCGGGAAGACTTTGACTGGGAACAGCTGATCACTTTTGTTTCCATTCAGCTCGTGTTTACCATGCTGATCGCATACCTGAACTATTTTTATCTGTTGCCAAGATTTCTTAAGCGCAAAAATTTATGGCGTTATCTGATTGAGTTTGCAATACCTTTTGCCATTATCATTACTATTCGCGTTCACCTGCAACGATACCTCGTGGATGGATACACACACAAGGAATGGTATTTCTATTCTGTTCTTAATATTGTTCATACGGTTTCAATCACACTGTTCATCGTCATCTTTGTAGGTATGCTGCGATTTGCCGTTGATTGGTTTGAATTTGAAGCGAAAAAGAAGGCCGTTGAAAACGAAAAGCTCATGGCAGAATTGAATTTTCTGAAAGCGCAGATCAATCCGCACTTCCTTTTCAATACGTTGAATAATTTATATTACCTCGTCTATACAAAATCCGACAATGCTACGGTAATTATTGACAAGCTTAGCAAGATGATGCGATATATGATTTACGATTCGAACCATCCTAAAGTATTATTAAGCAAGGAAATTGAATACATGCAAAACTATATCGATCTTGAACGCTTGAGATTGAACAATGAGATACCCATCCGGTTTCAGATTGAAGGTGATGCAAATGGCGCTATGATTGCGCCGCTGGTTTTTATAACTTTCCTGGAGAACGCCTTTAAACATGGTGTGAGTAATAATAAGCCGGGAGCATGGGTTGATGTACAGATCAGGTTAAACGGCAAGGAATGTTTTTATACCGTTGAGAATAGCAAACTAGCCAGTAGCCCTAATGCGAATGGCAAATCTGGAATTGGTTTACAAAATGTACAGCGGAGATTGGAACTTAGTTATCCTGATCAGTTTGATCTGCGCACCGAAGAAACACCAGATCGCTATAAAGTTGAATTGAAGATTCTTTTATCTTGAATATTACCTGTCTCATTGTTGATGATGAACCCCTCGCGCGTAATTTGCTGAAGGAGTACGTAAGCAAGGTGCCTTACCTTGATTTGAAAGGCACGTGTTCCAATGCACTTGAGGCGATTGACTTTTTACGCCAGCAATCGGTAGACATGATGTTTCTTGATATCCAGATGCCTGACCTCACTGGAATTTCCTTTCTTAAAGCATTACAAAAGAAACCCATAGTAGTTTTTACAACAGCTTACTCTGAGTATGCTTTAGAGAGTTATGATCTTGACGTTGTTGATTACCTGTTAAAGCCGGTCACCTTTGAACGATTTATGCGAGCGGTGGACAAAGTAAACCAACGAATGGCTTCCGGTAACACTTCACCATCGAATGAAAAATTGCCACCAACGGAATCCTCTGATTTTATCTTCGTTAAAGACGGAACAAAATTGGTGAAGGTGAAATGGGAAGACATTCTCTACATTGAAGGTTTGAAGGACTATGTTACTATTCACACGCCAGATCAAAAGATCATCACCCTTCAACGATTAAAAGTTTTAGAGACACAGCTTCCTGCGGATAAATTCATTCGTATTCACAATTCCTTTATAGTAGCCGTGAGCGCTATCAACGTGATCTATAAAAATGAAGTACAGGTAGGGAAGGCGACGCTGCCCATAAGCGATAGCTACAAAAAGGCATTTAAAGAGTTTGTGGAGAAGAAGCATTTGCAGTAGAAGGTATTGTCTGAACTATGACCCGCCTGCCAGACGGGCAGGATTAAAGGATTGCCTTGATTAAGTTATTTAAGACGGTGGTTGCGTTTGGTTGGGATTCCTTGCCTGTCATGCGTAATGCTAACGATGGAGGTATCCTGTTGGATAACGTTTTAGCCTCACCCATCTTCTTAGAGTTCTCTCTTTCAAAAAACGTCTCTAACGAAGAACGAATTCGAAGCAAAACCTACTACTAAACCTGTCATCCTGAGTTTCAAAACCTTCGGCACAAAAAGTTGAGATGACATCCAGCCGCACACTTACTCACATGCACACACTTATCCCCCGCTGGCGGGGGGAGGGGGTGGAAAACGATACACTTCAAACAATTAAATTTCTTGTCATTGGTAGGCATGTGCGCGGCTTGCAGGGGATGAACCTGCCTACCGCAGTCAGGTTCATACGCGCAAACCAGGCGCTGCGACCCTTCCCGCCAGTAGTCGGACAGGCAGGATGACAGTTAAGAGGGTGGGTGTTTAAGGATTAAGTATGCTTCACTCGGGTGTGTCGTTGCTTCATAAAAAAACTTTCGAAGCCAACTCGGGTATGAATGAGTTGATTTCTGTTATAGCTTGTTCAATGTGTCTCGTCCTAAAACAGTTTACAGTTATTAGGTCTTAATCCTAAAGCTGTTTTACAATGAAAGTTTTTAGAACTGCAACACCCTTCGAAGCACGTCATCCCGCGTCACTGCGCTGCCTATGAAATGTTCACTTTGCTCGCGGAATCCCGTTTCTGCGAACGATAACAATGCGATGCATTTTCATGAGATGCTATATTCGGAGCGCCCAATTTCACAGGCACCTCCAAATCAGTTGATGAAGGATTGTCAAACGTTTTACCTCCCCTATTTTCTTGAGTGCGACTGCCCGGATGCGGGAACCTTTCCACAACGAGAGACAAAAGAGTTGCCTCACCCTCCTTTCATGCTTTTTGCTCGTTTTGGCAAGCCCTGCCGCTGGCTGAAAGTTTGCGCACACGTTGTAAAAATTGAGAAATTAAACATTAGCTTTATTAAATTTTTTAGAACCTCTTAGCTGTATTTTAACCATTACAGATATGAACCTGTTTTTACGGGAGTTCAGCGCAAGCTGCAAAGGAATTTTTGAAAGCAGATCAGCCTTTGAAAAAAGGCTTTTCAGTTCCGGCTTGTTTCTCTTTGCGTTGCTTTTGTCTTTTGAGGGCTTAGCACAGACTACTGTACCCTATAATGCATCAGGCGTTTTCACCGTGCCGGCAGGTGTTACCTCTATCACCGTGGAAGCTTGGGGTGGTGGCGGTGGAGGGGGTAATAGTAATAATACTACCAGTAATGGTGGCGCGGGTGGTGGTGGCGGTGCTTATGCCAGAAAAGTTTTAACAGGTTTAATACCAGGCACTTCCTATACAGTAACAGTCGGTACGGGAGGTACGGGGGCACCGGCCAATTCAACTGCTAATGCTACTGATGGTGGAGATTCCCGGTTTCAAGGGCCAGGCATAACAACCATCGTAGCGGGCGGAGGAAAGCTTGGCGACGCGAGCGGTGAGAATACTAACGGTACTGGTGGAAATAATACCGGTGGTAATGGAGGAACGGCCACAGGTGGAGATGTTAATTATACTGGTGGTAATGGAGGAAATGGAGGAAGTGCTTCTGGCGGAGGTGGTGGCTCATCAGCCAGCACAAGCACAAATGGCGCGAATGGCACGAATGGGAACAATGCTGATAATGATAAAGCCGGTGGCAATGTGGGTGGTAATACTACAGATGGACCCGGTGGTACAGGCGAAGGATCTAATGATAATCAACCTGGTGGCAACGGTACAATACCCGGGGGTGGCGGGGGTGGAAGTAATGATAGTCCAAATAGTGCAGGTGGTAACGGTGCTGCAGGCCGCGTAGTGGTTTCTTACTACGAGTGCGCCCTCGGAAACCAGAACGACTATGGTACAAATTCGTGGATCGGACATGTGTACGATGGTGCAAACAACTTTGCAAGCGCGAATTACCTGGGCCGGTTGACCGAGGCACAAAATTTCGACGAGAATTTCGGCGGCGATTTTAACGATTTCCCGCTGGGCATCGGGTGCATGGTCTATACAGAAACCTTTTCCGTCCGCTTTCGCATGGCACTCACCATAACCGCAGCCACTTGTGGGCTGTATCCGGTTACGATCGGTGGAGACGACGGCGTACGATTATCCATCAACGGTGGGGCAACCTGGGTGATGAACACCTTGTATAGCGATCACGCCTATACCGAAGCAACACAAGCTATCTATTTAGCTGTGGGTACACATAATCTCGTACTTGAATATTACGAGAACCAAACGAACAATCGCGTCAGTTTCAGGATGGGCACAACCGGCGGCCAGATCGGCGGCGACCAGACCCTCTGCGGGGCGTCGATAAATCCTGCAGCTTTCACCAGCATTACGCCCGCAGGCAATTGCAGCAATGGTGCCACGACTCCTGCTTATCAATGGCAGTCCTCGCCAAATGCCGACTTCTCAGCAGCAGTTACCAATATTTCCCCAAACGGTACTAGTGCAACGTACGATCCTCCGTTACAAGCGCCGGTCGGCACACTTTACTATCGGCGTCGTGCCACGTTTGGCGGGCCCGCTCCTGCTACATTGTACTCGAACACCGTTACCATAGTCACAGAATCGCCTCAGGGCGATCAGGTCACAGCGGGTAATAACTCCTGGAGAGGGTATGTTTATGATGGCGCCGACAACTTCAATAGCGCGAACTACCTGGGCTATCTTACTGCCGCGCAAACCTTCGATTACTCCTTCTGTGGAGACGACTGCTGGGAATTGATCACCGGGTGCCGCTTCAATACCAACACGTTCACGATCCGGTACAGGATGAACTTCACGCCCGCTACCAGCCAGGGTTACACCTTCACGATTGGTGCTGACGATGGTGTCCGCCTGAGCCTCGACGGCGGGGCAACATACGTACTCGACATCTGGGGCGACCATGGTTACCAGGAGGTGACCTCGGGGGTGATCGATCTTTTTGCCGGAACGACTTACAACATGGTATTGGATTACTATGAAAACGGTGGCGGAAACCGTGTAAGATTTGCGTATTCCACAGGCCCGCTTCCTGTTGTCTGGCGTTCATTTTCCGCAGAGCGTGTTAACAACGATGTGTTGCTTACCTGGGAAACGGCGCAGGAAATTAACAACGATCATTTTGGGATAGAACGTTCGGAAGATGGCAGGCATTTCTATACACTGGGCGAAGTGGACGGTGCAGGCAACAGCACTACACCATTGGCGTATCAATACCTTGACAAAAAGGTATCTTATGATCAACGTCACTATTACCGTATCAAACAAGTTGACTATGATGGTAAGCACGACTACAGTGCCATTGTAGCAATTCAGGCAACGGCAGAAAGTGTGAGAGATTACTGGACAGTATATCCTAACCCTTTTGCGTCTGAAAGAGCGCTGAAAGTTGCGCCAACTGAATCGAATACAACAGATGGATATGTCAGCATAGTGATTATATCAACTGTCGGACAAATAGTTTTCCGGGGCAGCGGTTTATTGGAGGAATTGAATGAGAAACTTGAAAAAGCATTTCAATATTTTGGCACCGGTGTATACGTTTTACAAGTCTCCGATGGTACACACAATGAGATGTTCAGGATTGTGAGATATTAGGAAAGCTTAAAGCGGAAAGCACAAAGCTTAAAGTAGGTACAGGAGAAAAGTAAATAGGTCTGCTGAAAGTTGCAGATAAATCTTCAGCGTAAATCTGCGTGCATTCGATCAGCCTGCCTGCACGAAGCCGTTTCGGCAAAGGCAGGTGAATTTACAATTAATTTATTGTCGTCATTGATAGAGCAGAGATGTTCCTTTGCGGTCCTTAGCGTCTCCGCGTCTTTGCAGTGAAACGTCGAAGGACACACTTTATAATTCAAGACTTACCTCTGTTGAAAAGTTCGGCTTAGTAGAATCCTGTGGAAGGAGCAGTGCACCAATTGTCTGAACCGTGACCCACCTTCCGGACGGGCCAGGTTTGTAGGATTAAAGGATTGTCTTGATTAAGTTGTTTAAGACGATGGTTGGGTTTGGTTGGAGCCCTTTACGGTATAACTGCGCGCAGTGGTTCTCTCCTGCCTATGCCGGCCAGGCTTAAGGGAGTCAGAGGGCAGCGATGGCATTATGAATGAAATCCTCGTCAGTAAGAATGGTTTATCAATGGATCAGATTAACGCGCACACGCTAGCCGATATTTATTTTAACGGCATGGCTACTTCTATATTTTTTTTGGGTTGAGCTATTATCTCTCATTTATACCTGTTAGAATTTCTTTTAAATAGATGACGCACTCATCAATCAGGGGATAGTCATTTGTATTCAGTGTTGCTAAAGCCATCACCTCGACAAACTTACTTTTTTCGCCCAGGCTAATGTGTCCTTCAAGGATTGCAATCACTCTTTCCCTGAGCTTAGGATTTTCCGATAGGGGCTTTCGTATTTCACGACCAAGAACACGGGACGCAATTAGCGGAAGAGATTTGTCATCCTCACCAAAAAGATCGCTATGAAACTCATATATCAATTCTCTCTGCAAGCTGAAATAGTTTTCAATAATCGAGAGAATATCAGCGGGATCCTTTTCACGCTGTTCCGGCCTGTCATCAAATGCTATTATCTTTAGTAAAAGAATTCCAGGAAGGGTTGCTACTTTATATACCTTATCCTCCAAAACCTTTACCTCTTTTACCGATTCCAGGTACACCTCTTTAAATCCGTTGACTTTAATTTTATTTAATCCCTCTCCTTTAACAGTTACACCATCTTGTACTTCAAGCTTCCCAAACGGTACAATATCTATCTGAATCTCGTTGGGTGCAAACAATACAAAGGCGTTTCCTGAAAATGAACTGAAGCCATGGTTCTCAATCAAAAGACTTTTCAGTTGCTGAAACTTTTCCTCCTCATTGATAAAAATTGCAAAATCAACATCTCTGGTACCGCCGGTGGCAATGTTTTCTTTTGAAAACCAAATTTCTTTAGCCAGGGCACCGATGATATAAAACTCTATCGACAGTTCATTGCAGCATTCCTCCACTGCATTAAACACCTCCGGAAGTCCCTCCTCACGGCCTTTATTAAAACTTATCTTTGAGGTATTGGTCATAGATTTTTTGTGCAGTGTCAATGCAACGTTGATTCCCTGTATTCATTAAGTCAGTGTATGTTAAGAGGGGAGGTGTAAAATTTTGCTGCGTAATATTTTCTTTCCAATTCCAAAACCGCTTGTACACTTTTACATTTCCTTCGTCATCAGGCATGAGCTTATAGTTCCTCATTAACTCATTGCGTGCTTCCGTTGTATATAGGGTAAGTATTTCAGGTCGGAGATAATTAGTCAAGAGGTCACCCGCCGGCTCTCCTCCCCACACGGTAGCTTCAGTTTTTAGTTTTAGATTTTTCCAATTAAAAAATTCGGTGTCATTCACAAAGCGAAAGTTACCTACATGAAGCGTTGGTTTTAATTTATCATCAAAGTCAGCCAGCCATTTGTCCAGCAATCGCTTTGTGTTCAGCAAGACCAATTCATTCTTATTTTTCTTAGCAAGGAATTTTTCCATGCGAAGTCCGTTCATTACATAATTAACATTTCCAAGCGCCACACCAGCCTCCTGAGCGATTTCCCGGTATGGTTTATTAATGAATTCATCATCCTGCAGGAATAAGAAAATAACCTTCAGACCAGTTTTAGTAAATGCACGATTTACTTTTTCTTTTGTAATTACGGGTGCTTTGGCTCCTTCAACCCAGACAAAGTTTTGGTCGTTTCGCACATAGATGTTGCCATTGGTTTCCAGATAAGCAATGCCTTGATTTCGAAGTTCCTCTTTGATCTTGGGAAAGATATTTTCAGCGATGACCATAAGCGGTTGGTTATAAATGTTGGCCAACCTTCGAAGTTCTGGAATGTTGTGGTTTCTCAGTTCCCTCTTTACCTCCAGAATAAAGTGAGTCGCGTTGTTGTTCTGAAAGTACAAATCAAGAGCCCCATCGAGATCTTTTTCCTTTCCCTGATACCACTTTCCCCGTATTCCGGTCTCATTTTTGAGGTTTTCCAGCGCTTTTTCGACGATTCCAGGCTCTTTCATGTTCACATTATAAGTATGTTCACGTTACGTGAACGTATAAAAATAATGAACAAATGCATTAAACCCAAATATAAATTACCATAGTACTTAATACTACATCAGTTTCCGGGAGAACACGAACTTGAAAAACTTCCACCCTTGTCCTAAGTTATGTTCTTGAATCCTTCGCTCTAATGAGTCTGTAAACGTAATAGCCCATAACGAAAAAATTCGCTTGTGCATGAACTTTAGTGGAGCGACAAGACAGGGTGAGTCGAACCCACGACCTTCCCGAATGCTTTCGGGACGCTTTAGCGCGTGTTGTCAATCAACCATTCAATGTACTTTCTGCTCTTTTTATTTTTGATTTCCTTTTCTCTTTTCATGGCTTCTGCCCGGTTTGAGAAGGTTTCATGATACATGAGTTTCCAGGGATTGCAGGAACTTGAGAATTGTCCACCCTGACCGAGGTTGTGTTCTTCTATTCTGCGTTCAAGAGAATCCGTGTGACCTATATAGAACTTGTCGCACTTTTGACTGTAAAGAATGTACACATAATAGCACATAACGGGAAGAAATTAAGTGGAGCCAGTGGGAGTCGAACCCACGACCTCTACAATGCCATTGTAACGCTCTAGCCAGCTGAGCTATGACCCCAATTGTTTTTTAACAGAATAAAATAATCAACCACCCAACCATCTCAACTTCAGGGTCGAACCCACGACCTTCCCGAAAGCCTTCGGGACGCTCTAGCCAGCTGAGCTATGACCCCCGTTTATTTGTTAGGATGCAAATATATTTCAATTTCGATCATTCCAAAAAAACATTACTCGTCAATCATTTTCAGAAATTCTTGAGGACTGAGGACAGGCAATATAGGAACAGAAGATTTTTGAAAATTTTTGTCCCTGGAAATGAAAAAATCAAGTTTGTGATGTAATGCAGTGTAGTACTGTAACGCATCTTCAATATCATTTACTTTCGAATGTAAAGCACGAATAGTTGTTTCATGATCTACATCTATTATCTGAATGTCTGCAAGCAGTGTTAAGAGTAATTCTTTAGCCTTTGGTGTTCCATAATATTTTGATAACCAATAGCCGGCAATGTGGACGATTGAAGTGGATATGTAAGCTTTAACTTCTCCACTGAGAACGCCTTCTATTATTCTCCTTGCAACCAGGTAAAACTCACGTTTCAGCGTAAAATCCAATATAATATTAGCGTCCAGAAATACTTTAGAAGCCAGACTTCTTTTTCCGGTCTTCGTAATAAGCTTTTTTCAAACCCCTGTCTTCATCCAGTGACGGTTTCTCCAGATTTTCAATAAGATCGATAATGTTCTTGCGCCGGGAGGGCTGGGTGATATTCCTGAAGTAATTTTCTACCAGTTCGGATACACTTGTCTGCTTGTTGGCTGCATACCGTTTGATCTTGTCCAGAAGGCGATCCTCGATGGTTAAATTAAGTCGTACTTTCATTTGTTAAGTTTAAAAGCAAAGATACGCATAATTTCATTCCAATACGCATAACCTTTTTAACTAAAAAAATGACCTCTGGCTTCGGATATTAAACCTAATGCTTAATCAACTTCTTCACCAATCCAACCTGTCCCAAATGGTAAATATCATGATCAATAATTCCCTGAATTAAATATTCATATGTACTGCCTTTTGAATATTCTTCTTCAAGAAACTTGTCCAATTGTTTTGGCAACAATGAGGTAATTTTATTTTGTGTATGGTCAAAGTCAGCTATAATTTTTCTCCAACCTGCAGTCTTTAACTTTTCAACATTTCTCCAATTATCATCACTCTCAACAGAAGGTGAGAAAGATTTATCACCTTCTAATCGTGAGATAAGAGCCTGCCGCCAGTAGGTCATGTGTGAAACTATCTCGGCTACAGAATGGACATTTCCCAATGGCTGAACAAATGCATTTTCTTCAGATACATTTTTCAATTTTGCATTTACCGTTTCTCCATACCAGGGTGATCCATTATAAATTTCATTAAAACGATTGACGTAATAGTTGATTTTAAAATTATTCATGATCGTAAATTTTAAAATGATTGGTTGTTTCCCGCAGATCTCGCAGAAATTAATTTAAAAAGACCTTCTGCGTATAGCTGCGAAATCTGCGAAACTAAGATGATTTAGGAGCTCACTTTTGCCTTAGAAAGAACTGAAACTTTGCCTGCACACACACGTTCAACCTAGGCTGGCCGGCGATGAACTTGGAAATACTTAGTGCGGCAGAAGTTTTATCGCCTATCATCTTTCCGAAATCTGTGCGCAGAAAAATAAAATACTCGTCTTCGGTAAACGACTGAATGTATTGTGCATTGATTGAAAACCAACCTTTAATGGACTCAAGCTGCACTACTGCAGGTATTTGAATGTTGAGGGTCTGAAACTTTCCATCTGTATCCGGGTCTTCCGGATCCGGGACGCCATCGGAGCCCCCCTGGCTGTTTGCATCACTACCGGAAAACTGAAAACGCGCTTCCGGATAAAAAGCTATTTCAGGACTAGCCTGAAATTTAAAGATGATGCCCGGCTTATACAACCAGGTTCCTGCACCGCGACCCAATTGGTCATTACCGGTAGGCGCTGTTACTTCAAAATAGGGCGAGATGCGGGAAAGGCCAATAGACCTTCCGGTTGTAAGGGCCAGCATGTAAATCATGCGGATGTCGCCAATACCGGTTGTGTTTTCATAGCCCTGATAGTCGGCTTCATATATATTATGAACAACTGGAATTGACATGCCCAGTAGATGTTTTTCTCCTCCAATTCCATAAAGAAAACCTAACCTTAATGCATAAAACTGGGCGGGCTGCTCAAAGAAATAGGATTCTATATCCAATACTACTCTGCTTTTCATACAAGCCGGATCAGAAGCATCCGAACCGGAAAATGGAATAGAGCGTTGCGCCACTACCAAATTCACCTGCAACGACAGGGTCAAAAGGCATATGAAAGGAAAGGCCTGGGTTTTCAGCATGTTTAAATTTAATGAATTTTTTTTCTGAAGACGCTGCATTGTAAACAGTGAGGCTGTTCGCTGGTGTACCCGTGGAAAGGTTTAAGGTTTAAAAGTTTAAAGTCAGTGTACCTAAATCTTAAACTTTTACTTCCACACTGTTCATTTGTTTTGAGTTTAGCTTGCAAGACGCTATTTAAATTGGGAGTCTTGCCGGATGACATTTTATTTTTTTAAGACATCAATCGTTTGAATTGAGGTGTTCATTCACAGTTCGTTGCAGGTGACGATTATCGGATTAATAGTTGTATCTTTGCGGCTTATATTTAACAAATTTTATGAAATGGCCAGCACTAAAGTTCTAATACAGCCTTCTGGATATGGCCATTCCATGTGCCCTTAAAAATCAATTATCAACACATGAATTCATTTGAAACCCTGGGCCTGTCCAGGGGACTGGTGGAGTCGGTTAGCAAGATCGGCTTCCAAACACCCACTCCAATACAGGAAAAAGCAATCCCCGTTTTATTAGAAGGAAACCGTGATTTTGTAGGACTTGCCCAGACCGGCACGGGAAAAACAGCGGCGTTTGGCTTGCCCTTACTCGAATTGGTAGATGAAGAAAATCGTGATACGCAAGCTTTGGTTCTTGCACCCACACGTGAATTGTGCCTTCAGATTACCAGTGACCTTGAAAATTTTTCAGCACATTATAAAAAATTCAACATCGTTCCTGTTTATGGAGGATCGAGCATTGTTGAACAGATTAAAAAAGTAAAGCGTGGTGCACAAATCATTGTAGCTACACCCGGTCGTCTTATCGATTTGATAACACGCAAAGTTATCAAGCTTAATACCATTCGTTTCGTTGTGCTTGATGAAGCTGACGAAATGTTAAACATGGGCTTTAAGGAAGATCTTGACGAAATTCTTTCACACACTCCGGAAGAAAAAAGCACATGGCTCTTTTCCGCTACCATGCCCAATGAAGTAAAACGGATCATGAAAAATTACATGGCTGATCCGTTTGAATTGACAGTAGGAGAGAAGAACACCGGTAACAAGAACATTGATCATCAGTACGTCCTTGTACAAGAAAAGGATCGTTATGCAGCATTGAAGCGGGTTCTTGATTTTCACCCCGAAATATTCGGTTTGATTTTCTGCCGCACAAAAATTGATACGCAACGTGTAGCTGATCACCTGATGAAAGATGGCTACAATGCAGATTCATTGCACGGTGATCTCACACAGCAACAGCGCGACAAAGTAATGAAGAGCTTCAGGCAGCGTACCATCCGCATTCTGGTGGCAACGGATGTGGCGGCACGCGGAATTGACGTGGATGATATCACGCATGTTATTCATCTTAACATTCCGGATGAGTTAGAATTTTACACGCATCGAAGTGGCAGAACTGCCCGCGCCGGCAAGAAAGGTGTTTCTATCGCATTGGTTACGAAGAAGGAAATAGGAAAGATCAAGCAGATTGAAAAAATTCTGAAGTCAGAGTTTTCAAGAATGCCTGTTCCTACCGGTGCTGAGATATGCCAGAAACAACTGCTGGCATTGATGCATCGTGTACACGAGGTGAAGGTAAACGAAGAAGAAATCGCCGAATTTCTTCCTGCTGTATTTGAAGAACTTAATGATCTTTCGAAAGAAGAACTGATCAAGCGATTTGCTTCAATGGAATTCAACCGCTTCCTCGATTATTACAGAAATGCTGCTGACCTGATTGTTGAGCACGAACATAATCACTGGGGTGACGAAGGTTACCGTTCAAGAGGTACTCGCATTTTTATCAACCTCGGAAAAATGGATGGGCTTGATAAAGCAAAGATGCTTGAGCTGATCGATGAATGTTGCGGCATTGGTAAAAAAGACGTTGGTCAAATTGATCTTAAAGGAGCATATTCCTTCTTTGAAATCGAAGGCGCAAACATGGATACGATCTTAAAAGGATTTCAAGGTTTTAAGTACCGGGGTCGTTCTGTGCGGGTTGAAGTTACGGATAGCAAATCTCCTTCTTCCGGCAGGAGAAGTAGTGGTAAACCTTCCAACAACCGGTCTGATAATCGTTACAGAGATAAGAAGGCAAAAGCGGTTCAACGCTGGTAGCAGAGTATATTCTTGATAAATGCCTTTGCAACAATTGAATGTTCAAAGGCATTTTTATTTTGCTTTTCTCCACAGATCAAAGGTCCTCAAAACAATCGTGGATTCGCAGAAGTGTAAAATTTTGTATCTCAATCGATTGAAATTCCTAATTTAATTATAAATTAGATTGAGATACCTTTCATCACTATGTTCGCCACCACCGAAAATGGGTTACTGGAAAAAAGACCAGCCAACACTTCGTCTGCTGTTAAATCGGTAAACGAGGCTGTTCTCTGGGAGAATTTCAAGAAGGGGAATGAGCTGGCTTTCTCAATTATATATAAGCGCTACGTTCAGCAGCTTTATAATTATGGCATGCACGCATGCAAAGACAAAGACAAAGACCTTGTGCTGGACTGCCTGCAAGAACTTTTTGCGAATTTATGGGACAGGCGGGAGACTGTAAGCGCCGTTGGTTCCGTGAATTTCTATCTTTTTAAATCCTACAGAAGATTGCTCATTTCCAGGATTGTAGCCAAGCGAAAGTTTTCCCTTCCACTGCCCACGGCTTCTGCATTTTTTGAGTTTATTCCATCCGTTGAACAATTATTAATTGACCGTGAGGTTAAGTCGCAGCAAACTGAACGACTGAGGAATAGTATTAAAGCCTTATCAAAGCGGCAACGGGAAGCTGTGTTCTTAAAGTTTTTTAATGAACTAAGTTACCATGAAGTGGCCTCAATCATGGATGTCCGCGTTGATTCAGTATATAATCTGATTTCAAAGGCTATAGACGTATTGCGGCGGAAGCTTAAAAATTCTATTCCCGCCCTTATTCTCGCGTTTTCGGCGGCCGCCGTATAATTATTTCAAAAAAAAGTCAATTAAGTTGATGAGAAATCGTTTGCGGTGCTCTCTTTAGGAGCAACCTAATTTACACCGTGAAGGATTATATACATTTTTCTACCAATGACTTTGTAATGGATGAGTACTTTCGATCCTGGGTTTGGAACCCGGAGGAAAAGACAAATACATACTGGCGGTCATGGTTATCAGCACATCCGCAAAAAGTTGCAGAAGTTGAAGAAGCTCGTTATTTATTACAGAACTTTTCTTTCTCAAACTACAAACTAACCGAAAAAGATACGACGCTGCTTTGGCGTCGTATTCAGGGATTAGAGCATCAAACGGTTCAGTCAAATAAAAGAAGAGCTGCAAGCCTATGGCCCTATTGGGCAGCGGCTGCCGTAGTGCTCATTGGCTTAACCTTTTTCTTTCTTCCACAAAAAGAAAAAATCATTACGTATGAAACGGCCTTCGGCGAGACGAAAAACGTCATCCTCCCTGATCAATCTACCATTGTATTGAATGCAAACTCAAAGCTTTCCTTTGTTGACAATTGGGAAGATGCTTCTGTCCGTGAAATTACACTTGAGGGTGAAGCGTATTTCTCCGTAACACATAAGAAAAATAACCAACCGTTTAAAGTAAAAACTGAAGACGGTGTAGCAGTAGAAGTCCTGGGTACAACTTTCAATGTATACCACCGGACCAAAGAAACGAAAGTGGTTCTTAACTCCGGTAAAATCAGCCTGAGCTTGCCAACGGTAGATGCGGATAGTAAAATCATTATGAAACCAGGCGAGCTCGTTGAATTTAAGAGCAATAAGGTGAGCAAGAAAAGTGTAGATCCGCAGCGATATGTTGCCTGGACACAAAACCGGCTTGTGCTTGATCACACGAGTTTACGGGAGATGGTTCAAATGATGAAAGATAATTATGGAATTGAAGTTGATGTAAAACCGGAAGGGCTATTGGATCAGACCGTGTCGGGTTCTATGCCTGCAGCGGGAGAAGAAGAACTGGTGAAACAGATTGCCAGGGCTTTCAGGCTGACGGTGATTCAAGAGGGAAATAACGTGAGTATGACGGAAGGGGGACATTAAAATCTCGAAAAAAATATTTTAACCGATCAATACACTAACCAATCAACTATGAAATACAATTACTTACTAATCAGCTTATCCGTGCTGATACACTTCCAGGCGCTCTCGCAATCGGAAGTCTATTATGCCTCGCGGACGAATGCAGGTTTGTATGCTGAAGGGAACAAGCATTCCCTTAAGCAAAGCCTGCGGAATCTTGAACGGTCTTTTGGTGTATCCATTGCCTACAAAGATGAATGGGTAGAAGACAGGATTATTGGAGTTGACATTGCAAACTTCAAATCTGTGGAGGAAGCGTTAAATGAAATGCTTGGAAGTACCGATCTCTACTATGAAAAAGCAGGTGATCGTTTTTATGTGATCTATGAGTACAAAGCAGAGGCCCCAAAGTTAGGTGGGAAGAAATCCGTATCCCTGTTACTTCCGCCGTTATACACGCCTTCAGCAGTACAATTCGCATCCGTTAAACGTGAACTCAGCTTGCAGCAAATTGCTCCTAAGCCGGTTGAATTTATTGTAAGCGGAGTTGTGAGGGATGAGAACAGCGGCACCTTTCCAGGCGTCAACATTTTGGTGAAGGGTACCACGAATGGAACATCGTCCAATGCGAATGGGCAATATTCACTGGATGCTGGTGATGGAAATGCAATCCTGATATTTTCTTTTGTTGGATATGCATCGCAGGAGGTAGCGGTTGCCGGCCGGTCCGTTGTAGATGTTGTTATGATGCCGGATATACGGTCGCTGGATGAAGTTGTTGTCACGGCATTAGGTATTGAGAAGTCAACCAAGAGCCTGGGGTATGCAACGTCAAAAGTTGATGCTAAAGAATTGGTGGTAAATAGAACGCCCAATTTGATGAATGCCTTGCAGGGAAAAATTGCAGGGGTGAACATTTCCTCGTTGGGTACAGGCCCCGGCGGGACTTCCAAGATCCGTATTCGCGGGCAGTCTTCAATTACCGGCCAAAACAATCCACTCATTGTAATTAACGGTGTGCCTATCGACAATACGAACTTTGGTTCGAATGTAACAGCATCAGGTAATCTTCAGGGAGATAATTATATTGCTACAAGAGGCGGTGGTGCAACGTCGGACGGTGGTGACGGGCTGCAAAGTATTAACCCTGATGACATCGAGAGCATGACAGTCTTGAAAGGTGGTACGGCTGCCGCATTGTACGGGGCTCGTGCCAAAGACGGTGTAATCATGATTACAACGAAAAGTAAAGGCGACACCAAGGGTATTGGTGTGGCTTACAACCTGAACTACACCAACGACACGCCATTGGATTTTACCGACTATCAGTATGAATATGGACAGGGGGAAAACGGTGTGCGTCCCACTACGGCTAACCCGACCTCCGGGCAATGGTCCTTCGGGGAAAGATTTCAACCGGGGATGACACATATCCTCTTTGATGGAGTTGAAGTTCCTTACGTACCCCAACGCGACATAATAAATAAGTTTTTCAGGAATGGTCAGACGATGACAAACACCATCACGCTATCCTCCAATAGTGATAAGGGAGGTTTTAATCTTTCCATGGCGAATATGAACAGCAAAGGTATTGTTCCTAATAATGAGTTTATCCGGAGAAATATTAACCTGGGCTTCGGCTATTCGTTGTCGGATAAGCTAAGCTTTAAGGGAAACCTCGCGTACTCGAACGAATACAACAAGAACCCGCCGAACGTCGGCAACCAGGATAACACCATACCGGTGGCCATATATAATATGGCTAACTCGATGCCGCTTGATTTGCTGAATGAAAAGAAATACAATGCCGCCGGGGACGAGTTCATTTATTCACGGTTTATGAACCGCACCAACCCGTATTTTACCCTGGCTGATCAATTTAACGACATCCGGCGTGACAGGGTATTTGGTAATATTTCCGTACGTTATGATCTTCTTTCCTGGCTTTATGTTCAGGGACGTATTGGCCAGGATTACTGGTCGCGTGACCAGAGCTATAACAACTTCCCTACAGGTCAGGCATCTCGCCCCGCAGCGCCTGCCGGATTTGTAAACGGTCAATTTACACAGGAAGCACGCCGCTTCAGGGAAATAAATGCAGACTTCCTCGTATCAGCTACACGTGAATTCGGCAATATCGGTTTTAACGCTACATTTGGGGGTAACCATATGTACAGGAGGTCTGACCTGAATAGTACGCAGGTAACGGATTTTGTTGTACGTGATCTTTATACCGTACAAAACGGCCGTGTAAAAGATCCCTTGTATGATCTTTCTGAACGGGAAGTTAATTCCCTCTATGGTTCGGCAGAAGTATCATTCAAACAAATCCTATTCCTGAACGGAACATTGCGCAATGACTGGTTCTCAACGTTGTCATCGGCGAAACGCAGTATACCGTACCCATCGGTTTCCGCCGGCTATGTGTTCAGCGAATCGTTTGGTACAGCGCCTTCATGGTTATCTTTTGGAAAGCTGAGGGTGGCGTATGCTGAAGTGGGCAGCGATGGCGATGTTGCGCCGTATTCCAATGTATTATACTATGGTATTAACAATAACCTGTTTGCCAACCCGTCAGGCGCCCTGCAGCCGGTCGGTGGTCCTTCTGGTACAACAGTGCCCAATCCCAACCTGGAGCCTATGCGGGTAAGGGAAGCAGAAATAGGGCTTGAGTTAAGAATGTTCAATAACAAGTTGGGTATTGATATAGCAGCGTATCAGAAGACAACCTTTGACCAGATTGTGCAAGCCCAGATTTCCGATGCATCCGGTTTTGTTGACACCCGGATCAATAGTGGAGAAAGCAGAAACCAGGGTATCGAACTGCTTGTTAACATTGTTCCTATCGAGACGAACGATTTTCAATGGAACTTTACCTTCAACGGAGCTTATAACATAACTAAAGTACTAAGCTTGTTAACAGACGAGCCTGGTGAAAGGATTACTGTGGGTACGCACGTGTTTAACGGAGAGCTAAGGCATGTTGTGGGTGAAGAATTAGGACAACTGGCCGGGTTCGGTTATATGAGAGATTCTCAGGGACGTGTAATTTACGGAAGCAATGGAATTGCGCTGGCCACACCACAAATGATACACTTCGGAAGCGGACTACCGAAATGGGTAGGCGGTTTTACGAATAGCTTTACTTACAAAGGGATATCCGCTTCATTCCTTATCGATTTCAAGTTAGGCAACAAGATAATCTCAGGAACCAACTTCAATGCATACAGGCATGGATTGCACAAGGAGACTTTGGCAGGAAGGGAATCGGGTGTAGTGGGTGAAGGTGTGAATGAGGCTGGTGAAACGAATACGGTGGCCGTCTTCCCGGTTCAGCCTTTTTATGAAGTGGTACGCTCGAAAGGCTTGGTTGAACCCGTAGTATCGGATGGTGGCTACTGGAAACTGCGTCAGATCACCATTGGGTATGACTTCACAAAGCTCATTCCTCAAAGTTGGCCTTTCCGGTCGGTCAGGCTTGACTTCGTGGCGAACAATGTGCTGATGTTAAAGAAGTGGATTCCCAATATCGATCCGGAATCATTTGGTTATACATCAGACAACCTTGTCGGAATGGAATCTACCGGTGTGCCTACTACCCGGAGCATAGGGTTCAATTTGAATGTTAAACTTTAATGCAAGCAATCATGAAAAATATAATTAAATATAATCTTCTGCTGTTGACGCTGATGTTTGCTAGTGCCTGCGATAGTGGGTTTGATGAGCTCAATACCAGTAAAACCGGCGCACTCTCCATTGATCCCGCCTACCAGTTGAACAATGCTTTTCTCAATATTAATGGCGGAGGTTTCGCCGGCGGAAGCCCCCTGATTTATGACCTGGGAGCTGTTCAGCAAATTATATCGCCCAATTCAGGTGTACTAACCGGAGCCAATTACAACCAGGACAACCGCAATGCCACGCAAACATTATGGCAGGCTTATTATCGTAATGTGATTCGAAATACAACGGATGTTATCAACCGGACAGAAAGCGAACGCAGTAATCTGGTGAGCATGGCGCGTATCTTACAGGCGTATGCCTTTATGGTGCTTACCGATGAATATGGCGATATTCCTTACACAGAAGCAGGTAAAGGCTACATTGATCTGAACTTTTTTCCTGCTTATGATGCGCAGCAAGACATTTATAATAGCATACTCCAGGAATTGAGCGCTGCATCATCTGCCCTTAATCCTGCAGTGAGAATAGAAACCGCTGATGTGTTGTATGGCGGAAATATTGACCTGTGGAAGAAATTTGCAAATTCCCTGTTGTTACGGGCAGGCATGAGACTCAGTAAAGTAGATCCCGGAAAAGCTCAGCAGACTGTTCAGGGTTTGCCGCTGAACGATTTGATATTGATAAATGCTGACAATGCAGGAATCAAGCACGATGCCAATTATCAAAACGGATTGGGCGTTACGCTGAATGGTACAGAGGGCGCAAACTTTTACCTTGTCAGTTCATTTGTCGATCATCTGAGAGATACGGATGATCCACGACTGGTTTCTATTGCCGTAAGGTATGTTGGCGCCACATCTGGCCCGACACAGACCCCTGATAATGCTTCATTTGACCCGGCTCTTCAGGTTGGAATGCCAATGGGGCACGATAACAGCACGATTCCGGCAGTGGCAACAGGTCTTGGTCTTGCCAGCTTTTACGAATTCAGCCAGGTGGACCGCCGGCGCATGACAAAATTGACGGCGCCTTATTTCATGGTCACCGCTGCACAAACTTATCTTCTGCTGGCGGAAGCCAGGCAAAGAGGTTGGATAACTACAGGGCCCACTGCTGATGAGTACTATGAACTTGGTGTGAGAGCACACATGGAACAGATGGCAATGTATGATCCGGCATCGGCAATTGATAATGCTGACATCAACACTTACATCGGTAATCATCCGTATGACGCCGGTAATGCATTAGAACAAATCAATACACAATATTGGATTGCTTCGTTTTTAAATGGTCCGGAAGTTTTTGCGAACTACAGGAGAAGCGGATACCCTGCATTAGCTTCTAACCCATACCCTGGAAAAGAAGTTGACTTTATCAGAAGACTTACTTATCCAAACTCGGAAGGCTCCGTTAATACTGACAATGTTCAGGCCGCTATTCAGCGAATGGGACCTGACAGGCTTGATACCCGCGTGTGGTGGGATATACAATAAAAACCTTCTCAAAAGTAAGGGCAACTTTTTGTTGCCCTTACTTTTTAAAACCAATTATTACAAAGCAAGAAGTTATCGTATGTCAATTCCGTATGCGGTTAAAAAACTATGCTGATGGAGGGTCAATAGTTGGAACTAATCATAGCTTGGAAAAATTTTGAACCTGGAAATTACCATCATGAAAATTAGCATTCTAAAACAACTTAGTCTGACCGGCTACACGATTATCGCTGTATTTCTTATTCAAATGTCTGCCTCTGCCCAGCGCGTGGGCTCCTCACCTGAATATATCAAAGCGCTGACTTCCGAGTGGAAGGGTGAACGTTTTGCAGATGGACGACCTAAAGTGCCCGATGCAATTTTAAAACGGCTAAAAAATATTTCCATTGAAGAAGCCTGGGGTGTGCTTCGCAACAAAGGATACCTCAATCAATATGAAGGGGACTGGCAAGTGATTTGGCCGGATAGCGCCATGACCGGAAGAGTGGTCACCGCACAATACATGCCGCTAAGACCTGATCTTCAGAATCAAGTGAAGGAACAAGGGAAAGTTGAGAATCGCGCGCAAAAGGGCGGTACTAACTCATGGCCTATTGATATATTGGTAGAAGGGGATGTGTACGTTGCTGATGGCTATGGAAAAATTGCTGACGGTACGTTAATAGGTGATAACCTCGGTAATTCAATTTATACCCGGTCAAAACGTGGCGTGATCTTCTATGGATCCGTAAGGGATCAGGAAGGACTTGAGGAGATAAAAGGATTTAATGCCTGGATAAAAGGACAAGATCCGTCGTATATAAATCAAATGATGCTTACCTCTATTAATGCGCCTATCCGGATAGGAAGAGCTACGGTATTGCCAGGGGATGTTGTACTGGCAAAGAAGTTCGGAACAATTTTTATTCCTTCTCACCTCGCGGAAGATTTAGTGATCACCGCGGAAGTAACTGCATTGCGTGACGAGTTTGGCCACCTGCGCCTTCGTGAAAAAAAATACCTGGCAGGAGAAATCGATAGTGAATGGACAGAGGCTATCAAAAAAGATTTTCTAAACTGGTTGAATAACTACCCCGGAAAATTACCCATGACGAAAAAAGAACTGGATGATTATCTAAAGGAACGCAACTATTAACTCATTTTATTAACCTAAACCATCATATCATGAAAAGTGTTTTGCAACAGATTATCCGGCAAAATAAGGAACGGGAGAAAGCAGCAGCGGCTCAGCGACAGGCTGAGATTGACAATCCAACCACGAAAGACAACAGAAGAAATTTTCTTAAGAAAACTGCACTTGGCGGCTTAACGCTTTCCGGACTTATGGGTCTGAAGTTTGAAGACACCATGGCACAGACTACTTCAAAAGTTCAAAAGGCCTCAGCTCCTTCCGATCTTAAAATTACCGACCTGAGATATTGTGTGACTACGGTGCTGGGTCGTACGGCAATCATTCGCATTGATACAAACCAGGGGATTTACGGACTGGGTGAGGTACGCGACGGTGCGGATCCCCGCTATGCTTTGATGTTGAAAAGCCGCATACTGGGTGAGAACCCCTGTAACGTTGAGAAGATATTTAAGATCGTTAAGCAATTTGGTGGTCAGGCGCGACAGGCCGGTGGTGTTTGTGCGGTAGAAATGGCGCTGTGGGATTTGTGTGGTAAGGCTTACAACGTTCCGGCATGGCAACTGTTGGGAGGAAGGTACCGCGACAACATTCGGATTTATGCGGATACGCCGGAGTCAACCAACCCTGAAGAGCAAATGAAGCGCATTAAATACAGAACGGAAACACAAGGATATACCTGGTTAAAAATGGATGTGTCAATCCGTGATTTACGTGATATTCCGGGAACGCTCGTCAATCCAAATATTTTTAAAGAAGGCACCAGCCAATGGCAGGGTGGTTATATGTCGTATGCCAATACACGCCATCCATTTACCGGAATTCAAATCACCGAAAAGGGATTGGATGAATTAGCGAAAAGAGTTGATCACGTACGCAGCATGGTTGGGTATGAAATTCCGATGTCAACCGATCACTACGGACATTTTGATCTTAACAATTGTATTCGTCTCGGCAAAGCGCTGGAGAAGTACAGACTTGCCTGGTTAGAAGATATGGTACCGTGGCAGTACACCGAACAGCATAAGACAATTACAGATGCCCTGGAAACACCAACGTTGACCGGTGAAGATATTTATTTGCTGGAATACTTCAAGCCCCTCATCGACAATCACGCTGTAGACATTATTCATCCAGACCTGGCTTCTTCCGGAGGCCTCCTGGAAACCAAACGCATCGGCGATTATGCGGAAGAAAAAGGTATTGCTATGGCCATGCATCAGGCCGGTACACCGGTATCATTTATGGCCAATGTTCATTGTGCTGCGGCAACACAAAACTTCCTCTCACTGGAACATCATTCAGTGGATTTGGAATGGTGGGAAGGAATGGTCAAAACTACGGATGGCAGAAAGTTGATCGATAAAGGCTATGCGCCGGTTCCGCTTACAGCACCGGGATTGGGTATAGAGTTAGTCGATGAAGTGGTAAAGAAACATTTACATGCTACTGACAATACCTATTTTGGTCCTACGAAAGAATGGGATGAAAAACGCTCACATGACAGAACCTATAGTTAATTAATCACTAAATGTCCGACTAAAAATGAACACCTACATAATCCCTTGATTTTCTTGATTCCATAGTCTCTCTCCCTCGGAGAGAGGTAGGAGTGAGGCCAGATAAAGAAAATATCAAGAAAATCAAGGGATTGAAACGAATGCTACATTTTAGTCGGACAACAATGTTAACTAACTATTAATACTTTATCGCAGGCAGTTTTGAATCTGTAGCAGCGTTGAGGATACGCTTTAGATGTTTGATTTTTAACCGATCCATTTATGGCGTTTCTTATTTCTTAGAAATGATCATGAGCAATATGGACTTGCACGCATGATCAGTTTGAAAATTTGTGTTCTACAATTAACCTGGATTCTATGAAAACACCATCGCAGAAATTTCTGGAAAAGCTTGGACTGAAAGACCCGGAAATGCAATTACCCGATACCAAAGAGAACAGCAGAAGGGAATTTTTTAAGAAAGCCGGTATGGGAGGCTTAATGCTTGGCGGATTTATGTTCAGTCCGCTGGAGGATACCTTAGCTCAGTCAACCTCTAAAGTCAACCGTAACTCTGCTCCATCAGATTTAAAGATCACAGACATGCGCTATGCTGTCGTGATGAATGGTGGTGGTCGCTGCCCCGTCATCCGCATTGATACTAACCAGGGGATTTATGGCCTTGGTGAAGTTCGTGATGGGGCTTCATGGCGTTATGCTTTGTTTCTCAAGAGCCGTATCCTTGGGATGAACCCATGCAGTGTGGAAATGATTTTCAAGCGCATCAAACAATTTGGATTTCACGGGCGGCAAGGCGGTGGTGTATGTGCGGTTGAAATGGCCTTGTGGGACCTCGCCGGCAAAGCGTATAACGTTCCGGCCTATCAACTTCTTGGCGGAAAATATCGTGACAAAGTAAGGCTCTATGCAGATACTTCCATGGGAAGAGACCTGGAAGATTTTAAAGCGAAAGTAAGTAAGCGCATGGATGTGGACGGCTTTACGTTCTTAAAAATGGACTTCGGTATTGAACTGTTAAAAGATCTACCGGATACAGTTGCCAATAGTAACTTCTGGGATATTGGCCGCCAGTGGAGCAATGAACCCATGTCTTACGGTGGTACGGAGCATCAGTTCACCCAGGTTCAGATTACGGATAAAGGCTTGGAGGCTTTGATGGAACGCGTTGGAATGGTGAGGGAAAAGATAGGCTATTCCATTCCGCTGGCTTCCGATCATTATGGGCACTTTGATCACAACAATGCTATTCGCCTGGGACGTGCCGTTGAAAAATATCGTCTCGCCTGGCTGGAAGATCTGATCCCCTGGCGATTCACCGATCACTGGAAGATGATCAGCGATGCTATTGAAACACCTACTACCACAGGTGAAGATATTTACCTGAAAGAGGAATTCATCAAGCTGATCGATGCACGCGCCATTGACATTGTGCATCCTGATCTCGCGACATCCGGTGGACTTCTTGAAACGAAAAAGATCGGTGATTATGCCGAAGAACATGGTGTGGCGATGGCCATGCACTTTGCCGGTACACCGGTTTCATTTATGGCCAATGTGCACTGCGCGGCAGCTACGCAAAACTTTATGGCGCTTGAACATCACTCAGTCGATCTGGATTATTGGACGCAACTGGTGAAAACAAAAAAGCCTATGATTGAAAAAGGATTTGCACCTGTTCCCGATGCCCCTGGTTTGGGCATTGAATTGAATGATGATGTTGTTAAGAAACATCTCGACCCTGAAAACAATAGCTACTTTGTGCCAACACCGGAGTGGGATAAAGACCGTTCATGGGATAGATTGTGGAGTTAAGCTGTAAAATGATTTTTAAGTAGCAACTTAGGCGCTTTGACTGGTGTAAGTCAAAGCGCTTTTCTATTTTGAACCGTAAACCAAATAACTCAAATGGATAAGAAAATTTCGCGCCTCCTCTTTATAACAGCCTTCTTTTTTTTATTGACCTACCTTGTCGTTTCGTTGATGGGCTTGCACGCTTATGCAGGTTGGTTGCTCATGGGATTTTTTGTTTCCCTCGCAGTAGCATTTCGCGGTCATGAACTCTTAAAAGGCTATAGTTACACCATTTGTATTTTCGCTGCGGTAAGTGTTGCGATGTATTATCCACAGTATTTTGTTTCCATAGGCGACTTTAAGCTTTCAAAACTTATTGTTCCATTATTGCAGATCATCATGTTTGGCATGGGCACGGCGTTGAGTTGGAAAGATTTCGGTGGTGTTATGCAAATGCCGAAGGGAGTACTTGTTGGATTGCTTTGTCAGTTTACTATCATGCCTTTTATGGGCTTTTTTATTGCTTCAACATTTTCTTTTCCGCCTGAAGTTGCTGCAGGTATTATACTGGTGGGCAGCTCACCCAGCGGCCTTGCTTCAAATGTAATGTCGTATTTGGCGAAAGCCAACCTGGCGTTGTCGGTGACTATAACAGCTTTGGCTACTATGATGGCTCCCCTGGTAACACCGTTCTATATGGAGATGCTTGCCGGACAATTTGTTGAAGTTGATTTTTTGGCGATGGTATGGGATATTGTTAAGATCGTTATTATACCCGTTGGTGCTGGTTTGATTTTTAATCATTTCCTCCATGGTAAATTCAAAATACTGGATGACATCATGCCCTTGTTGTCGATGGGTGGCATCGCACTTATTATCGTTGTAATTACTGCAGCAGGAAGAGATTCCCTCCTGGTGGTAGGGCCTTTACTTATTGTTGCTGTATTGATGCACAATTGCAGCGGTTATGTTTTAGGTTATTGGGGAGCAAGGTTGTTCAGAATGCCTGAGAAGGATTGCCGAACCGTAGCCATTGAAGTAGGCCTTCAAAATGCAGGATTGGCTTCCGGGCTTGCATTGTCTATGGGCAAACTCGCAACCGTTGGATTGGCTGCTGCAGTCTTCGGACCTGTAATGAACATCACGGGTTCAACGCTGGCCTTGTGGTGGAGAGGACGTAAAATTAAAGGAGAAGAGTCTTAGCGTGGTTCAGCCGTTAAATACGATTCAAGATTTTGCCGGCTGATGATCTCCAATGGAAACAAATAAGTAGGTTGTATTTTTTTCTGAAACAAGAGGTGATTGGCAAGCTGACTAACGCCAAGGGATGCCTGCATTTTACTGTTTTGATTGATAAGAAAATCAATAATTCCTTTTTTCAAAAATGCCCTGTTTTCTTTCAACAAATCATAGGCTACTAGTCGTATATTGTTTTTACCATGTTTCATCAGAAGAGAAGAAACAACCGAGGCTCCCTTTGATGTAGTTACCAGAATTCCTTTTAGATCTTTCTTAGCGAAAATTTCTTTCAACTCTTTTTCGAGTGTGGGCTCGTGCGTGGTATTAAGATCAAGACTTATCACGGAAGGCTTTTGGTGGTCAAGCTCTTTGAAGTAATCGCAAAAACCTTTCTCTTTTTCTGAAAGGTGAATTGAATTTTGAATGTTATCATAAATATGAAGAATGGCAAAGGTGCCCGCTGGATTTCGATTCATCTGCAATAGCTCTGCGGCCACACGTCCGCTCTGGTAAAGATTCTGGCCAATGAAAGTGATGGGTTGCGCTTCAGGAATGCTGTTGTTAAAAACAACATACGGGATATTGGCTTCTTTACATAACCTGAAAAATTTAAGCGCCTCTGCATAGAATACAGGTGCGGTTAGGATTCCATCCGGTTTAGACTGAATTGCGTGGGCTGACACTTCAGCAAATGAAGCTGGACGATATAAATCAAAGTGATGAACTTCCACAATTACGCCAAAGGAATCCCACTCTTCTCTTGCCTGCATAACACCATCATGAGAAAGCTGCCAGTACTCGTCTTGTTCCGGGTTTGGAACAATGGCTGCTATTCGATATTTTTTGTTCGAGCCCAACGTTCGTGCGATCAGATTGGGTGTATACCCTGTTTTGTCCAGTATCTCGATCACTTTATCGTAAGCCTCTTTTGAAACCTGGCCTCTTTTATGAATCACCCGATCCACTGTTCCTACCGAAACGCCGGCCAACTTGGCGATGTCTTTTATTCTGATGTTTTTGCTCATAACTTGTTAATGGGTCAGTTTTTCAATTTTAATTCTACAATTTTTCCTAAACAAATCACATGTATTGAGCTTAATGTAGAATAAGAATTTCAAGTTGTATGAGGTTCGGGGAAAAGAACCACTTCTCCAGTCATTTGTTTTTAAGACAGATATTCACATTTGGCCTATTAGGAATGCAATTAAGGTTCTTCCTTTTTATTTTTATTTTAGGAATAATTAGCCACACCGTCAGGTCGCAGGAGGTAAACAAACAGCTCTGGCTTGAATACAAGGCGGAGTATCCTTTTGCCAATTCATGGCTGCTTGAAAATGCTGTTACTTATAGCGAGGTATTAGGTTCTTCAGCGTGGGCTGCATTCGACTACGCTCCTTCTCTTGAATATTCATTAACGCAAAATATTGATTTGGTGACGGGTGTTACATTATGCTATACCATTCAAACCGATGATTATAATACTTTGGAAATAAGACCAATGATAGGCACAAGGATTCATTTTACACCGAACCGCAGAGTGCTGTTGAGGACATATATACGGTTGGAGCAGAGAAATTTTAAAAACCTTGAGACAAAGGAATGGGATAAAACTTTTCGGCCAAGGTGGCGATTGGAGTGTATCGTTCCATTAAACAGGAAGACCTATTTTGAGAACAAGCTGTGGTATATTTTGACCGATGCGGAGTGGTTTATGACGGTTGATGAGGATGTAGATGAACGTTTTGCAAATCGATTTAGAATGAGAGCAGGTCTCGGCTATCGGTTAAGTTATAATTTTCGCTTTGAGTTTATCTTTATGCATCAGCAATCCCGTAATAAACTTGAAGATAACTTTGCTACGAGTGATAACATTTTCCGCCTGCGGGTAAAACACTATTTCCGCAAAACCAAACCCGTTCAAAATGCCGGAGGGGATAGTTAAAAAATATCAGGAGAGATTATCACTCTTCGAAGCACGTCATACCGCGTCACTAAGCTTCCTATGAAATGATCACTTTACTCGCGGTATCCCGTTTCTGCGAACGATAACAAGGCGATGCATTTTCCTTGAGATGCGACATTCGGAGTGTCCAATTTGCAGGCATCGCCAAATCAGTAACGTGGGTCTATTTTGATGAGCTGATGGGGGATGCCGAACTGAACATGAGTGCATCTAATAGAGAGACTGCCATCGGATGACGGCTTCGAAGGTGCCCCAGGAATACTACCAATGAACAACCTCCTTTGTCATTTCAACTTTTTGAGGGATTTCCTGTCTGTAGCCCGGAGCTTAGCTCCAGGTTAAATTTCAGCAGACCCTCTTTATTTAACCAGTAACCTTTCAATATCAGGATCGCCTTCGAGATTTTGCATCTGAGTAAGCACCCAATCAGACCGTTTTACAATGTAGGGTGATGGAGGATTGACTCCGTACTTTTTTGGGTTGGGCAGACACGATGCAATTCTTGCCGCCTGAAGTCGTGTTAAATTTTTAGCAGGTATTTTATAATAGTATTTTGATGCAGCCTCTATTCCAAATACACCGCTACCCATCTCTGCAACATTGAGATAAACTTCCAGGATGCGTTGTTTTCCCCAAACAAGTTCAATCATAAAAGTGAAATACACTTCAAGCCCTTTTCTTATCCAGCTTCGTCCCTGCCAGAGAAAAACATTTTTTGCAACCTGCTGGCTAATGGTAGAAGCGCCACGTATTCGTTGTGTTTTTTTCTGATTATGCTGAAAGGCTTTTTCTATACTTTTAATATCAAAGCCATTATGATCAGGAAAAAGTTGATCTTCCGCTGCAATCACAGCAAGCGCTGCGTTAGGAGAAATATTTTTATTTGAAACATAATCCCGTTTTAATCCATATCCTTCAATCACACTGATCAGTTGTGTAATGGTTATAGGAGGATCAATCCATTTGAGGAGAATGATATAAAGTAACTGACTAACAAAAAGTACAATACATACTTTTTTGATCTTATTCAGCAACTTCCGAAGCCAACTTTTTTGAGACATGCGGAAAAATGTTGAAGGATCAGAACTCCTGATCTATCGTAAAAGTTTATGTCGCTAAAGTGTAGTGAAGTGT
>CAZFRM010000005.1:0-198971 GCA_964521255.1 uncultured Roseivirgaceae bacterium
AAAGCTAAAAAAACAAATGGTGGGTAGAAAAGATATGGGTATAGACAAGCTCCGAAGGAGAGAGACTATGGAATCAAGAAAATCAAGGGATTATAATAGGAGTTCGTTTTTTTAGTCGGACATTAAGTAATTTTGAATTATGAAAGGCAAGTTTACGTTTACTGCACAAATCGAAAAAGATAGTGAAACCGGCCTCTACGTCGGTTACATTCCAAGCTTGCCTGGTGCTCATACCCAGGCAGAAACGTTAGATGAATTGCAAAAAAATCTTGAAGAGGTCGCGTCACTTTGTCTTGAAGAATTAACGCAAGAAGACATAGGTAGAATCAACAGATAAACCATTTTTACTTAAGCGACCATTTATTTAGAAATTCATGTGTTATTCTTTGTGAATAAGTTGTGGATATAATATGGAATTTTGCCGTAACAGACTTGTCATCACTCCTAGAAAAATTATAATAACCTCCTATTTTTACCTCGTCATATTTCTTACCAATTCTTAGTCTTAACAACGGATGACGATTTCATATAACTGGCTGAAAGAATACATCGATATACCTGAAACACCGGAGGATGTTGGACATTTACTCACCTCTACCGGGCTTGAAGTCGAGACGATTGAACCATTCGAAACCGTAAAAGGAAGTCTTAATGGAATAGTAATCGGTGAGGTTTTGACTTGTACAAAACATCCAAACGCCGATAAACTTTCTCTGACAACAGTTGATGCAGGTCTCGCAGAACCACTCAAAATAGTATGCGGCGCTCCCAATGTAGCAGCAGGACAAAAAGTTGTTGTTGCATTGCCTGGTAGTACAATATATCCCTCTAACGGAGAGCCCTTCACTATTAAGAAAGCGAAGATTCGTGGAGAACAATCAGAAGGAATGATCTGTGCTGAAGATGAAATTGGTCTTGGTAAAAGTCACGACGGCATCATTGTACTGAAAACAGATGTTGCCAACGGAACACCTGCATCAAAGTATTTTGAAATACAATCGGATTCAATTTTTGAAATCGGTCTGACACCAAACCGGGCCGATGCCGCATCACACATTGGTGTTGCCCGCGACATAAAAGCCTCCACCGGAAGAAAAATTAATCTTCCTGATGTGAGTGATTTCAAAGTTGATAACCAATCATTAACAATTCCTGTAGTTGTTGAAAATACAGAGGCTTGTCCACGGTATGCAGGTGTTACAATCAGTAACATTACGGTTACCGAATCTCCCGCATGGTTAAAAAATCGACTTCAGTCAATCGGGTTGACCCCTATCAACAACATCGTTGATATCACCAACTTTGTTTGTCACGAACTTGGCCAGCCCCTTCATGCATTTGATGCCGATGAGATAACCGGAGGGAAAGTAATCGTCAAGACTTTGCCACCCGGGTCAAAATTCACAACACTTGATAGTAAAGAAAGAACTTTGCTGGACACTGATCTCATGATTTGCAACACTGAAAGCGGCATGTGCATAGCAGGAGTTTTCGGTGGAGTAAAGTCTGGTATTACAGCGAATACCAAAAACGTTTTTCTGGAAAGCGCTTATTTCTCTCCGGCCTATATTCGAAAGACTTCCATGCATCATCAACTCAAGACTGATGCGTCATTTCGTTTTGAACGTGGAATTGATCCTGATAATACAGTCTATGCTCTTAAACGGGCCGCTATGTTGATTAAGAAAATTGCAGGAGGCCAAGTATCGTCTGAGATTATTGATGTGTACTCCCATAAAATTGAAAGCAGGGAAATAAAAGTAAGGGATAAAAATGTTAATCGGTTGATCGGTAAAGCCATTCCAAGAGAGAAAGTTTTTTCAATTCTTGAAAGTCTTGATATTAAGGTGATGAGCAAGAGTGAAGATGAATATCAGGTTTCTGTTCCAGCCTATCGGGTAGATATTCAACATGAAGCGGATATTGTAGAGGAAATCCTTCGCATATATGGATTCAATAACATTGAATTAAGCCAGTATGCAAAAACTGATTACCTAGCAGAGTTTCCTTTAAATGATCTTGATAAGTTCAAACGGAATATAGGTGAACTGCTTATCGCCAATGGCTTTTTTGAAATATGGACGAACTCACTAACTAACGAGAACTATCAGCAAAAACATTCCCTGACATTTCCGGGCAAAACCATCACCATTCTTAATAAGCTAAGTGAAGAGCAGGGCATGCTTCGCCAGACAATGCTGTTTACAGGCCTTGAAGTTTGTGCCTATAACATTAACCGGAAGCAAAAAGACCTGAAGCTATTTGAATTCGGCAAAATATATTACAAGAATGAAAGCCAGTACATAGAAGAAGAACGACTCGCGTTATTCATGACCGGTAACCAGGAAACTGAAAACTGGCAACACAAAATGCAGGCGGTAACCTATCATGATCTGGCTCAACACGCGCAACATATTCTAATGAAGTCAGGGCTGAGTGATATAAAACAGGAAGTTCTAAACGACCAACTATTCGACTATGGACTTTCTTTAACAAAGAAAAATAAGCCTATTGGTAAGCTGGGAAAGGTAAAGAGTTCATTGTTAAAAGATTTCAGCATAAAGCAGGAATTATTTTATGCAGAGCTGGATACTTCCTTGCTTTTCCGGCACGCAAATCCTAAGTTCGTAATTCAAGATGTTCCGAAGTTTCCCGAAGTTAGACGGGATTTATCGCTTGTGCTTGATAAGCGGGTTACGTTCGATGAAATACAAAATCTTGTCTTATCAACTGAGAAGCGGTTGATAAAATCAATTATTGTGTTCGATGTTTATGAAGGTGAAAAGATTCCCGCGGATAAAAAGGCCTATGCACTGGGCTTCACGCTGCAGGATGAAGAGAAAACGCTTACGGATCAAGAGATAGACAAAACTATGGACCGCTTGATGGTTGCTTTTGAGCAAAAGTTGAGCGCGATCATACGTAAATAAAGTAAATGTAAAAGTTGGCCTTCATAGGTAATCAAAGTTGCCTATGTTGTTAATCTAAAAAGTATACATGGATCAGGATCTACTAAAAACTAATCTTAACGGGTTAGAACGCAAAATTCAGATGCTCGTAACAGAGCATAAAAGCCTTAAAGAAGAGGTTAAGGGCCTAAAATCTGAAAATCAAGAACTTAAATCAACACTAAAAGCAAGGGAAGAGCAGCTTAGCGGCTTTCATAATCAATTGAAAATAACTAAACTTGCTGACAGTTTACATCCGGAAGACGGAAGTGTTTCGGAGTTGAAGAAAAAAGTGGACGAATACATTCGAGAGATAGACAAGTGCATCGCTCACTTAAGCAGATAATGCAACCAGTAAGATGGAGGAGCTTTCAATAAAAATTAAAATAGCAGATCGCGAGTATCCGATGAAGGTGAAGCGTGCCGATGAAGAAAGAATACGGACCGCGGGTAAATTGATTAATGAAAAACTTAGATCTTACCGGGAGCAATTTGGAATTGAGGACAAACAGGATCTATTGGCCATGGTAGCCTTTGACTGCCTTATCGATAAAATGGCAGTAGAAGATACTCATCAGACTGTTGATCAAACAGTCTTTGAAAAGATAAACCATCTTAACAACCTCATCTCCCAATCCATTCTTTAAGCTTCTTTGACTCCTGCTCTTTAAAGCCCTATTGGGTTCTTCCGGGTTTACATATATAACCCAAAAAACCTATGTCAACGGATTTGATAATGATGATTGTTGCCAGTTTGATAGGCACAATCGTACTGAGCTCACTTTTTGGAAGTATGCTCTACAAACGAAAAATGAAAAAATTACACGAGGAGACAGATGAAAAGTCCAAACTCATCCTCAAAGAAGCAGAGATCGCATCCGAAAATCTAAAGAAGGATAAGATCCTGGAAGCAAAAGAGAAAATCCTCAAAATGAAAACAGAGTTTGAGGAAGACGCCAACCGCAAGAAGAATCAAATCATCGCCAACGAACAAAAGATCAGGCAACGCGAACAGGCTTTAAGCAAGGAGATGGAATCCATCAAGCGTAAAGAAGGTGAGTTGGATGATATTCGCACCGACCTCACCGCTCAGTTGGAGCACGTAAAGAAACGCCGTGAAGACCTTGAGAAATTCAACCATCAAAAGGTGCAGATACTGGAAAACATTTCCAAGCTCACCGCTGATGAAGCCCGTGAGCAATTAGTCGCTTCGCTAAAAGATGAAGCACAAACCAAAGCTTCCAGTTTTATCAAAGACATCATGGAGCAGGCAAAGCTTTCAGCAACCAAAGAAGCTAAAAAAATTGTAGTCGAAACCATTCAGCGAACAGCTACAGAACATGCTATTGAAAATTGTGTGTCAGTCTTCAACATTGAAAGCGATGATATTAAAGGAAAGATCATCGGTCGTGAAGGCAGAAACATTCGCGCACTTGAAGCGGCAACCGGAGTTGAGATAATAGTGGATGATACACCAGAAGCCATCATCATTTCGGGATTTGACCCGGTAAGGCGTGAGATTGCCCGTCTGTCGCTTCATCGCCTGGTGCAAGACGGACGTATCCACCCCGCGCGTATTGAGGAAATCGTGAACAAGACAACGAAGAATATTGAGGAAGAGATAGTGGAGATTGGCGAACGAACGGTTATCGACTTAGGTATTCATGGCCTTCATCCTGAGCTGGTCAAACTTGTAGGTCGCATGAGATTCCGTTCTTCGTATGGCCAAAATCTGCTTCAACACTCACGCGAAGTTGCTAACCTCTGTGCAATAATGGCGGGTGAACTTGGGCTGAACGTGAAGCAGGCCAAGCGGGCAGGACTTCTCCACGACATTGGAAAAGTATGGCCCGAAGAACTTGAAAAACCCCATGCTATCGTAGGTATGGAGATAGCTCAAAAATATAAAGAGCATCCGGTGGTATGCAATGCCATAGGCGCTCACCACGATGAAATTGAAATGACCGGTATCATTTCTCCTATCGTTCAGTCATGCGATGCTATAAGTGGCGCACGCCCAGGAGCAAGACGTGAAGTGATGGAACAATACATTAAACGATTGAGAGAACTTGAAGACGTTGGCCTTAGCTTTGACGGCGTTGAGAAATGTTATGCCATACAGGCAGGACGTGAACTGCGCGTAATTGTAGATGCAGAAAAAGCCACCGATGAACGCGCCAGTCAACTCAGTTTTGATATCTCACAAAAGATTGAAAGGGATATGCAATATCCCGGGCAGATTAAAGTAACCGTTATTCGTGAGATGCGAAGTGTGGCATATGCGAAGTAAGATAAAAATCTGAGAATTAAGTGAAGCCTCTGAGAAATCTGAGGCTTTTTTTATTCTGATTAATTACGGTGCCGTTTTGCAATCAGTCCAATACCTGACAGTTCTTCAAATCCTGATAACCAGTAAGCCGCCAGCGTATACGTTAAAGTAAAAGGGATTCGTATTTTTTTTCATCATGCGACTTTCAAATTACAAATACGGCCAAAACCAGATTAAAAAAAGGCCCCTTATCGGGGCCCCACCTTCATTTACTATATCCACTTCTCTGAAGGTTAATCCTGAAGAATTTCAACTTCTACCCGAACGTTCTTTTTTGCGTTGACACCGCGGCGGTCATACAACGGACGTTTACCTCCCCAAGCCTTGACTTCAATGCGATCGGCATTAATACCATTTTTAACCAGGTACGTTTTAATTACTTCGGCCCTTAATTGTGATAAGTGCTTCGCTGATCCAACGGTTGAATGTGCATCCTTTGATAATGAAAATAAATCCTGATCAGGACCTGCTGACATTATTTTTCCATAATAATTACCATTAGTATGTCCGTGCAGGCGAATCCTGTAATTTGGATTTTCATTCATCAACTGCAGCAATTCACTTAACTGATATTTTGATTCGGGAAGCATAAGAGCCGCATCGTAATAAAAATATACCTGGTAAAGAGTAACTATATCTCCCATCCGGTAACGAACCATGTCAAAGTTGATGACAAAGGTGGTACCGATTAAATCAACATATGCTTTTGTGGTGTCGGCTAATGGAGTCTTGTAGCTGATTTCGTGTTGAACTTTGCGATAACCAAATACATCAGCAATAAAGGTTAACTGACCAGAATTTGTCTTCGGATCAGGAAGAATCATATATTCATTTCCCTTTACCTTCTGAATGGAGCGCGACCGTTCAGTATCTACCACCTCAATCTCTCCATCAATTATTCTATTGTTCGTGGCATTGAAGAGGTTTAAAAATACTTCTGTGTTCCCCAGGGTCATGGGATTGTGTTGAACGATCTCTTCATGCTTTTCATCAAGAGAGTCTGCAACAATTTCAGGCCTGGCCTCCACTGGTTGTACTATCTTTTCTTCTGATTGCTCTGCGTTTGCTTGCTTCGCACTATCAACAGCAATGGATTCTTCAGGAATCTTTATATCACCGGAAACAACCCGCACCCATGCATCTGTGAAAACTCCTTTCTTACGAGTGGCTAACATGTTTTGTAAGCCTTCCTTAAGGTTGGTGAAGTAGCTTAAATAGACAAAGTAAAATCCGCGACTTGAATTGAATCCATAGGAAGCTTCATAACCCTGAGATTTGAGTTTGTCACGATAAGCCAATGCAAAGTCTTCTTTGGTCTCCGCATATGCTGCTACTACCACATAATAACCTGGAGACAGCTCTTTATTCTGGGATTGGGCAAAGGAAATGCAAGGAAGAAACAGGCATAAGACAATACCGAGTAAGACGTTCTTAGGATAAATCATTATGTAAGGAAAGGTAAATATTACAAAGGTTAATCAAAAAAATTGATTAGGCAAGCGGCGAAAAAACGGATTTTCGGCGTATGCCTTATTTTTTTACCGTGTATGATTTTATCCATTCTTTAAAGAAACCTATCCCATAACCCCACAGTTGGATTAACGCAGAAGGAACTGAAAGCAATGCTACTTTTAAATTACGATTAACCATCCAGGCGTGAAGGAAGATGAGGATAACGTAGATTGCATATCCCGCAATCAACCATACTCCTAAAGTCATATTAAACAAGAGCAGAAGAAAAGCAACAAAAATTCCAAGCACAAAAAATGATGGGAACCAATGCGCCAGTTTTACTTCTTCAGGATGAACTCTGCCCACCTGTATCCTTCCTCTTCCAAAACTTTCAACCTGGTGGTAGAACTGACTAAGGCTGGATCTTCGCTTGTGATAAACATATGCCTCTGGAATCAACTTAACGTTGAAACCAGCTTTCTTCATGCGAATGCTAAATTCAATATCTTCAGCTAAGTGAGTAAAAGTAAATCCTTTTGTTTTTTGAAACACTTCCCGTGAAATGCCCATATTAAAACTTCGCGGCTGAAACCATCCCACATGTTTTTTCCCTCCGCGAATTCCACCGGTAGTAAGGAAAGATGACATGGTATAACCCATAGCTCTCTGAATTGGTGTGAATTCGCTATGAGCTGCATCGGGTCCTCCCCATGCATCAAATTTTTCAATTTGAAGTTCTCTCTCTACGGCTGAGAAATACGTTGAGGGAATAATACAGTCTGAATCAAATACAACAAAGTAATCTCCTTGTGCGCGGGCATATCCAAAATTACGACTGGGACCAGGCCCGGTGTTAGGCTTAAAAAAATAATGAATGGATAACTGATCGCGAAATCTGTCCACAACATCCTCACAACGAACGACAGAACCATCTTCAACAATCAATACTTCAAAGTTTCTGAATTCCTGTTTGGTTAAGCTTTCTAACAGCTCCCCTACTTCCTGCGGGCGATTGTATACGGGAATGATGACGGAGTATTTGGGATTCGTCATTATCGAAAAGACATATAGGGATCCATCATTTGTTATCCTTGGTACTCGCGTGAAGGAATCTTAACGCCAATTGGTTCCTTATCCATTCCAACCCTATCAATGACTAAATAGTCCCGTCTTGACATAGATTGCATGGAAAACATTTCAGCAAGGAAACCAGTTAAAAAAAGTTGCACACCAATTACCACTGCTACCAAAGCCAGGTAGAATATCGGTTGCTCTGTTATATCGCGCTTTACAGGAATCTTGGAAATGAAAAGACCATCGATTTTATCCCAGAACAGTTTTATGGTAAAGATAAAACCTATTAAAAAGGAAAAGCCTCCTATTGTTCCGAAAAAATGCATTGGCTTTTGCCTGAAGCGACTTACAAATGTTATGGAAAGCAAATCCAGGAAACCTGTAATAAATCTTCTGAAACCATATTTGGTATGACCATATTTGCGTGCCCGATGTTCAACCACTTTCTCACCAATTTTTGAGTACCCGGCCCACTTGGCAATTAATGGAATATAACGATGCATCTCTCCATAAACAGAAATAGTTTTCACAACTTTGGCATCGTAAGCTTTAAGACCGCAGTTGAAATCATGAAGTTTTATTCCTGATATTTTGCGCGTAACATAGTTGAAAAACTTTGAAGGAATTGTCTTCGAAACAGGATCATTTCTTTTTTTCTTCCATCCTGAAACAAGGTGAAATCCGTCTTCACGAATCATTCGATAAAGTTCTGGAATTTCATCAGGACTATCCTGCAAGTCAGCATCGAGGGTTATTATAACCTTTCCATTTGCGGCGCGAAAACCCATTTGAAGGGCGGCAGATTTTCCAAAATTACGGTTAAACCGAATCCCCTTAACATGTTCATCCAGGCGATTAATTTTAATGATTTGCTCCCAGGATGAGTCAACGCTTCCGTCGTCGATCAAAATGATCTCATAAGAAAAGCCGTGTTCATGCATAACACGGCTTATCCAATTACACAATTCTGGTAATGATTCCTCTTCGTCTAAAACCGGAACGACAATTGAAATTTCCGGATCGGCCATATGTTAAAATGATGGTTGCGGATTCTTCTTTTGTGTAAAGATAGAAACAATCGCGGCAACCAACACACCAAAGAATAAACCAATAATGAAATAGAACCACCAGAATAGTTTTTTCGTCCAGGTAATAGCAACGTCAATTTGATCATCTGGCATTCCTTTTTCTTCCATTTCCAACCGTTGAGCTTCGTAGACACCATCCATCACGGTAGCGTCTATGAAAGAGGCGTATATAAACGTAAAAAGCCCGCCAATCAACACGGATACAATTGCAATCCAAAAACCGATTCCAAATCCCTGTCCGTAGGTCATAAACCCATCGCCATGATCCTTGAATTGCTTATGTGCTAAAACTACAATAAGAATAGCTACAACAAGACCGACCCAACTCAACGCACGATCGAACGGGTTCATTCCTAAGAGAGTGAGTACAAGAAAAAAGAAAATTGAAAAGCCGGCGGAAATAAGTCCAAATTTAACTCCTACACTACGAACTGTTGGAGCGTTAGCTGTTGTGTCTTGCATAATTTTAAGGGGTTTTAGGTTGTCTTCTTAAGATAGCTGATAAGATGATACTTACAAAAAGGCCAATGATAATTCCCTGGCCAAAGTAAGTGACCATTAATTTCATACTGTTTGTCGCAGGGAGTTCTTCTAAATTACGCTCATACACTTCCCTTCCAATCCTTTTAATATCGTCTTCAGGAAATGTTTTTAAATATTCTGTCATGCCTTCCACATAGGATGAGACAAATTGATGTTCAAGTTTAGCAAACAACAACAGTCCAGCAGAACCAATAAGTGTTGCCACAAAAACAATCAAATAACTACACACCATAGCCTGCGCAAAAGACAACGCACCGTCTTGATTCATGTCACGAATTTCTCTTGCCGTAAAAAATATGAACACACCAAAGAGAAAAATGCGATAATCAAAAAAAGGGGATATCATAACCGGGTGTTGCCCGATATAATACATACTGACAAGCAATACAACGGATAAGGCTCCCGCAATCAATCCATTTCGTATGGAAATTTTGACCAATGGCGATTGGAGAATTTTCATAAAGAAGTGATATACGAATTTAAGATGTGGATAAGATATCTAAAGAAATTTAATCCGAGGTAATCTTTTCGACGTCTTTTACATTATCCATCCAGTACTTACCATTGTTGAACACAGCGGCTACTTTTCCAGTGATCTTTTTATTCCACCAGGGAGAGTTTTTCGATTTTGAAAAATTCGTTTTATCATCCAGTGTCCACACTCTGTCGGGATCCAATAGCGTGAGGTTAGCCTTCTCGTCTACCTCTATCCTGGGCATCTCAAGGCTTAAAAGTTTTCTCGGCGCGTGTGTTACTTTTTCAATAAGCACATCATAATCTAACCATTTCGATAAAGACACCAGGTTACTGGCGAAGGTCTGTAAATTTATCATGCCAAAATCAGCAAGATCAAACTCCACATTCTTGCTTTCTTCATCCTGGGGCACATGACCGGAACAGATTATATCGATAGTACCATCTTTAAGCGCCTTGATGAGAGCTTCCTGGTCATTCTTCTCGCGAAGTGGTGGATTAACTTTATAGCTGGTGTCAAATCCTGATACCAGACTATCATCAAGAATCGGCTGATAAGCGGTAATGCTACAAGTAACATTCAATTTCTTTCTCGCTGATCGAACCAGCTCTACTGATTTAGCTGATGAAAGTTTTGCCAAATGCAATTTGCCTCCTGCATACCCTAACAGTTCGAGATTTCTGGATACAACTATTTCTTCAGCAATGCGGGGCATACCTTTCAGGCCGAGCATTGTGCTTTGAATACCTTCATTCATCTGCCCGAACATGTTAAGATGTATATCTTCGGGAAAGTCGATAAGCACACCTTCAAATTTCTGAAGGTATTGAAGAGACTTGAGCAGAATGTCTGTGTGCCATATAGGTTTTAATCCGTCCGTAAATGCTACTGCACCAGCTTCCCTGAGGTCAATCATTTCGGTGAGTTCCTCTCCCTTGCAGTTTTTGGTTACAGCCGCCAACGCGTGCAACTCTACCAATTGGTTACTGTTATTGCGAGAAATATAAGAGATTTCGTTTTTTGTTTGAATTGCCGGTTGAGTATTGGGCAGCACAGCTATTTCGGTAAATCCACCGGATGCAGCAGCCTTTGAAACAGAGTCCAGGTCTTCTTTATATTCCAGTCCCGGATCACCAACAAATGTTCCCAGATCAAACCAACCTGGTGAAAGCTTCATGCCTTCAGCGTTGATTACCTTATCGGCCTGCGGGCTTTTATCACCAATGGCAACTATTCGCCCGTTCTGAATCAATACATTTTTCTCTTTTCTATGATGCGGTGTAGCGCTGTCGATAATTTCTGCTCCCTGAATTAGGATTTTCATTCAAGCGTTATTTAAGAAATCGAATTAGTAGAATCTCCGCCAAAAGGAAGAACAACGCAAGCATCAGTGCATACTTCCACAATGGCTTGCCCAAATATCTATCTTTTATTTCTTTACTGAAAGCTTCTGATGAGGTAGCTTCAAAAACCGAAATATTTGAGCCTCCACCAAACATTGCTTTCACATCCTGGACAGGGAAAAGATTCATTAAAGACTCTTCGTTATTCAAGTTAAAGGCCAAAAGATCAACCGTATCACGATTGACTATTACATTATAAAATCCCTGGTTCAACGTATGCTTTGGGATGTCCAATAAAATCCGGTCATTAATTTTTCGCTGTGAGGGAGTGATTTCCTGTTCACCAATCAATCGCACCGGTTCTTCTCCGGTAATGCTGTCGATCTTTAAGGCAACTGAACTCTCACTCAATGTATAGTATGGTTTTGAAACATTCTTTTGAGCGCTTGAGGCCAGGCGGTACATAACGGGAACAAAAAGTGCATTCTTATAAAAATCGGTAAAGTTATCTAACAGAGGTGAGGCCATAACGTAAAGCTTCCCGGTTGATCCAAATACCGTAAGAAACGGTTCCCCATTTTTAAACTTAAGAATTGCTGACCGGTCTGCTCCCAATTGCAAAATTTTACGCGAGGAAGGCATTGCCAGTGATGTCGTCTTCTCTTCAAATACATTCTCAAAAAACGGGTTGTTAAAGTCAGGGAGATCGAGGTCTTGCTTAACCGGCTGATCGGCCATAGAAACGGGAATGGATAACAGCGACTGATACGATTTAACATCGGGTTTTGGTCCCGGCACGAATAGCAATGTGCCATAGTTATTGAGAAACTCACGGAGAGCCAAAGCAAGTGACCCATCCAGTACATCAATGCCATTAACTACTACAAGATCAACCTGGTTAATCAGGCTATAATTGAAATTATTAACTGAAAAGCCACGGTAATTAAATAATTGCTGGTTGCCAAAGACCTGTTCAATGGGTGTAGTAACCTGACTTGGTTTAATCTCAAGGACATTGATCTTTTCTGTAAAATTGAGGGCTAAATAAAAATCGTTATCAAAGGATACAGGAAAGTCATTAAAACTAATGTGAGCCTTATTCAGGCCTGAAAGTCCTGCTGTCAGATCAAAACTGGTTTCGGTCTCACCTCCGGCAGGTACATTAACAGAAGCAGTAGCAGCCTGGATGGAATTGATCGTTAGCTTTAACACGAGCTGTTCCCTTAAATCTTTTCCATCGTTTCTGACTTTTACAATAAGGGAATTTCGCTCCCGGCCTACGGCAAAGGGATTATCGAGATAAATCGTGTCAATAAAAATGTTGTCTGCCAATGTCGGCGAGATGGGTACCAGGTGCCAGCGAATCAGACTATCAACCGGGTCTACTTCACCAAATGTGGAACGTTGAAAGTCTGAAACCCAAAATACCTCCCCAATGGATCCATGGCCTGAAATCTTTGTTAATATTTCCTCCGCTCTCCGGCTGATGGGTGATAATTTGATTTGCGTCAACAGGTCAAGTATTTCTGTCTTTGTCTTAAATGTGTTGGAGAATGGTGAAAAGTCATTAGTAATAAGTCGATAGCGCGAATCGGGTGGAAATTGATTAACGATATCTTCAATGAAATTAATGCCAACGTTAAACGCCCTCGTTTTATCTTGTAACTGGGCCGACATACTAAGAGAGTTGTCAAGGTACAACGTAACGTTTTGCTGAGCATCCAACTGTTCACGTGCCGGAATAATGGGCTGAGCGAATAAAGCAACCAAAAAAAAGAGGAAGAGCAGCCGCGAAAGAAGGACTAAATAATGTTTGAGTTTGCGCTTGGCGGTGGTGACTTCTTTTACCTGCTTTAATACCCGGGTATTAGAAAAATAGACCTGGCGGGTTCTTCTAAAGTTGAAGAGGTGTATGATGATGGGTATGGAAAGCGCCGTTAAAGCCCAAAGAAAACCTGGATTGAGAAAATTCATCAACGGATAAAGTTAATGGTTTAAAATACTAAACCTATAACGCACACGAGGCGGATTTTGATGAACGGCTACCCGTGAAAGATCAACAACTTCGCATATTATTTAAAAAATAAGGCCATCCTAACAATTTAGGACAGCCTCTTTGTTTAATCGATATTACCCAACGGTTATTTGCCGCCGACCATTACGAGGTCATTTACATTGACTTCAGTCATGTACTTCTTTTCCCCTGCGGCAGTTTCGTAGCTGCGATGGACAAGCTTACCCTCAACAACAACCTCGCTGCCCTTTTTTAAGTACTTTCCGGCTATATCGGCCAGTTTACCCCAAATCACAATATTGTGCCATTGTGTATCTTCTACTTTTTCACCCTTTTGGTTCTTATAAGAGTCCGTTGTGGCAATGGAAAAAGTAGCCAGCTTGCTCCCTTTTTCAAAAGTTCTTACTTCAGGATCTTTTCCTAAACGACCAATAAGTTGAACACTGTTTCTCAGACTTTTCATAGTTGTATTTATTTATGGTTTAACATTTATTTTCATGAATTCCGGTCAGCCCATTCGTGATTTTACTTTCATTGTGAACTGACGATACAAAGGTGAGGAGGCAAAAATTTATCAGGCATTTCTGAAACGGATATAATCGATTATATTCGTGTGTATCCGTGTGTACACGTTTCCACACGGATAATTTAAACACCAAAAACCCTCTAAATGACGTCTAATTCAACAAAAACATGCAATGAGTGCGGAGGAAAGATTGTCGGTCGCACAGATAAAAAATATTGCTCTGAAGAGTGTCGCATAGCCTATAATAACAAGGCAAGAACTCCCGTTAACAAGTATGTTCGTAGAGTAACCCACACCCTATTACGGAACCGGAGGATTTTACAGGAGTTGAATAAAGACGGCAAAACAAGGGTTCACAGTGAAAAACTTTACGAAAGAGGATTCAATTTTAAATACTTTACCAGCATCTATACCACCCGCGAGGGAGCACACTACTACTACTGTTTTGAACAAGGCTATCTTGCAGTTGAGAAGGATTTTTACCTGTTGGTGATAAAGAAAGAGCAATGACCTTTACATCATCAGGTTGCCAGTTATGGCTTATAACTTACCCCCTAAACCAAAAAAGTAAACATTATTGCATATTTTATTGTTAATTCGGTTGCGCTATTCGTCAAATCTTATGAAATTGAATTATGACTACTAAGAGCCCAAAAAAGAAGATTCGATTCTTTTCCGGAGAGAAATGGAAAGAATTGCCAACAAAAAAAGGCGCTACGCAAAAGCGCTATGCTATCTCGAATCAAGGCAGGATAGCCAGTTTTATTGACAAGGTCGATGAGGGAACCATTCTAAAAACACGGTTAACTCAACGATATCCCAGCATCACCATTAAAATAGGTGGTAAGAACATAAACTATTACATCCACAGGCTAGTGGCTACGCATTTTGCAAGACAACCTTCGGCAAAACACAATTTTGTGATTCACCTGGATCATAAGAAGGAAAACAACAAGGCCGCTAACCTGAAATGGGTTACACATGAAGTACAGATTGAGCACGCTAAAAAGGATCCTGCCTTCCTGGCACAACTAACGCCTTTCCAGGGCAAGAAACTCAATGCCAATCGTGTTAAGGTGATCAAGAAAAAACTTAAAACAGGACGTACACCGATGAAGGTTCTCGCCAAGCAATTCGGCATCTCTGAAATGCAGCTTTACAGAATCAAGTCAGGTGAAAATTGGTCACATGTTAAAATCTAAAAACTAATTGTTATCAGTTATTCCGTTGACAACGCTTATAAAAAGCCTCTAACGGGATAACTGATAACAATTTTACTACCCCTCGTTTATTCTCACCTTACGATGGTTGCCATCGGCCCTTTCATTAAAGGGTAATTGTACCAAAAGCTTGTTGCCGCTTACCCTCGCTTCAATTCCATTAATATTGATGAAATGTGGTATGGCATTTTTATAGATGAATCTGGGCACCTTAACTAACTGGTTACCGGTAACTATATTCATTATCTGATATACCCAAAGAATGTTATTCTTAATCTCTATTACAAGGGTCTTTGCATCGACACCGGGTACCTTAATTTCCAGTTGATGCGCATTAGTCAAAGGAATAAGCTTTATGAATGGCTCACTCATTCCACCTGAGATCAAATTCAAAATATCTCCACTGGCAGCTATTGTACGTAAAAATTCACTCGACCTTCTCATATTCTCCACTCCTGATTTTTATTCGTAACACTTGCTCAACAGCTATACCAGCTGAGTAAAGTGGTCATATCGTCATAAATTTTCTCGAATTCCGAGACATTTTGTCTCCATTATATTCTACCATTGGTTTTAAATGGTTCAAGCCCATTCAGAAAGGAATACTGAAAGGTGGCAGGAAAGTCTATCAGGCTTTGAATAGCTTCAAAGGTTTTGATCTTTTCCGAAATTATCCGGAAGTCAAACTAATGACTGAATAGTTCAGGAATAACTTATTCTTTATACTTCAACTTGAACACTAACAAAGTTGATGCAAGCATCAAGGTGATAAGGTTCGCAGCAATTAGCGGGATATCCTTCATAAGGAATCCATAAACCAGCCAAAGCATTACACCAAGAGAAAATATAGTAAACATGCCCAGGGAAAGACCCTTGGCCGAACGTTCCTTCCATGTTTTGATTACCTGAGGCAAGAAAGCAATGGTAGTGCATGCACCTGCAATCAAGCCAAGCAATTGTATTGTACTGTTATCCATAGTTCAAAAAGTTAATTTCATTTTTCTTTTAACGAAAAATTCCACCAAAGATAACACAGACGATATGCTTTTTTGCAGTTGATGTAATTTTGAATAATAAATTGATAATTAAAACGATTGCATAAATTGTGAACCGTAAACCAGTATCGATATTGGCGCAGAGATTTATTCTGAGTCAGGTTTACCTTGAAGATTGAAGAAAGTTTATCAAAAGTTCTTCGGTAATTGTCCGGCTGAATAAGTTCACAATCTCATATCGATGGCATTTACTACTGTGATCTGTCATCACATCTTACAAGTCAGATTTCTTAAGCTTGAGGTAGCTAAAAAAATTAAACAAGAATAGCCAACCCAACGCAATAGCTACTGATCCCAAATCAACATAATCCTGAATTTCCTGGAAAGCATACCGGTATACAGGAACCGGAACGAGATTACTTATTGAGCTCATAGGAAAGTATGGAATAAGCCACGGAACATATTCATCAATATTTTCTTTGATGATCATTTCCAGCATAAAAGAAAGCAGTAGCAGAATAATGGTTAACCCCGAGCGCTGCACCAGCAGGCCCAGCATCAACGCGTAAGAGAGAAAAGAAAAAATTTCGAGAAAGTATGCAGGGTAAAACTCCATGTCCGTCATGAGGAAGTCGAGACGAATTTCAGGCGTATATATAAGCCCTGTGACTAATGCGATAATAAAAACCATCACCACACTCATGAGGCTCAGCAATACATTCGTCAGAATCTTCGAGAACAGAAATTCCCACCGGCTAAGTCCATCAATAATATTTTGGCGAATAGTACGGTAAGAAAATTCATTCGTAATTGAAATCACCACCATGATGCCCAAAAGAATTTTAAAGAACCCACTCCACCACGCAAGATTGAGCCACACGTCCGGAAAGTGATACAACGGAATGCGATTAATATTCAAACTCGATCCAAACTTATCGAATGTACGTGCCAGCCATTTCAAAAATTCCATTCCACTAGCCGTGGTAGTGCCAAGCGTTAGAAAATACAAACCACAAACCACCCAGAACGTGCGGTAGTTGGTAAGTTTTTTTAAATCTATTTTAAGCAGTTGAAGCATTCTGAAAGTATGATTTACGAGGTATGAGGTACGAAGTATACATTACGATTCAGCAAGAATTTCAAGAAACTGTTTTTCCAGACTTTTCTTCCTGGTAACCAAATGCGAAACGGTTACACCGTTTTCAAACAAAAATTTATTCAGATCAACACTGTGAAAGCCATTCTGCAGTGTGATCTCCATAAAGCCATTCTCACGACTAACGGATGCCATACCCGGAAACTTCTGCAGTAATTCAGGCAGTTGCGCTGAATCAGCGCTTACTTCAACAATTTCAGCCCCACCACCAACATCTCCTACCGGCCCGGTATGTACAAGATTTCCTTTTTTCAATACAGCAAAGTGACTGCAAACTTTCTGAACCTCATCCAGCAAATGACTGGCAAGGATAATAGTCTTACCATCGGCTGCTATCCTTTTTATGAGTTCGCGTATTTCAGCGATCCCCATAGGATCCAGCCCATTGGTAGGTTCATCGAGAATTAGAACGATTGGATCATTCAGCAATGCACATGCAATTGCCAGCCGCTGCTTCATACCCAACGAATAGGTTTTATACTTATCGTCTCTTCGCTCATACAATTCAACAAGCTTAAGAACCTTCGGGATATTCTCAGTTGGGGCTTGCTTGATCATCGCCATCAGTTCAAGGTTTTTTTGTCCCGTGAGGTAGGGATAAAAAATAGGATGCTCCAGCACAGCGCCGATCTTACGACGAAGATGATCAGTAGGAGGCTCACCAAACCAGGAGAATGAACCTGCAGTTGGATTCACCACACCCATCAACATACCAAGTGTGGTAGTTTTACCACTTCCATTTGGACCCAACATGCCAAAGACCTGGCCTCTGTTAACTTCAAGGTTAAGGCTATTCACCGCACGAAGTCGTCCAAAGTCTTTCGTCAGATTTTGAATAGTAAGAACGTTGCCCAAGTTTCTATTTTTTTTGTCTAAAAGGGTGTTAATTCCCAATGATAATTTCACTCTTCTCCTCATCTTTCTTGTCACCCTCTACAAACTTCTGAATTTTTCTTCCAATGTCGCTGCTTTCATCGATCTCGGAATAGAGTTTGGTGACCTTATCCAATGGAATACTTCCTACGATGTCAAGTACAAAAAGATTTTCAGGATCATTCACCAATACCAGCATGGCTTGCGTCTCGCCGTTTTTTTCTCTTACAAAAACATCAAAATTCTTTCCCTGGTGCCGGCTGGTCATGACTTCCTCAAAACGTTCTGATTTATAATCATCAACAACATGCTTATAATTAAAATCGCCAGCGCTTTTCTTCACCATTAAAAACTTCATCTTTTCGATGTCCCTGATCATCTCATCAAACGCTTTATCTTCCTGCTGGTTGATCATTCTCAACGTATTGTTATAGAAAAAGAAGGCGCGTGAATCTTTGTACGTACTTTGAAGCTCTTGTGTTGTTTTACTTTGCGACCAGCAAGTAAATGAACAAAAGAAAAGTAGCGCGATCACCGAAATTCTGAACACCATAGATTATTATTATTAAGCCGAATCAATATCAGGGAAATTATTTGGACTTCATTTTTTCGAGTTTCTCCAGGCCATCTACATTCATTTTCTTTCCGATACGCGATATTTGTTTAAGATCAATTTCTCCGAAGAGGCTCAACACCATAAACTCATTATCACCGCCCATAAGCATCAAAAGCTCTGAAATTTTTCCGCCTGATTCTTTAATCATGAATTTCATATCCTTGTCTTTGTCACGCACAGACATCAGCTCTTCATATTCTTTGGCAGGTACAAGTCCAAGCGCCTCTTTGTAAAGTGCGCGGGCATTGCTGTCCTTTTCTTTGGCCACAATGCGCAATCCTTTTAACTTACTAATGGCTTCAAGCACTTCCTTGTCTTCGGGAGTATCAGCCTCCATATCGGTAAACAAACCAAACATTTTACTGGAAACATTTACCTGCGTGAATGATTCATCGGCTGAATACTTATTAAAAAATTTTGTTATCGCATCATTTTGTGCGTGAGCCATTGTAGTTATAATTACCATCAATGCAATAATTCCTGACTTCTTCATATACTTAATATTTTAAAATCTTACTTCGTTATTTTTTTTCTTCATTGGTTTTGCCCTCTATCTGCTGTTGGGCTTCATTAAAGAGGTTAATTTTTTTTGCCTGCTCTTCCGCAGTACCAAAACTTTTAGAAATTATTAAAAGCGCTTTTTTTGTTTCTTCAAATGCCAACTGCGGATCATCATATGTATCTACCATTTCCTGAGGAATAGTTTCACGAATTTCAGAACGAACAAGCCAGATGGCGGTCATGAGTACAATTATCCCCGCTGCGATGCGAAGGGAGTTGTAAACCCAACCCACACGACGGTTAATATTTTCTCCCTTACTTTTTGTAAAAGCATAACCATCGAAAGATGAATCGCTCAACGATTTTTTTTTCTGATGTTGAAAGTATTGAAACAGTGAAGACGCTTCTTTGAATTGCTCAGGAACATTTCCACTACTAAAGTAATCGACAAGCATTTGCTCCTCTTCAAGCGAAGTCTCACACTCCCAATATTTTTTCAGTAATTCTTCTATTCGCTTAGAGTCCATAGGCATTGATCTTTATCAGTTTTTCACGCACTGCATTACGCGCCCTGAACAGGTTTACTTTTACCTGATTCATATCCAGTTCAAGTATTTCACAAATCTCATTATAGCTGTACCCTTCAACATCACGCAGATGAATCACCTGCCGTTGTTTTTCAGGAAGAGATGCTATCAATTGACTTACGTATTCCATACTATCATGCACTTCTGTTTTTTCATGCGGCGTCAATTCCTGCTGACGAGCTTCAAATCCTTCCGCCATTGAATGCGTATTTCTTCTGCTGCTAACCCGGATGCGATCAAGTGAGAGATTTTTGGTGATGCGCATGCACCAGGCCTCCCAGTTTTGCACCTGGTTCATTTGATCGCGTCCATTCCACACGCGAATAAAAACTTCCTGAACAACATCCTTGGCCTCATCTTCATTGCCCAGGATCCTGAGGGCAAATCGGAAAAGCTTGTTTTTGACAGGTATTACGCGGTTTTGAAACGCTTCGAGATTCATCAGATGAAATTCGATGATAGGACGGCCAAGGTAGGCAGATGTTACAGCCTAATAAAAATATTATTAATAAGCTTCAAAATTCATGGGGCGTGCCCCTCGTTCCTCGGGTCGCGCTTTACATCCCGATAAAAATCGGGATCCGGCTACCCACAAGCCAACGCGCTTCGGGCTTTCCGCTGCAATCGCTCACGCAAGGTCTATCTAATACTTATTGGAGTTGGGGTCGTGGAAAGGAGTTGATTCCCTTCTACCATATCTGAAAATAATCTTAAAACATTATAGATTCCACCATCATCTATGTATTCAATTAAATTCTCTATAACGTTAGAACAGCACTCCTGTCAAACATCCTATGTTCGTTATACCTTACATACCCAAGCTGATTATTCACCAATCTGGTGTTACTAATGTAGAATTCGGGAATAGGCTGATGGTGATGTCCATACACCCAATAGTTTGCACCTGAGGTCGTGATCAAATCAAACAATTCTACAGCAAAAGCTTCATTTAATTCGTCACCTCTGTACTTCTCAGGATAATTCATAAACGTGGGAACATGATGCGTTGCCACTACGGTATTTTCAATTTTGTGTGACAGTTCATTTTCCAAAAAGGCCTTGCATACATGGTGCTGCCGGTTAAAGTCCTCCGGCGTGAAAGGTTTGCCTTTATACTTGATAAGATGGAAATCGGCCATGCCTTGTTTGATAGTCCACTGATTCACAGGACCAATATTCGACCATAGTGTGGAAAAAACAAATCGAATTTTGCTTTGTGTTACCGATACATTGTTAACGAGAAAAACATTGCTTCTTATTATTTCGTGTATTGTTCCACTTCTATCCGACAAGTCGGCATGGTAATATTCATGATTGCCCGGAACCCAATAAGTAGTTTCAAAATGATCAGATACAAAATCGAAAAATGCAGCGTGTTGATTCATCAACGCAAAGGGAACAACATCACCCGCCAATAAAAGTATTTCGCCAGTGGGTTCAATGGGATTGTCCAAAAGGTATTTTTTATTCTCCCGGAATTCCAGGTGCAGATCGGAACAATACTGAACAGTCATTTCTTATGAACTTGGTGAAATAATAATTTAAGTTTGATCCCCAAAATCGGGTACATTCCATCGACACATCGGCTAATTGATAATTCGCTAATCAAAATCACTTCGCCTTCTTCGCTTTTGCCTCCCTTATCAACTCAACTCCATTTTTGTTGAGAAGGTGAAATCTGGCTAAAGGCCTTAACAGAAATGAAAAGAGAGAGAAAGAAAAGAAAACGCATATTCCCGGAATTAGAATTTATTATGACATCAAATTCGTAAATTTATTTTAATAACACGTGCGCTGTGGACAACGATAAGATAATTGTATTGAGAAAATTTGATAACCAGATTGAAGCCAATATTGCAAAAACAAAATTGGACGCCTTTGACATACCTTGTTTCCTCACGGAAGAAAACCTTACGCAACTTACTACTCCACTTCTCTCGGGTGGCATACGGCTGCACATTTTTGCCGCCGACCAGGAGCGCGCCATCGAGATACTTGAGAAAATCAATGTTGCTAAAATGGATGAAGACTCTATCATGCAATGTCCTCAATGCCATTCAAAGAAAATATTAGGTAACCATAAAGACAGCCTGCATACAAGAATGAGCAAAGCCATTACCGACACCTTGCTGGGACTTTCGAAAACTTATTATTGCCTTGATTGCGGTGAAGAATTTGACAATTAACAAGCTTAAGAATAATTTAATACGGAAGGCCAGGCCGGAAACTTGTTAATCGATTTCCGGCTCATTACTTTGCAATTGTATAAGTAAATCTATATGTCTGCAAATACAATAATTGGTGTGATGGGCCCTGGAGAAAGTGCCACACCAGAAGATAACGAATTGGCTTTTGAGTTAGGGAAAGGAATTGCTAAAAATGGTTGGGTACTGTTAACCGGGGGTCGGAATTTCGGCGTTATGGAGGCCGCTCTTAAGGGCGCACGTGATGTTAATGGTTTGACCATTGCCATTCTCCCCGGAGAAAATGATAAGGAAGCCTCTGAAAACGCCATGATAAGAATTGCCACAGGGATGGGCAGCGGGCGAAACATTATTAATGCCTTGTCAAGCAAAATTATGGTTGTCGTTGGAATGGCTGCAGGTACAGCCTCTGAAGTAGCTCACGCATTAAAAGCCGGAAGAAAAGTAATCCTGCTCAACCAGGATGAAATCACAATCCGTTTCTTCAAAAATGTGGGCGGTTATAAAATAATGGTGGCAAAAACGGTAGAGGAAACACTTGCCATGATTAAGGACTATATTTCCGTACACGTGCATTAATCCGATCACAAGACGCTCTCGTCACGGGAGCATCCCGTGGTTTTATTGCCTGAAAAGTCAAAGCTTGATGGATAACTCCAAGTGGCCATCGAGTCCAAGTTCAATTATCTTTTGAAGTGTCGAGATACGGGCTTCCTTGATATTGTTCTCAATCTTTGAAATATACGATTTCGTTGTTCCTACTTTCTCAGCAAGCTCTTCCTGTGTCAATCCTTTTTCAAGCCGGGCCTCATAAAGCAGGGCTCCAATTTTGAAATTCGCATAACCTGCTTCAAGCTTGTCGCGCTTGGTTGTTCCTTTTTTACCATAATGCTTGTTCTTGAATTGGTCAAGTGTTGTGATGCCTGCCTGCCGGACAGGCAGGTTACTTTTTTTCGTTTTCATACTCCTCCTTTATTTTTAATGCTTTCTCTATTTCCTTTTTAACTGTCTTTTGTGTTTTCTTTTGAAATCCATTGGCTAAAACAATCAACTGTCCCTGGTCAAAGAAGCAGAATATCCGAAAGATGTCACTCCCTTGTTGAACGCGGATTTCAAATAGTCCATCTGTGTTCTCAATATGTTTCAAATAAGTTTCAGGAACTCTTTGAAGTTCCTCAATTAAATCAAAAGTCCAGATAATTTTATCCTTTACCTTTTGCTTTTGCTCTCTGAAGAAGTCTTCAAAGTAGTTTTTATAGAAAATAATTGTCCGCTGTTTTTTCTTTTTATTCACGCCCGCAAATATAAGAAAAGTTGCCCGAAAGTGAAACCCCAAAAAGTTTCCTTTTTGCATCTCTAGCCATGCTCGGACCGCGGTTGGCTCGGCCGATGCGTGGCGTTAGTGTCTGTGAACCTGACAAAGTATTGTTAAGTATTTTGAGTATGTGACAAAATGTTTTAATAATCATTTCTAACTTCAGCTCATAAACATTTCATTCATGAACTATGATTTAAAACACAAGACCGCTCTTATCACGGGAGCATCGCGGGGTTTAGGTGCAGCTATTGCGCTTAAACTTGGTGCGGCAGGCGCTCGTGTTGCAATAAATTATTTTAGCCGGACTGCAGAAGCAGAGAAAGTAAGAGAAGAAATACTGGAAGGTGGTGGTATTGCTGAAATTTTTCAAGCGGACGTTACCGATGAGCAGCAAATAAAAATTCTGTGTGATAAGGTCGTGACACTATTCGGACCTATTGATATCCTCGTTATCAATGCCACGCTTGTTCATGTACATAAACCTATAGAAGAACTCACATGGGAAGATACCCTTGAACACCTGGAGTTTTTTGTAAAGAGTCCGTTGTTGCTGGTTAAGCAAGTAGTCCCTTCCATGAAAAAGAAAAAGTACGGAAGGATAATAAACATTGGGTCAGAAGTTTTTGACAGGGGCATTCCGGAATTCAGCAATTATGTAGCAGCAAAAGGAGCGCAGGTAGGTTTGACACGCTCATGGGCAAATGAATTAGGTAAGCATCAGATCACTGTTAACCTTGTAGCGCCCGGATGGATTCCTACCGAGATGCACAAAGATGATCCTGAAGAAATGAAAGCTGACTATACAAAACATGTTCCTCTCCAGCGCATGGGCGATCCGGTAGATGTTGCCGAGATGGTAACGTTTCTTGCTTCAGATGCTGCTAAGTTTATAACGGGGCAGAGGATTACAGTGAATGGAGGGAATACGATGATTTAAACAACCCGGCACATAAGTATTCGTGTCGGTTAGTCTAAGTCCAAAACTATTTTTAAGTTCTCCCTAACCTTGCCAGACACAATGCTATCTGCTTTTCCGACTTTTTTCACAAGTCGCTTATTGTCTATTGACCGCACTTGATCAATCATTATGTCACAATCTTCTTTAAGCCCGGATTTTGATTTTCTTAAATGGACTCTTAATATCTCGGAGTCAGGCTTCACATTTGTTGTTATCGGGCAAATGATAGTTGAAGGGTGTTCCTTATTGAGTAGGTCCGTCTGCACAACAATTACAGGTCTGATTTTTCCGGTTTCTGTTCCTATTTTTGGATTCAGGTCAGCAATCCAGATTTCAAATTGCTTAATCTTCATCGTTTAGTTTTTCAAACTCAGCTAAAATTTCCAATGAGTCTTCGGAAACAATTTTTGACTCCTTGCTTAGCTGTTTGGAAAGAAGCCGCCGTTTATGCAGCCGGTTGTAGAATTCAATTGCTTCATTTATATACCTGTTCCTGTTCTTATTAACTTTTGCCACAATTTTCTCAGTCTCCTGAAAAATGTCGTCCTCAAGTTTTAATGATAGATTTTTCATAACATTTACTTTTTTTAAAGGTATATACTTTTTAGATATACTACAAATTTGTTTGGGAGTCTACCGGGCATGAACCTATGGTGCATATTTTTCGTGGCGAATCATGAGGGATTAACAATGGAAGGAAAAGCGAAATGTTAACCACCACCACAAAAAACGCTAAAGCTGATTATGTAAAACATTGATGTTGCAGAGATGGTAATGTTTCTTGCTTCAGATGCGGGTAATTTATAACTGAGCAGAGGATTACGGTGAATGGGGGGAGTGCGATGGTGTAAGATGATAATACAAGCATACAGACAGAGAGGTGTTTTGGAAAGCGAAACTGTTCATCTTTGTGCACAGTAATCTCCTAACAATTCGATGGCAGTTCGTTTATTCATTGCATCCTTGAAGTCTAACATTTAAATGGCTTGTAACGGTTGGCGGTATGGCCAGTAAGGGATTGTGGCCGATTCCTATCCAGTTACACAAAAGTTGAAGTGGGCTACAAAACTTCGCATACCACTGAAACCCTTATTGGGTATACCGCGTGTTGCCACCATGTGTCTCATTTTTTTATCATGATAGTATCTGTAAATTTGTCTTTAAATCTTGAGCTGCCATTTGGAAACGTCTCTAAATGTAGTATCCCATCTTTATAATCTACTTCAATCTCATTGTAACTGGCTGCCATTGAATGATAATCTTTTCGAATCGTTTGTTTCTCAAATAAGTCAAAATTATCAATCCGCTTGGTTATTCTAATTACTAAATGAGGTCCAGAAAAGGCTTTTCCTGTATTTTTCTCCTTGTATGTCAAGTCGCTGTCAAGTCGTAACTCTTTATCAGGTTTAAAATCACCGACTATGAATAGAACTCCTAATAATCCGACTGTCGCCGAAATAATCGATAAAACTATCGGAAGTATCAGGATTAATTGAATTACAATTTTATATGCTTGTCTTTTTATAAATCTCGGGATAATCCATATACAGAAACAAAGAGCAGTGAAAATAATTATCCCACAGATAATATCCATTGTTAAACTCACAAAAGAAATTTTAGTCAAATGACCAATTAATCCAAAAGCAAGAATAGCAATTGAAATCATCAGAATCAATTTCTTTATCTTTTCTGTTCTAGTCAGGAATCTTGTCAACAAATAAGTTGTCAACGGAATCCCTATCAAAACTAGCTCTATTAATATTATCTCAATTGTCATGATGTCTGTCTCTGGTATTACCGCCAACTTAAAAATATGTACAGCTTTTTCCTACTTCTTCAACACCGTAAACTCCACCCTCCTGTTATTCGCGCGGCCTGCATCCGTTTCGTTGGTATCGATGGGTTTACTTTCACCGTAACCATGTGGTGTGAGGCGGTAACTGTCTACTCCCTGGCTTACGATGTAATCCACAACCGACTGGCATCGGCCTTGTGAAAGATTGAAGTTATATTCATCGGTTCCTTTGAAATCGGTATGCCCTGCTATTTCAATTTCAACAGTAGGATTTTTCTGAAGGAAATCAACCACTTTATCCAACTCACCAAATGATTCGGATTTTAGTGTTGTCTTATCAAAATCGAAATAGACATTTTTCAACCGCACGGTTAATCCGACTTCAATAGGTTGTAAGTAAATATCTTTGACAACCGGTGTTACTTCAGCAGAATTGATCCACACACTATCGGTTGAATTCAGGAAACCTTCTGCCGAAGCGGTGATTACATACCATCCCAGTTTTGAAATTTCTTTTTCATATTTTCCAGCATCAGCGCTGAGGTTCATTTTAATCTTTTTGTCTTCCTTAACCGTGATGTTAAGATTGGCTTTCATCAATTGTTCAGTCTTCTTATTATAAACATCACCCATTAATACTAATTTCTTCGGAATAGGTGTCAGGTAAATATCCACCAGCAAAGTTGTGTCACGTTCAAACTTCGGAAGCTTATATGATTCATCTTTCGGAACATAACCATCCAGCGAAGCCGTAAGAGAGTAAGCATCAATCTCCGGTAAACGGGTTTGAAATTTTCCATACGCATCCGTCTTCAGATTCATCGGATCTTTATCGGTAAGCCTGAGAGAAACATTCGCCGCGATATTCTCATTCGTCTTCTCATCAAAAACATTTCCTACCAGTTGAATTTTAATTTCCTTAGGTAGTAACAAAAACAGATCAAGATTTCCTCCATCGATGCGGCTGTTAGCTCTCGACACAAAAACATTTCCATTCTTATCCATTGAAAAGTAGGCATCCATTGCGGCAGTATTAATCGGTCTTCCCATGTTCACCGGCTCTGACCAGTTTTCCCACGTGTCATCAAGTCTATTGCAAACATAAATATCTGCTGCACCCTGACGGCCTTGTCCCGGACGAGCGCTTGAATAATATAAAGTCTTTTGATCCGGACCAATAAAGGGTGCAAAATCATCTAGGCTATGACTGATTTTCAATTTCAGTGGATGCGAATACGAACCATCCGGCTGTGCATGACTCACATACAAATCACTTGAAGGGCTTCCCTCTCTTTCACTAAAGTACATGATGATGTGCTTACGGTCGGTGGACATTGATGCGCCATAAAACCGCCCCTTATTCATCTTGTTAAAATTCTTTACATTTAATTCGGTGAGTGAATTTCCTGACACTAATGAAAAACCTTTTTCGTCTTTTCGTCTGCCTCCTTTAATGAACAGTGTACCATCATCCAATACAGTAAACACCTGGTTGGAGTGGTTGTTGTTAAAAGGATTTCTCAAATGCTCCGCTGGTCCCCATTCGTTTTTATCATTTCGTTTTGAAACCCAGATGTCCTGACTCCCGTCTTTTCCAAAGGTGTTTTCCGGGTGGCCATCAACAAAAAAATAAAGCGTGTTACCGTCCGGTGAAATAATGGGCGCCGCTTCATGGTAATGGGTATTGACATTCTTACCCATATTTATCAGCTCATAACGCTCAGTAAATTGTTGAGCAAAAGATAAATGAGCTAAAGCCAAAAAAGTGATTACGATTAATCTTCTCATTAAAAAAGGTTTTGAAGCCTGCCTGCAGCAAGCAGGAGTAAAAATAAAAATTTGGCTGCAAAGACTTGTCTCTGAAAATAGGGGGATGTTAATCTGCTCTCACTTATGTAAGGTTCTTTACCAAATCGTAACGCTTTGATTGAAAACCAGATTGTTCGGCGACTATATAATCCTTCTGTCGCTTAAGGCCAATGAGCCGATAATGATGATAAGTGCAATAATATTGAAGATTGCCAGGCGTTTATGCTTTGCCAGGGCGGTAGGCATTCTTTTGGAAGTAACCCTGGCCACAGTAATCAAAACAATAACGATCAGCATAGCGGTAATGTGTTCCACAGTCCAATAGCGAAGCATCTTTACTTTCATAGTTTCACTTGTAAACTGAACAACATTACTGGTAAAATACAAGATCAATCCCACAAGCAACTGCATATGTGTAAAAATGAGGAGATAAAGACTAAACTTATTGTCGATGGCTGTAAAGGGTTTGTTGTTCAGCCAGCCCAACAGTGACTTAACGATTACAATTAAAAGGGCCAGTAAAATGAAATACCGTAAGTAAGAATGAATCAGAAGTAGATTGTCGTGCATGATCGTTGGATTTGAACGACCGAAAATAGCATGCGTTTTCCAAAAGAACAAAACCATTTCAAATTGTGCGATTAAGATTGTAGATTGAGTATGCAAAGCCTCGTTTCGTGTTCCCGGGCCTAACGCTGTAATGGCGTATGAATTGAAGAAGTGAAAAGGTTCACGGATCCCCGATGGCAGTTATTAATCGTTTAGTGATTTATTGCTACTTAGTTCATTCAAAATCTATGATACAAACGAAAAAATGGCAGTAAGCAAATGGCAATAGGCAATTTTGCCTACTGCGATTGCCTATTGCCTACTTTTCAACATTGGTTAATATCTGTTGATAGAATGTTTTATATTAGTAAATGATGCTCTCATTAATAACAGTAGGTTTATCCTTTGACTGGTAAACGAATAGTGTATTAAATGACCGAAGATCAACATAACGAAACAGGAGAAGACCTGCCGCGGATGTTTGAGAAAACGAATAATCTATATCCAACCATCCGGCAGGGTTTCGGTATTTTAGGTTATCTCTTACTGATAGCTATCTGCCTTGGCATGATTACAGCCGTAATTTCTCCACGTGGAAATATGTCGAGCCTTATCATGGTTCTTGTCTATTCAATAAGTCTTGGTTTAACCATACGATATGCAAGTAGAAAAAAAGGAAGTGATCAATTTTCGTTCACTCCTATTCCAGGCATAAGTTATCTCTTCATCATACCCGCTACAATCGCACTTTTTATTTTATACGAACCAGTCATCAATCTTATTCCTGTACCTGATTGGGCACGAACACTTTTCGATTTGGAGGATAGTGATCCCTTTGATCTGTTCAGCATCATCATCGCTGCACCGTTGCTTGAAGAAATTCTTTTTCGGGGAATAATTCTTGATGGGTTTTTGAAACGCTACTCACCCGGTAAAGCTATTGTATGGTCGAGCCTGCTATTCGGTCTCATTCACCTTAACCCCTGGCAATTCATTGCAGCTTTTACAATCGGCCTTGCAACGGGTTGGATATACTGGAAAAGTAAGTCATTACTTCCCTGTATTATCATTCACTTTGTTACCAATGCGTCTGCCGTTGCTATTGCAAAATTTGCTCATGATTCGTGGATACCGTTCCAGGAGTTCATAGGAAATGATATTTTATACTTCTCGCTTTTTGCTTCCGCAATTGTTATGTTAATTGTTACATACTTTTCATTGAAAAGAATACTCACCTTAAACCGAATATGAGTAAACACATTCTTAAAGAATTACCCGACCTTATCCAAAACAAAGTCATAACGGAAGAAGTTGCTCAGCAAATTCAATCCTACTACAACCGACAGCAACCTTCATCAAGCAGATTGCTGATCGTATTCAGTATCCTGGGTGCCTTACTTGTTGGCCTTGGCATTATACTCATCATCGCACACAATTGGGATGAGCTGAGCAAGCTCATTAAGCTTTCATTAGCGCTTCTGCCAATGCTTATCGGGCAGCTAGCCTGTGGTTATGTACTGTTCAGAAGTACGGGTGAAGCCTGGAAAAGAGAGGCCAGCGCAACATTTCTTTTCTTTAGCATTGCAGCAAGTATTTCGATTGTAAGCCAGGTTTACAATATTGAAGGAAGTTTATCAGGATTTCTTTTTATCTGGATGATACTTTCTCTTCCGATTGTCTACGTTATGCGGTCTTCCATGACTTCTCTTCTTTACATTTGTGGTATAACCTGGTACGCATGTGAGGTGGGTTATTTTCACTATCCTAACGAAATTGCCTGGTGGTATTGGCCACTCCTCTTAGCTATTATTCCTTATTACTATTCTCTCTCAAAAACGATCGGTAACTTTTTTCACTTTCATACATGGCTCATTGGTTTATCACTCATTACATGTCTTGGTACGCTCGCAGAGGGAAATAACAAACTAATCTTCATCGCTTACTTCAGCTTACTGAGTGGATTTATTTCATTGGGTCAGCTAAGACCTTATCAGGATCAGCGGCTTATTTCAAACGCTTTTCTCGTTATCGGAAGCGTCGGAATTATTTCAACGCTCCTTAGTCTCAGCTTCAAATGGTTCTGGAACAACTTGAATTATTCTGATCTGGATAATATGTTTACTTCATCTGAGTTTATAGCTGGTATTGGTACTACAGTCTTTGCATGCTATCTACTTTACCGATGCGTTATGAGTCATTTACTGCTTAATATAAATCTTAAAAGTTTTGCCTTTTTGATTTTTATAATTCTGTTCGTTCTGGGATTTAATTTTCCCATGGCATCACAAGTACTGACTAACATTTCCATTTTTGTTTTTGCTGTATTCACAATGTTAAGTGGTGCAAAGCAAGACAGGCTTTCAATATTAAACTATGGATTACTAATCCTTACTGCACTTATCATCTGCCGTTTTTTTGATACTAATATGAGTTTTGTGCTACGGGGTTTATTGTTCGTTGCCGTTGGAGCAGGGTTCTTCGCTGCCAACTATTACATGATCAGAAAAAGAAACCGCACAACCATATGAAATATTTCGCTGTTTCACTATTCGTTATTATGATCATTGCACAATGGTTTGTGCCTTTACAAATGATCTTTCAACAGGAAGATGTCCTGGCAAAAGGAAAGATATTCAAATTTAAAACTGAACCCATTGATCCTTCTGATCCTTTCAGAGGAAAGTATATTACTTTAAGATTTGCTGAAACACGCTACCCTGTTGATACATCGCTGCATTTTCTACCTGGTGAAGATATTTATGTGGCAATTGCTAATAAAGGTGAATATGCAAGCATTCAATCCATATCACGCGAAGTCCCAAACAATACTGGCGAATATGTTAAGGCCAAAGTCTGGTATTCAGGAAGTGATAGTCAAGTAGAGATTCAATATCCGTTTGATAAATTCTATCTCGAAGAATCAAAAGCTGCTGATGCTGAACGTGCCTACTGGGAAGCTAACAGGGATTCAACGCAAGTTGCTTATGCCCTGGTGGCCATAAAAAATGGAACTGCTGCTTTAAAGGATGTTATAATTAATGAAAAGAGTGTGGTTGATCTTGTTAAAGAGATGAATAAAAGTTCACAGATAACGGATCACTGATCACAGTCGTGTCTTCGGTGATCTGCGAACATTCCTTTTATTCACTCAACACAGTATCTTCAACTACTGTTCTAAGATAATCCAACTCGGTTTCGGATAATGTAAAGTCAAGTGCACCGGCATTTTCATTTACCTGCTTTTCATCGCGCGCACCAACCAATACACATCCCATAGCCGGTTGACAGTTGGTCCAATTGATAACTACTTGGGCAAGTGAAGCATTATGCGCGTCAGCAATAGGTTTTATTTTTCGCATCAATACCTGAATGCGATCAAGGTTACCCGGCTGAAAATATTTTGAGTCGGGGCGATTATCACCCTCATTGAATTTATAATCGCGGGTAACTTTTCCTGTTAACAATCCTCGCTGCAAAGGACTGTAAGGTAAAATGCTCATACCTTTTTCCAGTGCCTGAGGAATAATGTCTTTTTCAATATCCCTTCTTACCATACTATACGGCACCTGGTTTGAAACTATATCTAATGTTTGCAGTGCTTCTGATACCTGCTCAGCCGAATAGTTACAAACACCCGCTGCACGAACTTTACCTTGCTTCATCAGTTCACTTACTGCCAACATTGTTTCTGCTATTGGGGTTGTTGAATCCGACCAGTGAATTTGTAACAGATCGATGTAGTCAGTTTTTAAACGACGAAGACTGTCTTCACACTCTTTAATCACCCTGCTTCGCCTGGCATTCCGGTACATCTTTGCCGGCTTACCTTCATTATCAATTGTATCAAAATAAAATTCACCTTGCTGTGATGTCCAGTCTAACCCAAACTTGGTGAGAATCTGGTAACAATTTCTTGGCACACCTTCCATTGCCTGAGCGACCAATTCTTCACTTTTTCCAAATCCATAGGCAGGCGCGGTATCGATGGTAGTTATACCGAGATCATACGAAGCCCTGATAGCTTTTAAGGCCTCCTTTTCATCTGCTCCGCCCCATAACCAACCGCCAATTGCCCAGGCGCCAAAAGCCAGGGAAGATACTTTAACGTCAGATTTTCCCAGAATTCTATACTGCATACAAGATGGATTTAAATTATTCTTTGCTGAGATAAGGCTCAGTTTGTTTAACAAACTGCTAATCAAGTAAAAAAAATATGAATTGAACCAATCATTTTCCAATTTCCTCCGTAAAGGTCAATGTAATCTTATTGGCCTGCCTATTCTAATGCAACACGGTTAGCGCAAAGCGCCGTATTTACCGAAGCGACATTGCATCCTACGAGAAGGAATCACCACGAATTTTACCAATGACAACAAATTTAATTGTATGAAGAGTATCTTTTACCACCCCCAACCCCCGCCAGCGGGGGACAAGTCTGCGAATGAGAGTAATTGTCATCTCAACTTTTTGTGCCGAAGGTTTTGAAACTCATGATGACTGAAATAAAAATACTGACCAAAGATCTTTACATGCTATCGTCAAGGCATTTTATACCTGCTGCGCCGAATGGTCATGTTATCATTATCAATCCGGCAACGGGTGTGAAGCAATCCTTCTATGCACACTTCGCGGCCTATTTAGCGAGTGAAGGTTTCCATGTATATACATACGATTACCGTGGAATCGGCGCATCACGATTTGGTTCGCTTAAGAATTTTGAAGCTTCAATTTTAATGTGGGGCGAAGACGATTTCAGTGCAATTATAAAATACATTAGGCAACGTCACCCTTTGTATTCCATATCAGTAGTTGGTCATAGCATTGGAGGACAAATTATTGGACTATCAAAATTATCTCAGTCAATAGATAGTTTTGTAATGATCGGATCACAAACACCTTTCTGGAGACACTACAAAGGTACCACGTTGCTTAAGGTCTGGAGTCTATGGCACGTGATGATTCCAATGCTTACACAATTGTTCGGATATTTTCCTGCACGGAGCCTGGGGTTGTTTGAAGATTTACCAGGCGCTGCCGCATTACAGTGGGCACGCTGGGGAAAAAATAAAAACTACATGTTCGATGAGTTGCCCCATAAGAGAGAAATATTTTCTTCACTACAGCAACCAACATTGGTATATAGTTTTTCAGATGATCCATATGCTCCGCTAAAAGCTGTTGAAGATCTGTTAAGTCATTACCAAAATTTGAAAATTGAACACCGGCATATTGTGCCTGAAAGTATTAACCTGAATTCGATCGGTCACTTTAGTTTTTTTCGAAAAAGCTCAGAAGAGATTTTTTGGAAGGAAGTATCGCAATGGTTAAAAGTAAATGGCCGTGTGAGATCATCACGACTTGCACAAGGTTTAAAGTCTAAGGTTTAAAGTTTATCTTTTTTGAGGGTGAGTCCTTTTTAATGTATTCGATAATGTCGCGAAGAGAGTCCTTTGCTGCCGGGGGAATGATTACCCTATAGCACTTTTTCATCTACCAGCGCTCTGATTCTTTTTCCAATTTTTCAATTGTTTGATAATTTCCCTGCTCATACTCCTTTTCAGCTTGCTCAATCTTCCTGATAAAATCCTGTTGTGTAATCGGTCTTCCATCAGTCTCATAGCCCACTACCGGGTTATTTTCCTCCTTCAATAATTCGCGGAGCTGTTCTATTTATCTCCTAACTTTTCCTTTCTCAGATCAAGAGCTTCTAATGTAAAAGCTTCTGCCTGTGTGAACCTTCCCATCGTTGCATAGAGTAGCCCTTGATTGGCGATAACTTTAATGTATCCTATATCATTCGATAAACCACTCTTTTCGAAGAGTGCTTTTGCTGTTTTAAAACGATTATCTGCATAACTGAATTTTCCGGATGCATAACCCAATTCACCCATCTCCAGATTGAAGCGCGCATTTTCAACATCAGTAAATTCAGTATTCTTGTAATAGGATGTAACGAGATTACTCCATGTTCCGAACTTTGCGTTGAACTCACCTTTCTCTTTTACATCAAACAAACCTGAGTTATCACTCAACAATATGGCGTAATCAAAATCAGTAGAATCAAATTCTGCACGCGCTTTGTCCATATCTTTTAACAAAGCATTTCCGGCTTTCGAGAGGGTTTTCTTTGCCTTATCCTCGCCCATCTTTTTAAGATTGTCAAGGATCTGCCCTGTCAATAATTGTGATGAGAAAAAAGCAATGCAATAAAAAAAGATTGGCTTCATGTTTCGATTGACGAAATTCAACAGCACTAATTTAGACTAAACATGATTACTGATACGATGATCAAATCGATTTGTCTGCGGATTCAAATCACTTCATCATAGAAAACTATCCGTTTCACGATACGCCTTTATAAGGGCAAGTTCACCCTCTTTTCCAGGAAGCGCATTGCCATGTTCCATGCCCATGATACCGCGATAGCCTTTGTTGTAGATGTACTTGAAAATATTCTTATAATTGATTTCGCCTGTTGTAGGTTCTTTTCTTCCGGGATTGTCACCAATTTGAAAGTAGGCAATCTCATCCCAGCACATTTCGATATGCGGAATAAGATGACCCTCGTTCTTTTGCATGTGGTAGATGTCATACAAAATTTTACACGACGGACTATTCACAGCTTTACAAATCATATAGGTCTGATCGGAATGACGAAGAAACAGATCAGGATTATCACTCAATGGTTCAAGTACCATGATTAATCCGTGAGGTTCCAAAATTTCAGCCCCCTTTCTTAAAGCAGCAATCACATTCGATGTTTGAATTCCTATTGGCAGGTTGCGTTCAAAATAACCAGGCACAACTGTCAGCCATTTTGCATTTACGCGCTTGGCTGCTTCGACACTTACCTTGCAAGTTTTGACAAAAGTATCAACAAACTCTTGCTTACCGGTTGCTAACGATACCTTCCAATTGTCACCACCGTCAATGACAAAAACACCCATAGTCATTCCTAACCGTGCGAGTTCGCTTCCAATTTTTTCCTGCTCTTCTTTTGGTCGCCCTAATAATCCATTGTCTTCTATACCACGAAAGCCTTGCTCGTGCATAAATTTTATCTGGTCAATAAAATTTTTGCCTGCATGATTGGCGAACATTCCATCGTGTGGTGCATAGTTTAAATTAAAGGTCTTCCCTTGTTGAGTGCTAATTTTTACAGACTCATTTGAGCTCTTGGCAAATGTTTCACCGGCAACAAATGCGGAAGCAGTAGCTGCTAATCCTTTTTGTAAGAAATTTCTTCTCTTCATGTTAATGGTAATGGTTAGTTATTCTATTTCTATTGTTTTCAAAATCAGGAAAATCTCCTGCATCTCTTTCACGCTTCCTGGTTTGTCAAAGTCACTGATTCTACTCACTTGCATCCATATCCCCTGAACAAGTCGGACAACATTGATAATCAATATAAAAACATTCCTTAAAATACCTTCTGTTCGATCGCGTGTTTTTATCTTGCCGCGTGAAATTACACCGCACCACTACCGAAGCTGTTGTCCAGGCATTGGAACTGATCTTTGTTCAAAAGAAATATGCCGATAAGGTCATTGAAAAAATACTGAAGCAAAATCCGAAGTGGGGCGCTCGCGACAGGCGGTTTATTGCTGAAACATCGTATGACATTGTTCGGTGGTACCGATGGCTGATGGAAATCTCAGAAAGTGAACCTGAAGATTTCTGGAATCTAATAGCGACTTATTTCAGATTGAGAGGTGTACAACTTCCCGGCTGGTCTGAATTTCAAAACCTTGACGAAGCCAAAATATTTCAACGTCGTAAAGAATTAGAAGGAACAAGAAAGATAAGGCAGTCCATTCCCGACTGGCTTGATGATCTGGGTTACAACGAACTCGGTGAACGATGGAGCACTGAATTGGAATCTCTTAACGAAGAAGCTTCCGTTGTTCTTCGCGTCAATACAATAAAGACCACAAAGGAAGATCTTCAGCAAAAACTGAAAGATGAAGGAGTTGAAGCAGAGCCTCTTCCCGATTTTGTTGACGCACTGATTTTAAAAGTGAGACAAAATGTTTTCAAATTAAAAGCTTTCCAGGATGGTCTATTTGAAGTTCAGGACGCAGCCTCACAACTTGTAGCACCTTTTCTCCAGGTAGAGCCGGGCATGCGTGTGATCGATGCTTGCGCAGGAGCTGGCGGAAAGACACTTCACCTTGCAGCGCTGATGAAGAACAAAGGCCGCCTCCTCGCACTTGATGTTGAACAATGGAAACTGGATGAATTACAGAAGCGTGCGCGAAGAGCAGGTATCAGCAATCTTGAAACAAAATTGATTGATTCCTCTAAAATTATTAAGCGACAATCCGCATCGGCTGACCGCTTGCTCCTGGATGTACCTTGCTCAGGACTGGGTGTTTTAAAACGAAACCCGGATGCGAAATGGAAGTTATCATTGGAATTTATCGACAAGGTAAGCTTGCTCCAATCACAAATACTTAATGATTACAGCGCGATGGTAAAGCCCGGAGGGAAACTTGTTTACGCTACATGCAGTATTCTTCCTGCAGAAAATGTAAAGCAGGTTGAAAATTTTCTTCAAAGTAAAATGAATGATTTTGAATTGACAGAAGAACACAACACGTGGCCATCGGAAGGCTTCGATGGTTTTTATATGGCGCGATTACTCAGAAAGTAAATGATCAAACCAAACCCTTGGAGGGTTTTAACTATCGTATCAACAATAAAGTTTCATGTCTCCTACGCAGCCCCTAACCCCTAAAGGGGCATTCCTGCGCGCTGTTTCCCCTTTAGGGGCTAGGGGCAAGCGATGGATGAACCGTCAACTCAAATATGACATAACACTAATTTGTGCTTAATGCTCTGTTGCGTTCGCGCTTGCGCTCATTCTCATTAAGATAAATTTTACGCAAGCGAATTGACTTCGGTGTTACCTCCACATACTCATCGCTCTGAATGTATTCAAGTGCTTCTTCAAGCGTAAACTTGATGGCGGGAGCAATGCGCATTTTTTCATCCGAACCGGAAGCGCGAATGTTGGTAAGCTTTTTAGTCTTGGTAACATTGATAACAAGATCACCAGCGCGAATGTGTTCACCGATTACCTGGCCTTCATATACAGGTTCACCCGGATCGATGAAGAATTTTCCCCTGTCTTGTAAGTTATGCAAGCTGTATGGAATAGCTTCACCTTGCTCCATTACAATTAATGATCCGTTGATGCGACCTGGAATTTCTCCTTTGTAAGGTTGATATTCTTTAAAGCGGTGCGTCATGATCGCTTCGCCGGCTGTTACGTTCAGTAAATAATTCCTCAACCCAATAATTCCACGCGATGGAATATTGAATTTCAAAATCATCCGGTCTCCTTTAGGTTCCATGTTCGTCATTTCACCTTTACGAATTGATACTGACTCAATTGCTTTTCCGGCATCTATCTCTGGTAAATCAATTGTAAGCTCTTCAACGGGCTCGCACTTAACACCATCAATTTCTTTAAAGACAACTTGTGGCTGACCAATTTGTAACTCGTAGCCTTCACGCCGCATCGTCTCAATCAACACAGATAAGTGTAGTACACCGCGTCCGTAAACTGTGAAGCTATCAGCAGATCCGGTATCCCCTACGCGAAGCGCAAGATTCTTCTCTAACTCTTTATCCAAACGGTCTTTGATGTGCCGTGACGTAACATATTTTCCTTCCTTACCATAGAATGGAGAATTGTTAATGGTGAAGAGCATGCTCATCGTTGGTTCATCGATGGCTATGGATTTAAGCGCTTCGGGTTTTTCAGGATCAGTTACCGTATCGCCAATTTCAAAACCTTCCAGTCCTACAATTGCTGCAATTTCTCCCGACGCTACTACATCTACTTTTTGTTTTTCAAAACCTTCAAAAACATAGAGGTCTTTAATCCTTGCTTTCGCGATTGTTTTACCATCACGCTTAACCATGGCGACCGGTTGCCCAGACTTTAAGCTTCCGCGATGCATGCGACCAATGGCTACTCGTCCTATGTAAGAAGAATATTCAAGTGAAGTAATCAACAACTGAGGCGTACCTTGTTCTACCTTTGGCGCCGGAATGTATTGCACGATACCATCCAGAAGCGATGTTATATCTTCCGTCGGCTTCTTCCAATCGGTGCTCATCCAACCTTGTTTTGCTGAACCATAAAATGTTGGAAAGTCAAGCTGATCTTCTGTAGCATCCAACTGGAACATCAGGTCAAATACCTGTTCATGTACTTCATCGGGTGTACAATTTTTCTTGTCGACTTTGTTGATAACCACAATCGGTTTCAATCCCAACTGAAGAGCTTTTTGTAATACAAATCGTGTTTGAGGCATGGGGCCTTCAAAGGCATCTACCAGCAACAAACAACCGTCCGCCATATTCAACACGCGTTCCACCTCTCCACCGAAATCGCTGTGACCAGGTGTATCGATAACATTGATCTTATAGTCTTTATAATGAACGGAAACGTTCTTGGCGAGAATGGTAATACCGCGTTCTCTTTCAAGATCATTGCTATCCATGATCAATTCGCCGGGATTTTCATGGTCCTTGAAAAGCTTGCCAGCCATTAATAATTTGTCCACCAACGTAGTCTTGCCATGGTCAACGTGCGCTATAATGGCAATATTTCTTATCTTGTCAGCCTCCATAAATACTTAAAATTCCCTTGTTTTCCTGAATTGAGGCGCAAAGATAGACTTTTTTGGTGAGCTTAATGCAAAAAGCTTAAAGCAGCAGTAAGTGTGGCGCTTTCTGCTTATTCAGAAATAAAATTCGTGATTTAATAATGCCGACCTGATGGAAGCCTTAAGATTTTCAGGCGAACTATATTTTCTATCTTTCAGAAAGAAACCGGTTGATTCTTTTGTATCCGGATTGATCACCCAATATTCTTTCACGCCAAACTTTTCGTAGAGTTCTTTCTTTTTGATCAAATCATATTCTTCATAACTGTGAGAGAGTATTTCCAGGATTAAGTCGGGAACGCCGTGAACAGCATCCTCTTTAACTATGTGACTTCTTTCTGATGAAATGAATAAAATATTTGGTTGAACCACGTTGCTATCCTCATCGAGATAAACATCAAAAGGAGCTATAAAAATTTCTCCAAAATTGTGTTCTAAAATCACCCTTTGAACCGGAGGAATGTACCCATCGGTAAATCGCGTTTGTGTTTCGATTTTAAAAAGAATTCACCACACTCAATATTCTCAACATTGAAATGCGTTTGCACTACATTAAGTCCAACGATGGGCGAAAGACCCACTGCATATGTGCTCAGAATAAAAAAACAGTTTTTCTTTTCTAACAACTCACTTGTCATGTGAATCAATTCATTCAGCTTTTCCTGTAACGTCCACTTCTCTCCTTCGGGTCCGCGGCCATACGGTGGAGGGTCCATGATAATGCCGTTGTATTTATTTCCACGTTTTACTTCACGCTTTACAAACTTCAACGCATCTTCATACACCCATCGAATATCACTTAATCGATTTAATTGCATGTTTTGATTTGCCCAATTAATACCGGGCCGTGAAGCATCACAATGCACTACATCTGCTCCTGCATATTTAGCAACGACAGACGCTGCGCCGGTATAAGCAAAAAGATTTAATACGCGGGGATTTTTAACCGGCCAATTTTTTATTGTATCAAAAATGTAATTCCAGTTCTGTCCCTGCTCCGGAAAAATTCCTACATGGCCGAATCCCGTAAGGGCTAAGCGCAACTGGATGGAAAGATCATCGAAAGCGTAGGAGATGTTCCAGCTTTCTTCCATGCCAGGTTTTTTAATCCATCCTCCTTTTATATCATCAGTGAATCGGAATTTATCTTTCTGTTCGCGATCAAACCGTGCATGCGAAAGTTTCTTCCATTCCTCATCCGTTAAAACTTTACTCCAGATTGCCTGTGGCTCCGGACGTATTAATGTGTACTTCCCAAATCGTTCAAGTTTCTCGCCGTCGCCAGAATCGATCAGCTCATAATCTTTCCATGAAGAAGGGTAAAGGAGAGAGAGTTTCAACGGGAGTCTAATGTTTAAAGTTTAAGGTTTAAAGTTAAATGATCTGTATTCCAAACCAGAAATTTCGAAGTAAACTTTGAATTTAAAACCTTAAACTTTGAACTTTAAACCCTAAACTTCCTCATGCACCAACTCATTACCAGTCACCACAATCCCAAAATAAAAAGTCTGATTGCGTTGGAGAAACCACGCGAACGAAAGAAACAATGCCTGTTTGTTATAGAAGGAAAAAAAGAGATTAGTCTTGCGCTGGAGGCAAACTACAAAATTGGCAATCTTTTCTTCTGCGAAGAGTTGATAACGCGAAATGAAGTCGAAAGGTTGAAAATCGAGGATAAACTGCTTATCCCTGTTTCCAGGGAGGTGTTTGATAAGATTGCTATACGCGAAAATTCTGGAGGAATAGTCGCGGTAGCCGAACAGAAAGTACATCGACTTGATGAAATAAAGCTAACTGGCAATCCACTAATCCTGGTTTTGGAATCCGTTGAAAAACCCGGAAATCTTGGGGCTATTCTTCGAACCGCTGACGCCGCCGGAATCGATGCCGTTATAATTTGTGATCCCCAAACCGATTTTTACAATTCCAATGTAATTCGCTCAAGCCTTGGGTGTGTGTTTACGAATCAAATTGCAGCAGCGACTTCCGAAGAAACAATAGCCTGGCTGGTAAAGAACAACATTAAGATTTACTGTACATATTTAAGAGCCTCAAAACCTTACCACGAAATTGATTTTTCAAAACCCAGCGCCATTGTAATGGGAACGGAGGCTATTGGCCTATCGGATACCTGGGTTGAACAGTCTACCAGTAATATCATTATTCCAATGGGAGGAAAAATTGATTCAATGAATGTTTCGACCGCTGCCGCGGTAGTGATTTTCGAAGCAAAACGTCAAAGGAACTTCGCTTAGGTGTGATTTTTTTGATTTTCAATATTTCCTTACGAGATGTAAGAATATGGTATGCTTTGAACAATTTTCGCAGTTGTATCTCATTCCTTAATCATAAATTTAAAAATTCCTACTTAGTGTAAATGGAGAAAATACCTTTCGATAGCTCGTTCTTACAGGAAGATAAGTTCCTTAATGCTTTATCGGAAGCTTATCGTCTTCAGGAAGCAATAATAAGCGCTACTGAACTCTCCATCATTTCAACTAACCCTGATGGAATCATAACAAGCTTTAATCGTGCTGCTGAAATAATGCTTGGCTATGACGCCGATGATGTTATCGGACGATTCACACCCGTAATATTTCACGACCTTGATGAGATAATACAGCACACGCACGAATTGAGTACAGAGTTGGGAACGGTCGTTGAACCTGGATTTGCCTCATTTGTGACGAGAGCGCGCATTACAAGAAAGGCAGATCGCAGAGAGTGGACTTATGTACGTAAAAATGGAACGCGTTTTCCCGTGATTCTCTCCATATCAGCATTGTACGATGATCATGATCAACTCATTGGTTATGCTGGTATCGCTACCGATATAACCGAACAAAAAAACGCAAACGAGAAAATAAAGGAATCAGAATCGCATCTTCGGGCAGTCGTAAGCTCTTTAGATGACATTCTGTATGAAGTGGATGAGTCAGGCCGATACCTTAACGCATGGGCAAAGGATGAAAAGCTTCTTTTTCTTCCCAAGAAAGAAATTCTTGGCAAAACTTTATCTGAGTTATATGGAGAAAAATTTGCAAGACCGTTTGATGAAATATTGAAGAAAGTAATTCACACAGGTCAATCACATAACCTTGAATACAAATCCATTGCTGAAGGCGATCAACGGTGGTTCAATGCAAAATATTCTCTCATCCTCGACAAAGGACAATCTACCAAACGTGTTTCCATCAGCATTCATGATATCACGGACCGTAAAAAAGCCGAGTTTGCATTAAAAGAAAGCGAGCAAAAATTCAGGATGCTTGCCGAAAATATTCCTGGCTTTATTTACTTGTGCAATAACGATCAGAAGTATACCATGCTTTATCTGAATGATCGTGTTGTAGAGGTAACAGGTTATTCAAAAGAAGAATTTTTAGCAGGTGACATTCACTTCACTGATCTTTTTCATCCGGACGATACTGTAATGATTCGCAATTCCGTGGATGAAGCTTTGGCTTCAAAGCAAAACTTTCATCTCATTTACCGTATAAAGCATCACTCTGGTGAGCTGCGATGGATGGAAGAACATGGAATAGGCGTATACAGTGATCATCAATTGCTGTGGATTGAAGGATTTATCTGTGATATAACCGCACGCAAAAAAGCAGAAGATGAATTAATGCGTGTCTCCAACGAGAACTTTAGAATATTTAATAACACATTAAGCTTTTACGCCCTGGCAAATTTTGATGGTTACTTCACGAAAGTAAATCCTGCCTGGCAAAAAATATTAGGTTGGTCTGTTGAAGAACTTTTGTCACGTCCCTACCTGGAATTTGTTCATCCTGATGACCATGAGCGAACTTTATCCATGGCGAAGGCCACCTCGGAAGGTAATGACGTAGTCAGTTTCGAGAACCGTTATCAATGCAAAGATGGCACCTACCGATGGCTTCTTTGGACTTCTTCTGCAGACCTGGAACGAAAGATTATTTATTCTGCCGCTCTTGATATAACAGAACGCAAGCGCGCTGAAGAAGAACTTCTTCATTCAAGGGATAACCTGGAGTCTATTACCTCAAAGCTACAAGAACAGAACCGGCAACTCGATGAGTTTGCTCACATTATTTCGCATAACCTGCGATCGCCTGTTGGAAATATACAAGCACTATTGTCATTTCTGAATGAAAACAGTTCACTGGAAGATTTCAAGTTAATTTTTGGAAAGCTGAAAAACACTTCCGGAAATTTACGGGAGACCATGAACGAACTCATGGATACGCTTAAAATTAAAAAGAGCACTTCCATTGATAAAGTAGAACTACGCTTTAAAGACGTGCTGGACAAAGTTGTACAATCATTGGAAGGAAATCTTATTCAATGCGGTGCTAATGTTACGTATGATTTTAATGAGGCACCAAAGATTCATTATCCAAAAACTTATTTGGAAAGTATCTTTCAAAACCTGTTGAGCAACGCAGTGAAGTACCGCTCAGAAAACAGGCCGCTGGAAATTTATTTCTCAAGTAGTGTTAGTAAAGGTCGTACTATACTCAAGGTAAAAGATAACGGCCAGGGTATTGACTTAGAGCGTTTCGGCGATAAACTATTTGGTATGCACAAAACTTTCCATGACCATAAAGAAGCAAGAGGTGTTGGATTGTTCCTGACCAAAACACAAATTGAAACCATGGGTGGCCAGATTTATGCTGAAAGTGAAGTGGATAAGGGGACAACTTTTATAATTGAATTCTGAGTTGGTTATCAGTTATCGGTTAATTGTTATTGGTTAAAGGTTTGTTCACAATTTACTATTAACTGATAACTGACACCAGACTTATGCTGGCAAAAACTGTTTTCGCTTAAGCAGTAAAGAACTGATTAAAGTCACAATCAATCCCACGGGAAATATTTCAATGAAGGTATAACCAAATCTTATTGCAGGATTTTTGTACTGCTCTTTAAAGGTGTCCATATAAGTTCGCGGGATTGCTGAACTAATTATCGCACTCGCTTTCTTGTTAGAAGTAATAAAACAATTCTTCTAACAAATGATGAAAAAGGGGTCAACTAAAAAGTTGATCCCTTATTTTTTTATGATAGAATTTTTTAGTTCCTCAGTCCCTTCATATTCCTTTGAATCAACCTCCTCAACTGCTTTCTCTATCAAGGGTTCTTAAGATTGTATGAATACTTTTATCGACAGGCGCGAGGGACTAACTCTACCTTTCGGAGGCACAATCTCAAATAAACCAATAGCCTATTTGTGACAAAGGAAAGAATAATATAAAAAAAATTTTACGAATCACACTGGAGGAAGAGGTGAGGGAAAACAAATTCCCGTCTCATATTTGGAATATAATCAGGATGAATTCGTTATTTCAATCGAAATATTACACTGGCATGGTTGTTGGAAAATGCGAGAACATGGAAAATAAAGCAATATCTACATTGATTTCTGTTATCAGGATAGTCTTGATAATAGCCGCTGCAATTGTTTTTTATGTAGTGGCCTCCCATGTAATGGCATTTATATTCGCAATAACATGGCCCATTGTTATTATTTATATTCTAGTGATCATCTTTAAATAAATTCATTTCTAAGCACTATGAGTACCAATAACTAAACAATTTTAATGAATGCAAAAAAAATGAGAAACATAATCACTCTATTGCTGATACTTACACCATTAATGTCACTATCACAAAATAGATACTTTTTATCCGGGTATAATTTATTTAAGATAGAACTAAATACCGATACACATAAATACGAGGTCACTGATGATTTAAGAAATCAAACTATGTCGCTAGAGATATCAAACGACGATGCTATAATAAGATCTTCGGTATTCAAAGAAAATATACTACTAAAAACAGTATCCACAAGAACACCAGATATCTCGCAAAATTCAATCGGAATAATTGATAAAACGCTAACCGATTATAATGGATTTGAATTTGACGTTTCAGTATCAAGGGATATAAAAAGCGGGATTATTATTGTTATAATTATTTTTAATAAAATAGATGGGTATATGTTTTCTAGTGACAAAATGATAACGTTATAATCAACCAATTCAAACAACATAAATGAAAAGAATTACATTAATCATGCTACTTGCCGTAGCGACACAAATTGTAACAATTGCTCAATCTAAAGATAAGTTAATGATTGGAATGTCTTTCAGGGATATACTCACTCAGCTTGGCAACGAAAACACACTAAGTCGCGTAGGTATATGGATGGATGACACGGTTGGTGGAATAGCCAGATCTCATTTGTGGTCAGCAGGAACAGATAGTGTTGGTATTAATGACGTGTGCAAGAGATACACATTAACGCTAAAGACAAAATACGCTGAGGATGCTATTAAGATAGCTAATGATTTTAAGTTTAAGCAGTCAAGGAAAGGCGGGGTGGAGTGGTCTAATGATTCCGAAATGTCTGAAATTATAGCTAATAATTACTACCGAAAGACAAAAAACGGAGACGTATGGCTGACGATAACAAGAAGTGTCTATTCCCCAGCAAACATCATGATATCAATGGCTCTTATTGAGGAATAAAAAAAATAAGCCGGTATTACCCGGCTTCTTATTATTTCTTGGTATCGTATACATACGAACCTGGCGTCCTTTTGATCGTATTAACATTTTGCCTGTCAATGACAAATTTATTATTTATCTCAGCTTGAGTAACTGGTTTACTTCTTTTTCCACCAAGACCAAGCTTTTCTAGTGTATACCCTTTTGGTATAATTAGTCCTTCTGGTACTGGCGGCTGTGTTGGATCAATAACACTCTGATCAGTAATATTCCCATAAATATCAGCAGTCAACACCTGAGGGGGCGGAGCTTGCGTAGTATCAGCCGGAGCCGGATTCTTCTTAGGATCTGGATCAGTATCACCACCATTAGCGTACTTCTTAATCTTGCCACCCTTAGCATACATACGAAACCTTAGACCATTTCTAGCCATTGGTACTCCGGGTGCCGGTGCTGGTGTCGCTGGCTGATCAGAATAGGTATCAAGCTCAGGAGCTACACCCATCATCTCAGCAAGCATCGTCACCACTTCCACTCTAACCTTTGTTGGTGTTTTTGACGAGTCGCAAGCACCTTTGTTGTGTGTTCTTCACCAACAAACGCACTGACCTCTGCTTACGTATCTTACCACTCTTGGCATACATACGGAATCTTAAACCACGTCCCTTTGTTGGTGTTCTTCAAGTACACAACGCACAGCAGGCTTGTTGGTGAAAAGAACACAAGGGCGTGAGCGTGGCGGACAATTTTGTATTTTTGAATATAACTAAAATTTAATCCTATGCAATTAGTAATTCAATCACATCTTTTAAGCGGGATGAAAATCAAAATTCAAAAAGAATTTCCTAATGAAAAGATTATATTCAATTACCGTCAAGATACGGGGATATTGAATTTTGATGTAAACGCCAATTATCGATTACCAAGAGTAAGCAGGTTAGTTAAAGAGTTTGGCAATCAATGGACTGTTATTACTGCTGCTTAGTCTAAAGAATTTGAAAGATACAGGGCTGTAGAATTAAGAAAGCAAATGATCCAAGGTTTGTATGCTCATCCCGCAATCAGAATAAACTGCCCGTAGTTCAGCAATGAGTTCACCGATTTTATGTTTATCTCTTAAGTCTTCGATTAAAGCCTTGTCCCCTTCTCTGTTTATAAGATCAACAATTGTAGTCAAGATTGAATGCACTTCATTAATTTTTGTGTTGATCTCCTGCAATTTATTGATTGTTCTTTCCAATGATTCCTCTAAAGGTTCCATATTTAAATTAATTACTGTTTAACCTATTCTTGCAAAAATCACATAAGAAATATTAAAAGCCCAAACACAAAAGCAAACTACACCATTACTTACAGGTTCATCTTCTGGAAGATTAAATAACATTCTGACAAAGTCCTTTAATATTTTCATCTCGTTGCAAAATATGAATTTGTACCAACAGGGATACTACTTTTTATACAAAAATTCTATCTTTAATCTCCTTAAAACTCCCTCGCTATGTCAGAAGAATCTAAACCAAATAAGGAACGACCGAAGCATTTTAAGGCTCGGCCCTTGTTGGTGTTCTTCACCAACAAAAACCACAGTTAACGATATATTTTTTGACTCACCTGATGAGGCACAGCAGGCTTAAATAAACCAATAGCCTATCTGTGAAAAAGGGAAGAATAGTATAAAACAATTTTTACGAATCATACTGGAGGAAGAGGTGAGGGGAAACAAATTCCCGTCTCATATCTGGAATTTAAAAGGTATGAATTCGTTATTTCAATCAAAATATTACACTGGCATGGTTGTTGGAAAATGCAAGAACACAAGAAATTAAGAATGTTGTATTTTAGGTACCGTGAGTACCGATAACTAAATAATTTTAAAGTAACCAATGAGACTACTTAAGATACTATTAATAATCATGGCCTGTGTGTCTGCCCTTTCGATATCAATTGGACACCTCGCGATATATAACAACCGACCAGGCATAGGTGATGCGGCATTTGATTTCGTTCTATCCATGGCATTAATATCGATAACTATATACGTTACATCATTTGCTGTAGAAACAATAAATGATGGAGATGATTATATATCATTCATGCCAAAATGGTTCGAGGATTATAATGTATTTTTTAGAAAAATTTTATCATTACTAATCAACACACCAATTGTCATTGGAATGATGTGCATACCGGTATTGGCATTTGCTATATCGATTAATTTGCTATTCAGCGAGAGTAATTATAGTGATTATTATTATACCCAAGATGAATATCGCGTATCATGGGTATTCTCATTATTTTTTGCGTTCATATTATCACTAACCCTTATGACAAGACTTGTTATAACAATTTTTAACTGGTTAAGAGGGTCCTATAATTCAGAAGGCTTAATGAATAAGTAAATAACCAATTCAAACAACATAAAATGAAAAGAATCACATTAATCATGCTACTTATGGTAGCAACACAAATTGTAACTATCGCTCAACGCATACCAAATGAAGTGATGGTCGGTAAAACATTCAGAGAAATAATAACAGAAATTGATACAGTAAAATCTACAGACGAGGGTCCACGTAAGTCATGGACAATGACTGTAGATGTTAATGGTGTTGATAGGATTTATACATGGGAACAAATGGACGGTAAAATAGTTTCACTTGATGATTTGTGTGATAACGAGACTATTGGATTGTTGACTAGCTCAATGGATAATGTCGAGAAACTCGCTAAGGAATTGGGCTTCAAAAAACACGGAAAGAATAAGCCGTTCAAAACAGAATACAGGTCTTATGAAATTACTAATTACCGAAAAAAATCAAAAGACGGCGAGATTGTGTTATGGATATCAAAGATGCATGAGGCTTCCGAGTGGATAAACCTTGAGATATTTTTAATGAAAAAAGATAAAGCCGGCAGTTAACCGGCTTTTGTTTTACTTTTTAGTTCTTATATAAGATGCTGGCGTTACCCTAGGTGTCAACTGTTCTTGGTTCTTAATATGAAATCTGTAATTAATTTCATCCTGAGTAATCGGCTTGCTTCTTTTGCCATCCAAGCCAAGCTCCTTTAATGTGTACCTATTGCCAGGTATATATAGCCCTTCTGGCAACTTAGGTTGCTCAGGATTCACCACACTCTGATCTGTAATATTCCCATAAATATCAGCAGTCAATACCGGAGGAGGGGGCGCTTGTGTGGTATCAGCAGGAGCCGGATTCTTCTTAGGATCCGGATCAGTATCACCACCATTAGCGTACTTCTTAATCTTGCCACCCTTAGCGTACATACGGAACCTTAGGCCATTTCTAGCCATTGGCGCTTGTTGTCCTTGAGCTGGGGTCGCAGCCTGTGACCGATCAGAATAAGGATCAAGCTCAGGAGCTACACCCATCATCTCGGCCAGCATCTTCACAACTTCTACGGCAATGGCCGGGTCTTGACTTTGCATGAAGGCAATTACTCCATCCTTAATTTGGCCTTCTATATCCATTTCATTCTCCTAGCCTTTGGTGGTGTTTTTGACGAGTCTCACGCACTCGGCCTTTGTTGTGTGTTCACCAACAAAAACCACAGTTAACGATATATTTTTTGACTCACCTGATGAGGCACAGCAGGCTTAAATAAACCAATAGCCTATCTGTGAAAAAGGGAAGAATAGTATAAAACAATTTTTACGAATCATACTGGAGGAAGAGGTGAGGGGAAACAAATTCCCGTCTCATATTTGGACTATAAATCGGACAAATAGTTGGTTTCTGTTGAAATATTACGTTGGCATGGTAGTTGGAAAGCGAGAGCATTATAAATAAAATATTTCCGGTACTATTGGTACTGAATGCAAATAATTTTAAAGTATTAATAATGGTATCACTAAGAATATACACATCTATATTCATTCTATTAGCAGTTCTCACGTCATGTGAAAACAAATACAAAAGTGAATTAATAGCGAGGGACAAGGTTATTGATTCATTAAGCGCGTGGATTAATGATAATGGTAATTTTTTTGACACAGATAAGCCATTCGGAGGCCTTCCGCCCCCAAGAGAAGGAGAGCCATTACTTCCATATGATGATTTTAAGTATGATGATTTTACCTCAATAAACAGAAGCTCCAATTCGCCTGAAAAATATGGATTCACATTCTCTTCTTCAACAGGGGATGGTGGATTATCATTCAAACAATACGATATCGAATTATTCATAAGAAGCGACAATGTGTTTATTCTTCGAAGCAATACCGAAGACGGGTTTATTGGTTCTTTTGATGTGAGTCCTTATTTTCAATATGCAATACTTAACAAATGGAAAGTTCTAAAATCAAAAAGATTTGAGAGTCACTTCTTAACACCAGACAACTATATAGTGATAATCTCCATTGATAACTTTCCTAACCTGAGATCGGTGGTATGGTACAAGGCATCATAAAACAAAACATTAAAAACAACTCACAAAATGATATAGAGTTAGTATTTTATATTTCATTGGTTGTTATTTTAACAGGATGCACATCTAAAGGGGAAGAGATATTTTATGGAGACTGGAAACTGCATGGCAGAGGCAGTGAATCAGATGAGTAGGTTAATGTCAAGGTGCACTTCAATAATGATAACACATTTTACTTTGAATTCGAAGAATATCAAAAGCCATTTAGTGGCAACGGCTGGTGAGGAAGATGTGATTTGTTCGTATGAGATAACTGGCGACTCAATTATCATAAGACCAAACGGATTTAAAAGAAAACCATATTGGTTCACATTAACAAGGTAACTTTCAAAAACAAAAACATATAATGAAAAAAATCGCATTAATCATGCTACTCATGGTAGCTATGCAAATTGTAACTGTCGCTCAAAATGTACCAAGCGAGGCTTTAATTGGAAGAACATTTAGAGAGATACTTACTATAATCGATGGTACACCTCCATCAAATAACAAATCACCAATACATAATATGGTGGCAATGGGTGCGGAGGTTAATGGTATTGATAGAGTTTATGAATGGAGTCAATTAAATAAAGAGTATGTTACTCTTGATGATATCTGTGATCACGAAACAATAGGACTTTATACGAATTCAATGAGCGATGTTCATGGGTTAATTGAACAATTAGGATTTAAAATGCATGGAAAGAATAAACCGTTTAAAGATGAGCTTGTCTCTGTAATTGAGAATGGTTATCGTTTAACAAATGAAAACGGTCAAACCTTCGTTATGCTTGTAACTAAAACGCATGAGTTTCCAGATCGAATAGATCTTGAGATTTATATAATGCCCTAAAAACCAGAAAGCCGGTTAACCCGGCTTTTTTTATTACTGTTGATATCCAATGATCGCGCCGTCTTTCAGATTGGCACACGTCTTATGCGCCCTATGTCCTTTGTTGGTGTTCTTCACCAGCAAAACTACATACTCCATTAAATCCATATTTTTTTATTTTCATTGGTTTTGGAAAAAGGTTGCACGAGTTCTTAACGTGCAGCAGACTTGTTGGTGAAAGGGCACAGTTCCGCTAAGTTTTATTTTAATAGTGAGCATGGAGGTTATCAAGTGATGAATTACATGATGTTGATGTTAAAGGATATTGATCTGACAAAGTGTGATGGAAAATGATGAGGTGCACGTGTCTATGAATCAGAGTCTGTTCATCGCCGACAAAAATGCCATCTTACTCAGCAACTAATCCTCACTTATGCTAATCTTCATCCGTGCGCTTAAAACCAATCTTGCGCAGAGGTTCGGATTTCGGGTTCAGTAACTCTTTTAGGTACGAAGACTACACTGAAATTCTCGTCATGCTTGCTCGCTTTTTGCTCTAACTTCTCCAACTTTAAAAGAATGTCTTTGTGATCCATCAGCATGCCTTTCAGTTTTGTATAAATCCTCATGATCTGAATATTCACCTGTATGGCTCTTTCGCTATTCAAAACACTGGACAACATTAAAATGCCATGCTCAGTAAATGCAAGAGGGGCGTACCTTCTGCCTCCTCTGCCCCTCTTTGAGGTCGCAAATTGCGACCTCAAAGATTCCCATTCTTTATCCGTTAACTGGAACATAAAGTCTTCCGGAAATCTATCCACATTCCGTTTTACCTGCTCGTTGAGTCGCTTTGTTTCAACCTGGTAAAGTTCTGCAAGGTCAACATCCAACATCACTTTATGATTTCTTATTAGAAGCCATCTCAAAAATCAAAAATCTGGTGGCTCAAAAAGTTGAAATGACAAAGGAGGTTGTTCATTAGTAGTATTTATGGGGCGCCTTCGAAGCCGTCATCCCGATATTTATCGGCATCCCCCATCAGCTCGTCAAAATAGACCCACGCAACTGATTTGGAGATGCCTGCTAAATTGGTCCCTCCGAATATCGCATCTCAGTGAAAATGCATCACCTTGTTATCGTTCGCAGAAACGGGATCCCGCGAGTAAAGTGATCATTTCATGGGAAGCTTAGTGACGCGGGATGACGTGCTTCGAAGAGTGATAGCGTCTAAAACCTTTCGGGTCAAAAAAAAGTTGTCATTGGTGACTAGAGAATAACCTCCTCATGAACAGAGAATGTCTCGCTACCGCTCAACATGACGTATGTATTTTTGAGATGGCTTCTAGGTAAATTTTACTGATTACCACGTCATCGGGTATGGCCAGGCTCTTGGACATAGATCATTTTTTAGTTCTTAAAATCTCAAAGGTTACGGTTCAAAATTTTCGATCGTATTGAAGAAAAAATATCATCCTGCCCACCCATCTCTATCCAAACTCCTATATTGAATTGCTTCCGCCAAATGTTCAACCTGTATTTCTTCCATACCGGAAAGATCAGCAATGGTTCTTGATACTTTAAGAATACGATCATAAGCTCTTGCTGAAAGGCCTAATCGTTCCATGGCAGTTTTAAGTAATAAATTACCTGTTTCATTGATGGGGCAAATTTCTTTCACCTGGTTGGAGGGCATCATGGCGTTACAATAAATAGGATGATCTTTGAATCGTTGCGATTGTATTTCTCTCGCCCTTACTACACGATCACGAATGTCTTCGCTGGTTTCAGATTTTCTTCGCGCAGTCATCTCGTCAAAGCTTACGGGGACAACTTCAACATGAAGATCAATCCGATCAAGTAACGGACCACTTACTTTGCTGAGGTATCGTTGCACAACCCCGGGCCCGCAAACACATTCCTTTTCCGGGTGATTATAAAAACCACACGGGCAGGGATTCATACTCGCGATCAACATAAAGTTTGCAGGGTAGTCAAGCGAAACTTTAGCGCGCGAAATCGTTACCTTTCTATCTTCCATCGGCTGGCGCATGACTTCCAACACGGTTCGTTTAAACTCTGGCAGTTCATCAAGAAATAAAACACCATGATGCGCCAGTGAAATTTCTCCCGGCTGAGGAATACCTCCCCCGCCGACCAGTGCTACATCTGAGATTGTGTGATGAGGACTTCTGAATGGCCGGGTAGTTATTAACGTTGCATCACGACCTAAGCGACCCGCCACGGAATGTATCTTCGTTGTTTCAAGCGCTTCATTCAAAGTAAGCGGAGGAAGAATAGTTGGCAACCGTTTCGCCAGCATTGTTTTTCCTGCACCCGGCGGACCGATCATAATAACGTTATGCCCACCGGCTGCAGCAATCTCCAGCGCCCGCTTGATATTTTCCTGGCCCTGCACATCTTTGAAATCAAAATCGTAATGATTCATTCGCGCCGAGAACATTTCTTTCGCATCAACTTTTACCGGTTCGATGGATGTTTTTCCATTTAAAAATTCAACCGCCTCTTTCAAATGTGCTACAGGAAAAATATTGAGACCATTTACAATGCCCGCTTCGCGTGAATTGTCTTTGGGTAAGATAAAACCTTTGAACCCTTCCTTCTGTGCCTGAATAGCAATGGGTAAAACTCCTTTGATGGGACGCAACGTACCATCCAACGCCAGCTCACCCATAATTACATATTGATCCAGCATTGAAGCTTGAATCTGGCCTGAAGCTTTTAGAATGCACAGCGCAATGGGAAGATCATAAGATGATCCTTCTTTACGTATATCTGCCGGCGCAAGATTGACCACAGTCTTCTCACGCGGCATATAATATTTATTATTTTTCAGTGCAGACTCTACACGATGTTCGCTTTCCTTAACAGCGCTATCCGGCAGGCCACTCATATAGAAATGTAATCCTTGTCCTACGTTCACTTCAATAGTGATCGTTCTGGCATCAACGCCGTGAACGGCGCTGCCAAAAGTCTTGGCCAGCATGTTTACGTTAATTTAAAAAGCTTACTTGATTTCTTTTGACTGAGGTGGTGGAGTAACTTTTTTTGCGTCCTCCTGAAAGTCGAAAAGCTTCGCTTTGAGTGTAGTAAGTTCATCGTGGAGAGAGGTTTTTTCTTGTTCATGTTTTTTATTCACCCAATAGGACCAGGCCACATCGGTCAGAAATAAGAGAAGACCAAATATGGCGAGGTATTTCGTTAACGGTATCCAGGAAAGAAGTTTGCTAAGAAAGGCGAAATCATCCTTTTGTGTATCTACATAGGTAGTGAAAATCAATAGACCAATGTGGAACAATCCAAAGACACTATAAAATATCAGTCTGTTTCTATTCATGTGAGTGGCCTGATTTTAAGGTACCAGACTTGGCAGGACTAAAGTTAGAGTAAAAAACTTAATTTGAAAGCAAACCCAGCGTCTACTATGAAGAAAATCTATATCCGTTGAATTTCATTCAGCTTCCTGTAAAGGCCGTCCTTTAAAATCAAATCATCGTGACCACCCTGTTCAATGATTATACCGTTTTGTATCACAGCGATTTCGTCTGCATGCTGAATGGTGCTTAGCCGGTGGGCTATCACAATGGAGGTCCGGTTCTTCATCAGGTTGGTTAAAGCATCCTGTACCAGTCTTTCCGATTCAGAATCAAGCGCTGAGGTTGCTTCGTCCAGGATCAATATGGGTGGATTCTTTAAAACTGCACGGGCTATGCTTAAACGCTGGCGTTGGCCGCCCGATAACTTTGAACCACGCTCACCAATTATCGTTTGATAGCCATTTTCAGTTTCCATAATGAAGGAATGGGCATTGGCAATTTTAGCTGCATTGATCACATCTTCTTCTTTGGCATCCTCACGACCGAAGGCTATGTTGTTAAATATGGTGTCATTAAAAAGAATAGATTCCTGCGTCACCACGCCAATGAGGCTGCGTACATTTTCCAGTTTATAATCGGTCAATGACTTGCCATCCAGTAAGACCGCGCCATCCGTTGGATCATAAAATCTGGGTACCAGATCAGCAAGCGTTGATTTACCTCCGCCGGATGGACCGACCAGGGCAATTGTCTTTCCTTTTTCGATCTTAAGGTTAATGTGTTTCAAAACGGATTCACGTTCATAAGCAAAACTTACGTTCTTAAACTCAATGCTTTCTTTAAACGCATGGATACTTTCTGCATTCGGTTTATCTTTTACCAAAGGTTCAATATCAATTATATCGAATATGCGTTGTGCGGAAACCGTACCTTTTTGCAACGAAGTAATTCCATTGGAAAAATTTTTGGCTGGCTGAAGCAGTGAGGCATAGTACGTTATGAACACCAGAAAAGCAGCCGGCGTCAATTCACTATTACCGGACATGGCTATTTGTCCGCCATAGAAAAGTATTACTGCTACCACAACAACACCCAGAAATTCTGATAAGGGTGAAGCCAGTTCATTCTTCCTGGATATCGACAAGTTTACTTTTCGGTGAAAGGCAGTTTCATTTTCAATTTTATTGACAAGAAAGTTACGAGCGTTAAAAGCATTAATAACCCGCATGCCACTAAAAACTTCATCCAGAATATTTACAATACGACCCATTGATTCCTGGCTCTGAACGGCCCGGCGCTTAAGCTTTTTAATAATAGAAGCTATAACGGCACCTGTTAATGGCAGGACGACAAGCGTAAACAAGGTTAACTTAGCTGAGATGGAAAACAGCATGAAAATAAAAATAATGATAGTGATAGGCTCCCGAATGGCCTTGAACCCTTGCACCACTGTGTTTTCCACTTCACTTACATCATTTGTGAAGCGGGAAATAAGATCTCCTTTTCGCTGATCATTGAAATAACCAATGTGCAACATCGAGACATTCTTAAAAACATGAAGCCGTAAGTTGCGCACTACATCCACCTTTACACGCGAAGCCACCATTCGCTCCATGTACTTGAAGATGTTGGCCAGTAAAACAAAAACAACTATTGAAACGCACACATACAGTAAAGTTGTAACATATCCATTCTTATCCAGAACGTTAACGAAGTGAAACTGAAACCAGTCTTTAAAGTAGTCGACTGAAAATTCAAATTCACCAGGCACTGCGGGTTTCTCAACTTCCTGCTTAAACAGAACATTCAGCATGGGCATCAACAAGCCTAAGTATGTTGCATTAAAAACTGCAGACAACAGGGAAAAGACAACAAACTTCGTAAACCGTGAGCCAGCCCCGGGTGCATACTGCAAAATGCGAAAGTATATCTTCATGAATCAGTTTTCTTAAAAGTCGTATAATCGCTGCGAAATATTCCATCGCAGGGCCAGGCAAGTCATCACTGTGCTTTCATTATAGAACAATACTTCACTGTCACTTTTTCTTACAACCAATTGCGCATCAATAAACAGGTTATGTTTTAACATCCACGATGCCGTAAAACTTCCAAAGAGGATTGTATTCTCAACACCTTGACCAATAGTATTGTTATAATCCTGCTCGCGACTCGTGTTCATCTTAAGTATATCGCTGCCCCAATTTACACCCGTCGTATCACGGCCAATCTGTGTATAAACAAGTTTGCCAATAAGGTTAAGCCTCGGCACGGGCTGATACCTCATTATACCTACCACCTCTTTGAAATTGGCGCCTAAAGGATGCGCCAATGACTGACTGTAACCTGAATAATTTCCATAATCTGTGTTGTGCGAATACGTATAGGGTCGTACAATATTTCCTTCCAGTTGCAAATCAAGGTTGTTCAATCCAAAGGCATCAATATATTTTCCACCAATCTGTACACCCCACTTGTTAGCCCACCATCCATCTCCCTCTTTAAGATTGTCGAGGAGAAATTCATCAAAGACAACTTGTCCGTAAAATGAGATTTTTTTTGCTGCATTCCATTTGAAATCCGCGCCGACGATAGCATTATCAGCGCTTCCATTCTGTTGTTCAATCGCCCGGAAAAATATTATGGGATTCAGGTAACTCAATTCAAACTTTCCTGTTCCGATTGAATCATCTGAACTGAAAATGATGGTTTCAAACAAACCGATATTGAGTTTCTTACCAATGTTAAGACTCAGATGGTGATTGACAACGCCCTTATTCGGATAGCCTTTATCTGTTGCCTTACTGCCTGAAGAATTGCCGATAACATTTTCTTTCATCTGGTTGATAGAGTACAAATAATTAAGTTTCCACACTTTCGCATTGAACTTGAAGTAAAATGACGGAGGAGCAAAATCAGAAAGAATAAGCGACCGGTAACCATTACCTATAGCGAACCGGTCATAGCCTGTCTGAAGATTAATACTTTTGGTTGCATCGTAAGTCACATATCCGCGGGCTTGCAGAAAATCAACACCTCCATTCTTAAATGACTTCCAAAATCCTTCATGCGGAACGACCCAATATTGTGATTGATAATCCTGAACATACGATGGTAGCCGGGCCTGGTTGTCAGTGAGGTAAGTATAAAAACCAAGCTTCTTATCTACCATGCCTCTTACTTCAAGGCCACGGGTATTGATGTAGGTGATATCATCCAGCCTTGAGTCTGATCCAACCCCAAAATAAATTACAGGGTTAATGTGAAGATCAAAATCGGGATGGTCAACGTAAATGAGATCCGATTTCTTTTTATAAAAAGTTTTTAACAACGGCTTCTTGCTTTCGTTAGTTTCAGGTCGCGCCCACTCCCAACTATCGTTTCGAAAATAATCGTAGTTAAACTGATCTGATTTTGATGTGATCAAACCTTCATCATAAACAGAATCAATGAAAGCAATTACTTCCGATCGCTTATATTGTTTTAAAGTAGTGAATAGCTGCGGTAAAACTTTTCCTGCTTTAATTTCATAGCGTTCAATTCGGTGATAGTAATCTTCGTTGATGGGAATGAATGTACCTTGGGCTAACAAGTTAAACGGTATGAAGGCGAAGCTACAAAACAGTGCTTTTTTCACTAGCGGGTAATTCATTCTTTTATCGAATTGTTTTTTATGTAATCTTCCGGAGTTGTGGCTATACCGGGGAATTCACGCAAAATCTTTTTGTCTAATGTTATTAAAAGAGTAAACATGGTCTTGGCAAGAACAATAAACTCACAATCATAACTTGAGCATGACGACTCCTTAATTGTAGTTAAAACCTCTATTGAATTTACCGGTTGTGAATATCCTTCCATATCCTCTTCAGCAATTTGAACTGCTTCGAGTGCTTCTTCAAAAGAAATGAGACCCTTTCTATAATATTGACAAGCTACATTTCGAAATTCACTCTTCCACAAATAGGGCGCTATCCAAAAATCATCAGTCCTTCTGAGATTTTCTATAAGTTGATTATTGGGACTTGGGAAATAAAGGCCGGCAATAATATTAGTGTCTACAACAATCACGGGCGACCCTCATTAATTGATTTTTCGATCTCATCAAGGGAAAGCGAACCTTTAACCTTTGCTCTGAATTGTTGGGCCCGTTGTATAATCTTTTCGACATCCGGTCGGTTTTCGTCAGACAAATAATGTTTCAGCATAAAAAGAATCTCGCTGTTTAAACTTCTTTCATTAAGTTTTGCCTTCCTCCTGAGCTGCTCAAAAAGACTATCTGGAATGTTTTTTAGGGTAATATTAGCCATATACAAAATGGTTCCGTTTTGGAACCAAAACTACATATTAATCAATTCAGAACAAAAAAGCCCAAAAGAGCCTTGCAGATCATCATTTCATACCTATCTTTGCACTCCTTTTTGGAGAAAAAGCGAAAGAAAATGAAGAAAGATATTCATCCTAATTACAGAACAGTGGTTTTTCACGATACATCAAGTGATACCAAGTTCCTCACTAAGTCAACTGCCGTAACGAAAGAAACCATTAAATGGGAAGATGGCAAGGACTACCCGGTTATAAAAGTGGAAGTTAGCTCAGCATCGCATCCCTTCTTTACCGGCAAGAAATTGTATGTGGATACAGCCGGCCGTGTTGAGAAATTCCAGAAGAAATACGGAAAGAAAGAGAAAGAATCATAATTACTATTATTGATAAATATCAAAGCCTCCTAACATTGGAGGCTTTTTTATTTTGTAAGAGTTTAAAGCAATCCAATTCCTTGCTCCGCGTCTTCCATATTCTATTTTTGCCTCATGAACCTTATACTTTTTGATGACCCCGCTATCCGGATCGCGCTTTTTCCATTCACTTTAACCAGACCTGTCAGTAACATTCGCTGCGGCATTCTGACCATTGATGAAAAATGGTCAAAGCGATTGGAGGTGGAGCATTCCCATCTTACCTCATCTTATCTTCAGAAGAAATATATTTTAAAAGAATCGGATGATAATCTTCTCATCAATGGAGCAATTTGTCCGGATGAAAATATCGTTACAGCCATCAGGCAACTTAAAACCGGAGATGTGCTTGTTCAAAACAACACAGTTCTTGCAACCCGGCAATCAACAGTAGAAATTCCAAACGAGAAAAAAAATACAATTAATTACAAGCACCCGTTAACCATCATTGACCGGGTGTGGAAAATTTTTGAATTGAATGCTGCGCAAATAAAAGCCGATCTCACGATCATTACAAAAGGAAGAAAATCACAAGGCATTCAGGACAAGCATACCGTTGTATATGGTGAAGAAAATCTTTTTGTTGAAGAGGGCGTAACGGTTCGCGCAGCTATCATTAACGCTGATCGCGGACCCGTGTACCTGGGAAAAAATTCCATTGTACATGAAGGCGCTGTTATTCGGGGAACGTTTGCTCTATGCGAAGCCGGTGAAGTAAATGTGGGTGCCAAGATTCGGGGCGATACTACTATCGGTCCACATTCAAAAGTTGGCGGTGAAGTAGCAGCCGCAGTGATCTTTGGTTACAGCAATAAATCTCACGATGGATACCTGGGATGTTCGGTTGTTGGTGAGTGGTGTAACATCGGCGCTGATTCCAACACCTCTAACCTTAAGAATAATTATGATACCGTAAAACTCTGGAGTCACCATAAGAAATCTTTCGTTGATACGGGATTACAATTCTGCGGACTAATGATAGGTGACCACAGTAAGTGTGGTATCAATTCAATGTTCAATACAGGAACTGTTGTAGATGTGTTTGCTAATATTTATGGTCAGGGATTTCTACCGAATTACATTCCTTCTTTTTCATGGGGAGGTTCAGCGGGATTAACAACTTATAAACTTGATAAAGCATTAGATACCGCAGGAAAAGTTTTAGGAAGGCGAAATGAAGTTCTTTCCGCAATTGATCGTGAGATTCTTGAATACATTTTTGAGATGACCAAAGACCAACGACCCTGGGATTCAAGAAACTCGGCAACATAGAATAAACACAAAATGAAATTTTCACGTATACCCGGACTTGCTGAAACCAAAAAACTTCTCGTTGATGCGGTGAGAAAAAATCATCTCCCGCATGCTCAGCTTTTTGTAGGAGCTCCAGGTGCATTAAACTTGCCACTTGCTATTGCGTGTGCAACTTACCTCCATTGCGAAAATAAAGGTGATGATGCCTGCGGTCAGTGTGCAGCTTGTTCTAAAAGTTTGAAATACATTCATCCTGATACACATTTTGTTTTTCCATTAAGTAATGTAAAGGGAGACAAGGATGAAGAGCGTTTTAAATCCGAGATATTAAAATCCTGGCGGTCTTTCTTGCTGGAACAGCCTTTCAGCACCTTGGATGAATGGACGAATTATTTTGGCGGAGAAGATAAGTTAGTTGCCATATCGCGAGAAGAAAGTCGTGAGATTATAAAAACACTTTCACTAAAACCGTTTGAAAGTCCGCACAAGGTTATGATCATCTGGCAGCCGGAGCTGATGCATCCTAATGCAGCCAATGGTATTTTAAAAATACTGGAAGAACCACCGGCACATACCTATTTCATTCTTGTTACAAATGCTGCCGATAAACTGTTACCTACCATTATTTCCCGAACGCAAATCGTCACCGTTCCTTTGTTGTCCGATGGTGAGGTGATAGCTTATTTAGAAACCCATTCAAAAACTGATGCAACGCGGGCGAGAAAAGCAGCACACCTTGCGGATGGAAACCTGACGTTGGCACTAAAGCTTTTAGAGAGTGACGAAGATAATAACGCCCAACGTTTCATCGAGTGGATGCGATTTTGTTTTAAACGCAATTACGGATCGCTTATAACAATGGCAGAAGACTATCACGCATTAGATAAACTTAGCCAGCGCAACCTTATGTTGTATGGAATGAACATGATGCGTGAAACGTTACTTAACATTTCAAATGCAAATGAGTTGCATCGCGTTCAGGGAGAAGAACAAAAGTTCATCGAGGACTTTAGCAAAGTAATGAATGTGAAAAAAATTGAATCCTCTTATAAACTGATTAACGACGCTACCTATCATTTGGAAAGGAATGGAAGTGCAAAAATGATCTTCCTTGATCTTTCAATGAAATTGGCGCAGGTTATAAACCCGAATTGATTAGTCAATTAGCAAATGTGTCGATTAGCCAATTAGTCGATGTTTGAAAAATTAAAAACACATGAATAAAATAATTCGTATCGGTACGCGTGGAAGCAGGCTTGCAATGTGGCAGGCTATACATGTTGCCGAACTCATTAAGCCTTCCGGATACCGTACTGAAATCATTTCAATTGAAACGCGTGGTGATACAATTTTGGATGTCAGCATTTCAAAGATTGGAAGCAAAGGGGTTTTCACAGAAGAGATTGAAGCAAAATTACTGGATGGATCAATTGATATAGCTGTTCACAGTGCAAAGGATTTACCTTCGGAATTACAGGATGATCTTGAAATAATTGGTTTTACAGAAAGGGAACTGGTCAATGATGTAATCATCAGTCTGAATAAAAATTTTAGTTTGTCAAATGGCAAGTTTCGCATTGGCACATCATCAACCAGAAGGGTTGCATTTCTCAAGCACTTCTATCCTAACATTGAAGCTGTTTCTGTTCGCGGAAATCTTCAGACACGCATCCGCAAAATGACAGATGGCGACTGTGATGCTTTAATACTTGCGTATGCAGGCGTTCACCGGTTAGGATATAAAGATATGATCGTAGAGAAAATTGAAACCAGTTACATTGTACCTCCTGTCGGGCAGGGTTCTATTGCCATTGAGTGTCATCGTAAATTAAGTTTCGATAAAAAAGAAGTAATCACCCGGTGGGTCAATGATAAAAAAACAGAAGGCTGCATTCGAACAGAGCGGGCTTATTTAAAAACATTGCATGGCGGTTGCAGCATACCAGCTTTTGGTTATGCGCATTATGAAGGTGAGCTCATCACCTTAAAAGCAGGCATTATTTCTCTGGATGGACAACGCGTTGTAAAAGTAAAACGCTCAGGGCCACCGGAAGAACATAAAGAGATTGGGGAAGCCGTTGCAAAAGAAGTTTTGAAAAATGGTGGGAAGGAAATTTTGGAAAGTATCCGATCACAAATGTGATTAATATTACAAGTTACCCCGCAAGCGATTTACAACAGAAGAGCATGTGAGCTATAACATTTGTTAGTAGCGAGCTTTTAAGATAAATGAGACTATTAATAATAATCCCGGTAATTTCTCTCTTGGTTTTGAGTTGTTCGAAACAGGAGACAAAACTCAACGATTCTTGTATGGATATCATAGAAAGTGATTCATTCTACTTTGCGCTACCGGACTATGGGCAGTATAAAGCAATGTACCGATTGGAAGACTACCTTACTCAAGTGATTGATTCAAGCGTACAAATGATCGACTTTAATTGTGCAGTTGTTATCACTCCCACGAATAAGCAAATTGATGAATTAAGAGAAATCCTGGGGCAAGACTTTAATGAAAATCTAAAAATTAATACCAGGCATTCTGAAGCAGTGAGGTGTATGATAGAATCTAAAGGTATACCAGCCTTGGCAGCAACGGGACAATTTCTTCGTTTTATTGGAAAGGATCGGACTTGGGATCTGGATATAAGAAAAGATACTTTTCCTGATTGGAAATTCATTCTGTTTAAAGAAAAGAGCGAACCAATGATATTGCTAAGCTTATACATGACGATTGAAGAAGTGGAGCAATATTTCGAGAACGAAGAATAAGCCCTATAACGACTGTGGCGGTAACTAACGGCTTTGAGACGATCATATGATAACACCGTGGCATTTTTTCTTTCTTTGATCTCTACCATATTTTTTATAAACTTGATTCCTTAACACCGACTTTCATCAACCACCCGTCACCACAAAGTTGATTGTTCGGTCTTGGCAGCTTGCCTTAACCGTTTGCTATTTGAAAAACGGAGTATAACTATCTATAAAATGAAAAAATTTTTTACTGCTTTAACATTGATGTTTCTCATCACGCAAACCTCATTTGGTCAATACACAAAATGGGCGGAGAAAATGGCGGAGACCATCATGAAAACATATCCTGACTCAATGGTGGTGATGCGTTATACATCAATCGTTGAACCAGGTGAAACCATTAAAGAAGATAAAAAGCGACCGGCAAAATGGAATTACGAAATGGGTACCGTTTTCATGGGCTTTGAAAGACTGTGGCGGACTACCGGTGACTTTCGTTATTATCTCTACATGAAAAAAATTCTTGACAGGTTTATTACCGAAGAAGGAAACATACGCACCTACAAGCTCGAAGATTACAATCTTGACAATATTCCTACCGGTCGCCAGTTGCTTACACTGCACCAGACCCGAAATGAAAAGAAATATAAATTAGCAGCCGATCTTTTACGTAAACAACTTTCATGGCAACCGCGCACAAAGGCAGGAGGCTTCTGGCATAAGTTGATCTATCCAACGCAAATGTGGCTGGATGGATTATATATGGGGGAACCCTTCAAGGCATCCTACGCTCAAATGACAGGACGCATACAAGACTTCGAGGATATTGCTGACCAGTTCATATTGATGGAAAAAGTATCCCGCGATGATGCAACAGGACTTCTTTATCATGGATGGGATGAAAGTCGTTTACAACGATGGGCCAACCCGGAAACCGGCAAGTCACCAGAGTTCTGGAGCCGTGCTATGGGCTGGTACACTATGGGACTGGTAGATGTGTTGGATTATTTTCCAAAAGATCATCCCAAGCGAAAAGATCTTATCGACATTCTTAATCGCCTTGCTACTGCTATAACAAAATATCAGGATCCATCTTCCAGTGTTTGGTGGCAGGTCACTGATAAAGGAGGTCAGGCTGGCAACTACCTTGAGTCCTCCGGCTCTTCTATGTTTGTTTATGGTCTGGCGAAAGGTGTTCGGATGGGCTACTTGGATGAGAGCTATATTTCCGTTGTTAGAAAAGCCGCAGAGGGTCTTGGCAAGAATTTTATCGAAACTGATGCTGAAGGTGTAGTACACTTAACCAAAGCGGTGGGTGGTGCAGGATTGGGTGGCAATCCTTATCGCGATGGCAGCTATGCGTATTATATTAAAGAACCTACCCGGGCGGATGACCTGAAAGCAATCGGTCCGTTTATACAAGCCTGCATTGAAGTAGACATGCTTAATAATCTTTCCATTGGAAAAGGAAAAAATATTGTGGTTGATAATTATTTCAATAATGAAACCCGTAACGATGTGTCGTTTCATTATACCTGGGAAGATCATTTTGATTCAGGGTTTTCCTGGTGGGGATCCATCTTCAATGATTTCGGTGCCACTACATCAACGTTAAAGGCAGCGCCGACAAATGAAAATCTTCAATCGGCCGATGTTTACATTATTGTTGATCCGGATACAAAGAAAGAAACACCCAAACCAAATTTCATTCAATCAGAAAATATTACGGTCATTAAAGATTGGGTAACCAATGGAGGCGTGTTGGTGCTTTTCGCAAACGACACAGCCAATTGTGAGATAAAACACTTTAATGAACTGGCTAAAGCATTTGGTATTCAATTCACCAACAAGAGTCGCAACATGGTGAAGAATGATGTGTACGAGCAAGGTAAACTTCTCATTCCTGCAAAGCACCCTATCTTTAAAGACACGAAACAAATTTTTATAAAGGAGCTTGTTACACTTTCAGTCAGCAAGCCGGCAAAATCTGTATTGAAGGAAGGTAAGGATGTAATTATGGCAACCGCTACCGTTGGCAAAGGAACTGTATTTGTGTTAGGCGATCCCTGGTTGTACAACGAATATGTTAATGGCAGAAAACTTCCTGCAGCGTACGAAAATTTCGAAGCAGCGAAAGATCTTGCAGAATGGCTATTGGGGAAATGTACCAATTAGATGATTTACCAATTTAATCGACACATAGGTACATCGATTAATTGGTATATTATTTCGCAGTGCCTTCGAGGATTTCAATCTCTGTCCTTCTGTTGATTTCTCTTCCGCCTTCCTCATCATCATTAGAAACGATGGGGCGGTCAGAGCCGTATCCTTTTGCAGTGAGACGTGAAGCGGTGATACCTTTTGAAACAAGATAATCAACAACGGCTGTCGCACGCTTTAAAGAGAGTACCTTGTTGGTTGCCGCAGACCCGAGGTTATCCGTATGACCGTTGATCTGGACTTTAAGATTTGGGTTACTGGCCAAAAGCTTGTCAATATTTTCCAACTCAACGATTGATTCTGCTTTGAAGTCGGATTTACCACTATCAAAGAAAATGTTTTTCAATACAACCTTCGAACCAACTTCCGCTTTCACCATGATAATGTGCGTGTCAATCTCCTGGTACTCGGCAAACTTTGGCAGGTTAAAGTTGATGGAGTTAAATAGATAGCCTGTACGTTCTGTAGCCACACCGTAGTTTCCTCCGTGTGGAATAACAAGTTCAAAATCACCTGACGAGGCATCTGAGGTGATTTTTGTTATCACTTTCTTGGTAGTGTTATCCACCAGCGTAATTGTAGCCTCCAATGGGTCGGCTGTATTTTCATCAATAACTTTACCGCGCAATACGGTAACAACACGCTTCGCCTTGCTTTCATGAACAATGGGGTCAATGAAATCTTCAACTTTAGGTTTCTCAACTTTAGGTTGCGTTTTGGCCTGTGCTACAACTTCAACAGGTTTAGGTTTAGGTTTGTACTTAGGTTCAAGAAAAGTAACGGAGTAAATATCAGCATCGCCAAGACCACCTTCCTTCAAGGTTGAGAAGTATCCTTTTTTCTTGTCTGCTGATATTGTAAAAAAGCCGTCGTACTCCCAGGTGTTAATAGGCCAACCGATGTTCTCAGGTTTCTGCCATTTACCATCTTTAAATTCACTAAAAAAAATATCACTGTTACCCAATGTAGGGTGTCCGTCAGAAGAAAAGTAAAGGGTTACGCCGTCGGGATGAATGAAGGGTGCATCTTCGTTTCCTTCTGTATTAATTTTAGGTCCGAGATTTACGGCCTTCCCCCACTCTCCTTTACTATCGAGTTCGCTCACATACAAGTCAAGTTCACCGTAACCATTATTTCTATTGCTTGCAAAGTAGAGTTTCTTACCATCTGCCGATATACTTGCGCTGGTTTCCCAGAAAAGAGATGTGTTAATATTTTTATTCAACGGCGTTGGCTTTGTCCATTGATCTCCTTCCAGTTTTGAAATGTAAATGTCACCCGCACCCTCCTCATAATATAGAAACAAAGTTTTTCCATCCGGCGACAACGAAGCGGCGGCATCATTATACTTTTGATTGATATTGGTGCTTATCTTCTTTGGAGCCTCCCAGGTATCGCCACTCCTTCGGGTGATATAAATATCTTCATAGTTTGTTCCTGCTTTAGCGATCCTTTCATCGTCCGTTCTGTTCGATGTAAAAATCAACACACTTCCGTCCGAAGAAATCAATGGTGAATAATCATTGTAGGCAGAATTAATTGGTTTAATATTCTCAATAATAACATTCAGTTCGTATTGTGAAAGTGAATCAGCTATCCGGCATTCAGCAATTTTTCTATCAGCAATTTCCCCCAGATTTTTTTTCTTCTTTTTGAAGCTCTCAAACTGATCGATAGCCTTTTTAAACTCATTCGTATTTTGAAAGGCAACACCCAAATGGTAGTTGATATCATCATTGATAGATGGATTGAGTCGATAGGCTTTGTCAATATATCCGGCAGCTTTTGACTTTGTCTCCGAGTAGAGATACGACATACCAACTTTCAAATTTACGTTGGCATCATCAGGATTAAGATTTAATGCATCAAGGTAAAAGGCTAATGCTTTTTTATAATCTTTCTTGCCGTAAAGCAAGTCTCCTTGCTTTACAAGATCCTTTGCACTTTGGCCGTATCCTGAAAAGAAAAATGAAACAAGAATCAGTGTAGTTAAAAAATGCCTGGTCATGAAAAAAGTAATTGAAACAAAACCTGTTAAAGGCGTACCAAAGTATTAAACTATTCGGGATTGGGCAACCCGGGTTTCTTAAGGGCCATGTAAGATTTAATGCGTATACGCTACATAATCATGTATATAAAGTTATAACGGCATCTATAATGCTGATCGCATCAGACAAAGTGTTATAAATGCGCGCCAGAGGGGAACTACATTATTAATCGTTTAGTGATTTAGTGCTACTTAGTTCATTCAAAAATCTATGATACAAACGAAAAAATGGCAGTAAGCAAATGGCAATAGGCAATTTTGCCTACTGCGATTGCCTATTGCCTACTTTTCAACATTGGTTAATATCTGTTGATAAAATGTTTTATATAGTTAGTAAATGATGCTCTCATTAATATATGGTGCACATGCAATGCCATTGGCAAAATAAAGTTTTTTAAAGAGGTTCTCAGCTTCATCCTGATGCGATAACAGGAGGTTATTGCAACAATAGCTATTTGATTTTCTCCAGCTTGGCTTGAAATCCCTTAACAAGAGATCGTTGTTGTGTTATCTTATCTTTCAATAAATTTTGTTCCTGAAGATTTACCTGGATTTCCTCCTCAAGTTTTTCAATGTTTGCGCGGCTCTTTACAATTTTCTTATTCAATGAATTAACATTATCCCTGAAATTGTTCTTTTCTTTTTCCAGGGCATTCAATTTCTTGTTTTCAATTTTCTTTGCTTCTTTGTCATCAGTAGAACTCACAACCCTTTTTTGCTGGATTATTTCTTCATTTTTTAATTCTTGTTGCCTGGCGTTAGCCTTTATATCGACTTCGGAATTGACAATAGCAGTTTCATTGTTACTTATTTCCGTATGCATTTTTTCATTTTGCTTTTTTAGTTTGCTCAAATTGCTTTCAAGATCATTCAATATTTTTTCCTGTGATTTTACCTGATCTGAAACTTTCTCACGATAAGCGACTGCACCAAAGTTCTTAACAAATGACTTCAGTTTTGAAAATCTATCTTCATCTGAATTTTCACTAATAAACACGCCCTGGTCTTCTACAAAAGTTATTATTCTTGCCCCACTATCTAACGGGGTCACCTTCACAAAAACGTTCAACGGAGTTTGAGCAATTTCCTTGATGATTGTTTGCTGAATAGATACCTCATTACCGGACTTTACAAATTTTGATTTTGTTTTATTCTTAATGCTCTTTTCGATATCTCTTTGTATATCCTCCACAGTAACTTCAGGAATATCTAATTGTACACCCGGGTTTTCTCCTTTGCTCATAGTTGTAGTGACCGGTGTAACTACAATCGGTTTAGGATCAAGCTTGGGTATATTGATCTTTTCAACTTGTGAGGTGTTATTAACCCGTTGTAACTCTTTTTTTGATTGAATGGAATCGGAGGCAGTTTTTGATTTTTGAGCCGACACAATGAATGTTGACAAACAGAGAATAGCAATAAGCGTAAAATTTTTACCTGTCATAGCAAATGGGTTTATTAGAGAAAAACAAAATGAGATTTGTCAATGTTTACTGTCGCATAGAAAAATCAATTCCGATGGGCTTTAACCATCGTTTTCATTATCCATGCAAGTTCATTAATACACCCTGAAAGTTGTTGAAAATCCTCAATCACAAAATACTCCTTCTGAAAGACGTCTTTACGAAAAGGCATATTAAGGATTCTCTCCACATCAAATGGATGACGTCCAGGCTTTGAATCATGCAGCGAATAAACCGTCTCTCCTTTTGAGCTGAGAATTCCGGCACCATAAATCCTTAATTGTCCTTTATCACGAATAAGGCCAAACTCAACCGTGAACCAATATATTCTTGACATTAATTCGATTGCCCAGGGATTGTCGATGTAGCGAAGGGCGATCTTGCTCAATTCCTGCAAATAGGAAACAACATCATGGTTTGTAAGTAAAGGAACATGACCAAATACATCATGGAACATATCGGGCTCTTCCAGGTAATCCAGTTCACTAAGTTTTCTTAGCCACGTACTCGCCGGAAATTTTTTATTGGAGAGTAACTCAAAAAAATCTTTATCAGGAATTAATCCGGGTACCACCACAAGTTCCCATCCGGTATACTTCTTCAGTAATGAATTCGTCTCGTCAAAGCGTGGTATTTTGTCTGCAACAAAATTTACGCGATGAATACCATCAATGTATTCCTGAATTGCTGCGCCACTTAACTGCGGCAACTGGCGTTCATAAAGAAGTTTCCAAACCTGAAAGTCTTCTTCCGTATACTTTTCATATTCCTGACGCATCTGCTCCATATTCTTATAACACTATCTGAGCGTTTGATTTCTCAACTATTCAGTTTCTATCCTTTATCCGAAAAACAAATTTCAAACCTGACCAAACTTCATCCACAGCACAAACTTTTACATCGACAAGGCCTTCCTTCAATCCAAAATCCCGGATAGCATTTTCGTCAAGATCAGTTTTTTTACCTTTGCCGATTTCTTCGGCCATGATATCCAAAGTGAACCGTCTTTATTTAAACTTTTTTGCGCGCGTAAAAATTCTTTTTGAAAAGCCTTTCTATCGGTAACAAAAACATGGATAAAATCCAGTTGACCTGACAGCTTTGCTTTAACATCGATTTCTTCAGGCAATTGGTGAAGCCAGTCAAAATATTTTTCAGGTGGCTGAAAGAAATACAATTTGGTATGCGGCTTAATTCCTAATTTTTTCCCCAATGGTGTACCCGAATAACCCGCCATAATTATTGTGATTGGCTGTGCAACCAAGTTAATAATTGATTTATCAATTCCCTAGTAATTGAACACGTAGGAAGATTGCAATGGAACAAAAAAAATGCCCCGTAAAACGAGGCATTCTTTATCAAAATTTATACACGCTTAGTTCGAGAACTTATCCATTTCCTTATCAAAGGTTTCCTTGAACTTCTCGTAATCATAATCAATCCTTAAGCGTTCGTCTTTAGAGAGACGTTCGTTGTAAGAAGAAACAAGATCATCGGCTGACAATTCTATGGCAACATATGTTTTATACGTACCATCATTGGTCTTCACCTGTTTTTCGCAGATGGTTTTTAAGCCTTGAAGTCTTTGATTAACGATCTCGCGGTTCAATTGCTCGAATCGTTCTTCAACTTCTTCCTTGTTGTTCAATTCACGCGAATTAAGATAGTTGTCGGTTACAGCCTTAACGGTTGTCTCGATACTGGCTGCCAGTTCTCCGCGAGCATTTGACAACGCCTTCTTTTTGGAGGCTACAAGGTCCTGGCTTTCGCCAAGCGAATTAGCTCTGAAAAATTTATTGTTAGTAAAAAAATCAGAACCTGAACACGGGATGTTAACTTCTGTTTCACCTTTGGGAAGTTTCTGTTTCGACTTACAGCCAAACATCATCGCTCCGGCCAAGGCAAAAAGTACAAAAGAAGAGATGGATAAATTTTTCATATTATAATTTATTAGTGTAGTTATTTGTTACAGGCAATTTAAATACCAATTTAAATTAAACTTCAAATTTACTGCAAAACCGTATCCAGAAGCTCATTCATGCGGTTATTTTCAAGTGTTTCAACGGTCTTGTTATAGGCATCAACACTAGAGCGGTCATAGTCCAGACCATAGCCTTTAATGCGATCTAATGTAGTTGCATAAATTTCATTACCAACCTTGGCTGAAGAAACTTTTATCACCCCCGTTAAGTATGTGATGTAAATGCTTCCTGAAATCGAACCGCGTTCTGTATTTGATTTAACATCAATCCATAAATCCGCGATCTGTTTGTCTTCCGTAAATTCAAATCCTGACCGGGCAAGAAAGTTTTTCAACTTATTACTGATCATCGCATAGTTATTACTTGAACCAAAACTTTTTTCCTCACCCGTCAGATAGACAACAGGTCGTTGTACTTTTAATACAACCTGTGCGTAAGGCACATGAAGTGATCTGGCGATGAAAGAAAAAATGGTTGATCCTGAAGAACCAGACAATGTTTCTATATCAGCCTTCACTCCTACGGTTTGCTCCAATTCCCGTGATCCGATTTTGCTTAACAGTATTTTAGATTCTCCGTTTTCATTGGTCTTATACTGCGGAAACACAATACCGTCCCCTTTTTCAAAAGCGGCTTTCAACGGAAGGTGTTTTGCCACTTGATTTAAATCTTTGTAGACAGCGCGTGCAATAACAGTTTGTTCGTTTTGATTCATCCGTCTGTTAAGTTGAATCTGCGAAGGATCCACATTCAGACTGATCTTATCCAACAAAGATTGTATTGAGGCATAAATTTCATTCGTCAATAGCATCTCACGATCGCCTATCGTAACACGTATGGGTTCTGCCAGATATTTCTCAACACTTCTAAACGCCTGAAAATAAAAACTTGCAGCCTGTATGCGATCTCCATTTTTATCAGCATCCAAACCTTTTTTATAGTAATCGGTAGCCAGTAAAACCGCATTGCGTTTTTGTTCTTCCTTGATTTCTCTATAGCGTCCTTTTGAAAGACGGTAGTAAACCCAATAATTCGTTTCGTCTTCCCAGGCATCAACCAATTCAAACTCTTCAATTTCATCGGCCGCTTCAGTTTGAATAATTTGCTCGTATCGTTCATGGAATCGCTTATCCACATCAATCTGGCTCAATACAGACGTACTGGAAACGGTTACTTTTATCTCCGACACCAAATCTTCAAGCGCACTTTTTTTTGCCATCTGAATGTAGTTACTGCTACCATCTTTTGCGCTATGACCGATTCCCGTAAAGTAACCGGAAGGAAAAGGTTTGGCGCTAAGCCACCCGGGCTTTGGATTTTCAGGTAGTTGTACTTTTGGGCTACAACCGGCAACAAGCAAGAGAATTGATAAAAAATGCTTCACGCAAAATTCTTTATTAGGATGATCACAATACCACATCCGTGCCAAAGTACCATAACAAATCTAATGCGATTAGGCTTTTATCACTACTCTATGTAACAAATATTCATTTATTGATGATTAGACAACCGAAAACAGAAAAGCCCCCATTGAAGGAGGCTAATTAATTTATTCAATTTAGATTTTTGTTGATAGGTCAAATGCTTGGCATTTTATTGCCTAGACATTATCAGAGGTTAGCATGGCAGAAAGATACTCACGGTTCATTCGGGCTATGTTGGTAAGACTGATTCCTTTAGGACATTCAGCTTCGCAAGCACCGGTGTTTGTACATGAACCAAAACCTTCGTTATCCATTTGTGCAACCATCTTTTCGACACGTGTCTTTCGCTCCGGCTGACCTTGTGGAAGCAAAGCAAACTGCGATACCTTTGCGCTGACGAATAACATGGCGGAAGCATTTTTGCAAGCCGCAACACAAGCGCCACAACCTATACAGGTTGCTGCATCAAAAGCTTCATCGGCAATCTTTTTGGGAATGAGTATTTCATTTGCATCCGGAACACCGCCTGTGTTTACAGAAACATATCCTCCTGCCTGTTGAATCCGATCAAACGCTGTGCGATCAACTACTAAATCCTTAATCACTGGAAAAGCTGCTGCTCTCCACGGTTCAACAACAATAGTATCACCGTCTTTAAATGTGCGCATGTGAAGTTGGCAAACGGTGGTCTGTAGCGGACCATGTGGACGGCCATTAATATACATAGAACACATACCACATATACCTTCACGACAATCGTGATCGAACGCAATGGGATCTTGTCCTTTCTTTATCAAAGTTTCGTTTAATATATCAAACATTTCAAGGAAAGACATGTCCGACGAAACATGATCAAGTTGGTATGTTTCAAGTTTACCTTTTGCTGCGTTATCTTTTTGTCGCCAAACTTTCAGTGTTATTTTCATTCATCAAATACTATTAACGTTTAACATTTAACGATTAACTTACTTGTAGCTACGTTGAGTGAGTTTCACATTTTCAAATTTCAATTCTTCCTTATGAAGTACTTCGGGTTGGTCGTCGCCTTTATGTTCCCAGGCAGCAACGTAAGCAAATTCATCATCCTTTCGCAAAGCCTCTCCTTCAGGGGTCTGAGATTCTTCACGGAAGTGACCTCCACAGGATTCAGATCTGTGCAAGGCATCATCAACCATTAGTTCACCTAACTCGATAAAGTCTGCAACGCGATTTGCTTTTTCAAGTTCCTGGTTGAGTTCGTTACCGGCTCCCAGTACATTTACGTTTTGCCAGAACTCCTTCTTTATTTGTTGAATTTTTACTTTCGCTTTCCTTAATCCTTCATCTGTTCGTGACATCCCACAGTGGTTCCACATAGTTAATCCCAACTCCCGATGGAATTCATCAACTGTTTTACTGCCACGAATTGTTAAAAGTTTATTTATTCGACTGATGGATTCATCCAAAGCTTGTTTGAATGCCGGATGGTCTGTACCTACTTTTTCATTCCAACCCATGGTGGCGAGATAATCACCAACAGTATATGGAATTATAAAATAACCATCAGCGAGTCCTTGCATCAATGCACTTGCTCCTAACCGGTTTGCTCCGTGATCAGAAAAGTTTGCTTCACCAAGCGCATACAATCCAGGCACTGATGTCATTAAATTATAATCAACCCAAAGGCCACCCATCGTATAGTGAACAGCCGGATAAATCATCATTGGCGATTCATATGGATTATCTCCTGTGATCTGTTGATACATGTCAAAGAGATTACCGTATTTGGCCTCAATAAGATTCCTGCCATCTCGTTTTATCGCATCTGCAAAATCCAGGAACACTGCAAGACCGGTAGCGCCTACTCCACGACCTTCATCACACATGTATTTAGCATTGCGTGAAGCAACATCGCGAGGCACGAGGTTACCAAAAGATGGATATTTTCTTTCAAGAAAGTAATCACGTTCATTTTCCGGAATGCTTGAAGCTTCTTTAGCTGTCAGTCCTTTACGAGCTGTCTTTGGTACCCACACACGGCCATCATTGCGAAGTGATTCAGACATCAATGTCAATTTGGATTGATGATCTCCTGAAACAGGTATGCATGTCGGGTGAATTTGTGTAAAGCAAGGATTGCCAAACAAGGCTCCTTTTTTATGCGCACGCCAAACAGCCGTAACGTTACAACCTTTAGCATTTGTTGAGAGGTAAAATACATTTCCGTAACCACCGGTACACAACAATACGGCATGACCGCTATGGGCTTCAATTTTTCCGGTAACAAGGTCACGCGTAATTATCCCTCTTGCTTTTCCCTCAACAAGAACCACATCCAACATCTCGGTTCGATTGTACATCTTTACCTTTCCATTGGCAATCTGGCGGTTCAAGGCACTGTAAGCACCTAATAAAAGTTGCTGACCGGTTTGTCCACGCGCATAAAAGGTTCGTGAAACCTGTGCTCCACCAAATGACCGGTTATCCAAAAGCCCGCCATACTCTCTTGCAAAGGGAACACCTTGCGCTACACATTGATCGATGATGTTTACGCTAACTTCTGCAAGACGATATACATTTCCTTCGCGGGCCCTGTAATCGCCTCCTTTGACGGTATCATAAAACAGGCGATAGACACTATCACCATCATTCTGATAATTCTTAGCAGCATTGATTCCACCTTGTGCGGCAATACTATGGGCACGTCGCGGGCTATCCTGGTAACAAAATGCTTTTACATTATAACCCAGTTCTGCCAATGATGCCGCTGCAGAAGCGCCAGCCAATCCTGTTCCTACAACAATAATTTCGTACTTACGCTTATTGGCCGGATTAACAAGTTTCTGATTAAACTTATGTTTTGTCCACTTTTCTTCAATTGGACCTTCCGGGATTTTAGAATCAAGCTTCATATATGGATTCGAACAACAATCAACAATAGAATTTAGTACAAGAACATCCAAACAGGAATAAGGGCGAATAGTGCCGGAACAATAATAGCAAAAGCTCTTCCGACGAACCTTATTACCGGGTTATACTTCACATGATTCAAACCAAGCGTTTGAAATGCGCTGGCAAATCCATGCCATAGGTGGAACGCAAGGACAACCATACACACTACATACAATGCAACGTACCAGCCTTTGTCGAACCATATGCCTACTAGTGTATAAAGATCTTTTACTTCGCGATCGCCATAGGTTACTTTAGGAATACCACCCCAGTGCATCACAGCCCAAAAGTCCTTAAGGTGTATGACCAGAAATATGAAAATAAGTGTTCCCAGTATTCCCATATTTCGGGAAGTCCAGGCGGAAGAATTTTTTACAACTGCATACCCTTTGCCTCTTGCTTTCGTGTTCTCACGGGTTAACAAAATCGCCCATACCACGTGGATGATTATTGAGGCGTAAAGAGAATACGAAATTGTTTTAATGATCACATTGGAAGTCATGAACTCCGCATAGACATTAAAAGCATGGCCACCATCATCTTTCAGCAATTGAAGGTTGCCAATGAGGTGAACAACAAGAAAGGAGATAAGAAAAAGGCCGGTAAGGGCCATGATTAATTTTTTTCCGAGTGAACTGGAAAAAAGTTTTAAAAACCAATTCATAAATAGTTTCCTGGAATTTTCTGACGCTGCCAAAAATACTCCCCGAAGCTTTACTAAACAATTTTGAACGACTATTTAGAATTATTTTATATGCTGAATTCAAATACTATTCTTTTAAATACTCATAAAGAAAAAACATCAGGGCAATGATACTCGCCATAACGAGCAGGAACCATTCCTTCTTGAGAAATTGACCAATAGCAGTAAATAGCTTTTTCATAAATGGGTTAACGTACTCTCCCGTTTAATCGAATTTCATTCCAACAAACTCCGCAACTGACTGTCAATAAATTAAAAAGAGTGAATTTGGAACTTTTGTCTATTTAATGGATCGAAGTCTTATTTTGAGAATATAGTCTCCGGTTTGCTTTTCGAACTTTGCACACTACTTTTAGGGTTTTACAACCACTACTAACTAGTTTTTAATGTATTTGATCTTTGATACGGAAACCACTGGCGTTCCGCACAATAAGACTGCACCCATTACTGATCTAAACAACTGGCCACGGTTAGTGCAAATAGCCTGGCAATTGCATGATCAAAATGGAAAACTTCTCTCCCGGCACAATTACATCGTCAAACCTGATGGCTTCGACATTCCTTATAAAGCTGAGCAGATTCATGGCATTTCTACAAAGCGGGCGCTGGAAGAAGGCCAGGAATTGAATCAGGTGTTAAGCACTTTTCTTGATGATCTCAAAAACGCACAACAAGTCGTTGGCCATAACATTGAGTTTGATATTAATATTATTGGTGCTGAGTTTATCCGTAAGAATCTTGATCCGGACAGCTTGCTTAAGCTTAATAAACTTGATACCGGTCTTGCCTCAACGGAATTCTGTCAAATGTCAGGGGGAATTGGGGGAAAACTTAAAATGCCTCGCCTGGTTGAACTTCACCAAAAACTTTTTGGAAAAGATTTTGGTGATGCGCACGATGCAGCTTATGATGTTGCCGCAACAGCACGATGCTTTTTCGGCCTTATTAAACAAAAAGTTGTTTCTCCCTTTGACACCACACCCGTTGAGGAAATTGTTTATGAAGAGCCTGACCTGGAAGCGGCAAATTTTTCTAAACGAGAAAAGAAAAAAGATTCAGGCTATTCGTTAACGGCTGATGAATCGGCGGCCATAACGGATAAACCCTTTTGCCATCTTCATATCCACTCCCAGTTTTCTGTATTGCAGGCAACACCTGACATTAAACGGTTAATAGCAAAAGCAAAAGCCACGAATATGAATGCAATTGCCCTGACCGATCTGGGGAATATGTATGGTGCATTCAAGTTCGTTCGTGAAGCAATGAACCATGAGGTCAAACCTATTGTAGGATGCGAATTTTATATTGCTGAAGAACGTCTGAAATTAAAATTCACAAAGGATAATCCCGACAAACGATTTAGCCAGGTATTATTTGCAAAGAATAAAAATGGCTATAACAATCTTGCAAAGCTCTGCTCTATTGGCTTTATCGAAGGACTGTATGGAATTTATCCACGGATTGATAAGACACTGATAGAAACCTACAGACAAGATCTCATCGCTACGACAGGAAGTATTTCGAGTGAAATTCCTTATCTCATTCTTCATGTCGGTGCACGTCAGGCTGAAGAAGCATTTCAATGGTGGCATAAATTATTTGGCGACGATTTTTATGTTGAATTGAACAGACACGGTATTCCTGAAGAAGATCACGTTAACGAAGTACTGCTGGGCTTTGCAAAAAAATATGGCGTTAAATATTATGCGGCAAATGAATCGTTCTACCTCGACAAAGAAGAAGCTAATGCGCACGATGTTTTATTATGTATAAAAGAAGGCGAGTTTAAATCCACACCTATAGGCTCAGGGCGAGGCAGACGATATGGAATGCCCAATCATGAGTTTTATTTTAAATCACAGGAAGAAATTAAATCTATCTTCCGCGATCTCCCGGAATCAATTGATACCATTAGTGAGATTGTAAATAAAGTTGAAGTTTATGCACTTGAGCGAAATGTCTTACTGCCGAAGTTTGACATACCTGCACAGTTCACTACCGAGGATGACTATCTCCGGCATCTTGCCTATGAAGGTGCCAATAAAAAATATACATCCCTCACACAAGAACTCAGGGATCGAATAGATTTTGAGTTGGATACCATCAAAAAAACAGGATATCCCGGATACTTCCTCATCGTACAAGATTTTACTTCGAAGGCAAGGGAGATGGGTGTATCTGTGGGACCCGGTCGTGGATCGGCTGCCGGATCTTTAGTGGCCTATTGTATTGGAATCACAAATGTCGATCCCATTAAATACGATCTTCTCTTTGAGCGTTTCCTTAATCCTGATCGGGTATCGCTGCCTGATATTGATATTGACTTCGATGATGAAGGTCGTGACAAAGTGCTGAGGTATGTGATCGACAAATATGGAAAGAACCAGGTAGCTCAAATTATTACCTACGGTACAATGGCTGCCAAGTCCTCCATTCGGGACTGTGCCCGCGTGATGGAATTACCTTTGAGCGAAGCAAATATATTAGCCAAAATGGTTCCTGAACGTCCAGGCACATCGTTAGATGCAGCCTTTGGAGAAGTTAAGGAATTAGCCGAGATCAAAAAGGGAAGCGATCTTAAAGCACAAGTGTTACAACAAGCCGTGATTCTGGAAGGATCTGTTCGTAATACGGGTACACATGCTTGCGGCGTGATCATCACTCCTGATGATTTAACCAAGTTTGTTCCTGTATCTACGGCAAAAGATTCGGACATGCTGGTAACACAATTTGATAACAGTGTTGTAGAAAGCGCCGGTCTTCTCAAAATGGACTTTCTTGGATTAACAACACTCACCATTATCAAGACTGCCCTGAAAAACATAAAGAAAAGCAAGGGTGTTGAAATCGACATTGAAGATGTACCCTTGAACGATGAAAAAACTTATCAGCTTTTTCAACGGGGTGAAACAACAGGAACATTTCAATTTGAAAGCGCCGGGATGCAAAAATACTTGCGCCAGCTTAAGCCTGATAAGTTTGAAGACCTGATAGCGATGAATGCCTTGTACAGACCGGGACCAATGGAATACATTCCTGCCTTCATCAACAGAAAACATGGTCGTGAGCCAATCAAGTACGACCTGGCGGAGATGGAAGAATTTCTCAGTGAAACATATGGCATTACCGTTTACCAGGAGCAGGTAATGTTATTGTCGCAAAAACTTGCCGGCTTCAGCAAAGGTGATGCTGATGTTCTTCGTAAAGCGATGGGCAAGAAGCAAAAAGCGGTGCTGGATAAGATGAAAGATAAATTCATCGAAGGATGTAAGAAGAACGGGCATGCAAAGGAAATTTGTGAAAAGATTTGGACCGATTGGGAAGCCTTTGCCCAATATGCTTTCAACAAATCGCACTCTACTTGTTATTCTCTTGTTGCGTATCACACTGCATATTTAAAAGCAAACTACCCGGCCGAATACATGGCGGCGGTATTAACACATTCGCAGAGCAATCTTGAGAACGTTACTTTCTTCATTGAAGAATGTAGAAATCTTGGATTGAAAGTATTGGGTCCTCATGTAAATGAATCGGGTATTTATTTTGCAGTTAATAAACAAGGCGAAATTCGTTTTGGATTGGGTGCAATCAAAGGAGCAGGTGATTCAGCAGTAGAAGCAATCATTGAAGAGCGTGATCGCAATGGAGCTTACGCTGATATTTTTGATTTTACCAAACGTGTGAATCAACGCTCGGTCAATAAAAAGACATTTGAATGCCTGGCACTATCCGGAGCTTTTGATTCGTTCAAAGATGTGCATAGAAGACAATATGTTTATGCTATTCACGGTGAGGCGAGTCTCATTGAGAAAGCTATTAAATATGCAGTCAGAGCACAACAAGATGAGCAAAGCGCACAAGCCAGTCTTTTCGGTGGAAGTTCCGGTACTGCAATGCCAAAGCCTAAAATAGATTTTGTAGAACCGTTTAGTGAGATTGAAAAATTAAACCTGGAGAAAGAAGTAGTAGGCATTTACATTTCCGGTCATCCCCTTGACAATTTTCGTTTCGAGCTGGAAACTTTTTCCAATGCTTCCTGCAGTCAATTAGCCGAACTGGAATCGTTGGAAAACCGTGAAATGAAAATTGGCGGTATCGTTAACGGAGTAGATCATCGTACTACAAAAACGGGAAGACCTTTTGGACGATTTACCCTTGAGGATTACACGGGCAGTTACACTTTTACACTCTTCGGAGAAGACTATCTTAAATTCAGAAACTTCATGAACATTGGATGGTTTCTTTTTGTTGAAGGTGCAGTGATAAAAAATAGTTGGGGTCAACAAAACCTTGAGTTCAAAATCCGAAACATCGACTTGCTTAATGAACTGGGTGTAAAGCGCAGCAAAGGTTTGCAGATTCGAATAAACAGTACAGATATTACTTCAGAACTGATCGGTGAGATTGAAGATGTTTGTCAGGAGTTCGCAGGAAACACACCTCTCTATCTTAAGGTTCGAGACGATCTGGAAAACATCAACCTTGAACTCCTTTCGCGCAAATTCAGAGTCAATCCTATCAATGATATGGTGAAAAAGATTAAGAAGGTGGCGGAAGTAGAGGTCGTGTTTTAGTATAATTAGTAACTCAACCTTTGTAGTTTGATTATAAAACTTACATTTTTGAACTTAAGCCTATATCTTTGCGTTGAGACTGTGAAAACAATTTTAACTTTGAACTAACAAATTAACAAGTACTCTAATGGGTAAGACAATTGAACTTAATGATGCCAACTTTGATCAGATCGTAAATTCTGAGCAGCCTGTTCTCGTAGATTTTTGGGCGGAATGGTGTGGACCTTGTAAGATGATTGGTCCGGTAGTGGAGGAATTAGCAGGAGACTATGAAGGTAAAGCGGTTATCGGCAAATTGAACGTAGACGAAAATCCGGATGTAACCGCGCGCTTTGGTATACGTAGCATTCCTACTTTACTGGTCTTTAAGAAAGGACAAATAGTAGATAAGCAGGTGGGCGCAGTTCCTAAATCTGTATTGGCACAAAAGCTTGAAGCACAAGTAGCCTAAATAATATTCTTATTATAAGGATAAAGCCGTCTCCGTGAAGAGACGGCTTTTTTTATCATTTGAGTATAGGCCAGTCGTCAGTTCTGAAACAAGATACAGGAAGACCTTCCTTACTAAACAAATTCGGAACAGACGCATTTGGCCATCCAAACCTTACAGCCACCGGAGATTTTATTTCTTTAGAAGAAACCACCACTGTGTTGCCATCAATTTTTGCTTTCGCCGGAACAAACTTTCCATCTTCGCCGGCAATCAGGAACTCCGTTGGTTCTCCACCTTTACTGATGAGTCCGTTGGACGCATTATCAAACATGATCCTGATTTTATTTTTCTCAATCTTCATCGAATTGTAGACCGGGGTTTTGTAAGCGATACCAGTTTTCCCATAGGTATCCGCTAATGCATAATTTGCAAGGCGCTCACCAACAGGTTTCTTGTATCGCGGATGAATATCTTTAACATCCTCCACGCAATCAGAAATAACAACCATTCCTGTCTTTGGAATCGTCAGCATCTTTACTTGTTGTTCACGAACCAACGTGCCGGTTTCAACATCACCATATGTGAATGGAGCAATTTGAACATAATAAAAAGGGAAGTCTTTGTTAAAACCTTTGCGCCAACTCAGGATAAGTTGCTCCATCATATTCTTGTATGCCAGAGGCGCTGCTGTATTACCTTCACCCTGGTACCAGATCGCTCCGGCAATTTGCAAGGGTTGCAGCGGATAGATCATAGCGTTATAAACCGCTCCAGGTTTTTTTGGCCAACGATTGTCTTGTCTCAATTTTTCATTTGCTGCAGAAAGTTCAGCATCAGCTAAAACTATTTCTTCTGGTATCCATGTATCGGCAGGTGTCCCACCCCAACTCACATTGATCAAACCGATTGGAATATTCAATTGTTGATTTAATTTTTTTCCAAAGAAATATCCAACAGCGCTAAACCACTGAGCATTTTCCGGAGTTGTGGTTTTCCATTCTCCTTCTCCTTTAACCTGTGGAAAATCAGTTGCCATTTTCTTTCCCTGAAACATTCTCACATTAGGAAGATTGGCATTAGGAACTTCCTCTTTACCATCAATGGTACCATTCATGTTCCATTCCATATTTGATTGCCCTGAACAAATCCAAACCTCACCAATCAATACATCTTTCAACTCAATTACATCACCGGACTTAATCGTTATCGTATATGGACCCCCTGCTTCAGGAGTTTTTAGAGATGCTTTCCATGCTCCCGAGTTCTCAGCATTTACCTTGATCTCTTCACTTTCCCAACTGGCTATGATTGTAACTTCGTTTCCAGGCCATGACCAACCCCAAATAGGTGCATCGGTTTTTTGTTGCATAACCATGTGATCAGAAAAAATTGGAGACAACCGTAGTTGCGCATTAAGAAGACACGGAATAAAAACTAAGAGTAAGCAAAAGCTTTTTGATGGGCTCATATTCAAAATTGATTAAGAATTAAAATAAGAAAGATAAATTTGATGTACGCTAAATTAGAATTTTTTTTAATCGCTCAACCATTTCTAAAACAGCCGGGCACACTAATGTATTTTTATAAGTGAGTTGCATAATTTGAATCATCTTCTTCCGGTTAGTGTGCGGGTACTCGCGGCATGCCTTTGGTCTGACTTCATAAATCGAACAAAAATTATCCTCACCAAGAAATGAACATGGCGCTTGTTGCAATACAAAGTCCTTATCTTCATCAACGCGTAAATATTTCTCAATAAAATCACCCGGCTTTATACGCATAAATTTTGCGATGCGCTCAATATCGGTTTGATAAAAGATAGGACTGGTGGTTTTACAACAATTAGCACATGTAAGACAATCCGTTTCTTCAAAAACTTCATCATGGATATTGTGAAATTCTTCATCTACCGCTCGTGGATTTTTCTTTTTCAGTCCGTCTAAAAATCTCTTATTGTCCTTCGCTCTGGTCCTGGCAAGTTCATTGAAGCGGCGCAAATCCATATCACAAAGTAAAGGTACTTTTGGCTCACTTTCAAAATATGCGTTTGAACTCAATAATTAATCTCATTGTTGTTACGTGTTGTATTGCGCACATTTTTGCATCTGCTTCTTATTTGTGTGGTATTTTTATCAGATAAAAAAGTTGTTATTATCCAGTAATAAGAGAAAAACACTAAATTAACCTGGCTCCAAGAATGAATTTGAATAATTAACATAAATGGTCAAGGATAGTTTCATAAAAAGAATTGAGCAATATGTGCAATTATCAGAAGAAGAAATTCGCTTTGCCAAGTCCGTTTTAGAGCCCTCACTCATTAAGCAAAGTGATTTAGTTGTTTCGAACGGCGAGCCATGCAAATATATGTTCTACGTTTGCAGCGGTTGCCTGATGTCGTATCATACCGACCCTCAGGGAAATATTCATGTTATTCAATTTGCAACAACCGGTTGGTGGACGGGTGATCTTCACAGTTTCACGCATTACTCACCATCCATTTACTCAACCAAAGCACTGGCCGATACGGAAGTGCTTATGTTAACAAAGCCTGACATGGATGATCTGTTTAGTTCAGTACCTAAATTCGAACGATACTTTCGTATCATCTTTCAAAATTCCCTTGTTACCCATCAATTCAGAATCATTCAAAATTTTTCATTCACAGCAGAAGAACGATATGTTTATTTTCAAAACAAATATCCCTCTCTTGAGCAGTATGTTCCCTTAAAATATATCGCCTCTTACCTTGGTATCACACCAGAGTTTTTAAGCAAAATCAGAAGAAAGCTCATGGAAAAATCCTGAGTCTATTTTTTTCAATCGTTCGCAAGCCTTTGCATTTTATTTAAGTTAATCCAGTTCAAGTTTTTCGATTTCGTTATTAAACTAGTTCAACACTTCTCTCTGGTTATAGATGTAACTTTGATTTCATAAATCAAGTAACAATAAAACAAACCAATATATTATGACAAGTGCAGAGGCAGTAAAAACCAAATGGAGAATTGACACAACACATTCTGAAGTTCAATTCAAAGTAAAACATCTTGTGATTGCAACCGTAACCGGAAGCTTCAAAAAGTTTTCAGGTTCTGTTGAGACAGCGAATGAAAATGATTTTGACAACGCATCAGTTGAATTCAGCATCGAAGTAAACAGCATCGACACGAATCAAGCTGATCGCGATGCACACTTGAAATCTCCGGACTTTTTCAGTGCCGAAGAATATCCAACCATTGACTTCAATGGACAACTAAAGAAAATTGACAAGAGCATATATAAATTAACTGGCCCACTTACAATTCGTGGAACATCAAAGACAGTAGAACTTGGCGTTGAATTTGGCGGAACTGTGAAAGATCCGTGGGGCAATATTAAAGCAGGTTTTGAACTAACCGGAAAAATCAACCGAAAAGATTTCGGGTTAAACTGGAATGCTTTGACAGAAGCCGGTGGCGTTGTAGTGGGTGACGAAGTGAAGTTACACTTGAATGTAGAACTTACTAAATCATAATCGCTATTATTTGATCGTTTTAGTGATTTAGCGCTACTTAGTTCATTCAAAAATCTATGATACCAAACGAAAAAATGGCAGTAAGCAAATCGCAATAGGCAATTTTGCCTACTGCGATTGCCTATTGCCTACTTTTCAACATCGGTTAATACCTGTTGATAAAATGTTTTATATTAGTAAATGATGCTCTCATTAAATAATTGCTGAACTTAATAACTGAGCCGTTCATCAACTGGACGGCTTATTTTTTTATCCATCCCGAAGATAAGGCAGCAGAACCGGAAGCTATTTGCTTATGTGAAATAAATCAGTACATTCAATATTGAAGAAGTGTGAAGGAATGGAGAAGCTGATTTTTTGATTCCTATGTAGCCCATATCCATTTTATGGATAAATATTTTTTAGTACTACTGATTTGTTTCTTTATTCACCATTCAGGATGTTCTCAAGACATTCAAGAATACCTGAATAAGGGTGACCGCTTTTTGTCAAAGAAAGATTATGCGCAGGCGTTGTCACAATACCTCGAAGCACTCAAAGCCAATTCTGATGACGCCAAAATAAATTTTCGGGTTGGTCTCGCTTACCTTTACATGCCCGAAAAATCCAAAGCGTTGCCGTACCTTGAAAAAGCCTATGCTGAAAATCCGACCGTTGATAAAGATATTAATTATCATCTCGGCACGGCTTACCAATTCAATTATAAATTTGAAAAGGCAATAGAACAATTCGAATTGTTCAGGCGGAAGAACAAAAAGTTACAGGATATTGCCGATCATAAAATTATGCAATGCCAGGTCGCTGATTCCCTCATGCATAAACCGTTGAAAGTTGTTTTAGAAAATCTTGGTTCAACAATCAATGCACCTACACATGATTACGCACCTATCGTTTCGATGGATGGTTCCACACTCATCTATACATCGAACCGGACAATGATTGGAAATACAAATCGCGGATTTCAGGAAAGTTTTGAAGACATATACATATCAAAAAATATCGAAGGTAATTGGAGCACTCCTCAATTGATCAGTCCCAAGATTAATATTAAATACAATGATGCGGCTGCTTCAATGTCAGCGGATGGAAAGACCTTATTTATTTATTACGAACATGGTTCAGGTGACATCTACACTTCTTCTTTTGACGGAAGTGAATGGTCTTCACCCGTTCCTTTAAATAAGAACATAAACAGTCCCTTCTGGGAAACATCAGCATCGCTTTCACCCGATGGCAATCGAATCTATTTCACAAGCAGCAGGCCCGGTGGTTTTGGTCAGTTGGATATTTACTATAGCGATAAAGATAGCAAAGGCCAATGGGGCAAAGCTGTAAACCTTGGCAGCACAATTAATACACCCGGTAACGAAGATTCACCCTTCATTCACTCCGATGGTGTTTCTATTTTCTTCTCCTCGGATGGCCATCCTACAATGGGTAGCAACGACATTTTTATGAGCGTATTCAAAGATGGTGTCTGGAAAAAACCCAGAAACCTTGGCTACCCAATTAACTCACTCGAATACGACGGTTTCTTCAGTATATCGGCAGATAAAAAAACCGGTTATTATTCAACGGTTCGGGAGGATGGCTACGGTGATACCGATATTTATAAAATCACTTTCATAGATAGTCCGGAAGTTGAAGACATAGTCATTGACGAACCGGTAATAGCTTATATAACCCAACCAGAAGAGGAATCACAACCCATTGCGACTCCCGGAGAAGAATCAGCAAACGAAGAATACATTGATCCAATTGTTCAGTTTCATAAAGACCTGAAAATTGTTACCGTATTGAAAGGTAAAGTTATTGATGCCAATACAGCGGAACCATTAGGCGCAACAATTACTTTGGTGGATAATGAAATCAACAGCGTGGTAGTCCGGATAAAATCAAGCAGCGAGACCGGAGAATTTGAATTGACTATTCCACACGGCGGAAATTATGGTGTAGCTACTGAACGCAATGGTTATCTCTTTAACTCCATTAACTTTAATCTCCCTCAATTTGCCGGGTACCAGGAAATCGATACACATATTCTTATGATGAAGGCCGAAGTGGGATCTAAAACAGTTTTAAAAAACATTTTTTTTGATACCGGTCAATCGGATTTAAAACTGGAATCAATCGCAGAATTGCAAAACATAATCGAACTGCTTGAGAATAATCCCAGCCTGAATGTTCAAATTAATGGACACACCGATAATTCAGGTGATGCAGATCTAAATAAAGTTCTTTCCCTTAAACGGGCTAATTCAGTGGTGGCTTACCTGGTTGAAAAGGATATCTCAATCGCTCGCCTTTCTGCTGTTGGTTATGGTGAAGAGCGACCAATCGTTTCTAACGATGATGAAAAAGAAGGAAGGGAGATTAATCGCAGAACAGAGATTGAAATTACTAAAGTTGGTGATTGATTTATTTATTTTTTCAAAGTCACAAGTTCTTTCGAGATTCTCACCAAAAGATTGTAGGCATTTTTTAAAGCATCTTCATTGCCGGCATGATCCACCAGGGAAAACAACATGGTTATTCCCAGATTATTCACGTCGCTTGTTGAGAGTTCATTCTTTCCCACAATACAAATGACTTTCTTATTGTATTGTTTGCCGAGTGAAGCTACACCGGCAACAACTTTTCCCTGAAGCGTTTGCTTATCAAGTTTACCTTCTCCTGTAATTACCACATCTGCCTTCTTCACTTCTTCTTCAAAGCCTGTAAGATCAAATACAAGATCAATGCCTTTGCGTAGTGAGCCATTGAAGAAAGCAACAACACCGCCACCAAAACCTCCACCGGCACCTGCTCCGGGAATATTTTCAATTGAGATTTTTAATTGAGATTGCACAACATCAGCAAGATTTTTCAGCCCTTCATCCAGCAAAGAAATTTGTTCGGGGTTTGCTCCCTTTTGTGCACCATAAATGAAAGCTGCACCATGCTTTCCCGTAAGTGGATTATCTACATCGCACACCGCGGTGAATTTCACTTTGGCCAACTGAGGATGAATCTTATCCCTTTGAATACTTTTTATTTTAACAAGATTCTCTCCTGTTGGATTAACAGGTTTATTTTCGGAATCTAAGAATTCGTATCCCAACACATGTGCTGCTCCTGCACCTCCATCATTCGTAGCGCTGCCACCTATGCCTAAGACGATATGTGTAACCCCTTTGTTTAGCGCATCTTTAATCAACTCCCCTGTTCCATACGTTGAGGCCTGCATTACATTTTTTTCTTCCAACTTAAGGAGACGAAGACCTGATGCGCTCGCCATTTCTATAAAGGCAGTTTTTCCGTCGCCTGAAATTCCATAGGAAGCATCGACTAAACGAAATAACGGATCATGAGCTTTTATAGTAATGAAGTGACCCTTCGATTGTTGGGTGAGTATCTCCATAGTGCCCTCCCCGCCATCCGCTAAAGGGAAGTTCACACACTCAATGTCTGGAGATTTTTCTTTAAGTCCTGCTTCAATCGCGTTGCAAACTTCATGCGCAGTAAGAGTTCCTTTGAATTTATCGGGAGCGATAAGGACACGCATGAACTGAATTTATTTCTATTTTTTTCTGAGCATCTTCAATACTATCACACACCTGAAAAAATACTGAACCCGCCATCGACGGGCACCACTACGCCGGTTACAAATTTTGAGGCATCGGAACAGAGCCATATTAACGTACCGATTAATTCTTCCGGCGCTCCAAATCTTCCAAAAGGTGTTTGTTGTATAACGGCCTGGCCACGTGCTGTAAAGCTTCCATCCGGATTGGTGAGTAATGTTCTGTTTTGTTCAGTAATAAAGAAGCCTGGTGCAATAGCATTTACGCGAATACCTTCACCAAATTTCCTTGCCATTTCAACAGCCATCCACCGCGTGAAATTATCGATAGCAGCTTTGGCAGCCGAATAACCAACAACACGTGTTATGGTGGTGAACGATGCCATCGAAGAAATATTGATGATCACACCCTTCTTGTTAGCAGCCATCACATCTGAAAAAACTTTCGTGGGTAAAACCGTGCCGTGAAAATTCAGATCAACCACCTTTTCGAAATCATTCATGTTGAGATCAAAAAAGTTTTTATCCGGTGGAATCGTGGCTCCCGGCATGTTTCCTCCGGCGGCATTGATTAGTATATCAATTGAGCCAAATTCTTCGATTATGGTTTTCTTAACCTGTTCAAGTTGATCGACGAGAAGTACATCGGCAGCTACAGCCAAAGCTTTGCGCCCACTCACGCGGAGTTCGTGAACAAGTTTTTCGCCCGCTTCAATTCTTCTGCCTAATACAACAACAGTTGCTCCTGCATCAGCCAGTCCGCGGGCCATGGCTGTTCCTAAAACTCCTGTTCCTCCTGTGATGAGGGCAACTTTACCTGCTAAACTAAATTCATTAAGTACCATATTGGAAAATCAAATTCTGCGAAGATAGTCTTGCTGAAGGGAATTCCAAAGAAGGAGAACTCTTTATAAGGTACGAGGTACGAAGGAAGTACCCTTTCCAGAAAAGCTTGTGGTTAAAAAATAATTGCGCGTAGTAAAGACACGAAGTAGAAACATGTAGTAGAATACTGTAAAATAATGTAGAGACGCGATGCATCGCGTCTCTACATTATTTTACAGTATTTTACATATTCTACGCGTCTTCACTTGCCAAACGATTCAACTTTGTAATCGAGGTTTGTTCCGAAGACAGGAAAACTTATTTTCAGCAAGGCATAAAATGTACGGCCTTCAATGCCTGGGCGATAACCGATTTCGCCTCCGTATGCCCAACTTAACATGCGATTAAACTTTCCCTCTATACCGGCTCTTACACCAATCTTTTTCAAATTGATTGCACCAACATCGTAAGGTGTGCCGATGTAAACGACGTTATCGATTTCAAGAGAAGGAGCAAATAATATGTCAGCGTAAGCGGTAAGAATCAAATCATCAATTCCTTCCTCGTATTTATCAAAGTTCACGGCAACATTTTTAATCCACGTTATCGATCCGCCTACGTACCCTCCTAAGGATGAAATGTTACTGAATACATCGAGCGTTTGTTCCCGTGTTCCATCATTGAATGTTGAAGGTAACGCATTTCCTTCCGCATCTTTCAAATCCTCATTTGTTAAACCTTGCTTATTGAGAGCATTGCTTAAGTCGGTAGAGCTATCCCAAAAAATTCCACCAAGACGGGCGCCATAGATCTTCCTGACCTTACAAGGTATTTCAGCATTAAGCGGAACACGTGCAGACCACTTGTTGCCCTTATAACTCTTTTTATAAAGGAACATTTTTGTCTTGCTGCTTTGCTCGAAATCTTTGATATGATAGGTACCTCCAATCTCAAAATAGTTAAACACTTCTGCGCGATTATCAACATCACTGTTCTTCTCAGCAAGATCACGCGCATAGTCATAGAATTTCTGACTATACGTTTTTCTGAATTGTGCTTTGAAGTCAGCTTTATTGTTAAGATAGTAAGAAGCTTCTAAGCCAAAACCTGCGTTTATGTTAGTCGCGAAGATCTCTCCATAAAAAGGTATGAGGTGAACGAAAAGCTTATTCACCGAATAAGGCTCGTCATAGATTTCTTCGTAGGTAACTGCTGTTTTATCCTTTCTTTCACCTTGAGCAAAAAGATTTACTGCGATAAAAAATGCAGCCAGCGTTAAAAAATAAGTTCTCATGAACGTGTTGGCTAATTAGGAATCAGTAAAAATAATAAATATCTGGTAAATAAATGCCATACCTAATGCCCTCGTAACCAATCCGATGTAATACTTTCTTAGAAAAACGACTTAAATGGCACGCTTTCGTTAATTAATCTTCGTTTCTGCGCTCTTTGGCGGGACTTTAACCGGCAGCGCATTGCATTATAATTGATCAAGATATGCCTGGTGCGACTGTAATATCCTCTCAATAATTTCATCTGTAATGGCTGAAGAAATGAACATGGCTTCAAATTGTGAGGGCGCAAGGTAAATACCCTCTCTTAACATGTGCTGAAAATAAGAGGCAAACTGAACGGTATCGGATGCTTTCGCTGAATCAAAATCAATTACCGGCTTGTCGGTAAAGAACATTGTAAACATCGATCCGACCTGGTTAATAATGAAGTTAAGCCCGGCTTTTGAATTAAGCGCTTTCAACCCGTCAACCAGTGTCACGGTAGTTTCATTCAATTGCTTATAAACAGAAGGATTTTGCTTTAGATATTTTACCATAGCAAAACCGGCAGCCATAGCCAATGGGTTTCCCGACAATGTTCCTGCCTGGTAAACCGGACCTGCAGGAGATACACAATCCATTATTTCTTTCTTACCTCCATAAGCACCAACGGGTAATCCTCCACCGATAATTTTCCCCAGCGTTGTCATGTCTGGTCTTACTCCATACAACTCTTGTGCGCCTCCCGGAGCCAACCTGAATCCTGTCATTACTTCATCGAAGATCAGGATGATATTGTGTTTGTCACAAAGTAAACGCAAGCCCTGCAAGTAACCCGGTGATGGTGGTACACAACCCATGTTCCCTGCTACAGGTTCTAAAATTATGGCCGCTATTTCTTTTTCGTTTTCTGAAATTAATTTTTCAACTGACTTCAGATCATTAAAAGGAGCAATCAATGTATCCTTTGCCGTTCCTTTTGTCACCCCCGGGCTATCCGGTGTTCCAAATGTTAATGCTCCACTTCCGGCAGCAATGAGAAAAGAATCGCCATGGCCATGATAGCATCCTTCCATCTTAATGATCTTATCACGACCGGTAAATCCTCGGGCAACCCGGATCGCTGACATTGTTGCTTCTGTTCCTGAATTCACCATGCGAATTTTTTCGACTGAGGGAACCATAGAACAAATCAAGCTTGCCATTTCAACTTCCCGTGCTGTTGGTGCACCAAATGAAGGTGAAGAGCTTAAAGCTTCACGAACTGCTTCTTCTACCAATGGATGAGCATGACCTAAAATCATGGGCCCCCATGAGTTGATCAGGTCAATATATTTGTTTCCATCTTCATCAAAGAGATAAGCGCCTTGCGCATTTCGCATGAATACAGGATCACCACCTACTGCTTTAAAGGCACGAACAGGCGAGTTGACGCCACCCGGAATAAAATTTTTTGCTTTATCAAACAGGGACTTGCTCGAAGAAAAATTCATCAGCTACTTATTTTTTATCACCACTAACTCACCTTTGTCGAACTTGACAAATGGTACCTGCTGATTGTCGTGACTAAATTGATAATTATACCCCTCGGATAAATAACCAGGAAATAACTTTCCATCGGCAAATTCAGATTGAAAATAGACGCCATGCTTCTTGAGCATATTTCCGGTGAACAGCATCAGCTCATAGCCCATTTTAGCATAGCCTGACGGAGCTTGCCCATGTACCTTGATATATTTTTTTGTGAATGCTTTATAGAATCGGTTAGAAGGTGATGTATAGTTTGGCGCTGCGAACACAACGCCAAGGGATTGATATTTTTCAAGATCAATTGCTGTTTGATCAAGCCAGTTTTCCATACCCACCACTACAATTGAATCACGTCGTGTTTCAACGCTACTGATTACTTTGGTATAAACAAGTGCGTCATCCGATGCCACGTATATACTACCAATACTATCCTTCGCCAATGTAAATTGAATGGGCACTTTCCATTCATCAAATTCAGTTGGCGTGGCAAGAAGCGAAATGATATTGCCAGTCTCATCCTTTGTTAGTCGTTTGGATAATACCACTTTCATTCCTTTTTCATTTGCTTTTTGTACAAACGATGCTGCCTGCAAAGAATCTCTTTTCGATGTTCCATAAAACACTATGCATGTTTTAGAACGCTTTACATAATCAGCTAAAAACTCTGCGGATTTTCTTCCAAGGGTTTCGTAGGATGGCTGAAGCAAAAATCCAAACTCATTTGATCCCACCATTTCCATGTTATTAGTAAATGGTTGAAATATGTTAATCCTGTTTTTCATAGAAAACTCCTGAATGAGATTGTTTTCATCCGGGAAAAAAGGACCTATCATTAAGTCTGTATTTCTAAGCTCCTCTGTTTCCAACACCCGCTTGATGGAAGAATTTTTTCGTTCCGTATCGTAGGCACGCAAACTTATTTTCACTCCCATTTTATTCAGGGTATCCGCTGCAAGTTTCATTCCCTCATAAAGATCAAGGATGAGTTGATTCCGTTTTCTGCCAGGGGTTGGCTCAAGTGTATTGACCATGAAGGGGAACAACAACGAAACGCTGTATGTATCTTTGAAGTAGCTTGCGGGAACATCATCCACAAATTCCTTACGATCAAATCCAAACCGTTTTATAAGCGCTTCCAACTGAATTCTGTTCTGAGCATCTTTCTGGTTTTTTGAAAGCACACGCGCCAGGGAATGAGCCACTACTTTATCATCAGGATACTCTTCCAGCATCATGCGCAACGTTTCGGCATCGTCTATTCCTGATATGTACTGCTGCTTTACTCCATTGATATCCTTTTGAACGGTTGGATTTTTTACACTCTTCCACGAATTAAGACCTTGAAAGTATTCGCGGTTATCCATATAAACTTTACCCAACCAGTAATTGACATCATCGGTTTTGTCCCATGAAGGATAAAGTTTTTTTATTTGGTTAAGCATATCCCTAGCGACAGACAGGTAGCCTTGACGGTAGGCTGATATTGAATAATAAAACGAAGCGTACTCTGAAAACGGATTCTTACTATCGTAAGGAATGGCCTGCTTAAAAGATTCCATTGCAAGATTATACTTTCCTTCGCGAAAGAAATTTTTTCCGTTAAAGTATTGCTGCCTGAAATCCGTCTGCGCCAAAGCAGTTTGTAAACCAAGCAAAAAAACAAAGATTGAAAATGATGTTTTAATCATACTGGCTTCTTAAAAAGTCTAAAGTTTAAGGTTTAAAGTTTTAAAGTCTAAAGTTTTCCCGAAATTCTAAATGGTCGATCTGTCAATGAACCTAACCAACTTTAAACTTTAGACTTTGAACTTTAAACCTCCTATCTACTCCCATTCAATAGTGGCCGGTGGCTTTGAGCTAATATCATATACCACTCGGTTCACGCCTTTTACTTTATTAATAATGTCGCTGGAAACTTCCGCGAGAAATTCATAAGGAAGATGCGCCCAATCAGCCGTCATCCCATCCGTACTGGTAACGGCACGCAAGTTTACCACGCGTTCATAGGTGCGTTCATCACCCATCACACCAACAGACTGAATGGGTAACAACATCGCTCCCGCTTGCCATACCTTATCGTATAGACCATGCTGTCGCAAACCATTTATAAAAATACTATCGACCTCCTGAAGTATTGACACTTTATCTGCGGTTATATCACCTAAAATACGAATGCCAAGTCCCGGGCCCGGAAAAGGATGTCTGCCTAAAATTGATGGATCGATGCCAAGTGCTTTTCCAATAATTCTAACCTCATCTTTAAATAGTGAGTTCAAGGGTTCAACTACTTTTAACTTCATCTTTTCCGGAAGTCCACCTACATTATGATGTGACTTGATCGTTACCGAAGGACCTTTCACAGAAACTGATTCGATCACGTCGGGGTAGATTGTTCCTTGTCCTAACCACTTTACATCCTGGATGCGGTGTGACTCCTCATCGAACACATCTATAAAAGTTTTTCCAATCGCTTTTCGTTTCGCTTCCGGGTCCGTCAAACCCGTTAGTGCATTATAAAATTTATCTTTTGCATCAACGCCTTTGATGTTCAGTCCCATGTCTTTGTAAGAATGCAGCACCTGCTCAAACTCATCTTTCCTAAGCAAGCCATTATCTACAAAAATGCAATGAAGCTGTTTGCCAATCGCTCTGTCAACTAAAGTAGCTGCCACTGTTGAATCAACCCCACCCGAAAGCGCCATGACAACTTTATCATTACCCAGTTTCTTTTTTAAGTCTGAGATAGACGTTTCAATAAATTGTTCCGGCGTCCAATCTTGTGAACAACCACAAATATGTACAACAAAATTGCGCAAAAGATTTTTACCTTCAGTGGTATGTGTTACTTCAGGGTGGAATTGAATACCATATACATCGGTCCCATCAACTTTATACGCTGCTATCTTAACCGATGAAGTACTTGCAATAATTTTGAAGTTATCAGGAACTGCAGCAATAGTATCTGCATGAGACATCCACACTTGTGTATCGAGCGATATCTCCTTTAACAATTCATCATGATGATCAACCGTAGTAAGTTTCGCTCTTCCATATTCCCTGTTTTTGGAAGGCGTTACATTTCCACCATTCTTTTGAGCGATTAGTTGGGCCCCGTAGCAAACCCCTAACACGGGGACTTTGGCCGCTAGCTTATCAACATCAACATCGGGAAAACCCTGGTCACGGACAGAACATGGACTTCCGGAAAGAATAACTCCCTTAACACCGGGTGTTAGTTCCGGGATTTTGTTAAACGGATGAATTTCGCAATAAACATTTAGCTCCCTGACTCTTCGTGCAATTAACTGGGTATACTGGGAACCGAAATCAAGAATAAGTATCTGCTCTGGCATGGGTGCAAAGATAACAGATGACTATTCTTACCGATGGGTAAGCGAAAAAAAATGGTTTAATATCTTCTGGCTTTTGTTTCCCGCTGATCGCGCAGATATACGCAGAATTCAATTAATGACTATCTGCGCATATCCGCGAAATCTGCGGGACTAATAAGACATAAAGACTATGCCTACATTAAAACCGTAGTGATTGAAATTAGACAGGTCAAAATAATCACTCCTGGCAGTTGTGTAATCATAATGGGCTGATACGGTAGCGCCCACTTTGCCGCTGAATGCAAATAAAACTCCCACCTCGGGTCGGCCAAGAAAACCCCAAGAGCTGTCATCCTCTGTGTAAATATTGTAGTACATCGCATACCGATTAAATGCCGCCCCGACACCAAGGCCTACATAAGGAAGTATTTTGGAATTACCTACCGGTAAAAAATACTGGCCATTTAAAGTAATGCCGTAAGAATAGATATACTTAAAATAATCCGTAGTGATTGCTCCATCCCCGGATACAAAAGTAGTTGGTGGTTCATACTGATCGTAAACCGACTGTGAAAAATCAAGTCCTACTAAAAATCTTTGGCTGATAAATTTGCGATAGCCAAGCTTATAACCTCTGGCACTTGGATCTCCAACCCAGTTTGTATTCGTTAATGGAATGTTGTAATCCCACGAAACATAAAAGTAACGATCAAAATCCTGCGCTAAAGCGACGTGAGCAACAAGAATGAAAAGACATGAATATAAGAAGCGCATAAACTATTCCGTTATTAAATAAGGTGATTGAGTGAATGCCTGATCAATGGCATTCAATGACTGCTGATTTCTGTTTATCGAACTAAACACATCGCCCATGTAGGCATTCCAAACCACTCTTACCTGATTTTGTTGAGTGACATTTACCAGATCTATAATCTCCACTACAAGCACTCCGGTGTTATACGCATACGTATCAACATAAGGATATCCATAATAGCCGCCGTAATATCCACCATAGTAGTTATAGTATCCGGGAGAATAATATCCTGGATAATAATTTACCTGCTGAAACAAATTAAGATTCTTAACGATGTAAATATTGACAGCGAGATCAGGATTTTGATCAACATCGACTTGCTGGTAGCCACGATCTATCATATTTGTACGAACCTGCCCGATAACAGGACGCGCATAGTTTGGCCCTACAATGATCGTGTCATCTCCATACGTATTTGACACCAATCCTATTGTGTCCGTTCGTAATGTAAAAGTTGTGAACGAACCGAAACTAGCATCCGGCTCATAATTGGTTGACACTACAAATTCATCGAAAAGTTTAAGCTCATCAGGTGTCGGCTCACAACTGAATAAACCGCCCATTAAGAATAGAGCGACAACAATAAATCCTTTCATTGATTTCTTCGGAAAATGTTTCATGTGAGAATTAATCATTACTCATTAAACGAAATGAAATAAATAAAAATTGCAGAGGGTGATTTTATTGTATTAGACCCGACTCGAATGGAAAAGGTTTGAACTGATTTTAAAAAGATCAGTTTACATTCTTAAAGAACAATTCCCAATCCAAAGAGTAATACAAAAAGCAAAGTAGAAATCGCCATTTGCTTAAGGTAGGGATCAAGCGCAGAAGAAGGCCTGGATTGTATCGCTATTCCATTTTTAATGAACAAAGGGATAGTGAGTAAAAAAATCAACTGCGAAGCTGACCTGAAATTTAAAATTGTGTAAATGATTGAAGAAGCAATTCCTGCGAACAAGAGAAACCAGTGATACCATATGGCTTTTTCTCTGCCTATTCTCACGGGAATTGAAAATTTTCCAGCCTCACGATCAGAATCAATATCGCGTATGTTATTAATGTTTAAAACCGCAATAGAAAAAAATCCACAACTCAATGCCGGCAACATTTCAAACCATGAAAAAGATTTTGTGAAAAGATAATAGGATCCTAAAACGCCAACCAATCCAAAAAAGATCAACACCGATAAGTCACCCAAACCCATATAACCATAAGGTTTTCTTCCTACTGTATAACCTATGGCTGCAAGAATGCTAAGCACGCCAAGTCCGAAAAAGAAAAGTATTGCGTTCCAATTTAATCCAAAGGCCACATACAAAAGTGAAAGCCCGCTAATGAGGCAAAGCAGAATAAAAACAATAACGGCTCGCCGCATTTGCGCTGAAGAAATCAATCCTGATTGAACGGCACGTGATGGGCCTTTACGCTGATCACTATCAGCGCCATGAATCGAGTCACCATAATCATTTGCCAGGTTGGAAGTGATCTGAAGGAAAATGGTTGTTGCAATGCACAGCAGGAAAATATCAATCCGAAATGCATCATTCGCCGCGGCAAGAAATCCGCCCATGCCAATACTGGAAAGTGCTAATGGTAATGTGCGAAGCCGAAAGGCTTGAAGCCAGGATTTTAAATTTGAAGTTTGTGACATTAAGGCCGTAAAATAATAATGCGAATATAATGAATAAAATTATTCACTTTTGCTGCTCTTCCCAAGGACCGATTATCACCGGCTTTTATTAAAGTCCCAATATCTCTTTTAGTTTGCTATAGCCCGTCTTGCTTACCGGAATTTGCTTTCCATCGCGAAGAATAGCCAGATGAGTTTCTTTTTGATACGGATCAATGCGTGTGATCTGATTCACATGAACGATGAATGAGCGATGCACACGTACAAAAAATTTAGGGTCCAATGTCTTTTCATAAAACTGCATTGTGCGATTTTTGAGATATGATCCCTCACTTGTAATAATTTTTACATAGTCATCATCAGCTTCCAGGAAATGAATATCGTGCAGCGGAATAATTTTTACTTTGTTACCGGTTTTCACAACAACACGCTCTGCCTGATTAGGTGATGCGGCAACAGATTCAAGTAATGTCTCCGTGTCTTCTTTCGAACCTACGTTTGCTGTTGATTTTTTCTCTAAAAATTTATCTACTGCTTTTCGAAAACGATCTGCAGAAAAAGGTTTTAGTAAATAATCCACAGCATTGGTTTCGAACGCGCGAATTGCATATTCATCAAATGCTGTCGTGAAAATAACCGAGGGTACCTTCTCTAATAATTCCAACATTTCAAATCCATTGATCTTCGGCATTTGAATATCAAGAAAAATCAGATCCGGTTGATGCTGTATAATACTCTTAACACCTTCAAAGCCATCGTTACATTCTGCAACGACTTCTATATTTTTATACGAAGTCAGATAAGATTTAATGATCTCCCTGCTTAATGGTTCATCATCTATGAGAATTGTTTTGATCATGCCACTTTAGGAATTTTCAATTTTACTGAGAATAAATTTTCATCAACCTGGGTTTCCAACAAATCATTTCGTGCATAGAGCAAATACAATCGTCTTTTTATTCCACTTAGTCCGAAGCCGCTTCCTTTTGATGGCTGAGCTTCTTTGTCAAAAGGATTAGTAACGCTAAGCTCAAGGATATTTTCATTGATCATTGCATCCAGTTTTATCGAAACTTTTCCGGTTGTTCCGTACAACCCAAACTTAATGGCGTTTTCAACGATAGGTTGCAATAATAAGGTTGGAATCTTCCAATCAAAACTACCTTCCTGAAAAGTTGTTTCTACAATGAGTCGATGACCAAACCTGACTTTTTCAATTTCAAGATAAAGTTGCAGGTAGTTCCATTCCTCCGCCAATGTAATCCAATGCTCATCGGCACGCTTAATGGTAATGCGAAGAAAATCAGAAAGACTCAACACCATTTTTTGTGCTTCATCGGGCCGGGCAAGGATCAGGGCATTGATTGAGTTAAGACTGTTAAATAAAAAGTGAGGTTGCAATTGAAGTTGGAGCTTCTGTAATTCCGCTTCCCGCACCATTGATGCATTCGCTGCTTCCCGTTGAGACATCTCTTGCTGATCTCTGAATCTTGTATAAAAAAGAGTTGAAGCACAAATACCTGCAATAACAATAAAGTAAAATGCGAAGCGAATGGGTTGTGATACATTTAATAATTTCATGTATTCCGCATCGGAAGCGCCTACCTGTGACAGGCCTTGTGTCGTTAACCAAAGACTAATAAGAGCAAGAAAAAAACTTACTGTAACAACATACCAGAACTTATCAGAAAAAGATAAATAGTTTAAGAGTCCGCTACTAATTGCTGCGCTGACACCTGCCAGTAAAATTGTTGAGAGAACACTATCCCAAAGTGAAAGGGAAGAACTGACATTTAACCACCTTGAGAAAACCCAAAAATGAAAAGCCATCCAACATATCATGAAAATTAAGATCGTGAGCCTGCGTGAGTTGAAAGGCATTTTTATAGAATGTTATTTCGACAAATTAATGAAGCGCTCCGCACGTGCCTTTGTAAAGGTAATGTATTCCTCTACATTCTCCGGCGCTTCCACTCGTGCATATAATTGTGCGCCATCTTCAAGCGCTTCCACACGCGATACATCTTCAACACCTATATATTTCCATTCTACATATTCCTTTTTGTTATTAAGGAAAGCGCTTTCCTCCAATCTTCCAATCACTTGCGCTTTCTCCCAAGCCCAATTCAACTCATCCGCTTTTATCAGCCTGTATTGTTCGTCGAACTGAGGCTTGTGTATTCCATTTCCATTCACGATCTGGAACACTATTTTTGCGATATACCAACTCATGCCTATAGGAAGTTGTAACATTTTGATTGATTTAAATTGTTTCCACCCGGAGGTTTAAGATCAATTAATAACTTTTGATCTCCACTCCACCTAAAATACAGGTACCGTCCAGTCTTAGTACTTTCATGGAATCCTCACTCAAAGCAGGATTGTTCACACGCTTATCATCATAACCCCCAAGAATTGCTACCATGTCTGACTTAATTGTCCAGTTAGCGGGGACAATTAATTTTACACCACCAAACATTTGCGTTATATCAAGAAAGGCTTCGTGACCTTCCTTAATATCTGCTTGTGTAAAGTCGAGTTCAGTGCCTCCAAAGAAATTTGAAACATCACCGCCACGGAAATTTTTTGAAAAAACTCTTTTCTTAATTCCACCAAACAGTGTGGTGATATTGAGGAAATCTTCGCCGCTATTCATGGTTGTTTTTTTTTGATCTTCCGCAGGATTACCGCTTGAAGGATTTTCAAAATTTTCCCATCCCCTATTCCTGCGGCCCCATGGATCAGTGCCTCTGTTAGCAGGTTTCATTACAGATCTAAATAAAATGTAAAGGCCTATTACAATGATACCCACAGGCAAACCGTATTGATACAGATGCCAGTGATAAGAGGTTATATCGTCAAGCAAAAAGAAAGTACCTACCAGGATCATGATCAACCAGCCAGGGCCGGCACTAAACTTTTGCTTGGCGCCTATGATCAAGCCGATAACGATAAGCAACATCTTCCAACTGAACACCCAGTGAGGGAAAAAGACGAAATCCAGTTTATGGAGCAAAAGTCCAAAGCCTACTGCTATTACAATAAATCCGAGCAATAAATTGCCAGCGGGGTTTTTAAACTTTTGCGGGTTAGATGATTCTTGTTGGCTCATAAATTTTGCATTTGATATACCAAAGATAACGGCCTGGCACACTGCAAGGCGATAGCAATCAGGCCACTGGCGGTTGTGTGTCGGTGAAAATGGGGGAAATTACCGGTGAATCCGGATCAGGATTTTCTTAACCGGTTGTCAAAAGAGAATTTACCGGGACCGGAAAGGAAAAGAGTCAGAAAGGTGGCGAGAAACAATAACGCTTTTTCCTTTTCACCAAAAGAATCATTGCCATGAACAATAAACGCCACAACACTCATAGTGATGATTAATGGAATAAGCGCAAGTCGCGTATACAAACCAAAAATTAAAAGCAGAGAACAGAAGACTTCCGCGAAAACAGTTAATGTAAGCGATGCTTCGCTACCCAAACCTATGGGGTCACGAAAAGTTTCCAGTCTTTTATTAAAGTTCGCCAGCTTGGGCCATCCGTGGGTGAGCATAAAACCACCGGAAGAAATCCTTAGGATAAGAAGTGCCAGGTCGATTGAATAGGGTTGTTTGCTTAGCAGTCGTTTGAACATCTTAGTTGTTTATGAGCTGAATTATTTTTTTATCCATCGGCTCAACTTTGTTTGAGAAAAAAGTTACTGCTTCGCCGTCTTCACTAACTACATATTTACAAAAATTCCACGAAGGTGAATGACTTGTTTTACTTTCAAGCCATTTATATAACGGATGCTTATCACTTCCCTTCACAGAGATTTTCTCAAACATCTGAAAGGTTACACCATATTTCTTCTCACAGAAAGTCGCAATTTCTTTGTTGGTTCCAGGCTCCTGCCATAAAAAATTATTAGCAGGAAAGCCCAGTACTTCTACTTTGTCTCCGAACTGTTCAGATAATTTCTGAAGACCGGCATATTGAGGCGTGTAGCCACATTTTGACGCGGTGTTTACAATTAGAAGTTTTTTGCCTTTATATTGAGAGAAGTCAATTTGATCTCCGTCAATTGATGGAATGACAAAATCGTAGATGGAACCTTGTACAGGTTGTGCATCCTTGTTGCTTGAAAATTTCCCTGACAAAAAAGATACTAAACCCATGATCAGTAAGACAGCTAAAATGGCAAAAACAATTTTCACAAGGATTTGATTACAATTTTTTTAAAGTTGATCCAGGATTTCTTTATCCATTGGATTTACTTTCGAGGAATAAAACTTAACCGTTCCATCCGGCTTGACTAAATACTTGCAAAAATTCCACGAAGGCTCTTCACCTGTTTTTTCTTTTAGCCATGCATACAAGGGATCCTGATCAGAACCTTTCACGGAAATTTTTTCAAACATCTGAAACTTCACGCCAAAGTTTTTTTCACAAAATGCAGCGATCTCTTTGTTTGATCCAGGTTCCTGCGATCCAAAATTGTTAGCAGGGAAACCAAGGATTGTTATTTTATCACCAAAGGTTTCATGTAACTTTTCGAGGTCAGCATATTGAGGCGTATACCCGCACTGTGATGCCGTATTAACAATCAGCAATGTTTTACCTTTGTACTTTGAGAAATCAATCTCGTCGCCATCGATTGCTTTCTTTTTAAAATCATAGACAGAAGATGCAGTGGTAAGCATAGAAAATAAAATTGTGATGATGGTAAGTTTCATATACCTTGTTTTTTTAGAGACACGAAGATCGTTCTAAATATCCTGATTCTCAATTCGATTTACACTAGCGGAAATGATTAACCGATTTGGCGATTAGCAAATTAGCCAATGGTTCATCAATCCGCTAATCAGCATATTGGCTAATTGGCTAATTGATAATTACATTCTCTCAGGAACTTCAATACCCAACAAAGCCATTCCCTTCTTAATGGTGTCTGCTACTGAATGTGATAATGCAATTCTTAGTTTTAATTTTGCAGGATCAGTCTCATTAAATATGGGTATGGATTGATAGAATTGATTGTATTCCTTCGCCAACTCATAAACATAATTTGCGATCAGGGCTGGTGAGTAATCTTTGGCTGCTTCCCTTACTTTAGTTTCATACGCATTTAATACCTGGATGGCTTCGCGTTCAGAAGGTTCAAGTCCGGTTACTTTTTTTAGATCATCTGATGAAATCAGAATGTTCATTGAATCTGCTTTTCTCATGATGGCTCTTATTCGCGCATGAGTATATTGAATGAATGGCCCGGTGAATCCCTGAAGTTGAATTGATTCATTAGGATCGAACAGCATACGCTTCTTGGGATCAACTTTGAGTAAGAAAAATTTCAAAGCGCCAAGGCCAATCATTTCAAAAAGTTTTCTTGCACCTTCCGGGCTGACATCTTCAAGCTTGCCAAGTTCACGGGTTTGTTTTTCTGCTTCACCTATCATCTCTTCAATAAGATCATCCGCATCTACGACGGTTCCTTCCCTCGATTTCATTTTTCCGGTAGGCAAATCAACCATTCCGTAAGAAAGATGATAACAATGTTTAGCCCATTCATAACCAAGCTTGCCAAGAATTAAAAACAAAACCCTGAAGTGATAATCCTGCTCATTACCCACCGTATAAACCTGTCCCATAATTTTTGGGAAATCCTCAAAACGAAGAATAGCAGTCCCAATATCCTGTGTCATGTATACAGAAGTGCCATCTGAACGAAGTAGTACTTTTTGATCAAGTCCATCAGCCGTAAGATCGACCCAAACCGAGCCATCTTCTTTTTTGAAGAAGACACCCTTCTTCAAGCCCTTCATCACTTCATCTTTGCCACGGAGATAGGTTTCGGATTCATAGTATAGTTTGTCAAACGAAACACCCATTGCTTTGTACGTGGCAGCAAAGCCATCGTACACCCAATGGTTCATCGTATTCCACAACGAAATGGTCTCCGAATCTTTCTGCTCCCACTTCTGCAACATCTCAACAGCAAGTTTCATGATAGGCGCTTCCTTCTCTGCTTCCTCCTCCTTAAAACCTTTTTCTATAAGCGCCTTTACCTGCGCTTTGTAGGCTTTGTCAAACTCCACATAATACTTTCCAACAAGGTGATCGCCTTTCATGCCGCTGGAATCCGGTGTTTCTCCGTCACCGAAAAGTTTCCACGCGGCCATAGACTTGCAAATATGTATACCCCTGTCGTTAATTATTTGCACACGATGAACCTTATACCCGTTGGCTTTGTAGATTTCGCTTACACTTGCTCCCAGGAAATTATTACGCAAGTGACCAAGATGAAGGGGTTTATTCGTGTTCGGTGAAGAGTACTCGATCATGATCTCCTGATCATTCGGAGCCTGTTGACCAAAAGATGGATTGGAGTAAATTGAGGTCAATGTTTCAATCCACACCTTATCACTCAAGACAAGGTTGAGAAAGCCCTTTACTACATTGTATTTTGTAATTACTTCGGAATTGGCAATAAGATATTCACCAACAGTCTTTGCTGTTTCTTCAGGATTTTTTTTTGTAATGCGCGTTAACGGAAAGCAAACCAACGTATGCGATCCTTCAAACCCCTCATTCGTGGGTTGAATCTGAAGATTATCTACCGGCTGATTAAACAACGATGCAACTGCATTTTGAATTTCAGCACGAATTACCTGATCGACATTCATTAGTTTTCTCTCTTTATTTAACAAAAAACCTGTAGCCGTAAATTAGCCAGCTACAGGTTGAATATTGTTGTTGTCCGACTAAAATGTAGCATTCCTTTCAATCCCTTGATTTTCTTGATGTTTGTTTATCTGGCCCTGCCTTTGCCGGCAGGCAGGCTCACTCCTACCTCTCTCCGAAGGAGAGAGACTGTGGAATCAAGAAAATCAAGGGATTACGTAGTCGTTCGTTTTTTAGTCGGACAGCACATCGGCTAATTTGCTAATTGACTTTACCAATCCAGCAGATAAGCAAAGATGAGCGGCGCAACTATTGTTGCATCTGATTCAATAATATACTTAGGTGTTTCAATGCTCAGTTTTCCCCAGGTGATTTTTTCATTTGGCACTGCTCCTGAATAAGATCCATAACTCGTAGTTGAGTCGCTTATCTGGCAGAAGTAACTCCAGAACGGCACCCCATCCATTTCAAGATCCTGGTGTAGCATGGGTACAACGCAAATCGGAAAATCACCCGCTATTCCTCCACCGATCTGGAAAAATCCTATACCATCTTTACCCGAATTTTTAATGTACCAATCTGCAAGCCATGCCATGTACTCAATGCCACTCTTCATAGTTGTAGCTTTGAGCTCGCCTTGATAAACATAGGATGCGAAAATATTTCCCATGGTAGAATCTTCCCAGCCCGGAACGACCATCGGCAAATTCTTTTCAGCGGCAGCTATCATCCAAGAATTTTTTGGATCAATCTCATAATGTTTTTTTAACTCACCACTGTTAAGAATACGGAACATGAACTCGTGTGGAAACAAACGTTCACCGTTGTCTTCCGCATCTTTCCACACTTTATATAAATGCTCCTGCAATTTTCTGAAAGCTTCTTCTTCAGGAATACAAGTGTCCGTTACGCGGTTAAGATGGTTTTGTAGCAAATCCCATTCTTGCTCAGGAGTAAGATCACGGTAGTTTGGAATTCGCTTATAATGTGTATGGGCCACGAGGTTCATAATGTCCTCTTCAAGGTTTGCACCGGTGCAGGAAATAATATGAACCTTATTTTGTCGTATGATTTCAGCAAGACTAAGTCCCAATTCACCAGTACTCATCGCACCGGCAAGCGTGATCATCATTTTCTTTCCATCAGCTAAATGTTTTTTATAGCCTTTAGCCGCATCCACGAGAGCCGCAGCATTGAAGTGTAAATAATGTTTCTCGATGAAAGATGAAATAGGTCTGTTTTGACTCATGATCGAAATGATTGGGGTGAAGTTTTTTAATTCCGGGCGAAATTAAGGAATTACCTGAAATCTTCGAACATTGTGATTGCCAGAATACTTTAGGAATTAAATGCTATTCTATCAGCTTAACAGATGCGGAGTTGATACAGAATCTCAACCCGGTTGGCGCTGGCCCATCAGGAAAGACATGACCCAGGTGACAATCACAAACATTGCACATCACCTCCACACGCACCATACCATAGCTGCCATCTTTTTCATACTTGATCACATTGTCTTTAACAGGTTCTGCAAAACTTGGCCAACCCGTTCCTGATTCAAACTTTGTGCGTGAATCGAATAAGGCTGTGTCACAGCAAATGCAAGCGTAAAGACCTGGATCGTGTGCTTCACAGTATTCACCAGAGAAGGCACGCTCAGTTCCTTTTTTGCGTGCAATGTGATACTGCTCATCGGTAAGCAGTTTTTTCCATTCCTCATCTGATTTCACAACACGTTTATCAGGTGCAGGACTTCCCTGGTTAGCATATTTCAAAACATCGATCCACTTCATATTAAAAGCTTAAAGCGTAAAGCATAAAGCTGAAAGTTAGATAGCACAAGCTTTTCGCTTTCTGCTTTAAGCTTTCAGTTTTTTTGCGTGTAATGTGGTATTGCTCATTCGTAAGTAGTTCCTCCCATTCCTCATCTGATTTCACAACGCATTTGTCAGATGCAGGACTTCCATGTTAAAAAGCTTAAAGCGTAAAGCATAAAGCTGAAAGTTGGATAGCACAAGCTTTTCGCTTTCAGCTTACTCTGCCATTACTGGTCGGTCAACAATTGATCTTGCTGTGGCTTGCAAAATTTCGAAGGCACTTTCGGCCATTCTGTTCTCTGTGTCTAATGTTGGGTTGACTTCTGCAATTTCCCATACACAAACTTTAGGATCTTTTGCCAGGGCCACATTAAGCGCTTTGGCTTCGTCAACGGTAAGTCCGTTGGGAACAGGGGTTCCTGTACCTGTAGAGAAACGACTATCAATGCTATCAACATCAAATGAAACGTAGATGAAATCGCAATGATCCAGCATTTCCAACGCACGTTGCGCCATCACGAGAGGTCCGAGCTTTTTTACCTCTTCAGTCTCAATGAAGTTGATGTTGTATTTATTAACAAGATAGTTCTCCGGTTTTTCCAGGTCGCGAACAGCAATATAGACGATGTCTTCCGGTAAAATTTTCGGGCCAGGCATTCCTACATCCTTAATCTGTTCCCAATATTCCACGGTTTCTCCACGCGGATCATTTACTTTACATTCCAGGTTATCAATTCCGCATGCCATAGCCAGAGCCATTCCGTGCATGTTTCCTGATTGTGTTGTATAGGGCGTATGAAAATCAGCGTGAGCGTCAATCCAAACAACACCGAGACGTTTTTTAGGGTAAGCCTTTTTTATTCCGCAAATGGTTCCATAGGCAGTACTGTGATCACCCGCCATGATTAATGGGAAGAATCCATCGAAAATGGTTTCGTAAACTTCAAGACAAACCCTCTCCTCCATTATCACCACACCGTCAATAAATTTGGCGTAAGAGTGTTTGGCGCCGTCAAACAACAGCTCATTCACATTTTCAACTTCGATGGACTGGTATTGCTTGAAAAAATCTGAATTAAGGTCAAGGCTGGCAATTTTCATCGCCCCAACTCCCAGACTGGCCCCACGTGTACCTGCGCCAATCTCCGACTTCACTTCTATGATCTTAATCTCTTTCATAAGTTATAGCTTGATTTTGCCTATCCGTTTAACAAAAAGGCAAAGAATACGAGTTAAACGTCAATGATAACTTCACCAGCCATGATTTTAGCGTTAATAGAAAGTAAAATTATTTTTCTTTCCTGAAGGGATTTGTCCGCACTGGAAATCAGCCGGTTAATGTTAACAATAACGATTAACAGGATATTGCAAAGATGGCAAATTTATCAGAATATTGCACTCCCTTTGTAGTGTCGTTAACCAGTTAATCGTCAGCCGTTAATCGTAAATGATGCCCAGGTTAACAATGAGCAAAGAGAACGAACATTCAGTATATTGATGAATAAACCTTAACGATTTACGATTAACGTTAAATGAAGAGTTACCGCGAGCTAATCGAGCAAACTTTTGAATTTCCCCAGAAAGAATTTAAAGTACGCGACCATGAATTGTTGTTTAATGATGTGCATCTCATGGAGATCATTAAACAATATGGAACCCCATTAAAGCTCACCTACCTTCCACGCATAAGCGAGAATATTCGGTTTGTGCAGGCAACCTTTAACAATGCTATCGAAAAGTTCAAATACAAAGGGACGTATACCTATGCGTATTGTACTAAATCTTCTCACTTTTCATTTGTACTTGAAGAAGCGTTAAGGAATGATGTTCACATTGAAACCTCTTCATCTTTTGATATTCCCATTGTGCGAAGCCTTTACGAAAAAGGAAAGGTTAGCAAGGATACTTATATTATCTGCAATGGTTTCAAGATGCCGTTGTACACTCAATATGTTACTGAATTGCTGAACGATGGTTTTCATAATTGCATTCCCATTCTCGACAAGATGGGAGAAATTGACAATTATGAACGTGATGTAAATGGTCCTTATCACCTTGGCATTCGTGTAGCAGCTGATGAAGAACCCAAGTTTGAATTTTATACTTCCCGACTTGGAATCCGCTACAGCGACATCACTCCTTTTTACAAAGAAAAGATAGCAACCAGCAGCAAGGCCTCGTTGAAAATGCTGCACTTCTTTATTAACACGGGCATAAAGGATACTGCTTATTACTGGAGTGAACTTAGCCGTTTTATTTTCAAATATTGCGAACTGCGAAAAATCTGCGATACGTTAGATTCTATTGACATAGGTGGTGGATTCCCTATTAAAACGTCACTTACCTTCCAGTACGATTACAAGTACATGATTGAGCAAATCGTGGAGAACATCAAGTGGATATGCGATAAGAACAATGTGCCTGTACCCAACATCTTCACTGAATTCGGAAGCTATACCGTTGGCGAAAGTGGAGCGGTTTTGTATAAGGTTATTGATCAAAAACTTCAAAACGACAAAGAGCTCTGGTACATGATTGATGGCTCGTTCATCACCCACCTGCCCGATGCGTGGGGCCTCAATCAAAAATATGTACTCCTCGCTCTTAATAAGTGGGATGATCCTTATCACAAAATAAACATGGGAGGCCTTACCTGCGATTCAATGGATTATTACAATTCTGAAGCGCACACTGGTGAGGTATTCTTGCCCATGATTAATGATGAAGAACCTCTCTACATCGGCTTTTTCCATACCGGAGCTTACCAGGAATCGCTTGGCGGTTACGGTGGAATTCAACATTGCCTTGTACCCGCACCTAAACACGTTCTTATTGATCGAAATGAGGATGGTGAAATCACTACCAAACTTTTTGCTCCTGAACAAACCAGCGAAAGCATGCTGAAGGTGTTGGGATATAAAGCCTGATCAATGTACCGATTGATCGATGGTACCGGTTAATTCCAGAATCGGTACATCAGCACACAAATAATTGGTACATTTTCTCATTGTTATTCGCCCCGGATTAGCTTAAATTCATTTACTCAATCCTGCCTTCTTTTTCTGGAATTTAAAGAATTACTGCTATGGAACGCTTTAACCACGTGCTTTTCTATTTATGCCGTCAGAAAAGAGGTTTCATACACATCTATAACCTAAAACATTATCCATATGAAAGTTTATGATGATAAGCACATTAAAAACATTGTGCTGCTGGGGGCGCCCAAATCCGGCAAAACCCTTCTTGCTGAGGACATGATTTACGAAGCCGGGATCATTCACCGCAGAGGTACCATCGAAGGCAAGAACACCGTATCCGACTACCACGACATTGAACAAGAAAGAGGCAACTCCGTTTTTGCTACTCCCCTACACACCGAATGGCACGATTATAAAATTAACATAATTGACACACCGGGGTTTGATGACTTCTGTGGCGAAATGATTTCCTCCATCCGCGTAGCAGACACTTGTGTTGTAGCCATCAACGCACAACATGGAGTAGAAGTTGGGACAGAACTGGTCTGGAATTATATAGAAAATTTTGACAAGCCTGTCATTTTTGCTGTTAACCAACTTGATCATCCAAAATCAAATTTCGATGATGCTCTTCATTCCCTCCGCAATCGCTTTGGCTCGGCTGTTACACAAATGCAATATCCTGTTACAGAGGGAGAAGGCTTCAATGCTATAATTGATTTGCTGAAAATGGTAATGTATCGCTTTCCCAGCGAAGGTGGTAAACCTGAAAAACTGGCCATCCCTTCTTCGGAAACCGAGAAAGCAAATCAACTTCACAATGAACTGGTTGAAAAAGCAGCCGAGAATGATGAAAAGTTGATGGAGAAATATTTTGAAAAGGGAACACTCGATGAAGATGAAATGCGCTTCGGATTAAAACTCGGCATGATTCATCGCGATGTGTATCCGGTGTTCTGCATGTCGGCGAAAAAAAATATGGGCAGTGGAAGGTTAATGGGCTTTATTGATAATGTGGCGCCCTCACCCAGAGAGGCCCGGCCCGAGACAACACTCACCGGAAGTGAAATTGCTTTTGATCCCGCTCAACCAACGGTTCTTTTCGTTTTCAAATCACATCTTGAACCAAACCTAGGCAAGCTGTCCTATTTCAAAGTAATTTCCGGCGAGGTGACATCTAATTCAGAATTAATTAACAGCCAGACAGGCGCTGTTGAACGCTTTCACCAGCTCTTCATAATGGATGGTAAGAATCGAAATCCAATTGAAAAACTGGTTGCAGGAGATATTGGTGCAACGCTAAAATTAAAAGACACCTTTACCAACCAAACACTTCATAGCAAAGGACATGAAGTGAGCGTTCAACCTATTGAGTTCCCTGAGCCGAGGATACGCACGGCTGTAATTGCTCAAACCAAGGGTGATGATGAGAAGATCGGTGAAGTACTGAACAAAATTCACCAGGAAGACCCTACACTTGATGTGCGCTATTCAAAAGAATTAAAACAACTTATTATATCCGCGCAGGGTGAACAACATCTTGGTGTTGCAAAATGGTATCTTGATAACGTCTACAAACTTCACACAGATTTTATATCACCACGAATATCATATCGCGAAACAATTCGTAAACCATCAGCAGCCAGTTATCGTCACAAAAAACAATCCGGTGGCGCTGGTCAGTTTGGTGAAGTGCATTTAAAAATTGAACCCTATTTTGAGGGGATGCCGGAGCCAACAGAATTTCCTGTACGTGGTAAAGAAGTTATCGATCTTGAGTGGGGAGGCAAATTGGTATTTTATAATTGCATTGTTGGTGGTGTAATTGATGCGCGCTTCATTCCGTCTATTTTAAAAGGTGTAATGGAAAAAATGGAAGAAGGACCCATTACCGGTTCGTACGTTCGCGATGTTCGTGTAATGGTGTATGATGGGAAGATGCATCCGGTAGACAGCAATGATATATCTTTTAAAATTGCAGGGATGATGGCGTTCAAAGAAGCTTTTATGAAAGCCGAACCACAATTGCTTGAACCCTTTTATGATTTAACAGTCAACGTTCCCGAAGAAATGATGGGAGACGTGATGTCTGATCTCCAAACGCGGCGATCATTAATTGTAGGGATGGATTCAAAAGGAAATCACCAGGTAATTAAAGCGAAGACACCGCTCTCAGAGCTTGATCGTTATTCTACCACGTTGCGATCTTTATCACAGGGAAGAGCAAGTTTTAGTCAGCGTTTCTCAGAGTATGCGCCGATGTCTTTTGAGTTACAGCAAAAGTTGGCGAAAGAATTTCATGAAGTTGAATTGGTGTAAATCAGTTATCAGTTAATCGTTATCAGTTATCGGTTAATGGAATTCACTATTAACGGATAACTGATAACTTTCTCATCAAAATTCTGATTTCACTTCTTTATAATCGGATGGAATGGTGAACAATTCTGCTGAGAGTGATTCGCGCTTGACTTGTGTTGCTTCCATCAACATTTTTCCTTCCGGCCAATTCATCTCCACTTTGAGAGGAGTACCATCAATTTCTTTGAATGACATCAGGTTCCTGGTGCCACCCATCTGCTGACTGGCAAGCGAAGAGAAGTCAAAGCCTTTTATTTCCTTCGTGGCCCAGATATTTTGTAAAGTTGCTTTTCCTTTAATGGTATACTCAACAAGGTATTTGGTACATGTATAGTTTAAAATCTTTGCGGTTTCAGAAGTCTTTGTGACCTTAACTTCAGATGTATCTATTTCACTAATCTCATTGTCAGACACGGTATACGTTTTGGCATTTCTGTCAATTATGTAAGACTGATTTTTATCTTTCAGGTAGAGAAAATCACTATCAATAAAACTTCCGTCAAGTTTAGAAAGTGAATTGCCATTTTTTAATTTAATAGTCATACCGGTGGGCAATAAGTTTCCGCCCCCATTTTTCATCATCGCCAGCATTTTTTCCATCTGCGCTTTCATTTGAGGATTTTGTTCCATCAATTTTTGAAATTGCGGATCAGCCATTTGCTTTTCCAATTCTTTAACTTTTTCCGGATCCTGCATCATCTTTTGCGCTTCCTCCATTTGAGCTTTGGCTTTTGGATCAGTTATTTCCATTTTCATGGACCAAACTATTGTTCCCTCAAAATTTTGGGCTAAAACATTTATTGAAATGATCAATAAAATTGCGATGAGAAGGTTTTTCATAAGTAATAGTTTAAGATTGAACAGTTTCCAAAACATGACTTTGGCTTAAAGAAATTGATCTGAAACAATTTTTTGAATTCAGAACGCCCTAAAAAAACAATTTTTTCAATATACCCCAATCCAGTGCACTAAAACGGTTGTTTAAATTGTTTCTTTTTATAGATTTGTCGTCCTCCTTAAGCCCTATGAGCAACGCCATAGTTATAATTCCTACCTACAAGGAACGCGATAATGTTGTCGCGATTATAGAGGCTGTTTTAGCTCAACCCAAAGATTTTCACGTCCTTATCATTGATGATGGTTCCCCTGATGGCACAGCCGACCTGGTTAAAAGTCTTCAGACCCAATATAATTCACCTGATGAAACTAAACTCCACCTGATTGAGCGCAAAGGAAAGCTCGGTTTGGGTACTGCCTACTTAACGGGTTTTCAGTATGCAATCGACAAAGGATATGATTTCATTCTGGAAATGGATGCTGACTTTTCACATGACCCTAAAGATCTCAACCCTCTTTACTTATCCTGCAGCGAATTTGGGAATGATGTAGCTATCGGTTCACGTTATGCCACGGGTGTTAACGTGGTGAACTGGCCGATTGGGCGCGTATTACTTTCTTATTTTGCAAGTTCGTATGTACGCCTTATAACAGGAATGCCGATTCGCGATACAACGGCAGGTTTTGTTTGCTATCGCAAAAAAGTTTTGGAAACTATTCCGTTGGATCGTGTGAAGTTCGTTGGTTATGCCTTTCAAATTGAAATGAAATTCCTCACGTGGAAATATGGTTTTAAACTCGCCGAGATCCCTATCATTTTTACTGAACGTGTACGCGGAGAATCAAAAATGTCGGCAGGGATTTTTAAGGAGGCTTTTTTTGGTGTGCTGCAAATGACTATTACCAGTTGGTTTAAAAAATATATTCCAGCTTAAATATTTTCGATTTATCCTCAATCATTGATTATTCCTGTGATCTTTCCTTTAAGCCATTTTGTTGATACCAGTTGTTCTTTTGTCAGGTTCATGGCTGCCAAATAAACCTTATTGAATTGGTCTTTCATATCAAAGAACTTATAAAATCTTTCAAAGTCACTACTTTTAAAATCATCAACAATCGAATCTGGATTATTATCCCTGAGCTTATCATCACTTTTAAACTCTTCATAAGTCTGTCTTGCAGAAACTATGTTGGGAAGGATATACAATAACCGTTCATTTTTCTGCTTTGTTATCTCGTCAACGTATGCTTGCTTATTAAAATCTTTAAGTTTCAGTTCTTCTATATTATCAGGATGATAAATATAATTTTCAAAATCATAGTATTCCAGAATATGATGGTTAGGATATTTCTTTCTAATTCGCAAGACTTCCTGGTCTGATAAAAAATCTCTATCGCGAAGAGAATGATATCGGGAATCCTTTTTAACATTCAGAAAAACATCCCGCGAATCTTTTACACCAACAAAAATTACACCTGGAATCAATAACAAGTTATAGTAATCATCATTCCTGTTCTCGCAAACAATTAACTTTTTATCTCTCAATAAATCAAAAAGTATTCTCTTGGGCACAGCGATATCAAATACATCAAGTGTATCTTTCGGTTGAGGTATTAGTTTCTGAGGTTTATCGAAATCAAAATCATCAAAATCAATAATAGAGGCCTGCTCGCTTTGCCTTGCATAATCTATGAACCCCAGTGAGTGTGAGGCGGTCCAAAACTGGCAGTCATCAGGTATCCAATTTTCGGTTATCTCCTTTAACAGATTAAATTGAAGTTTTGTATTTAAATGCAAATCTATTTCATCAAAAAAATAAATAGAATCGTGGTATCGATCCCTCCTGACTAATAGATTAAATAAAATGTTAACGACCTCTTTCTCTCCCGCGCTCAAATAATTATAATGAATTTCAGATCCACCCTTTTTAAAATTTATCTGAGCAACATTACCATCCAATGGAGGAATTATCTCTATTAAGGAAATTTTTGTTCCATTTGATCCACCAAAAATATTATCGAATGCTGCATTTATTGGCGTTATATAACTAGCCTGAATTTCTTCTGATGATGCTTTATCTCTGAATATTTCCCGTAAAACCTGTTCAGATATTTTTTCAATATCATTTTCGAAACGATTATCCTTTTCAATAAACAGGCGAGGTCTGTCTGAATCTTTCTCAACATCTACCTTCCCAGCTTGACCCAATTGCGTTCTGGTTAACCTGGGCACCTGTCTAAAACTTGTCCTACCGTAGAAACTAAATTTACCTATACCTCCGGGTGAGTTTTCTACAGAAGTGAACCGGGAGGTTTCACCTGAATCAAGTTCGATAGATATATCAAAAGGATTATTATTTTTATTCAGGTAGGATAACATAAAACCGGAAGCATTTCCTTCGCCCTTTGTCACACGGTTTATATATTCAAAAGCATCAAAAACGGAAGATTTACCTGAACCATTTGAACCTATCAAAAGAACAAGCTTTGAACCTGGAATGTGGGAAATAGTTAGTTCTGTAAACCTTTTAAAATCCTTAAGGCGAAGTGACGCAATTTTCATACTTTACAAATATAAGCTAACTATCAAGACAACTGCTAATCAAATCTTATCGCCCTTATTGGATTGACTCGTGCGATAATCATTGTGGGTAACAACAATATCAATGTCACTACAGTAAACGTGAGAAGGTTTAACAGGATAACAATTTCCCAGTGCCATGATATGGGTACAACGCTCATGTAATAATCTGCTGCATTCAATTTAAAGATTTCAAACTTGTATTGAAGAAAGCACAAGCCAAGCCCAAGAATATTACCGAACAATAATCCCTTTGCAATAAGGTTAACGCCTCTATACATAAAAATTTTCTGAACAAAGGAGTCTGTCGCACCTAGCGCTTTTAACATTCCTATCATTTGTGTTCGCTCCATAACAAGAATTAGTACAATAGAGATCATATTGATACACACTACAAGAAGAATGATCACCAAAAGAATATTTACCTGGCGACTAACAAGCTCGAGCCACTCAAATACCTGAATGAATCGGTCACTGACACGCTCGATATTAAGATCGTAATCAATTCTTTCTCCGATTCCTCTTCCTGCAGCTTCAATTCGATCGACATTAGTGGCATAAATTTCTAACCCACCACATATACTATCTGCCCATCCTTCCAATCTTTGAATCATGCGAATGTCACCCATAACGAACCGGCTGTCAAAGTACTCCGAGAGGTTCGTTTCATAAATACCGGTAACTTTTAATCTTCTGTAACGGGGAGGATCCTGAAAGAAATGGAAAACCAGGTTATCCCCTACTTTTGCTCTTAATTTATTTGCAATGACTTTACTGAGAACAACCTGATTGGCATAACCTGAATCTGGAAAATCAATGAATGACCCTTCAACAATATTTTCCTGGAACGCCTTTACATCAAAACTTTTCCCAACACCTTTCAAAACAACACCTAAAACCTCATCATCTGTTTTTATCAACCCGGTTTTATGCGCATACTCCTGCACATGCTTCACGTAAGGATAATTTGAATAGTGGCTATACAAATCAATATTATAATCCATTGGTGTTTCTTCCAACGAATTGTTCATCGTGAATTTCGTTACGAGAAGATGCCCACTGAAACCATAAATTTTATTCTTAACCGTTTCCTGGAATCCCTTAAGGATGAGAAAAGAAACAATGAGTGCAGCCAATCCAATTGCAATACTTCCGATGGCGATCTTGTGAATAGTAGACGAGAAACCTTCCTGCTGTTCGCGGCTGATTCTGTTGGCTATAAAATAGGATAGGTTCAAATTAATTATCAATTACAGTATGCCAAATGTATAAGTATGTATGCAGGACATCTCTAAAAACTATTTTTTATTGGCCTCATCCCTTCCCTTCTCCGATGGGAGAAGGACAGAGGAGGTTTTTAGAGATGCCCTGCACGGCTAAAAATAGTCCATTAATGATTATTCTCAACTAATTTTCAGAACCTATTTTTACAGCGGAAACAATTGGTAATTTACGAAATCAAATTCCGTTCAAGATTAACGCATATGAGATTACTTTTCTTCATACCCTTTACGCTGTTGCTTCTCTGTTTTCAATGTCCCCAAAAGGCGACTTCTGAAACTACTGACACAAATGAAAGGTTAAATTCAACAGCGCCTCAGGTTGTTGTTGGCGCTGAACAGCTATCTCTCCTGTTACCAAAATTAAAAGATAAGCGAGTGGCACTTGTGGTTAACTACACGGCCATGGTGGGCAAAAAACATCTTGCCGATACATTAAAAGACCTGGGCGTGAATCTAAAAAAAATCCTTGCTCCGGAGCACGGCTTTCGCGGCACTGCCGACGCAGGTGAACATGTAAGCGATAGTGTGGACAGCAAACTTGGTATTCCTATTGTCTCGATCTACGGGAAGAACCGTAAACCTTCTCCCGAACAAATTGCCGACATTGATATTGTTGTGTTCGACATACAAGATGTTGGTGTTCGGTTCTTCACCTACACCAGCACGATGCACCTCGTGATGGAAGCCTGTGCTGAAAACAACAAGAAGATGATTGTTCTCGATCGACCCAATCCCAATGCAAGCTATGTGGATGGTCCTGTGCTTGAACTACAATTCAAATCTTTTCTGGGGATGAATCCTGTTCCGCTTGTATACGGTCTTACCATTGGCGAACTCGCCGGAATGATCAATGGTGAAGGATGGCTCGCCGGTGGAAAAAAATGTGATCTGGAAGTGGTGAAATTACAAAACTGGAAACACAGTGATTTTTATTCGCTGCCCATCAAACCATCTCCCAACTTACCTGGCGACCAGGCCATCAGACTATATCCATCAACGGGACTATTTGAAGGTGTGAACATAAGCCTCGGAAGAGGAACGCAAATACCTTTTCAGGTACTTGGTCACCCTGATTTAAAAAACATGCCCTTTCAATTCACACCAGTAAGCATTGACGGAATGTCTAAAACTCCGCCTTTCCAGGATAAAGTTTGTTACGGCTTGGATCTACGGGAAGTGAAGGTTGAGCCTAAAGTTGATCTATCGTACCTGATAAAACTATACAATGCTTTTCCTGATAAAGAAAAATTCTTCAACAACGGATTCAATACCCATGCCGGAACAGCAAAGCTAAAGGAGCAGATCATTAGCGGCATGACCGATGAAGAGATAAGAAAAACCTGGCAACCCGACCTTGAAAAATACAAGGTAATGCGAAAGAAGTATTTACTTTATGAATAAGTTTAAGCTTGAAGAAATCAGAAAAAGTAAATGACATCCTTCGCATCCTGGATAAGCTCTTTCCGGACGCACCAGTTCCATTGCATCATAAGGATGCCTATACCCTATTAATTTCTGTTCTCCTCTCAGCGCAGTGTACTGACGAACGTGTAAATAAAACTACTCCTACTCTTTTCAAACAAGCTGATAATCCTTACGACATGGTCAAACTCTCGCAGGAAGAAATTCGAGAGATCATAAAACCGTGTGGATTGTCTCCCATGAAATCAAAAGGCATTTACGGTCTCTCAAAAATTCTGATAGAAAAACACAACGGACAGGTACCTTCAACATTTGAAGAACTGGAGGAGTTACCTGCTGTTGGACATAAGACTGCCTCTGTAGTAATGACCCAGTGGTTTGGATTACCTGCCTTTCCGGTTGATACACATATTCATCGTCTTGCCTATCGTTGGGGACTTTCCAATGGAAAAAATGTTGAACAAACGGAACGTGATTTGAAACGATTAATTCCAGAAAAGAAATGGAACAAAGCTCATCTTCAAATCATTTATTTCGGAAGACAATATTGCCCGGCGCGCGGACATAAGTGGAAGGAATGTCCAATTTGTTCGAAATATATGAGACGTGAATTGAGGGATTGAGTATTTAAAATGCCTTGATCATCTGAGAACTCAACTTCGAAAATTTTCGTTACATTTATGAAAATTTTCCGGTATGAATAAAACACAGGTTACTGAACTATTGGGCGGCAAGAAAGTTGTTGGTAATCCTAAAGATCTGGACACACTGGCCGAAGAAGGGCTTCCCATGAAGGCACTGATTGTCTTTATGGAAAAAAGTAATTTGGATGAAAACCGGTTATTTACCTATCTCGATATTACCAAACGTGCTCTGGCGAATTACAAGCCACAAGAAAAACTCAGGCTGTACGTTTCAGATCGGCTTATTCATTTAGCTGAGCTCTACGCGAAAGGCAATGAACTTTTCAATTCAACAGAAAGCTTTAATGAATGGCTAAACAGGCCTTCTATTGATCTGTTCGGGGAGAAACCAGTTGAATTCATTCATACCCGGAAGGGCATTGATGAATTGCTCCATGTCTTGGGTCGCATTGAACATGGTGTATTGGCATGATCATTTACCGTTGTGCTTTAAAGAAATGGATCAAAGATATCAGTGGAAAAGGAGCCTATCTTTATGGTGGCCGATGGAATAGTCCTGGCTTAGCAATGGTTTATGCTGCGGAGAACAATGTGCTGGCTGCGCTTGAAGTAGCCATGCGAATTCCATTAGAATCCATTAGTTCTGATTATTTAATGGTACCCCTTGAATTTCCCGACTCTGTATCGATCTACAAACCCAAATTGCCGGCAGACTGGAATCTATCATTGGAAACAACGCGATCTATAGGAGCCGGGTTTTTAAAAAAAGAAAAGTACCTTATTATGAAAGTGCCTTCCGCGTTGGTTTCTGATTCCTATAATTTTCTAATCAATCCTAATCACTCTGAAATCACTAAAATAAAAGTGATGGAGCCACGGACAATTTTATTCGACAAAAGATTAATGAAAATGATACGGACAAAAAACTGAAAAACTTCATCAATAAATTAATTTAGCATCTTTACTTCTCTTCCAAATGCATACCCTTCGCATTGTTTTCATGGGCACACCGGAGTTTGCCGTTCCGAGTCTTGAGATACTACTTGAAAATAAATTCAATGTTGTGGCGGTCATCACAGCACCCGATAAACCGCAAGGCCGTGGACAAAAAGTTGTAGCCTCACCCGTAAAAGAATGTGCGCTGAAATATAATTTACCCATTCTTCAACCTACTAATTTAAAATCTCCTGAATTTCTGGAACAATTAAAAAAGTACAATGCGAACCTGCAGATTGTAGTTGCTTTCAGAATGTTACCGGAAGTGGTTTGGTCAATGCCAACGTTGGGTACATTTAATTTACACGCCTCACTCCTTCCTCAATATCGGGGAGCAGCGCCCATCAATTGGGCCATTATCAATGGAGAAAAAGAAACCGGTGTAACAACATTTTTTCTTAAACACGAAATAGACACTGGCAGCATCATCTTCCAGGAAAAGGAATTAATAAGCGATACAGATAATGTGGGTACACTTTATGAGCGCTTGATGAAAAAAGGAGCGCAGCTAGTCTTAAAAACTGTAAAAGCTATCGAGGTTGGTGAATATCCTTCGGTACCTCAAAAAGAGAATGGAGTAGTAAAACATGCTCCCAAGATTTATAAAGAGACTTGTGAAATAAAATGGAACCAACCATCAAAGTCTATTATTGATTTTGTACGTGGTTTAAATCCTTATCCGGCAGCCTGGATGAAGATTAATGAAAAGATCTATAAAGTATTTACTGTGTCTCCGGGTCCTGTTGATCACAGCAGTATGTCCGTTGGAAATTACGTTACTGATGATAAAAAATTTCTACACATTAAGACAGCAGATGGCTGGCTTTCTGTAGATGAACTACAACCCGAAGGAAAGCGACGAATGAAAATCGAAGAATTCTTCCGTGGAAATAAAATTTTAAGCCTCGATTATTAAACGTTAAGAGCTAAGAAAACAATAATGAAAGTCCGATAATAACAAATAAACAAAAGACATCAAGTAGAATTCCTGCACGTATCATATCCGTTAGCCGAATATGACCACTGGCAAACAAAATAGCATTGGGTGGTGTGGATACGGGTAAAGTAAAAGCACAGCTTGCCGCAAAAGTTACCGCCATTGACAACACCAGCGGATTGTGACCGAATGCATTTGCAATTCCAAAAACCACCGGAACGAAAATAGTTGTAAGTGCAACATTACTCATGAATTCAGTAAGCACCAGCGATATGGAAGTGAGTATAGTGAGCATAACCCAAAACTCTATTGTGCCCAAACTTGAAACGGCTTCTCCAATTCGCAAAATAAGCCCTGCCTCTTCCATGCTTTTTGCAAGACACATTCCCCCACCAAATAAAATAAGAATGCCCCAGGGTAAACGCTTCGTGTCTTCCCACTTAATGATGAACTCTCCTTTTTTTAAGTTCATTGGAACGGTGAACATTAACAATCCACCGGCCATAGCGATGATTGTATCATCTAAAATATTCTTCGTCGGTTCAAGATTAAACAGGATTGTTATCCACTCATTGATGAAGGGACGAAATATCCAGCAGAAAGAAGTGATAAAAAAAATACCCAGAACAAACATCTCCGTTCTTGATATTCTTCCTAATGCCCTCAATTTTTCCTCAATTAATTCCGCAGAACCTTCTATCTTCTTGAGGTGATTAGGAAAAATAATTCTCGTTAGCATCAAATAGCAAAGCGTAAGCACTGCGAGGGATATGGGCAACCCGATTTTAAACCATTGAAGAAAAGTAAGATCCTGGTTATAAGCCTGACGATAGAAACCCACCATTACTACATTTGGTGGTGTGCCAATGATGGTCGCCATTCCACCAATGCTGGCCGCATAGGCAATGCCAAGCATTAGAGCTGTGGCAAAATTCTTGTAACTCTTTTCAGATAAACGACTTGAAAACATTTCTCCACCAAGAAGGCTGGTGACAGACACTGCAATGGGTAACATCATAATGGCAGTAGCCGTGTTGCTGATCCACATGCTGATAAAAGCTGTAGACAACATAAATCCTGCTATGATACCATTGCCACTGGTACCGGTAAGCTTGATAAGATTCAATGCAATTCGTTGATGAAGATTATGCTTCTCCAGGCCAAGGGCAAGTATAAATCCACCCATAAACAGGAAGATTACCGGATCAGCATAAACACTTGCTGCTTCCCGAATAGAAGTTATTCCCAAAAGTGGCAGCATAACCATAGGTAGTAAAGCCGTAATTGAAATATCTACTGCTTCGGTGACCCACCAGCTTACCACCCACACCGCAAGACCAAGTACTTTGCACGCTTCAATACTTAATCCGGACCATTCTCTTAAAGAAAAGAAGATGATAAGAAAAAGCAGTGGCCCAAGAAGGAACCCGGTTAGTTTAAGTTTATTCACCTGGCAAAAATTGACTGCGTAAAATAAGGAAGTCAAAGATTTTCACCTAATCCCTTATAAAATTTTAAAAGGTAATTCATCTTTATAGATTACCGTGTCAAATTTCTAATTTGGACGATTATTAACACGCTATGATTGTATCCTTAATTGCTGCTGTTGCGGAGAATATGGTGATAGGGAAAAACAATGACCTCCCATGGAATCTTCCGGATGACATGAAATACTTTATGCAAACCACCAAAACACACCATGTGATCATGGGGAGAAAAAATTATGAATCAATTCCTGAAAAATTCAGACCGTTACCTAACCGAAGAAACATTGTTATTACCCGTCAACAAAATTTTCAGGCACCCGGCTGTGATGTCGTACACTCTTTAGACGATGCACTCTCCATAGCCCAAAAAAATAATGAAGCAGAAGTATTTATCATCGGCGGAGCTGAGATATTTAAACAGGGAATGAAGTTCACCCAGCGAATGTATCTTACAGAAATACACGCTGAAGTTGAAGGCGATATTTATTTCCCACCATTTGACAAAACAGAATGGAAAGAAATTTCCCGCACCCACCACAACGAAGATGAAAGGCATAAGTACGCTTTCGACTTTGTTCTTTATGAACGAATTTAAGTTATCGCATGCCGGGTTTAAAGAATAAAGTTGTTTGGATTACCGGTGCATCATCGGGAATTGGTGAAGCCCTTGCTTATGCGTTTTCACAAAGAGGATCAAAATTAATTCTATCGGCCAGAAGAAGCGGGGAGCTTGAGCGGGTGAAAAACAATTGCCAGTCACCAAATGACAATGTCCATGTTCTTCCTTTTGATGTAACTCACTTTGATGAACTGCCAACCGTTACGCAAAGAGCCATTCAATTTTTTGGTTGTGTTGATTTGCTCATTAATAACTCAGGTATCAGTCAGCGGAGTTTTGCAAAAGACACGTTGCTCAACGTCGATAAACATATCATGGACGTGAATTACTTTGGCGCCGTTGCTTTGACTAAAAGTCTTCTTCCTCATTTTCTTTCCAGGAAAAGTGGTCACATTGCTGTGGTAACAAGTGTCACAGGAAAATTCGGAACTCCTTACCGTTCTGGCTATGCGGCTTCAAAACATGCCTTACATGGATTCTTTGATTCCCTTCGCGCTGAGCTCTGGTACGATGTAAAAGGAGCAATCAAAGTAACCATCATTTGCCCGGGATTTATTCATACACCAATAACATTATCAGCTGTAACCGGTGATGGATCCCCGCTAAACAAAATGGATGAAGGTCAATACAAGGGGAAACCGGCCGACTGGTGTGCTGAGAAAATTATTAAAGCACTCGAAAAAGAAAAGGAAGAAGTATACATCGGAGGAAGAGAAGTATTAGGTGTTTATTGTAAACGATTCTTTCCCAGGCTATTCTCAAGAATAATCAGAACGGCAAAAGTAAGATGAGCTACATAGCGCAAGATTTGATTTAAATCAAATCTTGAAACTGATCTAATCAGAGGTTTGTCGCATTAAACGTATCACCTTGTTTTAAATCGCCGGTTTCAAAACCTTTCTTAAACCAGCGCACTCTTTGTTCCGAAGTTCCGTGTGTAAATGAATCCGGAGTTACATAACCACGCGTTTGCATTTGAAGCCGGTCATCGCCGATGGCCGTTGCTGCAGTGAGCGCTTCTTCAATATCACCAGCCTCTAAAATATTTTTGGTTTGTTGTGCATGATGGGCGAATACACCGGCGAGATAATCAGCCTGCAACTCAAGACGAACGGATAGTTGGTTATATTGCTCTTCGCTTATCTGGCCATTCATGGAATGCACTTTATCAGTAATACCCATCAAGTGTTGAACGTGATGCCCGACTTCATGCGCAACAACATAGGCTTGTGCAAAATCACCAGGAGCGCCAAACCGTGCATTTAATTCATCAAAAAAAGAGAGATCGATATAAAGCTTTTCATCAGCGCTGCAATAAAATGGCCCGGTGGCTGCGCTTGCAAAACCGCATGCTGAACGAACATTACCTGAAAACAAAACCAGTGTGGGTTCACGATAACCCTGCAACAGACTATTCCAAACATCTTCTGTATCAGCTAAAACTGTAGCGGTAAATTCTGCCAACTGCTGCTCCTCTGCCGAAGGCGTATAAGGTTGTTCTGCGCTTTGTTCATAACCAATACCTGGAGATGAACCCCCGATTTCCTGGAGGAGTGATAAAGGATTACGGCCGGTTAACCAACCAATAATAAGAATTACGATCACAACGCCAATGCCACCCTTCGTAAGTAGTCCGCCTCCTAAACCTCCCATCATATTACCACCTGCCCTTCGTCCGCGTTGATCTTCTACATTGGAACTTTGTCTTCTTCCTTGCCACCGCATATTTGTAAGGGTTTTATAGATTTAATGTTTAATTTACCCAGTCATATATCAATCAACAATACTCGCCTTAAATAGTTTTGCCTGCACTTTCAAATCATTTATTGACCCGATTTTTCCTTTCTGCAATATTAATTTTGCTTTGTACAAAGGTGAAAGCGATAAATTCTTCAGAGGATACTCTCACAATAACAGTACATGCAATTAATCTTAGTGAAGACATGAGCACACTATCATCAAAAAATGATGAAGTACTGCTTTTGATTTATTCATTTGACGACACCATCAAATTAAATACACCGTTGTTAAACGAATATTTTGTGATGGATTCGATCAATCGAAAAAAGGAAATGTCTTTCTTCGTTTCTTACAACACCCATGATTTGCTACTTCTGCTGGCGGAACTGGACACGGAACGAGAACCTGATCAGGTTGAAAAGCTGATTCGTAAAAATTTTAAGGAGATAATGGATTGCATTAATAAGAGAGACCTTATAGCCATTAAAAAATATATTGGTGATGATGATATCCTTGGAATAAGAATGATCAAAAAAGCAGAACATACAAAAGGAATTACTTTTCCATTTCAGGGAAGGTTTAAGCTTGATAAATATCTTTACAAGATTGAATTGAAACGCCAGGGGGAAGTAACGGTTAAAAGTTAAACATTAATCGGGACCACTAAGAAGATTAACCTTTTAAGGATCAACAATAAATTATGCAACAAACAATTATCACTTTCATTATCTGTGTTAATGCGTCATTATGCTTTGCACAAAATAATCCCCTTGTTGTTCCGCTCTGGACTAACGGAGCCCCTGGCTTTGAAAACCGGCGCAACGAACCTGAGCAGGCTAAAGACTGGTGGGTAAAAAATATTCATAATCCATCGCTTACAGTTTACCTTCCACCAAAGGAAAAAGCAACAGGAGCCGCAGTTGTAATTTGTCCTGGCGGTGGGCATCGTGAACTTGTCTTTGATGCGGAAGGTGCGGAAGCAGCCGCATTTTTAAATAGCATTGGTGTAGCTGCCTTTGTACTCAAGTATCGTCTTGTTCGTGAAGAGAACTCACCTTACAAATTTGAAAATGTAAAAGAAGATGCTTACCGCGCTATACGACTGGTGAGGAACAGAGCGACTGAATGGGGTGTTGATGTAAATCGAATTGGCATGCTTGGTTTTTCTGCCGGTGGTGAAGTTGTGGCGATGGTGGCGTACACTGATGGTAATGGTGATAAGAATGCAAAAGATCCGATTGATCGTGAAAACGGCAAACCAAATTTTCAGATGCTGGTCTATCCCGGGCCTTACGGAATTCCGGAAACCATTCCAGCGAATGCACCTCCGGCATTTCTACTTGTTGCCAATGATGACTGGTGTTGTTCCGGTGCAGTAGTTGACATTTTGAACAAGTATAGAAAAACAAGTGTGCCTATTGAAGTACATATTTACGCAAAAGGCAATCACGCTTTTAATATGGGAAATCGGTCTGAACTAAATTCAATAAAAACATGGCCGCAGAGGATGGCAGATTGGTTGAGTGATAATGGGTATTTGAAAAAATAATTTGATTATCGATGAGTAGATTTATCGATTGGTTTATTCAAAAAACATAGAATACTTTATCTTAAAAAATGGAAGAATCTTCTTTGTTGGGCTTTTGAAATACGAACACCAAAAGAAATTTAAGCATGAAGACAAAAGAGACAAAAATAGAAAAGGGTTTTGATGCTGTTGCATTTATGAGAAAACAGCGAGACAAAATCAGTAAGGATATAGCCAATATGGACTATGAGGAGATTAAAGAGTATTTTGCTAAACGAAGGAAAACTATACCTTCTGGCAAGATGCGTGCACAAAAGTCCAGGAAATTAAAATAAGGAATCGCTATTGAAACACTTACCCGTACAAAAGAAAAAGCCTTCAGATATCTCAACCTGAAGGCTTCACGATTTTCTCCATAAGTAAAATCAAAGTCTCCTTACATTCATTCCACCATCAACATTAATCACTTGCCCGGTTGAATAAGGCAAATTTCCAACGGCCAAAGCCGCTACAATTTTACCAATGTCATTAGGGTTACCCCAACGCTTCTCAATGGTGAGTCCGTCATTAATTAGTTTGTCATATTTTTCTTTAACACCGGCCGTCATATCGGTATCAATAATACCGGGACGCACTTCGTAAACGGGAATATTTACTTCTCCTAATCGTGTTGCCAGTAACTTCGTCATCATGGCGAGTCCTGCTTTTGCTATACAATATTCGCTGCGATTAATTGAAGCTACATCGGCGGAAATGGAAGTGATGGTAATGATGCATCCTTCGAAATCAGAACTTTTTCTTTTTTCTTCTACCATTCTGAGGGCAACATCTTGCGATAAGAAGAAAGTACCTTTCAGATTTATGTCCATTACATAATCAAAACCATCTTCATCCAATTCGAGAATGTCTTTGCGTACCTTCGGCGCAACGCCTGCGTTGTTAACCAATACATTAATTTTCCCCAATTCACCAAAAGCTTTTTCAACAATTAATTTTCTTTCTTCTCTTTTTCCAATGTCACCGCGACAATAAACAATTTTAACACCAAGCGATAACAAAGTCTTCAATTGCAAGGTTACATCCTTCTCATCCCTCACTCCGTTGATGGCGAGGTTAAAGCCCTGCTTCGCGAGACTCTCCGCGATACCATAACCGATTCCGCGTGAGCTTCCTGTGATCAATGCAGTTTTTGTACTCATTACAATTCAGCTTTCAGGGTTTTCAATTGCTCCGCTTCCGGTAAACCTTTGTAATAAGGATCAAGTGGGAAGCATCCGGAGATCATTCCATTTCTTGGCGCGGTAGTGCAATCTGAAAATGTGCGGCAAATCTTATCGCGTTTCAATGCTCTTCCATTTAAAATATCATCGGGCATTTCAGGATATGAAAGAACCATTCTTCCGAGGCCTACAAAATCCGCCATGTTCTGTTCAATTACAGGTTGGCCAACATGTGGTAACCATTCCTGCAGATAAGAATAGGCTGAACCCGTGATGCAAAGATCAGGAAAGTTTTTTTTGATCTCAGCAGTTGCATGAATTTGCCGAGCAACTCCAACTAACGGATCTTCCGGCGGCTGATAACCATCCGATGGTGGAAATAATGCAGGGCGTTGGATATGTGGATTGTAATACGGACTTCCCGCTGTGATACAAACCAATTCGATCTCCAGTTTCCGAAGCAACTCCATGAATGAAAAAGCTTCACTTAAATTAATGTCAACACCGGTGGAGCTACCCCCAAAAGCATAGGGATATGATGAGTCTTCAAATTTTTCCGGCACGCCCATTCCATCTTCTCCTTTCATAAAAGGTATCCAATCAAATGCGCTCAACCGAACACCTATTTCCAATCCGGGCGCTTCGGCTCTGATTCCCTCAACAATTGATTTCAAAAACCGGGTACGATTTTCAAAACTCCCTCCATATTTTCCCTGGCGACTAACAGCGCTTAAAAATTCGTGCCCGAGGTATCCATGACAATGTTTAATATCTACAAAATGAAAACCGGCTTTCTGAGTAAGCACTGCAGCATGAACAAATTCATCTATCACACGATCAATATCATCATCGGTTAAGGTGGGATAATCGTTACCCAAACCAAATTTCCGATTAAGAACAGGATGCGGATAAAGAATAATCGGTTTGAGTTTTTTCTTATCATCAGGCTTGCTGAACCTACCTGAATGTGTGAGCTGTAAGCCGATAAGGAGATCATCTGTTTTTCCAAACTTTTCCTGATGGTCAATTACAAGTGAGTCAAAAAGTTTTTTGTATTCATCAAGATAATCATCATTAATAATCAATTGATTCGGATTGGCGCGCACATCACGACGAATTGCCACAGCTTCACACCCCCATAAAAGTTTTGCACCGCTTATGGCAAAATGTTTCCATCTTCGGCGCGTGTAGTCAGAAGGCCGTCCGTCGGTCATGCCATCCCAACCTTCCATGGGCAGAATGCAAAAGCGGTTACCTATTACTTTTCCAGATTTCAATTTGTAAACCTCGCTTAGCGGAGAAGGCGATTTGAGTTGTTCATCAAACGGTAGTTCGATACCAAGTGAGGTCAAATAGTTTTTAAAGTCCTCACTCGTTTTGAGTTGGGCTACGCGCTTGTATTTGGGTTTGTGTTTAGAGCTCATAATTAGTTTCTCTCTCTATTGTTTCCCGCAGATTACGCTGATGTGCGCAGATAATTAAGTTTGTATTTATCTGCGAGAATCTGCGATTTCTGCGGGAGACAAATAGACCATTAAACTACATTAAAAAATGTATAATAACTTTCCTGCTTTATCTGCTTAGTAACATATAACATCAATTCCCTGGCATGGTAATCACCCCACATGCTGGATTCGCCACAAGGAATTTTCCTTCCCTTCGGAATATGATCCCATCCATTGGGGCGATGATAAACAGAATGAAGAATCAAACCTTCATGAGAATTTTCAGTTGACAAGTAAGGTTCATTTACCAAAGTGTTGCAAATGGTAAGTCCGGCGTGCCAATATTTTTTGCTGTCACTTTCATTTTTCTTTTCAAGGTATTTTCCCAACCGAAGCAAACCTTGCGCGGCAATACATGCAGCAGAGCTATCGACAGGTTCAAAATCATTAAATGGATTACTTTCTTTGTTCAAATAATCGCCAAGCTTATCCAACTGCGGAGCGCCGGTATCCCAATAAGGAATTCCATCGAGAGCAGAATTCTCAATGTAGAAATCGCACGTTGCCTGCGCGGCTTTAAGTAATACATTCATGAGTGTTTTCTTATCGGTAACGCCTACGAATTCACCATCAGCGATACTTTCAAGGTATTCGAGTTCTTCTGCAAACCCACAAATTGCCCAGGCCAGCCCTCGTGTCCATGTAGTAAAACCACTGAATCCCTGTTGTGAATTGGGACAACGGTAATTTCCGTCATTTATATTAAAAATAATTTCGTGCGCTGTTCTGCCACGCACATCGTAATGATCGCGACCTTCTCCATAAAAAATTGAATACTTTGCTGTAGCTAAAAGGTGCTTAAGAGCACGATGCAGGAGGTTAACCTTTTCATCATTTTCTCCCATTAATGTATGGCCGAGTAAATGCCCCGCCATTAATATCCTGCATGAACGAACCGTATCAACAAACAATGAGTGTGGTCCATTGAAGGAGTACATAAATCCGCCGTCTTTGATCTTCGTCCAACGCATGGCCTGAACGGCGCCACTTACTTTTAGTGCGAGTTCATAAAAATTCTTTTCCCATTCATCACCAGCTATTTTTCCCTCCTTCATCAACCTTAAAAGATTACCATACGTGCTAAGGTTGTTGAAGCCATGATCGTGAACACCTTTATGCGTAAGGTGAGGCGCCATTTTTTCAAGTGTATTCTTCCTGCCGATAGTTATAAAATCTTCTTCTCCTGTCGCGTCAAACTGAAGCAATGCAGAGCCGTATTGAAACCCCTGCGTCCATTCCGTCCAGCCACGCGTTGTATATTTTCCTTCGATGGTAAAGACAGGTGCGCCCTTCGAAGTGTCAAAGTTCTTTTCAATCCGCATGATCTTTTCTGCTGATAGTTTCCAAAATTGATCGAGGCTTTTTTGCAGTTGCTCAGGCGTTAATTGAAAATTGATTTTCATAAGACAATGAAGCGTGACAATTTGAGTTATTGGTTTGCGCTAGATAAGAAATTTCAACCGATTTAAATAGGGTATTATCGAGGGTTTCAACAAATTTTAAATGGAAATCAAAACCACAGCCGCCAAATATTTACTTGAGAATTTTAGATAATAGACTTACTTTTCAACTTGAATCAGTATACCAAACAATGAAGAAGTATCTACTCGCCCTGTTTACCCTAAGTATTCTACATTTTTCACCCGCCCAGGATATTAAAGTTATACGACAGACTGACCAAAAGTTTCATAAAACCAAGAGCAAAGCGCCTTTTCATTATCTCGAATCTAAGATTGACACTACGCACCTTACCTATGTGGCTACGCTGGAAGTAAGTGGCCTAAACAACCCTTCACTCTTTAGCATGTATAAAAAGATGAAGGATCAAGCAAAAAAAATGGGCGCGAATGCTTTTAAGCTGAGGAAATACAGCCAGGCTACCATCCTTTTGGAAGTTGATATTTATAAAGCTTCCGAAGATGCAATCAATGTTAATAATGCCAGCAAGCCGGAGAATACGATTTACATTTTTGGTGCAGACCCATTCGAAAAAACCAGCTACCATACTTTTGAAATGAATGGCATTGGCAAGTCAATAAAAAACGGTACTTATTATAAATACAAATTACATGAAGGCGAGCAGATCAAACTGAAGAAGGGTACTATAACAGGAACCGTTATGTGGGTAAAGTGGAAACCTGGCCAACTGCCAAACTATTATAGTATTCATGGTTTTACCGATGAGGTTGTTGTTAAGCGAACCACGCAGAGCGAGTCTTTCAAGACAGGAAAATTTGCAATTGTTGAAAGTGGATTAGCCGGACTACTCACAAACATTCTAGAAGAGAAAGACTAGTGTTGTGACTAATTAATTTTGCAACATAGTGCGAAAAATTTCACGCAAAGCGCTAAGCGTTTTCGCAAAGTCCGCAAAAATCATTTAGGTCTTAACCCTTTGCGTTTTCTTTGCGTGTTATCTTCGCGATTTCGCGTGAACAATGAGCATTTCAGTAGCTATTTAAAACCTGACAAAGCAGGATTAAGACCCCGGAGTACTAGTTGAATTCAGAGACCTCCCAGGTAGTATTCAAAAAGCGAAAAATTCTCGCCTCCAGAGTTTTATTTTGAAATAGTCAGGCAGTCTTTCAACATTTTCAATACTTTCCTTGTTTATATTGAAAAGCAGGCGTCATGAAAGACCGCTCAATAAAGTCCAGCCAGGAATACATTAAGTTTACCATTGAAGATCTCAGACGCGATTTTGAGAATCAAATAGGTAATCTGCAACATCACCATGAAGAGTCATTAAACAAGTGGAAAAGTGACCCGACCTTGAGCGGTGCGCTTGAAGCCGCATACCATGAAGAATTGGAACAGTTAAAGAACAACTTTACTTTTAAGCTCAACGATATACAAGAAGAAGTTAATTCACTTGTTGACACCAACTCCCAACGCATCAAACAACATCTCAGTTTATTGCAAGCAAAAATCCAGGAACTTTTCAGGTTTATAAACCAATCAGCAATAGCGCTAATCTCAATTTTGTTGCTGCGATCCGAAAACTTTTTTGAGTAAGTCTGTTGTACGAGCCATAGGATCTTGCCGGATATTTTTCTCCTCCTTTGCTATCATAACAAATAAACCTTCAATGGCTTTGTCAGTGGCATAGTCATCCAGTTCCGGGTTCACTTTTTCAACGAGAGGAATTTTGTTGTAAGTAGTAACAATGTCTCCATAATACTTTGTTGCATTTACCTTGTTAAGTGAATTTTGAATTACAGGTTTGAATTTTGCCTTTAATTGCGCAGACGTAGTTCTCTTTAAATATTGAGTAGCTGCATCATTTTCACCCTTTAATATTCCCCATGCATCCTGAATAGTCATTGATTTAATCGCGCTGATAAAAATTGGCTTTGCTTCCTTTGCTGCATCTTCCGCTCCACGATTAAGGGTCATTATAAACTTATCTACCTCATCACTTAACCCCATTTGTCTGAGTCGTGTTTCGACCTTTTTAACATCAGGCGGAAAAGGAATTTTAATTTCCGGATTCTTAAAATATCCATCCAGTTGAGAAACAATATCAGATCCATTGGAGATACCTTTGATAAGGGCTTCCTTCAAACCGTTGGTCACCTCTGCGGTGGTAAGCGGCTGCTCTGTTCCCATCGCTTTGTTCACTTCACCCAGGGTCTGATTAATTTGAGTTGAAGTACATGATCCAAGAAGAAATAGAATGAGCAATACACCGGGCTTCATAAATAATGATTTTGTTTAAGAACTGAATCAGACAAAAATATTGCCAGGGCATTAAACTACCAAAGCATAGTAACTATACAATCGGTACAACCTCAGGAGAATCGTTGCACGATCAAAATAATTTGTTCTACTTCGCCAAATTTTATTGCATGGAAGTTATAAAAGCAGAGATTTTGGCCATTGGCGATGAATTATTATATGGCCAGACCCTGGACACAAACTCACATTTCATAAGTGGAGAACTTGATAAGGTTGGAATAAAAGTGATTCGCAGAACCACCGTTGGTGATCTGGAGGATGAAATTCTAAAAGCCTTTGCTGAAGCTGAAACACGCGCACATATCGTTCTTATTACCGGTGGCCTTGGTCCCACAAGTGATGATCTCACCAAACCGTGTCTTGCAAAATATTTTAACTGTGAAATTAAAATTCACCCGGAAGCTCTTGAAGAAGTTACTGCATACTTCAAACAACGGGGCCGGGAGCTAACGGAATTGAACAAGCTTCAGGCTGCTCTGCCTGTATGTTGTGAAAAAATTACAAATACGATGGGCACTGCCCCGGGAATGTGGTTTGAGCGAAACGGAAAAATATTTGTTTCTGTGCCAGGCGTACCCCACGAAATGAAAAAGATGGTAAGCACACAAGTAATTCCAAAACTGCTCACAAAATTTAAAGTACCGATCATTCGTCACCAAATGATCAGGACAGCGGGAATCGGAGAATCTTTTCTGGCTGAGAAAATTGCTGCGTGGGAAAATGCTCTTCCCCCGCACATCAGGTTGGCCTATTTGCCAAGCGAAGCTGGCGTTAAACTTCGCTTAACAGGAATCGGTACGGAAGAGGATAAAATAAAAAATGACTTTCTCGATCTTATCAAAAAAATCCAACCTTATGCAGGTGAGTTTATTTTCGGTTTCAATGACGATCCCCTTGAAGTCGTCATTGGAAAAATGCTGAGAGAAAAAAAATTGACCTTATCGGCAGCAGAGAGTTGTACCGGCGGATATTTATCACATATCATTACCAGTGTACCCGGAAGCTCCGACTACTTCAAAGGGAGTGTCATTGCCTATGCCAATGAAATAAAAATAAATTCACTTGGTGTACAAGCATCAACGCTTGAGAAACATGGCGCTGTCAGTGAAGAAACTATATCCGAAATGGCAAAAAGAGTTCGCGAAAAATTCAATACATCCATCGGTTTAGCCTCCAGCGGAATCGCCGGCCCGGATGGAGGTACGCCTGACAAACCAATTGGTACCATCTGGATAGCCTACGCTGAGGAGAATAAATTAATAACAAAAAAACTTCAACTCGCAAAGGACAGGCTTGTCAACATCAAATTAACAACAACGGCGTTATTAAATTTGCTTTACAAAAATATTGATAACAGATGAGGCCACCCTTTAGATGGGTGGCCTCACTGATCACCTGATTCCTCTCAACTCAATTGCTGGAGTAATCCGATTCACCCAATCGCGCTTGTGCCACGGCAAGTCTTGCTACCGGCACCCGGGGGCCTGAGCATGAAACATAATTCAGCCCAATCGTATGACAGAACGTAATGGATTCAGGATGGCCACCATGTTCACCACATATACCAATTTTTAAATCCTTATTTCTCGACCTTCCATCATTGACGGCCAGACGCATCAACTTACCCATTGCCTTCTGATCAAGCACTTCAAAAGGATTGTCTTTTAACACTCCTTTCGAAATGTAGTAGGGCAGGAATTTGTTTTCGGCATCTTCGCGTGAGAAACTGAATGTTGCCTGTGTGAGGTCGTTCGTACCGAAGGAGAAAAAGTCAGCAACGGTTGACAGTTCTTCGGCCTGTAGACAAGCTCGAACCACTTCAACCATAGTACCGAATTTGAAATTCAGTTTCACTTTTCTTTCTTTTTCAATCCTTGCTTTAATCTCATCGACAAAAGCTTTTACTTGTTTCAACTCCTCCACAGCACACACTTGCGGAACCATAATTTCAGGATGAACCTCTATACCAGCTGCCTGGCAATCAGCCGCCGCTTCAAGAATGGCCTGTACCTGCATTCTGTAAATCTCTGGAAATGTTAATCCCAGGCGAACTCCACGATGACCCAACATTGGATTCACTTCATGCAGCTCACGAACCTTCTTCAGCATGTGATTCTTTTTTTCAATGGCCTGCTCAACCAACTCCACTCCCTGTAAATTAAATGGCGCAGGTGACAAAGAAGCCATTGAAATATCTGCTTTGAGCAAGCGCAGACTGCTGAACAGATTGGTAACACCACTCACTGTTTCCTTCAAGTGATGAAGATGATCAAGTTCTTCGCGCAACACTTCTTCAGAAGGTAAGAACTCATGAATTGGCGGATCAAGTAACCGGACTGTAACAGGTCGATTTGCCATTACTGTAAAAATCTCATTAAAATCATTTCGTTGAATTTCCTTCAGCCGATCCAAAGCTGCTTCCCGTTCGTCTTCTGTCGCGGCCAGGATCATCTCAACTACGATGGGAAGACGGTCAACATCGTTGAACATACGTTCCGTGCGGCAAAGGCCAATGCCCATAGCTCCAAACGTCAAGGCTTTCTTTGCTGCTTCAGGCGTATCCACATTAGCCATCACTTTCAGTTTTGCAACTTCATCCGCCCAGGTAAGAAGTTTTTTTAATTCGTTGGAAAACGTGGGCTCGACAGTAGAAATGATTCCTTTATATACATAACCGGTACCCCCATCGATAGTAATGTAATCCCCCTCGTGCAAAATCTTTTCACCAATGGTTGCAATGCGCAATTTTACATCTACTTGGATTCCTTCTGCACCGGCGACACAGGGCTTACCCATTCCCCTGGCTACCACCGCCGCATGAGACGTCTTACCCCCTCGGCTGGTTAGTATGCCCTGCGATGCAAAAAAGCCATGAATGTCTTCCGGTTTGGTTTCCTCGCGCACCAATATAACTTTCTCCCCGGCACGCCCAAGTAATTCAGCCCGATCGGCATCAAACACAACATGCCCGGATGCTGCACCTGGTGAAGCGGGTAGCCCCTGGGCAAGTGGCTGGTGTTTATGGTTGGCATCAAGACGCGGGTGAAGAAGCTGTTCGAGCATCTCGGGTTTGATGCGGAGCAACGCCTGGTTCTTTGTGATAAGATTTTCCTGAACCATTTCAACTGATGTGCGTACCATTGCCGTAGCATTCATTTTACCGTTGCGGGTTTGCAGACAATAGAGCACACCCTTTTCAATGGTGTATTCAAAATCCTGCACTTCCCTGTAGTGGCTTTCAAGTTTGTTGCGTAGCGCCTCAAGTTGTTTGTATAGTTCAGGCATTTCTTTTTCAAGTTCACTCACCGGCTTTGGCGTTCGGATGCCTGCAACGACATCTTCACCCTGTGCGTTGGTAAGGTATTCACCGAACATTTCATTTTCTCCTGTACCAGGGTCACGGGTAAAGCCGACACCTGTTGCACAATCGTTACCCATGTTACCAAAAACCATCGTGACAACATTGACAGCCGTACCGTTAGCCATTTCAGGCGTGATCTTAAACTCACGGCGATAATCTACCGCACGTTTGCCCATCCATGAATTAAACACGGCCTTGATCGCGATTTCGAGCTGCTCGTAAACATCTTCGGGAAACGGTTTCCCCAGGGTTTCATTGACCACTTGCAGGAAACGCTCACTGATCTCACGCAGATCATCAGCGTTTAGTCCGATGTCTACTTTAACACCTGCCCGTTTTTTAACTTCTTCAAAGTGCTTATCAAATTTTTCGTCCGGAACGCCTAGCGCTACTTTTCCAAACAACTGGATAAACCGCCTATACGCATCATAAGCAAATCGTTCATTGTTGGTTTGTTTGATCAGACCCTTTAGCGTTTCTTTATTCAAGCCCAGATTCAAAATGGTATCCATCATTCCAGGCATAGACATTGCTGAACCTGAACGGACTGAAACCAGTAATGGGTTCTCTGCTTTTCCAAAAACCTTTCCAGTTGTCTTTTCAATTGCACGGATATGCTCCCGAACGGAACCAATCAATCCACCTGGAAGTTTTTTGTAGGGTGAATCAAGAAAAGTAAGGCAGGCTTCAGTTGAGATTACAAAACCCGGAGGAACATTAAGTCCGATCTGGGTCATTTCACAAAGATTTGCACCTTTGCCTCCCAACAATTGTTTGTTCTTTCCATCTCCTTCGTGAAAGGAGTAAACATATTTTACAGGTTCAGCCGATTTAGACACTTTGTCAACCGGGGTATCTAGAATTTCAGTGCTCATAAGATGATCATTTAATACGATTCAATGTAGTACCCTCTCTTCCAAAATGGTATGACATATCTCAGCGCAAAACCTGATTGAACTCAAAGAAGTCCGCCAGGACGCACGGTTTTGTTCTACCACTAAATACTAATAACTTGCATCGTCAATAACCCCTTAGTCAATGGCACAGGTTGAATTGATCATGCCCAAAATGGGCGAAAGTATTATGGAGGCAACGGTATTGTCCTGGTTGAAAAAACCCGGTGACAAGATCGAAGCAGAAGAGTCAATTCTTGAAGTGGCTACAGATAAAGTGGACACGGAGGTTCCCTCCACGCACGGTGGTATCCTGAAAGAAATACTTGCCAAAGAAGGTGAGGTTGTGAAAGTGGGGAATCCCATTGCAATTATTGATTCATCGGAAGAAGAAAATTCAAGCGCTCCTTCTCCTGACGAACAATCATCTGTTGCAGAAGTACCAAACGAAGAAGAAGAACTTGTTTCTTCAGAGCATACAAATGGCAGTTCACATTTCACCCCTGACTTTAAATCATCATCACGTTTCTATTCTCCCCTTGTAAAAAATATCGCCAAAGAAGAAAACATTTCAGTTGTTGAACTGGAGACTATTATAGGAAGCGGCGCGGAAGGAAGAATTACAAAGAAAGATATTTTGGAATATGTAGAGAACAGGAAGTTAGGGAAGACCATTAACACGACACCAAAAGTAATAGAACAAGTCAAAGTAGGAAAAGAAGCAGCTCCATCTACAAACCGGGTAAACGGCAGTGGCGATGAAATCATCGAAATGGATCGGATGCGAAAGATGATTGCTGAACGAATGGTTGAGTCAAAACGAGTTGCACCGCATGTAACATCTTTCGTTGAGGCTGATGTAACTAATATTGTTTACTGGCGGAACAAAGTGAAGAATGAATTTCAGAAACGAGAAGGAGATATTCTTACTTATACACCTGTTTTTGTCGAGGCGGTAATACTTGCTATAAAAGATTACCCGATGATCAACATCCAGGTAGAAGGTGATAAGATCATAAAGAAAAAAGATATCAATATTGGTATGGCCGTTGCCTTGCCAACCGGAAATCTCATCGTTCCCGTTATAAAAAATGCCGATCAATACAATCTGAAAGGACTTATTAAAATAGTAAACGACCTTGCCAAGCGTGCGCGTGAAAACAAACTCAAGGCTGATGATTTAACCGGTGGAACGTTTACCATTTCCAATGTTGGTTCATTTGGAAACATTATGGGTACACCCATTATTGTGCAGCCACAAGTAGGGATTATAGCACTGGGCGCCATTCAGAAAAAACCTGCTGTCGTCGAAACACCCTATGGCGATGCCATTGCCGTTCGTCATAAAATGTTCCTCTCTCACTCCTATGACCATCGCGTTGTAGACGGGGCTCTTGGCGGAATGATGGTAAGGCGCGTTGCCGACTATCTTGAAAAGTTTGACGTTAATAGAGTTCTTTGAGAATCTTTTAACCCGATCTGTTAAGATTTCCTCAATAGGAAAATTCTATTCAAAAAACACAGAAGGCAACCAGATTCCTATAGCAACACCATAAGCTAAATCTGCCCAGTTTATTCGGAGTGCGTTAAAAATGTAGATAAGAAATACGATAGGAAAAGTTACTAATGCTAAAACGTTTAGTGACTTCACATGCACTTTCGCTTCCTCAAAAACATTCTTCGCATCTTCATTTGAAGGTATGGCATGCATCCCGATGGACATTTTGATTGCTACAAGTGACGGCAGATGACGTACTTTATTAGTTAAAAAAATTTCTACTAAATACAGCATATCATCATCTTCGGTGGAATTAAAAGTTAGCAGTTTCTTACGTGAGAGAACTATGGAAGTTTAATTTGGTGTGATTGTACTTAGTGCAGGTCATTAATTCAATGGGTATTAGCTTTGTTTAACTTCTTAATATCTTCTTCCCTTAGACAGAATTAATGGAATGGCAATTACCGTTAATAAATTATACCTTAGAGATTATCAAAAACTTTTAAAATGGACTCAAACCCCGACGATCTTTCAAAAATTAATGAACCACTGGAGCAGTACTTAAATTCTCCTGGATACAAAAAAACTTTTAAACGTTTAACTGTTTCAACTTTAGAAGAACAGGAAAATAATACTCGGTTGTTCTCTGCGTCACTTACACCATCTCAGCGTCTTGAATTTTTATATATACTAAATAAAACTGCTTTTGGTGATAAATTAGAGAAACTACCTAACCGCTATTCTGGAAAAATCTATTTTGATACCATATGAATATTTTTCTTGAGCCGCATAAACATATATTAAAGCGTTTGATTGAATTCAAAGTAGATTTCCTTTTAGTTGGTGGCTATGCTGTCAATTATCATGGTTATAATCGTGCCACAGGTGATATGGATATTTGGTTGCGTCCTGATAACTTAAACCGAGAAGCTTTCATAGAGTTATTAAAAGCAGAGGACTTTGATGAGAACAGTCTTAACCACGTAAAGCAAATTGATTTTAACAATGCCGCAGCTTTTCATATCGGCGAAAAACCACTTCAAATTGATTTTCTGACCAGGCTGTCCGGTGTAACATATGAGGATGCCTGGCAAAAAAAAGAAACTTTCCAGTTGAACGATCTGAGAATTCCGGTGATTCACCTTCACGATCTCATAATTTCTAAAATAGCAACTGGACGTCTAAAGGATAAAAACGATGTTGAAGAACTTCAAAAAATTATGCAGTTAAAGAGAAATCAATAGGGAAATTAAATTTTGCTATTGCGCTTTCACTGATGGTTGCAACTAACTCATATCAACTCATGCAATAACTGTCCGTCCGCTGAAAAATGTCTCGCGTATAATATGTGATCCGTGTAACCGATGTACATCTTAGTGTCATCATCCAGGTTGTACACATAAATGTGTATACCACTACCAATATCACCCGCTGGCTCACCGAAGCGCATGACGATTTGCCCGTAGCTCATGTTCTCTTTTAAATGCAATTCGAATCTTTTATAAGTGAGTGGTTCGTTACCGTCGTCTGAACAGTTAGCGAAAATTAACAGGACACTTAGCAGTACAGGGATAAATTTCATAGGCTTGGAATTGAATAATCTCAACAATACAATACTACAGACCCATTCCGGAACTTACAGGTTGCAATCCATCCGGTCCATCCCCTAATTTGGTGGATTTAGATTTTAACCTTCTCACTATAATCTATTCGGCCAAAAAAATATCCTTCTTGTCCGTATCATCCTTTTGCATTTTTTGCAACTCTACTGAAAAAGGCAGTTGATCTAAGCAATTAATCCAAAAAATAGAGTCTTCAGTACTCATCATTTGCTACACAGGCCAGGCCTGCATCTCCTAACTTTCCTTTAATAAATCATCTGAACCAAAACTACTTATGAAAACCGCACGTGTTACTATTCTTTATGTAATCTTTATCACTTTGTCTTCGTGTAGTCCTGTGTTATATTCAACTGTCGGACAGAACGTACCGCTCTTCCATGAAAAAGGTGAAATTACCCTTAGCAGCGGGTATTGTGAAACGTGGGATACGAAAGGATTTAATGTACAATTTGCAACTGCTATCGACAGCAACCTGGCACTCATTTCAAGTCTGTATTCAATGAAGGGCATAGACTATGACTATGGTTTGGGATCAGACGATGATATATGGCACGGCAGAGGAAGTTATTTTGAAATTGGAGTTGGAAAATTTGGGTATTCACCTCAAAGCAAACTGAGTTATGAATTATTTGCGGGAATTGGTTACGGTTCAATGAAGAACAAAACAAACTATTCATCAGTTGATGGAAAATATATAAAACCATTCATTCAACCATCCATTGGAATCAGTGGAGGTATTGTTGAGTTTGCTTTAACCCCACGAATAGGATTGGTTAGTTATATTTCAAATACTAATTCCATGATAACTCCTGCTTATGAAGAACGAGTTGATAATTTCTTCAACGAGAAAAAAAATACACTTGTCTTTGAACCTGGTGCAACCTTTAGGATTGGCTATAGAAATGTAAAGATTCAGGCACAATACTGTTACTCAACATTCAAATATGAATCTCCTGATCAAGAATCAATCAGCCCGGTTAATCCTGAATACATATCGGTAGGTATACACGTTCTTTTTTCTAATCGATTCAAATAATATAGTTGGCCAGTAACAGAGCCCTGTCTTATCCGATAGGTGTCTCTGTTATTATAACAGAAAATAAAGACCCTCTTATATATCACTTTAGTCAACTTACTGACTTTCTTTCCGCCCACCTTTCACCATATTTGCACTTCACAACCTTCATTTGTATGGCCTGGCAATAAAAAACGAAGCCGACAATTTTGTTATCTTAACAGACGAAAATATCAATGAGGAAATTCTACCCCTGTCTTATACAACTCACAGGCGATGTTGTAGTAGCAGATAACTGGAAAATCATGCAAGTAGACATGTGTAATTTGAAGTTACTTTCAAAGAACAGAACAAAAGAGAAATTATTGGCGTTGGAAGAAGAGGTGCCGCTGTGTATACTAATGAGAGCATCATTTATTAACTGGACTTACGCACCTTTGTGAATTTTTGTGTTTTTGAGATTTCGTGGCATACGGAAGTATCGAAAATTCAGCCACAAAACCTCAAAAGCACAAAATTGTCACGAAAGAAATTCAAATGATTCGTTAGGGTGCGTAAGTCCACTTATTAATATAAAACATTTTATCAACAGATATTAACCAATGTTGAAAAGTAAGCAATAGGCAATCGCAGTAGGCAAAATTGCTTACTGCCATTTTTTCGCTTGTATCATAGATTTTTGAATGAACTAAGTAGCACTAAACGATTAATAACTTCTCCTTCACAGTAAAAAATAATACAAACATCATGAACAAAACCGTAATCATCACAGGAGCTTCCGGAAATCTGGGTAAGGCTACCGTAGAGAAACTTGTCAAAGAAGGATACAACCTGGTAGTAACGGTGGCGCCAGGGGAAAAACTTGGATATTATGAAGATCATCCCCAGGTAGACATTCAATATGTAGATCTAATGGATGAACCCGGAGTAGAAGGCATTATAAACCTTGCGTTAAAAAAATATAATACAATCCATGCCGCACTGCTGTTGGTGGGTGGTTATACCGGTGGCAACATTAAAGACACCGTCGGCAGCACGATAAAAAAAATGATCGGCCTTAATTTTGAAACAGCCTACCATGTAGCCCGACCGGTTTTCAATCAAATGATTACACAAAACAATGGAAGGATAGTATTTATCGGTGCACGACCTGCCATAAAGGCTGTAGATGGCAAAAACAACATTGCCTATGGCCTGTCAAAATCACTTCTCTTTAAACTTGCCGAATACCTGAATGCAGAAGCGAAAGATAAAAATGTTGTTTGCTCTGTTATTGCGCCCAGCACTATGGATACACCGGCAAACCGAAAAGCCATGTCCGATGCTGATTTTACGAAATGGGTAAAACCGGAGGATATAGCAGAACTCATGGCCTATCTTATTTCCGAAAAAGGATCGGCGATGCGCGAACCAGTGCTAAAGATGTATGGAGGAAGTTGATGAAATCCGGTTAAGGAAACCTCGCCTTCAAGTTAATATTTTCCAACACCACCCGTGAACCTGTTAAGCCTGATTTACGACCGATGGGGAAGTGGATATCATTTAAGTTTGCGACATCTCATGACGTTCATAATCGCTGTCAGGTCACTTCGTGACGAATAAACCTGTAATGGTTTCGAAAGCGCCTAAAACCCCTGTTACAGAAGAATAGCAAGTGAGACGGAAAATAATAACGGGATATCCTTGTTGATAGACTTGTGATAGCGCAACAATTGGTAAAATGGGCTGTTATCATTACGCTACTCATTCACTCAAAAAAACAAGCGTATGAAAGCACTAAAAATTCTTCAAAAAGAAAAGTGCCTCTTAGTCAAAGAGGTGAGGTGTAACAGATCTCTTAATTTCATTCGAAACGAAACCAGGAGTAAGGTTGATTTCTTGCAAGAAATCGGGACTGCCAGAAGACTCATCGTGATTCTTCTCGTGGTAATGACTCAATTTTGGTGTGCATGTGATGGTGATAATGGAGCGGTTGGACCAGCCGGACCAAAAGGGGATAAAGGTGATCAGGGACCACAAGGACCTCAAGGTGTTTCCGGAAATGCCAATGTAACGTTGTATGAGTACGGCGCTCAGACTTTTTCCGGTTCATTTAATTATCTGATACCTGACATTTCCCAAGCCAAGATTGATTCAAGCATGGTTATCGCCTATTATAATCCGGCGGGAGCAGCAGCCACTGCATGGTATGGTATACCAAGTTTGGGTCCCGGTAATGCGTATATAGCAACTAATCATTTGTATCAATCATCCGTTAGCCCTTCAGCTTATACCATGGAAATAAAACTATTTACTCCCGGCGGATCTGAATATACTGAGTCAACAACCTTTATAAAATTCAGAATATTTGTTACAAAAGCTTCATCTATAGTAGAAGGTGGCAGGGTGAAAACTCTGAATGCTGCAGAGGCCGGAATTGATTTGGCCGATCACGATGCCTTGTGTGAATATTTCGGCTTACCAAAAGATTAAATAAATGCCTGGGGGAATTTGAAAGAAGGAATTTTCAAGACGTTTCAATTTTTCATCTGTGGGGCGAAAAATTTTCCCCGGCATAGGAATGCCGAAGTTCGATTCCAAATGATAAAAACGTGATAACACATTCATTATCCATGAATGTTTATCTAAACTGTCTACAACGTTAATCACCTCGCTGATCTCTGTCTTAACTCATAATATAGCACGATTCGAAATTTCTTCTTTATGCATCCTGTCAATGCCGGATGCAGCAACCATTTGCTCAGAGGATTGTTATCATCATGCAACTCGTTCATTTAAAATTCAGACATATGAAAGCGACAACTATTTTCCACAAAACTCTCTTGCTTTTTAAAACCAGGCGAATTGAATGCTTTTCTAATTTCTGTGAAGCAGAAGCAAATGTCTCTATACAAAAAACAACCGCTGTACAAAGACTCACCATGATTCTCTTGGCAACAACAATGATATTCTGTTTTGCTTGCGAAGAAACAGACGGACCTGTGGGGCCTGTCGGCCCTAAAGGAGATCAGGGTCCTAAAGGAGATCAGGGAGATAAAGGTGACCCGGGAGCTAAAGGTGATCAGGGAGCACAAGGACTCCAGGGCCCTCAAGGACCAACGGGCGCCCAAGGGCCTCAGGGAGTATCAGGAAATGCGAATGTAATATTGTATGAATACGGTTCCCAAACATTTTCAGGTTCCGTCTATTACCTGATCACTGACATTGAACAAAGTACAGTCGATTCAAGTATGGTGCTGGCCTATTACAATCCTGAAGGAGAGCCAACCACCGCCTGGTATGTTGTACCGGGTTTTGGTCCCTTCAATTGCACTTACATGACAAGAAATGCTTTGTATAAAACGGATACTGTTCAAAGCGCTTACACGATGGCAGTAAAGTTAGTGAAGACTAACGCCACACCTTATCTTACCACGGAGACTTTTACAAAGTTCAGAATATTTGTTACAAAAGCTTCATCGGTTGTACAGGGAGGAAGAGTAAAAAAGATAAATTTAGCGGATGCCGGAGTTGATTTAAATGATTACAACGCGGTTTGCGATTATCTGGGTATACCAAGAGATTAAATTGCGGGTATCTCTTTAAAGCTTTTTTATAAACTGAAAACCAACTTGCTTAAAAAACAAGTTGGTTTCATCTTTAAGTTGTCTGAGAAGTAATCTGAGAGACTTCGTTTGCTCCATTATATTAGTATTAAAAACATTACTTCTTCTGTTTTGATTTTACCAACTCCATATTCTCCTTCACTCTTAATTTCACAAGTTTGGTAATCAACTTAACGGGCAGTGGTTTATCATAAATAAATTGTGCCGTGTTTTTTTCTTCTTTGTAAAGAGCAATTTGTTTTTTGAATGACTCGTCTCCTGCAGGAACAGGATATAAACCAATATGCTTCTTCCACGCAGCGAATGAAACCAGAAATCCTTTCAACTTATAGGCGGGCATATTATAGCTGATCAGCTCTTCTGCAGTTGGTGCAGCTCGCTTAATAATGTTTCTCATCTCCTCCAAAATGTCTTTTACATTTTTTGGAAAAGCAGAAATGTATTCATCTACCGTTTTAAATTTTATTTTTGCGGCTGGCTCCATCCTGTTTTACGGTATCTTCTTTTAGAATTTGATTCACGATGCTGATGCATTCATCAATACTCATTGTATTAGTGTCTACCGCCACACTCCCGTTACCATAAGGACCAAAAGTGTTAGCATTAGTAACCTTGAATAATCCCACCACAGGCGCTTGTGATGCGCTGGCTAAATGCATCATCCCGCTATCTGCTCCAATAAAAACACTTGTGTTAGCAATGAATGATGCGATTTGACGAACATCCTTGCTATAAAAAGTAGGAGCTTTAAATGCGATTTGAGAGACGTTTTCCACAGGCAATACTTCAACAATATTGTAGTCAGAAAATTCTGTTTTTAACCGATCATAAAATTCTTCCCACCAAACCTGCGAATAACACTTGGCGCCTGTTGCATAGGTAAATATGGAAATGGTTTTTTTATCGTCACGCACAATATTGTTTAGTATTCCTTTCGCCTCCTTAATTTCTAAAGAACTCAATTTGAGGTTTAATGGAGGAACCTGGTTCTCATTTTTCGGAAACCCAAGTATGCTTAAATAATCCCGAAAGCTATAAACAGGGTGTTTAGCAACATGTTCATGATCACTGTATTTCAATTTGATGTCTTCATTGACATCCCCAAAACATTTATACTTCGCGTTAGTGAATTGTGCAGCAAGTCTTCCTGATGATGAGTGATTAACGGTATTAATAACAAGGTCATAATTACTCTTTCTAATTTTCATCCACCCTTGCAGGTATTTGAAAATATCTGAAAAAGGTCTCGGAGGCAACTGAATGATATTAGTAACCTGCTCATAATTTTTAAACAACACCGGTCCCACTCTTCCTTTTACAAACAGATCAATCTTCGCGTGCGGAAAAACTTCTATCACTTCCTGTAACAACGGAGTAACTAACAATTGATTTCCCAGGCGGTGGTTTGGCCTGCAAATTAGTATTCTGTTAATTTCAACTTTAGCATTACGATCAATATTGTATGTGGATGAGGCGCCAATGTTCCTGGTCATCCTTCGCATAACTTTACGCCATACTTCTTTTAAGCTACCAGAAATATTCATGCTTGTGAAGATTAGACTATTCAATTATATTATTTGAGCTCACCTTTCTGCGAGTTCTAAAACTTTGCGAGAAAATCAGAGACAATTGGTGAATATTTTTTCAAGAGGTGTGACCGTGTAGCGTTTAATGCTTCTTCTAAGTTTCCGCATGTCCGATTCACGTTTTTTTTCCTTCTGAAATATAGCTAGCGCTGCGTCTGGTGACTGGCCTGATAGTTTTGCATACTCACTGATCAGCATATTCATATCTTCAGGAGAAATTCCCAGTGTAGTAAAATTCCTCAAACCTTTTCTAAAACTTATTTTCCGGGAAAACAGTACTCTGTTCAAATCCACCAAAGCAAAATCAAATCCTTTGTCTGTGGGGATAATAAGAATATTTCCAAGAGAATAATCTTTGTGATAGATACCAGCGCTATGGAGTTTTATTGTGAAAGCAGCAAGGTGATGGTATAACGATGATTTATATGAACCATCAATTTCACTATTAAGAACTTCCTTTAATGTTTTATAAGGAAAGTACTCACTTACAAAATAACTCTTCGTTAATAGTCCCCACGTGTAGCAATCTAACCAAGCTACATGCGGAGGAGTGATAATGTTGTTTTCGTTGAGTAAGGCAGAATAGAGGTACGCCCTTTCCGCCTTCGATTTTCTGAACAACGAATATCCAAGCTTATTGAAGAAGTACATGCCCTTAAAGTTCTTAACGACAAAAGTCCCAAAAGACGTTTCTACTTTTTTTATGATGTTACGATTATCCTGAATAATGGAACCAATATGATTAAAAGTATCAGGAAGGCTTAGCGTGAAATCTTTTAATTGCGAATACTCTTCTCTTACTTTAAAGGATATCATGATCAAAAAGAAATAAAAACTGGATAGAGCCTTTGCCTCTAAAGGCTTTAACTGAAACAATGCAAATATAGAGAAAGTTTTATGGGGTCAGTAACACTTAAATGTGTAATATGATAATAAAAGAAATTACCATACAAACCTCAAACAGAATATGAATTCACAGACCAAAAAAAAAGAAAAAGAAAGGTGCTTGAAATGGAAAGACTAATTCAAAAGTTCGATATAACAGATAACGATTTAGGCTTGACTATCAACTGATTCGAAAACGTTAGTCAGAAACTAAACTACAAAACTTAAACTGAGTCCAGCAATGGCACATACATGTTTGTTGGTTGTCGTTTTTTCTCTTTGGCTTTTTTGTTTTACGTGAGTCAAATCTCCAAATGCTGGTGGAAATTCAGGGACTAAATTGATGTCACCTGACTCAATGTATATTGCCAATCTTTCAGCCAATATTTTACAACCTTTATTGAAGGTGTTGATATTGTCCAATGTTGCTCTAAATGGTTTTACATAGTCTCCAATAAATTTTCCGTCCTCTAACCAAGTTACCTGATAAACAAAACAATCTTCTTCTTTTTTTAACTGAGCAAAACAAGTAGCCTCATCATTTGCAATTGTTCGTTCTTTAAGTTTAACTAAAAACTCGATATAGTCTTCTTGGTTATGTAAGAAATTTTCAATAAGATTATATTTATTTATAAGTTAATTTTGCTTAGCTATACAAATTTCTTAACCGCCAAATAAATGCCCTTTGTCAGGAGTAATTTGAAGTTTAGTTTTATGAATTTTTAATTCAGATTGATTAATTATCTGTGCCTTACCTGAAATTTCTTTTCCATTGAATGTAAACCCAGTACTATTTAAATCATATATCCAAATGTCTTGTTTGAAGTTTAAAATTAAACAATGTCTTCTACTTACAGCTGTTCCACCTTTTATGAAAATGTCGTTTGTTTCATAACCTTCTCTACCAACTTTAATAATTGATTGCTTAAATTCAATTGGTTCTTTATTTTGTTCTACAATTGTTAATACATTGGGTTCAACTTTATCGAAGCGATAATCCATGAACAATAATTTTTGTTTTAGCCCTTTTTCTGTTTTGTCATGCGATTCCTGATTTTCAAGAAGTATAGAGTAGTTATAATCTAAAAATGGATTATTGTCTGATTTTAGCGTAGAGTAAGTTGGAGAAAATGAGCCGCCATTTAAAAGGGTTTTGCATAGAAAAGCATTATTTATAATACAACGGTTTTTAACACCTGCCTTTTTTAGTGCATTAGCCAAATCAATACCTGCTTCATATCGTCCTGTATCATAATAACATTTAAGTAATAAATTGTATGCTTCAATGTCATGCGGATTAAGTTGGATAAAATCAGACAGTAAACTAATAGCAACAGGGTAATTACCAAACTCTAAATTTATCCAGCCAAGTGGTTTTTGTCCCTCTACTCTTGGATTTAATTTTAAAGCCGTTGTATAAAAATTTTGTGCTTGTTTGACGTCATTTTTTAACAATGATAGTTTACCCGAAACCAAAAGCAATTGCACGGACATTTTACTAAAATGCCTCTGAGCAAATTCCAACATAGTATTTGCTTTAATCCATTTCTTTTGCTCTAACAATTTTTCAATTCGTCGTGAAATTTCAGCAGCACGTATAACACCTGAATTAATTGAAAAAGGAACATATTTGGCAGCCAACGCTTCCCGAAGTTCTTGTACATTTTGAAAACGTAATTCGGGGTGCATGTTAAGACCTTTTAATAAAACCTCTTGTTGCCAAATAGGAAGTCTTTTTTCAATAAAATCTTTAGACTCGTGTAACTGAATTATTTCTTCCCTTGTTTTGTAACTGAAAGGATTACGACCTGTGAGAAGTTCTAACAATAACAATGATAAGGAATAAGTATCAAATCTAATGTCATTTGCTTTTCTTTCTTTGTATGCTAATTCTTCAGGTGGCATATATGCTAACGTTCCACCATATAAGTTTGTCATGCCAAAATCAGCCAACTTAATTGTTCCGTCTTCTGTAATAAGAATGTTTTCGGGTTTAATGTCGTTATGTGAAAAACCAGAAGAGTGTACTACACCCAATGCATGAGTTAGAGTTGTGATAATATCAAGTGCTTTAGTTGAGTCAGGAATTGTATTTTTTAGTTGGAAACGAAGATTACCTTTAGCACAGTATTCCATCACTAAAAACAACTTATCATCTTTTTCAAAATGATGATAGAAATTAACAATGTTAGGGTTATTTAGCTTTGCAATCGTCCTTATTTCGTGCATTAATTTTTTTTGGCTTTCTTTTTTAGTGTCTTTTAATTGTTTGATAGCAACTAATCTTTCTGCCACTATGTCTTTTGCCAAAAAAACTCGACCAAAACCAGAAACTCCTAACTCTTTTACGTATTCATATTTATTATCGAAAATCTCTGTCATTCTAATTATTGTAATAGATTGGGAGCAAATATAAATATGTGAACTTTAGGCCGTTTTAATCATACTTTATAAACTTACGCGACCACGTTGATGTGCCGACAATCAACAATCCCTCTGTTCCATAACCTGCATAACCAAAATATGAACGAAATTTACATAGTAGTCAGTCTACCTTATTTCATATAAATCCCTGGACCATCATTTATTTTTATCTCGTAACGACCTGTTTACAAAAATAAATTCAATTTTCGTCCTCGTCATCATCTAATGTTCCGTCTTCAAGTTCAATCTTACTATAAAACTCTTCTATTAAGAGAATCTTCTTCAATTAAAATCCCATAAGAGAAATAGCAGAAACTACCTGCGCTTCAGTTCAACCCAGGCTTACATCGAAGTCCCGCGAAGCTACGCCTGAGCTTCGTAGCGAAATCACCGCGCGCACGGACTTCGTTTAAGCCTTATATGTTGGGCGCTGTTGCCCTGCTCTACTTTTCTTGTTTGTCAGAGGTCAATCTCTTTCTCACAAAATACAACCCAGTCAGAGCACCTACTACTCCCATGACAACCGGAAGTCCTCCTGCTGTCAGATTTAGTTTTGTCGTCCCTATGCTAACTCCGAAGTAACCTAATGCGAATGTAAACCCAGCCATAAATACCCAAAATGTCGAAAGAACAATTGAACTTTTGAACTTATATTCTGGTGCTACTTGGGAACTAACCCAAACCAAGGTTAACGCTCTAAAAAATGGCACAAGTACTAGTTCGGGAGTCTCGGGATATGGTGTAATGAAAGGACTTTCTCCACCGCTTAGTGTATTGTATAAAACCCAATGTACAGGGAAGTCAACGAGGATAGCTGCAATAAAAGAAACAGGTAGGAGAATAATCCATCTTAACCAGTAGCCTAGTCCTCTATTCATATTAGTTCTTTTACAATCCAATACAAAATTAAACCACCCAATACAGTTACCAATAGTCCAATCAGGGTTTGCTTGATGACACTGTCACTTTTTGTCTGTGGATTTATGTTGACTTTGTCAGATTCTGCAATTTGGCTTATCTGACCTTTGTTGTCACCACCGATGTTAACTACTTGTGTTGGTTTTTCCTTCCTCTTTAAGTCGTCAAGTCGCTCCTCCCCATTTGGTAACAGTCTTGCTAAGATTGTCACGTTGTCAATGGTAAATCGATGTCCGCTAGAACTACTACCCAATTGTCTGTATCGATCTCCCTTTACACTAATCAATTTCGAATCAATTAATCCTCGGATAATATATTTTAGTTCAGTGTCCCCTCTGTTTTCTTTTTTTAAGAAGTCACTAATCACTGTCCAGCCGTTGCTGGAATTATCTCTTATATAGAGCAATAGTCTGTCGTTAATGTTTTCGATGCTCATATGTCAACCGGCAATTGTGCCCAAATATCAACTATTATAGAATATATTCCGCTTACATCAAAGTCGTTTAGCAAAGGAGTACAAAGATTATTTAAGAAATTTCTCTAAATGCTTTTTGAAAAAGTTTGCGCTATCCGTTATGCTCTGCATAGAATCTTTCGCAAAGTTACCTCCCTGCTCAAGGAAATAATACTGCATTCCTGAGAGTGAAGCATCGGGTAAGATGGTGGTGTAATCAATAGAGCCATTGCCAAGTTCGGTATAATCACGGCTTACCTTATCCATATCTTTTATATGCCACATCACAAAACGACCGGGCTGCTTGTTGAACAACTCGTGCGCACTTAATTTGGAAGAATGCGCAACCCAATACAGGTCGATCTGCAGTTTAACAAGTGAAGCATCTGTGTTCCGCATGATAATATCATATCCGTTCTCGCCATCGTGGTCGATGAATTCGAAGTCGTGATTGTGATACGCAAATCCAAGTTTTGCTTTGTTAACTTGTTCACCAACTATATTCAGTCGTTCAGCAAGAAGTTTGAATTTATCGATGGTCCTGGAAGCAGGATCGAGCCAGGGCCAGGTGATGTAACTTTGTCTTAAGTCATGAGCGCCGGCGATGCACTGATCTACATAACGTTTTAATTCATCAACGGGCTTATCAAGAAAACGGAAGAGATCATAATGACCGCTCGAGGTTGTCAACTGGTTGTCCTCCAAAAGTTTTTTGAAGTCAGTGGCTTTCATTCCATAATATTTTTGCTGATCACCGTCATAGCCATACGTTTCAAGATCCTGGTAGCCGAGGGAAGCTATTTTTTTCAATGCATCCTTTGCATCTTCGGCCATTGCATCACGCACCGTGAAAAGCTGCAATCCCATTTTATATTTCTTTGCTATAGGAAAAGTAAAGCCACTCATCCCCATTCCTGCCACCGACATTAACACGCCCGATTGCTTAATAAAATTCCTGCGATTGATCATTGTGTATTGATTGCCTGAATTAAAATCTGCACGAAAGATAAAAAAATATTGTTGTCCGACTAAAATGTAGCATTCGTTTCAATCCCTTGATTTTCTTGATGTTTCTTTATCTGGCCTCACTCCTACCTCTCTCCGAGGGAGAGAGACTATGGAATCAAGAAAATCAAGGGATTATTTAAGTGCTCGTTTTTTTAGTCGGACGTTAGTGATAAAAAAATATTTGACGCCTTTTAATTCATCTGACAATGTATTCACAAACCTAAATTCCTTAAGGAGAACTCGAATAGGTGATCGTTCACTCCTCACTCTTAAACTCATCCAATACTTCCTTCAACTGACGAAGCGGCTCTTCAAAACTTTTTCTATTCTCCGACCAGATGGCAGCTACACAGGAAAGCAAAGTAATGGCAAATGTTGTGATGGCACCAGATGGATGGGCCATTACGCCGCCCGGTACATACAACGTGAACACAAGCCACACACCGATGATAGAACTTAATGGTATAAGAAAAAGCTCATAACGTCTTTTGAAACGATAAAAGCTTTGTAACAAATTATGGTAACGTGATACATACTGTTGAACAGATGAACTTGTATGATCAGCAAGCTTTGTAACGGCCATTTCCTTAAACTTTTTCATCAACATGACAGTGAAAGGAATGTACAGTAAAATACCGGCAACACTTAAAACAACCATTGCCGTGTTGTAAAAGTATTTAACGATCACATGACCAAGCAAAGCGTACACCAATATTTGAAGCGCAAATGATGCCCAAAAATATTTCATTGGCGTGTTGGTATGCTTTTTCACCCGCGCTTTGATGATCTTTCCAAAAGATTCCTTGTCGTAGGTTTTTTCTCCCGTCCTGCGATTCTTTCCCCATTGTTCTTTTAATTCTTCAAGCGTTGACATAGCTATAGATGTTTAAATTTTTTCTTTTAATACTGTTTCAAGTTCTTTTCTGATTCTCACCAACCTCACACTTACGTTCGATTTGGTGAGTCCCGTGATCGAGGCGATCTCGTCATAACTCATGTCCTCCAGGTACAGCAATACGATAGCTTTATTTACCGGCGATAGCGTACTGATAGCATCATACATCAGCGAGATTGCCTCCTCTTCATTTCCGGAAGGCTGATCAGGAATATTCTCATGAAATACAGAAAGTGATTCCGTTTTTCTTCTGCTGCTATTCCTGCGATACGTCAGTGCAGTGTTCAGACAAACGCGGTACATCCAGGTGGAAAATTTTGATCGGCCATCAAAACTTCCGTACGATCGCCATAACTGGTACATCATTTCCTGCAAAACATCTTCCCGGTCGCTGGCATCAGAGAAATAAATTCTACAAACCTTCCAGGCGATATCCAAATTCTGGTTGATCTGCTGAACGAATGTATTGTCTACCGTTTCGGCCATTGCTAAAAAATTTGATTCATTTTATAGTAATGTAGTTTAGTTAAGCTTTTCTTCTTAATTGGCCTCACCCAACCTCTCCAAAGGAGAGGAGATAATGGAAGCTTAACTAAACTACATTGCATTTTATAGTATTAGTAACATGAAAGGCAGGAATACTACAAATCTCTTAAAATTATTTCGTCGTGCGAAGGCAGCGGATTACTGCTTTATTCTGGATGGAGTTAACCCTTTATGACTTTCTTTCACTTTTATATAAGTACACTCTCTCAAATCCCCCTTAATAAAGGGGGGCGTTGGAATGTGTGCAAGTGGGGGTTGTCACACTGCTCACTTAAGATTTTGACAAACTTAAAAGTGTAGCCACACAACCCCGCCATCGCTTTGGCCGCGCCCCCCTTTGTTAAGGGGGATTTGAGTGGGAGTGAGTTTGGGTTTGAGTGTTTTGCGTTGAATTAAAAGGTGAATTAAAGGTTAAGTGAATTTGTTTAAAAAGCATTCAACCATTAATAAACTTCAACATTTGAAATTAACGGGCAAGCCCTGGCGTCATCAATTGAAATGCGAACTTTTGATGTAGTTACCGGATCGAGCTTAACGATTCTTTTGTAGCCTACAGTTGTTCCATCAGCAACTTCTTGCCACTCATCGTTCTGCCAAACATCAATATGAAAAGATTTCACACGCTGGCCAAGACGAATATATTCCTGCAGCAAAACATAACTTACTTTCTTCTCACCGCCAAAATCAATTTCCAGGTTTGCTTTTGTAACATTATCATCCGTTGCCCAGTATGTTTTTCTCTTACCATCCGTTGCCTTCTCCGGGGAATAACTTTTATCATCACCCCTGTACTCACTTGCACTAACTTTTCCACCCTTAGCCAGGTTAGTGGAAAATGTTTCATCCAGTAGTTTCCGAAAGCCCTTTAATGATTCAACATCTATTTCGTGAATGAGTCCACGGCGATCCGGAGGAACATTTAGTAACAAGGTTGATCCACGACCAACAGACGTGAGATAAATATCAAAAAGCTGTTCCGGTGTTTTTACTAATACATTTTCTTTCTCATGATAAAACCATCCCGGACGAATCGATACGTCCACTTCAGCCGGTATCCAGTGCGTTCCTTTTTCTGATCCTGTTTGTAACAAATTTTCTATGCCTCCCTTGCCGGCATGCAATGTATCCGGTGTGATCATGTTCCAGTTTGTTTCTCCTGCAATGCCTCTTTCATTTCCAACCCAACGCACTCCCGGGCCGGCATCACTGAAAAATATTATATCAGGTTCTATCTCACGCACAATGTTCATAGTCACCGGCCAATCATAATATGTTGATCCGTCAATTCGCCTTTTTTCATTTGCTCCTCCATAATAACCATCACCACCATTCGCTCCATCAAACCACATTTCGAATACAGGTCCATAGGTTGTGAAAAGTTCTTTCAATTGATTTCGGTAATATTCAAGGTATGCTGGTCGTCCATACTCGGCATGATTCCTGTCCCACGGTGATAAGTAAACACCAAACTTCAATCCATGACGCTTGCAGGCTTCAGACAATTCCTTTACTATATCACCTTTTCCATTTTTATATGGACTACTTTTTACAGAATGCTGTGTGTACTCACTGGGCCACAAACAAAAACCATCATGATGCTTGCAGGTGAGAATGATTCCTTTGAAACCTGCATCTTTCAAAATGCTTACCCATTGATCAGGGTCTGCCTTTGTGGGATTGAAAACCGTCGGGCTCTCGTTTCCAAACCCCCATTCCAAATCGGTAAATGTATTTGTTGTGAAATGAATAAAGGCATTCATCTCCATCTCATGCCAGGCGAGCTGAGCCTCTGATGGAATGGGATGCAAAGGTGAAGGGTCTTCAACATGCAGCCGGGAACAACTCCACAGAAATAAGAATACCCACATTAGCTTTACACAGTCTTTCATAAAGAAAATTTTTTCATCAAGAGTACTGAAGAAAGCTACCATTTTAATTATAGAGGCACAAATAGATTTACCGGCTGTACAATTGGAGAGAATTAATCTGTTCAGAATTCAATCTTTCAATTTTTATTCTATATTTTTCCGTCATTAACCTAAGCGCACTATGAAAAGAATTTTACCTTTCATCGGTATAAAGATTTTATTTCTGATTTGTACCTATCATGAGAGCGATGGTCAGGAGACGTTTCCAAGAAATGATGTTAAAGACCTAAGACCCGGACAATACGCCTTCACCAATGCTACGATTGTCATCGACCATCAAACAACCATCGAGAAGGCCACCCTATTGATCAAGCGTGGCAAGATTGAACAAGTCGGCAGCAGTGTTACAATTCCAAAGGGTTACAATACTATTGATGCGACGGGCCTGTACATTTATCCATCGCTGATTGATATGTATACAAGTTATGGATTGACACCAGTGACTCGCCCTCCTGCCACAAGTCCATGGGCCAGCGTTGAGCAAATAGAATCAAAAAATAGTGGAGCCTTTAATGCTAACCAGGCTATCCGTTCTCACTATAATGCAGCAGAAGAATTTACGGTTAACACGAAAAATGCGGATGATCTTCGGAAGATTGGTTTTGGTTCTGTACTCACGTTCAAAGCGGACGGACTGGCAAGAGGAACCGGCGCCTTTGTTACGTTAGGTGAGGCGCTCAGCAACAAGGTTATCCTGCAACAAAAAGCTTCTGCACATTATTCGTTTAACAAAGGAACTTCCACGCAAACATATCCTGTCTCGTTGATGGGTTCAATCGCTGTGTTACGTCAAACCTTTCTCGATGCTGCGTGGTATGCAAGTCAAAATCCTCGTCCCTTTACAGACCAATCCTTAGAGGCGTGGATACAAACACAACAATTGCCACAGGTAATTGAAGGAGATAACTGGATGGATGTGCTGCGCGCTGACAAACTGGGTGACGAGTTTGGTGTACAATACATTATCAGGGGAAGTGGCGATGAATACAAACGCATTGCTGAAATTAAATCTACAAATGCTTCTTTGATTGTGCCCGTAAATTATCCTGACGCCTACGATGTTGATGATCCTTTCGATGCACTTCGTGTTTCATTGGCAGATATGAAACATTGGGAGCTGGCACCGGCAAATCTCGCTGCATTGGAAAAAGCAGGAATAAGCTTTGCTATTACAGCGAATGGTTTGACAAAAGTTTCCGACTTCATGCCCAACCTCATCAAAGCCATTGAAAACGGACTGAGTGAAGGCGCTGCATTAAAAGCGCTTACGGAAACGCCGGCGAAACTCTTAAAGGTTAATACTATAGTAGGAAGTCTGAAGAACGGATTAACAGCAAACTTTATTATCACTTCAGGAAAGTTGTTTGACGAAAAAACAAAAGTGTTGCAAAACTGGATTCAGGGCGAACCCGCTTACATCAATACTTTACCTACGCACGATTTCAAGGGGATTTACAATCTTATGCTTAACGATACAACTTATCAATTAGAAGTGAGCGGCGAGATCGGGAGTCAGAAGGCAAAAATCAAAATAACTGATTCTACTTCACATGAAGTCACTTCAAAGTTTGAAGATGAACTCGTCACACTAAATTTTAAATCGCTTAAGGATAGCATCGGAAGCATCAGACTGTCAGGATGGAGAGTGGATAACGGCTGGAAAGGAAAAGGCCAGCTTACGAATGGTGCGTGGATCAATTGGCAAGCCGCACGCACCGGTGACCTTCCTGATTCTGCCGATGTAAAAAAAGAAGATAAAAAAAAGAAAGAGTTGGGTAAAGTTATTTATCCGTTTGTTGCCCATGGCACGTCAACCTTGCCCCCAACTGAGACATTACTCATTCGAAATGCAACGGTGTGGACAAACGAAGCAGAAGGCATACTCCAGCAAACTGATGTATTGCTGAAAGATGGGAAGATAATTAAGATCGGAAAAAACATTACTGACAATTCAGCGCGATCAATTGATGGCAGCGGCAAACATCTGACCGCCGGCATTATTGATGAACATTCACACATTGCTGCTGCAAGTATTAATGATCTGGCAGCGAACTCAGGGATGGTGCGTATTGGTGATGTTCTCAATGTTGAAGATATTAACATCTACCGGGCCCTTGCCGGTGGTGTGGTGGCCGTTCAGGTACTGCATGGTTCGGCGAATCCCATAGGGGGTCAGTCAGCGCTCATCAAATTACGATGGGGTGAATCACCAGAGAAGATGAAGATTCAGGGTGCAGATCCGTTCATCAAATTTGCACTGGGGGAAAATGTGAAACGCAGCTACAACCCAAACTCCATTCGCTACCCGCTCACCCGAATGGGTGTTGAACAAGTTTACATGGACGCTTTTACCAATGCAAGAGAGTACGAAAAGAAATGGATCGCGTATAACAACCTGCCAGCGAAAGAAAAAACACTTGCTGTCAAACCCAGGAGAGACCTTGTAAATGAAACGATGGTTGAGATTCTGAACAAGAAGCGATTTATTTCCTGTCATTCGTATGTTCAATCAGAAATCAACATGCTAATGAAAGTAGCCGATCAGTTCAACTTCAGGATAAATACATTCACGCATATACTTGAAGGATATAAAGTGGCCGATAAGATGAAAGAACACGGCGTTGCTGCCTCTACATTTTCTGACTGGTGGAGCTATAAGTGGGAAGTGCGGTATGCGATTCCTTACAATGCCACTATACTTAACAAAGTGGGGGTCGTTACAGCAATAAATTCCGATGATGCTGAAATGGGACGACGGCTTAACCAGGAAGCCGCCAAATCAATAAAGTACGGAGGCATGTCAGAGATAGAAGCGCTAAAAATGGTTACTCTTAATCCAGCCAAAATGCTGCACCTCGATCAACAAATGGGAAGCATAAAAGTTGGTAAGTCTGCGGATGTTGTTTTGTGGTCAGACCATCCGTTATCCGTCATGGCCAGGCCCGAAAAAACGATCATCGATGGAAAAGTTTATTTTGACATTGAACAAGATAAACAACGTAACCAGGAAATAGAATTGGAACGGGCACGCATCATACAAAAGATGAAAGATGCCAAAAAGAAGGGTTCATCAACACAGCCTGCTGCATCAACCAAAAATGTGGCATTACATTGTGAAGATGTTATTGGTTATATGACGGAGATGGAACAATAAAAGAATACTATTATGAAAAAGAATCATTGTTGTCCGACTAAAATGGAGCATTCATTTCAATCCCTTGATTTTCTTGATGTTTCTTTATCTGGCCTCACTCCTACCTCTCTCCGAAGGAGAGAGACTATGGAATCAAGAAAATCAAGGGATTACGTAGGTGTTCGTTTTTTTAGTCGGACATTCGTGAAAAAGAATATATACTTACTTATAATCCTGCTGGCATCAATAACAACTTTTGGTCAACGGCCTGTACCGGCAAAACCTCAAAGTAAACCGGTCGCACTTATTGGAGGTATTGCTCACATTGGTAATGGCAATGTAATTCAAAATTCCATCATCACTTTTGACAAGGGTAAACTTATCGTGGTTGCTGATGCTACAACTACCAAGATTGATTTGACAGGTTATGAACAAATTAATGTTGAAGGGAAACATATTTATCCCGGTTTCATACTACCCAACTCACAACTGGGGCTTGCAGAAGTAAGCTCGATAGGCGCTATGAACGATTACAGAGAACACGGCCAGATAAATCCGAGTGTGCGTTCGGTGATTTCATACAATACCGATTCAGAATTAATCCCTACGATGCGCTTTAACGGTGTGCTATTGGCTGAAGCAACTCCAACCGGTGGATTAATTTCGGGCTCGTCATCCGTGATGGAAATGGAAGGATGGAATTGGGAAGATGCTCTTCACACTGCGGACATTGGGATACATTTGAACTGGCCTTCCAAAATAGTAAGCGAGTTTGATGTCACCACATTCAAAATCAAGGAAGTACCCAGTAAGACATACGATAAAGAGATACAGCTCCTTTCGTCTTTCTTTACAGATGCGTTAGGTTATGGAAATCAGCCTTCAAAAGAAATCAATCTAAAACTTGAGTCCATGCAGGGAGTTTTTGATGGCAAAAAAGTTTTGTTCATTCACGCTAAAGAACCGAAAGAAATCATAGCATCCATAAGTTTTGCAAAAGCTCACAATGTTAAACGCATCACATTGATCAGCGGACCCTCTGCCTATTACGTAGCCGACTTTCTAAGGGAGAATGCTGTACCGGTTATATTGCCCAAAACACACAATCTACCGGATAGACCGGATGATGACATCGACATGCCTTACAAATTACCATTTCTTTTAAGTCAGGCGGGTGTTGCTGTTTCGTTGTCAAGTACAGGAATGTTGAACCTGTCACGTAACCTGGGCTTCTATGCCGGAACAGCAGCAGCGTATGGCATGAGCAAAGAAGATGCGTTGAAAACTATTACATTAAATACTGCCAAAGCTTTGGGAATCGACAATCGGGTTGGCTCACTTGAAGTTGGAAAAGACGCAACACTTTTTGTTTCAACCGGTGATGCACTGGATTGCAAGACGAATATTCTTACGCATGCATTTATCAGTGGCAAGCTTGTAACCTTACCAGGTAATCAACAGGAATTGTTTGAGCGATATTTGGAGAAGTATGGAATTGAAGAATGATCAGTATGCCCACTGATTCATCGATACTCCATTATCTCAATCTTCCTGAAATCAATGGGATGACTATTCGACTGCAATGAAATGTAACCTCCCTTTACTTTATCATCATCTCCTGCAATGAAGGTTTTGGCAATCTCATTCTTCGGATCGTAACGAGGATTTTCATAACTCAAAATTTCTTCACCATTAACAAAGTGCTTTATCTTTCCGTCACGCACATCGATCTCCAATGTTACCCACTGGTCACCGTGAAAGGTGCGCTTCACAAAAGGTTGCGTACAATAGGATTCATTTTGCTTACCATTAACATCTACAAACATTCCATTGGCACATATCTCACCAACAGGCCGCTCATCCTTACCGTTACCGCCGTGAAGATTATATTCAAGACAAATTGGAAAGTTCTGTTTTAATCCAATCGTCTTTGGGTCCTGCCCATGAAACTGCACACCACTATCGCGATAACCCCAGGAAGGAGCGCCTGGAGCTGTCTCACCAACAAACCGGTATTCTACCTTTAACCGGTAATTTGAAAACGGTTTGTTGTAATGCAAGGCGCCAAATGTGTTATCGAAATTTCCATAATGATCATATCGAACGCTAAGTATCCCATCCTCCACACGAAAAGTGTTGACGTAATTTTCACCCAGCGGATAACCGGATATTTTCATCGTCCACCCTTTCAGATTTTTCCCGTTGAAAAGTTTTACCCACTTTTCTTTTTTCAACGTGCTACCGGAAAAAGACATGAGAAGGAAAGGAACAAGAAACAGTAATAAGCTTTTGTTTTTCATAAGTCAAAATTGAAGTCTTAACCCCCTGCCCCCTAAAGGGGGAATTGTTCTGCAACACTAACAAAAAATTTTATTTCCTTCTCCTCAAGTCCCCTTTAAGGGATTTAGGGGTCAACCTTTATATACACCTTTCCCCATGTCACCTTTCTTTCAATAGGCATAAAACTTTTTGTATCGTAGCTGGCAAGCAATTCAATGATATGTCCCTTCGGGCATTGATCACTTATTTTAATTACAGAACTTAAGGTAAACCCATCCGGCCATTTTGCCGGCAATACCTCATCAATCAATTGCTCCTTGTCAATATCTACATATGGATCATCCGTGTAAAGTCTCAACCGGTGCTTTCCTGAATAGATCATAATTGATTCTCCGGCAGAAACTTTTCCGTTGGCGTTTCCTCTTCCATAGACTTTATCTTTTACTTGTATTCCATCATCTACACGAATGCTATCCAATTCAGGAACATCAAAAAAAACAGGAACGACAAATTCATCGCGGTAGGTTTGTGTATTGAGCTTCATTTTCAAGTTGAACTTGATCCACGCAGGCTCTCCATGAGCTGGTGGCTTTGTGGAAGTGGTGATGTTAAACGGTGGTGTTGTGATGATTCGTTTATCCGGATAAATGTTGACTGGCACTATCTTATTGGTTACTATAATTGAACTGTCTCGTGTTGTTAATTCCAATTCAGCTTTCTGCGTTTTAGAAACATCAGCACCACGATTGAGAATGGTAAATACAAGTTTATTTTCCTTTCCCGGGCGAAGGTAACGTAGGTTTTTTCCAAGATCATAATCAATCATCACAAGATCAGGTGCGTCACCTTCTTTGTAGATACCAAATTCAGTATTGTCGTTAGCATGGAGTGTTACCTTTCCTGTTTTATCACTCATCACACTTGTCTCCGATATTTTCTTATCCGGAAAAGAATATTTAATCACATTATATTTTGTTGCCGGCTGATAAATTGGATCCGTTGAAATTTCTGTAGTCAACTTTGGAACAGGTGGCCCATCCGGTAACCACTTCCTGCTATGAATACCAAAACCACTTTTCGAAACATTCTTTAAATACACGAAGCCAGGTTCTTGCTTGTTACTTTTTACATGATATCCCCAAACATCAAACTCAGGATATAAATCATAGTGCCACCATCGATCAGGTTTAAGTAATGGATCATGAAAAGCATCAACAACAAATTTCATAGCGCGCTCAAATACTTCCGTCTTCCCCGGAAGATCAACCATGTGTCCTCCTTTGAATTGCCAGTAATCGTATGACAATCCTCCCTCCCATCGCGCGCCTTTATCCACTTCTTCATTCAAATACACAAGTTCATCGTGTGTACTGTTATGCATCCTGATTTTTACGCCTTCAAGATTTTTAAAAGTATAACGCAAGGGATAAAGTGTATGGTTTTGCGGATAGCCGATAAAGAACTCAGGACTTCCCGTCATGCCGACAGCAGCACAAACCTTATCAGGATATTTTCCAGCGAGGTAATATGACAGTATTCCACCCATGCTGAAGCCAATAATGCCACGATGCGTTCTATCGGTAAATGTTCTGTACGTTGAATCGATATGACTGATCAGTTCAGGAAAATAATCTTTCATCTGAATTTCATACTTCACATTTTCGTGATTGCCGATATTGTATGGACGAGGCTCACTTTCTTCCATGTTCCCATCCCACATGACAAGAATCACATTATACTTATCAACAAGATCCCTGATCATTTCATACTCAAGCTTTGCGTTATCATCTTTGAAATGCCGCCCACCCCAACCGTGAAAGAAATAAATTACAGGATATCGCTCCTTTGTTTTATCATAACCTTTCGGAAGATACAAGCGATAATATTTTTCCCGTCCGAAAACTTTGCTGAAGTGCTTAACATCTGCATAGGGTGTCACTTCCTGCTGCGCCCGCCCTGTAATAGAAAAGCCAGTCAACAAAATAATCAGGCAGAGGAAGAGCTTGTAATATGTATTCATAAGTATTCTTATTTTTTCTCCCGCAGATTTCGCAGATATACGCAGATTTGAAATTTGGTTTATCTGCGTAAATCAGCGTTATCTGCGGGAACAAACTCACGGACGAATCACCGTTCCGTCTCTTCTTCGTGTAGTCCCCCAACTGTAATCAAAGTTTTTATCAGTATCGTAAGGAAACTTCGCCGCTACTTTCTCATCAATATCAATTCCAAGTCCGGGTTTCTCCTGCGCAAACATATAACCATCCTTTACTTCAGGGCAACCAGGAAATGTTTCTTGTGTCTCTTTCGGAAATACATATCCTTCATGCACACCAAAATTATAACTGCATAGCTCCAGGGAAAGTTGCGCGGCGTGAGCAATTGGAGATGCATCACCCGGTCCATGCCAGGCAGTTCTTACGCCAAAGAATTCACTGAGGGCCTGGACTTTTCGTGCTGGTGAAAGTCCGCCGATTTGTGATATGTGAATTCGGATAAAATCAATGAGCCGGTTATGTATTAAAGGTACATATTCATGCTCTGTGTTGAAAAGTTCACCCATAGCGAGTGGAACAGATGTTTGCTGTCTGAGCAATTTGAAATGATCATTTTGTTCAGGCGGAAATGGATCTTCAATGAAGAACGGATTGTATTGCTCCAGCGCCCTGCAAAGTGTAACTGCCTGGGGCAATGAAATCCGCTCATGAATATCGTGCAACAATTCTATCTCATCACCGAATTTAACGCGTATCTCTTCAAACATCTTAGGTGTTTGTCTTACATACGGTGCCGGTTCATATAAGAGTTTAGGATTCGTTGGTCCCGATACATCCAACTTATCACCAGCAGCACTTCCCGGTGTACCGGTCGGACCTTTAGCGCCATAGCCCGCATAACCTTTCACGCCCATCTGTATGCGAACGTATCGATACCCCTGGCTTACACCTTTTGCTACATTTTCATTTAATTCCACCTGATCAGCGCCTTGTGCATGATAATATAGATCAGCGCCCAACCTTACTTTTCCACCCAACAATTGATACACCGGCATATTCGCTTGCTTTCCTTTGATGTCCCACAAGGCCATGTCAACACCACTCATGGCATTAAACAACACAGGACCATTTCGCCAATACGAACTCACATAAGAAGATTGCCAGATGTCTTCAATCTCATCCACATTTCGTCCGATGAGAAAAGGTTTGAGGTATTTTTCTATGGCGGTTTGCACCACAAGTGCCCGTTGTGTGAAAGTAGCGCAGCCTACTCCGTACAAACCTGGTTCGGATGTCATCACTTTGACCGCTACAAGACGAATCTTATTCGGCGCCGTGAGAATAACTTTTATATCCGTTATTTTTACGGGCGTAGCGGCAGAGCTTTGCCTATGTTTTTCTTTCGAAAAAGTTAAAGAAGGCAGCAAGGTTGCTCCTGCGCCAAGACTTAAATTTTTCAGGATGTCTCTGCGTTTCATGGTGGGTTGGTTTAGGTGAATTTTATGCCTGTACCGAAAATACTTTTCTCAAACACTGGAAGCAATTTTACCGGCCATGAATTACAGCAAAGGCAAAATTTTCAGAACATCAGTCGTATAAAGAGAGAATTTATAAGAAAGAATGAAGAAAGCATTGATTAACGGCCTTGACTTGTGGCAGTTTGAAAGTTTAAGTGACCCTTCGGTAAGACATTTTGTTACCGACCGGAATACACTACCAAAGCGAAATGACTTTACATTAAGCTACTCCAGTTCCCCTGATAGAGAAGTTATCACGACCAACCGAACCCTCCTCGCCTTTTCCATGGGAATAAAAGAGGAGAGGTTGTTCATGCCTCAACAGGTGCATAAGACAAGAATAGTTAATGTTAACTGCAATACATCGAAAGAAGCGTTGAAAGAGACGGACGCATTGATCACTAATGAAAAAGAGATTTGCATTGCCGTAATGTCGGCTGACTGTGTTCCGATTCTATTATATGACGAAAGCAATAAAGCAATTGCTGCTGTTCACTCGGGTTGGCGTGGAACGGTAGCACGAATTCTTGAGAAGACTCTTCGTGAAATGAATTCACAATTTGGCACTAAAGGTGAAAATGTTATTGCTTGTATTGGTCCGTCGGTTTCACAAGAGTCGTATGAAGTGGGTGAAGAAGTAATGGATGAATTCCATAAGTCGTTTGGACAAGATCATGATCTAATGATCCGTCAATCCAACAATAAGGCTAAGCTTGATCTCTGGAAAGCTAATCACGTTCAATTGACAAACTTCGGAATACCTTTAGCACAAATAGAAATCTCAGATTTATGCACTGTAAAAAACAACCATCATTTTTTCTCTGCAAGGAAAGGTGATGCAGGAAGATTTGCTGCGGGGATAATGTTAACTTGAAACAGGGTCTGATCATTTTTTATCCGGTGATGGTAATTTTGTTTTTTGAAGTATCTCATCAATAATTTGCATAACACCTTCCTGCTTCACTATCAATAGTCCCAAACGTTCAGATGATATTCCATCCAGTAATTTATAGTTATAAACTGGTGTACTTCCGTCCAGACCAGAGTCAAGGTATTTGAAAATAATACCATTCTGTTTATCCAACTCCGAAGCAACTTCAACGATGTGTGTAGAGGCAAAGAAAATACTTTGTTTCATTTTAGCGAATCCAGTCATCACCATCAATGTTGCATCATATGCATCTTTAACATTTGTTCCTTTGAACAACTCGTCAAATATGATACAAACCCGACTTCGTTCTTTTATGGCCAAAACAATTTCCTTTACCCTCTTAACTTCACTATAGTAGTGGCTATAACCTTTATTAATATTATCAGAAAGATTGATGGATGAGAAAATGCCGTTAAACAAAGAAGTATTCATTTGTCTTGCGGGAACTGGAAATCCTAAGTGCGCCAGATAAACACAAACTCCAACATTTTTAAGGAATGTTGACTTACCAGCCATGTTTGGTCCCGAAACAAAACACAGATTACCATCTTCACCCACAGCGATATCATTCGACACCGGATCTTTCAGAATTGGATGGAACATTTCCTTTATGTTGACGAATGGTTCACCCGCGCCGTTATACACAGGAAATGTCAAATTATTTTTAACAGTCACTTTTGCGATTGATACAAATGCATCGAGTAAATAAGTACGTTCAAGGATTCTTAGCACATCATCCCGGAGTCTTTTTCTGATCAATCTATCCTCAGAATTTATGAAATAGAAGCGTCCACTTTTATGGTTAAGCAAAGGCTGAAACTCTACTCTGTTTGTTATTTCCTCAACATCGGTTATTATTTCCCTAATAAGCAGTGGCGCATTAATCCTATTCAGGCTGTCAATAAATTTTATAAGCTTCTCAATGTGCGTTTTTAAATAGCTAATTCCACGCGCAATAATATAGAAATCATTGCTTGGGAATATTACATTGCTTGCTTTATCAACGATGGCATCAATTAGATTATCTCTTAAGACGGGTATATTCTGTGATAAATAATGCTCAATAAAATCCAAATCCAGGTAATGAAAATCGAAGTTGAAATTATACTCACCAATAAATCGTATGGCATCCTTCCGATTAGTTAAAAGTGTAGCATCATTTGAAGGATTGCTGAATAGCCTGAACAATGTTGCCTTACCTCCTTTCGTAATGGTTACATCAAAATATCCAAAAAGTGAAATGCTATCGCGTGTTTCGGGGAAGAGATTCAGGTCTTGCCGTGTCTGATCGTCTATTTCAAATTCCATAGCCCCTGTCGAGAGCAATAAACGGACCAGCATTCAGTTGAACTACGCGAAATAACTTTCATTAAGTTACCAGTTCAGCAGATATGCAACAGGGAAATGTCAGCTTGAAGATTTTAAACGAATCCGTAGCCTCAGCATTCAATCTTTGATATCATAACCTCCTGTGCAAGAAAGACACTGATTAGCATAGGCGTCATATTCATCATACGCCGCGCCTGGTTTTCCAAACAGGGTTATAATTTTGTCTATTCGAATGAGTGCTTGCGTATCTAATGTGATGAATAATCCTTTGCCTTCAATCTCCTCCATTTTAACAATCCTTCCTTCTATGGAGCAGACCAATTGGTCTTCATTGAAATAGAAAATTTTTCCTGCGGTGCTTCTGGCTATTTCTTCTTCAATAACCTCCCTGTAGACATACTGAACAGGTGAATAAGATGTGTTCATATGTATTATTCCGTTTTAATGACTAGGTTGGGATATTCCATAGCAAGCAACTATATTAAACTGACCAGATTATTTTGCGTTCAGCCATTCATTTATTTCCTTTTCGAGATCACTATTCTCGAAGTATAACCCTTGCTCAATTTCTTTTTTAGATGCCAGTATCTCATCCCGCTGTTCATTTGTAAGCGTAAGAACAATAGATTCTGCTGATCCAGCCAATTGGTTCAGGAGCCTTTATTAATGCTTTAATCTTCGAAGTGCCAACCTTCAAATCTTGATTGTAATAATCAAATTCCGTTATTTTCTCAATTATCTTTACCATAGCTTTACTTACTTATATTCATCAATTTAAAATACTTAGTTTCACACCTTTTCATTTCACCTTTATCATTTTATCTTCTCTTGGAGTGGGAAGTAATTATGCTTTATCCCTAATATTCCTCGCAATGTTTATTACTTCATTTAATGTATCCTCTTCCTTTTTTGAAAAATCGGCATACTGTGTAATCGCATAACACTTTATTAAGCTATTCAAAACTTCAATTTTGTTCTCTTGATTTTCAAGATTAACCTTGGCGTTTTTAAAAAAAATTGCAGAAGCATTTTTTCTTTCGTCCAACAACTTTATCAATTGATCAATTTTTAAGAATAATTCGTCCATATGCTTTCAATTATTTAAATGCGTTTTCTATTCGGATAATCCAAGAACTTGGAATGTTCAGAATCACAGCTTGATAATCACCTCCAGGATAACCTAAACCCTGCGCGGCTGCTTTGCCTTCGCTGACCCAAATACCTGCTGGTACATCAAACTCAGATACAAATTCTATTTTGATACCCCATTCTTCTTTAATTGCCAACATTTTCCTAAGCTCTGATTCAGAACTATATTTTCTTTTTACAACCCATGTATACTTTCTCCCAGTCTTATTTCCTGTTCCATGATATTTAAAATAACGTTCATTCGAGGTCAATTTCCTGTTTTGATAGATTAAACCTTCAAACGTTTCCGCAATATTCCAAGGTAATTGTGGACCAGGTAAATATTTGACTTCTTTAGCTAATATCTCAAGCGATGCATCATCAACAAGATCATCTATCCTTTTCTCAGCGTTTTTAATTGTCAACTCACCCATTCTGCCAATAAACTTCTTCCAATTTTCAGCAGAGGATTCTTTGAGCAGCTTTAATGCATCCTTTAACCTTTCCGCTTTGCTGGCAACACCAATACCGAACGGAACAATAATGGTAGCAGCAGGAATAACTAACCGGCCTCTGTGGTATCGGCCAATATTATCGGTGCTGCTTAACGTATTCCAATATTCATTGAGGCGGCTATCTATCTGTGCATACAGGACTTTAATTTCTTCCCAGTTTGTTGCCAGACCATACAGGTCTTCTATCGTTTCGCGGAGTTCATCTGCGTCCCTGCAATCACTGAAATACTTTTCAAGTTCCTCCTTCTGCTCTTTGTAGTCAAACCATTTTTCTTTTACCCAATTCCATACCCCTCCTTCCTTTTCCATCTTCGCCAACTGAGTAATTACATATTCATATTCTTCTACATTAGCAATCAATTTTTCAGGTCGACATTCCCAATACGCCAACGTGTAAGCATATACAACTTTACCAGGTAATTTGCTTAAATCACGAACAACCTGTGGCAAATGATATAACCCTTCAATTTCAAGATAGGCTCCGTCAATAAGACCAGCAGTAAAAGGCAAGTCGGCATTTGAATAATATAGGCTCGGTGAAACATTCTGATCGCGCCAAAAGCAATGCGGAATTATACCTTCACCGTTGTAGCTTTCCCATCCTTCATTATTACAATTCTTAAGGAATTCATATACCTTTTGAACCTTCTCAACCCACTCTTTAAATTCAGCTTTTTCTAATAATGGTGAAGCTTGTTGATAAAAGCCGGCAAGTGCAGAACCAGCCATCGCACTCTTCTCATCCCCTTCAAACACACTCACCAGCATGGCCGGATCGTGCATCACATCCCATTGCCATTTCCCAAGGTAGCCACCGTTGTTATAGTCCATCAGGTTGTCAGTAGCGTCTGACCCGGAAACGGAACCGTAGTGTTTATCAAATGTATGGAAGAACTTAAATCGTCCATGCCCCAACTCATGCGCTACGGTAATCGGCTCATGCACGTTTTTGATCTCGCTGGTGAAGATGTACCCGAACTGTGCTCCGCGTGGCATGAAGGCCACGGCATTCCTATCATTTATTTTTTCCGCACCGGTGGCTTTCAGGAAGAAAAGGTAATTGGCTTTTGCATCGAAGTTTTGCTTTGCGACTTGTACGCGTTGTTCAACGTACGCATCGCCTCGTTGTAGGTGCTGATACCAGTGCTGTTCTCCATCAGCCGGATGTTTGCCTGTGTATTCGAAGTATTCGCGTTGCACCTGCCAGGTTATAACGGAAGGGCCGTATATTTCTTCAGCTTCGCTTCAATGGTGGCATCCGGTAGGGAAATACTTCCACCTCATTTTCCGTATTTCTCCGCCAAGTGCTTAATGTTATCTTGAATAGTTGTTTGGAGTTTATTTCTAATCAATTTATCCCTCCAAACCTCAGGAGATATCCGAACTTTCCATTTTTCCTTATATCCGTAATTAATTATAATCGGTGTGAAAGCAACATCTTCAGATTTAGGTGCCAACTTGTATTCTCCACCAACATAATATCTCACAGCTTCTCCAAAATAGGCCCAGAATTCTTTAATATCTTCACTATTCATTTCCTTAATACTTGAAAAATAATTCTCAACGGTTTGAATTTCTTCTATGGAAAAATTCACCTCGTTTTTTATTAACTTATCTCTTAAGTTGTCAATGTATGTTTCTATACTTTTAACAAACTCTAAAAACTCTTCTTTATCGACATGATCAAAACAATGCTATTCAATTATGATTAGTCTTCTAATAATTTATTAATTTTTCCATTAAGAGAAACTAAGGCATTATTTGTCACATGAGACTCAAGCCAAGAATTGAAACTTATTCCAATCCATTTCTTTTTTCCTTTTTTATCATACTTATTGCCATAGTTAACCAATTGTGGCGTTCCAGATAAATAGTCAGATGGGGATGCTATTTTTAGCTCTCCGCCTAATTTCCATTAGTAGTTTAGAAATAAAGGATTGCTCTGCGTATTTAAAGGCATATCCAATACTCTTGAGAAAATCGAGTACAGCCTTTCTTTCAAGTTTGGAAGGCTCCTCCGCGACAAAGGGATATTTATTCGTCAATGAACGATATCGCGCACAAAAATCAATTTGTCCCAATGCTTGTTTTGCCTTTCTATCAAATTCCATAAATCAAAAGTTTATTCAGGCGAAAATACCAGTTCAACACCATAATCTTTAGCAATTTTTTTGTTCTCCTCAATCCTGGAGAAAGTTGTATTGCTTGATGGTATTTCAAGCTTAAGAGTGCCAGCAAGATTCTTTCCGTTGATTGACGGAGCAGACTGTGGGGTAACAATCTTCGCACCGGGTGGTAAGTGGCTGAGATTTTAGATTGGTTAAAGTTAAAACTCTAATTTTAACCTGTACTAAAATCCCAGCCACTTACCCAACGACTGCAAATAAATCCAACCCAGAAATGCTACATACATTCGTAAAAGACACCCTCTAAACAGAGAGCACGAGAAAAATTAAACCGTTTATATCTCATACACTAATAGATTTCGGTCCTGACTAAGTACATACATTCGGTTGCTATTGAAAACAGGTTTGTATGTTGCAGCTTTCGTGTCAAGGATCATCCCTGAAACAAACTCACCAGTCAGAGGCTCTATCTTTATGAGGTATCGGACTCCTAATTCAGAAAACGTGAAAAACAAAAATCCATCAAAAAAAACCAAACCGGAGCCAGCGTTCATAAAATGCACCTTGTTTAAGTTAATCTCTACATGTGTCGGTAGTTCACGTTCAAGAATCTTTTTGCCTTTTTCAATATCAATAATGGAATAGAATACTCCTTGGCTTAGGTAGCCAAAGGTTTTGTCAAATACGATCTCATTAGGGTCTAAAGCATCAAAATCAATTTGCCACAATTGCTTACCTGTACTTTCGTGAAGCGCAATTACAGCATGTGTTAGCGTTACAATAATTTTCGTATCCCTTACATAAACTTGTTTTACATTTTGAAGCCGAACCTCAGTTTCTTTATGCAACAAAATCTTATTCAATTCAGACCCTAACTGTCCGGTATCAAAGGACCAAATCTCCCTACCTTCGTAAAGGCTTATTTTTTTTAAGAAATTCTCAGATTTAATTATAAGTGAGTCTTTGAAAAGACACGCTGGCATTCCCTCAATAAGAATTTTCTCTTTCAAAAAAATTCTCTCCAATACATTAAACACACAATACTCTACCGTATCATTCGCATCATCTACGAGCTTCCAAACACTCAAATTCTCATAAGCAATCCCCTCATAAGAATACTCTTCATCACCTGCGAATAATAGCTTTCCGGCTAAATCATAGATTCGTAAGCCATGGCAAAGTAAATGTTCATTTAAGCATACTATAGAATGAACAATTTCCTCAGTTGACCACAGAAATTCTAAATTGTCTTTTGACAGGCAGGTCAACTTTTTATCCGGATGACTTAAAAAATAAAGTCCATTTCCGCAAACTACCGGGATAGACCTGACATTATTAACTTGTTTGTAAAAATTATATCGCATTTTAGTCAACAACTCTAAAGATTTTTGTAAAATTTTCTGTCTTTTCGAGATTTTTTACTAACCTTTCTGCATAGTTAGTAGCTGTAATAAGATTATCTGCTGGGAAAAGTTTCTTTACAATACTTTCATCCAATGACGCTGTTAGTTCAACTGTACTACTTTTAAGTACATTAATCACATTAGCTTTAAGAATATCGTCAGTTATACCATTAGTCTTTTTAAAGACCCATTTAAGTTGATCTATATCGCTGATATCTGGGCTCGCTAAATCCCTGATGAATTGTTTTCGGATTACATCCCCACCCCCCCTGACTGGCGCAAGTGTTGTGCGGTTGTCTGCGGGCAGCTCACTTGTGCCTATCATGCTGTCAGTCTCCAGACTGACGAAGTCTCATATCAGCCTCACCTCCATCACCGTTTCTTTCAACCGAGCGTAATTCCCGGCACTGCTGTACAAATACTCTTCCGGATAACGTACAATTCCGGCATCAACCGGGTTGTTATGAATATAATTTAACCGCTGTTCAAGCTTCTCATTGGTATTAAGTTCCACCGGATGATTGTGCTGCTGCCAGAACTGGTAGCGTGTGTTGTTACTATTCCGGGTCCCAGCTCTTTCAAAAAGCCAAAGCAACAATTCTTTCCTGCTCTCCTGTGGATTGTCAGCAACAGCATTAATTATCTTCAATGAAGTGTATTTTTTAATGTCCCTGATTATATCTTCCAGCTTTTGTGATCCATAACCTGAAACGATCATATTGAACGTGATTGCTCATGATGCAATAGGCATATACGTGAAGTCCTTTATTTTGCTGACAGTAGCGGATACTATCCAGAAATATATCCCGGTATTCCTTCCGGGTAAATACATCAAGCCAGTAAATGATAGTGAAGGTAACAAAATATACAGCTTCCTGATCGCGGATCTTGTATTTGCGGCTCATAACAAATAACGGGTAACTTGAAGAACAAATATATTCGCAAGTCCGAAGACTTACAACATAATGGGCACAAGTGAACATCGCACTTGCCAGCCGCACAACACTTGCGCCAGTCATTCAAAGAACACTTAGACCAGGTGGGGGTTGTCCCATGCCCACGTTAGTGTTCTTCATCAACGTGCAAGAGTGATTTCACTCCTTATTCATACTTCCAGTATCTATCATTGAATGCTTTACGGATTTTACCATTATCAACATCCTGGGCATAATGGGATAAAGTTTTTGATTCAAATCCTCTGACAAATTCAAAAATATTGGCGCTTAATTTTAGATGGGTTTCGCTATTTCCCCAATCCCAGGCTACGCGCCAAATTTGATCAAGGTTATCGGTTCTCATACCCAAGTAGATACCAATATCCTCAGATGTTCTACCTATTCCCAATAACCCGTATTCAAGCCACTCTTTTTCCTTTCTCCATGTGGATTCATGATCTTTTAAAATTTCTTCGAGATCATAAAACTCCCAAGGGTTAATCGGATCAGGATCGTCTTTTGTAGGAGCATACACAATACTTTCTAAAGGAACGACCAAACCTGGTTCATTAATTACTTGTATCGACTCCTTTCTAAAGTTTTCATTTTTCAGTTCAAAATGCTCCAGGAAAAATCTGAATACTGGCGGAAAAGTTATCCGATATTGGTTTTCGAGTTGATCAATATCAACCCTGTCATTCCATTTTCTACTGGGTATAAAATCAAAACCTTGTTTCATAACTTTTTAAAATGGTGATTCATATAATCCCTTTAAACTTCGTTCGACTATCGTCTTTCCACCTGTATGAGGGGTGACACTGTGTACATTATCCGATAAAACAGGCATCATAGTCTTACCATCTTGATGATGATGCCATGTATATTTTTTCCATTCGCCATTAGTTTTTATTAAGACAGGACTTCCACTTTCTGTGAGTATTTGAATATTTTCCTTCCCAAATTTTTTAATAGCAGCGTTATTAGCAATAGCAAAATCTTTAACATAGTTCCCTGTCATATCTTCAGTTTTTACCCAGTAATCTTTTCCTGGCGTATGATTTCTAAAATCCGGGAAACCATCTTTATCAAATTCAATTTTAACACCCTTACTGTTGGTATAGGAATATGAACTCTCCGCATTTGCAGGAATTCGTTCAGTCTTTTTAGGACTATTGATTTGTTTCTGCGCATTAAATTCATCAACCTTATTTAAGAAGTCAACATCATTTCTCTTGGAAGCTAATGGAGAATTATCAACAGTCTTCCAAGAGTCAATTAAATCCGTTTTCTTGGCAACGGCATTCAGTAGTTCATCACTGCCATCAATATCCTTAATAAACCGGGTAATCTGATCAGGATCGGTAAGTTTTTCTTTGATCGCCTTTACAACCGCCTCACGCGCTTCCTTGCCCAGTTTCTTGAGCAGGTCTTCCAGCATTTCAAGGATCTTCGCTCCCCCTAACAATTCCAGCAATACCGAGGATACATCCAGCGATGCTTCGTGCATCATCACATTGCCACCGCCAGCGTATTTATTTTTCTTGTCTGCAAAAAAGTCGGTGGCCGCACTCTGTATCTTCGGCCAGCTTACCTCTTTAACGGTATTGACCAACTGCGTTCTTACTTCTTCCTTCGTTGCTATGTCATAACCAAAAGAAACAAGCTGGGGTATTTCCATCACCTTGGCTACTATGGCATCGCCACCGCCAGAAGCAATACCATTGGTAGGGTCATGGAAAGGGGAAGCGCTGTACTGATCTGACTTGGTATCGTCCCATAATCTTACAGGAGTTTGGCCTGTCTCATAGGTTTCGCGGCCCATGTCATAAGTAGTGGCAACACCACCTACAGTAGCTTTCAAGGCTGATTTGAAATTAGAAGCTAACGCACTCCAGCCCTGCGTGCCCTTGCTGTCAAGATTGGCAATAACATCATTGATTGTTTTCTTTGCCTCCGTTATGATCTTCTGCTTGTCGGCCGGTTTGGTGAGCTTTGATTTTTTGCTCTCCTGAAATACTTTGCTTTCATTCAGACCGTGCCGGATGTATAGACAACCGGAGTTATCATCATAGTGCATCCAGATGCCATACGATGCATCATCAAAATTTCCATTGTTAAATTTGTTCTTTAGAGTTTCAAATATGGCCGAACCTTCAAGCGTAGCTTGTGTAAGATTCGCGTTGCCCGTAAAGTAGGTTTTGATGGAATGACCATAAGCCTGGCTAAATTCATTCAGGTAGTTTTTAATCTCATCCCGAACCTCCTGGGGAAGCCCTGCATAGTCTTCGAGTCCATCTTCTTTAAATACCTCACCCTGTAATGCGCTTTCGGGCAATGCAAGGTTAACGTTATTGCATATTTTGTTGGGAAACTGGTTATTCAGGCCAGCATAATAAACCGACAATGCAACTTCGTATTCTTTTAAAAAGTCCCGAATGAGTTGCTCTGCAACTACGCATTCATTTGAACCTGTCGAAACTTCCCGTTCAATATGATAGAATTTATCTAATGATAAGAGGTTTGCGTCCGCATAACGCCTGGTTAACCTTCCAATGACCTTGCTATCGGTTACGGCAACAATAAAAAACCTGATATTATTATTTGCTGGAATCTTTTGTAATTCTGTTTGAACATTCTCGTTATATTGAATTGAATTATAATCCACAACATAGATCCGGGTATCTATTGTCGCAGGAACATTTGATACTTTTGCCTGCTCTGGTTCTAAATTCTTTTCTAAGTCAGGGCATTTTTCGTTGACTTCATTGCTAATTGTAATCGTGCTGTTATTCGCAAAAATTTCCTGAAGAGTGTTCATTAAGCTTTGAGCAAATGCTGTAACCGTACTGTTACCCATCTCACTCTTCTCATCCCCTTCAAACACACTCACCAGCATGGCCGGGTCGTGCATCACATCCCACTGCCACTTGGCGAGGTAGCCCCCGTTGTTGTAGTCCATCAGGTTGTCAGTAGCGTCTGACCCGGCATGGTAGGTGAGCTTCCGATCGCGGCAGAACCTGAATTTTGCCACTCATTGATAGTGGCCTGCATTTGTTCTTGTGTCCGCTTCATGTAATTGTTTCTTCCCACAAAGCAACACATCAACTATCTTCGTGTAAAGATGTAGTTGGCCGGGTGCTTACAGAGCGTTTAGAAGTTTATTAAGTTTTTCCGCTCCTAACTAAAGATGCAAGTTCTACTATAAAGAAAAGAACAAACAATCCTATAATACCAAATGCACCATAACGCAAGCTTAAATAACCACATGCGATGCCCTCTCCATCGCAAATCGGTTCATCCACCATGAATGTGACATATACATATAGGAACATAATGTGCAATAGATAAAACAAAGTAGAGGCAACCGGGTTACTGAATATTCTAAGTACCTTCAAAGCCACCCAATAGAGTAGTATCACTGTGAGAAGGATACCATAATTCATAACCAAGTCGCCTACAAAATCATACCCCTGACTTGGCAACTTATGCAGAGCAACTTGCATTCCTAACAAAACTGTATTAACAATCATCAACACCGTCAATAGCATCGTTGCTATTGCTATTTTATACATAGTCGGCTCACGTCTATGTCGCTTCATTCTTTGACTATTCCAATAAATCAAAGCGACAGCAACAACGCACAAAAAGCTTATAAACATATCAACCATAATCCTCTATTCGAAGGTACATCAGCAATTCTTGCTACACCGCTTGGGTATTTTCCTGAATATACTTAATCCCTGTAGATTCTTGAATATCGGCAAACTGAGTGTATTTTCTTGAAACAATTTCGATATCAGGCTTATAAGAATCTAAACGCACATATTTAGAAGGGTCGTTTGGATTGACCAAATACACTTCATTGTTTGGATATGATGATGACCTTATTCTATTAAACTCGTTACCATCAAGTATTTTTTGTAACCAAACTGGTTTTTTATTTACCTGTGCTGATGTAGACAGAGCGTCAATTTGTTTCCACTCATCAAGTAATCCAAAATTATCTTCAAGTTGTTTTAAAGCATCGTCAGGAAGATTTGCTACATCATAGGCAAACCTTGTTTTGGTTGCTTCATCTAAAGTATTGAGTTCCGTTTTTAGGTTTGATAATTCTAAGTTATCAAGTTTCGTGAGGATTTTTTGCCAGTTCCCTGCCCCTTGTCCCTTGTTGGTGTTTCGGGTTGGAATGAGCGCGGCTCATCAACAAGGATTTCTGTGAACCAATTCTTCTAATTCCAACCTTCATCATACACCTAAGCATATTATTCTCCTATTTCAGTTTTTAATCTTGCGACAAAGTTTCTTGTATCAATTTGTTGTAGGTGAAGAACACCTGCAACGGCTGAGAATTTTACTATATCGCAGTACGGTCTATGAAATTAAAAACGTGACCAAAAAACTTATCGATGCTTTTATTAATAAAAAGCTAATTCAAAATTAGTACATTAAAAAAAGCCAGATGCTAGGCCTGGCTTTCTATTTTTTGTTTTAATTTTTTTATAGCAGCTTCCATTTCCGAGGACCACTCTTTTGAAACTTCTTTACTATCATGATATACTTCGAGCAATTTTGTAGTATAATCAAATAAAATTTTCCTGAAGATACTTTGCTGGATGTTTGTGGAGCCAAAAACCTGATGATATATCTCTGCTTCATCCTTCTTAATGCCCTTCGCATTTTGAATGTCTTCCCAATCCATAACTTCATAAGGGCGATACAAAGAAATCTCATTCACAAATCCATCAGGTAAAATTGTGCTCTCTATTAATTCTGGGAATCGATTCAATTTAGTTGATGATAAAAAAAATTTTAAAGGTTCATTCTCTGGCGAAAGTTTTAATCCAATCTTCACTGTATTAGTATAGGGTGGATTCAATATTATTTGATAATTCATAATTATTCAAAAAAGAATGAAGTAATTTTTCCATCTCTGTAATATCCGTGAATAACATATCCGTCTTTTGTAGAGCCATAAAACTCACTAAGTATATTACCGTTGTTTTTGTTAGCTACATCTTGAATGGCTTCCTTCAAACTCTGTTCAAGTTTAATGTCACTCCAAATAGCAGGATCATAAATAGTCTTCGCAAAACTTTTAGCTCCATCACCCTTCAAAGCCCCTGTGGTAACCATTGGGTTCTTAGTTCCATCAACTGCAGGTATTTTGTATTCAATTTGTCTTACACCAGGAACTGTCGGGTGCGGAACATCCTTCAAGATAACAATTTCTTCTACCTGATCTAGCGTCTTTCCTACAGCAACTTGGTAGTTCGGATTCCCTACAACTGAAATCTGTCTCACTTTTGCAAACTCTGCAGCATCATGGCATCCACCAATGCCATTCGCCCTTGGCGTAGTTAAATCCCTGAACTTTATATGCTTAATTACGCCAGGAATATCCAGTTTACTAAAATCTACTACCGCATCAGTAACCTCCTCGATATTCTTCCCCTGCTTCTTAAAAATGTCCTTCAACGTCTCTATCCAATTTTCGACTGCAGTCCTGGCACTTGCAGAGAGGTTGGGCTTAGTCAATAGGTTTTTGCCCGAGGGTAGAGTGCATACAATTCCTGCACATCACCTTCCGGCCCGGATGTTACCTGGAGGGTGTACGTATTTCCATTTCTCTCCGCTTTGTATTCTGTGCCTGTGGGGGTTTTGAAAATTACCCATTCAGGTTTTATGGTTTGATCTTTTATTTCTATAGCGGCACTTACTTTATCCGTCTGCCCGGCAGGCAAAAATTTCCAGGGAGCGTAATAATCCGTATAAAGTTTCTGGTACTTTCCTTTGATCAAAGAAATCCTGTTGTAGTACGTTTCCCATGTATCGAAAGCATATTTGCCGTTGCCTTTGCTAAACGTAACAATGGCTTTGCTTCCATCCAGTTGGATGGGGTCAAAGCTGCCTGCGGTTAACGGTTGCCCTGCTTTACCCACATAAGTGGCGACTGCTTTTTCGGATGTAACATTCCCGTACTGATCGGTTTCGGTTACTTTATCTACCTGGTAAACATTACCGTCCTTATCTTCAACAGTCATAGGGAATACCACTACCTTATTTCCTTCGTTACCCGTGCCTTCAAGGTATTGCTGGTTAATGGTGTGGGAAGTTCCTTCGCTGTCCGTAACTTGTTTTTAGCTAAATCAATATAATCTTGTATTTGGCTAAAACTTTGATTGCTATCTGGTACTTCTAAAATCTGTTTCCCTTGAAGTGTTTGACCATCTAAAACAGGATATTTGTTTGACCTTATTTTGGCTCCTGCAGAATATTTTGACTGCATTTCTTTAGGATACGTTTCCCAATCTGGCGCAGAAGTTTCTTCCGTGACTTTTAAAAATTCAATATGATGTACGAAATCTAAATGAAAGTTACTTTCGTACACTAAGCTTCATCGATAGATCATCATTAGTACTAAGTTCCATCCAAAGCATCTGCAACTTCTGTAAATCTTTATCAGCGAACAAAAGAAACTTTCGCACGAGGACAGATGCGCGCCAGACTGGGGGATTGCATCATGCGTTTTGTTGATGCACTAAATCTTTTGGATAATACTGACAATCAATAAAACTACTATCATCTAAGCCCATAATTTTTACAACCGCTGCCGTTTCAAAACTCCAGTAACCAAAATAAGTATCATGTTTGCTTTTGTGGCTGTTGTACCAACCTGCTTCTTTATGATTTTTGTACCAGTCTTTTTCAATAAACACTTTTACTAATTTTTCCGCTTTTGATCTGTCTGTTTCAGTAATGGCTTGGCGTAACTTTTCAAAACAATCAGGCACTCCAAAAAAATCCTGATAACTTTCTCCTATTATTGATTGCCTGTCTTTTAGCTTCGCTCTAATGATAAATTCAAACAAATAATCCTTTACACTATCACGGTCTATTACTTCTACCAACTTCTTAAAATCTGGTTCCGATATATCGAGCAAATAACCTAAAGACAACATCCACAGCATTTCATCATAAGCAGAAAGGATATACTGCTTTAATATCTTATCTGCTGACAATTTCAAAGTCCATAGACCCACCCAATTCTCATTAGTAAAATTGAGTACATTATTAAACTCACTTTTAACATCGGCTATTGATTCTCCAAAAGAGTATTTTAAGATTGTCTTTACCAATCTATTTGAACGAGACTTATCAAGTGAAAGAGCCATTCTTTCATTTGGAACTTCACCACTCTCTCTTCTCTGTTTAGATTGAGCCTGTACCTTATCTAACAAAGCAGAAAACCTTTGATAAAATTCTTTCTCTTTTATATTTTGTCTCATAATTAAGGATTAAAATTTACAAAAATAACTGCAAAGTCATCGGTTGCCTCAGAAAATGTAACTGTCCCATTAGGAGCAACCTTTGCCCAAATTTTTCTGTAACCTTTATCCAATATGTCTTGCGCATTTTCAAACCCTACAGCATTTTCAAGTCTTTGAGAGCCCTCAATCCAACCTTTAGAGAGTTGTTTTCCATCAGCCGCAGTCTTTAGTGTTGAATATCCTGAGTACTTGGCTTCAATTATATAATATTGTCCATCTTTTTTAAATACACCATCAATACCAGTCTCACCCCAACCATCTGTTAATGCAGATTTCCTTGTAGCATCTGCGTAAACTGACTTATCACCGGAATAGCTTGAAAGTAAATCCAGAACAATGTCTTCGTGAGATTCTGGTATTTGCGTAATGGCCCCTCCAAGTGCAATGATCTTTTTGATCACCTTTAGTTTCTGATCTACCGTCAAATAGCGACCTTCACAATTGACAATTTGCCTGATTAGCGTAATATCATTTTCTGAAAATGATTGCTTGCTTTCCAGTGTAGCCCAAACCTGACCGAAATAATCTTTTACGCTTTGCTGAGGCGGTAATAAATACGCTTTAAGGTCATCAAAGGGATTAAAGTCAGCATAGTAGGTTGGTGATACTTTGATAGTGAAAGTACCGAATGAAATTATTCCCTTTGCCGCATCTATTGTTGGATTTGATATTCCGCTTATAACATCAGTTTTACTCTTGGCTACCCAATGACCACTTCGGATTTTTCTGACATCAACATGTTTTCCTGGGACTGCAATGCCATAGTCAAACATTACATAGTTTTCCTTGGCAATTTCGACTCCTTTGAATTTTTCGGGCATTGGAATCTGGTCTTCTCCCGAAGCATAGGCACACCGAATCCTGCCCCTTGTTGGGGATTCGGGTTGGAATGAGCGCGGCTCATCAACAAGGATTTCTGTGAACCAATTCTTCTAATTCCAACCTTCATCATACACCTAAGCATATTATTCTCCTATTTCAATTTTCAATCTTGCGACAAAGTTTCTTATATCAAATCGTTGCAGGTGAAGAACACCTGCAACGGCTGAGTCAACTGGACTTTAGCAGGAAAACTGCCCATGAACTGATGCACGTTTACTACGGTGTTACCCATCCGCTTGAAGTATTGAAATGGTCTGTAATAATTAACAAAAAGGGAACTTATAATTACGAATTGGCTGATGATGACAATTCTGGTGGTAAATTGTATAATAATACTTGCAGTGCGGGGTATGGCCACGAACGACATAACCCTGAGAACGGAACTGTTTGTAATGCTGAAACACCTATACGATAAATGCAACATGAGAAAGACTGTTTTTATATATACCGTAACACTCTTAGGATTTTTGACAACTCAGACTTCTTGTCAATCCGTGCAGCAGGCAAAGGGGGGTGATGAGATTCCTGAAAACATTAGAGAGTACATCAATCTGCGTGTTATGAACGATATTTTGCTTTATCGTCTTTGGGTTAATCCTGAATTTTCCAAGGATGATCGGTTGAAAAGCAATTATCCCCCCGTTTATAATACATATAACGATAAATTATTCAAGTCTCCGCTAATTGATGGTGAACGATTGATTTTTGATATAAGCGTTTGGCCAAAGGATAAACCAAGAAGAAACTACTATTTGGTTACAAAAACTGGTAATCCATTTATCAGGTGGATAACAAATGCGAATGGGCAAAAGGAACGCGATACAGTTTTAGTCGAGGAATACAATAAGTTTAATAAGTATTATCCCAATGATAATTCATTTTTGGTGTATTATGACGGTAAGGAAACATATAAAAGACTAAGTGGAAATATAATCCAGGATTGGTACACTCCGGATTGGTTTTCGAGTAAATCTCCGGCGCAGGCAGCTTGGTTTAGAATGATACAATATAATGCTAACCATCCCTACCGGATTACGGAGACATCAGATGAATGGCTAATCTTTTTTGAGAAGTGTGACTTTATCAAAAATGATCCGGGAGCTTTTATAATTAGAATGAAAAAGAAATGGTTCTATACTGTTTTTGATATTATTTATTATTCCAATAAAAAAGAGATTACGGGAGATGAGAACTCGCGGAATATTTATGAAATAAGATATTCAAGGGACTATTCAAATCACGTATGGCCTGATTCTTTTATGGACAAACAACCAAAGATGCGTAAACTTTCCAGTGAAGAAATCAAGCAGTTGAATGATTTGTATGGTGAATCCATATATAAGTTTGGAGACATTGATTATGCTATTTTCAATGATGAGAAGTAGGCACATCGGCAAACAGATAAGATAACTGATTACGAGAATAACGGTGTAGAGGAGTGGGAGATAACAATAAACAACGCCTGTTATCTTGCACGTTGGTGAAGAACACCAACGTGGGCGTGAGATATAACTGTTGCATTTGCTTGATTGTAAAAGCAAGTGAAGAGAAAGAATACTATTTGAAGAACGGGTTTCATTTAAATGCTGCTTTTCAAAAAGTCATAAGGAATTTCATAATGCTCTAATGGTTCAATAGGTAATAATTCTTTTGGTATTAACTTACTTTTTACCTCTATCTCAATACCCAATATCCAAGCCAACTTTGCATAACCTAAGGCGGGCATAGAAATGTATTTTTTCAAAAGGGCATCATCATTTCTTTTTTGATGAATCTTTGAACTTACCATCTCCTTTAAAATTGCCTCACATTGTGACACGTCTTTTTGGTATAAGGCACTAAAAAATCTCACATCGTACTGCAAGGTGCTGCTCTGATGAGATTTGTTGAAATATACTCTTTCCATTATGGCTAAGTCTCTTTCTATCAGAGTATTGTTTCCTAACAAAAACTGCTGTATCGTATGGGTAAAAATCGCCCCTTCGCTTGTCAAAACATTATCCTCCATAGTAATGGGCATTAATTTTTCGGTTACATCTTCTAAATAAGTACTGCGGTATGTAAGCTTTGCAAAAATATCTTTTACGAAAGCTAGGTTATCTGACAGCATAGCATAGCCAATGGAATGTAAATCGTAATCAAAAATTCTGTCTTGATATGTTTTTATCCTAAAAGCATCCAACAAGCCACATACATAAAAATGCTGCTTGGTTTTTGTGAGATTGTGCTCTTCAAAAAATGAGTAGAGGGCGAAGATTAAATTGTTTTGTTTAAGCCTCCCCACCCAAGTATTAGTTAAAGAGGAAATGCTTTTAAATCTATTCTCTCTTTCTTGATAGTCGAGATATAATTCTGTTAATGGGATCATATTTAAAACCCGTTAGAAAGTTTTGTAAAATAACCAGAGCCGTCACTCTTGTCTATTGCAAATACATATCCTTGCCCTTGTTGATGTTCTTCACCAACAAGCCTGCTGCATGACAAGTACTGTTACACCTGCCTTTGTGGTGTTAGTGCGTGAGGATCGTATGGCGATTCATCAACAAACTGCACTTTAGCACGTCCGTTAATAGGCTTTCCATTTCCTTGCTATTGCCTGCAAAAAGAAATCAGTGCAGAAAATTTTTCCTGCGGTGATTCTGGTTATTTCTTCAATAACCTCCCTGTAGACATACTGAACGGGTGAATAAGGTGTGTTCATATGTATTATTTGCTTGACTAAAATAATAACAAAGAATTCCCCAACAAAGGTAAGTGGGAAGCTGAACGTTCAATAAAATCTTTTCGTCTGTGACAACCGGAACTGACATTGATAGGTAGCCAAAACTGACGCGCTGCATATAGAGTAACCCATTCTTATTTAATCACCAACGAATCCGGATTTTGACAACTGTCCCAAATCGTATGAATAATGATGCTGTCCTGCTGTGATTCGTTTATTTATTTCCTTTTCGAGGTCACTATTCTCGAAGTATAACCCTTGTTCAATTTCTTTTTTAGATGCCAGTATCTCATTCCGCTGTTCATTTGTAAGCGTAAGGACAGTAGATTCTGACTTTGAATCAAGGATGGTTTTAAGCGCCTCAAGAAAAGAGACATCTGTAATCTCGGAAATCCTGTGAATTAATATATTCTTTAGTTCAACTGTACTCATACACGGCAAAAGTTTTACCAATTTACGAAATTACTTGCTGAGGTAAAATGGATTTTGGTCTGGTAGACTGGAGGCTACCACTATCGAACCAGCTATTTGCAGATTTGCTCGTATTCCAGCGTTTCAGAGTTCGATAAATTTCAGACGCTATTAGGAAACTATAGAAAAAATGCTTCTGTCACCAACGTATTTTTCCTTCCAATTGATAAAAGTCGTTCGATCAGCAAACGCGGAATTTCTGGTGTTTAAAAACCCCTACACTAAAATTATTGAATATCGCGATATTCAATAATTAAGAATAAATACCTGATAATTAATAGTTAACATTACTATATTGCATATCGCGATAAGCAATAAATACCATGCAACGCAAAACGATACCTGGCATGCGCCCGCAAGATGTGGTAGTACTGCTGAAAATACGATTAGAAGAAGGCAAACCCTGGACTCAGGTTTCGCTGGCCAACACCTTGTTCATGAGTCAGTCAGAGATCAGTGAATCGCTGGCCCGGTCCAACTATGCCCGGCTGTTATATGAAAACGGCAAAAAGGTGGCCCGGCAGCCGCTTATGGATTTAATTCAATATGGCGTGCCGCTTGTTTTTCCGCAGCAACCCGGCAACGTAGTGCGTGGCATCCCCACAGCACACAGTGCCATGCCATTAAAAGAATTTATTCAAAGCGATGAACAATATGTGTGGCCTTATGCCCGCGGGGATGTACGTGGTCACAGCATTCAACCGTTGTATAACTCGGTATTGAAGGGCATTGAGACCGATGCAGATCTGCACGAAGTACTGGCATTGGTTGACGCAGTGCGCGTGGGTAAAGTGCGCGAAAAAAATATGGCTATTGATTTTTTAAAAAAGAAGATTTTATGAAGAACCAGATCATCAACCGCAAAGCCACCATTAAAGTAGCCCAGGCATTGGGTGAATTAAACAACGAGGTGGTGTTTGTGGGTGGCGCCATGGTGGCCATGTTTTGATGACATCGATAAGCCACTGCTCGGAGTTGATGTTGTGTAGCCTGTGAGTTCCAATAAGGAGTTGCTGCCGCTTTGTGCGATCAGGCAAATTTTTTTTCCGACTATGGCTACTGGCCGAATAGCATTTTCAAATAAGAGTTGTTATCCATCTCATCTGATGTATGGAGCATCAGTCTTTTCCAGCGACTCAAACTTATAATTGATCGCTTTACCAATAGGAAAATACTATAACGGGAATCGAACCAAAATCCTCCAAATTATTTTGGATTTGGTGTTTAAAAAAAGTAGTCCCTCATGAATCGAACTGGGATCAAAAGTTTAGTCCCGATTGGTAGTGGTGGTCTCACCGGGAATCGAACCCAGATCTAAAGTTTAGGAAACTTCTATTCTATCCGTTGAACTATGAGACCACCACTACACATCGGGATATTCTATCCGTTGAACTATGGGACCAATATTTACCAGGCTTTAGCCGGTCGCAAATTTAGAAAAATATCCCTACGATTCAATTGAAGGGTCAGCGGTATGTACAGGAAATTCATATCCATTCTTAAGATAGTTAGGATAGATCGTTACATGTCTTTTCTTTATCTCTTCAAACATCACTTGCTTAAGCTGATCAACGTTCTCTCCTGTAGCGGCTGAAACAAAAACGATCTTCTCAAAACCATGCTGACGATAATATCCTTTCATCTCTTCAAAATTAACCGCTGTATTTTGATGAACCTGATCAATTTTATTTAGTACCAGTATTGTTGTTTTATCACCCGCGCCAATCTCCGTCAGCGTCTTGCTCACTACATCGATGTGATTATCGTGAAACGGATGCGCAACATCTACTACATGAAGCAATATGTCGGCTTCGCGGACTTCATCAAGTGTTGATTTAAAGGATTCGATCAGGTGATGCGGAAGCTTTCGGATGAATCCTACCGTATCCGACAACAAGAAAGGTATATTTCCTAAAACAACTTTTCGTACCGTGGAATCTACCGTAGCAAATAATTTATTTTCTGCCAATACACCGGAGCCTGAAAGCAAATTCATCAAGGTAGACTTACCCACATTGGTATACCCTACCAGGGCCACGCGTACAACATTTTCACGGCCCTTTCTTTGCGTAAGTCGTTGTTGCTCGATCTTCTCAAGTTTATCTTCCAATATGGAAATCTGGTGGCGGATATTCCTGCGGTCAGTTTCAATTTCCTTTTCACCGGCACCACCGCGTGTTCCCGTTCCGCCGCGTTGTCTTTCCAGGTGAGTCCACAGTCTGGTAAGTCGCGGAAGAAGATACTGATTGCGGGCAAGTTCTACCTGTGTTCTTGCCTGTGCAGTCTTGGCGCGCTTAAGGAAAATATCAAGAATAAGTAAACTGCGGTCGTAAACTCTCACCCGCTCTTCACGGTCGGATGGATTTAATTCCTTCTCGATATTCCTGAGTTGTGATGGACTTAAGTCATCATCAAAAATGACAGCGCCCAGTTGATTTTTAAATACACGATTCTTCAATTCAGTAAACTTTCCTTTACCGATATAAAACCGACTGTCCGGGTTAGGTAAATTTTGTATGACTTTCCCCGCAGTATCTATTCCCAAAGTTTCAGCCAGAAATGCCAACTCGTCCAGATGCTCGTCAATTGCTTCCGGTGGGTTGTTCTTGCTAATGGCTACTAATAATGCTCTATTTGATTCTCCCATTTACAATAAAGATTTGACCTTGTACTCATTAGTAACACAAACATGACAGATAAAATTTAATATGCTTGTTTCCTGAGGTTACTTTTTATTAACTTTGGAGAATTTAGATCATAGAATTCTTTCTTTTTTTATCTGATTCATCACGTTTGACGGAAAAAGAATTCTCTACCAGAGCCCAAATGAGAATTGCGATCGTCCTCAACACGTCCTGGAATATTTATAATTTCAGGATGAACCTAATCAAAACCCTAAGGCAACAGGGTCATGAAGTCCATACCATTGCCCCTAATGACGAATACACACCGCGGCTTGTTGAAGAAGGTTGCCTGCATCACAGGGTAAGAATGGATAGCCGGGGAGCAAATCCAATCAAAGATTCTGCATTGATTTTTGAGCTCTACTCTATATACAAAAGGGTAAGACCAGATATTATATTACACTTTACCATAAAGCCCAATGTGTATGGCACACTGGCAGCGTCACTCCTTAAGATACCTGTAATAAACAATGTCTGCGGACTCGGTACGGTTTTCCTGAAGAATAACCTCGTGTCGGTTATTGCTATGATACTTTACAAAATCAGTTTCAGGTTTGCCAGTAAAGTCTTCTTTCAAAACGCTGACGACCTCAACCTCTTTATTCATAAGAAACTTGTACCCGCAGAAAATGTAGACCTGGTACCCGGATCAGGAATTGACCTTACTAAATTCACTCCGGCAACTTTCAAACGAAACAAGGTCTTTACCTTTCTGCTTATATCAAGGCTTATTACCGATAAGGGAATACTCGAGTATATTAATGCCGTTAAGAAATTAAGAGGCACAGGTTTCAACGCGCGCTTTCAAATACTTGGTGCGATGGACCCCCTGCATAAGAGAGGAATAAAAACCTCCGTGATTAACGAGTGGATCAATTCACAAACTATTGAATACCTCGGAACCACAGACAATGTTCGGCCGTACATACATAATGCAGATTGCATTGTACTTCCTTCTTACCGCGAAGGAACTCCCCGCACGTTGCTTGAAGCCGCAAGCTCATCAAAGCCGATCATCGCGACAGATGTTCCCGGCTGCAATCATGTTGTAAAGCATAACTATAATGGCTTACTTTGCAACCTTAAAGATGCTGATGATTTGGCTGACAAAATGAAACTGATGGCTGCAATGGAAGATGATCGCCTCAAGAAGTTTGGTGAAAACGGCCGCAGTAAAGTAGCGTTGGAGTTCAATGAATCTTTGGTAATCACAAAATATGTGGAGACCATTGCCAATCTGAAGCAGGCTTCTTAAAAATTTTTCATGCAGGTAATTAACACACCGATGGATGGACTCCTGGAGATCATCCCGGCAATTTATCATGATGAGCGCGGATGGTTTTTCGAGTTTTACAAAGAAAGTGAATTTCAAAAGCTGGGCATTACCACAAGATTCGTTCAGGAAAATCAATCCTTCACGAGAAAAGGTATTATCAGAGGCCTTCATTTTCAAAACGCTCCTCATGCCCAGGCAAAATTAGTCGCTGTCATACAAGGCAAAGTGCTCGATGTAGTTGTCGATCTGAGAAGAACCTCAAAGACATTCGGACAAGTATACACCTGCATCTTAGAGAGCAGCAGGCACAACATGTTATTCGTGCCCGAGGGATTTGCACATGGCTTTTCTGCCCTTGAAGATTCTGTTTTCTTTTATAAATGCTCGGATTTATATCATCCTGAATTGGAAAGCGGAATTGTGTGGAATGACTCTTCGCTGGCTATCGATTGGAAAATTGAAAATCCGATGGTGTCGCTTAAAGATAAGAGGCTACCAACGTTAGAGGAATTCTTGCGAAAATCTGTAATTTCACAACCGTGAAGTTATCTATCCTAAAATTGAAGAATTACGCTTACACTAAGCTATTCACTTTCCTGATCATTTATGCAAGTCTGAACGCATGCTCATCGTACCGTCAAAACATTATGTTCAAGGTACCGGAAGATTATAAATTGGAACAGGAGGTTCAAAAAGCAGAGAAGAACTACATCATCCAAAAAAATGATCAGCTGAAGGTTGATGTGTATACCAATGACGGCGAACGCATCATCGATCCTGATCTGAAGCTTATCGAGAATAATCCCACACAAGGAGAAGATTCAAAACCTGAAGTAATCTACCTGGTAAACGTGAGAGGTTTTGTGAAACTACCAATGGTTGGAGAAGTGAAGCTGGAGGGATTAACCCTTCGGGAAGCCGAGGCGCTGTTGCAAGACGCGTACGAAAAATACTATTCCAAACCTTATGTGGTAATGCAATATGTTAACAAGCGCGTTGTAGTATTAGGCGCGCCAGGTGGACAAGTTATACCGCTGATAGATGAAAATGTTGAACTTGTAGAGATTCTTGCTCTGGCTAAAGGTGTTAACAACGATGCAAAAGCCCATAATATTCGTGTTCTGCGAAATGAAAAAGTTTTTATGATTGATCTGAGCACCATTGATGGTTATCAAAAAGGTAATATGATTATGGAACCGGGTGACATTGTTTATGTTGAACCTGTTCGCAAACCGGTAAGTGAGGCCGTTCGTGACTACGGACCACTGGTGAGCCTCGTTGTAAGTCTGGTTACACTTATTATTGTACTTAACAATACAAATTAATTTAATTTGGAAGCCAGGGGAGCTATAAAGCACAAAACATTTGATGAAGGCATTGACTTCAACAAACTTTGGTTGACGATCCGCCGTAACCTGGTTTGGATTGCCCTCATTTTTTTCCTGGTGAATCTGTTTACATATCTATATTTTATAAGGTATACTCCTGATCTCTATCAATCTCAATCCGAAATAAAGCTCGACGTTAAAAATGAAGCCTCCGATCTGGGGATTAAAACGCTGATGGAAGATCAAAGCCTCAATGTTATGTCTGGCGAAATTGAACTTATTCAATCCAAACTTTTTCTCCGGCGGGTTCTTGATTCAGTAAAACTCGATGTGAGTTATTTTAACAAGGGAGAAATACTGAACTATGAATTCTTTGGTAACGAGCCTTTTACTATCGACTATGAAATAACCAATCCTTCTCTTTACAATAAACCCATATTTGTAGATCAAATCGATAATAACACGATTAGCGTAAGAGTAACACAGGATGGAAGCCCTGTAACCAGCAACTTTAATAAGCCCATCAAACTTTCCGGACTTACAATAACCGTTTATGAGAAAAGTGAAATTCCATGGAATGATTTGAATTGCTTTTTCATTATTAACAGTCCGGATGTACTCATGAACTATATTAGCGGTAACCTCACCGTTGAACCGCTGAACTTTAACGCCAATACGATACGGATTTCTTTCAAGGATTATAATTCATTAAAAGCGCAGACCATCGTTAACAAAATTGATTCTCTGTACCTGCACTTTAGCAATGAACAAAAAAATCTGGCCAACCGGCAGAAAATCACCTGGCTCACCAGTGAACTGCACCAGATTGAAGACAAAATGAGCCAGTACGAAAACTATTTCGAAGACTTTATCCTTAAAAACAAAACAAACAACCTTGACGAAGAACTGAAGAATATAATTACTGTTATTAACAACATCGACTCACAGCGTTTCGAACTAACGAAGAGGATAGCCGATATAAATCAGTTGATGGATGAAATCAATTCGGGTTCCTTCTATGCCAGTACTATACAAAGTCAATCATTCCCGAAAACCGTTCTCGACAACCTGGAAAAACTGAATGAACTTCAATTGCGATTTGACAGACTGAAATTATCTTACAAGGAAGTGACTTTTGCTTTTCGGGAACGCGAGCATGAAATCACTACATTACAAAATCAGTTAGTGACTCAGCTAACCGACCTAAAGAGTTCATACCTTAAAAAATTGCAGCAGCTTAATCAGCAGAAGAGCGGCCTTGAAAATAATTTCGCTCAGATGCCAAACAGAAATACAGAGTTTAATAAAAATCAAAGATTCTATAAACTCTATGAAGAGTTCTACCTGATGCTAATGCAATCCAAATCGGAGTTCGAAATTGCCCAGGCCGGAACTACACCCGATTTTAAAATACTCTCTCCTGCTTCTTTAGACTACCGACCCATCGCTCCCAATAAATTAATGATTGCAGGTGTGGGATTGGTTGCCAGCCTGGTCATCAATTTCTTTTTTATTGGAATACTTTATCTGTTAAATAACAAAATCAGCAGTATCCACGACCTTGAACAGTTTACAAATGTACCCGTTCTTGGCATGGTCCCTTCCTCCACATACTTAAATGGATCGTTACATGTAATCAATCATCCGAAGTCAATGGCAAGCGAAGCCTTTAGAACTTTACGCACCAATCTTGATTTCTTTAACCCCACTTCCACGCAAAAGACTATTGCAATTTCATCAACCGTATCGGGAGAAGGCAAATCATTTATTGCTTTGAACCTGGGTGGTGTGTTGGCTCTCTCTAAAAAGAAAGTAATCCTGCTTGACCTTGATATGCGCAAGCCTAAAGCAAATCTGCCCGCCCCATTTAACGACAACACTAGGGGCATGAGTACTGTTCTCATAAAGAAAAATACATGGCAGGAGTGTTTGATCAAAACCGCACTGGAAGACTTTGATTACCTGGCCTCCGGACCACATCCACCCAATCCCTCTGAATTGCTGCTTAATGGCGCCTTCGAACAAGTGTTGAACGATCTGAAAAAAAATTACGATTACATCATTATGGATACGCCTCCTGTAGGGCTTGTCACGGATGGCATTATGGCCATGAAGCGGGCTGATATTGCCATTTACATTTTCAGAGCAAACTATTCCAGGAAAGAATTTCTCTCCAACCTCCAACGTATCATAAACATTAATAAGTTCACTAACATCACCACGCTGCTCAATGCAATGCCGGTAAGTGATAAGAGTGCATATGGTTATGGATATTACGAAGATCAAAAAGAAAGTGGATTGAAGTCTCTGTTCAGAAAGAGAAGATCCAGGGTATAGATCCGCAATGCCTACGTTTATATTTTATTTCTTTACAACATATACTTTAAACAGTGATTAACTGGTTTAAAAAGAAATCGCCACAAGCTAATCATGGCTTAGCAACAGACATACATTCCCATCTCTTACCGGGCCTGGATGATGGCGTTAAAACACTTGAAGAAAGTGAATCTATTATAAAAATTTTTCAGCAGTTGGGGTACACTAAAATCATTACTACACCCCACGTTATGCAGGATCATTATCGCAATACAACAGAAACGATTAGCAAGGCATTACAGCAGGTTCAGGAACATTTAGCAAAAAAAGAATATACAATCACACTGGAGGCTGCTGCAGAATATTATCTTGATGAATATCTTATCAGGCAGGTCGAGACTAATTGTTCCTTACTGACCTTTGGCAACAATTATCTTCTCTTTGAAACCAATTTTCTAAGTGAACCCCTGAACCTGAATGAATTTATATTTCAGGCTACTACAAAGGGATATAAACTTGTACTCGCTCACCCGGAACGGTATGTTTACCTGCAAAACAATATGAGCCGCATCGAAGACCTTATCGATCGTGGCGTATTCTTCCAGTTGAATATAGCTTCTGTTGCAGGCGCGTACTCAAAGCAGGTTCAATCCCTTGCAAACAAATTAATCGATCGCGGTTTTGTACATTTTATAGGAAGTGATTGTCATAATATCCAACATGCTAAGTTGATTGAAGAGGTTCAACGCTCGCGGTACTTTAAAAAAGCGCTAACTTTACCATTGTTGAATAACACCTTATAAAAAAAGAAAGATGATTGGCGTAACCGGAGCTACAGGACTTCTCGGAAGTTCAATCATTCGAAAACTGTTAGCGGCAGGTGAACCCTTCATTGCAATAAAAAGAAAAAATAGCGACACATCACTTCTAAAAGATATTCTGCATAAAATTTCATGGCGTGACGCCGACGTGCTTGATACCGTTTCACTTGATGAGGCGTTGCAAGACGTCACATCAATAATACATGCCGCCGGATTAGTCTCGTTTAATCCCAGAGATAAAAAGAAACTGTATGAAGTCAACGTAACAGGAACGCGAAACCTTGTCAACGGATGCCTGCATCATAACATTAAGCGATTTATTCATGTAAGCTCCATTGCCGCACTAAGCAGACCAAAAGAAATTTCAGAACTCAACGAAAATCAAAAATGGACCGAAAGTCCACTGAATACAGTTTATGCTGAATCAAAATATTTGTCTGAGCTTGAAGTAATGCGCGGTCATGAAGAAGGTCTGAGTGTAGCAATTGTCAATCCTTCTGTAATCCTGGGTCCGGGTGATTGGAACAAGAGTAGTTCAAAAATTTTTAACTACGTATGGAAAGAAAATTTTTTCTACACCGATGGCGCTATGAACTATGTTGATGTTAATGACGTGTCAACAATAATTTATGGATTGCTTCATTCACAAGATGATGGTGAACGTTATATTATAAATGCTGGTAATATCTCCTACAAATCCATGCTTGAAAAAATTGCACATCACTTTCATAAAAGATCACCGGCCATCAAGGTGGGTAAGAATCTTCTCCTTTTGCTCGTTAAAGCAGAAAATATTCGATCATTTCTTACAGGAGCCTCACCTTTGTTAACAAAAGAAACAGCACATTTGACAAAAGCAACCGTGACATATAACAATGAAAAAATAAAAAACAAATTAAATTATCAATTTCAATCGATTGATCTTACGTTGAAATGGTGCTGTGAATATTACAAGAAAGAGGCAAATGGTAAAAAATAAGACCAGTTGTATGTAGCTTTACACCGGATTTATCTATTTTAGGAAAACCTTAAAACCATGCCAAGAGAATATCGCAAAAGGGAAGAGGAAAATGAGCTGGTGAAGCGCTTTGAGGATCATCTCCGAAAAAAGAACGCGGAATTTTTTGATCTTGATGCCTACGAACAAATTATTGATTACTACTTACTGAGAGCGAAATACAACAAAGCGCTGCAAGCCGTTAATCAAGCCATAGGTCAGTATCCTTTCTCTACAGAATTACTTACTGTAAAAGCTGATATCCTGGTAAACCTGGAGGAATACGATCAGGCGCTTGAGTTGCTTGAAAAAGCAAAAGCATTTCAACCCACCGATTGGGAAATACTGCTGGCAATCGGATCCATCTTGTCACAGCAAGGAAAATACAACGAGGCTATTGAGAGTTATGAGCAATCATTAACATTGGCTGAGTTTAAAGACGAGGTGTACTACAACATGGGCCTTGCTTATCAAAGCATGGAAGATTATGAAGAGGCTATTGAAATGTATAAGCAGGCTGTCGATCTCAACATCAATCACGATGGAGCGTTGTACGAACTGGCGTATTGCCTCGATGTTATAGGACAGTTGGAGAAAAGCATTGATTACTACAAAAAATTTATAGACGAAGATCCCTACTCTGCGGCAGCATGGTATAACCTGGGCATTGTTTATAATAAGCTCGAGCAATTTGAAGAAGCCCTAAGTGCCTACGACTATGCAATTACTATTGATGATACGTTTGCCAGTGCGCACTTCAACATGGGCAACACGTACATGAATATGCAGCAGTATACAAAAGCGCTGGATACATTCAAGAAGACAGTTGAACTCGAAGGTCCAAGTCCGGAAGTGTATTGCTGTATCGGCACTGCTTATGAGAGCCTTGAGCAGTATGAGTTAGGACTAAAGTATTTTCAAAAGTCGATCAAGCTGGACACCATGTATGATGAAGCCTTGTTTGGTGCAGGCGCTTGTCTGGAAAAACAAGAGAAATGGTATCAGGCCCTTCATTTTTATAACAAGGCCCTTAAGTACAAACCTGACAACGGCGAGTACTGGAAAGCCGTAGCACATGCCGAATTTAAGGTCGGCAACACCATTTCGAGCCTTGACGCATATGAAGAAGCCTCTAAACTTGAGCCTACTGACCAGGAAATCTGGCTGAATTGGTCATATATATATTACGAACAAGGAAATTATGCAAAGGCCATAGAGACCCTTTTACAGGGTTTTCAGGAGATTCCCGATGACGCTGATCTATTCTACCGTATGACTGTTTACCTTATTGAAGAAGGACAATTCAAAGAAGCCTTTAATTATTTGGAAAATGCTTTAATTTTGAACTTTGATGGTCATACGACTCTATTCGATTTCTTCCCAAAGGTCGAAACGCAAAAAGCGTTGTTTAAGATCATCGAGCAATTTAGAAAAGAAAACACTTAATGAATTACATCCTAAAGAACCTGCCTGAGCGTACAATCAAGCCCAGGCAATATGGCTTCACTATGGCCATGGATAAGGGTATGAGTGTACGGGAAGCTGAAGATTTCGTAAATGTATGCGCCGACCATGTTGATATTATTAAACTCGGATGGGGTACTTCCTTTGTAACACCAAATCTTAAAGACAAACTGAATATCTACAAAGAAGCTGGCATACCCACCTATTTCGGCGGAACACTCTTTGAAGCCTTCATCATCCGCGATCAGTTTGACGACTACCGGAAAGCGCTCGATAAATATGACATGTCCTTCGCTGAAGTATCAGACGGAAGTATTGATCTTGATCACGATAAAAAATGTGATTACATCACGAAACTTTCTGAACAGGTAACGGTACTGTCAGAAGTAGGATCGAAAGACGCTGAGAAAATAATTCCTCCGTACAAGTGGATTGAACTCATGCAAAAGGAACTTGATGCCGGAGCGTGGAAAGTAATCGGTGAAGCACGCGAAAGCGGCAATGTTGGTTTGTTCCGTTCAACCGGCGAAGTGCGTTCAGGGCTTGTACAGGAAATATTGACAAAAATTCCTTTTGAAAAAATTATCTGGGAAGCGCCACAAAAAGCGCAGCAGGTTTGGTTTATCAAACTGTTAGGCGCCAATGTTAACCTCGGGAACATCGCTCCAAATGAAGTTATACCACTTGAAACCATACGACTTGGATTGCGCGGCGATACGTTCTTACATTTCCTCGGCATTGAAAAAAAGGGCAATAACACACCTCCGTTTTTCACCGAATAAAATACGCCGTTGAGAAAACCTAAAGATTATATTCTCCTTTACCTGAAAGGTTTGTGTATGGGAGGAGCAGATGTAATTCCCGGAGTATCCGGTGGAACCATTGCATTTATATCGGGCATCTACGAAGAACTTGTTCATTCTTTGAAATCAATTGATCTCGATGCGTTAAATCTGTTAAGAAAACTTAAGATTGCAGATTTCTGGAAAGCTATCAATGGGAATTTCTTAATCACCGTTTTAGCCGGAGTTGTAACCAGTATTGTTTCGCTGGCAAAGCTAATGACTTACTTACTGGAGCATCATCCCATTCAGATCTGGTCATTTTTCTTTGGATTGATTTTGATTTCATCGCCGCTTATTCTGCGACAGATAAAGAAGTGGCGGATAGGTGTCGTGCTTTCATTTATTCTTGGAGCAGTCCTGGCCTATGGCCTCACCATTTTATCACCAACACAAACGCCGGAAGCTCTGTGGTTTATTTTCATTGCCGGAGCCATCGCTATTTGCGCAATGATACTTCCTGGTATTTCAGGAGCCTTTGTTCTTTTGTTACTGGGAAAGTACGAGTTCATCATTCGCGCACTCATTGATGTAAATATTCCTGTCATCATTGTTTTTGTGCTCGGCTGTGTTATTGGACTTCTCTCATTTTCTCATCTGCTCACCTGGATATTGGATCATTATCACGACCTGGCTGTTGCCTTACTAGCGGGTTTCATGATTGGCTCGCTTAACAAAGTATGGCCGTGGAAAGAAGTTTTTTCCTACAGGCTTGACTCTTCAGGTGAACAGGTTGCAGCATTTGATAAAAGTATTTTACCGGTTGATTATTTAGCGAAGACCGGACAGGATCCCCAGGTATTCCAGGCCATCCTGATGATGGCACTGGGCGTATTTATTATTGTAGTGATTGAAAAAATTGCAGAGAGACTTAAAACAAAATTTTAATCCATGGAGAAAGTATATGGTTTGATTGGACTGACCGTGAGTCATTCTTTTTCAAAAACCTATTTTGACGAAAAGTTTTTCAGAGAAGGATTACGCGACCATCGCTATGAATTATTTCCCTTAAAAAATATTGAAGAAATAGAAACACTCTTTAAAGAAAATAAAGACCTGATGGGACTTAACGTCACCATTCCTTATAAAGAATCCGTTATGAAACACCTGGATGAAATTTATCCTGTGGCAAAATTTATAGGCGCTGTTAACGTCATTAAAATTTCTAAAGGCAAACGGATAGGTTTCAACACAGACTCCGATGCGTTTTATGAAACCCTGCAAAATTGGTTGCCAAAAGGCAAAAATATTGAAGCCCTTATACTCGGAACAGGTGGCTCATCAAAGGCAGTGCAAAAAGCACTGAAGAAAAAAGGAATGGAATTCAAGCTTGTATCACGCGAAAAGAAACACGGTGATTACAATTACGATGATCTTAAGAAAGATCCAAAGATCATTAAAAATGCCAAACTGGTTGTTAATACAACTCCCCTTGGCATGCATCCAAACACCGATGCTATTCCCGCCCTGGATTTTGATCACATTACGAAAGAACATTTCGTTTATGATCTTATCTACAACCCCGCACGGACCATGTTTCTTCAAAAAGCTGAAATGCACGGCGCGACCATTAAAAATGGTTTGGAAATGCTCCACGTTCAGGCAGAGAAATCCTGGGAAATCTGGAATAGCTAGCGGCAGGTTATCCGTTATCAGTATATCAGTTATCAGTTAAGGAGCATCGCGAGGTAATTGATTTTGTTCAATTATTCAGAACTATTTTGACTTGTACAACGATTAACTGATAACAAATAACTTATAACTTCTCCCCATGGATTTCAGGCTTACCAGTCAATACGTACCTACCGGCGATCAGCCAAAAGCCATTCAACAGCTTGTGAATGGTCTTCAGTCCGGGGAACAACATCAAACACTTCTCGGTGTAACAGGATCGGGTAAAACATTTACCATGGCCAATGTGATCGCTCAAACGAATAGGCCGGCACTTATTCTCAGTCATAATAAAACGTTGGCGGCGCAACTCTACGGAGAATTCAAACAATTCTTTCCTGAAAATGCGGTAGAGTATTTCATCTCCTATTATGATTACTATCAACCGGAAGCATACATTCCCTCCTCGAACCTATACATTGAAAAAGATCTTTCCATCAATGAAGAAATTGAAAAACTTAGATTAAGTGCAACGTCTTCTCTCCTTACCGGGCGAACAGATGTAATTGTCGTTGCATCGGTATCATGCATTTATGGTATTGGAAATCCGGATGAGTTTGGAAAGAATGTGATAAAATTGAAAGTTGGTGAAACCATTGCACGTAACCGTTTACTATTTGCTCTAGTAGACATTCTTTATAATAGAACAGAAGCAGAATTTAAAAGAGGAACATTTCGTGTAAAGGGAGATACGGTAGATGTATTTCTCGCTTACGCTGATTACGCAATCCGAATTTATTTCTACGGTGACGAGATCGAAGCAATTCATCGCATTGATCCCATTAGCGGAAAAAAAATATCGGATGAAAAAATGGTCACCATCTTTCCTGCCAATTTGTTTGTAACGGCAAAAGACCAACTTCATGTCGCTATGCGCGAAATACAAACCGATCTTGTTGCACAGTTAAACATGTTTGAAGGAGAACGACGTCACCTTGAAGCAAAGCGACTGAAAGAACGAACCGAGTTTGACCTGGAGATGATGCGCGAGTTGGGTTATTGCAGTGGCATTGAAAACTATTCACGTTACTTTGACAGAAGACAAGCCGGGGCACGACCTTTTTGCTTACTTGATTACTTCCCTGATGATTATTTGATCTTCATTGATGAGAGTCACGTTACCGTTCCACAAGTGCGGGCCATGTGGGGAGGTGACCGCTCCAGAAAAGTTAACCTTGTTGATTATGGTTTCAGACTTCCTTCTGCACTCGACAACCGCCCGCTTACGTTTAATGAATTTGAATCCCTCGTCAACCAGGCAATTTACGTAAGCGCTACTCCTGCAGAATACGAACTAAGAAAATCGGAAGGTGTAGTCGTCGAACAATTGATCAGACCCACAGGACTCCTCGATCCTCAAATAGACATTCGACCCAGCAAAAACCAGATCGATGATCTGTTGGAAGAAATTGATGAACGTGTGAAGAAAAGTGAGCGCGTGCTTGTAACAACACTGACAAAACGAATGGCTGAAGAGCTTACCAAATTTTTGGAGCGGGCTGCGGTAAAGTGCCGTTACATACACTCAGAGGTGCACACACTTGAACGCGTGGAGATATTGCGTGAACTCAGGCTGGGTGTGTTTGATGTTCTTGTCGGTGTGAATTTGTTGCGTGAAGGATTAGACCTTCCGGAAGTTTCTCTCGTTGCTATTCTTGATGCCGACAAAGAAGGGTTCCTCCGCAACCAACGTTCATTGGTTCAAACCATAGGTCGTGCGGCGCGAAATGAAAATGGCAAAGTGATCATGTACGCTGATGTTGTAACGGAGTCCATGCAGGCTGCTATTGATGAAACGGACAGAAGGCGTACGGTTCAAATAGAATACAACAAGAAGCATGGTATTATTCCGCGAACTGTGCTGAAATCCAAGGAAGCCATTCTCAGTCAAACTGCCGTTGCAGACTCAAAGAAAGCCACAAAGAAATATTATGTTGAAAATGAAGAAGTAACACTTGCTGCTGATCCGGTAGTCGCTTACCTCAACAAAGCTGAATTGATGAAAATGGCAGATCGTACACGCAAGGCAATGGAAAAGGCAGCGAAGGAATTAGAGTTTATGGAGGCGGCCAAGTTACGTGATGAGTATATGGCAATACAGAAGATGATTGAGGAGAAGAAGTGATGTGTGTTTTATTACACTTTTTCTATCCCTTCATCTTCAAAGGATCTTGGCGACTGTCAAAAATATCAGTCACGTAAATGATTTCTCCCTCAATACGATAAATTATCTTATAATGTCCCTCCACAAGTCTTCGATGAAAAAGCCCAAGATGCAGGTATGGATTCAAAATTAGTTTTTCAGTTTTCTTAATAATCCCATCTCTAATTTGCAGAACTTTAGCCTCTGGGACTTCAGGTGGAAGAAAATCCAAACACTCCTGTAAGCCATTGGTAGCTTGCTGTGTATAGATTAACTGCATTTAGTCTATTTCCTATTGAGCTGCTTAATAACAGTATCCTTTGTAAACAACTTGCCTGATTCCCGTCTTCGCAGAGTCTCCCGCCTCGGAGACTCTGCGCTTCGGAGCACAAGCGTAAATAAACCAATAGCCTATTTGAAACAATAAGCAGAATAATATAAATTTAACAAATGGGAAAACGATGAGTGTACGAAGAGCCATATCCGAACGAAGCGGTTTATACTTTATCACCATTACCTGCCGGGGGTGGCATCATCTCCCGTCTTCGCAGAGTCTCCCGCCTCGGGGACTCTGCGCTTCGGAGCAAACAAG
>CAZFRM010000006.1:0-37262 GCA_964521255.1 uncultured Roseivirgaceae bacterium
CATCAAGAAAATCAAGGGATTGAAACGAATGCTACATTTTAGTCGGACAACAATAATAATTCATTCTCTAAAAACCTTCTCAACCCCAGGCGCGTAGCATTTAAGCTACGCGTTTTTTTTTTGCATGTTGAATGACTGATTATCCAAAATCATGGCTTCTGTCGCCGTACCAAATTTTAAAATCATTTATAGGTGCAAACATCTGCATCAATTCTTAAGTTGCGTTCATGGAACGATCTTCAAAAAAACTTTTTTTACTGGATGCATATGCATTAATCTATAGAGCTCATTTTGCTTTTACAAAAAGTCCGAGAATAAATTCAAAGGGTCACAATACATCCGTAGCGTTCGGCTTCACAAATACGTTGCTGGAAGTTTTACAAAAACAAAAGCCTACTCACATAGGTGTTGCCTTTGATACTGCTGCACCTACTTTTCGGGATGAAATTTTCGAATCGTATAAGGCAACACGACAAGAGATGCCGGAAGATATTCGCTATGGTATTCCTAAAGTGAAAGAAATCATTCGGGGATTTAATATTCCTATTCTTGAAGTAGATGGATATGAGGCCGATGACATTATCGGTACACTTGCCAAGGTAGCTACAACTAAAGGCTTCGAAGTTTTTATGATGACCCCCGATAAAGATTTTGGTCAGCTTGTAGATGATAATATTTCATTGTACAAACCTGCCTACATGGGAAATGTGGTTGATGTTTTAGGGCCGAAAGAAGTGTGTGATAAATGGGATATTGAAAATGTATCACAGGTAGCAGACATTCTGGGACTTCAGGGAGATTCCAGCGATAACATTCCCGGCATTCCTGGTATTGGTCCTAAGACGGCAGCGGCATTATTAAAAAAATATCATTCTGTAGAGAACATTGTTGCAAATGCAGGAGAGCTTAAGGGTAAACAAAAGGAACTTGTTGAAACTTATGGCGAACAAGCTATTCTTTCAAAAAAATTAGCGACCATTATACTTGATGTTCCAATAGAATTCAATGAAGATCAACTTGCTTATGTTGGTCCTGATGCCGAAATACTCAAGCCAATTTTTAATGATCTTGAATTCAAAGCTATTTCTGCGAGAGCATTTAATGAATCAGGTGGTAGCGTTCAGAAAATTTCTCGCCCTTCACAATTATCAATGTTTGATGCTGCTCCCGTAGAAGAAAATTCCGGGACAGAAGTTATTGGAGAGCGAAGTAATTTTTCAAACGATGGTGCTTCCTACAAAATAATAAACACAGCCGAAGCCCGGAGAGAACTTATCGACAAACTCAAAAAACAGAAAAGCGTATCGATAGAGGTTGTAGCCGATAATGTAGCGGGAGAAACTGCAATACACGGCTTTGCATTTTCCTATTCGCCCGGTGAGAGTTTTTACATTCCAGTTAACAGTGAAAATGATATCGATGCGCTCGTGATCGAATTGAATGCAGTTTTTGCGAATGATCAAATACAAAAGATCGGACATAACCTGAAAGCTTCTGCGTTGGCCTTAAAGGTTTTTGGCGGCGACATCGCAGGCGTCCTGTTTGATACCATGTTAGCACATTATCTTATTGAGCCGGAAGCTTCGCATGATTTATCAATTCTTTGTGGTGAATATTTGCAATATGATCTTTTACCCGAGACGGATACGAATTTAGCAGACCGTGTCTGCGAGCGCGTGGACAAAATCTTACAACTACGTGATAAGCTTCAACGCGAACTTGAAAAGCGCGAGCATACCAAGCTTATGAACGATATTGAAATGCCGCTGGTGAAGGTGTTGGCTGCTATGGAGTTTGAAGGAGTAAAAGTAGATGTTGCTACGCTCTCGAAAATGTCAGATGAATTGAGAATTGAAAGTGAAAAAGTCCAGGAGGAAATATATAAGCTTGCGGGAACGCAATTTAATATCGGGTCACCAAAGCAATTGGGAGAAATACTTTTTGAACAGTTGAAACTTATAGAAAAGCCCAAGAAAACGAAGTCAGGTCAATATGCTACTGGCGAAGACGTATTACTTAGCCTTGCAGATAAACATGATATCGTTAAGAAAATTCTCGACTTCAGGGAGTTTGAAAAACTTCGATCAACCTATGTTGATGCATTACCAAGAATGATCAGCAAGCGCGATGGAAGAATACATACAGATTATCGTCAGGCTTGGGCTGTTACGGGAAGGCTGAGTTCAAACAACCCAAACCTTCAGAACATTCCCATCCGCACAGAAAAAGGAAGAGCAATTCGCAAAGCATTTGTAGCGCGTAATGATGATTATCTTTTTATGTCAGCCGACTATTCACAAATTGAATTGCGCATTGCCGCCGCGTTTGCAAAAGACAAAACCATGATCGAAGCTTTTCGCACGGGCCGCGACATACATACTACCACAGCTGCGGGAGTTTTTAAAGTACCGGTTGACCAGGTTGATCCCAATATGCGGCGTAAAGCAAAAGAGGTAAACTTTGGAATTCTTTATGGAAGTACCGCTTTTGGGTTAGCACAAAATCTTGGCATATCCAGATCGGAAGCTGCGGAAATTATTAATGCATACTTCAATGAATTTCCGTCGATCAAACGTTATATGGATGAATCGATAAATAAAGCGCGTGAACTTCAATATGTAGAAACAATTTTCGGAAGAAGAAGATATCTGCGTGATATCAATTCGAGAAATATAACAACTCGCGGGTTCGCCGAACGAAATGCCATCAATGCTCCCATTCAGGGAAGCGCTGCCGATATCATTAAAATTGCTATGGTAAATATTCACGCCTGGATGCAAAAGGAAAAATTACGTTCTCGCATGATCATGCAAGTGCACGATGAACTTGTTTTCGATGTTCACAAAGATGAAGCTGATGCCATGAAGCAAAATATAATTCATTTAATGAAAACTGCAGTTGAGCTTGAAGTACCCATGGAAGTAGAAGCAGGAATAGGAAAGAATTGGCTGGAAGCTCACTAGCGGGAAGGTTAATTGTTAAACGTTAATCGGAACAGTAGCATGGTTGTCTCTCATTTGATAATCTCACACCCCGAACCCCACCCCCACACAAAATCCCCCTTAACAAAGGGGGGCGTAGGATGTGCGTTAGCGGGGTTGTAAACGACGCATGTTAAATTTAATACATCACGTTTCGAAATAAACGAAAGTTGTAATTGAAGCCGATTAACGATTAACCTTTAACGATTAACTTTTCAAAATGATAACAGCCAACACAATTCTCGAAGCACACGAAAGAATCAAACCCTATATTAATCATACACCGGTTATCACTTCAGAAAACCTTGATGAGCTTGCCGGATGTTCTTTTTACTTTAAATGTGAAAACCTTCAAAAGATAGGAGCATTTAAAGCACGAGGCGCAATGAATGCCATGCTTTCTTTTTCTCCTGAAATGCGAAGTAACGGTGTGGCAACGCATTCATCAGGAAATCATGCGCAGGCTGTGGCAAGGGCTGCGAAGCTTGTAAATACAAAAGCGTATATAGTGATGCCAAAAAATGTCCCGGTGATTAAGAAGGAGGGCGTTAAAAACTATGGCGGAATAATAATCGAATGTGAGCCAACTCAAGAATCACGAGAATCAACATTGGCGGATGTTATAAGAAAGACAAGCGCAGTTGAGATTCACCCTTTTAATAATTATGAAGTTATAGCAGGGCAGGCTACAGCAGCCAAAGAGTTAATAGATGAAGTGCCCGGGCTGGACTTTATTGTGGCGCCGGTCGGTGGTGGAGGCTTGATAAGCGGAACATCACTCGCCGCTAAATACTTTTCACCGCAGACAAATGTAATTGCCGGTGAACCATCCGGCGCAGATGATGCATTCCGCTCAATGCAATCGGGGAAAATAGAACGCTCTCAATCAAATACAATTGCTGACGGGCTTCTAACATCACTGGGGGACAAAACTTTTGCTATCATCCGGGAGAATGTTCAGGAGATTATCACCGTTAGCGATGAAGAAATAATAAAAGCCATGCGTCTTGTATGGGAAAAATTGAAAGTAATCATTGAACCTTCCGGCGCTGTACCATTAGCTGCAGTCATGAAACAGAAGGAGAAATTCTTAAATAAACGTGTTGGAATAATTTTTAGCGGAGGAAATGTGGATTTAGAAAATGCGGTTACGTTGTTTAGGAAGTAATTTGTCTTGAGTTGTTTCCCGCAGATCGCGCTAAATCTGCGGGACTAAATGCGTTAGAATCAATTCACCTGTTTCTTGAATGTATCAAACTTTGATGTAGATTGTTTCGGAAAGAAATTATTCCGGATATTAACATCGCCTGTTTCAAAATTTGGATCTATTACAACAGTTACAACTTCTTTGGTTTTCACAAATACCTTAGTAACCACTTCTTCATTTATGCGCCATATTTCCGCAGGTAAACGATCGATTTCTTTTGACCCATCTTTGTAAGTCCATTCAATGATGAGGGGTGTAACCAATCCGCCAATGTTTTTAATGGTGATTTCGTAAATGTTTTTATCCGCTAATGATTGAATGAATTTTTGGTCATCCATCTTATTACGAAACTCGCCATAGGCGAAAGAAGGTGTTTGCATTACAGTTAAAGGTTGCGGGCCGTTGCTAAAATCATTTGCAGTTTCATCACCTTGAGCTATCGTTTCCTTTTTGGTTTTCTTTGCCCTGTTCTCAAGATCTTTCGTTTGTGGATTTACTTTAAACCATTTCACTTCTTCCAGGTCTACATCTACGGCATCGGTTCCATAAAACCATCCGCGCCAAAACCAGTCGAGATCAACAGCAGAAGCGTCTTCCATTGTCCGGAAAAAATCAGCTGGCTTAGGATGCTTAAAAGCCCAGCGCTCTGCATAAGTTTTAAAAGCTTTATCGAAAAGTTCAGGACCCATTACTGTATTGCGCAGAAGTGTAAGTGCTGCCACCGGCTTATAGTATGCGTTTGGACTATACTCTAATTCAGGAACATTATCAGCCGAAGTCATTACAGGGCGCATTTCACTTTTATCTCCCCGCATGTAGCTGGTTATACTTCTCGGTAGTCCTTCTGTAAAATTGAATACCGGGTAGCGCTCGCGAACAGTCTCTCCTTCCAGGAATGTATTGATGCCTTCATCCATCCATGCCCATTGACGTTCATCGGAATTGACAATCATGGGGAAAAAATTATGCCCGACTTCATGTACAATAACACTGATCATTTTTAGCGCGGTAGCCTGGGAATATTTTCCCTCCGGTGAAGGCCTTCCCCAGTTAAAGCAGATCATGGGATATTCCATACCAATATCAGCCGTATGAACTGCATAGGCTACTGGATAGGGATAATCAATTGTTCTTGCTGAATAAACTTCCAGCGCATTTTTAATAGCTTTAGTTGATTCTTTTTCCCACAACGGATTCCCTTCTTTTGGATATAAAGACATGGCTAGAGGAGTATTGTTCCCTGCTTTTACAGCCATTGCATCCCAGATAAATTTTCGCGAAGAAGTAAAAGCAAAATCACGCACATTCTCAGCGCGAAAGTTCCAGGTACTTTTCTTTGATGAATGTTGTTTCTCTTTTTCTTTGGCTTCGGATTCTGTAACAATGAAGACTTGTTTGTCAAATGATTTTTTTGCGCGCTCAAATCGTTCCTGTTGTTCTTTTGTCAGTACATCTTTTGGATTTTGAAGCGTTCCTGTTGCACCAACAATGTGATCAGAGGGTACGGTGATCTTAACATCAAAATTTCCAAAAGTCAATGCGAACTCAGCCTGACTTGTAAATTGTTTGTTTTGCCATCCTTCATAATCATCGAATACGCACATGCGTGGATACCATTCTGTAAAAGCATACAGGTAGTTACCATCCCTGGGGAAATATTCATATCCGCCCCGTCCGTCCTGAAACATCATGCGTTCATAATCTTTATAGTTCCACTCAATGGAAAAAGAAACCTTCTCTCCTGTTTTCAAAGCAGAAGGAAGATCGATGCGCATCATGGTGTAGTTGATTACATAAGGCAAAGGTTTCCCGTTTGCGTCTTTTACAGATTTGATATTAAATCCTCCTTCGTAATCGGCAAGGGCAATGTTGCTATAGGTAAGAAGATATGCGGGCAATGAATCGTATATGGCTCCTTCTTTCGTCAGGTTTGTAAAACTATTTTTTGAAAAAATATTTTGATCGAGTTGAACCCAGAGATAATTAAGTGGTTCAGGAGAATTGTTGTAATACGTGATAACCTCTTTTCCGGTTAACTCTTGCTTTTCATCATTGACTTCGGCTTCGATAACATAGTCTGCACGTTGCTGCCAGTAATTCGAACCAGGAGCACCGCTTGCTGTTCGATAACTATTGGGTGTTGGAATTTCATTTGGGCCGAGTTGCTCAAATTTTCCTTTCCATTGTTGTTGACCACGACTTGAAATGATACCAAAACAAAATATTATGGAGAGGATGATATATGAAATCTTAACCATTTCGATCGGGGACTTTTATACAATTTATTAATTATTCTTTTATGTGGTGGGTTGGGTTAGCAGAGCAAGGATTTAGGGCGAAGATTTTGCCCCGTTTTTTGGTGAATATCCAGGTGTAGAGTTTTGTGTTTCTTTATCCTTAAATGAATCGACCTTACTCTTTTGCGTTACACGTGGAAAGGAATTGTTTTCACTATTAACATCAGTAGTTTCCTGCAGTGGATCAAAAAGGACATTTACTACTTCCTTGTCTTTGACAAATACTTTAGTTACCTCCTGTTCATTTGTTCTCCATATCTCTGCCGGTATGCGCTCAATCTCTTTCGTGCCGTCTTTGTACGTCCACTGAATGATAACAGGCATTACCAGCCCGCCGCGATTACTCAGTTTAACTTCATAAATATTCTTTTCTTCTAAGCGGGAGATAACCGAAGCATCATCAATCCGGTTTCTGAATTCACCATAAAATCTGCTATCGGTTGGGAAAACATGAAATGGTTCAGGACCTTGAATTTGATTTTTTACCCCTACATCATTCCTCACATTTTTTTCACGATTCTCAAGATTGGTTTTTTGATTGCTTAAGCGATACCACTTAACATCGTCAACAGAAATATCTACGTTATCAGTTGTATAGTACCAGCCCTTCCAAAACCAATCCAGATCAACGGCTGATGCATCTTCCATTGTTCTGAAAAAGTCGGCAGGCTTGGGCTGCTTAAAGGCCCAGCGCTGTGCATATTCTTTAAAAGCTCTATCAAACAGTTCAGGTCCCATCACCGTTTCGCGAAGGATGTTTAGCGAAGCTGCACATTTCGAATATTGTTCCTGGCCCAACTGAATAATTTGTTCCGGATTAGTCATCAGCGGGCGATACATATCTTTTTCACCTTTCATATAAGGAACAAGCAAACTGGCTGGCCCTCGTTTGGAAGGGAAGTTCTCATAACACTCCTGCTCTGTTCTGAATTGCAAAAAAGAGTTTAGTCCCTCATCCATCCATGCCCATTGACGTTCATCATTGTTGATAATCATGGGAAAAAAGTTATGACCTACCTCGTGAATAATAACTCCGATCATTCTATACTTAAGCACATCATTATATACACCTTTAACAGGTCTGCCGTAATTAAAACATATCATCGGATATTCCATGCCAATGTCTGCTGTATGAACAGAGATGGCTACCGGATAGGGATAATCAATTGTGTATTTCGAATAAGTGACTAATGTATTTTTTACTGCTTTTGTCGATTCCAATTCCCACAACGGATTACCTTCTTTCGGATAGAATGACATGGCTAAAGGAGTTTTATTTCCAATCTTTACAGCCATAGCATCCCAAATAAATTTTCGCGATGATGCGAAAGCAAAGTCACGAACATTTTCAGCGTGAAACTCCCATGTCTTTTTCTCTTTCGATCTCGATTTTTCTTTCGCGATAGCTTGTTCTTCGCTAACGATTATCACCGGATTGTCAAAAGTTGTTTTAGCTTTTTCAAATCGCTCCAGTTCCCCTTTGCTTAACACATCTTTTGCATTCATCAATGTGCCGGTAGCTGCTATGAGATGATCAGCCGGAACTGTTATCCGAACTTTATAATTACCAAACGATAAAGCAAACTCACCTCTGCCTAAATATTGTTTGTTCTGCCATCCTTCAACGTCATCATACACACACATGCGCGGGAAAAATTGAGCAATCGTATAAATGTAATTTCCATCTTCAATAAAATATTCCATTCCGCTGCGCTGCCTATCAAGCATTCTGTCACCAATCTTAAAAGACCACTCAATAGAAAAAGTAAATTGCTGTCCTGATGCAAGCGGCTGAGGAAGATCAACACGCATCATGGTTTGGTTGATTAAATAAGGTAAGGCCTTATCGTTATTCTTTACTGAAGTGATAGTGTAGCCACCGGCAGGTTTGTGAAGTGCAAATTTATCGGCAACATCTTTAGCGCTTGCTCCATCTTCAACCTTATTTGTTTTTGTTTTTTGTGTAAGATTATCCTCAGCTAAAATGTTTTGATCAAGCTGAAGCCAAAGAAAAGTGAGGCTTTCCGGAGCGTTATTGTAATAGGTTATGGTTTCTTTTCCGGTGATTTGTTGCGTATCATCATTCAATTCTACATTGATAACATAATCCGCCTGCTGCTGCCAGTACTTTGCCCCTGGCGCACCTGATCCGGTTCGGTATTCATTTGGAGTTGGCAGCATCTGCCCCATTTGTTCAAACTTGCCCTGCCATTGTTGTTGAGAAAAACCCTTTTGAGTCAGGATTACCAATACAATAATTATCACTCGCTTCATCACATATACCTTATTGTGTCAATAAATTTATTTAGAGAATAATACTTAAGGGTATTACCAAAACGCTGTTTCTTTCATTAGCATGAGAGAAATGCCCGCCACCCCTGAAGAAATCACCAACTTCCAGTCACGCCGGGATATTCCAAATAGATCGACAAAGATAAAACAAGAAGACAAGAATATCACCACTATAATGAGTTGGCCAAACTCAAGGCCCACATTGAAAGCAAATAACGGTGTAAGAATATTTTCACTTTTTCCTAAAATCGCTCTTAGGTAGTTCGAGAAACCCATGCCATGTATCAAACCAAAAAATAATGCAAAGGCATAATTAATTTGGATTTTCCCGTCACTGTAGGCGTCTTCTTTCTTAAAAATATTGGAAACAGCGGTTATAAAAATGGTAACGGGAATCAGGAACTCAATCCATTCACTTTTGACTTTAATCAAATTGAGTGTGGCAAGGGCCAGGGTTATAGAATGCCCTACAGTAAATGCCGTTACAAGAATAAGCACCTGCTTCCAGTCCCGTGATGTGTAGAGGGTACATAAGGCAATCACAAATAAAATGTGATCATAACCATTGGCATAATCGAGAATATGATCTCTGCCTAAATCAAAGTAAAGTCGAAATGAGCTCATACGAATAGGGGCTCAAGTATAATGCTTAATTTTGGAATCGTTAAATGTTATATGGTTAATGGTATCAGGGAAATTGGAGAATGAATAATTGAATGATTAAAGTTTTACTTTCGGTATTAATCTTTGCGTTACATCAGCCTTACTTTCGGACTTCCGGGCATTCGGACTTCCCGACTAAAATATTCCATCCGCTTCACATTTCGGTTGCTGAAATCGAATTCGATGAAAAGGAGAAGGAGCTGGAGATCATGATGAGAATATTTGTTGATGATCTTGAAAATGCTATTCGTCTCCAGCAAAACAAAAATGATCTTGACATTTTAAATCCACCTGCCGGATTGTCTACGGACAAACTTATTTCTTCTTATGTTCTCAGTCATTTCAAAATCAGCCTGGATAATAAAGTACAAACCATTCGTTACCTGGGGCAGGAGGAGGAAGGGGAAGCGATTGTTTGTTATCTGCTTGTATCAAATGTGAAAAAACTGAATGTAATAGAAATAACAAATGATATTTTGTGTGAATTGTTTGATGATCAGTCCAATCTTGTTCATGTAACAACAGGAGAAATTGTAAGAAGCATGAGACTTGTAAGGGATAAACCAACGGGGCGCTTATCTTTTGAGAGTAAATGAATTTAATCAGCCAATGCTCTTTCACGCAAAAACTGCAGAGAAAATCCAAACGTAAAGTAAATGTATAATGCATGCGGTCTTTGCGAATTAGACTTTGCGTGCTTAGCGTGAAATATTGGCTAATTCGCTAATTAATTAGATTTTTGCACTAATGAATTCTAAAAAATTAATAGTTCTGCTGTTTGTCTTTGTATTATTAATCGGATGTGAAAAAGACAAAGAGGAATGCGCCTTTGTTCCGAATGTAAAAGCATCTGTTGAATTTGAATTTACTCAGTTAGAGGATTCTATTGCATCTATTAAATCCAAAGAGGAACTGGTAAAGTTCTTCACCCGTCACCATGTGATGAGAGATTATCTTTTCCTGCGTCAACAGAATTATGCTGGTGACTCAGTTTTTATTAACACGATGTATGAGCGATTTACACATCCTGGATTTGATACCTTACTTATCGAAACAAAAAAAATATTTGGCGACCTGTCGGATCTCAAACTACAATTTCAGGAGGCGTTCAACAACATAAAATACTATTATCCTGATTTTACACCACCAAAAATTCAAACGGTCATTTCAGGACTCGAGACCGATCTTGTCATTACAGATTCATTAATTATTGTCGGGCTTGATTATTACCTCGGAACAAAAGGAAAGTACCGGCCACGTTTGTATGACTATCTTCTTACCCGTTATGAACCGGAAGATATTGTGCCATCATGCCTTCTGATATTCGGTATTAGCGAACGGTTTAATAAAACAAACCTGGAGGATAAAACTGTTGTTGCTGATATGATTACTTACGGAAAATCATTTTACTTCGCCAAACACATGTTGCCCTGTGTACCTGATAGTACATTCATCTGGTATAGCAAAGAAGAAATGGAAGGCGCGCGGCAGAATGAAAACCTTATTTGGGCACGACTCATTGAAGACGAGGTTATTTTTTCAAACAGTCATGTTACAAAGCAAAAATTCCTGGGGGAAAGACCTAAAACCTTAGAGGTAGGTGAGAAATGCCCCGGCCGTATCGCACAATGGGTAGGCTGGCAAATTGTAGAGAAGTATATGGAAGTACATCCTGACGTAACCCTGCCGCAATTGATGCAAATGAATGATGCACAGAAGATATTTAAAGAGTCGAGATACAAACCGAGGTAGAGTAGAAAGCTTAAAGCGAAAAGCGTAAAGCTGAAAGCTAGAGTCTCTTTAAAGCTTAAAACAAATTGGCTTTTCGCTTTAAGCTTTCCGCTTTAAGCTTTAAGTTAGCGGCCCTTAAATGATTAAAGATCAAACCCAAAATCTATGCGTTCAAAAATTGTAGCTGGTAACTGGAAAATGAATAAAACACTTGAAGAAGGAAAGATCCTTGCTTCGGAGATCATGAGTATGGTAGCTGATGAAGTGAAGGGAAATGCAAAAGTCATTTTCTGCACACCTTTTCCTTACTTGCTCACAATCAAAAATCAACTGGGCAACAATTCGGTAATTTCTGTTGGGGCACAGAACTGTAATGAAAATGAATCCGGTGCTTATACAGGTGAGGTTTCAGCGCCCATGTTAAAGTCAATGGGAATTCCCTATGTAATTCTTGGACACAGTGAACGCAGGCAGTATTACGGAGAAGACGGAAAATTGCTGGCAAAGAAAGTTGATGTGGCTCTTAAGAATGAATTGACACCAATCTTCTGTTGTGGCGAACCATTGGATGTTCGCGAAAAAGAAGAACATGAGGAACTGGTGAAAAAACAGGTTGAAGAAAGTCTCTTTCATCTTGATGAAACATCCATCAAAAAAATTGTAATCGCTTATGAACCCGTTTGGGCTATTGGTACAGGAAAGACCGCTACCTCACAGCAAGCACAGGATATGCACGCTGTGATAAGAAAACTCCTCGCTTCTAAATACGGACAAGCTGTTGCCGATGAAATTTCTATTCTATACGGCGGCAGTGTTAACGCAGCAAATGCAAAAGAACTTTTTTCTTGTCCCGATGTAGATGGGGGTCTGGTAGGAGGTGCCTCGTTAAAGTCGAGGGAGTTTACAGAGATTATTAAATCCGCGTAGTTATTGCACAAAGAACACAAAGGGCGCACAGAGTGACACGAAGAAACTTCTCAGTGATTTCTATGGTTTAAGCAAGCGCATGTTGATAATCTTTTTTAGTTCAGCTGTAGTGGGAAGATTAAGGAACTGGTTGAATAATTATAATCCCGTAGGGATTTCCTGTCTGTAGCCCGGAGCTTAGCTCCGGGTTAAATGAATAATAAATGCCAGCGTGTCGACTGGGCATGTTCTATGAAATGCGAACGATCACGACACGCAATGCAGGAACCTTGATTGTTTGATTAAAGGAAATCTTTGTGCACATAACTCTCAACTAAATATCTTCTGTTTGATGGATTACATTAAACTCACTGTTACATGTGACGCATCGTTTTCAGAAATCCTCATTGCAGAATTAGGTGAGGCAGGTTTCGACACGTTCATGGAAACCATCAACGGTTTTGAAGCCTACATTGAAGAGGAAAGATTTAATGAATCTGGTATAAAAGAAATCATAGACCGCTACCAGCAACAAACTGAAATACATTTCCAGGTTGATAAAATAGAAAAGCGAAACTGGAATGAAGAGTGGGAAAAAAATTATGAGCCCATCATTGTTGAAGACAAGTGTTTAATCCGCGCACACTTTCATAAACCCGACAAACACTATCCATTTGAAATCATCATCACGCCAAAAATGTCATTTGGTACCGGCCATCACCAAACGACTTACCTGATGATTCAAAATCAAATGAACATTGATCATAAAAACAAAAGAGTGATGGATGCCGGTTGCGGAACAACAATACTTTCCATCATGGCAAGCAAGCTGGGAGCAAAAGAGGTTGAAGCATTTGACATCGATGAATGGAGCGTTATCAATGGAACGGAGAACATAGAAGTAAATCAATGCAACAACATTCATATTCAACAAGGGAAGTTAAGCGAGCTACCATTTGATAATCATTTTGACATTATCCTGGCAAACATCAACAAGAATATTTTGTTGGAAGAAATTGGCTTATATGTTCAACATTTAGAGCCTAAAGGAGTGCTTCTCATGAGCGGTTTTTATGAAACTGATATTGGCGAACTGGTGGAAAAAGGTGAATCATTTGGCCTGCATAAGATCAGCAGTTATGCCAAAGAATCCTGGGCATCGCTTCTTTTAGGTCGTGGCTGATTCTCAAGCGGATACGACATAAAATCAATTAATCTTACAAAAAACTAATACAACGCTTCTTTACGTTGTATCAACTGAGAGTCTTTAGCTTATTTGAGCATTATTTACGAATTTTGACCCTTTTATCTTGTGAGGTACGTCATACTTTTAGTATTGATTTTTTCCGTATTGACGGGTGTACTTGCCCAGGGAACTAACGTGCAGAGCTCATCCAGCCTACCCCTTAGTTTTCCGGACAGCGTGAAAGCTGTGCTCGACCGAACCAGGAATACCACCAGCATAGAAATAGGGCAGAGCTTTGTTGATGCCTGGTCCAAACTTGGAATCGATCAACAAAACAGCATCCGTAAGCAGACCTTTCTGATGCGGAAGAAAAAATATCCTTTCAAAACATCAGTGAGTTACTTCAATGCATTGGCCAATGCTGTAAATGTTGAACATGCTGATGCATCAAAACTTTCTGAATACATTTCGGTATCGCAACAAGTAATTGAAAATCTCGAAGCAAAAGTTGCGGCTAATTTTTTCGAGCGAAGCCGGAAGTTTTTTCAATATCATGCTTTGAATTACGATAGAGCATTCAGGCTTTATGCCCGTGATGACAATTATCATTTTGAATACATTGCTCCTCCACCATCGACTACCTGGGATGAAACTTCCAGTGATATTGAAGCAACTGAAGACTTATGGTCTGATGCGCCAGTTGAAGATGCCTATGATGAGGAAACATATGATACTCAACAGGAAGAACTACAACAGCAAATGCCTGCATGGATGACGCCTCCGGTACAACCTGAAGTTTATGGACCTGTCATTCGCTTTAATGCGCTTACTTTAAATTTTGTTACGAAGTACGACTCCGTGTTTTTAAAAAACACAAAAGGCTCTTATGCTTTGATCGACGGCACCTTCGTAGGTGAAAGCGGAAGATTTGACTGGTCTCCTGCCGGACTTAGTCCTGAGTCAGTGTATTGTGATTTCACAACTTACACGATCAAATCAGGGAAACCCGAATTGAAAGCGGAACTTGTAAAATTGAATTATGTAGGAAAAACACCAGGCGCCGTTGCCGGAACATTTGAATTTAAAAGTCAGCCAAGAAAAGATTCAGTTGACTCCAGCTATCCGCGATTTAAGTCATACCAAAGTGATTTAGATATAAAAGGTTTTGGCAGTGAAAGCATGACGTATCGCGGAGGATTTGCCCTGTTAGGAAAAAGAGTTGCCAGCGCTTCCGTAAACAATGATTTATCAACCATTGAAGTGACAGTGGACGGACAGAGAAAGTTTACGGCAAAATCTCCTCTGTTTGAATTCCAGGATTCAACTGTTGCAGCAACGAATACAAGACTAAAGATATACCAGAGTAATGACTCTATCGTTCATCCCAGCGTAAGATTGAAATACTACTTTGGCAGTGAGCGAGTAGTGATTCAACATGAAAAAGGCGGCATGCACTATACCCCTTATTCATCACCTTTCTTTAATGTTGATTTTAATGCTGACGTTATTAAATGGGATCTTAAATCGGACAGCCTTGATCTTTTCACGGATGGTGCACGCAACACTGACCCGATGGTTATCGAATCCGTTGATCATTACAGTCCTGAAGATTTCAGATTGCTAAAAGGAAAGTCATTCAGTTTTCATCCGCTCACATTGGTAGCAGGTTATTGTCTTAAGAATAGGGTGCGCGAATTTTATGGAGGGGATCTGGCCAATTATTCCAGGAAAGACGTTGCAGAAATTCGTATGGCGCTGGAATTCCTTTCCCAAAAGGGAATGATTTACTACGATACAAAAACGGATCGCGTTCGTGTGCGGGAGAAAGCAATTGAAGTTTACAAATCTTTTAAGGAAGAATCTGATTTTGATAACCTGAAGATTCATTCTGTCATAGATAGTTCAGCCAACGCAACAATTAACTTTCCCAATCGGTACATGACCGTTCGTGGTGTTGAGGAGTTTAGTGTGAGTGACTCGCTTAACGTTGTTGTAAAGCCTCATGAAGGTATTATTATTATTCTGCAGAATCGTGATATCAAATTCGATGGAACGGTAAATGCCGGTGGCTACGAAATAAGTGGTAAAAACTTTACCCTTAAGTACGACAGCTTCTTCATCAATCTTCCCAAGATAGATTCCATCAACTTCTATGTTACAGAGAAAAATGCTAAGGGGCAGGCTACGCGGAGAAAGGTAAATAACTCTCTTGTGGGTGCCGACTCACTGACGGCAGCAGAAGGTGGATTAGGAAATATTTCACAAAGCTCCGGAGTGTTATATATAAGTCGGCCGAACAACAAATCCGGTAAGCAAAAGACACCAGCCTACCCAAAGATGGATGCATCAACAGGTGGTGTTATTTATTTTGACCGTGAAGAAGTATTGGGTGGTGTGTATGATCGTTCCATATTTTTTGCTGTACCACCTTTTAAATTGGATAGTTTAAATGACACCGATCTTTCGTCTTTGAATTTTGAAGGTCAGTTTGTTTCGAGTGGTGTGTTTCCAAGCTTTAAAGAGAAGTTACGCACCATGCCGGATAAATCTTTAGGCTTTGATCATGCTGTTCCAAAAACTGGTTATCAATTGTATAAGGGTGATGGCCGGCTCAATGGAGCAATAACACTTTCTAATCGCGGGCTACGCGCCAGCGGTAAAATACAACTCCTGGCAACAACGGTTAATTCACCCGACTTTATTTTTTATCCCGATTCAGTAACAACAATTGGTAACAGAGCAAGGATTGAAGAGAAACAATTCGGTTCAGTTATATTTCCGCAGGCATCGCTACCTGATTTTGAAATGAAATGGTATCCGAAGGAAGATCGGATGATGCTGAAGAATCTTCATGCGCCTTTTAATTTCTATGATTCAACGGCACAACTTAATGGTGAAATCGCAATCTCCAAAGAAGGTGTTACAGGGGCGGGCAGATTGGATACAAGAGGGACGGAATTATTGTCTAAAGAAATTCTTTTTGGAAACACAATACTCACGGCACGACACGCAAAGTTCAGGGCAAACAGTAATGATCCGAAAAAACCGTTATTGTTTGGAACGGATATTCGGGTTAGCTATAATGTTGATGAGAATTATGCAGATATAAGTCCTGAAGTGGAAGGTGTCGCTGCTATTAACTTTCCTTATGCGCAAGTGAAGACGTCCATTCCAAATGCCCGGATGGATTTCGAGACAAAGAAGATTGTGATGAACAAAAACCCCGATGTAGCAATTGAAAATTCCTATTTCTACACGACAAGAGAAGAACTTGATTCACTCGCTTTCAATGCTGATCACGCGGAGTATGATCTCACAACCCAGGAGCTAAAGGTAAGCGGCATACCCTACATCATTGTAGCCGATGCCAAGATAACACCGGAAAACAATGAGGTATTAATTCTGGAAAACGCGAAAATTGGTACGCTGACAAACACAACCATCATTCTGGATACGCTAAACGGTTATCACCGGCTTACGGAAGGTGTAGTTGATATTAAGTCGCGGAAAGAGTTTAGTGGTCATGCTACTTATCAGTATGTAAACGTTTTGCAAGACACCTTCGCTATCAAGATGACCGACTTTCACCTCGAAGCGATGGATGATATTGACCTTTCAAAACGCAAGAAAAAAAATAATGACCTCAACCCGACGCTCCAAACAGTGGCTACGGGGGAAGTTACCGAGAAGGCTAACCTGGTTTTAGGGGCGGGTATGTATTATAAGGGAAACATGAAAATGTTTGCTTCCAAGCCGGCGCTACAACTTGATGGTTACGTAAAGCTTAACATTAAAAATATTGATGGCACTAATCCATGGATTCAATACGCTCAGACGGGAGACGAACCCGAGGTATTGGTTGACTTTGATAACGCGCTTAATGAAGATAGTAAGAAAGTTGACGCAGGATTGCATTTTGCTGTAGACAACCATCTCTACATTACTTTTTTGAATGACAAGCGTAGCGATGACGATGATGATTTGTTTATCCCCAGCGGAACACTTCACTATGATGCGGAATCTAAAGAGTATAGAATCGAAGACCGTGAGAAGGCTGCTGGCAATAAGCTTTCGGGAAAAGTATTTTCATACAATGATGAATCGCGCCAGATCAGATTTGAAGGCCCGATAAATCTTGTTCAAAATGTTGGTGACTTTTCTATCAAGGCATCTGCTCTCGGTAGCGGAAATCTTGCCAACAATGAAATACGAATGAACAGCCTGATGGCGATAACTTCCAATATTCCCTCGCAAGCCCTGGACATTATGGCAACCGACATACAAAATGTAATTAAGAATGAAGGAGCTGATGATGGGTTAGGAGATCAAACCGAACTCCTGTATAAGGTTGCAGATATTATTGGCGAAAGAGCCGTCAAAGATTTTGAGCAGCAGAGTTTGGCAAAGTATGTTTCATTGGGAACGTTAAATCCTTTGGCTAGAGCCCTGGTGGTATCAAATGTTAATTTAAAATGGTCGGACAAAAAGAAGGCTTTCTATAGTGAGGGCTCGGTCGGTATTTCAAATATTCTGCAGCATGATATCAACGGTGGTTTCGAAGGTTTTCTTGAAGTGAAAAGAGGTGAAGATGGCAGTTCTGTTTTTAATCTCTTTATTAAAGCTTCCCCCGAATCATGGTATTATTTTGGCTTTGAAGGTAGCCGCGTGTTAGTTCAGTCGTCCAATAATGCTTTTAACACAATCATATCAAAAAGAACAAATGCCGGAAAGGCAAAAATCGGAGAGGTGGCCTTCGTCCCGGGAAGTGATGAAGAAACATTGTCTTTCATAAATCGATTCAGGCAAGAGTACTACGGCATTGAAGCTCCTTACAATCTTTATGCAGGCAGTGTCGTGACCAACAGAGATAGCGAAGTCGTTCCTGCGAATGTTCCAGTCATGAAACAGGAGCCCCCGAAAGATGAAAAGAAAAAAGAAGAGGAAGATGATGACGAAGGATTCTGATTTCTAAATTGTGATACGATCTTTCTTTTATGGGCATCTCTAAAAACCTCCGCTGTCCTTCTCCAATCGGAGAAGGGAAGGGATGAGGCCAATAAAAAAAAGTTTTTAGAGATGCCCTATTCGTTACCAACACTTTCAATAATTGCCCGATTAAAAATTGTAACTTGACCTCCAACATATTAATCGTTTGGTGATTTAGTGCTACTTAGTTCATTCAAAAAATCTTTGATACAAACGAAAAAATGGCAGTAAGCAAATGGCAATAGGCAATTTTGCCTACTGCGATTGCCTATTGCCTACTTTTCAACATTGGTTAACATCTGTTGATAAATGTTTTATATTAGTAAATGATGCTCTCATTAATAATTAAAGGGTTATGAGATTGTTGAATTCACTATTCAACCTGTTACATTTTAACAGAAAAAACTGGCGGCCAATTAGTCTTTGCGTTCTGGCAGCTACAATTTTCTGGTTTTTCAATGCATTAAATAAAAATTATACAACCACCATTAGCTTTCCGCTACGCTTTGATTACGATGACCGGAATTATATTCCTGTTAAGCCGTTACAGGATGAACTAAGACTTAACGTCACTGGTATGGGGTGGGATATCTTCAGGAAAACGATAGGCTTACGGGAACAACCGCTGGTTATTCCACTTGATCGTCCATCTACAATAAAGAAAATTGTTGGTAGTGGAAGTACGCTGCCTGCATTACTGGCAAGTCAACTGGAGACCCTTCAAATAAACTTTGTTGTTAATGATACACTATACATCGACTTTGAACCCAAAGGAAGACGATGGCTTTCGCTCTCATCTGATTCTGTTCCGGGCTATATCCATCGGGATTTTGGAATAGTAGGACCCATTAATATAAGTCCAGACTCCCTTCTGCTTGAGGGGCCACTTAAGATGATCACCGCTTTGCCTGAACCTTATTCTTTAACCATAGCAGTCAGCGAAATTGATGAAGACTTCGATGAGGAGATACGAGTTAATGTTCCGGGTAGAAATTTCATCACAATGTTTCCTTCACGTGTAAGACTGTCTTTCAGCGTAGAAAGATTTGTTGAAATGACCGACACGGTACGGCTTGAACTGACTAACATTCCCAGGAATGCGCAACCCAAAATGGAGGTTGCCAAATTACCGGCAACAATACGCATTCAGCAAAGTATGGTTCAGTCCTTTCCCTGGGACAGCCTGAGGGCAGTGGTTGATTTAAAAGCCTTTAGCAAAGGAAATATTAAGGTTCGTCCAACATTGGTAGGATTGCCTCTGCATGCTGAACTGGTCAAAATAGACACCATCCGCATCACTTATTGATCCGTGAAGACACCATTGCAAATAGGAATTACCGGAGGAATTGGTTCAGGTAAAAGTCTGGTTTGCAGAATATTCAAATGCCTGGGTATCCCCGTTTATGATGCCGACAGCCGGGCGAAAAATGTAATGACCACCGATGGAATACTCATATCACAGATCAAAAAAGAATTCGGAGAATTGTCTTACCATTCGGATGGTAGTTTAAACCGGGGATTTTTAAGTGAAGAAGTTTTTCCAGCACCATCCAGGCTGAAAGTGTTGAATGAATTGGTTCACCCTCGCGTGGCGGAGGATTATGAGAAGTGGATAAACAAACATCTTCATTTTACCTATGTTATTAAAGAAGCAGCTTTACTCTATGAGTCAGAGTCTTACCGCTCATTGGATTGGGTAATTGTAATATCTGCTCCTGAGGATATGCGCATTGAACGTGTAATAAAGAGAGATAAAGGGCGAACAGTGGATCAAATTAGAGATATAATTGCCCAACAGTGGCCGGAAGAAAAAAAGATCAGAATGGCAAACAGTGTAATCATGAATGATAACTCGCATTTGATAATACCACAGGTGATTGAATTGCATAAAGTATTTATGCGGGGAAGAATTCCTGCATAATGCACAATAGATATTTTTCAAGGACTTAACATCGACTATTTTGAAGTGTAACGCTGTATTTTTTTTTCTTATCCTGATTCTTGCTGCATGTAATGCAAAGAAACAAGCAGGCGCGTCTGGCCCACGACAGCAAGGTCCGGTGCAGGCGGATGGCTTTTTGGTTCAACCACAAAAGGTAAGTGAAAACGTTGAAGTGCCGGGAACGCTTTTACCACAAGAAGAAACACAAATACGATGTGAGGTCAGCGGCAGAGTTACGAATCTTGATATCCCTGAAGGTGGCCTTGTTTCCAAAGGAAAACTCCTGGTAAAACTTTTTGATGGAGATCTTCAGGCGCACCTTAAAAAGCTTCAAGTACAATTACAAATAGCAGACAAATCAGAAGAACGTCAGCGGGAATTATTGAAGATCAATGGCATCAGTCAGCAGGATTATGATCTTGCTACACTTGATGTTGAAAATCTTCGTGCAGATATACTGGCAACACAAATAGCCATTTCAAAAACAGAAATACGGGCCCCATATGCTGGCAAATTGGGGTTGCGCTATGTAAGCCTGGGGGCATACCTTTCTCCAGCAGATATCATCACTACTATTCGCCAGGTAACTCAACTTAAGCTTGAATTTGCCGTACCCGAAAAGTATGCGAAAAATATCTCAAAAGGATACAGCGTAAAATTTAAAGTGGATGGAGGAACTCAATTCCATCAGGCTTCCGTAATTGCTACTGAGAATAGTGTCGATGAAAACACGCGCACATTAAGAGTCCGCGCCCTTGTAAATGAGTCGCATCCTGAATTAGTGCCCGGAGCATTTGCGCGGGTAAATCTTCAGCTTGGTCAAAATGACAATGCTTTAATGGTGCCAACACAGGCTGTTATACCCCAGGCCAGGAACAAACAGGTGATCGTTTATAAAAATGACAGCATTGAATTTAGAATAGTTGAAACGGGAATACGTGATTCCGCATTTGTTCAAATAACATCGGGACTTCAGGCTGGTGACACGGTAATTATTACCGGAATGATGGCCATACGGCCAAATGGAAAAGTGAATTTGGGCAAAGTACATAGTTACTAGCCCTGCAAAGAACTTTATTGACAAAAGATTAATTACTCATCTGTATGAATATATCAGAACTGAGTTTAAGAAGACCCGTCCTGGCCATTGTCATGAATATCATCTTAGTGATATTCGGGGTAATTGGATTCTCATACCTTGGCATTCGCGACTACCCGGCCATCGATCCGCCCAATGTTAATGTGCGCACAAATTATTCCGGCGCAAATGCAGATATCATTGAGTCTCAAATTACCGAGCCTTTGGAAGAAGCTATAAATGGTATTGCAGGTATACGAAATATAGTTTCGGTTTCCAGTGTTGGCGCGAGTAATATCAATGTAGAGTTTGAATTGGGTGTAGACCTGGAGGCTGCCGCAAATGATGTTCGGGATAAGGTATCTCAGGCAGTGAGGTCCTTGCCTCAGGATCTGACTAATCCTCCCGTAATTCAAAAAGCTGATGCCAATGCTGATGCTATCATTTCTATGACGGTTCAAAGTGACACCAGAGGCCCACTGGAACTTACAGCATACGCAACCAATAATCTTGTAGAACGGCTTCAAACCATTCAGGGGGTAAGTAATATCCGCATATGGGGGGAAAAAAAATATGCTATGCGTATTTGGTTGGACCCTGCAAAATTAAGTGCATATAATCTGACAGCGCTGGATATTCAACAAGCGCTGACACGGCAGAATGTTGAACTTCCTTCAGGAAAAATTGCCGGTAATGCTACAGAATTAACGGTAAGGACTTTTGGGCGCTTGTACACAGAAGAAGATTTTAACAATGTGATCATTCGATCTGGTGTAACAGGCGATATAAAATTAAAAGATATCGGTCAGGCAGTACTCGGTCCGGAAAATGAAGAAACTATTTTACGGGAGAGCAACATCCCCATGGTAGGGTTGGCTATTACCCCGCTGCCAGGAGCAAACTACGTTGCTATAGCGGATGAGTTTTATAAACGTCTTGAACAAATTAAGAAGGAAGTTCCGGACGATATCAAGTTAAATATTGCTTTGGATCAGACTGTTTTTATAAAACGATCCATCACCGAAGTGGAAGAGACTTTGCTTATAGCAATTCTTTTAGTGGTGCTGGTGATCTATTTCTTCTTCCGTGATTTTCTTATCGCCATTCGTCCATTGATTGACATACCGGTTGCGTTGACGGCGTCTTTTTTTATTATGTACCTCAGCGGCTTCTCAATTAATGTGCTTACCCTTCTTGGTATTGTGCTGGCTACGGGCCTTGTGGTTGATGATGGAATTGTGGTTACGGAAAACATTTACAAGAAGCTTGAGAAGGGAATGAATAAGTACAAGGCCGCATTGGAAGGCTCTAAAGAAATTTTCTTCGCTGTTATTTCAACTTCTGTTACGCTCGCGGTTGTATTTCTACCCATTTTATTTCTACAAGGGTTTGTAGGCCGATTGTTCCGTGAGTTCGGTGTTGTTATTGCAGGCGCAGTATTGATCAGTGCATTTGTTTCGCTAACACTTACACCTGTGCTAAGCGTTAAGCTGACGCGTGACCATAGAAAGCATTCCTGGTTTTATCGTGTCACTGAACCCTTTTTCGATGGAATGGAAAAAGGTTATCGAAGATGGCTTGCAGCATTTGTCAAAGTTCGCTGGATGGCATTTGTAATATTAGCTCTCTGCTTTGGTTCAGCATATTTAATTGGTACGAACATTCAATCAGAACTTGCACCAAGAGAAGATCGTAATCAATTCAGACTGCAAATGTCAGCAGCCGAGGGAACATCCTACGATTATATGGATAAATATGTGCAGCGCATGGTCTCTTTTGTTATGGACTCTGTTCCGGAATATCGTACAGCACTTTCTGTCACTGCACCGGGTTTCAGCGGAACAGGTTCTGCCAACTCAGGTTTTGTAAGAATAACGTTGGTTGATCCGGAAGATCGCGAACGCTCCCAGGAGGAAATTGTAAATATGGTAGCTCGCAATCTCGGACATTTTAGTGAAGGACGTGCTTTTGCAATTCAGGAAGAAACTATTTCTGTTAATCGAAGAGGAGGCCTGCCCGTTCAGTTTGTTATTCAAAACAACAATTTCGAAAAACTAAAGGAAGCCCTGCCAAAAATGCTGGAAGCAGCAAATGATAATCCGGTACTATTAGGTGTTGACTCTGACTTGAAATTCAATAAACCTGAACTGCGTGTGCAAATCAATCGTCTTAAAGCAACACAATTGGGAATTAGTGTTGGGGACATAGCGCAGACGTTACAACTGGCATACAGTAATTTGCGCTTTGGATATTTCACTAAAGAAGGAAAGCAATATCAGGTGATGGGGCAGGTAGATAGAATTAATCGCGATGACCCGGATGATTTAAAGCGATTGTATGTTCGTACCAACTCCGGCCAACTTGTTTCCATCGATAATGTTGTGACGGTTGAGGAATCTACAACGCCACCTGCACTCTACCACTTTAACCGCTACAAATCTGCCACGATCTCTGCAGGTTTAGCGCCGGGCTACACCATTGGTGATGGTATAAAAGCAATGGAAGATATTGCAGCAAGTACATTGGATGAAACGTTTACTACATCGCTTTCAGGTACATCACGTGATTTTCAAGAAAGTGCCAGCAATACATCCTTTGCATTTGTACTGGCCATTATACTTGTATACCTGATTCTTGCTGCGCAGTTTGAAAGTTTCATTGATCCACTCACCATACTCTTTACAGTTCCTTTAGCAATAGCAGGAGCGTTTATTTCTCTTTCCCTTTTTGGACAAACATTAAATATCTTTTCGCAGATCGGAATGATTATGCTCATTGGTTTGGTAACGAAGAATGGCATTTTGATTGTAGAGTTTGCCAACCAAAAACGGGAGGATGGATTGTCTAAGATGGAGGCCGTACTCGAAGCATCAAAAATGCGATTACGTCCCATTCTGATGACAAGCCTGACGATGGTATTGGGAACTTTGCCAATTGCACTTTCATTAGGAGCAGCCTCTACCAGCCGCCAGCCACTGGGTATTGTTGTTGTAGGAGGTGTATTGTTCTCTCTTATCCTGACTTTGTTTGTTATTCCGGCTATTTACACATACCTGTCAAGGCCACGTAAGCATACTGAATTTGATAAACAAGTTGCAGAACCTACTCACGAAGAAGAAGCCGTCTATGAAATTTAGTTTTTTTGTAATGTCACTGGGCTTAATGTGCTTAGTGAATGACATACTTGCACAAGAGCATGTTTCGGTTGAACAAGTTATTGCGTTAGCATTGCAAAGAAATTATGATGTACAACTTGCACGCAATTATTCAGAGTCTGCATCAACTGATGATTCTTATGCATGGGCAGCTTTTGTTCCACAGCTTAACGCCACAGGTTCGGTAGTTTGGAATAGAAGTGAACAGGAATTGGAGTTTCAGGATGAAAGTCGCAATAACAGTGGGAATGCGGAGTCGAACAATGTTTCAGGTGGAGTATTTCTGGACTGGCTGTTGTTTGATGGAACGAGAATGTTTGCTACGCGTGAACGGATCAAACAAATTGCGGAACAAGGTGAGCTTAACGTGAAAGCTCAAATGGTAAACAGTATTGCTGAGATTATCAATAATTATTATGCAATTGTAAGACAGAAGCAACAATTGAAAGCCTTACAGGAGCAAATGGCTGTAAGTGAAGAACGTGTTAAGTTGGCAGAAAGAAAACTTGAAGTTGGAACGGGAGGAAAACCTGAGCTGCTTCAGGCCAAGGTCGATCTGAATGCATTTTTAACTCAGATCATTCAGCAGGAAGCCCTTATTCTCCAACTGAAAGAACAGCTCAATGCATTAACCGGTGTTCAATTATCAAAGCCCTATGATGTAGCCGACACCATTATAATTGACCTGGGAATACGCCAGGAAGAAATTGAAAACAATATTGAGAATTCAAACTTTGATCTGTTGACAGCAAAGCGAAACTTTGAAATAGCCCGCCTGTCAATTCATGAAAGAAAAGGAGAGCTTTCCCCCACGGTTTGGTTTAATGCTGCCTATAACTATTCACACACTGACAATCAGAAACTCATTAATCCATTTGGTCCGTTGCTTAACCAGACGCAAGGATATAATTATGGACTCACCATTAACATACCCATCTTCAACGCACTGAACACAAGACGCCTGATTGAGCAGGCAAACCTGAATTATAGCCGGCAGCAATTGTTATACGAGCAACAAAAAATAGATGTCGATGTTGGTGTGCGTAACGCGTTTGTGAATTATGAGAATGCGAAAAAGGTATTGTTGATAGAAGAGGAAAACATACTGCTGGCAAAGGAAAACGTTTTTATTGCTCTTGAAGGATTCAAAAGAGGGATAACCACTTTCATAGAACTACGCACCGCTCAACAAAGCCTGGCAGATGGATACAACCGTCTTATCAATGCCCGGTATCTTGCCAAAGTTGCAGAGACAGAATTGTTAAGATTGAAAGGAACTTTGATTCAACTAGCGAACTAAATAAAAGCTCAAAGAGAGTACATCCAATTGAGATGTTTCACGCAAAGTGCGCAAAGGCTATTCGCAAAGACCGCATAAACAAATTCATTTAGCGATTTCTTTGCGTTTGTATTTTCTTTGCGGCCTTAGCGTGAAAAAAACTATTGGCTAATCAGTTGATCAAGACTACTAGTCGCCACAAAATGATAATTAGGCCTCGCCTGTTTATAAATCTTTTGCGCCATGACTTTTCCTTTTTCCGTCTTTACCATTTCGGTGTATAGTGGGGTAAGGAATTTTCTTCGACCTGTATTTATAAGAAATGATTCAATCTGGGGATAAGCCTTTTCATAATTGTTACGAATTGCGCGAACTCCCCACACGGCAATTATTTCAGAATTACCGGAAGCGGTAAAACGACCAAAGTTGTCGAGGGCAGTCATTTGTTTTAACGTAAGTGTTTCGGGTAGATTTTTAATGAAATGAATCCATTCTTGTGTGCTCCAGTTTTTTGATGAAGAGGCATCAAGTGTGGCAGTTTGTTTCCATTTACTTAAAACATCATCGACTGTTGTAAACCGGTCAGCTTTAGGGGCAGGACAATCTTGTGGCAGATCTTCCGTGTAAATCCATTTTTGAAAAAGATCATCATCAAGTGTGATGCTGAATTTAGTCTTATAATAATTTTTTATGAAAGCAATGAACCGGTCTGTGTCCATTGATCTGAAAGCATTTTCAGAAAAATAATCCTTCACAAAGGCATCAAATTTTTCTCTGCCGAATTTCTCTTCAATGGAGCGAAGAAAGTAATAGCCTTTATCATAAGCTACATCGGTAGCTCCATCATCAGGGTTTCGGCCGGTAAGGTCAAGCTTAAGTTTAGTATCTTTCGAAAGACCTTTTTTATTTAACGATATAATTTCTTCTTTAACATTTTGCAAGTTCAATGACGCCAGCATTTCCGCATAATCCTTTCCATAAAGTTTTTCCATGATGCGCGTTTCAAAATAAACGGTGAAACCCTCGTTGAGCCAGAAATCATTCCATGTTGCATTCGTTACCAGGTTACCGGACCAACTATGCGCCAGTTCATGTGCAATCAATGAAGTAAGCGAGCGGTCACCGGCAAGAATGGTCGGCGTTGCAAAAGTAAGTCTGGGATTTTCCATTCCGCCAAACGGAAAACTTGGTGGCAATACCAGCACATCATAGCGATCCCACCGGTATGGCCCATAGAGTTCCTCCGCGCCACTCACCATTTTTTCAAGATCGGTAAATTCCCACACGGCTGTATCCAGCACGGAAGGCTCAGCATAAATACCAGTTCGATTGCTGATGGATCGAAAGGAAATATCCCCAACTGATAAGGCCAACAAATAAGAAGGAATGGGCTGCTTCATTTCAAAATGATAAATACCCGAATCATTTTTAACCTGTGGATTGGAAGCGCTCATTAATGCTATCAAATCCTGTGGTACAGTTACGGTTGCATCATACGTAAAACGAACACCTGGTGAATCCTGGCAAGGAACCCAGCTACGCGCCAGAATGGCTTGTGATTGCGTGAACAGAAACGGATGCTTTTTATCTGCCGTTTGCTGGGGGAGAAGCCACTGCAAAGCCTCTGCTTCAGGACTGGTTGTATAGTGAACAGAGATTTTTTTTGTATTTGATTTTAGGGTTATCGTTAAGGCTTTACCAAGAATCAAATCTTCCGTACCTAACGAAAAAGGTAAAGGCGCCCCGGAGTCGTCAGTTACTTTTGAAATAGCGAGGGCTTTTGTATCTAAGATGATCTTTTCTGCACGGTTATTTTCAAGGGACCAGGTAGCGGTAGCACTAATAGTTTTTGTTTCAAAGTCAACGTTTGCAGTCCAGCTCAAATGAGTGACGCGGGCTTCATTGGGCTTTGAAAAAGAATGAGAGTCATATACCATAGGTTCAATTTTTTGTTTTGCAGACTGGCATGCAAGTAATGAAAAAAGGAAAAGCAGGAAGACCAGGATATTTGGTTTTCTTCTGTTTTCCAAATGATTAAACATTCCGCTGGTAGTTGAAATCCCTTTCCTGATCATGGTTAAAACAATATTGGTCACAATAAAACAATTATATCCCTGCAAATTGTTATCTTAAACTTCCTAACAATCCTAAAAATTACTTTATGCATGCATTCTACAAACTCAGTTGGATACCCTCATTGATGGTCATAGCGGGGTTGATTTTCATTTCTTCGTGCAAGGATGATGAGAAGCCTAAACCAAAAATTTCATTTCAAAGTGAATCATCTGAGGTTTATGAAAACGATGGTCCCATCGATATTAAAATTGTTTTGGATAAGCCTGCCTCAGAAACACTTGTTATATCGTACACCATCAGTGGAACGGCAACAAGATTTACATCATCAGGAGGCGACTATGAGATTAGCCCTTTAGGAACAGTTACTATTGCAAAAGGAGATTCTGAAGCAGAGATTGAAATTACCCCTTTGGAAGATGATAATCTTGAGGTGAGTTTCGGGGAGGAAATAACTTCAAGTGAAACGGTTATCCTCACACTTACGGGAATAGTTTCAGGTCCAGGTCAACTGGGTGAGGAAGGGCTGGTGCACACGCTTAGTATTTACGAAGATGACATGCTTATTATTTTGGATTGGAATAGACCGGGAGGAAATAATGATGATACAGACATGGACCTTTGGGCATGGTATAATCACCCTGAAAACGGATTTCAACTAGTTCCCCCAGAGATAGTTGGAAACGGTGCAACCACGGGTAACGAAGCTGAGGCTTTACTTTTTCTCGGAGGTCTCAGTGATTATGAGTTTGGATTCAGCTATGTATATTATTCCGGAACTAATGATGACTTAGACTTGGCCTCTTTAATTATCAATTTCGGCGGGACAATTAGCGGTAATGCAACTGAATTTATAACCGAAGACAATTTTGTTGAAGCAGTTACGGTGGCAAAATATTCTCTCGCCAATCTTAATGAATATGATAATCCCGATACAGGACAGCCTATTGAAATAGTCCAAACTGTAAAGAAGTCAGGATTAAACTACACAAACCTTTCAGGAATTAATGTGCCTGAGTCAGGAAGTCGCCAACGAATAGTATTTGGAAACCTGGGAAATACAGATATCTCCACGATCAGGAGCAATCAGGGGATAAGAAAAATCACTCTTCCAAAAAAACATGTTGAAGGACTTAAGAAGTATTATAAAATAAAATAATTCCTACCCGATTAGAATTGAATAATCAGGTTAAACTACGTTGAAGGGCAATGTCATTAAGTAAAGAGGAATGCAGTTATTACACAAAGGCCTCAAAGAAGCACAAAGTTACACGGAGGTATTTTCTTTGTGATTCTCTGCTTTCCTTAACTTAATAACATTGTTAGGGAGTTAGAGGGCGTGTGGATAAGATTGTAGAATTGCATAGAAGGGACAGAATATTTATTTGGAAGACAAAGCCTTCACATTATACCCTTTCTCCCTCAACAACTTTATCAATCCCTTCTCCCCTGTAAAATGCAATGCCCCCACTGCAATGAACTGATTTCCTTTTGATAGAAAGTCCGGCAGCTTACCCATCCATTGCACATTGCGGTTATCCAGCAGGTAGGCTGTGTCACCGAATTGCTCCTCATATTTTTGGTAAAGCCTGAACAAACCATGAAGGTCCTCACGGATGTATAAATTCAGCAGATCAGACTGCACTCCCGTGAGCTCTTTTTTCATTTTCACAAACTCCACCAATTGTTCTGCCTGTTTCTCAACAGGATCATGATCGAATATCAAACTGATCTGTTCTTCCATAGTTTCAAAAGTGCCAACGGGTTTATTCTTTTTCCTCATTGCTGTTGCAAAATAACTATCGAGGGGATGTCCACCGTATTGGTTAAGGCGGTCGCCATTTATTTTTTGATTATATGCTAACGTAAGCATGAGTGTAATAAATGTAGGTTTGAATTGCGCCATCATATCCATTGATGCTCCGGTGCTTTCCTGAACTTCTTTTGATACCAAGGCGTAATCTTTTTCATTCAGAAGGTCAGCTATTTTCTTATCAGGCATCACCATCAAAAACATCATCTTCATCATCATCGATGAATCCAATTCAGTTTCAACAACAGCGCCATCGGCATTTTCGAAAGCAGCTTTTACCTTCGGGATGGTTTCCAGGTATCCGCTATTCAGTAAATGATAAGTACCAAAAAGAAAAGAGGGTTTCTGAAGTCCATTTCCTGAAACTTCCCAGAAAAGTGAATTTTCATTTTGCGCGTGAAGCTTTTCAGTTGTAACGATAATCAGGAAGACGAAAACAATTCGAACAAACATATCGTCTTTGATTAATTCGCCATTTTATTGTTTCGATAGATTTCTTTCCCTTTATCGTTCCACTCTACTTTAACGTACGGTCTTAAGTTTTTTTCGAAAGGATCTTTAGGATAAGTTATAACCCGTTTACGTTTTCCATCCGGATAGTTTTCAATCCAGTCGCCAACACGGTAGTCCCACCGGTATTCACCGGCAACTGCTATTTTACCATTTTCGAAAAAACGATAGTAGAAACCCTCTTTCTCCCCATATTCAACAGGCGTTATCTCTCTCATTTTTTTGTATTGACCGGGATCGTAGTAGCTTACTAATGATTCTTTTGGCCAGCCACGATAATACTTTTCTTTATCAGACAACGTGCTATCACGGTTATACGACATCCACCGGCCATGCTTTGTGCCTTTATAAAATATTCCGCTCTCCAGTAAAATGTCGCCTTGCTTTTTTTGATAAGGTCCATGAAGCAGCACGCCTTTCGCCGGATCGAATGTATTCGTCTTTCTTATTTCTCGTCTTGTGTAATCGTACCAATAAAGATCCCTTACAAAAGTTTGTGGTTTCTCCGGTGTTTTTAAGTAATAGAACAACTCATACGTTATTTTGTCACCAAAACCTTTCTTTGTAAAACCTTTTCTTGTCTTAATGCCATAATAAACTTTCTTCTTTGGCTTCTTTTTTTTCTTCGTATTGATGGGTTCCTCTTCTTTTTGGAAATCAAGACTAACAGGTGTATCAATAGTGAAACGATCTTCTTGAGGAGCACCCTCCTGTGCGAAAAGTGCCGTGTTGGACAGTAATAAAATTATTCCTAACCAGATCCTGTACATAATGTTAATATGAACGCTGTTTCTTTTTGGAAAGTGTTTTAAAGTTAAGCATTTCTCACGGAGATAGTCAACGGTTTAGTTTCCCGCAGATATCGCTGATTGACGTAGAAAGCTTTTCATAACTTATCTGTGCACATCCGCGTAATCTGCTGGACAAAAAGTAAATGGGTTCTTTATACTAAGAAACCAACTCTACACTTCTTTTTATAAAATTAGTCAGGTCTGCCCCGGTAAGCATGTTTTGCGAAAGCAATGCAAGGTCATAAGCTTGTTTTGCCAGCTTCACTTTTTGGTCTTCGTTTTCGGCTTTAATGATTTTCTGAACGATGGCATGATTGGCATTTACTGAAACGTTATAGTTGTCGGGCATGCTTCCCATAAAGGCATACTGACCACCACCAAGCTTAGCCATATCTTTCATGCGTCGCATAAATTCAGTCATCGTGATAACAACGGGGAGTTCATCCGTCGCCATTGATTCCACAGCGATGGTCATGCTCTTGTTGTCAATTGCTTTTTCAAAAATTCCTTTTACTTGTTCTTGCTCATCTTTGCTAAGTATGCTTTCAAATTTTTCATCCTTGTCAATGAGCTTATCTGCCGTTTCACTATCAACGCGTTTGATGTGAGTCTTTTCTAATTTCTGTTCGAGTGTATTTATGAAATGATTATCGAGAACACCATCCAACACTAATACATCGTAACCTTTGTTCCTGGCAACCTGTATAAAACTGTCCTGCTTGCCACGATCTGATGTATAAAGGAAAATAGCTTGCTTGTCCTTATCCGTTTGATTTGGTTTTACTTTTTCTGCGTACTCTTCCAGTGTGAAATATTTGCCATCGACATTTTTCAACAGTGTAAATTCTTTTGCGCGATCATAAAATTTTTCATCGCTGATTATTCCATACTTTACAAATATGTTTATGTCGTCCCACTTCTTTTCAAATTCAGTGCGGTCTTTCTTAAACATTTCCTGAAGCTTGTCGGCAACTTTTTTAGTGATGTGCTGGCTTATCTTCTTAACATTTGCATCACTCTGTAAATAGCTACGCGAAACGTTTAACGGAATATCCGGTGAATCCAGGATACCGTGTAGCAACATTAGAAAATCAGGAACTACATCTTTTACCTCATCAGTAATAAAAACCTGGCGACTATAAAGTTGAATTTTATTTTTTTGAAGTTCGAAGTCGTTCTTCACTTTCGGAAAGTAAAGGATCCCGGTAAGTGTAAAAGGATAATCTACATTAAGGTGTATCCAGAACAAGGGGTCTTCAGAGAATGGGTAAAGCTCTTTGTAGAATTTTAAATAGTCTTCATCCGTAAGATCACCAGGTGACTTTGTCCAAAGCGGTGAAGTATTGTTGATGATCCTGTCAACTGTTTCAGACTTATACTTTGGCTTGCCATCTTTGTCTTCACCATCAGGAATGCTTTTTTCTTCTGTACCAAACTTGATTGGTACCGGGAGAAACTTGCCGTATTTTTCAAGTATTCCTTTTATTCTCCATTCATCAAGAAATTCTTCCGAGTCTTTGTTAATGTGAAGAATAACATCTGTGCCACGCTCTTTTTTTGTTGTACTGTCAAGTTCAAACTCTGTTGATCCGTCACATATCCAGTGCGCCGCTTCTTTCTCTGAAGCGCTATAAGAACGTGAAATGATCTCCACTTTATCGGATACCATGAAAGCAGAATAGAAACCAAGGCCAAACTTTCCGATGATATCTTTTCCGTCAGCTTTGTCTTTGAATTTTTCTACAAACTCTGCTGCCCCCGAAAAGGCGATCTGGTTAATGTATTTTTTTATTTCTTCACCGGTCATTCCGATTCCCTTATCGCTGACCGTTATAGTATTCTTCTTTTTATCAAAGCTTACTTCAATTGTGGTGTCGCCAATCTCTCCCTGGAATTCGCCAAGCGATGAAAGCTTTTTTAATTTCTGGGTTGCATCCACAGCATTTGAAACAAGCTCTCTTAAAAATATTTCGTGGTCGGAGTAAAGGAATTTTTTAATGATCGGAAAAATGTTTTCCGTATGAATGGAAATGGTGCCTTTTTCTGTTGCTGCCATGATTTAGATTTTTTAGTAGTAAAAATTAGCGAAAAGCCCTTTTCAAATATTATTCCACAAGGAATTGGACTGACAGAATGTCAAGGTTGTTGATGAACCGATGAACCAATTTGCTAAGCTACCAAATTGGTATATCGGCTAATTGATAATTGGTACATTATTACCTGAGCCGCTGGGAGTCTCTTACCAGTCTTTCGTCCCTGCGGATAAAGTAGTTTGCGATAAGGTTACAAATAACAGCCACTACCGGGAGATACATTCCCAAGCCATAAGCGCCTCCTTGAAATTCCTTTACTAATTGCGTTGCAAAGTAGACGGAACTTCCAATAACACCCACAAGGAAAAGGGAGTTAAGAGCACCGAGCTTCATTTGAGTTACGCGGCTTTTGTATTTACGAATCTCGATTATAATGATTGTAATGGATGCTACTGAAAGGATTGCGGTTAAAGAAAATGGCATATATTGATATGCACCTTTGCTCGAATAATAAAATGGTGTGAGTGTATTCAACTCTTCATTCCCCTGGAAGGACCATATTGGTTGAACTAAAGAGATGAGAAGCGCCAGGGCTGCTATTACCAGAAATACAGTTTGAATTCTTTGCCACATAGGGGTGTTGGATTAACTTGCCGGTAAAGTTAGATTTAATTAGCCAATTAGCCAGTGAGTCAATTAGCGAATGAGGTGAGTTCCGGGCGTTCATTCACTAATCAATGTCGTTTAGTTAAGCTCCATAAACTCCTCTCCTTCGGAGAGGTAGGGTGAGGCCAAATGAATAAAGCTTAACTAAACGACATTTATTCGGCTAATTGACAAATCCGCTAATTGGCTAATCTAAAAAGCATGCGTTACTTTTTTGAAATAGCTTATCATGGAAAAAAATATGCCGGTTGGCAAAGTCAGGCGAATGCCACAGGCATCCAGTCTGTTGTTGAAGATGCGTTAACTAAAATTTTAAGAACCACTGTTAAAATTGTTGGCAGTGGCCGCACCGATACAGGTGTACATTGTGAGCAACAGTTTTTCCATACCAACATTGAAAAAGAATTTGACCGGCAGCATCTCATTGTAAAACTCAATTCTTTTTTGCCGGGCGACATAGTTATCAAATCAATTCATCCAGTAATACCTGATGCTCATGCACGGTATTCTGCAAGGGAGCGAACTTACAAATACAGAATAACGCTGTGTAAAAATCCTTTTCTAAACGGAATGGCACTACATTACTTTAAGTCCTGTAATATTCAAACCATGAATGAGGCCGCATCGTTATTAGTCGGAGAACATGATTTTGCCAGTTTTAGTAAAGTGAAAACAGATGTAAATCATTTTCTTTGCGAAATAAAGTTAGCACAGTGGAAAAAACAGAAGGATGAACTGATCTTTACCATCACTGCGAACCGATTCCTCCGCGGAATGGTTAGAGCAATCGTGGGAACATTATTGGAAGTGGGTGAGGGAAAACTTTCAATTCAGGAATTTCAAAATATCATTAAAAGCAAGGATAGAAAAAATGCCGGCGCCAATGTTGCACCCTATGGTCTATATTTAATCGAAGTAAAATATCCGGCAAGTATTTTCTTAAAAGAGAAAAAGAAGTAAATGGAGAAGGAACAGGTCAGCAGCGGAAATATTATTGACTTCAAAGTCCTTGGCCGGTTGATGGCCTTTGTGAAGCCTTATAAGTTCCGGTTTGTGCTGGTTGTTTTTCTTACCGTTGCGCTTGGCATATTGGCTCCCCTAAGACCAATCCTTATTCAGTATACAATCGATAATGATGTTGCATTGGGCAATTATGAAGGCCTGGTGTTCATGATGATCATGCTTGTTGTTTTGCTTGTCATTCAGGCGATCACCCAATATGTCCATACATATATTTCAGGTTGGCTGGGCCAGCAGGTAATTCGCGATATACGCGCGAAGCTTTATAAGCACATCGTAAACTTACGTCTTAAATTTTTTGACAGAACCCCTATTGGAAGATTAGTAACCCGAACAATTTCCGATGTGGAAACTTTGGCAGACGTTTTCAGTGAAGGCATTGCAGCTATGGCGGGTGATCTTTTACAGATCATATTTATTCTTGCTTTTATGTTTTACGAAGACTGGCGTCTTTCTCTCATCAGCCTTTCAACTATTCCGCTGCTGCTCTTAAGTACTTATGTTTTTAAAGAAAAAATTAAGGTTGCTTTTAATGATGTGCGCAATGCAGTATCAAATCTTAATTCCTTTGTTCAGGAGCATATCACAGGAATGAATATCGTGCAGGTGTTTGCCAGTGAGAAACACGAGTTTGAAAAATTCAAAAGTATTAATAATGACCATAGACAAGCTAACTTACGGTCTGTGCTTTATTATTCAGTTTACTATCCTGTAGCTGAAATTATTGCGGCTGCAGGAATTGGATTATTGGTATGGTACGGTGCAAAGGGCGCAATGAATGCCGAGTTAACGGGTATAACTATTGGTAAGCTCATAGCATTCATCATGTACATTCAAATGTTCTTCCGGCCTATCCGGATGATTGCTGATCGTTACAATACGCTTCAGATGGGAATTGTAAGTTCGTCAAGAATTATTAACCTGCTGGAGAACAATGATCATGTTCAGGAAACGGGCACATATAAACCGGATGTCATTAAAGGTGAAGTAAAGTTTGAGAATGTTTGGTTTGCTTATAACGATGAGGACTATGTGCTGAAAGATATTAGCATTGATATCAAAGCGGGAGAAACAATTGCATTGGTGGGGGCTACTGGCGCTGGTAAGTCTTCCATAATTAATTTACTTAACCGTTTCTATGAGATCAATAAAGGTAAGATAGAAGTAGATGGTGTTGATATCAATCAGTATGATCTTGGATTCTTACGAAAGAATATTGGTGTTGTATTGCAGGATGTTTTTCTTTTCTCCGATACAATACTAAACAACATTACCATCGGCAATAAAGATGTAACAGAAGAAATGGTATGGCACGCGGCTGATTTAGTAGGGGCAAGAAAATTTATTGAACGCCTTCCTGGTCAGCTTTCTTATAATGTGATGGAACGTGGTTCAACTTTATCGGTAGGGCAACGTCAACTGATTTCATTTATTCGCGCCATGGTTTATGATCCGAAAATTCTTGTGCTGGATGAAGCAACTTCTTCCGTTGATCATGAGACAGAAGAAATGATTCAGCAAGCGATTGAAAAAATGATGTTTCATCGAACGTCAATTGTAATAGCGCATCGCCTTTCCACTATTCAAAAAGCAGACAAAATTCTTGTGCTCGACAGGGGCGAAATAAAAGAAGAAGGAAAGCATGATGAACTTCTTTCCCTGGAGGGTTATTATGCGCAACTCCACAAGATGCAGTATAAAGAGTTCGTTTGATCAACCAGTCGGCCAACGACCCCCCGAAATCGGATTCGAAGCCTGCAAAAGCCGTATATTTGCTATTCTATGCGGTTGAAAAATGTGCTGATATTGTGTTTTCTGCTCAGTTTTTTACTGACTGAAAATTCTTATTCTCAAGATAAGAAGCCCCGCCGGACACATTCCGTAAGTAAAGGGACAAGCTTCAATAAGCGCTCAGCGAAAAGCATGTCAAAAATTGATTGTCCCCTTGATGATCCTTCACAATATCCTCTTCATGGTATAGGCATTAAACTGGGAGATCCTTTTGCTGTTACATACAAATTTTATCTGAGCGAACATTTCAGTATAGCATTGGATTTTGGTAAAGCAGCAAGTGGACTTTACAACCGCTACTACCGGGAAAAATTTAATGAATATGTAGATGTTGATACGGCACAGGAAGGGAGAGTGAGTTACCTGACACACAAAGCAAACACTGACTGGGTGGGAGAGCTTAAATTCTTATGGCACTTTGATGTAAAAGGAATTACACCGGGATTAAAAATCTATTTTGGAATTGGCCCGGAAATTAAAAGCACTCAGCTTACCTATCAATACATTTATAGCAGCAATAACAATGACAACATAAATCAGTTGGGCGAGTTTTATCGCAAGCGAACCACTTTTGGCCCGCAGTTGTCATTAGGTATTGAATACTCTTATTTTCAAATACCCATTTCAGCATTTATGGAAGTGGAGCTCTTTAATGATGTATCCCTTGATCCCGGCTGGCGCAGGTTTGAAGGTGGCGCAGGTCTTCGTTATCTCTTCCGGTGATTTTTCGATAGAACTCATCAGAAAAGTTTACTCCCATCGTTTAATAGTTTTCAATTGCATGCAGAGCCTGCTGAAGAATAAATTTGACATGCCACTAAATCACTAAATCACAAAAATCTACAAACGAAAGATAAATTCA
>CAZFRM010000006.1:37362-197450 GCA_964521255.1 uncultured Roseivirgaceae bacterium
TTCTCATAACTTTTGTGCTACTTAGTGTTTTGGTGCTTTAGTGGCATTAAGATGGAAGTAATTAAGGATTATCTGATAACTAACAACGACGGCTTTTTTTATTTCTTCAGTTTTGAAGAATAAATTTGACATGCCACTAAATCACAAAAGCACAAAAATCTATAAATGAAAGATAAATTCATTCTCATAACTTTTGTGCTACTTAGTGTTTTGGTGCTTTAGTGGCATTAAGATGGGAGTAATTAAGGATTATCTGATAACTAACAACGATTAACATGTGGAAAAGAATTTCCCTTATCGTTACGGCTTTTTTTATTTCTTCAGTTTCATTTGCCCAAAAACAGGCAATAGGTTTGCGTGTAGGCGACCCGATAGGAGCTACATACAAGTATTACCGGGGAGATGGAAAAGCAATAGAATTTATTTTTGGAACAGCTTCACCAAACTGGCGGAAAAATTATTACGAAACATCATTCGACAAGTACAGCAAGTACGATGGCGATACCTATCAATCCCACAAGTTGAGTAATCCCGTTTACATTCAGGCGCGATACCTTTTTCACAATCATTATCCTGTTGATGAAATGGAAGGCAAATTGGATTGGTATTGGGGAATTGGCACCATGTTGAAAATTGGAAAAGTAGAATACCGTTATGTAGATGGATCAGATGGTCTTTCCAAAACCGACAAAAGAAATAACCTGGATTTCGGCCCCGACGGAATTATTGGTGTTGAATACACATTCGAAGATATTCCCTTAAATGTTTTTGGTGAAATGAGTTTGCTCGTAGAACTTGTTGACCGGCCGTTTGCTTTACAGATTTATGGCGGTGTGGGAGCGAGGATTTTTTTCTAGGAACAAAATATTGAGCAGGCAAACTTGAAACGACTAAATTTGCATTTTTGAAATACGAATATACAATAGCACATGGCCAGTAGTTGATCCTATTTACTGTGGACAAACAAGTACCCAAACATATTACTGACTGGATGAAATTTGAAGCATTTCTCAAAGGCCTTTTGGGATTTACCACTGATCTACTGAAAGGTCTCGAAGGAAAGAAAATCGAATACGAATACCAACGGGTACTTTACAAGTTTATTCAGAGATTTCATTTGAACTTCGTGACAATAAAAAATACTTGGAAAGAATATTTAAATAACACAAAATTTCGACATCCATTTTACTTACTATTAAGGTCTCTGGTTTCGGACTACATTTTAATGGTGTACCTTATTGAAGGATTGAAATTTGTAAAACAAACAAAAAAACCACTTGAGACGGACTTCAAAATCAGATACATTGAAATTTCTAATTCCTATTTTACGAGGCTTGAAAAAGAAATTGAAAAACAAATAAGTGAGAAAAAACTGACATCAAAGCAGCGAGAAAAATATTTAAAAGAAGAACGGGAATTTTATCCGGACCATTTTGAATCTGGAGATAAACTCAAGATTAAAAAAATAGCCAACTCAGACCCAGGGACAATAATAAAGAAATTGAAAAATGGGGAATACAAAAAACTGACGACAATCTACCAGTACTACTTTTATTTCTCCCAATACGAGCACTTTTCAACGAAGACAGAGGACTTATTAGATAACAACACTGAAAAGGAGTTTGAAATATTAACTAACACAGTCGACTACTTAATACGAGGACTTTTATTGAATATTGGTGTAATGCAACTGGACAAAGAATTAATGATAAAATTGAGTAAAGTGATTGACAGCTTTGAAGAAAAATTCAGAAAGAAATGATAGCCTGAAGATGATGTTCCTTTGAAGAAACAGAGATTTATTTGAGAGAACGTTAATAGGAACGCCACGTGAAATATTATTAGAATTATGAAGGAAAAGGTAAAGGCAGAAAAATCATTTGACGCGGTTGCGTTCATGAGGAAGAGGAGAGAAGAAATTTCGAAAGAAATCGAAGGGATGACTCCTAAACAAGAAATAGAGTATTTTAAGAGAAAAGCTGCAGAGTTTAGAAACCGCAAATAGGTTGATCCTACCCCACCTCCACATCACTCGAAGACACCTGCTTTTCATAAAGCGTTTTGTAAAAGCCGTTCGTTGCCAGCAATTCTTCATGGGTCCCTTCTTCAATTAATTCTCCATCTACCAAAACAATAATTTTATTGGCAAGCTTCGCGGATGAAACGCGGTGCGAGATGATCAGCGTTGTGCGGTTTTGCATGATGCGTTTCATGCTGTTAAGAATATTATTTTCAGTCTTGGTATCTACAGCAGAAAAGGCATCGTCTAAAATTAAAATCCTGGGATTGCGTATGATTGCTCGTGCTATTGACACACGTTGTTTTTGACCACCGGAAAGGGTAATGCCGCGTTCGCCTACACGCGTGTTAAATCCATTCGGGAAATTCATGATGTTCTCATACACATCGGCGTCTTTTGCTGATTGTATGATTCTGTCTTCATTCACGTTATCTAGTCCAAAAGCAATATTATTTCTAATAGAATCACTGAATAGAAAAACATCTTGCGGAACAAATCCGATCTGGCCGCGAAGGCTTGTCAGATTATAATGTGCAATAGGGATACCATCGATAAGTATGGAACCTTCCCGGGCATCATACATTCTTGTGATAAGATTTGATACTGTACTCTTTCCAGATCCTGTAGTACCAATGATGGCTAACGATTCCCCTGGGTTGACCTTGAATGAAATATCTTTCAAAGCCTTAATGCCCGTATCAGGATAAGTAAACGAAACATTTTTGAATTCTATTTTACCTTGTAATTCCTGCTCAATATTTTTCTCCGAAACAATGTTGGTCTTAGTACTGAGAAATTCGTTGATTCTTTTTTGTGAAGCTTCTGCCCGTTGAACAAGGCTACTGGTCCAACCCAGCGCTGTGACAGGCCACGTTAATAAGTTTACATACAAAATGAATTCAGCAATATTTCCAAAGGTCAATGGACCGTAGATCACTTCTATGCCGCCAGCGTATACGGTAAGAATTGTACTCAACCCAATCAGTCCCATAATTATTGGAAAAAAATAAGACTGAATTTTTGTAAGCTTGAGTGATTTCTTTTTGTACGCCTCTATCTCATTCTCAAACCGGGAAGCAGATTCTTCTTCACGATTAAATGATTTGATTACACGAATTCCACTGAAAGCCTCCTGAACAAATGTTGATAGTTGTGACTGACTTCTTTGAATCTCCTCCGAACGTCTCTCTACTTTATTATTCACCAAATAGATACTGATGGAAAGAAGCGGAAGTGGAATAAGCGAATACCAGGTAAGCGTGGGACTGATTCTAAACATGAAAGGAATGAGCATCAGGAAGAGTGTCAAAAGATTGATGCCATACATAATGGCCGGGCCCAGGTACATGCGTACGCGACTTACATCTTCAGAAATGCGATTCATAAGATCACCGGTATTGTTTCTCCGGTAAAAGCTCATGGGCAGTGTCTGGTAATGTTCGAAGACTTCGTTCTTCAGATCATATTCAATTAGTCGTGACATTACGATAAGCGTCTGGCGAACGAAGTATAAAAAGATGCCACGCAAAAAAGCCATTAACAGAATCAGCGCGCCATAAATCAATAATGCAAAGGCAAATGCCTCAAAGAAATTTTGCTGAAGACTAAGCGAACCAAGAGAACGATAGATATTAATGTTATCAACAACCAGGTCTATTGAGTGCCTGACCAATGGCCCTGTGAAAATCTGAAAAACGTTAGAAAGAATAGTGAATAACGTTCCCAGAATAAGGTACCATTTGTATTTAAGTAAGTATTTGTTGAGATACCGGAGTTCCTTCATGATCTTTTCCCGACTCGATTAAAACGAAATTTCAGGCGGATAGTTCGTTTTACACGTAGGCCATCTTGCAAACTTATTGATTATTTTAAATTGAAAAGATTGAACAGGATTAACTTCTTCAATTTATCTACGCTATTTCTCACTGAGGAATAAGGGGCACTGCAAAACTTAATCCCCTCTCCAGTTTCGGAGAGGGGCATTGTAAACTTTCAAGTAGCAGAAACGAGGATGGGGTGAGGCTTAAAACAAAACTTTGCGATAACAATTCAACTTAAAATGTATTGGGATCATCCGCTATATGTTTATTTTTGCGCCGGTCTAAATCGTTCTTTGATCCCGCGATGCTCAACAGGAGAAACCTTCGAATTAAAGTAATGCAAAGTCTTTTTTCGCTTAACCAATCTATGGAAGCGAATTATGAGCTCGCCCTTGAGTTTATTCATCATCGTTTCTCCCCTGATCTGAACTCAATGCAAGTCCAGGACAAACCCCTTCTCGCGAAACAAAAACCGCTGGCAAAAAAACTTTTCGAAAGCTCCTTTTCGAAAGGACTAACAACCGTTGACCATGAGGACGACACTGTTCGTAATGTGGTGAATGAAGCCTTTGAGCGATACGCTAAGCAATGCAAGAAAGACAAAGAAATATTTAGAAAGAATATGGTGGCAGATGCCGAAAGGATCTATAACCATTATATATCCATTCTAAGCTTGGCTATTGCATTTGCTGAGGTGGCAAAATCAGATAAGAAAGTAAGCCATAGTAACTTTGTTTCCAATGCATGGATCAATGGATTGAAATCAAGTGAGCAGTTGAAGAAAGAGTATTTACGTCTCAATAAATCATGGGATGGTAAAATGGACCAGGTACGAACATGGTTTCGTGATGTTGTTCGTCAGGACGCAGAGTACCAGGCTTATTTAGATAAGAAGAATGTGTCGTTGGATGATCAAAAGAAATTTGCCAACTACCTTTTCCGTAAAATCATTTTAGGCAAGAACGGTATCAACGATCAGTTTGAGGAAGAAGTGTTACTCTGGGCGGAAGATAAGGACATTGTGAAGGGTATGGTTGAGAAAACCGTTAAAGTATATGACCCTAAAGAAAAAACAGCGCTTTCACTTCACACGTTATCACTCAATTGGGAGGAGGATAAGGAATTCATGGAGAAATTGTATGATCAGGCAACCAATCTGGAACCCCGGCATCACAATTTAATAGGGCAAAACACACGTAACTGGGAAGTGGATCGCCTGCCCCTGACCGATAAGATAATCCTTGAGATGGCAATCGCCGAGTTGCTGAATTTCCCCAGCATTCCCGTAAAGGTTACGATCAACGAGTACATTGAATTGGCTAAAAATTACAGTACACCTAAAAGCCGCCAATTTATTAATGGAATTTTAGATGTTATTGCCAGGGAGCTGAAGGAAAGTGGATCCGTGAAAAAGAGTGGCCGCGGACTGATTGACAACAAGTAAATGCCGTTGGTCTTGTAAAATTGCGTGACGTATTGTTGACGTTTGCTAAAAAAGATGAAAATATTGATTTTGCGCTTTAACACTTTTTAACTTTGAGCTTATGAGTAAAAGAAGCGGAAACACCTTCCTTGCATTTTTAATGGGAGCGGCAGCAGGGGCCATTTTAGGGATACTTTATGCACCGGATAAAGGGTCCAGCACACGGGAAAAATTATCATTTCAGTTAGACAAGTATAGAAAACTGCTTGCTGACGTAATCGATGATTTTGTCTCAGGAAAAGAAACCCCCCTTACATCTGAAGCGAAATCGCAAGGGCAGAAAGTAGTTGATGCAGCAAAAAATAAAGCAGAAAGACTTCTTGAGGATGTGGATGAACTTCTTGAACAAATTCGAGGTAAGAAAAACTGATTTGAATGTATATATGGGAATGAAAATGAAAAGTGTGATTAAAATTGCAGTGCTGTTGATGATTGTAATGGCGACTGCCACAGCGTGTCGCGACAAAGACGCTGAGAAAAGAATTGCTCAACTGGAAAGCCGTATTGCTGAATTAGAGGGCGGTAAGGGGGAATCACCTTCCACTCCTGCTATTCAGCCCACAGCAGTTCCTGTTGCAGAGGAAAAACCAGAAGGACCTCTGCCCGTGCTGGCCTTTGAAACAATTGACCATGATTTTGGTACCATCAATGAGGGAGATGTGGTAGAATACACCTATAAGCTTAAAAATACAGGTGAGGCTCCCTTGATTATTCAAAGTGCGCAACCTTCTTGCGGCTGTACTGTACCGGATTGGACGAAAGATCCTATTCCCGTTGGAGGAGAGGGTTATGTTAAGGCCAAGTTTGATTCACAAGGGAAACCAAATATTCAAAATAAGACTATTACTGTGACGGCAAATACATGGCCTAAGCAGACGCAGTTGAAGTTTAAAGCAATGGTTGCTCCTCAGGCGAAATAAAAAAATCAATTTGTTTTAGTTTTAAAAGTCCTGCTCATAAGGCGGGACTTTTTGTTTTATAGCTATGAATGAATGGTCAGCAAAAATCGCAGTGATTTTTGATTATCGATGTGAACGAATTACCTTTACAGGGTGCGTTGAAATGCCAGAAAGTGTAAATAAGTTTATTTAATAACCCTCTCATCAAAAATTGTGGCTCTATCTAAAGACGATCTGAAAGCTATCGAACAAATAGTTGAAAAGAATCTTAAGGAGATCAAAACCGATCTCAAGGTAATGAAGGCGGATGTCAAGTTGCTGGCTGCATTAAATCAGTTGGATGAAATCAAAAAAGACAGTCGCCTGAGAGTCTTATACAACAAAGAAGAAAGACAAAAAGCTTAGCCAATACCTTCTTTCCACACTCTGCGCTTGTAGCATTGATTTTTACTTGTTTTCATCAGGATTTATTTCTTGGGTGGAGTTGCTGCTTCAATTCCGGTAAAACCTTTAAATTAGCAGCCCTTAATTAAATTTATATGTACACTATTTTATTACAAGCACAATCAGCACCAGGAGGCCAGTGGACACAGTTCTTATTCTTTGGCGCTATCATCCTCATTTTCTATTTCTTTATGATACGCCCTCAGCAAAAGAAGGCGAAGGATCAAAAGAAATTTATTGAGGAAGTAAAGAAAGGCGACCACGTAGTTACAATCGGCGGGGCGCATGGGCATATAGCCGAAATGGAAGGTGATACTTTCATTCTTGAAGTTGAAAAAGGAGGAAGAATTCGTTACAACAAGTCTGCTATTTCAATGGAAGCAACGAAAGCATCCAGTAAGAAATAGAAAGAACCGGTACCTCACCACATTGTTAATCGACTAATCAGAATAAGAATGGTCAAGGAGTATATCACATCTAACAAGCAGCGTTTTTTGGATGAACTTTTCCAATGGCTTCGTATTCCATCGATAAGTGCCGATAGCAGGCATAAGCAGGATGTGCGTAAGGCAGCTGAATTCTTAAAAGGAAAATTCAGCGAAGCGGGTGTGGACAAAGTTGAGATATGCGAAACGAAAGGCCATCCTATTGTTTATGCTGAAAAGATTGTCAATCCTTCGTTGCCTACTGTTTTAGTTTATGGTCATTACGATGTTCAGCCTGCCGATCCATTGAACCTTTGGGATTCACCACCCTTCGAACCGGTTATAAAAGATGATAAGATCTTTGCGCGCGGTTCATGTGATGACAAAGGGCAAGTGTATATGCATGTGAAGGCGTTTGAGATCATGATGAAACTGAATCTTCTTCCCTGCAACGTGAAGTTTATGGTTGAAGGAGAGGAGGAAGTTGGATCAGATAACCTTGGAACTTTTGTTAAAGAGAACAAGGAAAAGCTCAAGGCTGATATTATACTTATTTCAGATACAGCATTGATCTCGCTTGATCATCCATCAATCACAACTGGCCTGCGCGGATTGAGCTACATGGAAGTTGAGGTGACTGGTCCCAATCGTGATTTGCATTCCGGTGTTTATGGTGGAGCCGTTGCTAATCCAGTCAATGTTCTTTGCGATATGATTTCATCTTTGCTTGATGAAAATGGCCGGGTAACCATTCCAGGCTTTTACGATAAAGTGCAGGAGCTATCCAAATCAGAAAGAGAAGCGTTGAACAAAGCGCCTTTTGATCTGAAGGAATACAAGGACGAACTTGGCATTGCTGAAATAAAAGGCGAAAAAAATTACACAACCCTTGAGCGCACCGGCATACGCCCTACGTTAGATGTGAATGGAATATGGGGCGGTTACACAGGCGAAGGAGCAAAAACAGTATTGCCATCAAAAGCAAGCGCTAAAATTTCCATGCGACTGGTACCCAACCAGGTAAGCTCCGAAATAACAGAGCTCTTTACGAAACATTTTAAGTCTATCGCTCCGCCTTACGTCAAAGTAAAAGTGACTGCACATCATGGCGGAGAACCTGCTGTAACACCAACCGATTCAAAAGCATTTAAAGCGGCGAGTAAAGCTTATGAAGAAGTTTGGGGTAAGACACCTATACCCACACGTGACGGAGGCAGTATACCCATCGTTGCATTGTTCAAAAAAGAACTTGGCCTTGATACAGTGTTAATGGGCTTCGGCCTTGATAGCGATGCTATTCACTCACCAAATGAACATTACGGCGTTAAGAATTTTGTTATTGGCATTGAGACGATTGTAGCGTTTTATAAGCATTTTGCTAAAGGGTAGCCTCCATTCATTAATTTTCCTTTGCAGCTTACTCATGTTTAGCTGCGATACTTTAAAACGTTCAGGTGAAATTTTACTACGACGGTATAAAGTTTCATCACCGTCCATGTCGCCGACGTTAAATGTTGGGGACCCGATTTCAATTGCATCCACTGACACCTTACTACTTAATGCAGTAGTGGGCTTTCATCCACCTGCAAGATTTCGTACAGATAACCCTGACGTAATTTTTATTTCCAGACTTGTTGGCTTGCCCGGCGATTCAATACAAATGAAGTCAGGTGAACTTTTACTTAATGGAAAAACATATCCACATTCCATAAATGTTAAATCAAGTTATCTGGTTGAGACCTCGATGCCTCTGAATGAAAAGAAAATTCCGGGTTTTGAATATCTTCAAAAGGAATACAATAAGTACACCTTCTTTTCAACTGAAGATGAAATTGCTAAACTTAAGGAAAACAAAGCTGTGATAAGAATAACAAGCAATATCGATCACTCCCCTTTCGAGGATTACTTTTTTTCAACCGGTCCGAACAACAATAATATTGATACGTGGGGGCCTCAGCGAATACCCAAAAAAAATGATATAATCACAATTGATCAAAGTAACATCGCCACGTACAGTACTTTGATTGTTGAACATGAGCAAGCAGAGATGCCGTTAGTTGGGAGTCATTACAAGATTCAAAAAAATTATTATTTTATAGTAAGCGACAATCGGCACAATGCACTAGACTCCAGATTTTTAGGCTTCATCCCGGAAGATCAAATCGTAGGCTTAGTTTATAAGAGATAGTAACCAGGTATTTTAGAGCCCTTCGAACAAACTAAGGTTTCCTCCCTTTCTGAATTTTGTTAAATCAATTGGTGGCATCCTCCTGTCCCGGAAATGTTTTTTTATCGAAGTCCTGAAAAGCTGGTGAATCATATCGGCAAAATTTCCTTCACCACTCATGCGTCTTCCAAATTGCGAATCATTTACATTACCGCCATGCATGGTGCATATCTGGTTCCAAACTTTATCGAAACGATCAGGGAAGTTTTTTCTTAACCAATCTTCAAAAATCTTTCCGATTGATCCGTTTAATCTCACAACCGTCATTCCCGCACCCAAAGCGCCATGATCTGCAGCAGCTTTCAGCACTTGTGGTATTTCATGATGGTTGAGACCCGGAATAATTGGCGCATTCATAATGCCGACAGGCACATTGGCTTTTGCAAGCGCTTCTACGGTTTGTAATCGTTTCCTTGCGCTTGCTGTTCGCGGCTCCATTACACTTCGTAATTTTTCATCCAGTGTGGTTATTGAAATGTAAACGTGAACAAGATTATCGCTGGCGAGATCAGTAAGAAGATCAAGGTCACGGAGAATGAGACTGTTCTTGGTAATCATTCCCAAAGGATGTCTATACTTTGCAAAGACTTTCAATAAGCTTCTTGTAATCTCTAGTTTTCTTTCCTGCGGTTGATAACAGTCCGTATTTCCCGAGACACTTATTGGCACTGCATTCCAATTCGGGTGGAGCAGAAATTTTTCCAATAATTCAGGAGCATTCTTCTTGACGATGATCTTGCTTTCAAAATCGAGTCCCGCATTGAACCCCCAGTATTCATGGGTATTTCTTGCGTAACAATAAATGCAACCATGCTCACAACCCTGATAAGGATTTAATGAATACATCATTCCCAGGTCAGGGCTGGTGACTTTATTTACAATATTCTTCGGACTTTCATAAAATACTTGTGTTGCAGGCGTAGAAAAAAGCGGCTCATCTAAACCTTCAATGTGCTCCGTTACATATTGATTTTTGAGGAATTTATTCTCCGTTTTAATTTGTGCCCCGCGCCCCTTAAAATAATTCTCGTCTTCCATTCTTCCTCCCTTTCTTTTTGAACAAGTTACATTCGCTTTGTTTGGAAGGGAAATCGAAATATCTTTCTCCGTCACAGGTTGTCAAACAAAATGCTTTCTTACAAAGAAACTTCCATCCAGGAAATAACCGATCCAATCCTTGTTCAGTTTGGTGTTAAACTTTTTATCAAGCGGGAAGATCTGAATCATCCTTTTGTTACAGGAAATAAATGGTGGAAACTTAAGTACAATTTACAGGCAGCACGACTACAGGGCCATCATACATTGCTGACTTTTGGTGGCGCCTATTCGAATCACATTTATGCAACAGCAGCAGCGGCAAATGAATGTGGATTTAAAAGTATTGGCATTATAAGAGGTGAAGAAAACTTACCCCTGAACGCAACGCTTTCTTTTGCAAAAGCAAATGGCATGCACCTTCATTATATTTCCCGGGAATTGTATCGAAAAAAAAATGAAGTTGAATTTTTACAGGATGCGGAACAGAAGTTTGGAAAATTTTATCTCATCCCTGAAGGTGGTACAAACCAATTAGCAATAGACGGAGTAAAAGATTTTACTGAAACGCTTGCGGAAATTTCATTCGATTATTTATGTGTGCCTGTTGGAACAGGCGGTACAGTGGCCGGACTCATTGAAGGGTCGAAAGGAAAAGGTAAAATAATAGGTTACTCTTCTTTGAAGGGAGGAGAATTTTTAGAAAATGACGTTAAAGGAATGATTGATTCGTCTTCTTCGCACTACAACAATTGGCGCATAGAGACAAGGTATCATCAGGGAGGTTATGGAAAAGTAACAAATGAACTTCTCGAATTTCTAAAAACATTTGAAGCAAAACACAACGTTCGCCTTGACCCTATTTACACAGGAAAAATGATGTGGGGAATTTTCGAAAGCATAAAGAGAAATGAATTTCCTGGAGGATCAGTAATTCTTGCAATACATACCGGTGGATTGCAAGGATGGAATGGAATTCTTGATCAGGTATCTTAAGTGGCCAGCATGTATATCGCTGCGACTAATGTCATTCCTATAATGAACCAACGATAAACTTTTTCTGATAAAACTTTTACAATCTGTATTCCCAAATATCCCCCCAACAATATTGCCGGAATGGTTAGAAGATTTAACATAAAGGTATTGAGTGTAACGGTTTTCCACGCGAATACATGAAATGGAACCTTGAACCAGTTGATGACCATAAACAACCAGGCCGTTGTGCCGATGTAAACATTTTTTGGCAGCCGCATCGATAGTAAATAAATCGCCATCACTGATCCGGCAAGATTACCAACCATAGATGTAAATCCTCCGGCAACTCCTGTTATGCGACTAAACCATGGGTAATCAGGAATATCTTTTTTATGTCCACGCTCTAACCAGATCATCACCATCACACTAAATAAAATGATGGTTGCCATAATAACTTTGAACAAATCGTCATTAACATATTTTCCAACAATGGTCCCTATAATAACACCGACAGCTGCCCACGGAAAAAGTTTTTTAAGATGTGACCACGATGCATGACGATGATAGTATATAACACCAAAAATGTCAGCGATGCAAAGCATGGGCAACATGATGCCACTTGAAAGTTGCCCTCCAAAAGCAGCAGCAAGTATTGGGACGGACATCATGCCAGCGCCATGAACGCCAGTCTTTGCCATACCTGTTAACAACGCTACTGAACCTAATATGATCAAATCAAAATAAGACAGGTCAAAGGAGAAGAGAGATATCAATTCCGTGGGATTTAATTGTCGAATAAACTATTCAATTCAAGATCAATTTTATTGACAATGAAAGAGAAGTCGTCCACATTTTCAATAAAGTCGAGATTGTTTACATCAATAATGAGAAGTTTGCCGAGTGAATAACTACCTATCCATTTTTCATAATGTTCATTCAGATTTTTCAGATAGTCTAAACGGATAGCAAACTCATAATCACGGCCACGTTTTTGAATTTGTCTTACAAGCTTGGGTATATCCGCGCGCAAATAGATTAAGAGATCGGGCGGAGGCACAAAGTTTATCATTGAATTAAAAATATCGAGATAACTTTGGTAGTCTCTTTCATTGATGTAACCGCTCTTGTGCAAATTGCTTGCAAAAATGTAGGCATCTTCATAAATAGTTCTATCCTGTATAGTGGGTTTATTGCTATTCCGAATTTCATTTACATGACGGAACCGACTGTTTAAAAAATAGATTTGCAGATGGAATGCCCAACGTGGCATGTCATAATAAAAATCACGGAGGTAGGGGTTCGTATCAACCGATTCAAACAAAGCCTGCCATCCATAGTGTTTCGCCAGTTTTTCTGTTAGCACGGTTTTTCCCGAACCAATATTACCGGCAATGGCTATATGTTTTAAAAGTTTACTCAACGCTGTTAAGTTAGAAGATATAAACCTGATTGTAAGTATCAAAAAATTGCTGACACCACAAACGACGCCCTGGATTTAAACCGACACCTAAGGATGCTTTTAATTGTAAAATCTGATAACTTGTCTCCTTCGCATATAAAAATCCTTTTATGAAGATATCAAGAAAACAAGCCTTAAAAACTATGGCGGCGGGCGCGATAGGATCAATTTCTATCCCTGCTTTTTCAGCATCATTAAAAAATCTTGAAACGATGACCCTTGCCGGAAACGTAAATCAATCAGTATGCCGCTGGTGTTACCAGAACATTCCCCTTGAACAATTATGTGAAGCAGCGAAAGCCATGGGATTAAAATCGGTTGAATTGTTACACCCGAATGAGTGGGATGTTGCTATTAAAAATGGACTAACCTGCGCCATGTCTTTTGGAAGTGGTCTTGGCATACCAAAAGGTTTTAATGATTCGCAGTATCACGCGCAGCTTTTGAAGGACTATACAGAACTTATTCCCAAGGCAGTTGATCATGGATTAAAAAATATCATTTGCTTTTCCGGGAACAGGAATGGCATAGCCGATTCAGTTGGTCTTGAAAATTGTGCAAAAGGTCTTGCGCCGGTGATGAAGGTTGCTGAGAAGTACAATATCAACATCGTGATGGAATTGCTAAACAGCAAAGTCAACCACCCCGATTACCAATGCGATCATACACCCTGGGGAGTAGAGCTTTGTAAAAAAGTTGGCTCAGAAAATTTTAAGCTGCTTTATGATATTTACCACATGCAAATCATGGAAGGCGATGTGATTGCAACTATTGAAAAGTATCATCCCTACATTGCGCATTATCACACGGGAGGAGTTCCAGGGCGTGCTGAAATTAATGATACACAAGAGCTCTATTATCCGGCAATCATGAAAGCCATACTCAAGACAGGCTACAAAGGATTTGTTGGACAAGAGTTTGTTCCCAAAGGACCCGATGCTCTTGCATCACTTAAGGAAGGAGTCAAAATTTGTGATGTTTAGTTGTGGAATACATCAGTCCCCTTTAGGGGATTTAGGGGTAGGGGTAGGGTGACCCCACCCACCACCACCCGGAGTTTTAATTATAACACGATCTCCGGGATTGACAACTGTTCCATCAATACCTTTTAAATTTTCTTTTTCTCCTCCGGCGCGAATGATGATTTGTTCGCCAGGTGCACCGGGTTCTCCTCCTTTCATGCCATAAGGTTGTTCAATCCTATGCTGAGAGAGAATGCTGATTTCCATTTTCTCTTTGAAAAAAATTTCACGAATCACACCGTTACCACCCTGCCATTTACCTTTTCCTCCAGAACCTTTTCGAATGGAAAAACTCTCCAATCTTACCGGGTAACGATGCTCCAGTATTTCAGGGTCTGTGATTCGTGTGTTTGTCATGTGTTGATGAACGGCATCAGCTCCACTAAAACCAGGACCAGCGCCGGTTCCACCACAAATGGTTTCGTAGTAACCAAAATTTTCATTGCCAAAGAGAAAGTTGTTCATAGTACCCTGACTACACGCAGCAAGGCCAAATGCTTTTAATAAAGTATCCGTTAAGCGTTGACTAACTTCTGTATTTCCACCCACCACCGCCGGCGACTTGGCATTGATCCTGTTGAACTTCGGATTTAAAATACTTTGTGGGATAATCAACTTTACATTGCTCAGCAAACCTTCATTCAACGGAAGTGGTTCATTAACCCATAAACGTAAGACGTAGAGTACAACGCTGTGAATTATAGCTTCAGTTGCATTCATGTTTCCCGAGTGAACTTTTGACGAACCACTGAAATCAATGGTTAATTTATTTTGCTTTGAAGTGATGGATACCTTTAAAACTGATCCATCATCAAGGCGTTCAACGGCTTTGTAAATTTTACGAGGAAGCAGCTTGATTTTTTCCTTGATAAAGAGAGCAGATTGCTGATAAATTTTATCCATGTACTTCCTTACGTCAATGACACCATGCAGCCTGCATAACTCCTTCAGTTCTTTTTCCCCATGAAGCAATGAAGCCAGTGCACCATTCAGATCGGCAAGGTTCTCCTGGATATTTCTAGAGGGATAAGTTGCTGACGAAAAAATTCTTTCAAGCGAATTCCAATGTACCACTCCCTTTCGCATGAGGTAGGTTGGAAAAATTACAACACCTTCTTCCTCCAATGTTTTTGCATTGGCAGGCATGGAGCCGGGTGACTTTCCGCCTACTTCAGCGTGGTGAGCACGGTTCACTACATATCCCACTAATTTCTTTTTAAAATAAACTGGTTTGATAAGGGTAATATCCGGAAGATGTGAACCACCAAACGCAGGATGATTGGTGATGACTACATCGCCATCATTCATTTTAATTTTTTTTCGAACAGTGCGAACACAAACACCAAGACTTCCCAGATGTACCGGAATATGTGGTGCATTTACAATAAGGTTTCCCTTTGCATTTAACAGGGCACAGGAAAAATCAAGGCGCTCTTTTACGTTGACTGAAAACGAAGCACGCTGAAGCAAGGCGCCCATGTTCTGTGCCACGGCTGTAAACCGGTTAGTATATAACGCTAACTTACCCTGCTCAGAGTCAATTGATTTTTTTTTGAGTGCATTCTTCTTTTTTAGAATCCCATTCTCATTTCCATCAAGATAAAATTCCCAATCATCTTCTATGAAAAGCGTAGAGTTATCACTGATCAGCAGAGAAGGACCTTTAATAGTTGCGCCAGGTAAAAGTTTTTCCCAGCGAAAGACCGGACATTTTTTCCAGTTCTCACCAACATAAATGGATTGCTCTTTATCAGTTTTCGGTCGATACCGTTTTGGCGATATAATTTGATTGCCCTGAGGTTCGTTTTTAACAGAAATGATAACTCTAATCATTTCTAATTCAATTGTGCGGCCTTTAATGAAATGTCCATAAATCTTTTTGTACTGCCTGATGAATTTTTTTTCGATGTCATCACCAGGCTGATATTCAATTTCGATTGATGTTTCTTGTCCATTGAGTCTTAGGAATAATAATTGATTGGCAATGACTATTGTCTCAGGGTCAAAACCTTCATTGATCAATTCTTTTTTAGCATCGTTGTAAAGTTCATCTATGGTCTCATTCAATTTCTCTTCAACTGAATGAAGCGGGAATAAAAAAAGTTTTTCACGAATGCGTTCTACTTTTGCATGACCGATACCATAAGCAGATAAGAGGCCGGCATCATATGGGATGATAATTTCCTGTATTCCCAACATTGAAGAAAGTGCACACGCATGTTGTCCTCCTGCTCCGCCAAAACAAAGCATAGCGTAATCTTTAACATCATAACCACGCTGAAGCGATACCTTGCTGATAGCTTCAGCCATCTTTTCATTTGCGATCTGTATAAATACCTCAAGAATATCTTCGGCTTTAGTTTTCTTTCTTCCACCGCTATTCACTTGCGTGAGTATTTCAGTTAGTTTTTTCTCTGCTTGTGTTCTTTGAATAGGAATAGAAAAATTGCTTTCATTAAGACGACCCAGAAGAAGGTTAATGTCTGTAATCGTTAAGGGACCACCCATACCGTAACAGGCGGGTCCTGGATTTGCTCCGGCGCTATGTGGTCCGACTATAAACCGATAACCATCATAACTGCAAATGGATCCTCCGCCGGCAGCAATTGTTTCTATGGCAATAGAAGGCGAAAGTATTTTAAGTTTACCAACAATACACTCGAACCTGTAGTCAGGCCGTTGGTTACAAAGCGACACATCCGTACTTGTTCCCCCCATGTCAAAAGTAATGACCTTCGCCCGTTCAGATTGCTGCGCTTTCTTTAAACTTCCAATGACCCCGCCGGCCGGTCCGCTTAAAAGACTGTCTTTCGGTTTGTAATCTGTTGCCTGAAGTAATCCACCCGCGCTCGACATAATGTAAAACGTTGGCATGTCAAGCCCTTCTTTTATGCGTTGAACATATTGGTTAATAATTGGATGGAGGTAAGCATTAACAACAGTGGTTTCTGCTCTGGATAATATTTTTATTTGATTAGAAAGACCAGTGGAAATGGACACAAAAGAGAATCCATTTTTTTGGAGATGTTGTTCAAGTTCAATCTCATGCCTGGGATTACGATAACTGTTCAGCAATGCAATAGCAACCGAATGAATATTTTCTCGCCGCAATGCTGAGCAGAGCCGGGTTATTTCATTTGATGAAACCTCTCTAAGGACATTACCATCCGAATCAATTCGTTCATCAATTTCAAAAACCAAATCATGCAAAGGAGGGTCCTTTATGATATTTAGTGAAAACAAATCAGGGCGTTGCTGATTTCCAATAAGCAATAGATCTTTAAATCCTTTTGTGACAAGAAAGGCAGTGCGCGCACCTTTCCTTTCCAGTAATGCATTTGTTCCGCGCGTAGATCCTAACCGGAGATCAATTAATGGAAATGGTGCACCCAAAGATGTCTCTGTCAAAAGTCTTGATGCAAAAACAGGGACCTCTTCGTCGCTTGTGATCTCAGCAATTGTTGCTGTATTCTTTTTGTATGGAGCGTTTACAAAAACCTCAGAGCGTTTTGTATCTACTTTTAAAATTGATGCTGACTGGCCGTTAATACTGAAAGTAAATCCCTGAAAAAAATCTAGTTGAAGCTGAAAAGGAAATTGAAGAATGAAAGATGATTCGCCTGTTTGTTGAATTATTTTAAGCCTTAGCAATCCACTGCTTAATACCTTCAATCGTTTTAATTCACCCTCTGGTGAAGTGGCCAGGCAATCCGTAAAAGTACCACCGGTATCAATCCAAATTTTCCAGGGTTTAACAGACATTAGGATATTGTATTTGAAGAGAAGCAGTAAAATAGTAACAAACTTGTGAATTACTTCATGCTGTGGAAATCAAAAGGAAATGATGAAGGATGTTTTGCACTAAAAAAACCACTGAATCAGTGAATACACTCCCAATATTAATAGCGTGATTCCAGGAATTTTTCTCAATAGTTTGCTGTGTTTAAAAATATCAGCAAGACGATTAGCCAGGTGAGCAATGACCACGAGAATAAGAAAAGCGCCAAGAAATACTCCCAGCAAATAGCTATGTAGATTTAGATTCGATGAAAGATCAATCCAATTTTGCGTTTTAAAGTAAGCTGTCATGGCAATCCAATAAGGAATAGCCAGCGGATTAAGAATCCCCAGCACCAGGCCTCTACGAAAACCACTGTTGCTAAACCGAACGGCCAGGGCAGTTGTTCGTGTTGAAGCCCATAGATTTAATGTGCCCAATACAATCATAACCACACCCGTGATGAGGTGCATGTTCTTAACAATAGCAGGATTAGAGAGAATCAGGTTAGCAAACTTTACAGCAATCCACGCGTAAGGGTATTCCATAAATGATGCAGCGAAGGCAAATTTCCAGGCGGTATTGATTTTCTTCTCAAGGCCCAGTTGAAGAATGGTGAGGTTGATTGTACCGGGAGGTATTGATCCAATAAAGCTAAAGGCAAACGACACAATGAATGACTGGAACATAATTATTCTCTGACAGCGGCTTTAAACTTGTTGTATATTTTAACACCCTCCTTCAAAGAAGTGAAATTTACTCCTCGCCAATGATTTTCCATGCTTATCCGGTAGATATCTTTCCAATGCGTGTAAAGAACGGCGATCGCTTTTTTAAGCGGGAAGCCAGGCTCATAGATGTGCCCGGGTTCTGCTCCGCAGCCATTTAACTCAACGATCTTTATATTACCGTTTTTAAGATCATCATGCGATGAAGTCTTAAGATCAAATCTACCATAGTTAAATCCATCAATTTGTTTGCTTATCCGGTCAAACGTTTCAGAGAGTTGTTCATTGATAAGATAGTTGCCATCCATAAACTTTGTTCCGAGGCAATGATTGCCAATGGAGACAAGTAAAATGTCTTCTCCATTCGATGGAACAGTATGTAATTGATCCTTAAATTTTACTTTCAATTTTTCCCACTGAAGTTTAGCGCGCTCTTTGTTGAGAATGAGTTCTTCAAGTGTTGATTGCCCATCTCCTGTAACGCTTAACATTTCCTTCGCCACGATCGATATCACGTTGCCCTTTGGCTCACTGGGAAAACGCCTGTAGAACACACCGAATTCTAACGGCATATCTATGCACTCCTGGATAATAAAGTCAATCTTGATTCTGTTCAAATAATTTGTGATATCATCTTCGTTGTTTATTCGTTCCACCATCCAGCCACGTTCGCCAAGGTCTGGTTTAAAAATGATGGGGAAGTTCAATCCCATTTTTTTTATCGTATGAAGAATTTCCTGCCTGGTTGTGGGCAAAGTAACTAGGGAGGATTTGGCGATTAGTTGAGGGGGAATAGTTTTGAGTATTTCGTATTTCGACTCACCAAGCATGCCTCCCATAGTAATGCCTGGATTTGAAGCCGAGAAAAAAAACAATGAACGTGCTTTTAAGGATAGCCATATCCAGTAGAAAAAAAAGGGAAAGTGAATTATACCAAAGGGCCAATATTCCCAGTGGGTGAGTTTAATAACGAAATTGCTTTTCGTTATGCGGGTTGAGAAATTCTTCCTCACTATCGAAACATAGATTATTACCGTGAGGAGTCAACCGATTCTTTGTATCGGATGGTTGATGCTGCAATACCAAAAGTAGCGGGTAGATTAATATAGGCAGATGCTTCATGCACACCAATTTTAATCAATGCCATGTGGTGTACAGCATGTTCGATATTATAAACCAACTCGCGTGTGTAGGTTGTATTAATGGTGACGAATTCTTCTTTGGCAATATCGTATCCAACCTCAAGCTCCAGTGCCATGTCGCCTTTTTGCTTCCTTATAAAATCTTTGATTTGTGTTATTGCAGCCATCCCAAGGAATTTATCCGTTTCGATAAGCTTATCGTGTGCCCGCTTGTCGTAATTGATCTTCCCCTTCTCAAATCCCTGCTGGAGGCAAATGAAAAATTCCAATATATGCCGTATGTGCTGACCAATTGTTGAATGACTTAATGTCTCAATCGGTTTATAATAGTCCTCTTCTTTAATTTGAGATACGAGACCTTCGAGTTGATCGAGTATTTCTGTACACGCCTGGTTCAAATGCATAAAGACAAGAGCAAGGGTAAGCTTAAATTAAAAACAATACTCAAGATAACATTAATTTGTTTCAGAGAATTTGGTGAATTATTCTTTTTACAGGTTAATGGGCAATTCTTCCCCGGTTAGCATTTATCTGAATTTTCTACGTCAATCAGGAATTAATTGCTTTAACTCCGACCAAACGAGGTCAGGTTCATATCCCTTTTGAATAGCATATTTTGCAATTCTGTTTCTCCGCTCATAGACATTGCCCTTTGAAACCTCTTTTGTTTTTTGGAATAGAATTTTTTGCAATGTTTTAAGGTAATCAGTTTCATCAATTTCTGACATCCCGGATTTTATGCAATTGGAACTTATGCTTTTATTTTCCAGCGCATGCATGATCTTAATTCTTCCCCAGTTTTTCATCCTGAATTTTCCGCCTGCAAATGCTTTGGAAAAGCGTTCTTCATTAAGAAAACCTTCTGAGATAAGGTGGACAATTAATTCATCTACAGAACTGCTCTTAAGTCCCCATTCAAAAAGTTTATTCCTTACTTCCTGATGGCATCGTTCCTGGTAAGAACAGTATCTGTAAATTTTTTGTTGCGCTTCCCGGAGGGTCGGTGTTTTCTTCTGAGATTTCAATTCGTCTTTGGATTTATGAGTACAATTTAAGAAGACGAATACCCCATTGGTACATCAGCACATCGATAATTGAATTAATTATTTAAGGAGTCCTTTCGTCTTCAAAATACTGGCAACAAACTTTCTTTCATTTTCTGTGTTGAAAATCCTGAAGGGCAAGTGAACGATTTGAGCCTTGTTAACAAACAACACAAAAGCATCTTTCTCTATAAATGCCTTCTTGAATTGATCCCATTTCAATGGCATTCCTTCGCGGGGATTGATCTTCATGAGAATTTGCTGGCTGCTTATCTCATATGAAAATTTCTCAAACAACATTTTACCCTGTTCCAGTTGGGTTACACCATAGAACTGAATCCACCAAAACAAAAGAAATAATCCCACCCCAATAGCTGCGCCAATAAACCACCAAATGCTCGGTATCCACAACGAACAAAGACATAACGCCAGAGCTACTAAACCTGCTATCCAACCTTGCTGCTTGATCATATTTCTGAATGCTATTTTTATATAGGTCTTCTTTTCCAGCTTGTAGTTTTTTGTTTTAACGATCATAATTATTTACTCATCTTTTAGTACACTTTTAAACTTAAGTCCAAACTCTTCACCGTGTGCGTCAATGCACCTACTGAAATATAATCGACGCCACATTGAGCAACAGCTGCAATTGTTTCTTCCGTAATCATTCCACTCGCTTCTGTTTTAAAACGGTTGCCAATAAGCTGCACGGCGCGCTTCATTTCATCAAGCGTCATATTATCTAACATGATTATATCAATACCGCCTGTTGCTAAAACTTCTTCCACTTCTGCGATACTTCTTGTTTCAACCTCGACAGGTACATTGATTTTGGTCGCGTGAAGATAATCTTTTGTACGTTTTATTGCTTGTTGAATACCTCCTGCTATATCAATATGATTGTCTTTCAACATGATCATATCGTACAATCCCATCCGGTGATTTTTGCCACCGCCAATTAATACCGCCCATTTTTCCAGCGCTCTGAAGTTTGGTGTCGTTTTCCGGGTATCAAAGATCTGCGCTTTTGTTCCGCTAATAAGTTTCGCTAATCGATGAGTCTTGGTCGCAATTCCGCTCATTCGTTGCATGCAATTTAATACCAACCGTTCGAGAGCCAGGATAGATCTGGCTCGTCCTTCGACTTTAAATACAACATCTCCCTTAGCCACAGGATTGCCGTCTTGAATTAGTATATCAACCTTCAAGGCTGGGTCATAAGAATTGAATATTCGTTCTGCTAATTCAACGCCGGCTACTATGCCATCTTCTTTAACCAGAAGTTGGACGCGACTCACTACTTCAGCAGGAATTGACGCCAAAGATGTATGATCGCCTTCACCAACATCTTCAAGAAGAGCTTGCTGGATGAATTGATTCAAGAATTCGTCAGTTATATAGACCGGTTTCACGGGTGCAAAAATAGACTGACCTTTGAATCTTTAAATAAATGGAGAAGGATTATTCTTTAGAGAATCGGATTTCATGAACAAGCTGCTGACTGCCATCGTTCTTAATCTTCATAAAAACCCGGTAGGTTTCCGTTCCGCTTTTATATAAACCGATAGCAAATGGTTGGCCGCCCTTTGATGATCCGTGATGAATAATGTTGAATTCTGAGGCAGGATGTTGCTTAAAAAAGTCGCGCAAGACAAATTCAGCCTGAGCTTTACTATAGGTTTGGAGTTGCTCATCGATCATTACATCGACATTTTGGTTCAAAAACTTAGAAAGTTCTTTAGCGCTACCTGCCTTTATAGTTTCCCTGACCTGCGCAATTACATCTTTTTGGGCCTGGGCATGCAAGCCGCTAATAGATGAAAACACGAAAATCAGGGCAAAAAAGGATTTGTTCAACTTCATGAGCAACATGGATAAAAAATTGGCTAAAACTATGCCATAATGAAAGATATAAAAATCCTAAGCTTGCTTAGTGGCTGCAATCGTTCGAAGTAAGTTCTTTTTATGAATCATTCAAAATCAAAGACTTAATTATAGGCATCATGTCTATATTTGCGCCAATTTTAAAATATTCAGGACGCCAGTATTAAAATGCTATGAATAAGAAAGTTCTTCTCATGATTCTTGATGGATGGGGAATTGCTACTAATAAAGCGGTCTCAGCCATCGATAAAGCAAACACTCCGTTTGTTGATTCTCTTTATAACCAATATTCGCACAGCAAGCTTCAGGCATCAGGATTGGCTGTTGGCCTTCCTGAAGGGCAAATGGGCAATTCAGAGGTAGGTCACATGAATATTGGTGCAGGCCGCGTAGTGTACCAGGATCTTGTTCGGGTAAACAAGGCCATTGAAGAACATGAAATTGATAGCAATAAGGTCTTACTGGATGCCTTTCAGTATGCAAAAGAAAACAATAAAAAGTTTCACCTGATAGGACTTGTTTCAGACGGAGGCGTGCATTCGCACATTAAGCATCTTGAAGGGCTCATTACGCTTGCCGGTAAAAATGGAATCCAGGATTTATTTGTTCATGCTTTTACCGATGGCCGCGATACTGATCCAAAAGGTGGTGCCCAATACTTAACAGATCTGACAAATCACCTGGGAAAAAATGTTGGTAAACTTGCAAGCGTTGTTGGTCGATACTATGCGATGGACCGGGATAAAAGATGGGAACGTGTAAAACTTGCTTACGATTTGTTGGTTAAAGGCATTGGTGAAAAAACTCAGGATGTAGTTAAGGCTGTTGAAAAATCGTACGCCGAAGGTGTTACCGATGAATTCATTAAACCTATTGTGGCAGTGAATGACAAAAATGAACCCATTGCTACCATACAAGAAGGCGATGTAGTTCTGTGTTTTAATTTCCGAACGGATCGTGGAAGACAAATAACACAAGTTCTGACACAACAGGATTTCCCTGAACAGAACATGAAGGCGCTACCACTGTACTACCTGACGATGACTATTTATGATGACACTTACAAAAACGTCAGACCGATATTTGAAAAAGATAATCTTAATAATACACTCGGAGAGATAGTAGCCAAAGCCGGCAAGAAACAAATTCGAATTGCTGAGACGGAAAAATATCCGCACGTTACATTCTTTTTTTCAGGGGGTCGTGAAGAACCATTTGAAGGTGAAAAGAGAATACTTTGTCCATCGCCTAAAGTAGCTACTTATGATCTGAAACCTGAAATGAGTGCCAATGACATTAAAGACAAAATCATTCCAGAGCTGGATAAAAAGGAAGCTGACTTTATCTGTTTGAATTTTGCTAACCCTGATATGGTCGGGCACACGGGTGTTTTTGAAGCTGCAGTAAAAGCATGCGAAACAGTTGATTATTGCGCAAGCAAAGTAACTGAAGCTGCTTTGAAAAACGGATACGCAACAATTATTATTGCAGATCATGGCAATGCTGATTGCATGATTAATGAAGATGGAACGCCAAATACTGCGCATACAACCAACCTTGTTCCCTGTATACTTGTAGATAAAGATTATAAAAAGAAGATTAGTGATGGAAAGCTTGGCGATCTTGCCCCTACTATTTTAACCCTCATGGGCATCCCGATACCGGCAGAAATGAATGGTAATGTTCTCATTGAAAAATAGCTGTTTAATTTTACTGGCTGTTATTGTCCTTTCGTGCAAGAAAAATGATAGTACGGTAAAGTCTTTCTACAATTTAGACAGCCTTATAAAAGCGCAGGTAATTTACCTGGCCGAAAAGAAGCCGGTGCTGTTTAAGGAAGCACTCATGGATCACAAAAGTGATACAGCATTTTTAAAAAACCTGGATACCACTGCGTGGTACAAAGAGCTTGAAGTTTTTCGTCAGTTAGACTTGAATAAAAAAACTTTCAATAGGGAAAGTTATAGTACTGAACAAGGCATTCAGGATCCTTACAGTAACCTGTTAATTTGTGAGTACAAGGCTAAGGATAAGCTTGCCATTCGAAAGGTAAAAATTTACTACCACGGCAGTCTTAACAATCCAAGGAAAATTGAAGGTGAATATTATGATCATAATGGCCTCTATGCGAATGCCCGGAATATGGTGATGGAGTTGAATACTGTGCGGAGTACAGCGGTGTTAACCCGTTACACAATTACCGGAGGCCAAAAAATGATTTTGGGCGATACTGTTGAATTTAAAATTACAGGCACTGTAATACATTAACGTATAAAGTTCTCTTAATAATCATGGCGAAGCGAAGCAGGGAAGGACTTACGGACGCGGAGAAGCGGCCGCTCACAAAATCCAATCTTAAAAAGATACTTGGGATTTTTCATTTTGCGCTTCCGTACAAATGGTTTTTCTTTATCGGGCTCATAGCGCTTGGCCTCTCAAGCATTACCTTACTTTCCTTTCCCTATTTTGCCGGGAAATTGCTGGATGTTGCATCCGGCAAGACCATTCGTTTTTTTTCGTCTATCAATGAGGTAGCCATTGCATTAATCATTGTTCTTTTCATTCAGAGTATTTTTTCTTTTGTCAGAGTATATACATTCTCCTTTGTTACTGAGAAAGCCCTGGCTGATGTTCGTCAAAGTCTCTATCGGAAAATCATTTGGTCACCTATGAATTTCTTTGACAAGTATAGAGTAGGTGATTTAATGAGCAGGCTGACGTCAGATGTAGGTACGTTGCAGGAAACATTTACTACATCCTTAGCAGAGTTGTTACGACAAATTATTACACTCCTTTTCGGAACTGCATTGATTTTTTATTTAACGCCGAAGCTTTCCACCTTTATGTTCTTAACGGTACCACTAATTGTAATTGTGGCATTAATCTTTGGAAAATTTATCAGGGGCTTGTCAAGAAAAACGCAAGACAAACTTGCAGAAGCAAATATCATTGTTGAAGAATCTTTTCAATCAATTGGTGTTGTAAAAGCCTTCACTAATGAATGGTTTGAAATTACACGCTATTCAAAATCACTTAAGGGAGTGGTTGATGTTGCCATTCGTTCTGCCCGGTTTCGGGGACTATTCATTTCCTTCATCATCTTTGCAATTTTTGGCGCCATTGTAGCCATCACCTGGTATGGTGCCACGCTTGTTCAAACCGGTGGTATCACGGTAGGTGAGTTGCTGGCGTTTGTGTTGTACACAACATTTATAGGAGGATCTATGGCAGGACTTGGGGATATTTATGCTCAACTGCAGCGGGCGATTGGTGCATCCGAGAGGCTACTTGAAATAATGGATCGACCGGATGAATCTTCAATTACCACGGGAGAACCAATAGCGCTTGAAGGTGATATTGAATTTCATGACGTGAAATTTTCCTATCCATCCAGGTCAGAGTTGGGAGTGTTGCATAATCTCAACTTAAAAATAAAGGCTGGCGAAAAAATCGCTTTGGTTGGACCAAGCGGATCGGGTAAGTCTACTATTGCAAATCTTCTTCTGCGTTTTTACCCTGCCAACCACGGCGTTATTACTGTTGACAACAAGGATATAAATAGTTATGAATTATCTGCTTATAGAAGCAATCTCGGGGTAGTTCCTCAGGAAGTTATTCTCTTCGGAGGCACCATTGAGGAAAACATTGCATACGGTAAGCCCCATTCAACATTTGCTGAAATCTATGAAGCGGCGCGAAAAGCCAACGCATTGGAATTCATTGAGAAATTTCCTGATCAGTTTAAAACAAAAGTTGGAGAACGTGGTGTAAAATTATCCGGAGGACAAAGACAACGTATAGCTATTGCCAGAGCAATTTTAAAAAATCCTTCCATTCTTATTTTGGATGAAGCCACCAGCTCCCTTGATGCACATTCCGAAGTGCTGGTTCAGGAAGCACTGGAAAAATTAATGGAAGGGAGAACCAGTATAATTATCGCGCATCGTTTAAGCACAATTCGAAAAGTTGATAGGATCTTTGTTATCCAACAGGGAGAAGTAGCTGAAGCAGGATCTCATCAGGAACTTTCTTCCCTTCATGATGGCATTTATCAACGCTTGTTGAAACTCCAATTGGAATAGACTAATTTAGCTTTATGACAGGTCCTGGGTCTGATAAGCTATTGAAAAATTTTGAGTTGCGTTCTACCCCGAACAGGCAGACCATTCTGCGTCTCTTTTTAAAGAAAGACTTATGCCCTTTCTTATGTTGACATCGGGAGAAATAGATGATAATCCGGACCGTGTAACTGTTTACAGAACAATGACCAAATACTTTTGAATCCAGATATTAAACGGCTACATATTAACGGAGATTATTTTTGGGATTGAATTATATTTGTAGTTTTGAAAGTTTACGTATAGACCCTCAAAAGCATTTTTTAGTTTTAGTTACGGCGTATAGTATAATTTTAGGAACCGCTACTTGCAAGCAAATCTTAACATACTCTTATTCTCTCTTTTTGGAAGTGAAAGGGAAACCCTTCTTTTTGCTGTTTTCACCATTGTAATCATTCTTTTTTTGGTTTTAGACTTAGGCTTATTTCACAAGTCTGCTCATAAAATATCAACTCGCTCAGCCCTGTATCAATCCATCTTTTGGGTTATTATTTCGACTTTGTTTGGCGTGCTGATTTACATCTATGACGAAGGGGGCGCTACAGCAGCAGTTGAGTATTTCTCCGCGTACCTTACGGAAAAGGCCCTTTCAATTGATAATATTTTTGTCATTCTGCTCATCCTCAAATATTTCCGGGTAAAGGAGGACTATTATCATAAAGTACTTTTCTGGGGAATTCTTGGCGCCATTATTTTCCGCGCCGTATTTATTTTTGTTGGCGCTTACCTGATTCACAGGGTTCATTTCATTCTTTACATTTTTGGTGTGCTTCTCATTTACTCAGGCATACGGATTTACTTTGAAGACAGTGACCAGAAAATAGAGCCGGAGAAAAATCCAATCTTGAAATTGTGCCGGAAATATTTACCGATCACGACCGGAGACCATAACGGTCAGTTCGTGATCAGGAAGTATGGTAAGCTTATGTTCACTCCGCTGTTCCTTGTAATTGTCTTAATCGAAACAACGGACCTTATATTTGCTGTAGATTCTATTCCTGCGGCGTTTGCAATAACGCAAAACGAATTTCTGATTTACACGTCTAATATATTTGCCGTAATGGGTTTGCGCGCCATGTTCTTCCTGTTAGCGGGTGTGATTGATAAATTTTATTTATTACAAAAAGGATTATCCATTATTCTCTTTTTCATTGGCGCCAAAATGATGTTAGAGATTTTTGATATTCACGTAAACGTGTATTTATCGTTCTCTGTCATTATCGCGACACTTACATTATCAATCATTTTTTCTGTTCTGGTTCCAAGAAAAGAAAAAAAAACCGAGAAGGCGCTGGAGGAGTAAAACGCTGCTCTTCATTTTCAATTGAATTCTTCGGAAAATAAATTCTTAGGCAATATCTGGAGAAGTATAGGCAGGGTTAAAAATTTCTGCGGAAGCGCTACAATTACAAATGTGGGGATGGTTTTAAGGATATGAATTAATTCAACACGCATTTGATCCTTTTCATGGGTACTTAACTCGTTCGATCTCGCTTTTTTCACAAGGTTTAAAATTTCATCGCTTGACCGAATCTCCTTAAGAAGTTTCCCTTTATTCTTTTCTGCTATTTTGGCAACGCGCTTTATAAACTGATCGCTTACCTGTTCAAATTCCTGTTTGTTCTGTAATCTTTCCAATTGGTCCCAATGTTCGAGTACAAATCCTTCAACGGCAATCATACTATTTTCCAGATCCTCTTCAGAGAAATTAAGGTACCTGATAAATGCATTTAGAAAATCCACTTCCGGTTCTTCTATCTTTCTATCCGCCCACAAGGTGAGTATTGATATTTCAAGGAAGAACTTTTTTAGTATCCATGAATTTTCGGCTGGCAAATTCATTTCATCAATGTTAATGCCTTCTTCAAATATGCGAAGAGCCTCCTTTCTTTTCTCTCCTGCTAAATCCGTGCTTTGTATAAACAGATCGAAGAGTCTTTTTTCTTCAAACACAACTTCTTTGTTCGCATGGGATGCCGCTGCGATTACTTTAACTATTGAGAAACGAAGCTCATCACGTTCATACCTGAAAAAGTCAGCAACAATCCGATCGGTTTTAGTGTGGATCCATTGTCCAAAAATATAAATGTCAAGAAAGAGAAGACTGTTATGAAAAAAGTATGCCCAAAAATTATCTTCTAAATCTGAGGTAAGCTCAATCCTTTTTTCCAGGATTTTCTCAGCCAACTCGATAGGAGTTTTTTTTCGACCGAAGATAGTTTTAGAAGGTGCGGCCATCTCCGGGAAAATATTATTATAAAAGTTTCCAATATTTTCCACAGCTGTCATAATCCGTTCAGAAAGATCATCAGGATTACTAACAGGTCTATCGTTAAAAAGAAGGGAACTGCAGACGAGACTTTCAGCCAATAATATTTTCATCTTGTCTTTTGCGTTCCAGCTATCAATATTTGGAACATCAATAGACCCCACCGATTGTCCGTACATAATTCCTGTAGGTTGAATTACACGATATAAAGAATGTTCAGGATGAGAACTTTTACGCGATGTTATATTTCGTAAAAGATCTTCCCTGAATTCCAGATAACTTTTAAGCCAGCCTTTATCGTGAGGGTTCATCTGCGGATGATTTCTTTATTAAGGTACAGATGGATGGAGAGTAATCGGTACATCTGCACAGCGATAAATCGATTAATTAAATCGGATCTTCTTTCCATCCCTTTGTTTCCATTCTCTTTGCTGCTGATTCAACTTTCGTTTTCAGCGAGCGTTTGAATTTATCCAGCTTTTTGGCCACGGTCCGATCAGATGCTCCAATAATCTGAGCAGCAAGAATGCCGGCATTGCGCGCGCCGTTTAACGCTACTGTAGCAACGGGAACGCCCGAAGGCATTTGTAAAATAGATAAAACAGAATCCCAGCCATCAATTGAATTCGAAGATTTTACCGGTACTCCAATCACGGGCAAGGAAGTAATGGAGGCAATCATTCCCGGTAAATGCGCTGCACCTCCGGCCCCTGCAATTATAACTTTCAACCCCTTCGTTCTTGCATTAGTGCCATATTCTACCATCCGGTGTGGCGTACGGTGAGCAGAGACGATGGTAAACTCAAATGGTATCCCTAATTCGGTCAGAAATTCAGCAGCTTCTTTCATGACTTTCAAATCTGATTGACTACCCATTATAATTCCGACGATTGGCTTGCTCATATCAGCTTATGACTTTTAAGGTTTGCTTGACAAAGTTGGCTTTATTTTTCAGGCTTGCAAGATCAGAATCAACAATGGTTACATGGCCCATTTTCCGAAACGGCTTGGTGAATTGTTTACCATATAAATGTACGTGTACACCAGGAATGCTGATCACATCTTCAAATCCCTGGTATTTTGCAAGTCCATTATGCCCTGGCTCACCGAGGAGATTGACCATTGCGCTTGGCTGAATCAATCGGGTATCTCCTAACGGTAGATTTAAAACAGCACGAAGATGTTGTTCATATTGCGATGTTATATTCGCTTCGATAGTCTGGTGCCCGCTGTTGTGTGGTCGCGGAGCTATTTCATTAACTAAAACTTCTCCCTCTTTTGTAACAAACATTTCAACGGCCAGAAGGCCAACCATCTTTAACGTATCTATAACTTTTCTCGCTATAAATTCTGCCTTGCTTAAAACATCGGTGGATAATTCTGCCGGAGCAAAGAGATACTCAACTAGGTTTTGCGCAGGGTGAAAAATCATCTCAACGGCAGGATAGGATACAACTTCTCCTTTTTCGTTTCGCGCTACTATGATTGAAATTTCTTTTTCAAACGGAATTAATTTCTCTAATAGTCCGGGGGCATCAAACCCCATTTGCAAATCTTCTGCTTTACGAAGCATCTGAACACCCCGGCCATCATATCCTTCACGACCAAGTTTATTAACTGCCGGAAGAAAATCTTTGCGCATGATTACCTCTTCGCGATTGTTGGTGAGAATAAAATCCGCCGTAGGAATTTCGTGGTCTTTATAAAAAGTTTTTTGCGTTCGTTTATCCTGAATAAGTTCAATGATGGAAGGTTGAGGGTAAACTTTCTTACCTCTTTGTGCCAACGCTTTTAACGCTGCGGTATTTACATTTTCTATTTCAATGGTAATTATATCACACGCTTCACCAAATTTCATCACAGTATCGTAATCCGTCAGCTTGCCACAGTGAAACTCAGTAAGGGAAGAGCATGGTGCATTTGGGTCTGGATCCAGTACAGAAAACGGAATGTTAAAATCTATTCCAGACTGAATAAGCATACGGCCCAATTGCCCGCCACCAAGTATACCCAGTTTAAAATTTTGATCGAAAGTTTTCAAATGAGAAAATAAAGGGGAAAGTTAAGGAGAGGTTGCGAAAGAGACTAATGCTATAAAGTACTTTATTGAACGGTTGAATTTAAGAGTTGAATGTCCAAAATCTGGTCACCTACTTCTATTGTATGCACCACCTCCATACCCTTCGTTACTTCTGCAAAAATGGTGTATCGGCCATCAAGATGCGGCGTCGGGGAATGTGTAATAAACCATTGAACTCCCTCTGTATCTTTACCTGCTGAGGCCATCCCAACACTTCCTGTTTTGTACTTCCTTCCTGAAAATTCAGAACGAATAGAATAATCCTCACTGCCCCAGCCATCACCGCGAGGGCACCCGCCCTGAATAACAAAATTTGGAACCACTCTGTGGAAGAACTTACCATCATAGTAATCTCGCTTCACAAGACTTACAAAGTTTCCAACTGAGCCTGGTGCTTCCTCCACAAACAGTTGAATGGTAATGTCTCCCTTTGTCGTTTTTATCACAGCAAGCTGATGGGCATCGATAGTTTTCACCAGTGTCCAATCAATTGGATGATTAAAACTTTTATCAACAGGCTTTGCTTCCCGGTTTTCAAAATAAGCTATTGCATTCTCCAGGGGAACATAGGATTCATAATCGCGTGGAAGGGAGAGCTTGTCTTTGGCTTTTTGTAAAAAGGATATATCCTTAACTATTTTTTTATAACCAAGAGCGGAGTCCATCAGGGCATCGGTAACAATTCCAATTACTGCTGCATCACCTCTTTCAATTGCAGCGATATACGTTTCCAGGAAGCGTTGTTTTAACGATGCGGGGAATTGGCTACTTCCATTCATAGCTGCCAAAGCTATTGCTGAGGACGACTGAAGAACAGGAATACCGGACGACAAAAGTTCATTTCGAATGAACTCAAACGAACTACTTGATTGAGCAAGCACCTGAAGCAATGCTGCCTTCTGATAATTGTTTTCTGATGAGGAATAAATTTTCCTGACATCGTTTGTAATTTCTTGTTGCTCAGACGATGTGGCAAATGCCATCACGGATTCAAACAATATTGCTTGTACTCTCCAGTTTTGTATTGCCTTTGCTAATAGAAGTGTTTCCTTATAATGAGGTTTAGTTAAAGTTTGTCGTATGATTTCTGCAGAAGCGACACTAACATTAACAGAAGTATCCTTCAACGCATTGAACAGAACATTCTTTGTAGCATCGAATGGAAAAGTTGCAAGGGAGCGAACAGCATTCACCCGAACTCTATAATCAACTTCTTGTGAAATGATTTTTTCGATTGTCTCAATCGAAGATGATGGTGCAACGTGCTTCAATCCCGCTGCCGCAGCCATGCGCACTTCAGGAGAACTGTCATTTGTTGCTGACCGAATAAGTGCTTCTCCAACAAAGCCTGCTTTATCAATTTTTCCTCTTGTAAAAAAATGAGATGCTCCCAGTCTTGTTTGTAAAGGATAGTCGGGTGATAAAAATTGACTCACTTTCAAGACCAATGTACTATCACAATTCTCACGAAGCGCGTAGCGATAACAAAGCCATGGTAAATTTCGATCATCAGAATTTAGTACCTGATTAATTTCACTTCGGTTTATTACTTTACCAATAGCCTGAAAAATTTCGTAGAGAACCAGTGAGTCTTGTTCTTTAGAAATCCTTTTGATCAAAAAGTCTGCAGTTTGTTTTCCGCCGGTTTGACCAAGGGCGAAAGCAGCATTTACCCTCGTCACAACGTCCTGATCACTTAATTTTTCGACGAGCTTGTTAACATATAATGTATCCTGAATTGAACCAAAAGACAACGTTGCTGTCTGCTTATAAGATAAATTCGTAACATCAGTATAGAGGGAAAGGCTGTCAGATGATCTTCGATCCTGGAGATCATACAGCTTGACTAAAATGGCATCGGAAAACTTATTTGGATGATCTTCATTTCTTCTGCACGAGACCATTACAACCGTAATGATCACACAAGTAAAAATCCTGTGCATGAACTGCTTTTTATACAAGGTCATTGTAATTATTTGCAGCTTGTACTACATCGTCAAATTCTATTCCGGCATGTTCAATGGAATAGAGTATCAGTTTTATTTCCTTAATATGAACACGTCCATCAATTTCGGAAACCTTGTACAGTGTGGCAAAAGCTTTGAGTTTTTCTTCGGGCGTGCATTTCTTTATGCAATCCATTCCCCTCTGATAGATATCGCGTTCACGAAATTTTTTTATGCTGGTCTCAAATTCCTGAAAAATTTCATCTGGGATTTTTTCCTTCGACTTTACTTTTTTTAAAGCATCCATCTCGTGTTCGCTAAAATCGCCATCAGCTCCAGCAAGAAGGTGTATAAGGTACAGCAATCCCAGTTGGTAATTCTTGTCCATATCGAAAGATAGAAAAAGGAGAGATTCCGCAAAACCTATTCGGCGTATGAAGATGCCTATGAAAGAATTTGAAAAACCAAAAGCGCTGAAACATATGCCAGGACAGTCATGTATGAAAGTTGAAGCAATGGCCACTTAAAGCCCTTTGTCTCACGATACACAACGGCTAATGTACTCATACACTGCATGGCAAAGGTGTAAAAAATTAATAGAGAGAAACCCACTGCTGGTGTGAATCTGGGGCCGCCAGTTTCCGGATTTATTTCATCTCTCATCCGGCTCTTGATTGTAGTCTCGTCATCTTCATCAACGCTGCCAATACTGTAAATGGTAGCCATCGTTCCAACAAAAACTTCTCTTGCAGCAAAAGATGTAATTAATGCTATTCCAATTTTCCAGTCATATCCGAGAGGTTTGATCAAAGGCTCAATAGCTTTTCCAATTATTCCAGCGTATGAATGTTCAAGTTTATAAGCCGCTACACGATCTTCAATACCATTTTCTGTCAGCCGCTGATTAGCTGCTTCCGCTAATACATTCTCATAGGCATTTTCCATTTCATTACCTGGACCGTAGCTTGCTAAAACCCACAACACTATTGAAATGGCAAGAATTACTTTACCCGCTTCAAATACAAAAGCCTTTGTTTTTTCTATTATGGTATACCCAACATTCGACCATTTTGGTAAGCGATATGTTGGCAGCTCCATAATCAGATAACTCTTTTCTCTGGCACGAATCAACATCTTCAATACAACGGCTGACAAAAGCGCGGCAGCGAACCCGATTAAATAAAGCGCCATTAACACGAGCCCCTGCACATTTAAAAATCCAAACACATATTGTTCAGGAACAATGAGCGCAATCAAAATTGTGAAGACCGGTAACCGGGCTGAGCAACTCATAAGGGGAGTTACAAATATTGTTATGATCCGTTCTTTCCAATTATCGATTGTGCGTGTTGACATTATTGCCGGAATGGCACAAGCAACACCTGACATTAAGGGCACTACGCTTTTCCCGTTTAACCCGAACTTGCGCATCACTTTATCCATTAGAAATACAACACGGGCCATATAACCTGTTTCTTCCAGTATGGATATGAATGCAAACAAAATTGCTATTTGTGGAATAAAAATTACAATGCCACCTATTCCGGGTATAATACCTTCTGCTAAAAGACTGGTGAGCGGACCACCGGGAAGTGCACCTTTCAGGAAACTGCTCAATTTTGCAAAAGCCATATCAATGAAATCCATTGGTACAGTTGCCCAGGTGAAGATGGATTGAAAAATCAAAAAGAGAATAAGAAAGAAAATCGCATAGCCCCATATTTTGTGTGTGAGTAACCGGTCAATATTGGTGGAGTATTTTTTCCATGCAGAATCGGCAGGCTTCAGCGTAACATCATTTAATAAATCCTGGATGAACTTATAGCGTTGAATGGTTTCAGCGCCTTGAAATTTGCCGGGGAAAAAATTGTGTTTGTTACGAATTATGGAAACAATTTCCCGGTCTTTTTCCGAAAGAAAGGTGAGCGACTGAGGTTGTTCAAGAAACAGGTAAGCGTCATAGTCATTATCTACACCAAGTTGATTTCGAACTTCGTTGACTGCCGGTACCGCCTCTTTCCAAATCGAAAAAACAGGGGATGTTTCAGCGGATACAGGAGATGAAAAAGCTTTTTTTAACTCATCAATGCCAATTCCCCTACGGGCATTGACCGGAATAATTTCAACACCGAGTCGGGCTGATAACTTATTGAGATCATAACTCAATCCAGCTTTGGCGGCCAGATCCATCATGTTCAATGCAAGCACAACAGGAAGTCCCATATCTTTGACCTGCGTTAACAAGAGGAGACTTCTCTTTAGGCTTGTGGTGTCTGCAATAACAACAACCTTATGAGGAGAACTTTTGGATTTGTGATCGAGGAGCACCTCAGAAACAATCTTTTCATCCAGACTTCTGGGATAAATGCTGTAGATACCGGGCAGGTCAATAATTTCAACTTGTGATCCATCTTCGAGTACACAAAAACCAGATCGTTTCTCAACCGTAACACCTGGAAAATTGCCAATCTTTTGGTTTAATCCTGTGAGCTGATTAAAAATAGATGACTTGCCGGAATTTGGATTTCCAACAAGAGCAATTCTTGTCCTTTCCTTTACCGGCATCTAACTGATTATGGAGATTGTTGAAGCCTCTTCAAGCCTGAGAGATAATTCATACCCAAGTACGCTAATACATATAGGGTCGCCCAAAGGGGCGGTAAAATTAAATCTAATCGGGGCACCTGGCAGGCAGCCCATTTCGATAAGCTTTGCAGAAATTTGCTGATCGGTAAAACCTGATATAACTGCCTCCTCGCCAGGCTTCATCTGAGCCACATTCTTACTACCTGCCATCCTTATTTAGATTGAATCAAAACAAGACAAAGATATAGCGTCCCTTTTGCAAAGCAAATCATTTAGATCAGGTTTGTGTTTTAAGATCATGGAAAAGAAAAAGAAGCTTGAGAAATCGAAGAAAGCAAATCAAAGTAAGGCTGAAGAAAAAGCTACGGATACCTCTCAGGCAAAGCCAAACAATGAATACGGAGGATTGCCCGATAGAGATTTAAAGAAAAACTTAGGCTGTGGTTGATTGATGTACCGATTCCTAAATGCTCTCTGCAACGAAGACTCGCTTTACACGCTCACTTGTGCTTGTTAGTATTTCATAGGGAATTGTGTTTGCCATTGCGGCCACCTCTTGAATCGGAAGCTGATCTCCAAACAGTATTGCTTCATCGCCTTCATTAGCAGGAATACCAGTAATGTCTACCATGGTCATATCCATGCAAACATTTCCAACCACCGGAGCACGCTTGCCATGAATAAGAACTTGTCCTTTTCCATTACTAAACGCTCTGCTAAAGCCATCGGCATAACCTATCGCCAATGTGGCTAGCGTCATATCATTGGTTGCTATTCCCTTTCTGCTATAACCAATGCTTTCACCTTTAGGAATGTGCTTTATTTGAGAGATTATGGTTTTTAGCGTAGCTACTGGCTTGAGATTGGAATTTAGTGACGATGGATCAATACCATACAATCCAATTCCTAACCGTACCATATCAAAGTGCAATTGCGGCAAGCGTAAAATACCGGGTGAGTTAAGAAGATGATACAAGGGTTTATATCCTAAGGCAGATGAAATCCTATCGGCCCAGACTTTTAATTTTTCCCCTTGTAGTTTTGAGAAGTCATCATGCTGCTCTTCATCTGCTCCTGCAAGATGACTGAAAATAGAAGCAACCTGAATGTTATTATTATTTTTTAAAATTGAAATAAGCTCATCGAGATCTGCTTCATCAAATCCCAGTCGGTGCATACCCGTGTCTAGCTTTAGATGTACACTGCATGGACGTAATTTTAAAAAGTCAATAAAAGACTTTAGCATTTTAAAACTATAAACTTCGGGCTCAAGTTTATAGGCAAGAAGTTGCTCAAAGCTTTCCTCAGAGGGATTCATTACCATTATTGGAATAGTAATATTATTTCTTCTTAGATCTATTCCTTCATCTGCATAGGCAACTCCCAAATAGTCGACACGATGATACTGCAAAACATTGGCAATCTCTGTACTACCACTTCCATAGGCAAAGGCTTTGACCATTACCATAATTTTAGTGCCCGGCAATCGTGATCTGAAAAAATTCAAATTGTGTATAAGAGCCCCAAGGTCAATCTCCATTATTGTGCCGTGTACTTTACGCTGCAACCGGTTTACAATTTTTTCGAACTGAAAAGCTCTCGCACCTTTGACTAATATTATTTGATCTTGAAATTTATCTCCCTCAAATAAATTTAGGAAATCATCAGTTGACCGGTGGAAGTTTGAGTTGCCGTTAAACTTATTTTTATGATCATACAATACAGGTCCGATTCCAATAAATGAATCTATATCACTTCTCTTCACCAGGTCAGCAATTTTTGTTGCCATTTCCTCATTGCTCAATCCGGTTTGAAGCATGTCGGAAAGAATCAGACTTTTCTTTTTCTTTTGCTTCTGGTTTTTTAAAAAATCGAGACTGATTTGAAGACCGCCAAGATCGTTATTGTAACTGTCATCTATTACCTGAGATTGATTTATGCCTTCTTTTAATTCCAGTCTCATGGAAATTGAGCGAAGCGATTGAATCCTTTCGCTGATAATGTTGTGATCATATTTAAGGTAAAGCATCAAGGTTATGCAGTGTAGGCAGTTTTCGATTGAAGCTTTATCAGTGAACGGGAGGGCTACTGTGAACTCTTTTTCCGAAGTATTTATTCTAAAATCACTTCCGGTCTTTTGGATAACTACATCCGCATTGCCTTTCAGGCTCCATGAGAATGATGGAATTCCCAACTCTTTTACTTTGTTCTTAACCTCTAAGTGGTCAGCACAAAAAACTAAAACATTCGAACGCTTTGAAAGCTTGAGCTTCTCCGTGATCTTTTCATCAGGATTTCCAAAACCTTCATCATGTGCCGTTCCAATGTTTGTAAAAAGAACAATGGAAGGCTGAATGATGGCTTCAAGTTTTTCCATTTCTCCGGGTTTGGAAATGCCTGCTTCAAAGATGCCAAGCTGGTGCTCGCTTTGCATTTTCCAGACCGAAAGAGGTACGCCAACTTGTGAATTGTAACTACCGGGATTTTTAATGATGATGTATTCGCGGGATAGTAGTTGAAAGAGCCATTCTTTAATTATGGTTTTACCATTACTACCTGTGATGCCGATAACTGGAATTTGAAATTGCTCCCGTCTCGCTCGTACAATTCGCTGCAACGCATCAACGGTACTGGTAACTTGCAAAATGTTTGCGCCATTCAATAATCCTGAATCCACAGAGCGTTCAACAATAAATTGATTTACACCCAATTCAAAAAGTGCATGAATAAAATTATGGCCATCATTTCGCTCGCCAGGTATTGCAAAGAAAATTGAACCTTCGCCTGGGATAACTTTTCGGCTATCGGTAATTAGATCTGCAATGGGCCTTTCAACAGAGAATTGGGTAATTTTTCCTCCCGTTATCTTATCAAGTTGCGAAAAATGCATGCTGAACGTATTAATGAAATTTAAAGATATGCATTCAATTGACTCAAAAATGATAGAAAATCAGCATTGTACGTGACAGTTCCAATCCACACTAAAACAAGATCAAAGAAGTAGAAACTTACGCTAATGGTCCTCAAAACGAAATTTTTCCTCATTTATGGCCAATAAATCGTCATGGTTATTTTAAAATTTGTACTTTTCAGGAAACAATTATTCGGAAGTTGGCGTTAGATAGTTTATCTAAACCCGTGATGAGGCTTAAGCTTTACCATATTGTACTTGTTCTGGGATGCCTTATATCCCCTAAGCTTTTTGCACAAGAGGCTACCGAGTCTATGGAGCCGGAACAATTTAAATCTTCATTCATGCCAGGCGGGGAAAGCCAAAAATTTGAAGCACGAGACACAGTTTATTTGCGTTCCGCCGTTCCGCTCAAAACTTCCGAGCCATCAAAAAATTCTAATAATTCCGGAGGACGAGGTAATAAGGAAGGTGATAATGATGATTCAGTATTATCGTTTAATTTCCTTTACTATATCATTCAAAAGTACAAAATGTCTGATATCGTAGATCCTTAAAAATTTATCCCTTCTCCTTAACCATAAACTGTTCCAGATCCTTTAGTTTAAGAATTCCTTCGTAGTAAGCCTTTCCAAAGATTACGGCAAATAAACCCATCTCATTTAGTCTCTTAATATCATCAACTCCCCTTACCCCGCCACTGGCTAAAACAGACAAGTCAGGAAACTTTTTAATGAGGGCATCATAAAAATCAAAAGCGGGACCATCCAAAACCCCATCTCTCGAAACATCGGTTGACTTAACATATTTCAAACCGCGGGTATAGAACTGATCAAGATGATCAAACAAATTAATCTGTGATTTGCGTCGCCAGCCTCTGTAAAGGATCTCCATAGTTTGAACGTTAGTAACATCGGCTCCTAAAGTCATCTTCTCACGCCCAAAAGAAATTATCCACGAAGCAAATAGATCAGGGTTTGTAACGCCTATGCTGGCTGCGGTAATGTATGAGGCTCCATATTCAAAAGCTTTTGAAACATCACCATCTGTTGAAATACCCCCGGTAAAATCGATCTTCATCTTTGTGTATCCTGCAAGCGCCTCAAGTACATGATAATTGACTGGTGAACCTTGCTCAGCGCCATCCAGATCAACTAAATGAATTACCTCTATTCCATGATCTTCAAATCGTTTTGCCAGATCCAAAGGATTTTCATCGTAAGCTTTCTCACTATTCGGATCGCCTTTACGCATTTTTACAACTTTTCCGTTGCGGATAGCAACTGAAGGAATAACCTGAATCATAAATTTCCCTTTCCAGCGAAATTACCATGCAATTATCAAAACATTAAGAAAAATGAAGACGCTTGTCGAAAATATTTTATCCCCAGCTTTTGATAACATGATTGCAGGTCTATTTTAATTACTTTTGAACAAACCGAGTTAATGAAAAAATGAAATTCACATTATTTGCTTTTCTCATATCTCTGGGCCCATGCCTCGATGCATTCTCTCAAGCTAAAACAAGGAAACTCCCTACAACTATTAATCATCCGGCAATAAATCAATATGCTCCTTATATGAGCTTTGACGGTGATGCCATTGTCTATTTATCAGATAATGCTGAAGATTATGCCATAGTGCCTTTCTTTAGTTTTCGGGAGGGTTCGTCCGACTGGAAAGAGCCTGTGCCTTTACCAAAAAATCTTTACACACGCTTAAATTATTTAAGGGGATACACCTTAGGGCCTGAAGGTAAAATCATGCTTATGTCAACCATGAAGTCTCCCGGCGTTGGAGGGTTTGATATTTGGATATCTGAGCGAAAGGGCTCTACGTGGAGCGAACCAAAAAATCCGGGTGTTCCAATCAATTCGAAAGGACATGAAGCTTGTGCTACCTTAACTCCCGATGGCAATGCAATGTATTTTCAACGTTGCGAAAAAATGGATCAGAATTCTGCTTCAGGCTGTAAAATTTTTGTGACGAAAAAAAAATCGAATGGACAATGGGATGAACCCGTTGAACTTCCTGGTATAATCAATACGGGTAATTCACAGGCGCCCAGAATTCTTGCTGACGCAGAGACGCTGATTTTTTCTTCTGATAAGTTTCCTGGCAACAAAGGCGGAATGGACTTGTATCTAACCAGACTAAAGAATGGTGAATGGACTTCACCCCAACCGTTAGACTTTGTAAATACACCAAAAGATGATCAATACGTAAGTGTAAATGGAGTAGGCAGATACCTGCTGAGAGATGCTCAGGGATCAAAAAAAAGTGAGTTGGTAGAATTTTTGATTCCGAATGATTTGCGGCCAAAAGGACTTATGAGGGTAGACGGGAAAGTTACTGATCCAGGTGGAAAGGCTGTTTCATCCTATATATCTGTTGTTGACCTTGCCAAAGGAAAAAGAATTTTTAATGGCAGACCGGGCATTGACGGTTCGTTTACACTTTTCCTTTTAGAAGGAAGTAAATATGATCTTTCAATTGACCCTGAGCAGAGCAATGTTAGCTTTTACTCGAAACAATTTGATTTAAGTACAGGAGAAATTCCTCAGGTAGAAAAGGTTTCAGCCGTTTTAAAACCCCTTGAAGATAAGGATGAATTTGATCTTAACCTTGTCACCTTTAAACCACATACGGCTGAGTTAGCACCTTCTTCTGAGGATGAACTGAAAAGATTAGCCCGGATTATAAAAGGAAATCCAGATTTGAAATTTGAGGTACAAGTTATGTTGGCAGGATACTTACAGGATAGTGTTCAATCCAACGCTGATCTAACGCAGGTGCTAAATGATACTATTGCAATGAAGATTGATGATATTGATTCAATGGGTCAGCTTATTCAACGTGATACTGTGATTGTGAAAACGCTGTTTCATAATGACAGAACAGAGGAAGAAGCGGATGCCATAATTAATTTTTTAGCAACGCAGGGAGTTGAAACAGGTCGCCTGAATTATTTTATCAATGCCCGGCCAGAAGCCATTGAAGAGAAAAGAAAAACAACGGTTAGGGTAAGGGTTCTTCGATCATAATTGATGATACCAATATTCTATTGCTGGTAAGTAAAAGGAACAGCAACGAGAGTCTTATCCCACATGAGCACCATTTCTGCCTCCTCACCAATTTGTTCAAAGGCTATTGTGAACTGTTCTATTTCATGACCCTGCTGAACAGAGGGCATTTCAACGGATAAAACATCACGCGCGGTGTCTCGATTGGCTTGACCATTAGAGTCAATCCCCCACTGTCCGTGTTCGGCATTAAAAATAATTGTCCACGTGTCTTCATGAGGAATAGTCCATAAGCTATACTTTCCCCGGGGTAATGTTTTACCTTCTATAATAAGCTTCTTATTGGTTTCAAAAGTTGTTGCTTCATTCGCTCCGGTTCTCCACACAACATCATAGGGTACAAGATTGCCAAAAATTTCTCTTCCTTTCTTGGTAGGTCGGTTGTAAAAAACTTTAATGGTGAGTCCGGAATAATTAAATTCTGTTTGCTCTTCAGGACTAAAAGACTTGGTATGTTTTTTCATGAAGTAAAATGTTGCGGTCATCACAATTATTATGAGAGCAACAGCGATACTGGCAAATATCAGGAATCGTTTCATTTTGTATGAATGGGCTGTATAGGTGAGCTATTTTTACGAATCTAACATAAAAAGTATTTTTAAGACTTTACTATAAAATATAGATTTAACACGATAATTTTAGGCCACAATTTATTTCACTATGGACGCATCCTGGACTCCCTTCTACGTTGTAATTGCGTTATTTGTTTTAGCTATCATCTCTCCGTGGATATTTCCCAATAAAATGGTAAGCAAAAACAAGCACGATAACGACTTCTGATAAAAAATCTCATAAAATGAATGTCTGTGTCTTCTGTGGTTCGAGCCTGGGAGACAATCCTGTTTACAGTGAAACTGCCGAGGAATTAGGAATTTGCCTGGCCCAATTCAATTGTACACTTGTATATGGTGGAGGAAGAGTTGGCCTCATGGGTATACTTGCAGACAGTGTACTTAATAAAAACGGACAGGTAATTGGCGTTATTCCTGATTTCTTATTTAACCAGGAAGTTGGCCATTCAGGTATCACTAAACTTGAAGTGGTTTCTTCTATGCATATTCGCAAGAAGCGAATGGTCGATTTGTCTGATGTTTTTGTGGCTATGCCGGGCGGATGGGGAACATTAGATGAATTGGCAGAAATATTAACCTGGAATCAATTGAAGCTAATTGATAAACCCGTCTTTCTTTTAAATTCTGAAGGTTTTTTTGATCCTTTAATAGCTCAGATGGAGAGAATGTCCAATTCCGGATTTTTACATCAAAGTAATTTTGAACTTTTAAGGATAGTGAAATCTCCGCGTGAATTGATGGGACGCTTATTCTCCTGATCTCTCTCAATTATTAGTTTATAATTTCTAACTTGAGGTAGTGCGAAAGTTTTTATGGGAAGAAAATTGCTTTTCATTTTAGTTTCAATTTTTATCGGAGTGACTGTATGTACAGGCCAGTCGCGTCCATTGGGATTTGTTATTGAAGAGGGAAGGAATAAGGTTGACATCCCTTTTGAATTATACAATAATCTTGTGGTTGTGCCTGTTGTCTTAAACGGTATGCTTCCGCTAAAATTTGTTGTAGATACGGGAGTTCAAACGGGTATCCTCACCCAAAAAGCTTTTTCCGATATCTTAAATCTTCCATACTCAAGAAAATATACAATAGCCGCTCCCGGAAGTGAAAAAATTGTAGAAGCGTATGTGACTAACAACGTTACACTCGATCTTCCGGGCATTCATGGTACGGGTCACGCCCTTCTCGTTCTGGAGGAAGATTATCTTGAACTCAGAAATTATTTAGGTACCGATGTTCATGGCATTCTCGGCTACGAACTATTCAGTCGATTCATAGTTAAAATCAACTATGAAAAAAAAATAATGACGGTCTCCTTGCCGGGGAAATTCAGGCCAAAAAGAAAGTATCAAAAAATACCTATTAAGGTTGAAGACACAAAGCCTTATGTGATCGCTCAAATTACGCTTGCTTCCGGAGAAAAAATGGATGCAAAGTTTTTAATGGACTCTGGGGCAAGTCATGGACTCTTACTGGACCCTGCTTCTGATTCGCGCATTAATGTTCCTCCTCATACGGTTAGCAGTCAAATTGGCAGGGGTATTGGCGGGGAGATCACCGGTAAGGTTGGACGAATCAAATCGTTTGGTCTTGGTCATTATAGCCTTGAAAATCCAATTGTTAATTTCCCGGATCCAAATAGCTACATGGATAGTTTAAGAGCCGGAAGGACGAAACGCAACGGAACAATTGGCGGAGAGATACTAAGCAGGTTCACTGTAATTTTTAATTTCTCTAAGGAAGTTGTTTACATACGAAAAAATGGATCGTTTAATAAAAAGTTTTATTACAACTTAAGCGGACTAACGGTAAAAGCTAAGGGTTCGAACTTAAACACATATGAAATCACCGAGGTACGCAATGCGTCAGCAGCAAAGAATGCGGATGTACAGGCGGGAGATATCATTATCTCAATTAATGGGATTTCTGCACGTGATCTGAATCTGAATCAGATCAATGGCTATTTCAATTCGAAGCCAGGAAAAAAAATAAATTTAGAGCTTAATCGAAATGGGGAGCATCTAAAAAAATTTTTTTTCCTGGAAGATCAAATATAGAATTTAGACCCCTGTGAGTTGTCTCTTGCGAAGGTTATAAGCCTTGTATAGAAACAACTGGGTTCTTCTCAATTTCAGGGTATTCTTAAGTGTATTAAACAACGATTCTGTTGAGATATTTTGTTTAAGAAGATAGTCCAACACCCCGGAACCCTGTGACTCCTGATAGTTTGAATTCTTCAAAACAGTAACAGGAATATCCTTAGTTCTCCGGTTATGACCCAAAGCGGAAATAGCTTCAGTCAATTCTGATTTCCCGATATTATCATCTATTAAAATGTAATCGGGTTTAAAATCCATGAGCCGCTCGAAGAGGCTCTTTAGATCGAAAGCAATCTCGGTAATGATCTTCTTGCCCCTTATATTTTCGATTTTACCCAGAATGGAGCTTAGCTCAATCGGGTTGTTCCCTACTAAAAGCAGATTTACCTTCCCGCTTTCGTAGTCAATTTTTTGTGTTAAAGTTTCCATAGCCAGACCAATAGACGTTTTATGTAAGAATAGTGTAAGAAAATAACGTAAAAATACCAAAAATTGTTGCCTGTTGCAACGCGTCTTGTTTCGAATTTTTTCAGCAACTTATTTACAGCTCAACAAGATCAATACTTAAGCCAGTGTATTTAAAGCAAATTGTAATCATTGGAGGAGGTTTAGGAGGTTTGATAACGGCCATTCAACTGGCGCGTGCCAATATTAGTTGCACAGTAATTGAAAAAAATCACTACCCATTTCACCGCGTTTGTGGAGAATACGTCTCAAATGAGGCTTTGCCCTTTCTTAAATCAATTGAATTATTGCCAAATCTGGAGCTTCCAAAAATCAACAAATTTCAATTATCCTCAGTCAATGGTAAGCGTGCCACTATGCAGCTTGACTTAGGAGGATTTGGAATCAGCCGTTATTGTTTTGATGATTTTCTTTATCGAAAAGCCGCGTCTCTGGGTGTCACGTTTTTGTTGAACACTACCGCAGAAGATATTTTGTTTTCAAATGAAAAATTTTCAATAACTACTAACAAAGGCATTATAGAAGCAGATCTGGCAATAGGCGCCTTTGGAAAACGATCGAAGTTAGATCTGAAACTCAATCGACAATTCACAAAAAAGAAATCGCCATATGTCGCGGTAAAATATCATATCAAAACCGACTTTCCTGCTGACTCCATTGCCTTGCATAATTTCGAAGGAGGTTATTGCGGAGTAAATAAAGTTGAAAACGGCATAACCAACCTATGTTATTTGGCTAACCGCAAATACTTTCGAATTCATGGAAATATTGCAGATTTTGAAAATCGTGTTTTATTTCAAAATCCTTTACTTAAGTACATATTCAGCAATAGCGATTTTGTTTTCAACAAGCCGTTGACAACAAATGAAATATCATTTGCCGCAAAAACCCCTGTGGAGAAGCATACTCTAATGACAGGTGATGCTGCCGGCATGATTGCTCCTCTCTGTGGTAATGGAATGGCCATGGCCATTCACAGCGCAAAACTTTTAAGTGATGCTATTATTGAATATCACAAAGGAAAATTCTCTTCAAGAAATTCTCTGGAGTCTTACTATTGCCATATTTGGAATCAAAAATTTGCCCGTCGAATTCAGCTAGGCAGGTATATGCAGAAACTTTTTGGAAATCACTTTATGTCTAGCCTGTCAGTTAACCTGGCGCTTCATTGCAAACCTGTTGCTAAAGCGTTGATAAAGAATTCTCACGGCGAACCTTTTTGAAAGGTTTATCACAAATCGCTAAAGAGGTGCATCTAAAATTCTTGTTGAGGAAAGAAACAGATATACGAAGAAAAAATTTAAACAAGTTGCCGATATAAAATTAAGCCGCATAGTATGTGCGTAGTCTGCTTTGGAAGGATTCCTTAAAATTTGGATAAGCCAAATAAAAAAATAAATCAAAACAGGAAAAAGAAACAACATGAAAACTATTCCCCAAAAAGGAGAAAAGAATTTTTCAAAGAATAAAAAGAAACCTATTGTAACAAATACAAAAACTATCGCCGTAAAATAAAAAGTCCCCTTAATGCCCAGCATTAAACTAAAAGTAAAGTCGCCTCGTTTTGCATCTTCTTCATGCTGATATACCTGGGTCATCGGATAGTTTGCCAACAGCATTGCAGAAGAGAGTAAACCTGCAAAAATCACCTTACTGTTTAAGTTCTCGATCAAAAAGTCGTTGATCCCCACATATACCATGATCAAAGTAAAAAAACCTTGAAAAAACCCGGCAGCCAGCCAGCCTATGACCGGATATTTTTTTAACCGGATGGCAGGATGGCTGTATGCTTTAGAAACCAGTCCGTAAAGCAACAACATAACAGCAAATGTTGTATTTATGATGAACAAACCAAGTGCTATTGCAAGGATGTCTAAAACTAAGGATGTGTAGTAAAGTCCACTGTCAACAGGAGGCGGGTTCTTTAAACCACCAATACTTTTTTCATCTTTATCAAAGTAACTGTTGTATCCATTGCTGGCAGGATACAGTAAAAAATGAATGATAAAGAAAACCCAAAACAAACGCTGTCCATCCAGGTTAGGAGAAATAGAAAGGCTAAACAAAAAGACAGGTAAAAGAAAATACGAAAATGGAATTCTCAAATGAAGCAATGTAGAACGCGAGATCATACATATTATTTGAAACAAGTTATTGAATTTTGATTATAATTATTTGATGAGTTACATAACCGCTATTGGCACAGCTAATCCCATCAACAAAGTTGAGCAGGGCAAAATAGCCGACTTTATGGTGAAGGCAATGAGGCTGGACTATGCGAATGAACGGCGTTTGCGAACGGTATTTAGATCAAGTGGTATTGCGCACCGGTATTCAGTTCTCAAGGATTATGGACTTGACAACAATTATGATTTTTATTCGAACCAAAATGACTTTGAACCTTTTCCATCAACTGAAAAAAGAGCCAAAGCTTTTTACGAGCATGCTTTATCACTTAGCCTTCAGGCCATCGATAATACACTTGATGCACATGAGACTTCATCAATTACACATCTTATCACGGTTTGCTGCACAGGAATGTATGCCCCGGGGTTGGATATCGATATTATCAAGGCCTTAAATCTCTCGCCTGATATTCACAGGATATGTATCAATTTCATGGGCTGTTATGCAGCCATAAATGCGTTGCGAACTGCTGACGAATTTTGTAAAGCAAACACATCCGCAAAGGTGCTTATCGTTTGTACTGAATTATGCAGTCTTCATTTTCAAAAAGAACTTTCGGATGACAACGTGCTTTCGAACGCATTATTTGGCGATGGCTCAGCAGCAGTATTAATGGAATCTCAAACAGCGAAAGGAAAGGCACTGACACCAGTTAAATTCCATATGGATCTGATGCCAGAAGGAGAGAAGGATATGGCATGGTCAATCGGCAATTTTGGATTTGAAATGAAGTTGTCTTCCTATGTACCACATCTTATTGAAAAAGGAATTACTAAATTAACTTCTTCCCTTCTCTTGGGCCTTGGGAAAAATCTTACTTCAATAAAATACTTTGCCATTCATCCCGGGGGTAAGCGAATATTAAAAGTCATTGAAAAGGAGCTTGGAATAACCGAAGCCCAAAATGAATTTGCTTATTACGTTCTACGTAATTTCGGTAATATGTCTTCTCCTTCAGTATTATTTGTGCTGAATGAAATATTTAAAAAAATCTCCATAGAAGATCACGATGAGAGTATTCTATGTTTTGCCTTCGGCCCCGGTCTTACCATTGGAAGTTTGTTACTTAATATAAAAGCAGATGAATGAAAGAAATGTTCAATTATCGATCTGCTAAGGATGAGATCATGGATGATCTATCGATCTCCGGGGAAATCGTAAATAAGACTTTAATTGAACTGGATACTATCAACAAATGGTTGGGAGGAAACAGTATAACCATCAATGGTATTGAAAAACTTTTAGAAGACAAAAAGATTACCAATGAGATTACAATCGCTGATCTCGGTTGCGGCAGTGGTGAAATGCTGAAACTGATTAATGAATGGGCAAAGACGAAGAACTATTTGGTTTCATTGATTGGGTTTGATGCTAATGAAAACATTACAGCGTATGCAAAAGAGCATCTTAAAGCATTAAGCAATGCGAAATTAGTTACAATGAATATTTTCTCTGAAGAGTTTAGACTTCAAAAATTTGATGTTGTAGTAGGTACATTATTTTTTCATCATTTTTCATCAGAGCAACTGGTTGATTTCTTTAAACAACTTAAACATCAGGTTCGTATAGGAATTGTTATTAATGACATTCATCGTCACTGGCTGGCTTATCATTCTATACGGCTTTTAACAAAATTATTTTCACGATCAACAATGGTTAAGCATGATGCACCTGTTTCGGTTTTAAGGGCCTTCTCCAAAGGGGAGTTAATTGATATTTTTACAAAAGTCGGGATGACCAACTTTTCAATTCAATGGCGTTGGGCATTTCGCTGGCAAGTCGTTATAAAGGTTTAGAAAGTATTTTAAACTCTGGCACAATTTTTCGTACTTTTCTACGATCAATCCAAAATAAGGATATGCAAAAAATTAAACTATTCTTGTCGCTGTCAGGTATCGTTTTAATAGGTGTACTGGCATCTTGTTCAAATAGCACATTAGGTAAAAAGGTCAAAGAGCCGTTCAGAGGTTCTGCTTATGAATCTAATAATCGCTTTTTCAGAGGTACAGGAAAAGGTGAGAGTTCGCAGGATAATATCGCAAGAGGAAAGGCGGATATCGATGCGAAGAGTCAATTAGCGGGTCAGGTAAATACAACCATGAAACAGGTAGCTGATCAATACCTGGGACAAACAGAAAATGCCAATGCTGCAGATGTTGCCGATAAGTTTCAGAGTCTTGTAAGACAAGTAATGAATACAGATATTGCCGACCTCAGAAAAATTGGCGAGAAAAAATATTTCAATGAATCAACAAAACAATACACGGTGTTCCTGGCTTACGAGATCAAGAAAAATGCTATGCTGAGATTTATGAAGAAGCAGGCTAAAGTTGATAAAACCGTTAACGAGCGTCAACGGGAAGTAATTGAGAAAATAATTGATGAGGAACTGGAGAAGTTGGATAAACTGGATAAAGACGAATAGGAATAAAATTAAAAATTTGTTTACAGGTTGATGAAGGCCGAAGGAAGTTAATTTCTTACGGCCTTTTTCTTTAATTGCTACCACCGTGGCTTGGCCTAAAGCTTAAAGAAGATGCCGGTATACTTCTGAAAGTTGATGTCGTTTTGAACGAAGAAATTGAATCTTTCAACCTTGCGCTAACGATATATTCTTAGAAGTGATTTATTCTTGTGTTCTAACTTTTCTCTCTTCACTTTTGTAGTCTTTCAAAAGAGTTCATGTCTAAGTCTTCTGCACAAAAAATATTTGACAATACAGGATTTGAAGAGATTGAAATTGTTGGCGCACGCGAACATAATCTCAAGAACATAAATGTAAGCTTGCCACGAAATAAGCTGGTGGTAATAACCGGTATAAGTGGCAGTGGTAAATCGTCGCTGGCGTTTGATACCATTTACGCAGAAGGTCAGCGCCGGTACATGGAAAGTTTTTCTGCATACGCACGAAGCTTTATTGGAAATCTCGAACGGCCAGACGTTGATAAAATAAATGGTCTTAGTCCTGTTATCTCAATTGAACAGAAAACAACATCACGGAATCCACGATCAACCGTTGGAACAGTTACCGAGATATATGACTTCATGAGACTTCTTTATGCACGAGCGGGAGAAGCATACTCTTACCTGAGTGGTAAAAAAATGGTGAGGCAATCTGAAGATCAGATCCTCGATACCATACTTCAGAATTTTAAAGGAAAGAAATTAATTCTGCTTGCGCCTGTTGTAAAGGGGAGGAAAGGTCATTACCGTGAGCTCTTTGTTCAAATCAGAAAATCAGGTTATACAAAAGTTCGTGTGGATGGTGAAGTGATGGACATCACATCTAAAATGCAGGTGGATCGCTACAAGATTCACGACATTGAAATTGTAATGGACCGGATTGTCGCTAATGAAAAAGATCGTCATCGCATTGGACAGTCGATAGGTAAATCGTTAAAGGAAGGGAAGGGTGTGATGATGATTATGGAAGAGAAAGGTAAGGTTCATCACTTCTCAAAATTTTTAATGGATCCTGAAACAGGATTATCTTATGATGAGCCGGCGCCTAATACTTTTTCTTTCAATTCACCTTACGGCGCTTGTCCGGTTTGCAATGGCCTTGGCCAGATAGAAGAAATCACTGAAGAATCAGTAATCCCAGATAAAAGTCTGAGCATTAGCCGGGGTGGTATTCTGCCATTAGGAGAGTATCGTGACATCTGGATATTCAAAAAGATTGAAGCGATTTTAAAGCGATACAAATGTACCCTCAGTACACCGATTAAAGACATACCAAAAGATGTATTGAAAGTTCTGCTCTACGGTGATGATGTTCCTGTTGCCGTTTCTTCTGTAAAATATCCCGGCACGGATTGGAACACCAAGTTTGAGGGTATAGTTAATTTTTTAGAAAAGCAGCGTGATGAAGGTTCGGAAGCAATAAAAAAATGGGTTGAAGATTTTATGATCGTTCGCACCTGCCCGGAATGTGATGGCGCACGATTAAAAAAAGAATCGCTGCATTTTAAAATTGACAATAAGAATATTGCCGAATTGGCTTTGCTTGATATCCAAAACTTAAGAGCGTGGTTTGAAGGACTGGAGAAAAGGATAAATGAAAAGCAACGCGTAATTGCTTCTGAGGTTTTAAAAGAAATAAGAAAACGAATTGGATTTCTTCTTGATGTAGGGTTGGATTATCTCCACCTCAATCGCCCACTAAGAACGTTAAGCGGAGGTGAAGCACAGCGTATCAGGCTTGCTACTCAAATTGGAACTCAGCTTGTAGGTGTATTGTATATTTTAGATGAACCGAGTATTGGACTTCATGCCCGCGACAATGTAAAATTAATTAAGGCATTGAAAGACCTGCGCGATCTGGGCAATTCAGTAATTGTTGTAGAGCACGACAAAGAGATGATGCTTGAATCGGATTTTATCCTGGATGTTGGTCCCGGAGCAGGCAGACATGGAGGTCATATTGTTGCTGAAGGCGATCCAAAAACATTCCTTAAAAATAAAAGTACAACAGCCAAATACCTTACCGGTGATTTGACAATTCATTACTTGAAAGAGAGACGAAATGGAAGCGGTGAAAAAATACAACTCCACGGCGCTACAGGCAACAACTTAAAAAATGTTGATCTTAACATACCGCTTAGCACGTTGACATGTATCACGGGAGTTTCAGGCAGCGGTAAGTCAACGTTGATTCATGAAACACTTTATCCGATTCTCAACAAACATTTTTACAATTCGCGCACAGAACCATTAGCATTCAAAAAGGTTGATGGCCTTCAACATATTGATAAAGTGATCGAAGTTGATCAATCCCCGATAGGAAGAACACCGCGATCGAATCCTGCTACTTACACGGGAGTGTTCACCGATATTCGCGATTTGTTTGCTCAATTGCCGGAAGCAAAAATAAGAGGATATAAGCCTGGAAGATTTTCATTTAATGTTAAAGGTGGAAGATGTGAAACTTGTGAAGGCGCGGGACTAAGACTGATCGAGATGGAATTTTTACCCGATGTATATGTGCCCTGCGAAACCTGCAAAGGCAAACGCTACAACCGGGAAACACTGGAGGTAAGATTTAAAGGTAAATCCATCAGCGATGTGTTAGACATGACTGTTGAAGAGGCTGTTTCTTTCTTTGAAAATCAACCCAAGATTCTTCGAAAGATTCAAACCCTTAGTGAAGTTGGCCTGGGATATATTTCACTTGGACAACATGCAACAACTTTGTCGGGTGGTGAGGCCCAGCGTGTGAAGCTGGCAACTGAACTTTCGAAGCGTGACACAGGGAAAACATTTTATATTCTTGATGAACCAACCACCGGCCTTCACTTTCAGGACATTTCACATTTGCTCGATGTATTGCAAAAGTTAGTTAATAAGGGGAATACAGTTTTGGTTATTGAACACAACATGGATGTTATTAAATCATCAGACTATATTGTCGACCTTGGGCCTGAGGGAGGAGAAAAGGGAGGTAGAATTATTGCTATGGGAACACCGGAACAGGTATCAAGGAATCCTGCGAGCTATACCGGAAAATTCCTGAAGGCAGAGCTTGGATAAAAAAACGGGTTGAAGAATTGTCCGAAGGATAAAAAATGAACTTCGGCTTATGCTTTCAGCTTTTTGCTCCACTTCCTAACTTGCACCTGATATGAATTCAATAATAAGACATTATGCTTTCGGCGCCTTCTTTATAAATTTTGGAATTTATCAGGCTACGAGGAAAGATCACCTTGAAGTTGCTCTCTATCTGACAGCCGGCGCTGCTTTTATCTTTAATTCATTATCCAAAGAACCACGATTGGCGAATTTTAAAAGAGCTTTGGTGGTTATCACCTGGGCGCTTATCATTATCGCTGCGGTTCTTTTTTTATATGTGCTACAGTTTAAGTTATAAGTTAATGCAGTAGTTGTTTTGCTATGGTAAACAAATATCGGCTATACTGGACTTTGCAAATCGGTGGGTGGTTGCTGTACGCCTTGCTTCAAATAGGAGGGTTAAGTATAGCTGCTGCCGGACCCATTAGTGTGAGACGGGTAATCTTCTTTATAGTAGAGGCATTGTTAGGTTTATTACTCACTCATTTCTTCAGGAACTTTGCAAAGCGTGGCAGGTGGTTGCATCTTACTATGGCAAGATTAATTCCGCGTATTCTTGCTGCAGTTGTTGTACTAAGTTTACTCATCTATTTTCTCAGGCTGCCCGTTAGTTTCCTATTGGGGTACTCTGATTGGAAAGATGGATTTAATTTTCATCAGCTTCTGGGTTTTACTGCCAGCTATGCTTTAATCTTTTTCTTTTGGTCGATTTTATATTTTACGTATCACTACTTCGAGCGCTACAACAAGTCGTTAAAGTATGAAGCTTCAATGATAGAAATTGAACTCAATAATCTTCGATCCCAACTCAATCCACATTTTATTTTTAATGCCTTAAACAGCATAAGGGCATTGGTAGATGAAAATCCGTCGAAATCCAAACAGGCTATTAACCAGCTATCAAATATTTTACGAAAGTCACTGTCTCCGGATAAGCAAGGCTTGACAAAGTTTGATGATGAGATGAAAATTGTAAAAGATTATTTAGGATTGGAAACCATTCGATTTGAAGAGCGATTGAAAACGGAGTTTATTATTGATCCTGATTCTCATAGTTATCTTGTTCCACCTTTAATGATTCAGACGCTTGTTGAGAATGGGATTAAGCATGGTATTTCTAAATTAAAGGAAGGAGGGCTGATTCAGCTCAAAACCACTGTTGAAGATGGGCATTTGAAAATCCAGATCAGGAATAGCGGGCACTTAATAAATGGTGTAAAAAGATCAAAAGGGGGCCTTGGCATAAAAAACACCATCCAGCGTCTAAAACTTATTTATGGTGATCGAACATCTTTCAGGATTGCAAATGAAAACAATAACTTTGTTCTTACGGAAATTATTCTTCCTAAAATTAATTCTTATGAAATGTCACACGTAGACCGTTCATGACGTTTAAGGGACTAATAACAATTATAATAAAAAACTAAGATGAGAGCATTAATAGTTGATGACGAGCGATTAGCCCGTAAAGAATTGATGAAATTATTGGAAGAACATCCAAGCATTGAAATTGTTGGTGAGGCAATGAATGCTGATGAAGCATACAATATGATCAATGAATTAAATCCTGATCTTTTATTCCTGGATATTCAAATGCCGGATAAGACGGGCTTTCAATTATTAGAAACACTTGATGCTGCGCCGCTTGTGGTTTTTACAACTGCTTATGATGAGTTTGCTTTAAAGGCCTTTGAAGTAAATGCGCTGGATTATTTACTCAAGCCAATACAGGCTGAGCGATTGGCAGAAACAATTTCCAAACTTGCAGAAAAAGAGAGAGCGAGAGGTGGAGGAAGGAATGGCGATAAAAAACTTGGCCTTAATGACCAGGTCTTTGTCAAGGATGGTGATCGATGTTGGTTTGTAAGCCTTTCTAATGTTCGACTTTTTGAGTCTGATGGAAATTACATTAAAGTTTATTTTGACAGCAATCGTCCAATGATACATAAATCTTTGAATGCACTGGATGAAAAGTTGGATGAGCGCGCTTTCTTCAGAGCAAGTAGAAAACACATTATAAATTTAAGCTGGGTTGAAGGCATCGAACCCTGGTTTAACGGAGGGCTTATGGTGAGGCTTCGCGGAGGTGATAAAGTTGAAGTCAGCCGAAGGCAGGCAGCAAAGTTTAAAGACATGATGAGCCTTTAAAGCTTAAAGCAAAAAAGCTGAAAGCGTAAAGAGCCTTCACTTCAAGACCAGTTCAATTAATTCCTTTTGTACATTCCAATCGCGGGCGAGTTTGATCATGGCGGTTGCCTCCATTTCAGTAACGTATCCTTTCAGGTTGTTGGCCTCCCATACCATGTTTACGAGATCAATTCTTTTTTTCTTGGGATAATCTCCAATGATATTATTGAGATAATCACGTGCCCGGTCAAAAGCGGTTATGTAATCTTCTGAAATAAAATCAAGCGCCCAACGATATTCATTATGCGCTGAAAGGGTGTCTGCTGTTTTGTCAAGATCCTGCTTTTCACCTTCATCAAGACCGTGATAATGGAAGATCACGGATTTAAGCAGCATGTATACTTTTTTTTCTTCAGAAGACATCAGGCATGATTTCAGGTTTGAAAATACAAAACTTAAAGATTCTTAACTATGTGGCTCGATTTCAAAAAGATCAGATGCAATTTTATCGGCCAGCAATCTTCCTTGTGGTGTAAGAATCAAAATATCATTTTCCATTTGAGCCAATCCATTCGCGATGAGCTCCTCAAGGTAACCTTTATGTTCCTTTTGAAGATCAAAATTAAACACCGATTTAAGCGAACTTAAGTCGCATCCCTTTACTGTACGCAGTGATGTTAAAATGTATTCATTTATTTTATCATTAACTGTTAAGACTTCTAGTTCGAAAGGTATCTTTCCTTCATTGAGCGAGCGAAGGTAAAGGTGATTATTGCTTATATTGAATTGCCTGCTTGTTCCATTGTAAGAATGTGCACTGGGACCAACACCGAGGTATTTTTCCTGACGCCAGTAATTACTGTTGTGTTGAGATTGCTTGTCAGGTTTGCAGAAATTGGAAACCTCATATTGATAATAACCCCCTGCCGCCAGGCGATCGATAAGAAGTTCCATTTGTGAGGCTGCCATTTCATCGGGCACTATTCCTAATTTTCCTTTCGATGCCCAGCGACCAAATACCGTATTGGGTTCAATAGTCAAGGTATAAGCAGAGATGTGCTCAGCATCAAGTGCTATTGCCTGGCGAATATTTTCGTCCCATTCGGAAATGCTTAAATCAGGTATGGCGTAAATAAGGTCGATACTTATATTTGAAAATCCGGCTCTGCGAGCACGCTGAACAGATTCAATTCCTGTCGATGCATTATGTGACCGATTAAGAAATTTAAGAACTGAATCCTGAAATGATTGAATACCTATGCTGAGGCGGTTTATTCCTAATGCTTTAAAATCGGATAGTTTTTCAGTAGTAAGATCATCCGGGTTGGCTTCTAAAGTGACTTCCGTAACATCAGTAAGATTATGTACAAGACCAATCGCGTTCATAATCGTGGAGAGTTCCTCGCCTGAAAGCAGGGATGGAGTTCCTCCACCAAAATAGATCGTAGAAATTTTATCACCGCCCAAATAACCTTTTTGAAGGGATATCTCCTGACCGATGGCGTGAACCATTTCCCTTCTTTTCTGCTGGTTGGTTGAAAAATGGAAATCGCAGTAGTGGCAAGCCTGCGCACAAAAAGGAATATGGATATAAAGTCCGGCCAATATTTTTTTGTAAAGCTACAATAGCTTTTGTAATTCGACATTGCACATTAAATACCATATTTTTGCCCAGTTTTATGAAGAGGAGATTTTTTTTCATCGCTTTTTTCCTGCTTGGTTTTTCCGAGCTGTTCGCTCAGGCAAAGTGGTTTGTAACAGAAGACCTGAGACCTGCCTGGATGATTTTTTCCGGGAATCAATATGTACCGTTTGATGATAAAAATGAAAAGACGATATACGTCAGATTAGATGCTGCAGGCAACCAGGGAAAATACTTATCAATAACCAGCGAGAAAGAGTGGTCACTTTTCATAAACGGGAAAATGAAAGGAACCTACCGTTCAAAAAGTAAGATGTTAAGTATTGACAGCCTGCGCAGGGAATTTCACACTGCAGATTTGTTAGTGGCCATTCACAAAGAAAAAATTAATGGTAAAAACCTCCTTACACAAATTGTTTCCCAAACAAATGCAGCAGATAACACGGCGATAGCCCAGATACCGCGGCCGGAAACTTATTTTCGGGACTTTGTAATTGTAGGTGCCATTGTTTTGCTGATCCTGTTAATTGTAATGAACCAGTTAACCAAACTAAACCTGAGCTATTTTTCTGTTAAGAGATTATTTTCATCCTCCGAGTCTGATGAGGCACAACTGCATCCAAGAATAACAAGTGGATCGAATGTTTTGTATTGTATTTTCTGTAGTCTCATTTTGTCTTTTTACCTCAATATTATTTTTCACTTTACTGCGGATCGCTTTGATATCGCCTGGACCTATGCTTCTTCTTCCTTTGGGTCAGCTTTTTGGCAATGGATGAAGTTAAGCATGATTGTGCTGTTGGTATTTGTTATAAAAATTATTCTAGTTTTTGCAATGTCAAGGCTTTTCGGGTTACGCGAGCTTTTTGGATTTCAGATTTTAAACTGGATAAAAATATTAATGGTAACATTTGGCATAGTGAACATTATCCTGATTGTATACTTTATCTCCAGGGGTACAAATCCGGAGGTATATATTACATTATTCTGGGCCATTGTTTTTGTATTATCAGCATGGCTAATAATATTATTCACGAAAGTTGCAAGAAGAGCGGGCCACTCTTTGTTCCATATATTTTCTTACCTTTGTGCCACTGAAATTATTCCATTGCTGATTTCAATCAAATTATTGTACCACTAGCCTGAATACGTTACGTGCTGATATGAATGAAATTGTTAACGACAGGATGCGTAAGGTGAAGAGCATCCTTGTAACACAAGAAAGTCCTGCTGATGCTAATTCTCCTTACCTGAAACTTGCTGAAAAGTTTAATGTAAAAATAGATTTCATTCCTTTTATCCAGGTTGAAGCTGTTCCTGTCAAAGAGTTCAGGAAGCAGAAAATTGAAATTTTGAATTACACGGCAGTTATTTTCACAAGCCGCAACGCTGTGGATCACTTCTTTCACATTTGCGCTGAACTGAAGATAGAGATGCCCCCGGATATGAAATATTTTTGTATTTCGGAGCAAACCTCTAACTACCTTCAAAAATATATAGTTATCCGAAAACGGAAGATATTTACCGGCCTTAAGACTGCTCAGGATCTTCTGGAAATCCTCAAGAAGCATAAAAACGAAAAGTATTTGTTCCCGTGCTCGGATATCCGCAAAAATGAGATACCGGATTTTTTGAGAAATAATGGCTACGATTTTTCAGAAGCAATTATTTACCATACTGTAGCCAGCAATCTTTCGCATTTAAAGGATGTCTTTTATGATGTGGTGGCATTCTTTAGTCCTTCAGGAATAAATTCCCTGATGGTCAACTTCCCCGATTTTAAGCAAAATAATACACGCATCGCTGCGTTTGGACCTACTACGGCTAAGGCTGTGCACGATGCAGGTTTAATCCTTGACATCGAAGCTCCACTTCCTAATGCCCCTTCAATGACCGGTGCATTGGAACTCTATATAAGGAAAGCGAACAACATTAAGTAATCGCTTCATTTATTGGATTTTGAAAAGTGACCTTTTTTCTTACACTTTAACTATCAGGGGATTGATAGTGTCATAAAAAAGCACTTATTTTAACTTCTGCTTTAAGTTTGATGCTACGTAAGACCTTATATTTTTTAATCTTTCTGTGCTCGGCGAATAAGGTATTTGGACAACAGGATCCTCAATTCTCCCAGTACATGTTTAACAACCTTTACCTCACTCCTGCTTATGCAGGTGTCGATGGGATTACGCGTTTAACTGCTTTTCACAGAAGCCAATGGTTAGGTTATCAATCCAGTTTTGATGATGGGGGTGCTCCAACTACACAAATGGTAAGTTTTAATACACCAATTTTTAAGCTTAAGAGTGGATTTGGAGGTTATGTGATGAATGATCAATTAGGCCCCCAAAACAATCTGGAGATTCAGGCCAGCTATGCATATCACCTGGGGATAAAGGAATCTAAATTAAGTTTTGGTATTCGACTGGGAATGTATTCACAGACTTTAGATTTTGATAAATATCGGGCAATCAATCCAGATGATCCATTATTAAACGAAGGAGGCTCAACTAAAGCCGGTAAGGAATCTCAAATAAAACCAGACATGGCCTTCGGGCTCTTTTTCAGAAGTGAGAAATATTATGCCGGATTGGGATTTAATCACCTTCTTAAATCCGAGTTCGATTTTGGATTAAGTCAGCGAAATGCACTAGAAAATCACCTGAATGCTACAGCGGGTTATTTTTACGAAGTTAATTTCGATTTAAGCATTCAATTTGCTGCGCTGGTCAAATCTGATTTTAACAAGACTATGGTAGATGCAAGTGTGCTAGCTTATTTAAAAGATACTATGTGGGGAGGTTTATCGTTTAGACCCACAGAGGCTGCAACGCTTTTGTTAGGGTATAGTTTCCTGAAGGATAAATCTCTGAAACTAGGCTACTCACTTGACTACATAATACAGGATCAGGACGCAAAAGCAGCAACTTCGCATGAATTAATGCTGAGTTACGAATTACCGGTAAATCCCGGTAGTGGTAAAAAGGTGATCCGGACACCCCGGTACAGACACTCGAACTAAGATGCGGTTATCCGGGTGTCGGTAAAAAAGTCATTCAAACTCCATTTACAGACACTAGACGACCCGGCATTTTGGATTTTTTTAGATTTTTGGGAATTTGGTGATCCATTTTTAGTAGAATATAGACAGAACAGCTAATTGTCGATTTTTTAAAATTTGATTTAATAAACTAAGTATGAATAAGTCGGTTTCTTCAAAACTCCTTTTGCTTCTCACCGGTATGGCGGCAAGTGCTTGTGGTCTGCTTGGCCTTGGTGGTAAAAGTGGAGACCAGGGTGAACTGGTAGGTGTACCCGGTCGGGAAGGTTGGGTTATGACAATTCCGTATGGAATGGTGCCAATCCCTGCAGGAACATTTCACATGGGTCAGGCAGATGAAGATCCAGCGTCTACTCAGATTAACTTTAACAAGCAAGTGACTATCGGTCCTTTCTTTATGGATGATACCGAGATCACTAACAACGAATACAGACAATTCACAAATTTCTTTTTGATCGATAACGGAAGCATTGAAGGTTTTGAAACCGTTGATGCGGAAACATTCCGTCAAAAATATTATCCTGATACTACATCGTGGGTACGTGACTTTGCGCACCACATGGGTGATCCGATTCAGGATTATTACTACTGGCACCCCGGTTATGATGATTATCCGGTTGTAGGTATCAACTGGGATGCAGCAATTTTCTTTGGTCAGTGGAGAACAGCATACTTGAACGATTATAGAAAAACAGTTGGAGATTTCCCGATGCCTGCATTCCGTTTACCGAATGAAGCGGAGTGGGAATATGCCGCTCGCGGCGGAAGAGATATGGCCAAGTATCCCTGGGGTAATCCATATATAAGAAACTCGAAAGGATGTATGCTTGCTAATTTCAAACCTGGTCGTGGTAATTTTTACGATGATGGGTTTGCGTATACATCACCTGTTCAATCTTATTTCCCTAATGACTACGGTTTATATGATATGGCAGGAAATGTATCAGAATGGTGCCTTGACGATTTCAACCCGGCATCAGTTCCTACTGTTTGGGACTTAAACCCACAATACATCGATCCAAGAACAAATCCTGAGAGCAGCAAGTACGATCCTCGTATTGCGCCTAAAAAAGTTGTAAGAGGCGGTTCATGGAAAGATGTTGCTTACTATTTGGAGACAGGTACCAGAACATATGAGTTTAAAGATTCTACCCGCGCCTATATTGGTTTCAGATGTGCTATGACTCACTTAGGTCGTTCATCGGGTCAGGAATTTTAACTATAACTAATCTATTTTTTTAAACTAAAAATCTACAGGCTAAACTTAAACTATTACTACAATGAGCAAGAAAAAAGGCGGATTTGCTGAATTACTCTTTAAAACCATAATGCCGAAAGTATACGGTATTGGTGCTGCTGTTGTAATCATTGGTGCTCTCTTTAAAATTCTTCACTGGCAAGGTGCGGATGAGATGCTTATGATTGGTCTTTTTACTGAAGCAGCTATTTTTTTCCTGAGCGCTTTCGAACCACCACACAAAGAGCCAGATTGGTCAAAAGTTTATCCTGAGTTAGCAGAAGACTATGAAGCCCCTGTAGCGCATGCGCGTATTTCAAATAAGCCGGGAGCATCATTAACGCAACAACTTGATGTTAGTCTTGAGAAAGCTAAAATAGGTCCTGAATTATTAGACAGCCTTGGTAAAGGATTAAACAATCTTGCTGAGTCAGCTAAGAAGATGACAACTCTTAGTGATGCAGCAGTTGCAACTAACGACTATGCTAATAATGTTAAGAAAGCATCAACTCAGCTTACTGAGATGAATAAGTCATACGATACTGCTATCAAAGCTGTATCCAGTATGTCAGAAGCTTCTAAAGATGCTGGTGAATATCACAGCCAGGTGCAAAAAGTAACGAAGAATCTGGCTGCCCTTAATTCTGTTTATGAAATGGAATTGAAGGATGCTGACAGTCATGTTAAGAATATGAATAAGTTCTATGAGAGCCTGACGGGTGCTATGCAAGGCCTATCTAAGGTTGGTGAGAACACGACTAAGTTTACCTCAGAACTTGGAAAACTTACGGATAATCTCACTTCTCTGAACAAGGTTTACGGAAGCATGCTCACAGCTATGAAAGGTGGCGGTCAAGGTCAATAATTTGATCTTGTGATTTAATTACGAAATGGAACTTTTTAAAAAAGAAGAAAACCTAACAAACCATGGCGGGTAAAAAAGAAACACCCAGGCAGAAGATGATCGGTATGATGTACCTCGTACTGACCGCGCTTCTGGCCTTACAAGTAAGTAACGCGGTGCTTGAGAAGTTTGCTATCATCAATGCTACACTTGAATTAGTGAAGGTTGATGGTGACAAGAAAAACAACGAAACTTTAGCAGCTATCATAGAAGAAGCTGGTAAGAGCCAACGTCCTCAGGTATTGCAGGCAAAGGAAAATGCACAGAAGGTACGTGAGCTAACACAATCCACTCTTAAAAGCATTGAGGAATTGAAAGCTAAAATGTTGAAGGAGTCAGGTACCGATAAAGTTGATGAGAGATTCATCAATGACCATAGTATGAAAGTGGCAACAATGATGATTGCACCTAAATCGCAGGAAGGCAAAAACTATGAAAAGTTGTTGAAGGATTATAATACACAACTTGAAAAATTGACTGGCCTTAAATTGGAATCGCTGGCAAAAGCACCCAAGGATCTTCCTTTGTTTGCTAATGATAAAGACCATAACAGCAAAGACTATTTAACTTTCAATTTTGAAAATACACCTCCGGTTGCAGCTTTTGTAACGGTTACACAAGCGCAAACGGAAATTTTAGCGCATGAAAACATGGCGCTGGAGGAACTCAGAAGACAAGCTGGCGCTGGCAAGATCAGTTTTGATAACATCGTTCCTATGGTAAGACCTGAAGCTTCAGTTGTTGCTGCAGGCGCCAAGTACAAAGCGGATATGTTTATCACGGCCTCTTCTTCTGCCATCATACCTGAGTTCTATATGAATGGCGAAAAAATTCCAGCGGTTGACGATCCTCAAACAGGAGTTAAAATGGGTCGTGTCGAATTCAGCGCTAGTGGCGGTGGATATGATGCTCAGGGATTAGCGAAGAAAACCTTTACAGCTAAAATTCAATTGGCTGATACGTCTTACACCAAAGTGATAGAATATTTTGTTGCAGCGCCCGTTATAAAAGTAACAACAGGTAATGCACCCACACTTTATATGAACTGTGGTAATAATGTGAATATTGAAGTTCCGGCTCTTGGTACAAACTATAATCCGGCTTTCTCACCAACGGGTGCTGAAGTAATAAAGGGTACTAAGCCTGGGCAAGTAACTATCATACCTAAACAACGCAAAGTAACGGTTGGTGTGAATAATGGTGGAGTGAATTTAGGTAACGTTCAGTTTGATGTTAAGCCTATTCCGCGTCCACGTTTTGTTGCGAAAGACAATTCAGGTAAAGATGTTGACATGAAACTTGGCGTTAAAGGTACTTCACTAACAGGATTAAGAATTGTTGCTGAAGCGGAAGACAACTTTAAGCAAGAAGTACCTAAAGATGCCGTGTATCGTATCCGCACCATGGAGGTGATTCACGCGAGAGGCACATCGCCTATTAACCGGATGCAAGCTTCTAACGAAGTTTTGGATCTGGCAACATGGAGACAATCTTTCAAGCCTGGCGATCAAATCGTAGTTGAAATAAAAACTGTGACGAGAAGAACCTATAAAGGCGAAGACGAAAAGGTTGATATCCGTTCAGAGATTTTACGTGTTCCTATTCAATAATTTTTAGAGAAATGGTTAGAAAAGCAATTTTTTTAGTCGCATTGTCTGCTTACTCATTCTGTTCAAATGCTCAGAATGCAGAGTCGGACACATACTACAAGGCTGAGATTGAAGAACAATACAACCCCAATTCAATCAATCCAATTCCAAAGTATGAGCATCATTACAAGCTCAGGGTTTGGAGAACGGTTGATCTGAAGGAAAAGCAAAACAAAGGGTTCTTTTCTAACAACGGAGAAATCACGAAGCTCATTGTTGATGCGGTCAGATCAGGTGAAATCACAGATGTGTATGCATCAGACTCATTGACTACCAAACTTGGCAAAGAAGATTTCCTGGGAAGGCTTCAAGCTACCGGTGGTGTTACGTATGATCCCTGGGATCCTTCCCGTGATTGGTATTCGGATGAAATTGCCACATATAACGGCAGGAATTATCGTGCCTTACGCGATAGCCGTGGTGCTAATCCTGAAACAACTATCGATGATGCATGGGCGCAAACGTCAGAAGGAAGATCAGTTGATTACCTTCCCCGCCAGATGTACCAAATGCGATTGATGGAAGATATGATTTTCGATAAGAGACGTTCTCGTTTATATTATGATATCCAAGCCGTTCAGATCATTGTTCCCGGCGCTGAAACCGTAACTCAGGTAGATGAGTACCTCGGCTGGTTTAAGTACAAGGATCTTGAAAAGGTTTTCAGAAATCACCCTGAAAAGGCAGTTTGGTTTAACCGCCAAAACACAGCGCAGAATAAAAACTTTGCTGATGCTTTCTTGTTAAGATTATTCCACGGTGCAATCTGGAAAATTGAAAATCCGGATGATGAAACTATCGACGACATTTACCGCGGAAACGGAAGACCTTACAGAGAAGGTGTATGGGCGAAGGAATGGGCAGAAATGCAGTTGATGGAGAAAGAACACAATCTGTGGGAATTCTAAAACTCATATGAGACATAAAAGAAAGGAGGGTAACACCTCCTTTTTTATTTTACACCCTTTATGACTGCAGCTTTTTTATGACCGACTATTTTTTCCAGTTCATCAAGGGGAGCTTCGAAAATTTTTTTAGTCGACTTGAAATGCTTTAAGAGTTTATTTGCCGTTTCCGTACCTATTCCGGGAATATCTTCCAACCCGGTTTTAATAGTTGATTTACTTCTCTTCTGGCGGTGAAAGGTGATGGCAAAACGATGGGCTTCATCACGAATCTGTTGAAGTAACAGAAGGCCCGGAGATTTTTTGTTAATGTGTAAAGGGATAGGATCTTCAGGAAAGTAAATCTCTTCCAGTTTTTTGGCGATACCTACTATAGGTATTTTACCATACAGGTTAATTTCTTTCAATGCTTCACATGCGCTGCTAAGTTGTCCTTTACCACCATCAATTAATATTAAATTGGGCAAGGGAAGATTTTCTTCAATGACTCTTTTATATCGTCTGCCAACAATTTCTTTCATAGACGCGAAGTCGTCAGGGCCTTCCACTGTCTTGATGTTAAAATGGCGATAACCTTTTTTATCAGGTTTACCGTCTTCAAATCTCACCATAGATGCAACAGGTGTTGTTCCCTGGAAATTAGAATTATCGAAACATTCAATAATGCGGGGAAGATCGGGAAGCCTCATGTCTTCCTGAAGTATTGTCAACACCTGGAATGACCTGGATTTTTTTCCTTCGCGAAGAATTTCTTTTTCTTTTTTAAGTTCCAGTGCGTTCTTTAATGACAAGTCAACTAATTTTTTTTTGTCGCCAATTTTCGGAACAACAAATTCCATTTCATCGGATTGAAGTTTTATCACAACATTAGTAAAGATGGTTGTATTTGTACTTCGTGATTGTTCGCGTAGTTCCTGCAACGCATAAAGAAGAAGGTCATCGTCCGTTTCATCTAATTGCTTTTTGATCTCCACTGATTTAGAAAATATAATTGCACCTTCTTTTACCAGCATATAGTTTATATAACCGTGTTGCTGGGTGCTGATTATTGTAATAACATCAACATCGGTAAGCGATCTGTTAACAACAAGCGATTTGGTTTGAAATTTTTCCAGCAGATTTAATTTATTAAGGAAATGTTGAGCGCGCTCAAACTCCATTTGTTCTGAAGCCTTGCTCATTTGATTCTTGAAATAGTGCTCTACTACACTAAGATTTCCTTTCAATACATTGCGTGCCTGTTCAATTTCTTCGAGGTAAGATTCTTCAGTTTGTTTTCCTTCACACGGACCCTTGCAGTTTCCGATGTGAAACTCCAGGCATACTTTGAATTTCCCCTGTTGAATATTTGATTCACTAAGTAAATAATTACAAGTGCGAATGGTGTATAACTTGCGCACAAGTTCAAGCACACTTTTCATTGCCACTACACTGGAATAGGGGCCAAAGTATTCGCCTTGTTGCGGAACGTATTTCCGGGTGTGAATGATTCTTGGAAAACGTTCTTTCAGGATGCAGATGTAGGGAAAAGTTTTATCGTCTTTTAACAGAATATTGTATTTCGGCTGATTCTGTTTGATGAGATTATTTTCCAAAAGTAAAGCATCGAACTCAGTGTTGGCGAGTACGTACTCAATGTTTTTGATTTCCGTTACCAGCTTAAGCGTCTTTCGGTTTATGCCCGCATTTTTATTAAAGTAGCTGGCGACACGCTTCCTGATACTTTTTGCTTTTCCAACATAAATCAATTCTTCCAGCGTGTTGAAAAACTTGTACACGCCGGGAGCGTCTGGTAAATTTTGAACAACGTCCGTCAGCACATTACTCATGTGCAACGTTACTGAAAAATTTAGTTAGCTGCATTAGGGTCCCATTGCTCCTCGTCATCGACGGGCTGGGAATTAGGATCATCATTTTGATACCGCTTGCAATCCAATGTAATATCCAATGAAGCAGGACGTTTGAATGGACCCTTTTTGTATTCCGTCAGACTTTCATCTGCATAGACTTTCAACATATATTTTTCCCAGATGGGTCTTGCCGTTTTTGATCCAGCGCCCAGGCTCCAGGATTCAAAGTGAATGCTGCGTTCATCACCTCCAACCCAAGCGCCTGAAACAAGATTTTTAGTTACGCCCATGTACCAGCCATCGGAAGCATTATTTGTTGTTCCTGTTTTCCCACCGATTTCATTGTCTTTTTTCAATTCGTAATTTAATCCTAAGGACGTTCCATGAGCTTCTTCAACACCACCTTGCAGCATATAAATCATTTTGTACGCGGTCTGTTCATTGATGGCTTCAACTCTTTTTGGAATGAAATTCTCAAGAACATTTCCGTTTTTATCTTCTATGCGGGTGATATAATAAGGTTCAGTGAAAAACCCATTGTTAACAAATGTTCCGTAAGCGCCTACAAGTTCAAAAAGGGTTACGTCATTAACGCCGAGGCATAGCGAAGGCACAGCATCGAGATGACTTTTTATTCCTACGCGATGAGCAAACTTTACTACATTTCCGGGATCAACTCTTTTAATCAACTGTGCGGTTATGCTGTTTATAGATTGGGCCATGGCCTGCCGGAGATTCAATTTTTCTCCGGTACCTTTCGTGCCATCAGCATTTGGCGGATACCATTGTCCTCCTTCAGGAAGATCAAAGCTTGGTGAAATGTCAAACAACTCCATGCAAGGATGATATCCCGTTTCCATAGCAAGACCGTAAACAAATGGTTTGAATGTTGAACCTGGCTGGCGTGCTCCTTGCTTCACGTGATCGTACTTGAAGAATTTGTGATTAATACCTCCTACCCAGGCTTTGACTTCTCCTGTCGTGGCGTCCATTGACATGAAGCCGCATTGTAAAAATCGATAATAATAATTCAATGAATCCATGTAGCTAAATAGGGTGTCGCGTTCACCCTTCCAGCTAAACACTTTCATTGGACGCTTAGCATTTAAGTAATACTTCAGTGAATCCGAATTTTCTCCATACTTTGCTACCAGTTCCCGATAGGGTACGGTTCTTTTTATACGCGATTCCAAAAAACCCTTGATCTCTTTTTTATCTTCATCAATCCATGGGTTTCTGCCTTTCCAACTCGCATCGAAAATTTTTTGAAGAGGCTTCATGCTCTCCGCCACCGCTTCCTCTGCGTACCGTTGCATACGACTATCAATAGTAGTGTAGATTTTTAATCCGGATTCCTCCAAATCTAAATTGTGTTCTTTGCACCATCGCATCAAGTCCCTTTTAATTACTGTGCGGAAGTACGTGGCTAATCCTGCGTTTTGATTTTCAACTTTATAATCGAGCTCAATAGGCAACACAATCAGTGAATCGTATTCCTCAAAAGTTTTTATGTACTTGTGTCTGTATAATTTAGCGAGTACTTCATTTCTCTTCCTGAATGAATTGTCATAATTCAATTTTGGATTGAAACGGGTAGAGGCCTGGAGCATACCAATCAATACCGAAGACTCAAGAATATCAAGGTTGGCCGGCTGTTTATTAAAATATGTTTCCGATGCAACTTTTATTCCGTACGCATTGCTGCTGAAAGGAGCTGTGTTAAGGTATAAGGCAATGATCTCTTCTTTTGTAAAGTTTTTTTCAAGGTACACAGCAATGATCCACTCTTTAATTTTTTGAATTACGCGCTGTGCCTTTCCGCCGAGTTTTGCAAGCGATCCATCAAGACCCATTTCCTGATTTAGTGTAAAAAGATTTTTGGCTAATTGCTGAGTGATTGTACTTCCTCCCCCCTGGGCAGAATTGAGCGTGACGACGCCGTATATTACACGCAGATATGCAGGGAAGTCCAATCCTGCGTGTTTGTGAAATCGGTGATCTTCTGAATACAAAAGTGTATTTACAAGATCTTTTGACAACTGATCATACGTAACCTGGCTTCGATTGTAGGTAAAATATTTTCCCAATGAAACCCCATCGGCAGAGATCAGTTCAGACGACAAATCATTCTCAGGGTTTTCGATCTCCCTTAAGCTGGGCATTCCGCCAAAAAGGCCAAAGAGGTCAACCCTAACAGCTAGGACAAATACAGGTAGTCCGATAATAACGCACAGGAAAAGGATCCAGATAGTTTTGATCACTTTTCTAAACCACGTTTTCTTTACCAGCAAAAAATTAAGGGGTTTGCGCCGGGTAGTTTTTTTCGAAGAATTGGAGGTACTCATTCAGTCCTTTGGTTCGGTAAAAAATATTGAAGTTGTCCGTAGAAATGACAAATTTATTGAAATTATGGTTTCGTAACTCACTGATTGACGGGAGCTTTTCGTTAAATGTCCTGTAATATCGCTGGGCGCTGTCACTGCTGCTGAATTCGCTCACAATGGTGAGGCCATACAGCTCATTTAAGGGATGATTGCTGGTTTTTAAGTTAAGTTCCGCAAAGAAATTTTTATTAAATGACTCCAGGGTTGAAGAGGCAACATTATTAACTCTTTCAGCACTCTTATACACAAGAACAAAGTAATGGTTTCCTTCTATTGCCCTGTTGTAACGCATATTTTCTTTTTGTTGTTCATATTTCTCAAACTCCTGTGAGGTAGCCTGAAGTTTGTTTGCGTACGAAATCAACTCGCTATCGGGATTCTTTAATACAAATTCTTTCAGGGCGTTTCGATAGGTCTCTATACTTTCGGTTTTACCTGTTATCATAATCCTCAGCAACTCCAGGTTATCAGAGAATGAAGTCTGTCCCAGGCTGGCGCCTTCATTGATAAGTTGCAGTGCATCCACATAATTATTTTTTTCATAATAGTCGTAGGCCGTTTTGTAGATGGCTTTTTGCTTCTCCATCGTTTCGCTTGATTCTTTTAAATAGTTAGGATTGATAAGAATTTTTGCAAACGTAGATTCAGGGTATCCTACTTTTAGCAAGTGTGCATATTGTTCAGCCAGGGGCAAATCTGTTTCCTTGTTAATAAGATAAAGTTTATACAGGACTTCAGCAGCGTATTCTGATGACGGAAAACGTTCAAGCAATTTTTGATAGGTTGTTGCTGCATTATCTTTTTCCAACAAGTTGAAGTAATAGATATCGCCTAATCTGAAGTAGGCATCTTCAATTTTTTTCAATGCCTCCTCTTTTTGCTCTTCTGTTCGTGGGATTTGTTTATTAACGAGATCAAACGCTGCTTCAACAGGATCTACAGGTTTCACATCCTCTGCCTGAGTAGTGTTATTAGCACCACTGTTATCTAAGGCTACATCATCTACCGGCGTTGATACACTGGTAATTTTTTGTGATCGCCGCCAATTGTCATCGAGCGCTATATCACCCCACACTCTTCTGAACTCTGATTGACCAATAGCCATAGCTGACGGATTACCGAAATACCATGATGATGTTTCGGAAGAAGCTTCACCCGTGCCGAAGATACTGGCGTCTGTTGGGGCAATTTCTATCCGGTTTGATTTTCTTTTTTTCTTTTTGCCTTGCGCAAGATCTTCGAGTCTTTTCTTTTCCTTAAAAACAGAATCAATTCTATTCCGTATCGTTACAGAGTCAAGAGATGCCATAGACAACAGGCTATCCTGCCATTCAATGGTTTTTAAATTTTTTACGAATTCATTCAGCACTTCCTGCCGCGCTTTTATAGCAGCATAATTTTCAAAATCAGTTGGAAGGGCTCCTATAGCGCTATCATAATAAGCTTGTGAGAGCTCATAATTTTTAAGTGTGTCATAGTAAATCTCACCAAGATTTAAATAAGCTTCTCCATCAATAGGACGGCTTGTGCCTTCGCGTATGGCTAAATTGAAATTAACAATAGCCTGATCGATATTTTTTTGTTTGAGTTCAAAAGCCCCTATCTCAACGTAGATTTTATCTTTAAACTCTTTATTCTTTCTGTCTTTCAGAAGTCGTTTAAATGATTTGCGGGCGGCATTCAAATCGCGACTTCTGGAAATTTCCGCTACTTGCGCCATGTATAATCGTGCATAGAAATCAGTTTCGTATTCTGGATTGGTAGCCAAACACTTTCGGTAATAATTAAAGGCTTCAGACTCGAAGCCAAGCTCCTGGTAAACCTGGCCGATGATAAAATAGATCCTTCCGCTGCGATCCGATTTCTTAAGTAGCGGACTTGCCGACGTAAGACTCCTCACCATGTTATCGTAGTCTTCCTGCGTCTGGTGGAAATAGGCTTTTATCAGGTAAAATTCTTTGAGGTTCTTTTTGTTTAATTTTTCTTTTGCCAGGTAATCAATCGCGGCTTGTGCATTGTTGTACTCTTTGTGTTCGGTGAATGTTCGAATCAGGTTAATTATGGCACTATGCCGGGCATGTGGATCTTTACTTTTCCCATTTACATATTTAAATGTCTCGATAGCGTTTCCCCAATCAAGACTGTACATTCTGGCCTTACCCACCAGAATATAGGCATCGTCAATCCATTTGCTGTTTGGATGCCGTTGGATGGCTATGGAAGCCATTTTAACAGCCTCTTGCGCCTCCTTGTCATAACCTTTTGCCATGGATGAATCGAAGGTGGGAAACAGGCGGAGGATCTTATTGTAGTCATCAACATTACTCTTTTGAATAGATGCCTCAATCTTGGTAATCTCGTCCAGGGCGTAGTAATATCCGTTGTAGTGTGCCGTTAGGTTGTGATATGATTTACTTGTCCAGGTGTTTTTATCAGATGAACATCCCTGGAAAAGGACTATTATTAAAACAGCGATAAGCAGAGCTATTTGTCTCAAAAAATGATGGCTTATTAAAAACACGGATGCAAACTAATTAAAACCTGAGGTTCGATCTGTTGCCTGAGCTTACAAAACGCAAAAAACCTACATTCCATATCAATACTAGGTGGGAATATCTAATTTTACCAAAAAAAATTAAAGGTCCTTGAGAGTTCGTAAAACACTATCCAACTGGCTTACAACACGCTATCAGCTCATTATTCGTAATGAAGAGAATTTTGCCGAGAAGACCAGTCTTGCCTTTACCTATTCGAAAATAATCCTTTTTTCAGTTATTCTCTTTGTCGTGATCTTGCTGATAAGCTTGTTTATGGTGAAGACCATTCTTGCTCGCTGGTTTGATCCAAGACACGCACAAATGGAAGCAAACCGCCAACTCTATGAATTGGCGCTAAAGGTTGATTCGCTTGGTGTAGAAGTGGATCGCAAGGATAAGTTCATTTCTAATTTTCAGCGGGTGCTCAGTGGCGATACAACTAATTTTCAAGACCCTGCTCAGGTGTTAAAGGGTGAGTCTCAGCCTTCAGCAAAGGTAAATGATTTGAATCTTGCGCCGGCTGATTCAGCTTTCAGGAGGGATTTCGAGAAATCTGACCTATCGCTTATCACATTCACGAACGTAAAATATCAGGAGCTGCAGGAGACCTTTTTCTTCACGCCAATAACAGGGTTCATCTCTGATCACTACGATGTTAAAAAAGGCCACAATGGCATTGACATAGTAGCCAGAACAAATGAACCGGTAAAATCAATTGCCGATGGTACTGTTATACTTGCTTCATGGACACAAGATGCAGGTTATGTAATGGCGGTACAGCACCGGGGAAACCTGATTTCGGTATATAAACACAATGCGGAACTCTTGAAAAAAGTTGGTACATTTGTTAACGCAGGCGACATAATCTCTATAGTTGGCAATAGCGGAGAAATGACTGACGGTCCCCACTTGCACTTTGAGCTGTGGTATAATGGGAACTCATTGAATCCGGAAGAATTTGTCACTTTTTAAATTTATACATCATGTTCGCGACTAAAGAACAAAAACGAGTAGCCGAAGAGATTAGCACTTCCAGCAACAACATCGGCAAAGGCACTTTTTTACAAGGCAATATTGAAACCTACGGTAACATTCGCATTGAAGGAAAAATAAAGGGCGATGTTACATCGAAATCAAAAGTAGCTTTGGGCCAGTCCTCACAAATAGAAGGCAATGTCATTGCTCAGAATGCAGATATCGAGGGCGAAGTAAAAGGCCGTATTGAAGTAACAGAATTGTTGGTGCTGAAATCAACTGCCATAATCAATGGCGACATCTCTACTGGCAAAATGGTAGTTGAAACGGGTGCTGTGTTTAATGGCTCTTGCAAGATGGGTATCCCCGCCAAGGAAATTAAACTTAGCGATACAAACGGTCTTACTGCCCACGCCAATACGATAAGACAAGGAGAGGCAAAAGCTAATTAATTGTTCCTTAGGGCAGGAATGTATAATCTCTTTTTCTGAAAGAGAATAAATCCTCACGTTCTGATGGAACAGGAAGACGATGAAAAAAAACTGAAGCGCGGGGCTAACTCCTACCTTAAATATAGTAGTCTGGGACTCCAGTTGCTTTTCACAATATTGATTGCCGGTTGGTTGGGCTATAAAGTTGACGAGTACTTCGCGTTCAAGTTCCCTGCCTTTATGTTGTTACTTGGCTTTGCTGCATTCGCCGGATTTCTTTATCAACTTTACAGAAAAATCAAGAAAGAATAACGTGCTCAAATTCATCATTGCCTTAACACTTACAGCATTGATCTTTTGGGGCGCATTGGAGGCAGCAATTACCTATGATTGGATTCACCTCAAGCCCAGCTTTTCCTTCGAGATTTTGGTTTTGTTATTTAGCGCTACGCTTATCATTTTTTTCTACTTGCTTCGTGTGTCGAAAGACACGTTTGTTCAATTGTACCTTTTGACGATGGCGGTAAAAATTCTGGCCTACGCGTCGTTCGCGCTTATTATGATAGTAAAGGATCGGGCCGGAGCGACATCGAATGTTCTCTTTTTTTTGGCGGTTTATTTTGTGTTCACCGTCCTGGAAATTGGTTTTCTATACCGTCGATTTAACACCTCTGGTGACGAGCATAAGCCGTCCTAAAAAATTTTTAAAACATTTTTTTCTGGTTGATTAATTCCTACTTTTGCGGTCGGATTTCAGAACCCCTTTGAGTAAGCCTAATGAAAGTAAGTACTAACAGAATCAGCAACTTAGCCTCACTATTACTGTTCGTTTTATTAGGTTTTTCTGCCGTTGCTCAAAATGCTGAACATGCGTCTTCTAATCATTCAGGTGAGGGGCACGCCAAAGAAAAATTAAATGTAAGCGAAGTGATCATTCATCACGTGCTGGATGACCATGTGTGGCATTTTACTGATGCGCTGACTCTCCCCCTTCCTGTCATAGTTTATTCAAAAGAGAAAGGCCTTGACATTTTCTCTTCGGGAAAGTTTTATGATGAACATCATAACCTGAAAGCGTATAATGGATATACACTGGATCACGGGAAAATACATCTGGCCGGCGGAGGACATGTTTTCGATTTTTCAATCACGAAGAATGTAGCCATGCTGCTTATCAATGCCACATTGCTTTTAGTAGTATTCATGGTTGTGGCAAGAAGTTATCAAAACAATAAGAACAGAGCACCGAAAGGGCTTCAATCGTTTTTTGAACCGGTTATTCTTTTCGTTCGGGATGAAGTAGTAAAGCCTAACATTGGTCCTCGCTACGAAAAATTTCTCCCTTATTTACTTACCCTTTTCTTCTTTATTCTCTTTGGAAATTTATTGGGACTGTTACCCGGAGCAGGTAACCTCACCGGTAACATCGCGGTGACATGCACATTGGCTGTGCTTACTTTCATTATTACAAATTTTAATGGTAATAGAGATTATTGGAAACACATCTTCTGGACACCAGGTGTACCGTTTCTTTTGAGACCAATTATTTTATTGGTTGAAATAGTCGGTGTATTTACAAAGCCTATTTCTTTAATGGTTCGTTTGTTTGTGGCCATTACGGCAGGGCACATTGTGTTACTAAGCCTTATCTGCCTCACGTTTATTTTCGGAAGTATTTGGGTTGGTTTTGGTTCGACGATTATAGTATTGTTTATAAACCTGATTGAATTGTTAGTGGCCGGAATACAGGCCTATGTGTTTACGCTGTTCTCTTCCCTTTACATAGGTATGGCAATAGCGGAGCATGAACATCATGAAGATCATCACTAGTTTCTTTGTTTCACTTAATTATATAAAACTATGTTGTTTGCATTATTATTGGACATCAGCTACGCAGTAATGGGTGCTGGTATTGGTGCTGGTCTGGCTGCAATTGGCGCTGGAATTGGTATCGGCCGCATTGGTGGTTCTGCCATGGAAGGTATGGCCCGCCAACCCGAAGCGTCTGGTAAAATCCAGGGTGCAATGCTTATCATCGCTGCGCTTATTGAAGTTGCCGCGCTGTTCGCATTGGTTATTTGCCTTTTGATTTCTTTCAGAGAAGCTTAATTGTCCTGACGAACATTGCTGCAGCAATTGGCTGTGGCAATGTTCTTTTTTAAAAAGAGAATTTACTAAAGAAAAATATGCAACTCCTCAATTTTGATCCCGGTCTTATTCTATGGCAGCTAATCGTTTTCCTGCTATTATTTTTCCTGTTAGCCAAGTTAGCCTGGAAACCTATCATCAATTCATTGAAGGAGAGAGAACAATCCATACAAGATGCTATTGATTCAGCAGAGAAGGCTCGCATTGAGATGACTACGCTGAAATCTGAAAATGAGAAGTTGTTGAAAGAGGCGCGTGAAGAACGTGATAAAATGTTGCGCCAGGCGCGTGAAGCGACGAACCGCATGAAGGATGAAGCACAACTTGAAGCTAAAAAAGCGGCTGATAAAATTATTGAAGATGCCAAGGCAGCAATTAACATTGAAAAGCAGGCCGCGCTGAAAGAAGTAAAAATTCAAGTCGCTAATTTTGCGCTTGAGGTTGCCAGTAAGTTGATGAAGAAAAATCTTTCTGACGACAAAGCACAGAAGGCTTTGGTTGAACAATACATTGACGATTTAAAATTGAATTAAGGGATGGCTGAATCGCGCGCTGCATTACGATACGTTAAGTCCCTACTCGGCCTCGCTGTAGAGCAAGGTGCATTAGAGCAGGTACACAACGACATGCTTTTGTTTGATCGTGTATGTGAAGAAAACCGTTCTTTCGTATTGATGCTCAAAAACCCGATCATTAAGCACGCTAAAAAGAGAGACATTTTGCAGAAGTTGTTTGCCGGCAAAGTACACAGCCTTACGATGGCCATATTCGATATCATTACCCGAAAAAATCGGGAAGCGTTATTGCCCGCCATTGCAAGTGAATTTCATCAAGCTTACAACGTCTATAAAAATATCAGCAAAGCCACTGTTACAACTGCAGTTCCTATTGACAATGAACTTAGGTCGCAGTTTGAGACTATGGTTAAAAGTATCAGCAAAAAAGATAAAGTTGAACTAAAGGAGAATGTTGATAAGGAAATGATCGGAGGATTTATTCTAAATGTGGGTGACAAGCAGATTGATGCCTCAATAAAGAATAAACTCAAAATGCTGAAAGTAAAACTCAGTCATAATCCCTACATAAAAGAATTTTAATAACGATTAATTGTAAAGAATATCATGGCAGAAATCAGACCGGAAGAAGTATCAGCAATTTTAAGAGAACAACTTTCTCAATCGCGTACGGATGCTGAGTTGGAAGAAGTAGGTACAGTACTAACCGTTGGCGACGGCGTAGCGCGTATCTATGGATTAACGCATGCACAGGCCGGTGAACTGTTGGAATTTGAAAATGGATTAAAAGCGCTTGTTCTTAATCTTGAAGAAGATAACGTAGGCGCTGTATTGTTGGGTGAATCCAAAGATATTCGTGAAGGTGATACCGTTAAACGTACAGGTAAAATTGCCTCCATTAATGTAGGCGATGGAATGCTTGGCCGTGTTGTAGATACATTAGGTAATCCGGTTGATGGTAAGGGGCCTTTAACTGGCCCGCTTTATGACATGCCATTAGAGAGAAAAGCTCCTGGTGTTATTTTCCGTCAGCCGGTAAATGAGCCATTACAAACAGGTATTAAAGCGATTGACTCCATGATCCCCATTGGTCGTGGTCAGCGTGAATTGATAATTGGTGATCGCCAGACAGGCAAGACTGCTGTTGCTATTGACACGATCATTAACCAAAAAGAATTTTACGAAAGAGGCGAACCGGTATTCTGTATTTATGTAGCCATTGGACAAAAAGCATCCACAGTAGCAACGGTTGCCGCAGCATTAGAAAAAGCTGGTGCCTTACAATACACTGTAATCGTTTCTGCCGCTGCTTCTGATCCGGCGCCAATGCAATTCTTCGCTCCATTTACCGGTGCAGCTATCGGAGAATTTTTCCGCGATACGGGTCGTCCTGCCCTTGTGGTTTATGATGATCTTTCAAAGCAAGCGGTTGCTTACCGGGAAGTATCTTTGTTGTTAAGAAGACCTCCCGGACGTGAAGCCTATCCTGGTGATGTATTTTATCTTCACTCACGCTTGCTTGAAAGAGCGGCGAAGATCATCAATAACGATACGATTGCTCAAAGCATGAACGATTTGCCAGCATCAATCAAATCACTCGTAAAAGGTGGTGGATCGTTGACGGCACTTCCCATAATTGAAACACAGGCGGGTGACGTATCAGCATACATTCCTACCAATGTTATTTCAATCACGGATGGACAGATATTCCTTGAAACTAACTTGTTCAACTCTGGTATTCGCCCTGCTATTAACGTTGGTATTTCGGTATCACGTGTGGGTGGTTCTGCACAGATCAAGTCAATGAAAAAAGTTGCAGGTACACTCAAGCTTGACCAGGCTCAGTTCCGTGAGTTGGAAGCCTTTGCAAAGTTTGGTTCTGATCTTGATGCTGCTACAAAACTGACTATTGAACGCGGAAGAAGAAACACTGAAATATTAAAGCAAGATCAATACGCACCGGTTCCTGTTGAGGAACAGGTTGCTATCATCACAGCTTCTACCAGAGGTTTTATGGATAAAGTTCCCGTAAACAAGGTTAAGGAATTTGAAAAAGAGTTTCTTGAATTAATGCGCCTTAATAACAAAGCTGTATTAGATAATTTAAGAGCTGGTAAATTTGAAGATGCCGATGTGGATGTGATGAAGAAAGTCGCTATCGATCTCGCCAGTAAATACTAAGATTCTATAGTTAAGAAGTATGCCGAGTTTAAAGGAAGTTAAGAACCGAATTACATCTGTTACGTCAACACAGCAGATCACCAAAGCCATGAAGATGGTGGCGGCTGCGAAGTTGCGTAAATCACAAGAACGTATCGTTCAAATGCGGCCCTTTGCCAAAAAACTGGCGGCTATCCTTCAAAACCTTTCAGGTGCGGAAACATCAGGCGATTCAGATAATTGGTACAGTGCCGTTCGTGAAGAAAAGAAAATTTTAATTATTGCTATAAGCTCAGACCGCGGACTTTGCGGATCATTTAACAGTAACGTCTTTAAGGGAGTAAACAATCTTATTTCTGAAAAGTATAGTGAACAGTTCAGGAAAGGAAATGGTACTATACTCGTAATTGGCAGAAAGGCGTTGGATTATTTTTCAAAGAGGAAGTATAATGTGATTAGCGAGTACGCAACATTATTTCAAAACTTAACTTTTGAAAAAGTATCCACGCCAGCAGCGTTTGTGATGGATGAATTTCGTAAAGGAAAGTATGATAAGGTTGAGTTGGTTTACAACGAATTCAAAAATGTAGCTACTCAAATTTTGCAGGTAGAACAATTCCTTCCGGTTACTCCGCCAAACGTAGAAGGGAAGGGGAATCAAATTGATTACATTTATCAACCTAACCAGGAAGAGATACTTACAGGGTTAATTCCTAAGTCTCTAAAAGTTCAATTGTTTAAGGGACTACTGGATTCTGATGCGGCCTTCAACGGTGCTCAGATGACAGCCATGGATAAGGCAACCGAAAACGCCGGAGAGTTGTTGAAGGAGCTTAAACTAAGTTATAACCGTTCTCGCCAGGCTGCTATTACCAAAGAGATTCTAGAAATTGTTGGTGGAGCAGAGGCACTGAAGTCGGCTTAGTGCGATTTAATTATAAGCAAGCTCATCCTGCAACCCGGGATGAGCTTTTGTTTTTTCATTATTGTCCGACTAAAATGCAGCATTCGTTTCAATCCCTTGATTTTCTTGATGTTTCTTTATCTGGCCTCACTCCTACCTCTCTCCGAAGGAGAGAGACTATGGAATCAAGAAAATCAAGGGATTATGTAGGTGTGCGTTTTTTAGTCGGACATTAGTGTTATTTTTTATGAATAAACTGATTAACGCATATCGGTTTTTAAACATTACCAGCATTGATGTTTCTGCAGGTGCAATAATATGTGCATGCTTCTTTGCAAAAGTGATGAATGTTCTTGTGCTCCCTTCTGCATTCATTGCTCTCGGTCTTACTGTGTGGATCATTTACACCGCTGATCATTTACTTGATGCAAAAAGATTAACATCCACAGCATCTACTCAAAGACACAGGGTTCATCAACGGTACTTTAAGATTTTTTCTGTATTGGTTTTCCTTGCCTTGGTTGCTGATGTACTGGCCGTTTTGATGATACGCAAACCACTTTTTATTGCAGGATTGTTTTTGAGTTTGTTCATTGTGCTCTACCTAATCGCACAACGTTATCTTAACCTGTTCAAAGAATTTTGTGGTGGCATTCTTTATACAGTTGGTGTTACCTTGCCCGCATTAATATTCGGATACACTGAAATTCAGTTGCCGGTTGTACTTCTCATTATCCAATTTTTGCTAACGACATGGATCAACCTTTTTCTATTCTCACTCTTCGATAAGGAAAGAGATGAACAGGACAACCGCATTTCTTTCGCCACAAAAATGGGAACGTCGGCTACCAGAACTTTGATACTTCTCTTATTTGTAATTTGTGTGAGCCTTGCCATTTATCAGATTATACATTTCACTTCGCATGCCGCTGTAATCGTATTATTGATGGATATTATCCTGGTTGTAATTCTTTTGATGAAAAACAAGTTTGCACATGAAGATAGATTTAGATTATTGGGAGATGCTGTTTTTCTCTTACCCATATTTTATCTTCTTTAGATAAATCCCGTTTCGAAAATTTATGAATGATTTTGATCGAATAGCCGGCGGATATGACTTTCTCGCAAGAACTGTTTTTGGCAAGAGCATTACAGATTGTCAAACACACTTTCTCTCTGAAATACCAGACTCATGTGACATATTAATTCTTGGTGGAGGAACGGGTTGGATAATAGAAGAGCTAAAAGACAGAACAAAAGATCTTCGCATCTGCTATGTTGAATTATCCGGGCAAATGATTTCTAAAGCAAAGTCACAACCCGCTTCTTCACATGTTGTTTTTATTCATGGAAGTGAAAAGGATATTCCAAAGGACAGGATGTTTGATGTAGTCATTACTAATTTTTTTCTCGATCTGTTTTCTGATGATGAACTGAAAACAAAAATTCAACTCATTCATCCCTTTTTGAAAGACAATGGAATTTGGTTAGTTTCTGATTTTGTAAATCAAAAATGGTGGCATCGTATTATCCTTTGGATTATGTATCGTTTTTTCAAATTGACGGCGAAGATTGAAGCCTCCACTTTACCTCGATGGGAATCTGTTCTGAACGCTTATGGCTTCATCGAATTAAAAAGTCATTTTTATTACGGGGCATTTATTAAGAGTGTGGTTTACAAGAGAGATTATTTTTGAGGAGGATTTTTCAGGTTGGCGTTAAGTTTTTTGATGGTCTCACCTAACCGTTTCTCACGGGTCTCAATTTTTTTTGCTGAAGTAATCCATACAACATATCCCTTAAACCCTGTTTTACCAATTGAAAGAAGAAGGCTCTTTATACCCCTGAACAAAATCTCATGTCAGGTTTTGAAGGGTTGCCTTGTATCTGGTTGATCAAATTATGGCCTTAAAATTAAATTTAACGCTGGTTCTAAAACGTCTCAAAGTGCGGAAAATAGGATTTTTAATTTTTTTTGTCAGGGCTATAGTTTCTATATTGCAAGATTGAACAAAGATTTCAGGAGCAAGTAATCATTGTTCAAACTATAAAAGACTCCGGAGCCAAGATCTACCTTAAACCTAACATGCAGGATCTGATCAAGCATTTGCCCGCAGTTATTTACGAGTATACCATTTTCCCGGACGGACGTAAAGCATTCTCCTTTGTAAGTCCTTCATGTGAACGTATACTTGGTGTCAAAGCTTTAGACATACTTAATGATCCCTCAGCATTAATTAATCTTGTTCATGAAGATGACCGAACCTATTTTCGGGAATCATCAGAGATGAGTCTTAGTAAGGGTTTGGATTGGCACTGGCAAGGACGAATGTATCTGAATGAAACCCAACGATGGGTTGAGATCAGCTCAAATTACGAATCCAGGCCGGAAGGAATTGTTGTTCTAAGGGGGATTTTACAAGACATTACTGACCGAAGAATCTCAGCAAAAGAAAGCGAGATTCGTTATCAAACAATGGTCAAGCGCCTTCCCATTGGCATCCTGGTATATGTCGATGGAAAAATAGTGTTCACCAATGACCTGACCGCGCAAGTTCTGGATGTCCAAAATTCAAAGGAGTTAATTGGCAAAAGTGCAAAAGACTTGGTTCATCCACACCACCTTGAGCATACGCTGAAACGAATAGAGGATGTAATGAATGGCGGAACGGCGCCGTTGATCGAACAAATTTATATCACCCCCAAGGGCAATGAGGTGTATGCTGAGGAAGTGGTTTTTCCCTTTATGTTCAGGGATAAAAAAGCCGTACAGGTAATCTTTCGTGATATAACAGAAAAGAAATTAACGGAAGCTAAAATCAGGAAAAACGAAAGGTTATTCACCCAGCTTTTTAACAGTATTCCCATGGCTACCGTGATGCTGGATGGAACTGGAAAAGTTGAGCAGATCAATGATGGGTTCAAGGAAATGTTTGGTTTTGAACTTGAAGAATTGAAGGGACGTAATCTGAATGATCATATTGTACCGGAAGAACTTCGCGGTGAAGGAATAGACCTTAATAACCTAATCACTGCAAGTCGTGTTATTAGCGTAGAGACCATTCGTCGCCATAAGCGGGGACACCTTGTAAACGTGATATTATATGGTGTACCCGTTATGCAAGACCACGAGACCATTGGTATCTATGGTGTATATGTAGACATTACGGATCGCATGAAGGTTGAAGAAGAACTAAAAATACGGAACGCAGAGTTGGACAATTTTGTGTATAAAGTTTCACATGATCTTCGCGCCCCGCTGTCATCTATTTTAGGTTTAGTGAACCTCGCGAAAGTACCCGGCAATCCTGACGACCTGACAGAATACATTGATCTCATTGGAACAAAAGTAGAACACCTCGATCACTTTATTAGTGACGTGCTGAGTCATTCCAAGAACCTTAAAATGGAAGTCTCCATTTCCAAAGTAGATTTAGCCCATGTGATTGATCGCACATTTTCTGATCTTCACTATTTGAGGGGCGCCAAAGAAATGGTTCGCCATATTAAAGTTGAAGGTGTTGAATTTTTTAGTGACCCCTGGCGTATATCAGAAATATTTAGAAACCTGATATCCAATGCAATCAAGTATCGCCAGGTAAATGGATCGCGAACACCTGAAGTTTGGGTGAAGGTTCATGTTGATAATTTACGGGCAGACATCAGCTTTGCTGACAATGGCATTGGCATTTCAAATGAAAATCTTAACCGCGTATTTGAGATGTTTTTCCGGGCCACGGATCAATCTGACGGATCCGGTATTGGTTTATATATTGTACGAAATGCTGTTGAGAAATTAGGCGGCCAGATTACGTTGGCCAGTAAGCAGGGAGAAGGCACCCGCTTCAACATTGTTTTGCCAAATCGAATTGCAAGTCCTATAACGAAAATTGTTCCTTTGGTTTTTGAGCAGCGCGAATGAAGATCATAGAAGTTACTACCCCGCAACAGGCTCACGATTTTTTAATGTTGCCGGTTAACCTATACAAAGGTGAACCTCGATGGATACGTCCTTTAGATAAGGATGTTGAAAGTGTATTTGACACCGCCAAAAATAAAGCTTATCAACAGGGAGAATGCATCCGTTGGTTATTGCAAAATGATAATGGAAAGGTCATTGGTCGGGTTGCAGCGTTTGTCAATAAGAAAACGGTAAACAAAGGGAATGATCAACCTACCGGCGGAATGGGATTTTTCGAATGCATCAATGATAAAGGCGCTGCGTTTTTATTATTTGATCAATGTAAAAACTGGTTGAGCGCCCGCGGCATGGAAGCTATGGATGGCCCCATTAATTTTGGCAGTCGCGATCGTTGGTGGGGATTGCTGATAGAAGGCTTTGACCGTGAACCCAATTATCAGTGTAACTATAACTTTCCCTACTACCAGGATTTTTTCGAAGCCTATGGTTTCCAGGTTTATTTCTATCAGCTAACCTTTGGTCGTGAAGTTAGGCTGCCTATATCACCGAAGCTTAAGCGCAAAGCTGATCTACTCGCGGGCGATCCTGATTACAGTTTTAGGCACTTGAAGAAAAATGAATTACATAAACTCCCTGAACTACTTCATACAGTTTACAATAAATCATGGGCGAACCGTTCAGAAAATCCTGAGCTTACAATGGCACAAGCCAAAGTACTGGTGAAACAAATGAAACCTATCATGGACGAGAGGCTATTGTATTTTGCGTTCTATAAAAATGAACCTATTGCTTTTTACTTGTCCCTCCCGGAGATTAACCAAATATTCAAACATGTGAACGGTAAATTGAATTGGATTGGTAAGCTCACGTTCTTATGGCATACGTTTCGAAAAACAAACCGTAAAGCTTTCGGTATTCTGTTTGGCGTGGTACCTGAACATCAGGGTAAAGGAGTAGATGGCGGTATGATTGAAACAGCCAGGGAAGTGCTACAAAGCAAATATGTCCGCTACGATGAATATGAGATGAACTGGATTGGAGATTTTAATCCTAAAATGATTAATGTTGTAGAGCAGGTTGGAGCAGAAGTGGTAAAGCGGCACGCTACTTATCGCAAACTATTTGATCCTTCCAGGCCTTTTAAAAGAGCCCCTATTTTGAAATGAATGGAGCATCGCGAAGAGGAAACCAGGTCCGGTTTTTTATTTAAGAATCTGCCTCGCGGATTACTTTGGTTTGCTGTTTTAATTACTGCATTTATTTTACTGGAAGATTATCTACTGGAAAACTTTAAACATAGTATCAATGCCATTGAAGATAAACCAGTCTACCTCTTCAGTGTCTTCTTTACATCCGAAGTCATCTTTGGATTAATTCCTCCGGAATTTTTTATGATGATATGGATATTGCATAAAATTTCTCTCGGTGGATATATAATAAATCTTACTATTCTCACATTGCTTTCTTATCTGGCTGGGATTATTGGATATTACCTTGGAAAAAGATTTGCTACTACGTCTTTTTTCAAGCGCATGCATGAAAGGTACCTTACGCAGTACGATCATCAGCTAAAACGCTATGGCGGATACCTTGTTTTTGTCGGAGCCGTGACACCCGTTCCATTTTCAGCAACCTGTATGCTGGCAGGATCGATCGATTATAATTTCAGGGAATTCCTGTTGATATGTATTACCCGTATTGTAAGGTTTGCAATTTATGGATGGATAGTATGGACTTTCCCGAATTTGTTTATCTGAAGTAAATTTTTTTTAGTTAAGTCTTTCACATTTAATGAGTACAGCCGTTTTACTAATTAATCTGGGAACACCCGACAGTCCATCAGTGAGAGATGTTCGATCTTACCTGTCGCAATTTTTGAATGACCCGCGTGTTATCGATTTGCCATGGCTGCTACGAAAAATTTTGGTCAATTTAATTATTGTTCCATTTCGTGCACCGAAGTCGGCTAAAATTTATCAGAAGTTGTGGACAGCGAATGGTTCTCCTTTATTGTTTTATGGAAATAAAGTAAGGGACTTATTGCAAAAGGAATTAAGTGGCGATTATGATGTTTATCTGGCCATGCGATATAAAAATCCGTCGATACCTGATGTTTTGGAAATTATAAGAAAGAAGAATTACAATCGCATTATTGTCCTTACACTTTTTCCCCAGTATGCATCGGCTTCCACCGGATCGGCGCTTGATGAAGTGATGCGTGTTATGAGAACATGGTGGGTAATTCCGGAAGTAAAAATTCTTTCACAATATTATGATCACCCTCGCTTCATTGAAGCTTTTGTTGCGCGGGGAAGGCAATACAATTTGAATGAATACGATCATATTTTATTTTCTTATCACGGATTGCCGGAGCGCCAGGTTGATAAGGCCCATCAGGAAGGATTATGTGCAGAACACAATTGTGAAAATGAAGTCACTGAAGAGAATAAATATTGCTATAAAGCTACCTGCTACGCAACCACACGATTGCTTGCTTCAGCCCTTAACATAGCAAAAGAAAAATATACAGTTTGTTTTCAATCACGTCTTGATCAGAAATGGATCAAACCATTTTCAGATGAAGTTGTAAAAGAATGCGCAAAAAAGGGAATGAAGAAAATTTTGGTTTTTTCTCCCGCATTCACAGCAGATTGTCTTGAAACGATTATTGAAATTGGTGAAGAGTACCAGGATATTTTTAAAGCGCACGGCGGTGATAAGGTGCAACTTGTGGAAAGCCTCAACGATCATCCTTTATGGATTCAATGCATGAAGGAATTGATTGAATCCTCATAGATTTTCAAATTGAGTAAACCAGTTTACTCCCTCAACTAATGTTTTCTGCTGAAGTATTGAGTATCTTTAACTAAATAGTATTATGAAAAATACTTTAGAGAGACCACCCCGCACAATCATGGAAGTTTATCAAAGCCTCCCCGAAGGCACGTTGGCTGAACTTATTGAAAATGTTATATATATGTCACCCTCTCCCGCTTACAATCATCAGGAAGTACTGATGGAAATTGCTTCTCAACTCCGTGATCTTTTAAAAGAGAGGGATATTGGAAAACTCATTATCGCTCCCTTTGATATTTACCTTGATGATACAAGTAATGCTGTTCAGCCGGACATTGTTATTGTTTTAAAAAGTAATCCCGGACATTTAAATGAGAATGGATATTTCCACGGTGTTCCCGATTTAATTGTGGAAATCCTGTCACCCTCTAATAGGGATCATGATCTGATTGTAAAGAAAAAAATATATCAGCGATTTGGCGTTAAGGAGTATTGGATCATTGACCCGCAAACCAAAGTGAGCACTGGGTATCGTTTGGATAACAATCAGTATATTAAGATCATCGATTCAATATCAGAATTGGATTCACGATTGCTATCCTTCAAAATCAAATTTTGACAAACGATACTATTGATTTGCTATCCCCTTTAGACTAATCAGATATTCCACTAAGTCCACAAGATCTTGTTCTGTCATACCTGCCTGCAGATTTGAGGGCATAAGAGAATTACTAATCTGTTCCCGTGAAACAATATCGGCCTTACTAATAACTTGTTTGTTATTCATGAACTTTAATTCAACTTCATTTTCTGTTTCTGATGTAATCATACCAAAAGCTTCGGAACCATCTTTTAGTTTGAAAGAATAGCCCTCATAACCAAAGCTTATACCTTGATCAGGAAAAAGAATGGACCGGTACATGGCTTGTTTGGATAGCTTATCTCCAATTTCACTAAGACCCGGGCCAAAGTCTGTTCCTTCGCCATTCACCTGGTGACATGTGCTGCATTGCACTTTGAATATTTCCTTACCATGATTCACACTTCCTGTCTTGCTTTCCAGAACAGCAACGTCAGGAAGTGAATTGCCATCCTTACTGGTGGGAAGACTAATATATTTAGCAGCTTCTTCACGCATGTCTTTTCGCCAGATGTTTTGAAATACACCACTTGCAGCGCCTAAAAGATTTTCTGGAATTTTATTTTCTTTAGCTAAAGAAAGCAATCTGCTTTCTGATTCTCCATGTCCAGCAAAGGTACGTACCGCTGCCTGGCGAATACCTGTATCGTGAGTGCTATCAAGCATTACATCTTCCATCATGCCAATAATTCTTTTATCATACATGAGGGGTTGCATCGTTTTAATTAATGATTGAATCTCATCTTTTTTGGAAGAGGCAATTACTTTTTCAAACAAATCGATTCGGTTCCACTTCGCTAAAGTTTGCATAGCTTCTTTACCTGCTGTGCTGTCGGGAAAGTGAAGGCCAAGCGCTAACAGATCAGGTGCCTTCTCTTTTAAATTAAACGAGTTTGCAAGTTCTACATACTCTACTTTGTTTTGGTAAGTTTTTAAAACCTCATTGAGTTTGGTTTTAAGTGCTTGTGTCATTTTGATTTGAGAAGGATCCATGTGCCTCAGTGCGTACATCGACTTCTCACCTTTCGTTTCAAGAGCAAGTTGTGTGAGAACAGCTTGCTTTGCTGCTTCAGGATGAAAATCAAATGAACGATAGTAACGAAGCATGGATTGGTGGTCGGCCTCGCGGATGAGATCAGCCATGAGCGGTAGTGCTTCTTTACTGCGACTTCTCCAAACAATATCAGTATTAGGACCTTTGTTCCAATCTTTTCCAACTTTCTTCTTCCAGGTATTGAAGTAGAGATCATCATTGCCAGATGCGCCTATACCAAGTGCTTCAAGATACCAGCGATCTTTTCCATCATACTGTAGGGCGAGTGTTGTCCACAGATCTGCGGCCTCTTGTGATGAATTTCCACGCAATGCTATTGATACTTCACGCCTGACTTGAGGAGACGAATCATTCACCAATACTTTACACAATGGGAGCAAATCTTTTTTTAACTCCCGCGCAACGCGCAAGCCTGTTATACGAATGTTGTGATCTTTATCATGAACAGCCTGGTCGATGTATTGATCTCCATTCTCTAATCTTGCCAGCAACCATAACGCTTGTGCGCGATGACGTTGATTGGTGGATGCCCATAATCCCTTCAATGTTTCTTCTGCTTCACTTTTAAGGGCAGCTAATTTTGTCCATCCTAAATAGCGCGTGGCGAGATTAGGACTTAGTAATTCTACTAGTGCTTTCAAGTCATGAGATTGATGATCTAGCTGCTTTGCTGAATATGAGGATTTAGGCGCAACACGATAAATCCGTCCTCTTTCCTGATCACCCACCTGGTGCCCACCCACACCAGGGTCATACCAGTCTGCAACGAAGAGTGATCCATCCGGCGCGAGGGCTACATCAATTGGTCTGAACCATTGGTCTTTTTGTCCTTCAAGGATATTTACAATAGAAGCTTTGTAACCGGCGCCATCATCTTCAACTATGTAAGAGCGAACAACATTATGACCCGGCTCAGCGTGTATCATTTGCCCGTAAAAAACTTCTGGTAAAAGATTGCCTTCATTCATGGTCATTCCCGACGGAGATCCTGATCCGGTTTGAAGAAGATTGGGAACCACACCAGGATCATTAAGGTGCCAGTGACGAAATGGAATTTCTTTTTCCAGATTTGTACGACGTGTTCTCCAGCCAGCGCCTGTCATTTCATCTTTGAAACCGTAATTGCCATATTCCATTACGTAGTTAATACGGGTTCCTTTGTTTCCATCATCATCATTATCTGATTGCCATATTGTTCCAAACGGATCTAATGTTGATTCATAGTTATTTCGAAAGTTGTGCGCTACTACTTCGATGTTACTTCCATCAGGATTCATTCGGATCACCATTCCTTCACGAAAGGGTTTTCCATTGGTGACTATTTTTCGTCCATGAATATCAACCAGTGTATCACCATTCGCGGAAAGCAAACATTTTCCCTCATTGCCCATGGAGAAATATAAACGACCATCATGACCAAAGTAAAAGCTATGCATGCCATGATCGTGTTGCTCACCTTGAATTCCTTTGAAAAGAATTTCTTTTTTATCGGGAACATCATCACCGTCCTCATCGGTGAACAGGTATACATTAGGGCTACAGGATACAATTACCTTGTTACCTAAAACACAAATTCCGAGTGGTGCATTGATATCTGGTCCCTGATAAAAAACTTTTTGATTATCAGCTCTTCCATCACCATCAGTATCTTCAAGGATTAAAATGCGATCACCTTCTTTTTTTACTGGATTTCCGGGATTTAGATTACTCCTGTAATTGTAGGCTTCACATACCCAAACACGTCCGCGTGAGTCGATATCAATGTTGGTAGGATTTGTCATCATAGGTTCAGAAGCAAAGAGAGAAACCTCCAGTCCATCATAAACCTTTAAATCAGCCAATGAACTTTCAACAGAATGTTCTGATAATTCCTGTTTTTTTGAACAGGAGAAAAAAAGGACAATAACTGGTATAGCTACCAGCTGACCTACTTTAATGTGCATGAGAATGGTGTGATGTAAATTATTTTTTATCTGTAAACTCAGAGAAAATACTGTTGAATAATGAGAGGATTACACTAAACGCCAGCGCCCACCAAAAACCGTCAACTTCGAAGCCAGTAGGAATCAGATAATCAACCAGAAGAATAAGAAGAGCATTGATAACCAAAAGAAAAAGGCCGAGTGTAACAATGGTGATGGGTATGGTAAGAAAAACTAAAATGGGTTTTACAATTACGTTAACGATGGAGAGCACGATGGCTACCAAGAGAGCATAACCGTAATTTTCAACGTTTACACCCGGGAGCAGGTAAGCGGTTAGCAAAACTGCAAGGCCGGAAAGAAGGAAGCGGATAATAAGGTTCATAGGTTAATTTTAATAATTATCTTTGAAGATGGAGAAAATTATTAAAAGGGTAAAATATTCTGATTCCGAAGAAGAGGATTTTGAATTCTGGCTTTCAAAAACTCCGCAGGAAAAATTAACTGCCCTTACAAAGCTTAGAACAGGTTATCATGGAGGACAACGAATGGTGAAAGTCATAAAAAAAATCAAGCGTGATTTTTGAAAAGGACTATATAGATTTCCTGCGCCTGTTAAAGGAAAATGAGGTCACATTTCTTGTCATTGGCGGGTATGCTCTCGCTGTGCATGAGCGGCCAAGATTTACAGGAGATCTTGATATATGGATAGATGCTAATGAGGAGAATGCTCAAAAAGTAATAAAGGCAATAAACGAATTTGGTTTCACTTCTTTAAATGTTTCTTCGGAGGACTTTCTTTCTAAAGACTATTTTGTGCAAATGGGTTATGAACCTGTTCGAATTGATGTGACCGCAAATATTTCGGGTACTACTTTTAAGGAGGCGTTTCCAAATCGCAAAGAAGTTGAAATCCAGGACATGATTATTCCGTTCATAGGAATTGAAGAGCTGATAAAAAATAAACTGGCTTCTGGCCGGGATCAGGATATTGTGGATGTTAAAAAGCTAAAGCAAGTTGTGAAGCGAAAAAAAAAGTGACGTGTACGCAATTGTAGATATTGAAACCACGGGGGGATATGCGGACAGCCATCGCATTACGGAAATAGCCATCTATCATCATGATGGAATTCAGGTAACAGACCGCTATCATACATTAATAAATCCCGGACGAAATATTCCTTACTACATTACCGGGCTTACGGGTATTACATATGAGATGGTAAGCAGGTCACCTTCTTTTTCGGAAGTGGCCAAAATAATCTTCGAACAGTTAAACGGAAAAGTTTTTGTTGCACATAATGCGCACTTCGATTATTCATTTCTGAAAAAGGAATTTGAGCAAGTTGGCATTAACTGGCAGTCAAAAAAATTATGTACGGTAAGACTGAGCCGTAAGATCATACCCGGACTTAGATCGTATAGTTTAGGAAGTTTGGCAGAGAGTCTTGGAATTCAGATTCCCGACAGACATCGTGCCGGAGGCGATGTTGCAGCAACGGCAAAAATTTTTGATAAGCTCTTAAAGCGCGATCAAACGAATTACATTGCTAATGTATTGAAGCGAAACTCCGGTGAAACGATACTTCCACCAAATTTACCGAAAGAGGATTTTGATCGATTACCCGCAAAACCTGGTGTATATTATTTTCATAATTCGCGAGGTCAAATTATTTACGTAGGAAAAGCTACCAACATAAAAAAACGAATTGCCGGGCATTTTACCGGCGATGCCCGCGAGTGGAATCGCTCTAAAATAAGAAATGAAATTCATCACATCACCTTTGAGTTAACGGGCAACGATCTCGTTGCCTTAATTTTGGAATCGCAAGAAATTAGACGATTGTGGCCTAAGTATAATATGGCCCAAAAGTATCGTGTAGAAGAATGGGGGATATATGATTACGAAGATCGAAATGGCTACAAGCGTTTTTCCGTAAATGTTATTGTACGCGGAACACGACCATTGATAAGATTTTCATCTAAAGGTGATGCCTGGAATTTTTTGTGGGAAAAGGTTCGCACACATAAACTCTGCCCTAAGTTGAGCGGGCTACAACTTTCAAAGGGACTTTGCTTTGAGTATCAAACCGGTAATTGTAATGGTGCATGTATGGAGGTTGAACAACAGGATGTTTATAATGCGCGCGTGGTATCGGCAAATAATTCGTTTATCGATGGAGGCACATTAGCTATTATTGGTCGTGGAAGAAATGCCAGGGAACATTCGCTTGTGTTGATTGAGAGAGGAAAATATTTCGGCTTTGGTTTTCTGGATAGAAAGCTGCCGGTAGATAATTTTAATTCTGTTCGAAACCTGATCAAGCCCGGCGTACAGACGCCAACCGTGCAAAATTTAGTTAACTCTTATATGCTGAACCCAAGAGGAGCACGGGTTTGCATTTACTAGTCTTTAATTTTTTTTTCTGGGCTGAACGCCAGGATATAATTTAGGAACAGAATCGCTCTGAATAATTTCCTTGGAGTGGATATTCATAATGGATAATGGTCCTGTCCATCCTGCACCGGTATCCATTAACCAAACTCCACAGGAGCTTAGGGGCCTGGAATTAGGAACCACCGTATGACCTACATAAACTTCATCGAAAGATGTGAGTTTTGTAGTCTTATTTTTTTCGTAGAAATCCAATGCTAAACGCGCCAGTTCACGATCCCATAAAAAGATATCAAGACCCTGAACGTCTAATGGCATTTTGGGGTCAAAGCCAGCATGAATGAAAAGTTTATTATCCTCCAAATAGTAGGGAACGGCGTCATCAAGAAATTGAACATGACTGATGGGTATTTCTGATGCGTAGGATTTCATGGTTGCTTCTCCGCCTTGTCTTATCCAGATATCATCGGTACTGCCGGTTTGCATCCATTCGAGCGTCCATAGATCGTGATTGCCGAAGACATAGGTGAGGTTTTCAATTTTCATCAGTTCATCAATGCAGCCGCGGGTCTCGGGCCATCCGTCACATACATCCCCAAGACTTATGAGATGATCGTTTTTATAGTCAAATTTTGATCGTTCCAGGCATTGACGAAGCGCCTTGTGGGCTCCGTGAATATCGCCGATCACAAAGGTTTTGGGCATGGCCTAAAGAAATAAAACCTTTGCGTTCAAATCAACCAAAAGTAATTTTTATTCGTCCCTGGGTGATTAAAATTGCCATTCTACGACAATTCATATTTTTCAGTCCAACCGCCTGTCGATAAAGATGTTAGTTTTTGCAGTTTTTTAAGGCCTGTTTTATAATTACCATTAATTTGCACAAGTAAAACAATATAGAAACACATGGAAGGTGTAGCAATAGAAAAGCAACAAGAACACAAACAGAAAATAAGTCATGTTGTATCCGAAGTAGGAAAGGTAGTTGTCGGACAAGAGTATATGGTGAATCGTCTTCTTGTTGGTCTCTTTACGAATGGGCACATCTTGCTTGAAGGAGTACCGGGTCTTGCAAAAACATTAACCGTAAGCATGCTGGCGCAAGTTCTTCATCTTGATTTTGCCCGCATTCAATTTACGCCTGATTTACTCCCTGCTGATCTGGTGGGAACAATGATCTACAATCAGCGTGAAGGAAAATTTGAAGTAAAAAAAGGACCCATCTTCGCTAATATTATTCTGGCTGATGAGATCAATCGCTCGCCTGCAAAAGTTCAGTCGGCATTGTTGGAAGCGATGCAGGAAAAACAGGTAACGATTGGTGAGACAACCTTCAAGCTCGATCGCCCATTTCTGGTAATGGCAACACAAAATCCGGTTGACCAGGAAGGAACATACCCGTTGCCGGAGGCGCAGGTAGACCGCTTCATGATGAAAGTATTTGTTGACTACCCTACGAAAGGACAGGAATTGGAGATCATGCGGCGGATATCCAACATGCAATTTGATTTTACTGTGAACACAGTGTTGACTAAGGAAGATATTTTTGAAATAAGAAATCAGATAAACAAAGTAAAAATTTCTGAATCACTTGAACGCTATATTATTGAACTCGTATACGCGACGCGCAAGCCAAAAGAATTTCAACTTAACGAACAGGCACAATACATTCAGTTCGGTGCATCACCGCGTGCCAGCATCAATCTAAATTTATCAGCGAAAGCGATGGCCTACATGGATGGCCGTGACTATGTTCTTCCTGAAGATATCAAAGATGTAGCAGTAGATGTGATGAATCATCGCATCATCCTTAACTATGAAGCAGAGGCTGATAATGTGAAAACCAAAGATATCATTGCCGCGATTTTGAATAAGGTGCCCATCAGCAAGTAGACAGGATGATGTAGAAGTCAAATAAATCTTCAGCGCAAATCTGCGGGAAAAGAGTGGATTGACTTCACTCGTTCACAATATTCCCTTCCACAAAGCCAGATTCAATCAAAATCCCCAGGATCGTTTTCACGATAGTGGCAGTAACAAAAAGTTTGGGCTTAATATTAAAGTAATGGTGTTTTAAACTGCATAACATTTCATTAACCGTATCGGATTTTGAAACTCGCTGAAAGTCAATCATGATATGCTGATGTATTGAAATCCAGCCAGTATCAACACATACATGCGTTAGCGCTGCTTAACAATTTCTTAACAAAGCGGTACTTATCAGGTAATATTTGAAAGCCACCTTTGCAGCAAACTAATCCTTATGCTGCGTAGAATTCTACCTATCGTTATTCTGATTCTATCTTCAACGTTTCTATGGGCGCAAAACGGTACCATTTCTGGTATCGTGACGGACGCCAAAACCAGTGAAACCATTATAGGTGCCAATGTGGTAATTCAAGGCACCCAGGTGGGATCGCCAACTGATTTAGAAGGTAAATTCACTATTGCCAATGTTAAGCCCGGTACCTACACCCTTGTCATTTCGTTTATTACCTATAAAACCCATCTCATTCCTGATGTTGTTGTAGAGAGTGGTAACCGCACGGATGTTCAGGTTAACCTGCAGGAAGATGCAACGGAATTAACCGAGGTTGTAGTTACCGGGACGCGTCAAATTAATACTGACGTTTCATTAATCTCAGCCATTAAGGAAAGCAAGCTTGTTGTAAGCGGAATTTCCAGCGAACAGATTTCAAAGTTGCCCGATAAGGACGCAGCGCAGATTATGATGCGTGTTCCCGGAATCACAATTGTGGACAATCGATTTGTATTAATCAGAGGATTACCTGAGCGTTATAATCAGGTTATGATGAATAATACTATTGCGCCAAGCACTGAAATTGACATTCGTTCTTTTTCCTTTGACCTGATACCAGCGGGTACAATCGATCAGATGCTTGTATATAAATCCGGTTCACCTGAACTTCCTGGCGATTTTGGCGGCGGGGTGATCCAAATGATTACAAAACAACCTGCGTATAATAATTATGTCTCTGCCGGATTTAGTGTTGGCTACAGAACGAATACTACTTTCAAAGATCACTATCACACAGAAGGCAGCGAAACTGACTTTTTAGGATTTGATAATGGCTTTAGAGATTTACCTTCCGGGTTTCCCACAACGGAGGCCCTGGTTGGTTCGTCCAGGAATTCATCGTTGCGGGAAAGTGCAGGAAAATCTTTGACTAATAATTTCGCCAATTCTTCAAAAACTGCTCCCGTTGATTTTGGATTCAATTTAAATTTTGGGAAAACATTTACCATTGGAAATGTTCAGGCAAGGAATATAACCTCTATCGCTTACTCGAATAGCTACCAATACTACGCTTCCGAATTTAATCGTTACAATGAGTTTGTAGATGTTGATCAGCCCACTATCCGATTTGAGTACGTTGATAATTTCTATTCCAATGATGTGAGAGTAAATCTTTTGCATAACTGGCAATTTGATGTAGGAAACAAAACCAGGATTGAGTTCAAAAACTTATTTGTTCAGCTTGGTGAAAATGAGACCACGTTACGGGTTGGTGATGACAAAATTCAAAATCCCAATTTTGACAGAAGGAATTATGCCTACCATTATTTAAGTCGCGGTATCTATACAGGACAACTTCAGGGTACGCACGAGTTGGGCGATGGAACGAACAAGGTGTCATGGGTAGTTGGATATAACTCAATCAACAGGAACGAACCAGATTACAGGAGATTCAGAACCAACCGTGACAAAGTTTACGAAGGAACTGAAGAACCATTTTTCATGCAACTTCCGCCAAGCGGCAATCTTTTTGAAACGGGAAGATTTTGGTCAGACCTCCAGGACAGAGCTTATTCCTACGGAGCTTCATTTGAAAAGAAGTTTGGAGATCCTGGAGAAAAGAAGACACCAGCCATTCGTATTGGCTTCTTTGGTGAGCAAAAGACAAGAGAGTTTAATGCACGTTATTTAAATTATTTGTACCCGGGAACGTCAAATCCTCAAATTGGAATGGAATTGATTCGCTTACCACTGTCGCAGATATTTGCACCAGAGAATATTAAAGCGGTAGACGGTTTTGTAATTGAAGAAGGAACCCGGGAAGCAGATTCATATTCAGGAGAAAACAGCTTAAATGCCGGATACATTGGTGGAAACCTACCCCTTGGAAAATTTGACATAGCCGGTGGATTTAGAGTGGAATACAATGTTCAAAAACTAACAGCGCAATCTGCTGATGGCCCTATAAATGTTGACAATGATGTTCTTGCCCCGCTTCCCTTTTTAAACATCGCTTATAACCTAAGCGACCGGTCTCTTATCCGTGCAGCCTATAGCCGTACAGTTAACAGGCCTGAGTTTCGTGAATTAGCGCCCTTCCTCTATTATCAATTTGAGTATGAAGCCGGTATCATCGGAATGGAGGATCTTAAAACGGCTTTTATCCACAATGTTGATCTGCGTTATGAAATATATCCTAACCCTGGAGAGATGATCAGCGTTGGTGCATTCTATAAGAGCTTTAAGGATCCTATTGAGTCCTACTTGCAAGTCACTTCTGAAACACCACAATTCATTTTTGGTAATGCTGATAAGGCATACGATGTGGGAGTTGAATTAGAAGTGAAGAAAACATTGGCAAGCCTGGGCTTATCTAAATTTTTAAGGAACACCTCGCTTAATCTTAACGCTGCCTGGATAAAGAGTGAAGTAGATATCGGAGGCCAGGCATCAAACCAGGCACGCACCAGGCCACTGCAAGGGCAATCTCCTTACATTATTAATGCGGGATTGTATTACAATGATGTAGAATCTGGCTTCTCGGTCAATGCAGCGTACAATGTCTTTGGCGCTCGTATATTCACCGTTGGCGATCAGCTCTTCCCTTCATGGTGGGAGAAGCCACGTAACTCTTTAGACTTTCAGATTGCCAAGATTTTCAAAGACAAATATGAATTGAAGTTTAATGTTCAGAATGCATTAAACGCGCCCTATCAAATCATTCAGGATAATAATAATGATGGTACCCTTGATAGCGGCGAAGCGCTTATTCAACGCTATAAAGTCGGAACTCAATTCTCATTAAGCTTTAATGTTAAATTGATAAATGAATAATTGATAGTCCGTTACAGATTTTTAAAAGCCTCACAAAAACCCTTCAATAGCAGAAGGGTTTTTTTCTTTGTTAACAAAGAGGAAACAACAAGTAACGATTTGTTAAAATGTGATTAACAGACTACTCAATGTGCCCGCCTACCTTTGGCCCAATGTTTTTTTAAACCAAAACTCGAGTCATGAAAAAAATTTTAAGCCTTTTACTAGTTTGTACAGTACTGGGGTTTGTTGCATGTGATGATGATGATGACCCAAAGCCGGCAGCACCTACAGTATCTGTTACCCCCAGCAGCGCTCAGGATATTCCTGGAGCTACAGTATCTGCAACCGTAACAGTTACTGCCCCAGGGGGAGCAAAGACACTAACGCTTTCCGGAGGTGTTTCTGAGACCATTCCATTAAACGGAAGTAAAACTGCAATTACCCAACCCTTTGAAGTTGATATTCCGGCTAATGCTGTTGTGGGATCAAGCATTGCTGTTGTTCTTACAGCTCAGGATAACGAGAATCAGTCTTCTGCTCCTGTTACGTTTACGGTAACCGTAGGAAATCCAGTACTCGAGCTTAGTGGTTCTATTGCAGCTAATCAGACCCTGGATGCGTCAAAAGAATATTTACTAAAAGGACAGGTATTTGTTGAAAGTGGCATTACACTAACGATTCCTGCAGGAACAGTTCTTAAGGGAGACAAAGCCACTAAGGCCACATTAGTTGTTAAACCGGGGGGCCTATTGGTTTGTAATGGAACCGCGGCAAGCCCTGTTGTATTTACTTCAGCTCAAAATGTTGGCGAAAGAGATCGCGGTGATTGGGGAGGTGTGATCATCCTGGGAAATGCTTTTGTTAATCAGGCGGCCAGACCTGCTATTGAAGGTATAAGCCCTGCTGTTAACTATGGAAGTGTTGCAGCCGATGGAGCAACACCGGAAACCAATGCCAGTGAAAACAGCGGCTCATTAACCTATGTGCGCATTGAATATGCCGGAATAGAACTTACACCCAACAATGAAACCAATAGCCTGACCATGGGCGGTGTAGGCAACGGAACCACCATTGAAAATGTTCAGGTTTCTTTCGGCGGTGACGATGGATTTGAATGGTTCGGTGGAACCGTAAATGGTAAGTACCTGATTTCTTTCGGAACATGGGACGATGACATGGATACTGACTTTGGCTGGGGAGGAAATGTGCAGTTTGCATTAATAGTACGGTACCCGTTCTATGCTGACCAGTCAGGCTCAAATGCATTTGAAACCGATAATCAGGCAAATGGTAATGAGATTGACAACTGTGACGGCACAAATAACAGTGGATGTACGAGAGGCATATTCTCCAATGTTAGTGTGTTTGGACCTCGCGAATTTAATAATCCCAGCCGTTCTATCTCAGCAAATTATCAGAATGCTATGCACATCCGGAGAAGAAGCGCGCTCTCGATTTTCAACTCCTACTTCTCTGGTTTCAGAGTTGGTCTGAGAATAGATGATTCGGGAACACTTGCTAACCTGAACGGCGGAACCAGTAAGCTTGCCAATAATATTCTGGCAGTTCCTGGTACTACAGTTACCGGCACATCAACTACAGCAGCCGATGCTTCGTTTGCAACAGGCCTGAACATCAATGATGCAGGAGCAGGGAATGCAACGGCAATTAAAACTTACTGGGATAATAATAATAACGAGACACTGAATCCTACTGCCGCGACCGGTGAAGGTTCATGGTCTGCAGACAGCAATCCTTATGGTGACTTAGGTTTAAGTACGGCTATGTTCTGGGGTGGTAATGCCATTGGAACATACCCTGCTAATCCTGACTTTGCCGTAACAACCGGTGACCTCGCTGAAGGGGCTGATTTTACCGATGCTAAATTAGCGGGCAATTCTTTCTTTGAAGCGGTTAACTATCGTGGTGCTTTTGGTGCTACAGACTGGACAGATGGATGGGCTGAGTTCCAGCCGTTGACGAAGGGTTACGAGTAAAAAATTATAGCGTACATTAAGTAGTAAAAAGACTAATCCCTGTGGTTAGTCTTTTATTTTTGCATGGCATTTTATTGGTGAATATGAAAAGTAAATTTTTAACGCTGACGATTATTTTATTCTCCTGTTCTACTGGTGATAAATATGATCCCAATACCTATTTATCGGCCAGAGAAAAAGCGGCTGTGATGACATCCATCATTCGTTATGCAGGTAGACCGCCTGAAAGTTTGAGCGAAAAAGAGCATTATGAAGAATTGCTTCGTAAAGCGCGCTTTGAAAAATATTTTGTACAAGGTGAAGATTATTATTTTCTCATCTCCCAGCCAGCGCCAAGCCTCGTTGAAAAGCGCCATGCAACGGGAGGCCGTTTCAAACTTAATGACAAAGGCGAATTAACGGAGTATGAAGAAATCTTTCGTACCTGGAAAATGATACCCGATACATTGAAAAGAAGAAGTAGTTTTTTGTTTGATAAAATGGTGAAGCAAGAATCGTTAGTGCCTTATTACACAAAGAACTCCGACGGAGTTGAGTACATCGAATTTCCTGACGACCGTGTTGTTTATGATAAGAATAAAAGGAAGTGGGAGGTTATAAATTAATTTTTCTGCTCGTTCAGAGATCAGGCAGACCGTTCAAATCATTAATGGTGTCAGCTTCTTTAATCTTCTCCTCTGATCAAACGTAGTTGCTGGACATCAAGAAAATCTTTTGGCCGCCTTGCTCTTAGCTTTTCATCAATGAGATCGGCATACCCTATAAAATAGATTTTGCCATATGGCATATCCACAGGTTCGGCTGCTTTGAAAGCTTCATCAAAACTTTTTTTAATATTAAGTTTGGTAAGCAGGTCAATGCGAAACGCTCTATCTGTCAGTCGGAGCATAATAGATTCACCCTGAATAAAATTTTTAAGTTGCTCAGCATCTTCAAATCCTAAATTAAGTACTGCTAGCCTAAAGCGTACAAAGTTTTCTGGCTTCGGGTTGATCCATACATCAAGGTCTTCGGTGACGCGGGCAAATCCATACAGATTTACTGCAAACCCGCCAAAAATTAAAAACTCGACGTTGTTAATGCACAATGCTGTTAAAAACTCCTCGTAAAAATCACGTATTGCCTGCATGACCGTAGGTTCTCTTTAAGGTAGGAATGGTATCGTTATGGTCAGCAACGCGCCTTGGGAATTTCATCCATGCATGTATAAGCTGGTGGAGCAGTAATATGCGTTCTGTTGGTGTACGCGTCATGGCTTGTTGGTGCTCTGCCCTTTCAGCTTCCGTAAAACTCTTAAAATCCTGAATTGTCTTTGCCATATAAAGTTAATTTGATAGATATGAACAACTTTTTTTAATTCACTTTCCTTTTTGCTTTTCCTTGTGCCCTTCAATTACCTTCTTAATCTGCTCGCCTAACTGCGCTACTGAATCTTGTACAGGCTTGTTTCTTTCAATGCTTTTCAAAATAGTTTCATTATCAACTTTGTTTTCTTTAAGCTTTAACGGACTGGGCATGAGAGCAAATTGAAAAGGTAAATGTCAATGCAATAAGAATAACTTTTTAGAGGTTAACATGTTCTTGATTTAGTTTCAGTAATTCAAAACTACGAGAAATATTGAATTCAAAACACATTCTCATAACCGGCGCAACCGGTCTTATTGGTTCACGACTGACGGAAATAATGCGCCAGGATGGTTATCGAATTACACACCTTAGCCGGTCACGGGAAGACGACAGAGGTGTTCGCACTTTTCTTTGGGATGTCGACCGGTCATGGATTGAACCAGGCGCATTTGATGACATTGATGCGATTATTCACCTGGCAGGCGCCGGCATTGCTGACAAACCCTGGACAGAAAAAAGGAAACAGGAAATTATTGATAGTCGTGTAAAGTCGACCGCGCTTCTCCGGGAGCAGTTGAGTAATCAACAACACAAAGTGAAAGTTTTTGTGTCCGCTTCAGGGGTAGGTTATTATGGAACGAGTGAAGAGAAAATATTTAACGAATCAGATGCTGCAGGTAATGATTTTCTTGCCAATGTAACCTGGTTATGGGAGCAAGAGGTTGAAAAAATTACGGCATTGAGTATGCGTGTTGTTGAACTTAGGACCGGCATTGCTCTAAGCAACAAAGGGGGTGCGATGGATGAATTTATAAAACCGATACGTTGGTATGTTGGCGCTCCTCTTGGTTCAGGCAATCAATGGATGAGTTGGATTCACGTTGATGATCTTTGTAAGATGTATATTCATGCCGTAGAAAATGAATCAATACAGGGAGCTTACAATGCTGTTGCTCCTGAAGTTGTAACGAATCGTGCGTTTATGAAGGCTACGGCAAAGGCATTGGGTAGACCAATATTGCTACCACCCATCCCAAAATTCTTTCTAAAATTTTTATTGGGTGAAATGGTTTATCTGGTAGTGGAGGGTAGTCGTGTATCATCAAAAAAAATTCAGGATTCAGGTTTCCATTTTGAATTTGATAAACTTGAACATGCCCTAAACAATCTCTTTTCCAGACATAAACCTTAAACTTTAAACCCAATACGTACTCAGGTAATAACACAACCTATTTATGTAAGAAAGAATGATGATCACATTGTATAACTTTGTTGTCCCCATTTTTTAAACGAGCTATGCAGGTAGAAAGAAATAATCATAAACATACCTTGGAAGAAGAAGAGCGAATCCGCAAGGCATTCAAAGACAAGGATTGGGCAGAGATCAAGAGTTCTGATTCCTGGGTTATCTTCAAAGTAATGTCCGAGTTTGTGGAAGGCTTTGAGAAACTTGCCAAGATAGGACCCTGCGTAACCATTTTTGGGTCGGCAAGAACGAAGCCTGAACATCCATACTATAAAACGGCTGAGGAAATTGCCTACCAGTTGGTTCAGCATGGCTATGGTGTTATAACGGGTGGCGGGCCTGGCATTATGGAAGCCGGCAATAAGGGAGCCAATCGGGCGAACGGTAAATCAGTCGGGCTGAATATCTTTTTGCCATTCGAGCAAAAAGGAAATATTTACATTGATCCGGATAAGCTCATTGCCTTTGATTATTTCTTCGTACGCAAAGTAATGTTTGTAAAATATTCGCAGGGATTTATAGTTATGCCCGGAGGATTTGGCACAATGGATGAGGTTACGGAAGCATTGACCTTAATACAAACAAAAAAGATTGGGCGGTTTCCTATTGTGATGGTAGGCCGTAAATTCTGGTCGGGGATGGTGGAATGGTTTAAAGATGTTTTAGTAACAGAAGAGATGGTCAGCGCTGAAGATTTAAATCTTTTCAACGTTGTTGATACACCCGAAGAAGCGGTTAAGGTAATTGACGATTTTTATTCAAAGTATTTACTTTCACCAAACTTTTAACCTTTGTTATGGTGTTAAAGAGAAATAAAGGAAATGACATGAAGGTTTCTGATTTAATATCAATATCGTGCCTGATAATTCTCATTGGTTACATTTTGTACAATGAGTCATCTGGCAAAACCCATGATCAGGTTTTTTCAGATAATGGCACCTTACAAGTTAACGGGGATGATTATAACCATCCTTTGCCGGCAGTATCTTTTGATTTACCAAAGGAACTTACTTTCGCCGGCGAATCTGTACCGATGAATATCACCGATGTCCGTGAACGCTTTGATAAAGAACTTCAGATCAACACCTATTTTCACAGCAACACCATTTTCTTAATTAAACGCGCTAATCGCTGGCTTCCGCAGATTGAAGAAATTCTGCGTGAACATGATATTCCTGAAGACTTTAAATATTTGCCACTGATCGAAAGTAATTTAATAAATGCACGCTCTCCAAAAGACGCAGTAGGCTATTGGCAAATACTGGAAGACTCTGGAAAGGAATTCGGATTGGAGATCACAAGAGAAGTTGATGAACGATTTGATCCATTAAAAGCAACAGAGGCTGCCTGTAGGTATTTAAAACAAGCTTATCGCAAGTTTAATAACTGGACAATTGTAGCGGCTTCCTATAATCGAGGCATGACAGGTATTCAAAATGCAATAGATGATCAAAAAGTAAATTCATACTACGACCTTTATTTGAATGAAGAAACATCGCGCTATGTATTTCGCATATTGGCAATAAAAGAAATTGTTGAAAATCCCCTGAAGTACGGTTTTAAAATTAAACCTGAGCATTTGTACCAGGCGGATGAACTTCGCTACGTAGAGGTAGATGAGGACATAAAGAGTCTTGTTGACTTTGCTAAAGAGCAAGGCACCAACTATAAAATGCTGAAGCAGTTCAATCCCTGGCTTCGGGAGCAAAAGCTTACAGTGAAAAAAGGCCATACCTATCGCATCGCCCTTCCGGCATAGAGTTTAAAGTCTAAGGTTTAAAGTTTAAGGTCCAAAGTTTGTTCTAACTTTAAACCTTAAACTTTGGACTTTAAACTTTCTTCTATGCGTCCCTACATACTTGCTGAGAACAATTGGAAAACTATCAAAGAGGCTGAGTTCAGTGTAGCTGTTTTGCCCTGGGGTGCTTGTGAAGCGCACAACTATCATCTTCCTTATGGCACAGATATTATTGAAGCTGACCAGGTAGCTGCCGAAGGCGCACGGATAGCGTGGGATAAGGGAGCAAAAATAATTGTTCTTCCTGCTATTCCTTTTGGAGTAAACACCGGCCAATTTGATGTGAAGCTTGACATCAACATGAATCCATCAACACAGTTTGCCATTCTCAATGATGTAATTGAAGTGTTGAACAGACAAGGTATTTTCAAGTTGATTATTCTGAACAGTCATGGCGGAAATGATTTCAGAACCATGATTCGTGAATTAGGACTTAAGTATCCAAAAATGTTTTTGTGTTCATGCAATTGGTTTCAATCTGTCGATCAGAAACAATTTTTTGAAAACAAAGATGATCATGCCGGTGAGATGGAAACCAGTGTAATCCTTCACCTTGCTCCACAACTTGTACGACCCCTTTCAGAAGCCGGCGATGGAGCGGCAAAGAAATTTAAAATTACAGCCATTCGTGAAGGCTGGGCCTGGGCCGAACGTAAATGGATGCAGGTAACAAAAGACACCGGCGTTGGTGATCCGCGAAAAGCGACTAAAGAAAAAGGAGAAAAATATTTTAAAACAGTGACAGAAAAGGTTGGAGCTTTTTTTTATGAAGTAGCCGTTGCGGATAGTAAGGAGTTATACGAATAGGATAAGGAATGCAGTTATTGCACAAAGCTCTCAAAGAGCCTCAAAGATTCACAGAGAAATTGATTGATCAATCCTATTTCAATCTATATGACGAAGAAGATCACAGGCAATTACATAGAAAATACTCCGGTAACTTTGTGCCTCTTGGTGAACTTTGTGCAACAAAAGAGTTTAAGCAAACTTAAACTCCTCCTTGTACTCTGGCAATGAAAAATAAAAAGTAGTTCCCTTTCCGTCTAAAGTTTCATACCAGATTTTTCCACTGTTGCGTTCAACAAATTCTTTGCAAAGAAATAAACCAAGACCAGTTCCTGCTTCATCTTTTGTGCCTGGTGTAGTAACACTTTCGAGGGTGAATATTTTGTCGCGATGAATCTGCGGTATACCTGCACCAGTATCACCAATTGAAATGATCACTTGATCTGAATCGGCCTTCCCTGTAATGTAAATACTTCCTCCAACCGGAGTAAACTTCACTGCATTGTTTATGAGATTTCTCAAAACTGATTGAATCATCATGTGATCACCGAAGGCGTAGAATTGCAACTGTACATTTTTATTTACACTAATTACCTTTTGCTTGATCTCTGCGTCAAGTAACCCTAATGTTTCATCGATCATAGCAGGCAAATTCAGCTGAACCGATTTTATGGTTTCAGCTTTCAACTGGAGTTTTGCCCAGTGAAGAAGGTTCTCAATGAAATTGGTGGTCTTGTCCAGGTGATCTTCAATTTCAACGGAGATGGTTTTAAATTCATCTGCACTCAGTTTTTCCATCTTGGTCAGTGCAATGGATAACTTCAATGACGACAACGGTCCTTTGATATCATGTGACACAATAGAGAAGAGTTTATCTTTTACCCGGTTAAGTTCCTCCAGCTTTTCTTTTTGTTTTTGAATTTCCAGTGTACGAAGTTTTACTTCTCGCTCGAGTCGTTCATTTTCTTCCTGGCCACGTTTCAATTCAAGTTCTTTAGCGGCCTGATTTTCTTTCACCAACACATTCCAGCGTTCACCTAAGGCTAACGAAATAAACAATACCTGCAATACACAGCCAATCATCAATCCCTGATAATTTGTTCCGAGATATCCTGGTGCGAGCCCCAGATTTCCCATGGTGAAAACAACAGCCGCGAGTAACAGAGTTGCCCATGCAAGCAAATAGTAAAACGCCGGCTTGTATCTTTTAGATAAGCAGTATGCAGCTGCGACCAGCACAATGACACAATGGATAAGAGCGAAAATGTGTAAGTACTTGTATGATATCTGTCGAATAAAAAATACCATGAGGAAACCGGCAATGACTGAGAGAGCGGTGTTAATGATAAGAATATTATCGAGCGTCTTGCTGAACTGCCGCACATTCAAAAAAGACCTCGTCAATAGCGCTGAGCACAGCACGAAAAATGGTCCTGTCAAAGCGGCCCAGTCATCATTGAGTTGGGGGTGTTCAGGATACAGGAATAGAAATGTGTAACCCTGGAAAAAAGCTAAGAGGTTAGCCATATTTAAGAGCGTCAGAAAATAGAACGCTGTACTCTTGTCGCGGATAGATACGAAGAGGAAAAGCTGGTACATGGCCATGATGAACATAGCGCCATAAAACAATCCATTGATAAGCTGCGTCTTGAATGAAGCAATCTGAAATGACTCAACGGTATAAAAGATAACAGGTACCTGAACAGAGGATATGGTAGTGACTTTAATGTAAATAGTCCTGGTCTGATTAGGTTTAATGTTGAAATTAAAAATTGGGTGGCGATGCGGAAGATCACGCTGACTGATTGGAAAAATATCACCATCAACTTTGTGAATCCAGGCTGAATCGGATTGTAAATAAAAATCAATTTGATCCAATGGGGCGTAGGGAATTTCCATTCGCCAATCATTTTGCTGTGATTCATTGGTTATATCAAAACGGAACCAATGAACTTTTCTATCGAAACCATAACTGGGAGCTTTTTCAGAATTTTGGAGTGGCGTGAATTCTTTGTTCTGAACTTCATCAAAGTTCAATTTACCGAAGTCGTCCTGAAAATGACTCATGTTCCCTCTAACTTCAATAATGCCGCTATCGGTGAGGATTACATTTTGTGATCGTACAATGAAACATGCCGATACAAATGCGAGGGTAAGGATAATACGTAATCTTGTATGCCTATACATCAACGCGTTTTTAATGAAGCAAATTCTTTAGCAAAGTAGGTTAATATAACATCAGCGCCTGCTCTCTTAATGCTCAGCAAAATTTCCATCATCACGCGTTCTCCATCCAGCCAACCTTTCAGGTGTGCCGATTTAACCATTGAGTATTCTCCGCTTACATTGTATGCAGCAATGGGCAGAGCGCTATTATCTTTTAATAATCGAATTACATCCAGGTAAGCTAATGCCGGCTTTACCATTAAAAAATCCGCTCCTTCTTCTGTATCTAGTTGAGACTCGATCAGCGCTTCTTTACGATTGGCAGGATTCATCTGGTAAGTTTTTTTATCACCAAATTTTGGTGCCGAATCCAATGCGTCACGGAAAGGATTATAAAAAGCGCTTGCATATTTTGCCGTGTAGCTCATGATGGACACTTCCGTGAAACCATTTTCATCCAAAACTTTTCTGAGGTATCCCACACGTCCATCCATCATATCAGAAGGCCCAATGATGTCGATTCCTGTTTCGGCCTGCGCCAGTGCCATCTTGCCAAGTATTTCTAATGTTTCATCGTTCAGTATCTTTCCATCTTTTACTAAACCATCATGACCATCTGAACTATACGGGTCCATTGCAACATCTGTCATGATACAGGCTTCTGGAAATTGCTTCTTCACCTCGCGAAGGGCTTTCAGGTAAAAGAAATTCTTGTCATAGCTTTTCGTAGCCGTCTTGTCTTTGTGTTGGTCCTCCACAGCCGGGAAGATATCAAACGCTTTAATCCCCAACTTCAAACAGGCTTCTATCTCCAGCAGCATTAAGTCTGCAGAGAGACGAAAGATGCCGGGCATGCTTCCAACTTCTGTTTTTTTGTTGGTTCCTTCAAGAAGAAATAACGGCAGGATAAGATCGTCTGTGGTGACTTTAGTTTCTTCTACCAAAGCACGAATAGCCTCACTTTTACGATTCCTTCTGGGTCGTTGTTGATTGGGGAATAAATGGGACATACTTCAGGTTCAATACAAATTTATCAGTTTGAAGTTCACGATTGATATTTATCCAAAATATGTTGACTTATTACCCGGTAAATTTCTGAGAGTGACTCATCTTTTTTTAAGTATTCCATGTGCTGATCAAGAATCTCCAGGTCCTCCCGCCTCGCCGGACCAGTCTGAGCTTTAGAGGGCCCAATAGCAAGGCTCTTGTTTATGGTTTCTGCAATGAGCGGTTTCAGCCAATCATAATCCATTTTGTTTTGTTCCATTATAGTTTCTGCGATGGACAACATATGATTGGTAAAATTGGAGGCGAATACTGCTGACAGGTGCAGCATACTTCTTTTATCAGATGAGAGCAGGTGCACTTTCGCACTGATGGCTGTCGCCATAGCGAAAATAATTTTTTCAGTTTCTTTATTCTCGCCTTCTATGAAAAAGGGAATTTCTTTCATATCAACTTTCTTCCCTTTGGTAAATGTTTGAAGCGGATATAAAACACCAATATTTGATGTTGAAGAATCTTGCAAAATGCTTAATGGTTTGCTGCCTGAAGTATGAATCAAAATGGATTCGTCCGGAAGAATTATATCAGTTGCAATTTCTTCTATAATATCATCCGGGACAGCAAGGATGAAAATTTTTGATGAACTCCCTGAAAAGTCGAGCGACTCCTTTGCTTCAGCCTGATAAAGTTTTGACACCAGTTCTGCAGCATTTTTTTTATTCCGACTAAAAACTTCACGAACAGCGAATTCAGTATTGTCGAATGCCGGTGCCAGGTGCCAGGCCAGGTTACCCGAACCAATAAAAGTTATCGTAGCAGAATTTTTCATAGGGCTGATTTACTTTATTGATCTTACTCACTTGCTTTTCTTTCCCGCAGATTACGCAGAATTAGCGCAGATAAAATTCCATTTGGGTTCTGCGAAAACCTGATCTGGTTGATACTATGTTTTCAATCCCTTTACAATCCTTTCTTTTCCAAATATATCTTTTATTCTTTCAACAGAAGTAAATTCCATATCAGAAAATAGTGTCGCGACATGATCTCCGAATCGCTCATTTATTTCAACAGCGAGCAGTCCGCCATCATTCAAAACTTTTTTTGACTTTGTAACTATCGCCTTATAAAAAAGAAGAGGATCATCATCGGGAACAAACAATGCGAGGTGAGGTTCGAACTGTAAAACATTTTCTTTCATGCTGTCTTTTTCACGATAGGTTATATACGGCGGATTGCTAACAACAACATCAATATTGTCTATTAGAAGATCATCTTTCAGAATGTCGTGAAGAAAAAATTTTACAGGAGCTTGAAGAGATTGTGCGTTTAATTTTGCAACGGTCAGTGCATCCTCGCTTACATCCGTGGCATAAACTTCTGTGTCTTTACTTTCTAACGCCAACGTTATGGGGATGCATCCGCTTCCCGTTCCTATGTCGATAATTCTTAAGCGTCTCTTTTGTTGTTTGCAGTAATGTATTACTTCTCTTACCAATTCCTCTGTTTCAGGTCTTGGTATTAACACATGGTCTGAAACAGCGAATGTTCTCCCGTAAAATTCACATTCACCCAGAATGTATTGGATGGGTTTATGACTATTTACCTGTTGTATAAAATTTTCAATCTGATCTTGCATTGAAGAATCAATTTTTACGATTCGTTCTGCAATAATATCGGTTTTAGATATTCCTAATTGTTTCTCCAGGAACAGGTAAACTATGCTGTCAATTTCTTCGGGTGACTCGTTTAATGTTATCGCCGAAATTAATTCCCGAAAGAGCGCTTTGGAATTCGTCATGGTTAAACAATCTTTGCAAGTATACACAATGAAGATACATCCTCACCATAGAGATGAACATTTTATGAAGCGTGTGCTTGAACTGGCGACTCGCGGAAAGGGATATGTTAGTCCGAATCCTTTGGTAGGATGTGTCATTGTTCATGAAGGCAAAATTGTTGGCGAAGGATGGCATGAAAAGTATGGAGAAGCGCACGCCGAAGTGAATGCTGTAAAAAATGTTGACAAAAACATTTTGAAAGAAAGCGAAGTGTATGTTAACATGGAGCCTTGTTCACATTTCGGAAAGACACCACCCTGTGCCGATATGCTGATAGCACATGGCGTGAAAAAAGTTTTCGTTGCTAACATTGATACAAATCCATTAGTAGCCGGTGAGGGAATTAAAAAACTTCGCTCCTCCGGAACAGAAGTTATCTCGGGTATATTAGAACATGAGGGGCGCGAGTTGAACAAACGCTTCTTCACCTATGTTGAAAAAAAACGGCCTTATATTATTCTTAAATGGGCACAAACTTCAGATGGATTTATAGCGCGGGAAAATTTTGATTCCAAATGGATCAGCAATGAATTTTCTCGGCAACTTGTTCATAAATGGAGAACAGAGGAAGATGCCGTACTGGTTGGCACACGCACGGCTAGGCACGATGATCCTCAACTCAATGTAAGAGACTGGACCGGCAGAAATCCGGTTCGTGTAATCATCGATCGTTTTTTACGACTAAGTGAAAAACTTCACGTCTTTGACGGATCACAACGAACACTATGTTATAATTTGTTAAAGCATGAGGAGCGTACTAATCTTTCATTGATACGTTTGGATGAACAGGATTTTCTTCAAAATCTTGTTCACGATCTTTATAATCAAAAGATACAGAGTGTTATTGTCGAGGGAGGAGCCCAGTTGCTGAATACTTTTCTGGATATGAACCTTTGGGATGAGGCCAGGGTTTTTGTTTCAAAGGTGAACTTTGTAAAAGGAATTCCTGCTCCTTCAATTTCCGGAAAGCTGATTAATGAAGAATTTGTTGATAGCGATACATTAAGATTTATTACCCCTGTCCACAATGGAAAAAGTCAATATAAATGATAAGCTGAAACTATTCAGCGATCATTGGAACCCAAGAATTATTGGGGAACTCAACGGTCAGCTTGTAAAAGCTGTTAAGTTAAAAGGTGAATTTGTATGGCATCACCATGATCATGAAGATGAACTTTTTCTTGTTGTAAAAGGGAAACTTAAAATGGAATTCAGGGATCGTATTGAGGAAATTAACGAAGGTGAATTTATCATTGTGGAAAAAGGAATAGAACATAAACCGGTTGCTGATGAAGAAGTTCATTTATTGTTGTTCGAGCCGGTAAACACGTTAAACACCGGTAACATTGAAACTGAAATGACGAAGAGAATTCTGGATAAGATTTAATAGCTTAGTGTATGAAATTTTCAATTATTATAGAAAAGTCGCAAGATGGTTGGTATGTGGGGCAGTTGGAAGAAGTTCCGTCGGCCATTTCACAGGGCAGGACTATTGAGGAATGTAAAATAAATGTTTTAGATGCTTTGCAAGAACTCTTTAATGCAAATCGTGAGCTTACGGAGGCCGGGTACAAAGGCAAAGAATTCATTAAGGATTCCGTTGATCTGATCGGGTGAAACGAAAAGAATTTTCAAGCATCTTCAAAAAAATGGATGTTTCCTTTTGCGAGAAGGAGAGAATCACTCCATTTATCAAAATCCTCAAAACCAAAAACAAACCGCGGTTGGGAGACACCCAGAGTTATCCGATTTGTTGTGTAAGAAAATCTGCAAGCAATTAGAAATATCTTTTATCAAATAATGGCTGAAGAACTCATCATTTCAACTTCAACGGATAAGCAAAATCGCTACGACACTTTGCTCCCGCAAATCAAATCTCTGGTGGATGCTGAGCAAGATGTAATTGCAAACCTTGCAAACATTACCGCTGCCCTTAAACAAACGATGAATTTTTTCTGGGTGGGATTTTATCTGGTGAAAGATAATGAACTCGTTCTTGGTCCTTTTCAGGGGCCAATCGCTTGTACCCGCATTGCATTTGGTAAAGGTGTCTGTGGTACATCATGGAAAGAAGGCAAAACAATTGTTGTTCCTGATGTAGATAAATTTCCGGGTCATATTGCTTGTTCGTCTGCATCTAAATCAGAAATTGTTTTAACGGCTTTCAAGAATGGTAGGGTTGCTCTTGTGCTGGATGTTGACAGTGATCAGCTTAACGACTTTGACGATATCGATAAAACAGAACTTGAAAAGCTGATGAAAATAATTGAAACGTTTTTATAGGTAACAGGTGAGCGATCTTAGTTCTTTATACACAAATCGAAAAAATACTTTCGAACAACAAGCACAGGCCCTTCAACAGAAAGAAATCCTCACGTCCTGGGCGCGCGTTGGTTTAATCGTGCTTGTTTTATTAGCAGCCTACTTTAGTTTTAAACTTGCGGTATTAGGGTGGGTAGTAATTTTGCTTTTAATAGCGTTTGTCTATTTGGTCAAACATCATGAGCAGCTTAAGCGACAGTTAAAGATTCTTCAGAATTTAGTTACCATTAATGCGTGGGAAATTAAATCACAGAACGGAGACCATAGTAATTTTGAAGATGGAAGGGAGTTTGTCGACAGTCATCATCCCTATTCCTTTGATCTGGATATTTTTGGCGAAGGCTCTTTGTTTCAGCGCATCAACCGCACTTCTACGGAACCAGGAAAAGAGAAACTCGCGCATCTGCTTGCTAATCCTTTAACTTCTGTTGATGAAATAATTTCAAAACAGAACGCTGTTAAAGAAGTAGCGGAGAAACTGGAATTCAGACAAAACTTTCAGGCAATTGGGCTAAGTGCCCCGGAGAAGAGGAAAGATCAGCAACAGATTCTTGAGTGGCTTACACTTCCTTCCTTTGTTTATGGTAAATCATCATTTCGCTGGATGTTAATTTTGTTCCCGCTACTTGCTCTCATTACGCTATTGATTTGGATTTTTATGAGTGTATCCGCACCATTTATTATAGTAACACTAATTCAATGGGCCATCATCGGATCTCACGGCAAGCGTGTCACCTTGCTTCAAGATTACATTGGTAACAAGCGCTATCTTCTTGAAAAATTTGCTGATCATTTTGATCTATTAAATAAGGAGAATTTTCAAACCGAAATCACCAGAGAATTAAATCGCGAAGGGCATGAAGCGAGAGAAGAACTTTTAGTCCTGGCGTCGCGATCGCGTGCTTTGGATCTGCGATTGAACTTGATTGCTACGCTGCTTTTGAATAGCACCTTACTTTATGACCTGCAATGTGTTTACAAACTCGAGCAATGGCGCGAAAAAAACAGAGATCGTTTGGCTAAATGGCTTTCCGCTATTGCCGAAACGGATGCACTCAATAGCCTGGGGTCTTACGCTTTCAACCATCCCGATTTTTCTGTGCCTGAGATGTCGCACGACAATGAGTTGATAGCAGCAGAACTCGGCCATCCTCTGATTAATGTTGAACATCGGGTAAGCAATGATTTGCATATAAAGTCGAATCTATGGATTGTTACAGGCGCTAACATGGCGGGGAAAAGTACCTTCCTCAGAACGGTAGGAGTAAATGCTATACTTGCTCATATAGGTTCGGTTGTGTGTGCAAAGAAGATGATGTGCCCTTTGACAGAAGTGCGAAGCGGAATGAGAAATACAGATTCAATTAATGAAAATCAATCCTATTTTTTTGCTGAACTGCTGCGGTTGCAAACGATCATCCAAAAGCTTCGCGAAGGAAAATCATTATTGATCTTGCTGGATGAAATTTTAAAAGGAACTAATTCGGTAGATAAATTGGCAGGGTCAGAGGAGTTAATCAAGCAACTTGCCTCTCACTCTTGCATTGCGTTGGTAGCCACGCATGATGTTGCTCTTGCTGACCTGGAAAAAACTTTTGAACGTGTTAGAAATTTTCATTTCGAAACCTTTATAAAAGGAGACGAACTTTCGTTCGATTACAAATTAAAACCCGGTGTAAGTACAGGAAAGAATGCAACATTTTTGATGAGAAAAATGGGGATAATTCCCTCTTCATCATCTGTGTCTTAAGACCGCGCCAATGAGGAAGGCGTTTTTACTAAGTCCTTTAGTTTATCTACAACAAAATCAATTTCTTCTTTTGTATTGAACTTGCTGAACGAAAATCTTATTGCTCCCCTTTTTGATCCGGGATTCAATGCAGACAAAACATGAGAGCCTAACGTTGCCCCGCTTGAACATGCACTTCCACCCGATGCCGAAATTCCAAGGAGATCTAAGTTGAAAAGAGTCATGTCATTTTCTTCTGACTCCGGGAGGCTAACGCTTAGCACCGTATAAAGACTATTTTCCAAATGATCAGAATCTCCATTGAATGATATGCCAGAAATATTCTCGCGGAGTTTTTCAATCATATGTTTTTTGAGGCCCTTAATGTAAAGGGTATGTTCATCCATATCGCGATAGGCAATTTCCATGGCTTTTGTCATGCCAATAATACCGTATACATTTTCCGTTCCTCCACGCATGTTTCTTTCCTGGGAACCACCGTGTAAAAAAGGATTGATCTTTCTGTCTTTGCGAATGAACATGAAGCCTATTCCTTTTGGACCGTGAAATTTATGTGCTGATGCAGCCATTCCATGAACTTTTATTTTTTTCAGATCATGACGATAATGACCAACGGTCTGTACGGTATCAGAATGAAAATAGGCATGATTCTTTTCGCACAGATCGCTGACATATTCAATATCCAATACGTTTCCTATTTCATTGTTTGCATGCATTAGCGACACAAGCGTGTTTGAATTCTTGCTAATCAGTTTTTTTAGTTGATCCAGATTGATATGTCCTTTTTCATCTACTTCTAAAAGATGAAGTTGGACAGAACCGTCTTTGCACAAATTTTCTACCGAATGAAGAACAGCATGATGTTCTATTGGTGAAGTGATAATTGTTTTAATACTGTAAGTGCGTACGGCGCTATTAATAATTGTGTTGTCAGCTTCTGTTCCTCCTGAAGTAAAAATTATTTCACCCGGTGAGCAATTGAGCAGTTCAGCAATTTTTTTTCGTGATGATTCGATAGCCGCCTTGATCTTTCGGCCGTGAGAATGTGTTGACGAAGGATTACCGAAATCTTCCAGCATGAAAGGTTTCATGGCCTCGAATACTTCGGGGTCCAATGGGGTAGTGGCAGCGTTGTCGAGGTAAATTCCCACGTTACTTTTCTGTTACATTTTCCGCGATGATCTCTTTGATATCCATGATGATTTTCCTGGCTAGTGTATCGGCCTTTACCTGGAGATCGGATTCCGCATAGATTCTTATGATCGGTTCTGTATTTGATTTGCGCAGGTGGACCCATTCGGCATCAAATTCTATTTTTACACCATCAACCGTATTGATTGGCTGTTTCTTATATTTCTTTTTCACCTCTTCCAGTACATAATCTACATCTATGTCGGTCGTTAATTCAATTTTGTTTTTAGAGATAATATAGTTTGGATAACTTCCTCTTAAACGCGAGGCAGGAATTTTCAGTTTAGCCAAATGTGAAAGAAACAATGCAATGCCAACAAGCGCGTCGCGTCCATAATGCAAGTCAGGATAGATGACACCACCGTTTCCTTCTCCGCCAATCACAGCCTCACATTCCTTCATCATTTTAACAACATTCACTTCGCCAACCGCTGCAGAAAAATATTGTCCGCCCATTTTTTCTGTAACATCGCGTAAGGCGCGGGTTGATGAAAGATTAGAAACGGTATTACCCTTTTTCTTCTTATGATTCTTTAAAACATAATCAGCTACGGCTACCAATGTATATTCTTCTCCAAAGGGATTTCCATCTTCACATATTAAGGCAAGACGATCTACATCCGGATCAACAACAATACCTAAATCAAAATTACCTTTCAGTACCTCACGACTTATGTCAGTAAGATGTTCGGGCAGTGGCTCAGGGTTATGAGGAAAATGACCGGTGGGCTCACAATAAATTTCTTTAACTGTAACGCCCAGAGCTTCAAGCAACATTGGAACGGCAATTCCTCCTGTTGAGTTTACCGCATCTACTACTACTTTAAAATTTCTGTTCCTGATCTCCTCGACCTCCACCAAAGGTAGCGCGAGAATCAAATCAATATGTTTTTTAATGTAAGTATCGTCCTTCTTGTATTCTCCCAATTTCGTTACAGGCGAAAATTCGAAATGTTCGCCTTCTGCAATGCGCAATATTTCCTCACCGTCTTTGCCTGAAATAAATTCGCCTTTGTTGTCCAAAAGTTTTAAAGCATTCCATTGAACGGGATTATGACTTGCGGTGATAATAATTCCTCCCGAAGCTTTTTCAAGGGGAACTGCAATTTCTACGGTTGGCGTGGTAGAAAGGCCCAGATCAATAACATCGATTCCCATACCCAAAAGCGTGGAAACCACAAGATTGTTCACCATCTCACCGGATGGCCTTGCGTCACGCCCGATCACCACACGTATGGATTCTTTCTTATTTTTCTTTAGCAACTCGCCATAAGCGGCAGCAAACTTCACAATGTCTAATGGGGTCAGGTTGTCCGAAGGCTTTCCGCCAATCGTTCCCCGAATTCCTGAAATCGATTTAATTAAGGCCACAGTAGTTTTATTTGATCTTTTTTATTGGGGTAGCAAAATTAAACTTTTTACCGAAGTATGTTTGCTGTCTTTAGCGCAGATTATTTTTGCTCTGGAAGCTAACGGGTAAATGCAGTGAAAAGATAGGTGGCTATTGAAATTTATTTTTCTTCTTTACTTCTGGCAAAGCTTTCTGATCCACCTCAACCTTTCCACAGGCTTCACCAGCGGAAAGGTCTCTTCCACAATAACCACATGCAGCTCCCTCTTTCTTCAGCCACGGACTTTGAGATGCGCAAGTACCCCTGAATTCACCTCCCTTTATAAACAGGAGCCGAACTGAAAGAAGCACAAAGAAAAGTGCCATAATCCCAATGCTCAGAAGAACAACTGCCATGATTCCTTATTTTTGTTTCAAAGTTAGTTAACGGTTAGAGAACATCCGCTTTACGCAATAAGTTTAAATAACATGCAAAAACCACGATCATTACCTGATTTAGACAGGCCAAATAAATTGCAGGCTTTTGACAGGCTCCTTACCATTATGGACGAACTTCGTGAGAATTGTCCATGGGATAAGAAACAAACACTCGAGAGCCTTCGACACCTCACGGTGGAAGAAACCTACGAACTTTCAGATTCAATCCTCGATGGTGATCTTGTAGAGATAAAGAAAGAACTGGGGGATTTGTTACTACATATAATTTTTTATTCCCGGATTGCCTCTGAATTGAAGGCCTTTGACATTTCAGACGTTATTCAATCATTGTGTGAGAAACTTGTGGAGCGTCATCCGCATATTTATGGAGATGTAATTGCAGAAGATGAGGAAACGGTTAAAGCAAATTGGGAAAAAATTAAATTGAAAAAGGGGAGCAAGTCTGTACTAGCGGGTGTACCCACTTCACTTCCAGCACTGGTAAAGGCCATGCGTATCCAGGATAAAGCCAGGGGAGTTGGTTTTGATTGGGAAAAGAAGCAACAGGTTTGGGAAAAGGTTGAAGAAGAAATGCATGAGTTTAAAAATGAGTTCAATGTGGAGTCGGAGGGTCCGATAGATAAGAAGAAAGCAATGGAAGAGTTTGGTGATCTTTTATTTTCACTGGTAAACTACGCACGCTTTATCGATATCGATCCTGAAGAAGCCCTGGAACGCACTAACAAAAAATTCATAAAGCGATTTCAATATCTCGAAACAGAGTCGGCAAGGGACGGGAAAAAACTTGGCGAAATGTCATTGGCGGAAATGGACAAATATTGGAATAAGGCCAAGACTATTGGCTGAATAGTTTGTGACCCAACATCACCCTCTCCCTACCATAAATTGATATTATACTGTACTACTTGTCACGTAATATTTATTTGTAATTGCAACAAAAAAGTGAGTAAGGAAACTTATTTCTAAAGATATCCTGAATTTAATTGCATTTGGTCAAACGGATTGAGCGGGATGTGATTGTAAGTTTCAAGTTTACCTTCTAAGATTTCTTATACACAGTCAAAATTTTTATAAGCAAGGGTTTAGGATAGGGCATGTATGTTTCGGCAGGCCTTATCTGCTTGACAGCGAATCGGATTACTTAAATTTGTCACTATTTTACACATGAATGAAGATTCCTTTTAAAGAGGTTATCCGCGATTTGATTATAGGGAAAAACCGTTACGTCGCCTCAAGGGTGCAATTCAGAAATGCCATACTCCGCGGCATTGTTTCCATCATAGCTTTTGTTGTAGGTCTCATTTTTACTGTGATAGATGTACTCACTGAAATTCAGGGAAACTTTGTTTGGTACGCAGCACTTATGGGTCTTGCCCTCTTTGTTTTTTGGCTCAATCGGATTCAGCGATATACCTCGTCGAGTATTACACTTATCCTGTTAAGCAATGGTATTATTTACTTGTTTGCATCAAGCGAAAGTGCTGCAAGTGGAGTTTTTTTCTTTTTCTTGGCTATCGGACTCAGTACACTTGTTTTGTTTGGGTATAAAAATCGTAACCTCGGTTTTCTGTTAGCAGGTGTATCTTATGCATTGGCGATAACTGCATACCTGGGAATATTGCCCCTCAGGGCCTACGTTGATTATTCGACTGAGTATATTAAAATAAATTTCATTGCAACTCTGACAATAGCATACCTGGTTTCAATTCTTACAATTTATTTCTCTATTCAGTTACATCATGATATAGAAGCGAATCTTCGCACCAGCGAGCAATCTTTGCTTTTAACATCAGAAGAATTGAAGCGAAGCCGTGAGCGTTTTCAGATGGCCGTAGAAGGATCGGGGGCGGCGATTTATGAGTGGAATTTGCAAACCGGATTTATTTACCTCGCGCCGGAGTACAAAAAAATACTGGAGTATGATGTTGATGATTTGCACAATCTTACCATTGATAAATATTTAGCATTAATTCACCCGGAAGATTTACAGCGCATAAAGGGAATTTACCACCAACATGCTATAACGCGTCAACCCTATCAATCTGAATTGCGATTAAAGACGAAAGGGGGCAGTTACAAATGGGTTTCGGGCACTGGTGTATCAAAATTTAATGAAAAGGGGCAGCAAATTCTTATTGTAGGTTCAATTGTAGACATCGACGAAAGAAAGATGGCGGAGCAACAAATAAGACTGCAAAATGATTTGTTAGCTAAAGCAAATGAGGAACTGGATCGTTTTGTTTACAGCGCCTCACACGACTTACGTGCACCGTTAAGTTCTTTGATGGGATTGATCAGTGTTGCAGAAAAAACCGGCAACACTGAAGAGATTATGCTTTGCCTGGAAATGATGAAGAAGCGTGTACACACGATGGAAAATTTTATTCGTGAAATAACAGACTACTCCAGAAATTCAAGGTTAGGCGTTGATCTTAAAGAAGTAAATGTCCGTCAATTGGTGCTGGGAGTTGTAGAGAGTTTGAAGTTTACAAATGGAGCAGAACGAATTAAAGTTAATCTTAATGTTTTGCCAGAGTTGGAATTTTTGACGGATGCTAATCGTCTTAAAGTCATCGTTAACAACCTTGTAGCGAACGCAATAAAATATCATGATTATGCTAAGGAAGATCCGTTTATTGAGGTGACGGCAGAACGAGATACTGATCAGTACATCCTCTCTGTAAAAGATAACGGAATAGGAATAGGTTGGGAACACCAGGAAAAGATTTTCAATATGTTTTACAGAGCCTCAGAGAAGTCGGAGGGATCTGGTCTGGGCCTTTATATTGTAAAAGAGACGCTTGCAAAACTGACGGGTAAAATCACAGTTCAGTCACAACAAGGAGAGGGCTCAACGTTTGTGATTTCTTTGCCGCTTCATCCGGTCGAGGTATAAGTAACTTCGATTTTTGGTTATTAAGAAGAAAACTTGCATACATATCTTGTAGAGCACATTTATCAATATCAGAAATAAGCCTTTCTCTATTTTTGCCTGGTTGAAAATTGCCAGTAATGGGTTTGAAGAGAGCGATGCGCAATTTAATTATCGGTGAAAATCATTTCATTGAATATTACGAAGAATACCAACAGGTCATTCTTTGTGGCCGGTTTGCCCTGATCGGAATTTTAGCTTGCTCGATCCTGGGAGCAATTGAACTGGTTCAAGGTAGCTACGCTGCAGTTCTCGTCCTTGGTTTATCTAACGTATGTCTTGCGGCTTGTGTGGTTCTGCATCGTGCAGGCAAACATGACTTAGCTCATTATTTTTTACTTGTACCCGTTAATATTACAGCCTACCTTCTCGCCTCTAGTGAAGAAGTGGGCAAAGGAGCCTTTGTTCATTTTATTTCCTTAGCGCTTGTGGCATTTATTGTATTTGGATACTACCACCGAAAATCTGCGCTACTGTTTGCAGTATTTACATTTATTCTTTTGATCCTTGCCTACTTTACTGATTTTTCAGTTTTGCCTTTTCGTCACTACGATGAAAAAACAATATTGTACATGCGGTTTACAAATTTTGCAATAGCATCATTGGTTTGTATAGCAGGCGTTTTTATGTTGATTCGGTTGAATCATAAAAACTCCGTGAAGCTTGTCGAGAACTATAAACTTTTAACAAAAGTCAATACCGAACTTGATCGGTTTGTTTATAGTACCTCGCATGACCTGAGGGCGCCATTAACGTCAATTCTCGGTCTCATTAACATTGCTGACATGTCAAACGAAATGAGTGACACAAAGCGATACTTAGGCATGATGAGAGACCGCGTCCATTTACTCGATAAATTTATTAAGGATATAACCGATTATTCACGGAACAATAGAGTAGATATTGAGCATAAGAAAGTGAACCTTGCAAAGGTAGCACAAGAAGTTTGGGATTTATTAAGGCATACACCAGAGGCTCAACATGTAGCTTTTCAACTGGAGATACCGGAAAATGTAGAAGTTGAATCGGACGAGAACCGGCTTAAAACGGTTCTGCTTAACCTGATTTCAAATGCCATCCGGTACCAGGATAAGAAAAAATTTAACCAGTATGTAAAGCTTTGCTATCAATTGAATGGCAAGGGCTATAACATCAAGGTGGAGGATAATGGACAAGGTATCGACCCGGTCTATCACAACAAGATTTTTGACATGTTCTTCCGGGCGAATGAGACTTCAAAAGGTTCCGGGCTTGGACTGTATATCGTTAAGGAAACGATAACCAAGCTATCAGGAACCATACAAATAGAATCAGCTCCCGGGGTAGGATCGACTTTTACTGTCAAACTTCCTTACCTGAACTAACAACTGTTATCTTTTAATGATTTAAAAAACACCTGAACAGGATTATTCGCTGTGGGGTAAACATTTATATTTGCCCCCTATGGCAAATCAAGAAGATAATCTTTTTAGAAACGTAATCTCCCATGCTAAGGAGTATGGGTTCATTTTTCCTTCAAGTGAAATCTATGACGGACTTAGTGCTGTGTATGACTATGGTCAGAACGGAGCTGAGCTTAAGAACAATATAAAGGATTACTGGTGGAAGTTCATGACCATGCTTCACGATAACATCGTGGGCATTGATGCGGCTATTTTCATGCACCCCACCACATGGAAAGCTTCGGGTCACGTAGATGCCTTTAACGATCCCATGATCGACAACAAAGACTCCAAGAAACGTTACCGTGCTGATGTGCTGATTGAAGAAGCGGTCAGTAAAATGGAAGAGAAAATTGAAAAGGAAGTTGAGAAAGCCGCCAAACGTTTTGGTGATTCATTTGATAAAGAAAAATTTGTAGCTACTAATCCCCGTGTACTTGAATATCAAAAGAAGATAGAAGAAACGAACGCGAGGCTCAAGGATGCTATGGGCAATTCAGACATGGCAGCAATGAAACAGTTGATTGTTGACCTAGAAATTGCTGATCCCCTTTCCGGCTCGCGCAACTGGACGGATGTACGCCAGTTCAATCTTATGTTCTCCACCGAGATTGGATCGCTTGCCGAAGAAGCAAACAAGATTTATTTACGCCCGGAAACAGCGCAGGGAATTTTTGTGAATTTTCTCAATGTGCAGAAGACGGGAAGAATGAAAATTCCTTTTGGTATTGCACAAATTGGAAAAGCATTCAGGAACGAAATCGTTGCACGCCAGTTCATCTTTCGAATGCGTGAATTTGAGCAGATGGAGATGCAGTTCTTCGTTAAGCCGGGTGAAGAAATGAAGTGGTACGAATTCTGGAAAGAGAAGCGAATGAAATGGCATCAAACGTTAGGACTGGGTGCAGAAAATTATCGTTTCTTTAATCACCTGAACCTGGCCCACTATGCCAATGCAGCATGCGACATTCAATTTAATTTCCCTATTGGCTTTAAGGAGTTGGAAGGAATTCACTCGCGAACAGATTTTGATTTGAAGAGTCATGAAAAATATTCAGGAAAAAAACTGCAGTACTTTGATTCAGAAGACAATCAGAGTTTTATTCCTTATGTAATAGAGACATCTATTGGACTTGATAGAATGTTCCTTGCTGTTCTGTCCAAATCATACAAAGAAGAAAAGCTTGAAGATGGAAGCGAGCGCGTTGTGTTAAGAATTCCACCACCGTTAGCGCCGAATAAAGTTGCCATTCTGCCGCTTGTTAAAAAAGATGGTCTTCCTGAAAAAGCCATGGCCATTATGAATGATTTAAAATTTGATCTTCGCTGCTTTTATGAAGAGAAAGATGCCATCGGCAAACGGTACAGAAGACAAGATGCCATTGGTACACCTTACTGTGTTACCATCGATCATCAGACTTTACAAGACGACACAGTTACCATCCGCGATCGTGACAGCATGAAGCAGGAGCGCGTTAAGATTTCAGATATAAAAGGGAAACTTGTAGATGCGTGCTCTATCAACTCAATTCTCAAGAAAATATAAACTATAAAATTTCTTAGTGTCGTTGTGCCTTCGTGGCGCCTGTGTTTTTGCCACAAAGACACTAAGTCACAAAGAATACAAGGATAATCTATCCTGAACAAAAACTTTCAGTCGAATCACCCGCTACGCTTTTTGATTTTAGCTGCTGTAATGTGTATTGATTTCGTGTTGAAAGAATAGGAAAGAATGCTAAACTTGTGACTTAAATTGTTACCACAGAGTGAACTGGACCCAATTACTTTCTTCTCAACGCACCGGTCAGAAAAAGCAAGCTTCGGAGCAATCACGGAGTGCATTTGAACAGGACTACGATCGCATTATTTTTTCGCACCCGTTCAGAAGATTGCAAGATAAGACGCAGGTTCATCCGCTTCCGGAACAGGATTTTGTTCATACGCGACTTACGCACAGCCTGGAGGTTTCGAGTGTTGGCCGTTCGTTAGGAAAAAAAGTTGGAGAGGTTCTTATCCAAAGACATTCAGCGCTTGGCCAACAATATTCCTTTTTCGATTTTGGAGCTATCGTGGCGGCTGCATCATTAACGCATGATCTTGGCAACCCGCCCTTTGGGCACGCCGGTGAAGATGCTATCTCCGATTTTTTTGTGCATCATCCGCAAGGTCTGTATTTCAAAGATAAAGTAACGGAAGCCGAGTGGAGTGATCTCATCAAATTTGAAGGCAATGCACAAGGCTTTCGCATATTGAATAAAAATCAGTATGGGTTGAAATTAACTTATGCAACACTGGGTGCTTTTACAAAATATCCATGTCCGTCTTTTTTCCCCGGAAGGAACAAATCAAAAAAGAGCCAGAAGAAATTTGGGTTTTTCCAAACGGAAAAAAATGTTTTCGTTGAAATAGCCACTGATCTGGGTTTATGTAAAGTTGCAGATCAGGCATGGCAACGTCACCCCCTCGCATTTCTTGTTGAAGCGGCGGATGACATTTGTTATAGCATTATTGATTTAGAAGATGCATGCAGTTTATCACTTGTAAGTTTTGATGATACGGTAAGTTTACTGGCCTCAATTCTTAAAGATGATTTTAACCAGGAGAAACTGAATCGGCTTCATGGACAGAATCAGAAGATCGGAACGTTACGCGCCATGGCAATCAGCAAGCTTATTGAAGAATGCACACAGGTATTTCTTGATAATGAGAAAGATTTAATGGATGGTAAGTTCGATCAGGCGCTAACTGATCAATGTCCGTCACAGAAATCGCTGGAAGCTATTATCAACATCTCAGTCGAGAAAATTTATCGTGCCCGGCATGTTGTGGAGATTGAAACAGCCGGCCATGAAATACTTCCCGGACTGTTGGAGGAATTCACTAAAACAGGTATCCAACTCATGGATATCAAAAATGCGCCGCGCAAATATCAAAACATGGCACTCCTGCTTCCGGCAGAAATACGCTATGATTTGCAGCAGTCAGCGGGGGATTATTACACGATGCTCAGGCTTATAATTGATTTTGTATCCGGGCTAACAGACCGCCATGCCCTTGGCCTCTACCGGCAGATGAAAGGCTTCGGCAGGATATGAAGGTTTGTGGGGAACGGAACAGGGAAACTTCAAAAAATTTTTAGCTTTACCCCTCATTTATAAAATGGCTCTTTTATTACTTAAGGAGTGTGATCTTTAACGTATCATAAATGTGCCTGTAAAGCGATTGATATGTGGATAAGAATAGCCGATTTTATCATTAAACAAAGATTGTGGTTAAGCCTGATCATTGGTCTGGTTACTCTTTTCATGGCCTACTTTGCAAGTAAGGTTGAGATGAGTTATGACTTTGCCCGCACGGTTCCGCCAAACGATCCTGACATGGTAATGCTGGAACAATTCAGGAAACAATTCGGGGAAGATAGCAACATCATAGCCGTAGGACTTCGGGATAGTGCAGTTTATCAATTGAAAAATTTTAAGGCGTTCAGTGAGCTGACGAATGAGATAAGAGAGATTAAAGGCGTGAATAATGTCATTTCTCTGCCCGCCATTAAGATGATTCTCCGTGATACTTCTAAGTTTTACCTGACGAATGTTTTTCCTGATAGCATTGAATCGCAGGCTGATTTAGATAACGCGCTCGCCACGGCACGGAATCAGAAAATATACATGGGTCAGATAGTAAATGAGACCAATGGAGCAACTATGATGCTGATCTCAGTCCAGAAGGAAGTGATGAACTCTTCCAAGCGGGAGGATCTTATGGCTGAGCTGCTGGCCTTTGGAAAGAAATTTGAAAACAATACTAATCTTACCCTTCACTATGCCGGTCTTCCTTTTATCCGTTCTGTTGTATCGAGCCAGGTGAAGAAAGAAATGCAAATTTTTCTTTTCGCCTCGGCTTTTATTACAGGACTGATCATGTTCCTTTTCTTTAAATCCTTTCGCGCCGTTATTTTTTCATTGATCATCATAGCAATAGTAGTAGTCTGGACGTTAGGAACATTGGCTTTATTTGGTTTTAAAATCACATTGCTTAGCGGATTGATACCGCCGGTGATTGTTACTATTGGAATCACTAATGCAATTTACCTGCTGAATAAGTACCACGTTGAATATGACAAAACAAAAAACAAAGAGCAGGCAATAAAGACGGTTGTTTTAAAAATGGGGTTAGCTACGTTTCTTACTAATCTAACGGTAGCTATAGGCTTCTTAACATTACTGAGTACAGATATCCTGATTCTTCGCGAATTTGGTATTGTAGCCGGCCTCAACATTATGGCTTTATTCTTAGTGAGTCTTGTGATGATACCGAGTATATTTTCCTGGCTCCCTGCGCCCACGGAGAAACATTTGCGCCACCTTGACTTCAAAATAATGGGTGGATTTTTAAAAACGGTTGATATAATGGTTCACCGTCATCGCCCCGTGATTTACATTGTTTCCGTTGTGTTGGCAGTTGTATCCGCTTATGGAATATGGAGCTTAAAGTCAGTTTCCTACATGGTGGATGACATTCCTGAAGAAAGCCAGATCAAGAAGGATTTGAAATTTTTTGAAGCGAACTTCAGTGGTATTATGCCGCTTGAGATTGTTGTGGAATTCATAACAAAAAAGAGAAGGCCAATCCTGGACGTAGGGAACATGCAGAAGATAGATGAGTTTGAAAGTTTTCTCGATTCAATTTCTGTTGTCTCAAAACCCGTGTCATTCCTTAGTTTTATCAAAGCCTCAAAGCAGGCATTTTATAACAATAATCCATCGCGCTATTCACTTCCCAATAAAAGTGAAGGCGCTTTTATTTTGCGGTACATGAAAGGGCAAACCGATAACAGTGGCCTCTTCGCATCATTTGTCGATACAACCTTTAGTAAGATGCGCATCACCAGTCAGATTGCTGACATCGGTTCAGTGAAGATGGACTCTCTGGTACATACGGTAATAGAGCCGAGAATGAATGAGATATTTGTTTCTTCAGAAAGAGATTCAATTAAAACAGCTATTACGGGAACGACAAAAATATTTATTAAGGGCAATAAATTCCTCATTGAAAATTTACAGGAAAGTTTGTTGCTCGCGGTCTTGCTGATCACGCTCTCCATGGTATTCTTATTTGCCAATGTGCGGATGATCATCATTTCTCTCTTACCAAACTTATTAGCATTGATGATAACAGCGGGACTTATGGGATATCTCAATATTCCACTTAAAGCCAGTACTGCATTAATCTTTAGCATTACGTTTGGTATCTCCGTTGACAACTCGATTCGTTTCCTGGCCAAGTATCGCCAGGAAATTCTGTCTAATAATTTTTTCATCCCATTGGCAGTAAGCGAAAGCATTCTGGAAACAGGCAAAAGTATTATGTATACCTCTGTAGCGCTTTTTGCAGGCTTCATCATCTTTGCCTTTTCTAATTTTGGGGGAACTGTTGCATTGGGATTACTCACCTCCATTACCCTTGTCATTTCAATGTTCACCAACCTTATCCTTTTGCCGGCGCTGATCATGACATTCGACAGGCCGAAACGTAAAAAAGAGGGACATCTCTTAATTGATGATTTCGATCCCAGTTTTTACGGCGAAAGCGAAGATGAGGAAATTGACATCAGCAAGATCAAGATTCACAACCGCCACCCGGCTGCGGAATAAATAGGCATAAAAATCCCGTTTTGTTAAGTGTGAACCGAATTTCGTATGACCGGAGTTCGGCAAGAAGTAAATATCAAATATCTTTGCGTCCTTAAAATTTGAATTTGATTGAGAAATCCTGCGTTTTAGAAAGATCAGGACTCAAATGGGGGAATTGTACATTGTAAAATCAAAATGGCCGGACAATATAAGGAGTATAAAGAGCTGAATTTTGCCAGCATTGCCGAGCAGGTGCTGGAGTTCTGGAACCGCGAGAAGGTTTTTGAAAAATCCGTTAATAACCGTGAGGGAGCATCATCTTTTACCTTTTATGAGGGACCTCCTTCAGCCAACGGTACGCCGGGCATTCATCACGTAATGGGCCGAACAGTAAAGGATGTCTTTTGCCGGTACAAAACATTAAAGGGATTCCAGGTAAAGCGTAAAGGCGGATGGGATACACATGGTTTGCCCGTTGAGCTTCAGGTTGAAAAAATACTGGGCATTACCAAAGATGATATAGGCAAAAAAATTTCTGTTGAAGATTACAATAAGAAATGCCGCGAAACGGTGATGATGTACAAAGATCAATGGGATGACCTTACGCGCAAGATGGGTTACTGGGTTGATCTCGAAAACCCTTACATCACGTATGAAAGAGAATACATCGAATCGTTGTGGTGGATATTAAAGCAATTGTATGATAAAAAACTTTTATACAAGGGCTACACTATTCAGCCGTATTCACCCGCTGCCGGAACAGGATTAAGTTCCCACGAATTGAATTTGCCTGGCTGTTACAAAGATGTAAAAGACACATCCATCGTTGCACAGTTCAAGGTGGTTAGAAACACGAAGTCAGATTTCCTTTTCCCATATATAAATAATAGTGAAGGAGTTTACATACTTGCATGGACCACAACGCCATGGACCCTTCCATCAAACACAGCGCTTGCTGTTGGTGAGAAGATCACCTATGTGCAAGTGAACTCTTTCAATCCTTATACCTACAAACCGGTTAGCGTTGTGCTGGCAAAAGATCTTTTTGGAAAATATTTTTCTGAAAAGAATAAGGATCTGAAGATAGAAAACTACAAGCCCGGCGACAAAGCAATTCCTTATGAAATTGTTCAGGAGTTTAGTGGGAAGCAATTAGTAGGCGTTCGTTATGAACAACTAATTCCATACTTACAACCGTATTATGATGCAGAGAAGGCATTTCATGTTGTAGCAGGAGATTTTGTAACAACAGAAGACGGAACTGGTGTTGTGCATACTTCACCAACGTTTGGTGCAGACGATTTTCGTGTTGCAAAACAAAATGGTATTCCTCCTTTAACGATAAAAGATGAAGTAGGAAATGAGGTACCAACTGTTGATAGGCATGGGAGATTTATATCACAGATCGGTGAACAATTAGCCGAAGGTGTAAAAAGATATCATATCAAGACTCACAAGCTTCTTGGGCCGGATGATTTTTATGTAAAGAACTATACCGATGAAGATGAACATCATCCTGATTACAAAACTACGGATGTAATTATCTCCATCATTTTAAAAGAAGAGAACAAAGCTTTCAAAGTAGAGAAGTACGAGCACACGTACCCACACTGCTGGAGGACCGATAAACCCGTTTTGTATTATCCGCTTGACTCCTGGTTTATCAAAACCACGGCGCTGAAAGATAAGATGGTGGAGTTGAATAAATCCATCAACTGGAAACCTGAATCAACAGGGTCGGGTCGGTTTGGCAATTGGCTTGAAAATCTTGTGGACTGGAATTTATCACGGTCGCGGTACTGGGGAACACCCTTACCGATTTGGCGAACAAAGGATGGAAAAGAAGAAATATGCATCGGTTCAATTGATCAACTCTCCAAGGAAGTTTCCAAATCAGTAAAAGCAGGTCTCATGAAAAATGAGTTGCCTGGTAATTTTGATTTACACCGTCCATATGTAGATGATGTTGTGTTGACAAGTTTGTCAGGACAACCCATGTATCGTGAAGCGGATTTGATTGACGTATGGTTTGATTCAGGGGCGATGCCTTATGCGCAGTGGCACTATCCGTTTGAGAACAAGGAAATATTTGAGAATAATTATCCTGCAGATTTTATTGCCGAAGGGGTGGATCAAACCCGTGGCTGGTTCTTCACCCTTCACGCTATTGCTGTGTTAATGAGTGAAAGTAGTGACGAAATAAAATCAGTCAACAAAAAAGCAGGCAATGGTGGTGTTGCTTTTAAGCATGTAATTTCAAATGGCCTTGTGTTGGATAAGAACGGCAATAAAATGTCTAAACGTTTGGGCAATGCTGTAAATCCGTTTGACACACTCGCCAAGTATGGTCCTGACATTGTGAGGTGGTATATGATTGAAAATGCGCCGCCGTGGGACAATCTTAAATTTAATTTTGATGGTCTCGTTGAAGCTCAACGTAGATACTTCGGGACACTGCTGAATACCTATTCATTCTTTGCATTGTATGCCAACATCGATGGATTTGTAAAAGATGAAATGAACAACGTTCCGCCAGGTAAACTTACTTACCTTGACCGATGGATCATCTCCAAGCTTCAAACGCTCATTGTTGAAGTTGATAAAGCGTATGAAGATTACGAACCAACAAGAGCGGCACGTGCTATACAGGATTTTGTGAACGATCAACTTTCTAATTGGTATGTTCGTCTCAACCGAAAAAGATTTTGGAAGCCTGCCCGCCAGGATGATGCTCAAACGACGGCAGGCGGGGGTGAGATGTCAGAAGACAAAAAGGCTGCATACGAAACATTGTACGAATGTATAATGGTGGTTGCACAATTGATGTCACCCATTGCTCCATTTTTTTCTGAATGGCTTTATAAAAATCTCACAGACAATATTCGCGACAGTGCTGTTAAAAATAATACTCCACTAAGATTTGAATCCATACACCTTACGGATCTGACTAAGCCGGAATTAAATCGTGTGGATGCTGAACTCGAAAAGTCGATGGACTATGCCCAACGCATTTGTTCATTGGTTCATTCCATTCGCAAGCATGCTAAAATAAAAGTACGCACACCACTGCATAAAATTCTTTTGCCTGTATTGGATGAGTCGTTTGCAAAAAGAGTTAAATCGGTGGAAAGCATAATTCTTTCAGAAGTTAATGTAAAGGCTATCGAATACATCGATGATACTTCAGGTATTCTTGTAAAAAAAGTGAAACCTAACTTCGCGAAGTTGGGGAAACAGTTCGGTCCGAAGATGAAAGAGGTTGCCGCGGTGATCAATTCGTTTACAAAAGAGGAGATCAACGGCATAGAGAAAAAGGGCATACTTTCTAAAGGAGGATTTGACCTTGTGCTGGAAGATGTACTCATTACATCTGAGGATATACCTGGATGGTCTGTTGCAACAGATAATGATGTAACAGCAGCATTGGATATAACAGTAACCGATGAATTAAAACGAGAAGGTATAGCGCGTGATTTTGTAAACAGGGTGCAGAACTTACGGAAGGAGATGGGCTTTGAAGTCCTTGACAAAATCGGTATTGAAGTCGAAAAAGATGGAGAGGTGATTACCGCCGCCCTTACAGAATTTAAAGATTACATCCGTACAGAAACACAGGCATTGACGCTGGAATTAAAAGAGAACCTTAAAGATGGCGCTGATGTTGATATGGACGAGTTTGTTCTTAAAGTAAAGATTTCATTGAAACAGTAGAATAATTAACTTTGCAGAACTATGGATATCGAAACTCAAAAATCTGAGTTGGTCAGGTGGATAAGTCATTTAAAAGACCATAAGGTTATTCAGGAAATTCTGAAGTTGAAGAACCAGATTGAAAGGAAGCCATCATTAAAGCGTGAATTTGGTAGTGGCAAAAACATTTTTGGATTTGTGGCTGAGGATTTCAATGAGCCTCTTGGAGATTTTAAAGACTACATTAAATAGCTATGTACGAGAAGAACCTGGCTATTTCATCATTTATTTCAAATGAATTAAAGCAGATGAAATAATGACCTACTTGCTCGATACCCATGTGCTGATTTGGTATATGCAGGGGAATTCACAATTGGCCAGAAATTTTATTGTTGAGATTCAAAACTCCGAAAATGTTATTTTGTTCAGTAAAGCAAGTTTGTGGGAAATTGCAATTAAAGTAAGTATTGGAAAATTAAAACTTGAGACATCTTTTTTTGAGTTGAAGAAGTATCTCGAAAGCAATTACTTCCTGGAACTTGAATTTGATTATAATGATTTACAACAATTGATATCATTGCCGTTTCATCATCAGGATCCATTTGATAGACTTATAATAAGCCAGGCAATTAATCGTGACCTTACAGTGATTTCAGATGATAACAAGTTCCAACTTTATCCAGTGAAACTTTTCAAATGAGAATATTCCGGTATTTTTTTGTCGCCATACTTGTTATCATCATCGATCAAACTTCGAAGATGATGGTCTATAACAACATGTATCTTCACGAAGAAATAAATGTTTTGGGTGATTGGTTCAGGCTTCATTACCTGCTTAATCCCGGAATGGCTTTCGGATTGAAGTGGGATAATGAATTTGGAAAACTTGCTCTTACCGTATTCAGGATAGGGGCCATGTTTGGAATAGGGTACTATCTGTGGAGGATGGCGAAGAGAGAGGCGCATACCGGATTTCTTTGGTGCATGGCGCTGATTTTCGGAGGGGCTGTTGGTAATGTAATTGACAGTACCTTTTATGGTGTTATCCTGAACAATCATCCGCCGGGATCATCCACACCGTGGTTTCATGGTCAGGTAATTGACATGCTGTTCTTTCCTCTTTTTGAATTCTATTGGCCTGAGTGGATTCCTGGAATAGGAGGTGAACACTTTTTGTTCTTCAGCCCGGTGTTTAATATTGCCGATTCCTCCATTTTTGTTGGTGTGTTGATCATTTTGATCTACCAGAAAAAATTCTTTAAAGAAAAAATTCATACGGTTGAATCAATCGAAGATGACCTGTTAAAAGTTCAAAGTGTAAGTGACAATGGTGTTCAACTCTCAAATGATCAACCTGAAGCTCCGGTTGAAAATACTTCTGACGAGAAGAGAGATCTTCAGCAAGAATAAAACAAAATCTTCTTTGAATTACTGAGACTTTACTTTCACTCTTCAATCAAACTTTCGTTCTAACCTTTTTCATTTAAGTCAAATGTTATAATTTGAAGGGCCTTAAGCGGCTAACCTAAACCCCTTATTAATGCATAAGCTAAATGATATTCTTGCCACCATCGATAGTTATGTTGGGGGTGCTAATTGGTTTGTCTATTTTCTCCTGGGTACTGGTCTTTTTTTTACCATTTACTTAAAGTTTCCACAGATACGTTTTTTTGCTCATGCACTAAGAATTGTGCGGGGAAAGTATGACAAGAAAACGGATGTAGGTGATACAACACATTTTCAGGCACTGGCTACAGCGCTGTCGGGTACAGTGGGTACAGGTAACATTGCCGGTGTAGCTTTTGCCATTCACCTGGGTGGCCCTGCTGCTCTGTTCTGGATGATGATGACAGCGTTTTTGGGGATGACAACAAAATTTGTTGAGGTAACGCTTTCACATAAATACAGAGAAGTAGATGCGAAAGGTCACATGGCCGGCGGTCCTATGTACTATATGAAACATGCCTTCAAAGGAACAAGACTTCACCCCATCTTCAAATGGATCGCCGTTATCTTTTCTGTTGCAACTGTGCTTTCTTCCTTTGGAACAGGCAGCCTGCCCCAGGTCAACAGCATAGCCAATTCCATGTATTCTTCTTTTGGTTTGGATAAGATGTTAACGGGTGGGGTACTGGCCATCATATTAGGATTTGTCATCATTGGAGGGATCAAACGCATTGCAGTGGTTACGGAAAAGCTTGTGCCTTTTATGGCCATCTTTTATTTTATGGGTGCCGTGCTTGTTATCTTTTACAATGCAGAAAATATTGTGCCCTCTATTGGTTCAGTCTTCTCAGATCTTTTCACAGGAACAGCCGCGGTGGGTGGCTTCCTCGGCGCGACTATATCCTTCGCATTTAATCGTGGTGTGAATCGCGGACTCTTTTCAAATGAGGCCGGTCAGGGTTCAGCTCCCATTGCTCACGCTTCAGCTAAGGCCCATGAACCCGTTTCAGAAGGCATGGTAGCGATCCTTGAACCCTTTATTGATACGATCATCATTTGTATGCTTACTGGCTTGGTGGTGCTTTCTTCCGGCACATGGAAAGAAAAATTTGTAAATGACTTTCAGGATGCCGATCTCACGGTACTTGCTCAAAAGTATGATGATAAAAATGAAACGGATCGAGCCAGGTTAACGAATCATCTTATTGGTAAAGAGAGATTGGAATTTTTTTCGGGAGAGCTTCAGGTAAATAATGGCATCATTACGGATAATGTAACGCTTATCCATTCTCGTTCGGTGGCAGAAGATGTTGTTGTGCTCAGGGAAAATTCGCCGTACACAGGAACGTTAAATTTTAATGTTGGGAAGTTTGATCATACGGATGCAGCAATTAGGATTTCCGGTAAATCATTATTGCACAGTGCACCGTTAACAACAGAAGCATTTAAAAGAAGTTTTCTGGGCGATTACGGACAATACATTGTTTCCATCGGCCTTTTGCTTTTTGCATTTTCCACCGCCATCTCTTGGTCTTATTATGGGGATCGTGCCATGACGTTTCTTTTCGGCGCCAGGTCAGTAGTATACTACCACATTGTTTATGTTGTTGCTTTCTTTGTCGCATCATTTACCGACACTACCATTATCTGGACACTTTCGGGAATCACCATTGCGCTTATGACCGTCCCTAATCTTTTCGGTATTCTGTTCCTGCATAAAGAAATGAAAACAACAGTAAAGGAGTACTGGAAAATGTTTAAGAAGGAACACCCGGATGAAAAGGGGATGGAGGATTGATTTTTGGTTTTTTTCAGTCCAAAATAGTAATAGAGGAATTTTTGCAGAAATAGAAAAGAGTACTAGATTTGCAATCCCAAAAAGGGAGCTTAGCTCAGCTGGTTCAGAGCATCTGCCTTACAAGCAGAGGGTCGGGGGTTCGAACCCCTCAGCTCCCACCAGGAAACCTCATTGTACAATGAGGTTTTTCTGTTTAATAAGCTTCTCTCTATCCTTCTCCTTCCTTGTAACCAATTACAATGCCCCGGTTTAGCGCGCTCACTTCAATTGGAAAAATCCACCCCCTTTGAAACATTTTTTCCTATATTGTTGTCGTTAATTCGGGAGTCTACTGAAACTCCGATAAAAAAAGACAGTTGAGAAATCTTCTCAACACCCCTACTACCTTTCCCATTGTAGGTTTTGCCAGCAAAAAAATAAGTCATGAAAACTGCACTTCAACAGCGATTAATATTGATTTCTAACAGGCTTCCATACCAATTACAGGAAAAGAAGAATAAGATTTCGCTAACGCAAAGTGATGGCGGATTAGTAACAGCGCTAAAAAGCTATTTTGAAAATGAAGAGGGCAAGGATGAATTCCACGAGAAACTTTGGATAGGATGTGCAGATTTTCCCGAAAAACGATGGGAGAAATATTTAAACCGGCAAAGTGACCCAAGCTATTTTAAAATTGAACCTTTATTTATAGAGAAAAGAATTTACAATAAATACTACAATGGATTTTGCAACGCTACGCTTTGGCCGTTGTTTCATTATTTTCCGTCGTATGTTTTATATGAGGAAGAAACTTTTAAGCGCTATGAAGAGGTAAATCATCTTTTTGCGGAAAAGATATTGTCTCTTTACAAGCCGGGTGATGTTATTTGGATTCATGATTATCAACTTTTTTTATTGCCAGCAATAATTCGTGATAAAATTCCCGAAGCTACCATCGGATTTTTCCTGCACATACCTTTTCCATCTTACGAGGTCTTTCGTCTTTTGCATAGAAACTGGAAACAAAAAATCACACAAGGAATGTTGGGCGCTGATCTTATCGGCTTCCATACGCATGAATATGTGCAACATTTTCTGAAAACAATGCGGATGGTATCAGGATACGATCACCAATACCGTTCCATTGAAGCAGGTGACAGAACGGTTCGCGTTGATCTTTTCCCACTCGGGATTGATTACAAAAAATTTAATGAGGCCAGCCGCTCAGCCAGGGTCATTGAAAAGAAGAATGAAATCCTGCAAAACTTTGGTGAACGCAAAATGATTTTTTCGGTTGATCGTCTGGACTATACAAAAGGTCTTACACATCGCTTAATCGGTTTCGAGCATTTTTTACAAAATTATCCGGAATGGCACGATAAGGTAGTATTCGTTTTAGTGGTGATTCCTTCAAGACAAATTATTTCAAAGTATAATGAAAGAAGAAAATTAATTGAAGAACATGTAGGGAGGATTAACGGAAAATATTCAACCCTTCAATGGCAACCCGTTATCTATCGGTATAGCCATCTGTCATTTGATGAATTATGTTCGTTGTACCAATGCAGCAATGTAGCGTTGATTACACCTTTGCGTGACGGTATGAATCTCGTAGCCAAGGAGTATGTTGCGAGTCGCGTAAATAAGGACGGCGTTCTGATATTAAGCGAACTGGCAGGTGCAGCCAGTGAAATGGGAGAAGCGTTGTTAGTAAATCCTATGGATGAGGAGGAACTTTCAAATGCCATCAGTGAAGCATTGACAATGCCTGATGATGATCAGCATCAACGGATGAGCCTGATGCAGAAAAGACTAATCGACTACGATGTGATCAGGTGGGTTGATGACTTTTTATTCCAGCTCAAAGACATTAAAAAACATCAGTCTCTTGAACAGGGAAAATTTTTGTCCGTGTCATTGATAAATGAGGTTATAGAAAAATATAGAAATTCCTCATGCCGTTACATCTTTCTCGATTACGATGGTACCCTGGTTCCATTTGCAAAACATCCCTTGCAAGCTCGTCCGGGAAATGAGTTGTTAAAATTATTAACAGAGCTGAGCCATTGCAAAAAAACTTCATTAACAATCATTAGTGGCAGAGAGGGTACTATTTTGAATGAATGGTTTGGGCACCTGCCTGTTAACATTGTAGCCGAACATGGCGGGGCAATACGAGAAGCGGGTCGCTCCTGGGTTTATGAAAATGGAAGCGATGAAGACTGGAAGTCGGCCATACGCCCTACGCTTGAGCTATTTGCAACGCGTTGCCCGGGCTCTTTTGTAGAAGAAAAAAATCTCACACTCACCTGGCATTATCGAAATGTTGAACCTGATCTGGGTTTTGTACGGTCTCGTGAGCTACTGGATAATCTTTATCACCTTATTCGCAATGCCAGCCTTCACATTATCGATGGCAATAAAGTTATTGAAGTAAGAGTAGCTGGAATTGATAAGGGAGTCGCCGCCAAAAAAATTATTGCTGACAGGCAGATTGATTTTATTCTGGCCATAGGTGACGACAGGACAGACGAGGATATGTTTCGTGCATTGTCGGATAGTATAACCATTAAGGTTGGCTCAGGGCATACCCAGGCGAAGTATTGTTTGCCCAATCATAAAGAAGTTCTTCATTTTCTAAATCAACTTGTTCATTAATTAAAAAATCACATATGGCATCTCATCAATATGAAATGGGGGTGATAGGCAACTGCTCTTACATTGCCTACATAGACAAGAAAGCAAACATACAATGGATGTGTTTACCCCGGTTTGATAGCTCTTTTGTTTTTGGTTCTTTACTTGATGAAAAAAAAGGAGGAGAATTTTCGGTTATACCTTCCGGAGATTTTGAAAGCCGCCAATATTATATCAGCAATACAAATGTACTATGCACCGAGTTTAAATCTGAGCACGGAACTTTTCGCGTGGTTGATTGTGCACCGCGCTTTTCTCAATATGAACGTTACTTCAAGCCTCTTATGCTGGTAAGAAAACTTGAAGTGCTTGAAGGAATGCCTCATGTTAAAGTGAGTTGCCGGCCAAGAAGCAACTATGGAGAAGTAACGCCTGATGTGGTGGTAGGCAGTAATCACTTAAGGTTCTTAAACTTTGATATGCAGGTAAGGTTGTCAACGGATATCTCGATATCCAATATTATCGAAGACCAGCCGTTTGTTCTTGATCGTAACCGGTACCTTGTTTTTACCTATGGAGAACCTTTAGAGGCGCCGCTTAAACCTACAGCAGAAGATTTCATAAACAAGACTGTACGTTACTGGCAAACGTGGATTAAAAGTACGTATGTTCCTGATATGTACCAGGAGCAGGTTATCCGCTCAGCCCTTGTGTTAAAACTTCACCAGTACGAAGACACCGGAGGTATTATTGCATCGGGAACAACAAGCTTGCCTGAGCACAATGGAAGTTCACGCACGTGGGATTATCGTTATTGCTGGTTTAGGGATTCGTATTATACATTGAAGGCGTTCAATGAATTGGGCCACTTTGATGAGCTCGAAAAATATTTTGATTATATACAAAATATTCTCATGAACGAAGATGGACGTATTCAACCCCTTTATTCCATCACAGGCAAAAAAGACATTGAAGAAGTTCATATGGATTTGCAAGGCTATCTTAATAATCAGCCGGTGCGGGTAGGTAACAAAGCCTATGAGCAGATTCAAAACGATGTGTACGGCCAGATCCTGGTTGGTCTTTTGCCTCTGTTTACCGATCAGCGTTTGACTTTTGCTGCAAAGACATCGTACAAAACTTTTGTAGGTCGTCTTTTAGATTGGATTGTAAAAACGTTGGATGAACCAGACGCAGGACTTTGGGAATTCAGAAACGTAAAACAGGTACATACCTATACCATGTTGTTTCACTGGGCCGGAAGTAAAGCGGCTGCTAAGATTGGACGTATTATGACAGATGGTGGTCTTGTTCGTAAAGCTGAAAAGATTGCACAAGAAGCTGCATCGAGAATTGAAAAATCATACGATGCCAATCGCGGTGTATACTCCCAGGCTATGGGCTCTGAAAACCTCGATGCCAGTACGCTCAAACTAATAACCATGAACTACCTTGATGTTCGTTCAGATAAGGCTCAGCAACATCTCAAACAATTGGAGTCCAAATTAAAAACGCACCAGGGACTTTTCTATCGTTACGTTCATCCTGATGATTTTGGAATTCCTGAAGCTACATTTTTAGTTTGTGCCTTTTGGTATGTAGATGCGCTTGCTTGTGTGGGAAGAATTGACGATGCTATAAAAACATTAGAAGGTATTCTTCCTTACGCCAATCATCTCGGAATTTTTAGCGAAGATGTAGGGATGGATGGATCGCAATGGGGCAATTTTCCTCAGACGTATAGTCATGTAGGATTAATTAATGCAGTATTCCGCATATCCAAAAAATTGGATTTGCCTACTTTTAAATGATAGCGGATAGTTATTGTTAGCGGTCAGCTTAACTTAAAAGGACACCTCTAAAAATAAGAACCTATTGACTGAATGAAAGTAGTTGCAGAAACGGAAAGACTAATTATAAGAGAAATACTTTTGACAGACGTTGTTGGAATGTTTGAACTTCACTCTGATCCAGAAGTTCATACATTTTTAGGTAATAAAACGGTAACAAGCAAAGAGCAAATAATTGAAATTATAAATTTTGTCAGACAACAATATATTGATTACGGTGTTGGACGTTGGGCAATCATTGACAAAAAAACTAATGAATTTATAGGTTGGACAGGATTGGAATTTGTAACGAACGAAACTAACAATCATAAAAACTATTACGATCTTGGGTATAGACTTATAAAAAGATTTTGGGGACAAGGAATTGCAACTGAGTCAGCATTTGCTTCATTAGACTATGCTTTCGACAAACTAAATGCAAATGAAGTCTATGCCATGGCGGACTGTCTAAATGAAGGTTCAAACAAAATTCTAAAAAAAGTCGGACTGAAATTTATTGAAACATTTGATCTTGAAGGAATCAAACATAATTGGTATAGAATAGACAGAACCGAATATGAAAACTATTAACGGATAACGATTAACTAATAATGCCCGATCAATTTTCTTTTAAACCACTCACATCGGAAACATGGAAGGCCTTTGAAAAACTTTTTGGCCCGAGAGGTGCATGTGGCGGTTGCTGGTGCATGACCTGGCGATTGTACAAGAAGGATTACGACAAGAGCAAAGGAGAGGGAAATAAAAAGGCAATTCAAAAACTGGTAAAAAAGAATGAACCCATTGGTATGTTAGCTTTTCACAGAGAAGATCCGGCAGGATGGTGTGCCATTGCGCCGCGTGAAAAGTATATTCGATTGGAGAAGTCACGAGCATTAAAACCCATAGATGATCAACCGGCGTGGTCTGTTTCATGTTTTTTTATTTCGAAACCTTATAGGCGAAAAGGTTTATCTGTAAAACTTCTAAAAGCGGCGATGAAATTTGCCAATGAACAAGGCGCTAAAATTGTTGAAGCTTATCCGGTTGAGCCAAAGAATAAAAATATGCCGGATGTTTTTGCATGGACTGGTTTGGTTTCAACATTTATAAAAGCAGGATTTAAAGAAGCTAAACGTTACTCACCTTCTCGTCCTATTCTTCGATATTATTTTAAGTAGAATCTTAAAAATGCTCACCCAATTCACGGGATTCGGTTAATAAGAATACTTAATGTGAGAAGATAAATTTGAGATAAGCAGGTATCTTCAATATTATAATCTCAAAGCCAATGCTATGAAAAATCTTATGATCCTATTGCTGTTTATTTCCTCAGTGGCTTTAGCACAATCAACCGAAGAAAAAAAGGATAGCCTGTACATTGTTACATACACTACAGGATCTTTGTGGGATAAAACAAAGTCACCGGTGGAGCAACAGTACTTCAAAGAGCATTCGGCGTTTATGGGGAAAATAAGAAAAGATGGTATTACGAAATTTGGCGCCCGCTATGCTGATAAGGGAATTATTGTAATCAGCGCCTCATCATTAAAAGCTGCTCAGGAAATTATTTTAAGTGATAACGCCATTACCAATAAACTTTTTGACGCCGATATTCAAAAGCTAAATGTATTTTTTGATGGTTGTGTCGAAAAATCAAAATGAATTGTTACGGTGAAGGACTCACGGATGTCCATCCGCCATCAATTATTAAATACTGACCTGTAATATGATTTGACAGTGGAGAAAGAAAAAAAAGTGCTGCGTTGGCAATATCTTTCACGGTTGCTGGTCGTCCCATCGGTGTAATGCTTGACCATGTTTTTTCATACGCTACGTCTTGTTCGGTTCGTTCAGTAAGCGTGGCGCCCGGGGCAATTGCATTTACGGATATTTTTAGTGGAGATAATTCTAACACTAATGTTTTGGCCAGCATCTCCAATGCCGCTTTCGTCATTCCGTACGCAGCTAGTTGTTTGTGTGCCTGATGACCGGTGACGGATGACATGAATAAAATTCTTCCACCACTTCCCTGTTTCTTCATTTGTTTTGAAGCCTCCTGCGCCAAAAAGAAATTGCCAAAGAGATTTACCTTCATCACCTGGTTAAAATCCTGCGGCTTGTAATCGAGGAAATCTCCGAATAAGGTAATGCCGGCATTTCCTACTGCCATAGTGAGTTTTCCGAATTCTTTTGCCGCTACCTTAATCATTGATTGAATGAAAGAAAGATCAGACGCGTCTCCGGACATAGGTATACAAATTCCTCCCTCGGCTTTAATCTTTTTCGCAGCATTGATGGCTAAGGATTCATCAATGTCATTAAGAATGACCGAGCCTCCTTGCTCACACAACTGACGACAAATTTCAAACCCAATTCCTTGCCCTGCCCCGGTCACTATTGCTACTTCGTTTTCAAATAGTTTTGACATTTTTGTTTCATTCTCTCCACTCAAATTAGTGCTAATTTTCAATTTATTACAATCAATGTGAACGATAGTATAGACAACATTAGTTATTACATTTGTCAAGCACCAGATAATTATGTCAATAGAAAAAGAAATCGACCAGGAGAAATTTGCCAGTGAGCACGAAAAAGCAGCGATAAACATTTTATTTACCGGGAGCTGGTTGTACAACCTTAACGCTGCACGGTTGAAAAATCATGGTATTACACCTGAACAATTTAATGTCTTGCGAATTTTGCGCGGAAATAACCCTAAACCAATGATGCTGGCAGATGTTACTTGCCGCATGATCGATAAAAGCAGTAATGCAACACGACTTGTTGAAAAACTTCGTCAAAAAGGTCTTGTTGAACGGGAGATATGCGAGGATAACCGTCGTCAGGTGGACATTTCAATAACGGCCAAAGGTTTGACCATTCTGGGTAAAATTGATAAGCAAGCTCAACAATGGAACGAAATCCTTGGAAATATCACTAAAACCGAGGCCCGGGAATTGAACCGGATCCTTGATAAGCTGAGGGCTTAAAAAAAATTATAACAATTGTTGTATATACAACTATTGTATGAACTTTAATTTAAAATATCCGTTGTAACAGGTGGCTGCCGAATAAGGGAATGAGGAAAAGAGGATTAAGGTTAAGCTGTTGAAAACGTTTACAATAAAAACTAAACTATATATGAAAACTGTATTGCACAAAGCTGAAACAAGAGGGCACGCCAATCATGGCTGGCTGGATTCTCACCACACCTTTAGTTTCGCCAATTATTACGATCCGGCCCGCATCCAATTCGGGGCGCTAAGAGTTTTAAATGATGACCAGGTAGCGGGTGGCCGTGGATTCGGAGAGCATCCACATGATAACATGGAGATTGTTTCCATTCCATTATCCGGCGATCTCGAACATAAAGACAGTATGGGAAATAAGACTGTGATCCGTCAGGGTGATGTGCAAATAATGAGTGCCGGCACTGGTATACAGCATTCGGAGTATAATAAGAACAAGGATGAAAAAGTAAACTTTCTGCAAATATGGGTTTTCCCGAAGGAAAGGAATATTGAACCTCGTTATGATCAAAAAACTTTTACTCCGGAAGGCAGAGTAAATAAACTTCAGGAAGTTGTCACGCCAGCAAAGGATAGTGAAGGTGTTTGGATTAATCAGGATGCATGGTTTCACCTTGGTAACCTAAAAAAAGATTTCAAGACGTCTTACGAGGTGAAGAAAAAAGGAAATGGAGTTTATGTTTTTGTATTAGAAGGAGATGTAACCATTGAAGGCCAATCATTGAACAAGCGCGATGGGCTTGGTATTTGGGAGGTAGACAAACTTGACATAGAAGTGAAGCGTGATGCTGAAATTCTATTAATGGAAGTGCCAATGTAATTAAGAAAAGGAAGGAGAATATTTTTATGAGAAAGAACAGATCAGTATCAGAAGTATTGTATGGGCAAATGGTAGATATGGGAGGGTTACTGGTGCGTCAGCCATTTCCTACATCCCGTGTTGATCACATAGATCCGTTTTTATTATTGCATCATTTTAACGGAAAGGTTCCAACGCATGTTGAACCTGATCACGCAGGTGTAGGGCCACATCCACATCGTGGTTTTTCTCCCGTGACCTTTATTTTTAAGGGTGGTGTTCATCATCGTGATAGCCGTGGAAACGACAGTACCATTTATGAAGGCGTCCAATGGATGAACGCGGGCATGGGAATTATTCACAGCGAACGTCCTCCACACGATATCATGGAACGTGGAGGCCGCCAGGAAATCATTCAATTATGGATTAACACACCTGCGCGTTATAAAATGGATCAGCCTGCATATTATCCCTTACCAATTGACATGATCACAAAAGTGAAAATGGATGATGATAAGATAATAGTAAATGTTGTTGCAGGTGAATTGGCTGGAGTTAAAGGATCAATTCCAACGTTGAGTCCTGTTAACGCAGCAACGATTGATGCAAAGAGGGGAGGAAAAGTTTTTATCGAATTGCCCGCCAGCCATAGTGCTTTTATCTATTTATTAGATGGCAAGCTCAGTATCGATGGCTATGGCCTCACGGATGCTTTAAATGCCGTGAATTTCAAAACTGATGGTGAGGGTATTGGCTTCGAAGCACTGGAGGATACAAGAGTTCTGTTATTATCCGGAGAACCGTTGAATGAAAAGGTTGTGTCTCATGGTCCATTTGTTATGAATGACGAAACGCAGATACTTGAAGCTATGCGTGACTATCAGATGGGAAAGATGGGAATGTTAATTGAAGACTAAAAGTAAAGCCACCTCAGCCTGGTTACCGGCTGGGGTGTGCTTAAAATTGGAAAATTCACAATAGAAAAAATCATTAATCAAATCGAAAGTGTCTATCCAGTGCATTGAGTTATTTCATTAATTAGGAACGAAAATCATACAAACAAAAAGGAGGTTTATTTGTTCTTGAGTTATTAATCTATTTCCCTGCAGCGAATCCTGGATTTATATTATTCAATATCATTCATTTTTCTTACATACAATCGAAGCGATGATATTAAATAGTTAAATTAGAAATAGACGGTTCCCAAATACCGCATCAACAACATGATATTGAGCAAACGATCTGAAAAAGAATTGTTGATTGCGCATGATCGACTCGCAAGTGTTATTCACAATTTTCATGGTACCGTTCTCCTTGAGGACGAATCAGAAAAACTTGTATTAACGAATCAGGCATTTTGTGATTTGTTCAATCTTCAGGATTCACCTGACCAATTGGTTGGAAAGGATTGCAACACAGTTTTCACTCAAGCTAAAATCCTCTTTAACGATTCCCGGAAATTTATTTTTAGAATAAGGCAACTGAAGGTGCAAAGAGAAGCATTCATTAATGAGGAAATTGAACTTGTTAATGGTGAGACCTGGGAACGTGATTACATTCCCGTTTATTCAGACAAAATTTTCCTGGGCCATTTTTGGGTCTATAGAAATGTTTCAGAAAGAAAGGAAGCGGAACAAATTGTAAAGGAAAGTGAAGAAAGATATCGTCTATTGGCGGATAACATGCTTGATATGGTTGGGCTTCACATGCCGAATGGAGTTTATTTGTATGTGAGTCCTTCTTTCACAAAAACATTAGGCTATGAAGAAAAAGAATTATTAGGTCGTTCGCCTTATGATTTATTTCATCCTGAGGATAGCGAGAGAATTTCCCGTGACGCTCATCGCAGGGCAAAAGAAGGTGAAGATATTTCAGGTATTGAGTATCGCATTAGAAAAAAGGATGGAGACTACATTTGGCTCTCTACCAGTACTCGCCCTATAAAAGATGAAGAAGGTAATGTTACCATGCTCCAAACTGTTTCGAGAGACGTAACAGAGAGAATGATTACGCTTCAGCATCTTGAAGCGTTGAATCATCAAAAAGACAAATTTTTTTCAATAATTGCTCATGACTTGCGGTCGCCTGTTTCTAATTGCGCTGGTCTGATTAATCTGCTTCGATCTGAACTTACTAACCTGACCTCTGAGCAGGAAATGTATTTTAAATATTTAGGCCACAGCATTAGCAGTCTGCAGCAATTGCTGGATGACCTTTTATTGTGGTCAAAAAGTCAGTTTGGTAAAATTACTTATGAACCGGTTGAAATATTTTTAAAAGAAGAAATTGATCTTATTATTTCTCAACTAATAGACTTAGCGCTTGCAAAAAATATTTCAATTCGCGTTGAAATTGATCAGAACCTGCGCATTCTGGCTGATCGCCACATGCTGGATACAATTATACGGAATTTGTTATCTAATGGAATTAAGTTTTCAAACGCGCTGGCTGAAATAATTGTTAGCGCTGAGCAAATAGATGACTTTATAAAAATTTCGGTGAAGGATTCTGGAATTGGAATTAACCATGATACTTTAAAAGACCTTTTCTCAAAAACTATAATGATCAGTACACGGGGCACGCATGGTGAGAAAGGATCAGGCCTGGGTCTTGAGTTGTGTCGCGATTTTGTTGAAATGCATAGCGGAAAGATTTGGGCAGAAAGTGAACCCGGCAAGGGGAGTACATTCTCATTTTACGCTTCCTTTGTTCCGTCCATAAAGATTTAATAATTGCTTTGAGCGCTTTTCTGTATTTTGTTTGTTACAAGAAAGATGATCTGGCGGGCAATTATATTGTTATTCATTGAAGTTGCGCCTCTTGCTGTAGTTTCTCAATCTGTTTCAGTCAGAGGTATTGTTAAAGATGGGACTAATCGTCGTGATACATTACTTACGGTGAAGCTTGAGGAGAAAGCAAGTGAGTTAGATAAATCTTCTTGAAGATGTATTAAATGAGGAGGTAAATTTGATATGTCTTCCTTAGAAAGCTTTAAATACAACATCAAGTACATCGACGGCAATAACGAATTAAAATAATCCTCCATTGAATTTTAAATCCACAATACTCATGCTTCCCGGACTGGGGAGTTCAGGTGAAAAGCATTGGCAGACATTATGGGAGAAACAATTCCCTTCATTTATTCGTGTACATCAGCAGGATTGGGACACGCCTCGCTGTGAGGATTGGATTGAAACAATTGATACAGAAATATTAAAACACAAACCTGAGAATGTTATTCTTGTAGGCCATAGCCTGGCTTGTGCAACAATTGTTTTTTGGGCCAGGCGATTTAATCGTAAAATAAAAGGAGCATTGTTAGTTGCCCCCAGTGATACGGAAGCAGAAACATATCCACCGGGCACAAAAGGCTTTACTCCAATGCCTTTGATCAAATTGGATTTTCCATCTATTACCATTATGAGTGATGATGATAATTACGTAACAGCAGCACGGGCAACGTTATTTGCAAACGAATGGGGAAGTGAATTGATTACTATTGGAAAAGCCGGTCATATAAATGCTGCATCAGACCTTGGTGGATGGCAGGATGGATTGACCTATTTGCAAAAGTTAGATAAATCAGTTTGATTAAGAATGCGGAGGTTGTGCAACTACTAATGACAAGTTTCTCTTCTTCCATTGATAAACCATTCTTACGTACGAGGATTTCATTCATAATGCTATCGCTGCCCTCTGACTCCCTGAAGCCTGCCTGCCTGCATAGGCAGGGGAGAACCACAGCGCGCAGGTCCCTTCAGGGATAAAGGGCGTGGGAGGGCAATTCATAGTGAGTATTCCCTTCAGAATAGAAGGGCTGCGATGGGCTTAGTTGTGAGGTGTGGGTACCGTTGTCATTTCAACTTTTGAGCCGAAGGTTGTGCAACTCAGAATAATAGACCATTTATTTTTATTAATTGCAGATAAACGTAAAAACCCTTACTTGCCATTTGTATAGTTATTTTGAGAAACTATTTTCGCGGAACATTATTGAATAAATGAAGAAAATCGTCTGGTTGTGCTTAGTGATTATTTGGTCGGCATATGAGTTGGCAGCACAACAAACGCCCTATGTAATTCTGGTATCGTTTGATGGCTTTCGATACGATTATGTGCAACGCCTGAAGCCGCCTCACTTCACATCTTTTATTAAGAAAGGCAGTGGGGCTAAAGGCCTGATCCCTGTTTTTCCTTCGAAGACTTTTCCAAATCATTACAGTATTGTTACCGGTTTGTATCCGGGAAATCACGGATTGGTTGATAATTATTTCTTCGATCAGAAGCGCAGCGAGTTATATTCAATGAAGTCGAAACAAACGGTAACTGATCCTTACTATTATCAAGGTACACCGCTTTGGAAACTGGCACAACAGGGAGGGTTAAAATCAGCCTCGTACTTTTGGGTAGGTTCAGAAATACCAATGTGGGGTTGGCATCCTGACTATTTTTATCCTTACGATGAAGCTGTGCCCTTTGATGAACGCATAGACAAAGTGCTCGAATGGTTAGCCCTTCCGGAAAACGAGCGACCTCATTTTATTACACTTTATTTCTCATCGCCTGATAAGGAGTCTGATGACTATGGACCCTTTGGCGAGCAAACCAAAGAAGCCGTATATCGGGTTGACTCATTGTTGGGTAAATTGATGGAGGGAGTGGAAAAGACAAACCTGCCCATAAATGTTATTCTCGTATCCGATCATGGATTGAAAGAATTGGAAATGAAGAATGACACTTTTATTTTTTTGGACGAACTTCTTGATCTGAAAAATTCCTCTATTAAGGTTGCTAACGGAGGATCACAGGCGCATATCTATGTCAGGGATAATAAACAATTAGATTCTTTGTACACACTTCTCTCTGCAAAGAAAAAAAATTTTCGCGTCCTCAGGCAAGATGAATTTCCTAAGCACTGGCATTACAATAATGAACGATCGGGTGACTTGTTGATTGTAGCCGACCCAGGGCATTATATTCGTGAATACGACCGTGCGAAGTTTATGAAGAATATTAAGGAAGGAAGCAAATGGGGAGCCCACGGTTATGATCCTTACCTCGTTAAAGACATGAAAGGAATTTTTTACGCCCAGGGACCAAACATAAAACAGGGTGTTGAGGTATCAGCTTTTGAAAATATACATGTGTATCCATTCATTGCACGAATCCTTAAGCTTACTATTCCTCCTATCGATGGTGACATAAGAGTACTTGATAAAATTTACAAAGAGTAGACCTGGATTTATTAATGAGAGCATCGTTTACTAATATAAAACATTTGCTTACTGCCATTTTTCCGTTTGTAGATTTTTGAATGAACTAAGTAGCACTAAATCACTAAACGATTAATATCTCTAAATCATTTTGATGTTGAAGTTATCATGTAAGCATTTCAATAATCCTTGAATGCTGTGGAAATTCTTTAAGCAAATCAGTTCGTTTTCCTAATTCAAAATCCTGAAAATCAAAACCCGGAGCAACGGTGCATCCGGCAAGGGTATAACTATTACTTTCATTTACTTTAGCACCGAACCAGCAGTTAGCCGGAATAATTACTTGTAGTGTCTGACCTTTTTCAATCTCAGTTCCCAATGTATGCGTGATGAGTTTATCATGGGTCAACACATATATTGACAAGGAACCACCTGAATGATAGTGCCACAGTTCATCAGATTTAATTCTATGAAACATGGAACGGTCTTGTGAGCGCAACAGAAAATAGATTGCCGTGGAAAAGTTTCTATCGGCTTCAAACCTTTTGGGTAATCCTCTATGAGGAATGACTTCATCAGATCGGTAAGTTTCCATATAAAATCCGCCTTCAGGATGGGCTATCAAGCCGAGATGTTCAATCCAATATTCTGCTGGTTTCACTTTATTTTCATTTTACAGTCAAAAGTGGATATTCTATTCGTTTTTGAAAAGTGAAAAAATCTCCATTTAAAAATTGTTCCAGCCAATTTCAATTCCATACATTTGCAATCCTTGTCATGCACACTCACACTTAATTGGCAATTGATAATTGAATTGACTCTGTAGCTCAGTTGGTAGAGCAGCTGACTCTTAATCAGCGGGTCGAGAGTTCGAGTCTCTCCAGGGTCACGGGAAGGTACAAGGGCAGAGGTACGAAGTTTCTCCCTCTTACTTCGTACTTCTAACCTCGTACTTTAAACAGGGGTGTTAGCTCAGCTGGTTTAGAGCACTTGCTTGACAGGCAAGGGGTCACTGGTTCGAACCCAGTACATCCCACAGAAAGAATAGTGAATGATTGAATGAAGAATGGTTGAATAAGAAGGTTCGTTTCATCTGTATGAGGTTTCAATCTTCGAAATAAGAGTATCAATTTTTCCTCTTCAAGCTCATCTGGTTTCCCAGACGATTTGTTTCAAAGCAGCGGCCTTGCATTCATCCTGGTAATCCCTTAATCCCTTAATCCAGGTCCTTTCTTCTTCGGTAACTCAAAACGCAATTTCACTTTAGCCTTACTTTTTACAGGTTCACTGTTGCGTTTGGTAGGTGTCCATTTCGGCCCTTCTTTAATCAGGCGAATTACCTCGTCATCACAACCACTGCCTAAACTTTTTACAACCCTGAAATCAGTTAGCAGGCCACTAGGCTCTACGGTAAATTGTACGGTCACTTTCCCTTCAATGTTATTCTCTAATGCCACCTGGGGATACTGAATATTTTTCTCCAGGTAATTCCTGTATTCTTTTTTGCCACCTACGGGTTCTGTAAGCTCCCACATTGTTCCCTCAAATTCTTTTTCTTCTCCTGTTCCATAACCTGTTACTACTACTTCACTTAGCTCTGAAACATCAGGGGCCATCTGTACATTAATCTCTGTGGCGTTCTCATCTTTTTGGATGGCAATCTCCTGGGATTCCATTCCTATATAAGAGAACATAACGTTATTTTGATTTTCCTGAATGGCTATTTGGTAATTACCATTAAGGTCGGTTACTGTTCCGACAGAAGCACCCTTCACGGATACATTCACACCGGGCAAGGGTAATCCATCATCCTTATCCGTAACTTTTCCTTTAATGATTTTTGATGGCACTTTTATTTTGGCAGAAACAGGTGCACCTGACGGAGCGGATTGAGCCACATCTGCCGATCTTCGCTTAGCGTCTTCTTTTTCATTGACAGATCGTTTCATTTTTGCCCTGTCATCTTTTTTAAGTTCTTCCTGCGCCAGACTGGGAGAGATTATAACTTCATCAGCTTCAGCTTTCTCTTCTACAATAATTTCTTCGAGATGTTCTTTTGGTTTTTCAGAATCTAATGCAAAGTTGGGTTTGGTTTCTTCTGCCGTCTCTTTGGGCTGATCTTCTTCTTTTACGCGTCTCTCTGTTTTTTCCGGAGATGCTTCTGTTGCAGATTGAATGGCCTCTTGTTTAACCGTTATTTCATCGTCGCTTGAAACTGAGTCCGATAAACCAGGTGTTGAAATACCGGGTTGTGTTTCTTCCTCCGTTTTGTTTAGCGCTATTGAATTGGTGTTTGCTTTTTCGTCTACAATGTTAAGAACAATGAATGTTGATGCGGCTAACAGCAAAAGTCCTGCGGCAATTCGTAGCGGCCATTTCCAGTAAAATGATTGTGGTGATCCTTTCTGGTTTGCCTTTGCGCTTATTGACGACTGTAAACTTTTTACATCTGCAATAAAATCATCCGGTGAGATAGCCGATCCTCCTTCAATAGCTTCTGCAAGAAAAGGATCGTCAAGCGCTTTCTTTTCAAGTGCATGCATCTCTGCCGGACTTAATTTTCCGCTCAGGTATTTTTCGATATCGTCTTGCAGGTTATGCATTTCGTTCCATGCACATTTTCAAATTTCGTTTCCCGTTTTGTATAAAGCTTTTTACTTTATTAAAATCATATCCGGTCATGTCAGTGATTTCCTGGTAACACCGTTGTTGAAGATAGAACAACTGAACACAGTGTTTCTGTTCATGCCCAAGTTCTTCCATACATTTCTCCAATTTACCAAGATTGGCTTCCAATTCCAGACCATCGTCAGGATGCAGATCACCATTGGATTCCATAATAAACGGACTAATTTCTTCAAATTTTTTGCCCTTTCTGGACCTGATTTCCATTAAGCAGTGATTTCGTGCCGTGACGTAGAGCCAGCTTTTAAAATGAGTGACTTCGTGTTGCCGCAGGGTGGTAATGAGCTTCTCAAACACTTGCATCACAGCATCCTTGCTTTCATCACGATCTTTAAGGTATTTCAGACACACACCATACACCAGGGATGTATATCGCTGGTACAGCAACCCCAGGATTTCCATATCACCAGACTTTTTATAAAGCTCAACGAGCTCAAGGTCAGTCATTTCCTGATGTGGTTTCGGAAGCAGCATTGCTCAATAATACGAAAAATCAAGATGTTGAAATCCTGAAGTAAGGGTCATTTAAAATGGATGTAGAAAAAACTGTGAAAGTTTTATGGAAAGTAACTGCCTCCTGAATCTCATATCCAAAATTAAACTACCATGAAAAAGTTAAATATCGTATGGATTGCTCTTGTCTTTGTATGTCTTGCATTTAGTCCGTCACAAGACAGAGTAATTAAAGGAAAAGTTACGGCAGCTTCTGATGGAAGTGTAATGCCGGGTGTTAATGTACTTCTAAAAGGTGCCACCACCGCAACAACTACGGATGGAAACGGAGTTTATCAGATTACGGTTCCTTCAACAGGAGGCAAATTGATTTTCTCGTTCATCGGTTATGTTTCCAAAGAAATCAAAATCGGTGAAAAGGACATTATCAATGTTACCCTTGCAGAAGATATTCAAGCGCTTGAAGAGGTTGTAGTTATAGGTTATGGTGTACAGAAAAGAAAGGATGTGACAGGGGCATCTGTAAAAATTCGTGGTATCCGTTCGGTTAGTCCAGCCGCCACATATGACTATGAGCAACAATCTCAATGGAACACCGAAGAATATGATGGCATAGAAGAAAATATTTTTCACGAAGCGTTGAAAAAACCACTCTCAACTTTTTCAATAGACGTTGACGCCGCTTCATACAGTAACATCAGAAGGTTTATCAACAACGGTCAGCGACCACCAAAAGATGCTGTTCGCATTGAAGAAATGATCAACTACTTTGATTACGATTATAATCAACCTTCAAGTGAGCATCCTTTTGAAGTGATCACTGAAATCTCAACTGCACCGTGGAATGAAAAACATAAGCTGGTACATGTAGGCCTACAGGGAAAAAGAATCCCCACTGAAAATTTGCCTCCATCCAACCTCGTGTTTTTGATTGATGTATCAGGTTCAATGAATGATCCGAACAAGCTGCCGCTTTTAAAATCATCTTTCAAAATGTTAGTGGAAAAACTTAGAGAACAAGATCATGTTGCCATTGTGGTGTATGCAGGCGCTGCGGGATTGGTTCTTGAACCTACATCAGGAGCAGAGAAGCGAACTATTTTAGATGCAATTGATCGTCTGGAAGCAGGTGGTTCTACAGCCGGTGGTGAAGGAATTAAACTGGCGTATGCAGTAGCGAAAGAACATTTTAAAAAGGATGGCAACAACCGTATAATACTGGCTACAGATGGAGATTTTAATATTGGCGAATCAAGCAACGCTGCCATGGAACGGTTGATTGAAGAGAAGCGTAAATCAGGAATTTTCCTTACCGTTCTTGGATACGGTATGGGCAACTACAAAGATTCTAAAATGGAAGTACTGGCGAATAAAGGAAATGGTAATTATGCGTACATCGATAATATAACGGAAGCCAGAAAAGTTTTGGTGAATGAATTTGGTGGAACACTGTTTACCATTGCCAAAGATGTGAAACTTCAAATTGAATTCAACCCTACGATAGTAAAAGCTTATCGTCTTATCGGTTATGAAAACAGATTGTTGAAAGATGAAGATTTCAATAACGATAAGAAGGATGCCGGTGAATTGGGTGCAGGTCACACCGTAACGGCGTTGTATGAAATTATTCCTGTCGGTGTAGAAAGTGAATTTTTTAAAGTTGATGATTTGAAATATCAAAAAACTAAAATCGATCCCGATGCATATAAGTCAAAAGAATTGATGACGATTAAGCTTCGCTACAAACAACCTGATAAAGATGTGAGCAAGCTTATCGTTCATCCGCTAAATGATTCAAACATCTTATTGGCAAAAACTTCAAACAATTTCCGTTGGTCGGCATCGGTAGCAGCTTTTGGAATGTTGTTGAGAGAATCAGAATACGTTAAGGATTTCACTTACGACCAGGTGGTTCAATTAGCAGAAGGATCGCGTGGTCACGATAAAGAAGGATATCGAATTGAGTTTATCAACATGGTAAAATCATTCGGGCTGGTGGCGAGTAGATAAAATAGTCCGAAAGTAGGGAAGTCAGGAAGTCCGAAAGCAATGCAACTATGAAAGTAGATTTGCATTGCTTTTATGCTTTACATCCCGGAGAACAATCTCAAAAATTCAGTAGACATACTTCCAGACTTTCCGACTTCCGGTCTTTCTGACTTTTATTAAATCATTTTTACTATTTTTACCCATTCTATGGAAGAACTCGAAGTTCCCAAACAACACTATTCAGAAAAGGAAAAGCAAAGCATTTTCGATAATGAGTTTATGCCCCATATAAACTCCATGTACAACTTTGCTTACCGCCTTACATTGGATGAGGATGATGCAAAAGACCTCTTGCAAGACACCTATTTAAAGGCCTTTCGTTTTATAGATTCTTTTCAACAAGGAACTAATGCCAAAGCATGGCTGTTTCGAATTCTAAAAAACAGCTTCATCAATGATTATCGCAAGAAGAGCAAGGAGCCTTCGAAAGTCGATTATCAGGAAGTTGAAAGTTATTATAACTCTGAGGACGTTGACCGGCAGATAACACCGGATTTGCGTGTAGAGGCATTACAAGACATGATTGGGGATGAGATCTCTAATGCTCTCAATTCCCTGGATGTAGATTTTAGAACCGTTATCATCTTGTGTGACCTCGAAGGGTTTAAATACGATGAGATGGCTAAAATTTTGGATATACCAATCGGAACCGTGCGCAGCCGCCTGCATCGTGCGCGAAACTTGTTAAAAGAAAAGCTAAGTGAATACGCCAAAAAAATGGGTTATAAAAACGCTTAAATCCTATCCTAATGAATCAATTTGACCAGAGCCCACCGGAGCCTCACAAGAAAAAGAATTGTCTTGAAATGCTCCAGTCGATTTTAGATGGTGATGCATCGGCCGAAGTGAAAAAAGAATTTGTGGAGAAACACCTGGATGTTTGCATGCCATGTTATAAAAAGTATCACCTTGAAATGGCCATCCGCGACCTGCTCAAAACAAAATGCGGAAATCACCAGGCGCCTTCTGAAATTATTCAGAACATTAAAAACCTCATCAACACCGCTGGTTGATGGAAGGTAAAGCAATTATCTTTTCAGCGCCCTCAGGCTCTGGCAAGACTACTATCGTAAAACATCTTTTAGCTAACAATCCCGATCTCGGATTTTCTATTTCCGCCTCAACACGTGACCGGCGTGGACGCACAGAACAAGATGGCAAAGATTATTACTTCCTTTCTCCTGAAGAATTCAAAGAGAAAATTGATAATGATGAATTCATAGAATGGGAAGAGGTCTATGCAGGAAATTTCTATGGCACATTAAAGTCTGAGATCGAACGGATCTGGGCGGGGGGAAAGAATGTGATCTTTGATGTTGATGTTAAGGGAGGATTAAATCTGAAAAAATATTTCGGTGATAAAGCGCTCGCTATTTTCGTCAAGGTTCCTTCCATTGAAATTTTAAAACAACGCCTTAATGAACGTGGCACGGAAACCGATGAAAGTTTATCACGCCGGTTGTTCAAAGCAAAATTTGAGATGAGCTTTCAGGATAAGTTTGATGAGGTGGTGGTGAATGAAGACCTGACTAAATCGTTGAAGGAATCGCAGCGGTTGTATGATGAGTTTAAGCATAATTAGCGGATGGGTGATTAGCCGATTAGCGAATTGAATGCGCCGATGTCCATTTCATGATGTGTCGAATGTTATAACTTCTCGTTAATCTTCAAGATCCCATACAACTATTATCCTGACATTTAAACTCTTTACTCATAACCGTTACGGTCTGGGCTCAGCTATTTTTTATTTGATTAATGGAGGCTAACTTACGCACGGCCAGCACATAAAATAATGTAACTACCTGAGAGTATGTCAACGAAGAAAAAAATTACCTTCACAATCAATACAGAAGTAAAGGATCTTGCAAAGACGTATGTAAAACAGAAAGGAATAAGTCTTTCAAAATTAGTTGAAGATTATCTGAGGGAATTAACACAACGTAAACCCAGGAGAAGACTTTAAGACTAATTCACAGGTTATTGTGATTTTATTCTTGTAACAATTTGATGCGCGAGAACGTCTGCTCACGACAAATATTTTGATTTGAACCAAAACATCGGCCTCTTCTTCGGCTCCTTCAATCCCATTCACATGGGTCATATGATCATTGCCAATATCATGGCAGAAACGACTGACCTTAATAAAGTTTGGTTCATTGTGTCTCCTCAAAATCCTTTTAAGCCCAGCAAGGGATTGCTGCATGAGTTTGATCGGTACGACATGGTTCGGGCTGCTATCCACGATAATTACAAGCTGGAAGTATCAGATGTTGAATTTCATCTGCCCAAACCGAGCTACACAATTCATACACTTGTTCATCTTTCTGAAAAACACCCTGATAAAAAATTCAAAGTAATTATCGGTGGCGATAATCTTGAAGGGTTTACGCGTTGGAAAAATCACGAGCGCATCCTGGAAGATTACGGTTTATATGTTTATCCCAGGCCGAACATGCAACTTTCCGAACTGAAAGATCATCCTAACGTTAAAATGGTTGAAGCGCCCCTGCTTGATATTTCAGCTACTTTTATCCGGAATTGCATCAGAAAAGGTCAGTCGGTACGTTATCTGGTACCGGATCCTGTAGAGGAAATGATCCGGGGCAAACAATTTTACCGATGATAAAAAAAATACTCTCTTGTCTTCTCTTTTGTACTTCTTCTCTTTTAACTATTGGTGGTACCATCAAAGGAACCATCCGAAGTGAAGATGGGAATGTTCTCTCCTATGCCACCATATTCGTTAAGCAAACGGGAACCGGTACCACAACAAATGAAAATGGTTATTATGAATTGACCTTGCCTCCGGGGAGATATGATATAGCGTATCAATACCTGGGATATGAAACGCAGGTGCGACAAATTGAAATAACGGATACATTCGTTGAAGAAAACATTACACTAAAAACTCAAATTACTGTTCTTCAAACTGTAACAGTAAGAGCCGGCAATGAAGATCCCGCTTACACTATTATGCGAAAAGCCATTGCCAAAGCCAACTACCATAGGAATCAATTGGATGGTTATTCAGCACAGGTTTACATAAAAGGCGCCGGTAAACTCAAGGATTATCCCTGGCTGGCAAAGCGTGCGCTTGAAAAAGAAGGCGTTGAAAAAGACAGGGTGTATGTATCGGAGTCAGTAAGCGAAATAAATTACACGCGCCCAAACAAGTTCGATGAAAAAGTTATTTCCATATACAGTGATGGAAAGGATAACAATACCTCACCTAATCCTTTCATCTATGGAAGTTTCTATGAATCTGAAGTAGGAGGAACAATTTCTCCCTTGTCGCCCAAAGCATTTTCGTATTATCGCTTTGAGTATTTAGGCACTTTCAAAGACAGAGAGTATGAAGTGAGCAGGATAAAAGTTACTCCCCGGTCGCGTGGGGATAATGTTGTTGAAGGTACAATCAACATTGTTGAAAACTGGTGGAGCATCTACAGTCTTGATGTGAAGACAACGAAGTATGGTATCAGTTTTTTTGTAAACTCCATGTACGCACCAATTGAAGATAAAATCTGGCTGCCTGTATCTTTCCGGTTTACAGTGGATGGAAAAGTTTTTGGTTTTGAGTTTGAATACAAATACCTGGCTTCTATCAGCAACTACAAAATTCAATTAAATCCTGAACTCTATGTTGAGCCTGAGAAAATGGAAGTGATTGATGAAAAGATTGAGAAGGAACATGCAAAAGAAATTGATAAAAAATTTGCAGATAAAAATAATGAGCTGCAGCAACGTCTTGAGTCGGGTAAGGAAATTACGCGCAAGGAATTAAAGACTATGATCAAGGAGTATGAAAAGCAGGAACTCAAACGGCAAAAAGAACCTGAAGTAATTTCTGATGTAACACACAAAATAGATAGTGGAGCCTATAAAAAAGATTCGGCATACTGGTCAACCATTCGCCCTATACCACTAACTGTTGAAGAAGTAAAGGGATATCAGAAAAATGATAGTCTTGCAGCAATTGACAGACGAAAAGAAGAAGGCGATACACTGAAACAATCAAAGCATAAAGGATTTCAGGTGTGGGATATTCTTATTGGTGATAATTATAAAACAGGTAAGCATTCCAATTTCAAAATCCACACACCAACAGGAGGCTTCAATACGGTGGATGGATTTTACTTTGTTTACAAATTATCTTACGGTGTAGTTCTCCAGGATACAAACAAAACCCGATTAACCGTAACACCTGCCTTTCGTTATGCTTTCGAACGTGAATCTTTTTCCGGTCATTTATTATTCAACGTCAGAAATAAAAAATTCCAATTTAAAGCTGATGGCGGTCGTTATGTACAACAATACAATGCCGATCAACCTATATGGCCGATCGTAAATACATTCACTACTTTATTTCTGGAGAAGAACCTGATGAAGATCTACGAACGAGACTATCTCGATCTTTATTACAGAAGAAATCTTAATTTATTTTACAGCGTATACGGGTCGTTATCATGGATGAAGCGGCGTGAATTATTTAATACGTCAGACTTTAAGCTGATCAACAATAACAAAATTGAAGAATATACGCCTAATCGTCCGGTAAGCGTTGAGCTACCCGATACCGGATTCCCGGAACATAATGCATTAATTGGAACGGTAGGTATTACTGCGCGACCCTGGCTTAAGTTTCGTATCCATAATGGCGCGCGACAAGAGGTGGGCAATTCAACACCAACCTTTATGCTGGAGTATAGAAAAGGTTTTGATAACCTTATGGGAAGTGATATCAAGTTTGATCAGTTGGAGTTGGGTGTTAAATATGGTTTAAAGGTTGGTGTTCGGGGTGAGTTGGATCTGGCTGTTCGCGCTGGTGCACTCCTGAATGCAGACAAACTTTATTTCATGGATTATAAACATTTCCTCGGTAATCTCACGCCGTTTAGCACAAGCGATCCTGTAGGTAGTTTCAGACTTCTTGACTATTATCTTTATTCCACATCCGATAAATATTTTTCAGGCAATCTCCATTATCATTTCAGAAAATTCCTGGTAACAAGCATCCCTGTTGTGCGCATGACAGGCATTCGTGAAAATGTTTTTATAAACTACCTGGCTACGCCTACGTCAAGCAATTACACGGAAGTCGGTTATTCAATTGATGGAATTTTTCGATTCTTACGCCTCGAAGTGGCAGCCGCATTCCAGGATGGAAAATATCTTGATTACGGGTTTCGTATTGGTATAGCGACCAATATTCAATTTGAGTTTAAGGATGAGTAGATAGCGTGCCCTTTATTTCACGCAGAGCCCGCTAATATTTTCCGCAAAGTCCGCAAAAGCAGTGCTGGTCTTATTATCTCTTTGCGAGCATTGCGCATTAACTTCGCGCTCTTTGCGTGAAATTACTTCCACATCGTTAAAATGGTAGTCCCCATCAGCTTGCCGCTCTTGTTGTAAGATTCGCTTTTCACTGCACCGACTTTCAAAGCAATCCAGTCGATCGCTGAAAAATTCATATTCATTTTTATTCCCATTTGGGTTTGCACAGCCATGCTGCTGGTAACTTTATAGCACTCATAAGTACCATAAGCTGTGGTAATGGTTTCTTTACCGGTAACTTTGCGGTCAGTGATTTTAACAGTAACTGACACGGGAAGACCGGACCCAACGCCAGTTACTGTAACCGAACCGTCTTTAAGCGTTTGACCTTGCGAAAGACTTGATGGCATCTCCAGGTTTTCCGCCTCAACCTTTATTTCATATCCTTTAAAGGCCTGTAATTGTTCTTCGCTGATAAAATTCCTCATGTCGATATACATGATTTCATCTTCGCATTTGTAGGTCAGGTCACCCTTCATGGTTTCCTTTCCTTTGTCATCATAAAAGACCGAATTTATATTGGCCGTAAAACCATTTGAAGTTTTCTCAAGACTCGTAACTTTTTGATGGCTCTTGCCGGTAACTTTTCCTTTGGCATTGGATGTTTGATACTCCCACTCATTTCCCTGGATGAATTGATAAAATTCGTTGCATTGAGCACTTGCGTAAATTGTTGCGCAGAAGCAGATGATAAAGGCAATTAGTTTTCGCATGAGAATTGGATTTGGTTTTTAAATCACGAATGTCCGACTAAAAAAAGAAACACCTACATAATGCTACATTTTAGTCGGACAACAATGATTAAATATAATGTTATGAAAGTAATTCACGCAAAACCGGAACCGATTTTATTTCACCCAGGGTTTCAATATGCTCAGCGTAAAACTGTAACAGGTGATTAAGGATAGCCCTACGTTGGCTATGGTTAATGGAAACGGCTTGATTGTACTCTGCTTTTAAAATACTTTCCAACGCTTGTTCTTCTTCTTTGTTTAAAATCCGTGATCCTGATATTTCGTTAATGTTATGCGCACCAAACCCCAGCAGCCGGCTGAGTTTCAAAAGAAAGATAAGGTGAAAGTTTTCATAATCTTTTTCCTGGCTGTCGAGTATGAGCAGCGATTGAAATATAAATTCAAATAACTCCGGCGCCGGCGATTCTTCCTTTACGGTCTTGTTAAGAATTTCATTGATAAACATTCCCATGGTAGATTTCCTGACATCAGTAGCGAGGGATGTGTAAGGATGAAAACATTTTATTTCTTTAATGCGGTTAATGTTCGCATTGTCACGATGGTAGACTACCAGGTCCAGTAAGGTGAGGGGTTGGTAAAGCGCTATTTTATTGCCGGAAGATTTGCTGCTTCTCACACCATTGACAATGTAAGACTGAAGTCCGAACAATTCTGTGAAGATGTTAACAATGATAGAAGTCTCCCGGAAGCGGGTGAATCGGAAAACAATACCGCGTGTTTTATGAATCATGGAAACTGTCTAAAGCTTAAATGTACGGAATGATTTGGAGGAGGGAAGATTTGCGGACATCTGCTCCCCGGAGGCCGGTGACGCTGATCGGTGATGAACCTGACAATTCACGGTCGGTCTACCAATTTTCTGCTGGTGTATTTATTTGAGATCCTTTAGTTGTCTGGAAGAATGATGTACCCGAACAATTCCCACGTGGTCAGTCTTAACTCTAAAAATAATTCTGTAGTTACCTTCAATCAGTTCCCTTATGTCTTCCTTGCCAAACTCAGGAACCACTCTGCCTGATTGAGGATAACTTTCAAGTTGGTCAACTCTCTTGATGAGTTTATTGATGTATCTATCGGCGTAAAATTTTGAGTCCTTTGAAATGTATTCGTGAATTGATTTTAAATCGTCAATTGCCAGGTCTGTCCCAAACAATTTTTACCATTTCTTTACCATTTCCTTAACCGTAGAATGGTCAACAGTTTTCCCTTGATCAAGTTGCTTTAATCCTTCTTCAACTTTTTCCATGAAGACAAGCTTTTCTATAAGGTCCTCCAGCTCAAATTCCTGGGGAAGGTCTTTGACTGCCTCTAATGCCTTTTCCCTTTTCATAGTTGCATTTTTCTTCAATTTAATATTTTTATCGGACACCTACACTGTCTGATGCGCTGGCAGTTAACAATGGTACACGCGGATTTGATGGTAATATCTCTTATATCTCGGCAAGTCTGTCCAACCGCTGAACTTATTGTCAGTATGTAAAAAATAATATTTAGCAAATGCCTTTGTCGTAATATGAGCGCTAATGTTGTTGTGGGTTGCCATTTTTTTAAGTCAGTACTGAAATTGTCCATACGATATAAAACCACACAAATCCCATCCAACTGATTTTATGTATTTTTTTCAACGTAAGCCAGTCATACACAAACAGGGAGATGAACAGTCCATTCCAAACAATAGCAACAAATGCTTCGACATTTTCAATATGCAGATTTCCTGTTACCCGGCTCAATATAGGTTCGAGAATCAACAACGAAGCCAAGTAAATAAACCGTTTGTGTTTTATTCCGTTTTGTCTGTTTAAGTAGCCAAGCATAATTAAAACGGCAAAACTCAGCATAAAAAAACGGTTAGCTTTTGCGAAATAAGGCATCGCATTCCAACCTTCATACACCGCAGCAAATACAAATACCGTGCTTAGTAAAACACCGATTGCGGAAATCATACCTGCAATTCCCCATTTCATATGAGCTTTGTAATTTCCATTCCGTATAAAATTGGTTTGAACGATCAATATAATAAACCAGGCAAACATGAACAGTCCGTGAATAATAAACTTTGGGTCGCTATTGCTTTCTTGCCCCACATCGGTAATCAAATTATCAGAAAAGGCAATTATGGATAGACTAAGAAGCAACACACTTGTTAATAAGAAGTAATTCTTTTTCATTTCAGGCGCTGTTTGTTACGAAATTTGATTAATTGTCCAGTAGGGTTGTCGTTATATTCAATTTTCTGTTTACTCTGAATTGAAATACTTATAAGTGGCAAACAAGATCGCGCCACCAACAAATGGGAAGTGTGCTTGTTGGTGAAGAACACCAACAAGGGCGGAGTCCCTTTCATTTCATGGAGGATGAACACAAATCTCAGGTCAATCTCGCATGAAATCATGAACTGTTGATACTAGAGCGGAATCTGTCGTAATCCCGAATTTGATAAGAGGTTCATGTACTCCATCGGTGAGAACAAATCCAACGATGTCTGTATTTCCAGAGAGTCGATCAAATGTCCTGTACGTCCCATCGTTAAGCTTAATGTTGACAAATCGGTTCGCAGTCACATCCAGTTTGTATCCCGATAACTTTAGACTATCAGCTGCCATGTCCGAGTATCGGAAAAAATTGTCAAGGTAAGTATCGATGCTTGGATGTAATTGTTTAGGTATAGCATCAAATTCTTTCCTGGTAATTGTCAAGAAAACAACTGCTTTACCTGAAATCTTGAGTGTATCAGTGTTATAAATGTTCTCAGTTGGTTGACTCTGGCAGCCAGCCATCAGAAAAATTAGAAATAATAGCGAGCTTCTGTCGATAAAATTCATTGTCTCGTTAAATTTTGATTTGCAGGCACTAACCAACGGCTTACCTACAACGGTGTGTATATAAAGTGTAGGCGGATTAATAGCACTTGATAAATAAATTTACTTGTAGAATTTATCTTAATAAAATAAACCCGCCTATGATTTATATATAGTGTTATGCACTGGCCCGTTCACCCAACTCATTCTCTTGGCGTACAATTTCTTTAAATAATTTTTTATCATCAGTCATTAGGTCCGTCCAATTGACTGAAATTATTTGGTCAATTAAATTGTCAATCGATTCACAAGGAAAGTGTCGTCTTTTGAATATTAGCATGAATAGAAGGACCGGGCTTCCGGTCAAAGTTACAAGAATGCCAAATACAGGAAGTCCCCAAACAACAAATACTAAATCCAAGTTAAGAATAGAAAATACAAACAACACACCAAAGGTAATAATCAAATATGTCACTGATAGATAGTCAAACGCTTTAGCTCTTTGAAGTCCCGGAATTTTCAATCCTATTTTTTCTAACTCATACCAATCCGCCTCACTGAAGGTCTTAGGAAAAATTTCCTCTAGTCTTGAGTCCCTCGTTATTTGTTTTTGTTTCTTTTGAAAAAAGCGCGCCAGTCGTTTAAAAATTACGTCACCAGTTGTGTTCCTAAATTGAATGGCAGAACTTGAAATCTTCTCGATTAATGATTCAATCTCTTCGTTTTCTTTATTGTCGTTAGTTAATTCTCTGTCCATGTAACTAATCTCTCATTAGGGCTTGTGCATAACGTTTATGTTTATGACGGCTTGGGTTTTCGAAGCGCGTCACTGTCCCACGTTGCTGAACGAAATTA
>CAZFRM010000007.1:0-140450 GCA_964521255.1 uncultured Roseivirgaceae bacterium
CAGGTTACGGACAAGACAAGCCTGTTGCTGACAACTCAACAGAAGACGGCAAAGCAAAAAACAGACGTGTTGAAATTAAGAAACAGTGATAACACTACCGCTAACATATAAGGCTTAAACGAAGTCCCCGCGCAGCGAATTGGCCACAAAGCTCAGGCGATAGACATGAAAATACTAATCGCACTAACAATGTTCATCGCGGGATGTGCTTCGACTGCTGTCACAAGTACTGTCTCGGAAAACAATAAGGACGTTTTGATTTTATCAATCTTAGCCCAAGACCATTTAAGAAAAACAAATGGACGCGATATCAACCTGGCCGAATTGCTCAAGACGGATACCTTAAACAGAATTTCAAATAGCTTTGAGAAAGTAGAATTGAAATCTAAAGGAGGATATATTTCCGCCTATTATACGTTCTCCAAATCAAGAGATTCAAAAGGAATTGAACTTAGTGACAAGGAGAAAGAATTGACACGTTACTTTAGATGGATAGAAAGAGACTCGAAAAACCAATATGACGGTGAGATCCGACTTGAGTATGGGGAGAGATTCTATAGAGTAATAAAAATTATTGTTAACAGGCCGACAAATTAGAGACACTAAACAGGGCGAAGAAGTAACAGTGGACGTCTACTGGTGGTAACTATTTGCAATTGCGGTTTTCAAAATGTAGTCCGGTCACGGGGACAATTTCGCAAAAGATCGGGTTTAACATTCCGCTACATTCCATTTTCAAGCCCTCCTAAACCAACATCGCATATAGCCAAAGGGTTGACGGCAAATTTCGTGAACCCTGTAAAATAGTAGAGACATTACAACCAAATGAAGAAAATATGTGTCTGATGGAGTAGGAAAAATTATGAGAACCAAAATAACAATCCGACTTCTTTTACTGTTGGGGCTATTTAGCTGTTCAGACGAGGAAACGACTTTTGATTTAAAAGGAAAGTGGATTGATAGCGAGAGTTATGGATTACAATTCATAGAGTTCTATTCTAAAAATCATGGAAGGTTCGGCCTTTTCGCTAAAGACTACGAACGATTTGAAGATTTTAACTATCGACTATTTGATAATAAAATAGCAATTGATTTCATTGGAGATAATGCAGGAGAAACAATACACGATCTGATTTTCATTGATAAAGACAAAATCCAAATTTCTGGATTGACCGGTGTTCCGGAAAATCCTACAAAGACTTATCAGAGATATAACATAAAAAGCGAAAAAGAAAACAACGAAATCATTTTAGGGGTAAATGACATTTACTTTGACTTTGAGAGCGGAATCATATTGCAAGGTTATTGCATTAATGACTTAAGGTGTCCTAATGGTGCACAATGCATTTGGGCAGGGTATGCTGCGGCCAGATTTAATTTAATTGTGGACGGGAATTACAAATATACATTTGACTTATCTACAATTGACTTGGCCCCGAATCTTAAAAAAGACACATTAATAAATAGGATAACATATAAGTTATTGGACATTGCTCCTTATCCTGATTTAAGCGTAGAATATAAACCCGAAGACTATAAAGTAAAAGTGTCCATTGAGAAATAAAAGAAAGATTACGGACAAAGAATAGAACTGCCGCCAACGTTGGTAACTATTGCATGATACATTATGCAGAATCTACATACCAATATAAAACCATACGAAGAGCAATTCAGAGAACAGATACTTTCTGTCTGGGAAAAATCAGTTTTGGCAACGCACGACTTTTTAAGTCACGCAGACTTTGTTTCAATTAAAGAAATTGTTCATACTATTGACTTTGGCGCGTTTGACGTTTATTGCCTTATACAAGATAACAGCGTAATTGGATTTCTTGGTGTAGCGGAAAAGAAAGTAGAAATGCTTTTCTTGGACCCTACATATTTTGGACGAGGATTGGGTAAAAAATTGATGGACTTCGCAGTAACTGAACTTAACGCTGACAAGGTTGACGTTAACGAGCAAAATTCAAGTGCGATTAAATTTTATGAGCGACTCGGATTTAAAACGTATGAGAGAACTGACAAAGATGACCAGGGAAGAGACTATCCCCTACTAAGAATGAAATTAGAATCACAAAATATTTAACTGTGATTAGAGAAACCCTTAAGGGTGTTTATTTTGAATCAAATAAATTATGAGCATAATCCGTGAAGTTGTCTTAACATTGGAAACCATCGTAACCACATCAAATCTCATCGTGGAAGTAGAGGCCATAGAGCCTTATAAAGAATCTGTCCCTGTTCCAGCAGATAATAAAAACAATACTGTGCCTGATTTTATAAGAAGTGGTTTTACCTTTCAAATAAAAAGTGTTTTAAAAAACACTACGGGCAATTCAGTTCCGGCGATTATCCGGGTTCCCAATGAAAACTGGAAGCGGAGTCTGAGCCAGCACAAAGAACATTATGCCAACGGGCCAAGTAAATCGTTTAAGGTTAATACTTATCATACTGAAGTTCCTTCTATGAAAGATGCTGACATCCTTTTTTTATCTCACTTTAAGAATAGTTTTGAACTTACCGCCAAAAATTCTTTTGAGTCGTTAGCATCTCGTAAAACTATTGAAGAGCACATCTAAACTATTAGCCAAAACGCACATTGTTACTTTGCCTTTCTTGTTTAAAGTAAATGGCTATTGGTAAGTTGAAGAAGTTCTTATATTTTAGGAACCAAATCCTTATGCTAACTTTAGCATTATACAGAATAGAATACAGGAATCGATAGGCAATCGCCCACAATTTCAGGCAATAAAAAGATAAAATACATTTGAAACGTAAGTCGAGATTTTTTCTAATCATTGGTTTTGTTGGCGTATTGGCTGTGCTCATTGGTTTCGCAAAAACCTTTTTTATTCCAGTAGCTTCCGGAACATTTCATGCGCCATTCACCGTTCACCTGCACGGCTTTTTTGCCTTTACATGGATCATATTATTTGTGGTGCAATCCCAGCTTATTCATTCAAAAAACTTTAAGACTCATAAAAGCCTGGGCTTCGCCGGACTTTTTATTGCCCTGGGAGCAGCCATAACACTCATACCGGTAGGACTGTTTACCGTCAACAAAGAACTTGCTTCAGGCCTGGGTGAAACAGCTATCTCGGGATTCTTTGGTGTACTTACATCAGGTATTATCTTTTTATGCTTCGTAGTATGCGGAATCCTTTACAGAAAAAATGCGCAAGCTCATAAAAGGCTAATGCTTTTGGCAACGATACTTTTGTTATGGCCCGCCTGGTTCAGATTCAGACATTACTTCCCTGCCGTTGAAAGACCTGATATCTGGTTTGCTGTGGTATTAGCCGATAGCCTTATTGTAATCGCATGGATTTGGGATAAAGTTGAAAATGGCAAAATACACCCGGTACTTTTGTATGGAGGTATGTTTATCATCGCTGAACATACACTTGAACTCATCATGTTTGATAGTGCAGTCTGGCGCCAGATCGCGAAGGTTATTTACAGTGCTTTATCGACCTGAAAATATTTGCCCGTACATTACGATGCCACATCCAAAAGGATTGTGAAGATGTAGTGGTGATGAAGACAAGCAAATTCTTATTCGGAATTACTTTTACTTTAAGCTTTAGGCTTTTAGCTTTAGGCTTATAACCATGTCACCCGATCAACGCTTCGAACAACTTGGACTCACCCTCCCTCCTCCTCCGAAACCAATGGGAGTGTATAAACCATTTCTCATTGACGGAAAGCATGCTTACGTTTCCGGTCATGGAACATTAAAAGATGATGGAACATTGATCATCGGGAAAGTTGGTGTTGATATGAACGCGGAAGAAGCAAAGGCTGCGGCACAACAGGTGGGCCTTGCTATTCTGTCTACATTGAAGGCAAACCTTGGGAGCTTTAATAAAGTGAAACGTGTGATAAAAGTTTTAGGAATGGTTAATGCCACACCCGATTTTGGAAGACACCCATTTGTAATTAACGGATGCAGCGAATTGTTTGCCAAGGTTTGGGGAGAAGAAAATGGAATAGGCGTTCGCAGCGCGGTGGGGATGGGATCTCTTCCTGATAACATCCCGGTAGAAATTGAAGCACTCTTTGAATTGCATTAAATACATTGTTGCCACGAAGACACTAAGGCACAAAGAAATGCTGCATTTACCTTTGTGTCTTAGTGCCTTCGTGGCATAAATCAAAAACAGACGATAAATAATGGAAGAAAGCTGGTACAAAATAGACAACATAAATGAAGTAGATACTCCTGCATTAGTTGTTTATCCTGAACGTGTAAAAAAGAATATTGACACGCTCAAAAGTTTTGTCAGTGATGTTTCCATGTTAAGACCTCACGTAAAAACACACAAGTCTTCCAACATCACGCAGCTTCTACTGGAAGCCGGAATTGAAAAATTCAAATGTGCTACAATAGCCGAGGCTGAAATGCTTGCAATGGCGGGCGCTCCTGATGTATTGCTGGCGTATCAACCCGTCGGCCCAAAAGCAAAGCGTCTTGCTGAGCTTATTGAGCGTTATCCCACAACAACCTTTTCCTGCCTGGTGGATAATGAAACCACTGCCAATCATCTGAATGAAGTAATGGAATCCATTCATCATTGTCTGCCGGTTTACATCGACCTCAATGTGGGGATGAATCGCACGGGAATAAAACCTGACAAAAAAGCGGTTGATCTTTACCTGTCATTGGCAAAGAAAGAAGGCCTTCTTGCCATGGGGCTACATGCTTATGACGGGCATATTCGTGATACTGATATGGCAGCACGAACAAAACGATGTGACGTTGCCTTTAGCCACGTTCAAAATTTAAAAGATGAATTACTTTCAAAAGGAGTTGAAGAACCCATTATCATAGCAGGGGGCTCTCCCACTTTTCCTATTCATGCCAAACGAAAAGGTATAGAATGCAGTCCAGGTACATTTATCTATTGGGACAAAGGTTATCACGACATTCTTTCGGAACAGCCCTTTGTGTATGCAGCTTTGGTGTTCTCCCGCGTTATTTCAAAACCACAGGAAGATGTTGTATGCATTGATCTTGGTCACAAATCCATTGCCTCTGAAAATCCTTTGGATAAAAGAGTTTTCTTTTTGAATGTGCAGGATCTTGAGCCTATCGGTCATAGCGAGGAACATATGATATTAAAAACAAATGGACAAAAGCTGAACGTAGGCGATGTGCTTGTAGGTGTACCGTATCACATCTGTCCGACGTGTGCGCTTTATGATACAGCAGTGGTAGTAAAAAATCATCATGCCGAAGAACGTTGGGACATTACGTCAAGAAACAGGAAGATTACAGTGTAGGTTAAAAGCTTTGTTATGCGTTATGTGTAACCTACTCTTCGATTTAGACTTCTGCTTTGTGTGTCGTAATAATTTCGCATATCACATAACTCGTGTAGTCGACACACCAGGAAATTCATTCTATAACCCGGAGCTGAAGCTCCGGGCTACAAATATGTCATCCCTCCGGGATGAGTATTTCATAGCTAAGATTTCATTTTTAGCCAAGTTTATCAATTTGACTAGCGGATTCATCGCTTTAATAAAACTTCTGCTTTGTGTCGTATATAATTTCGCATTTCACGTCACTCGTTTAGGCGACACGAAGGTTATTCGATTCTTATCCCGCAGCTAAAATTTCTGGCTACCAAGATGAAACAAAAGATTATTATTAATGATTAACGGATAGCGAATAACTGTTAACTTCCATCCATCATCCGTAACCCTCACCAAAATTTACCTGTAGGTGCAAACCCAATCCATCAAAACAGACCAAAAAAAACTTCGCCTGGTCATCCTTGCATCTGCAGGTGGTACATTGATTGAATGGTATGATCTTTTCATGGCGCTAATCCTCGCCAACACATTATCAACCCAATTGTTTCCTCCCGGTGAATCCAAATTTTTAGAAACAGTAGCCATTATTGTTTCCTCCTATTTCGTCAGGCCAATAGGCTCCCTGCTCTTTGGAAGTATAGGTGACCGCATAGGCAGAAAGTATTCTTTCCTCATTACGTTAATGCTTATGGGTGGCGCTACATTTCTCATTGGTTGCTTGCCTACATACCAGCAGATCGGGTGGTTAGCGCCTGTCTTATTGTTATTGTTTCGTTTAATGCAAGGCCTTGCTATCAGTGGTGAATATACCGGTGCCGCCATTTATGTTGCAGAACATGCTCCCCAGGGCAAGCGAGGTTTCTACACCGGCTTCATTCAAGCTACAGCACCACTGGCTTTACTTTTCAGTCTTGGCGTGGTCTACATCATCCGATCGAACATGAGTGAAGAACAGTTTAACTCCTTCGGTTGGCGAATTCCTTTTCTGATAAGCATTGTACTTTTTTTCTTCAGCTACCTGATAAGAATTAAATTAAATGAAAGTCCACTCTACCTGGAACTTAAGCGAAAAGGAAAAACAAGTAAGGCTCCGATCCGTGAATGCTTTCGTTCAAAGGAAAATCTTCTGTTAATGCTCACGGCAATTTTTGGCGGTAACGCAGCACAAAGCGCGGCCATGCATACATCTCAATTCGTTACTTTATTTTTTCTTCAACGATCTGTTAAAATTCCCGACACCACCGCTTTGTTAATAATGTCAGTGGGATTTTTGTTTGGTGGATTCTTTTATCAACAGGCCGGAGCGCTGAGTGATAAGATTGGACGGAAAAAAGTAATTCTCTCGGGATTAATCCTTAGTCTTATTTTTATTCCGTTCAGCTTCTATTGGTTTATGGAGCTTGGCAACCCCCAGCGTTTGAATGAAGTACACGCTATCAGTGACAAGACAATCCTTATCTTTATTCTTTTACAAATATCAATGATGGTGAGCACATCGCTGTTATACGGACCAATGGGAGCTTTTATGCTTGAACTATTTCCAACGGCAATCCGGTATACGGGTATGGGCTTTGCACATAACATCGGGAATGGTGTTATTGGGGGTGCCACTCCGTTAGTTACCGAGTTAATAAAAAGTTCTTTCGTGATCAGTACTTTCCTTTCTCCTTTTACAGGATTGCTCTACCCTCTTCTGTTGCTGATCATCGCTATTGTTGTAAATATTATTGCTGTTCCAGAGACTTATAAGAGGAGTTTGTGAAAGGATCACGGTTGACGGATCACAGATCACTGTAGTTTTTTCTATTGTATACAAAAACTGCTTTTAAATCAATATCAGTCAATCTGGGATAACTTTCCAGTATCATCTTCTCAGTCCATCCATTTGCCAGCAAATCCAAAATTAATTCCACTGAAATCCTGGTTCCTTTAATGGTCGGTTTACCTAACAAACTTCCTTGTCTGATACGATGTGATCTCTCCAGTTCATACTTCAAATATAATCTTTCAATGATACTAATTGTAGAGGGATTTAATTGTAATATCTTTTCCTGTTGTCCATTCCCTCCCAAAATTGTAAATCGTACTTCGTAAATCTTAAATCAAAATGTTTATAGTTGACGCACACCTTGACCTTAGCATGAATGCCATGGAGTGGAACCGTGACTTGCGGATGTCTGTCCAGGAAATTCGTGATCGCGAAAAAGGAATGACCGATAAACCTGATCGTGGAAAGGGAGTGGTAAGCTTTGGTGAATTGCGAAAAGGAAATATCGGTCTTGTTGTCGCCACACAAATTGGACGTTTTGTATCGAAAGAAAATCCATTGCCCGGATGGAAATCTCCTGAACAGGCATGGGCGCATACTCAAGCGCAGTTGGCATGGTATAGAGCAATGGAAGATGCAGGTGAATTATTTTCAGTAACCGATCTTCAATCACTTGAAGAGCACATCACGCGATGGAATAGTAGTGATGACAATGAAAATAAATCAATAGGTTATATTCTCAGCCTTGAAGGCGCTGATTCAATTATCACGCTGGAGCATCTTGAAAGAGCTTATCGTTATGGACTACGTGCCCTGGGTCCCGCGCATTATGGTCCCGGACGATATGCGCAAGGAACGGATGCGACAGGCTCAATGGGATCACAGGGTAAAGCGTTGCTCAAAGAAATGGAACGCCTCAACATCATACTGGATGCAACTCATTTATGTGATGACAGTTTTTGGGAAGCAATGGATAATTTCAATGGCCATGTTTGGGCCAGTCATAACAATTGTCGCGCATTGGTGGATCACAACCGCCAGTTTAGTGATGAGCAGATAAAAGAACTCATCACTAGAGGCGCTGTAATTGGCGGTGTGCTTGATAGCTGGATGATGGTTCCGAACTGGGTGCGGGGTGTGTCAACGCCTGAAAGCGCTAAATGCAATCTTGATGTATTAATCGATCACATGGACCACATCTGCCAGATTGCCGGAAATGCTTTACATATTGGTATTGGATCAGATCTGGATGGAGCATTTGGCAAAGAACAAAGTCCGTATGACCTCGAAACCATTGCTGACCTCCAAAAAATTGCTCCATTGCTTGAAAAACGTGGTTACACCCAAAAAGACGTTGAAAACATTATGCATGGCAACTGGTTGCGGTTTTTACGAAAAGCGTGGGGGGTTTAATTAGCCAATTTGAAAATTAGCCAATTAGCCAATGTCGTTGAATTAAGCATTATTTTTATCTGGCCTCACCCAACCTCTCCGAAGGAGAGGAGTTTATGGAGCTTAATTCAACGACATTGCATTGAAACCCTCATTGGCTAATTGACAACATCGGCCAATTATATTTGCCGGTCACGCAATAATTACCCCATTATTACGATTTTTCTTGTAGATTATAAAGGCACAACATTTGTTTAAAGTGATTACTTTTGTGGTGTTGCTTTTGAACAATTCCTCCTGCAAGGCAAATTCAACACAAGCTTTTAAACCTATGGGCAGGAACGTCTAAACATGTTTTGAATGAAGAAAATCAGTATCTACTTGTTGGCCATTACAATTCTGGTTACAGGCCTATCCTTCACGAAACCCGCTGAACGCTATTTCGAAATCGCAAAGAACCTTGACATTTTTGCTTCTCTTTTCAAAGAGGTCAATGCATTATATGTTGATGAAGTAAATCCCAATAAACTGGTACGCACGGGAATTGACGCCATGCTCAATTCGCTTGATCCGTATACCAACTATATTCCTGAAGATGAAGTTGAAGATTTCCGTACACTTAACACCGGTCAGTATGGTGGCATCGGAGCAGTAACGCGTGATGTACGCAATCATACTATTGTGACTATGATCATGGAAGGATATGCTGCACAAAAAGGTGGATTGAAGATTGGAGACGAGATTACAAAAATTGATGATATAAGCCTTTCTAAAATTACGCGCAGTGAAACCTCTCACCTGATGAAAGGACAAATCGGTACACCTGTTCGCCTCACAGTGAAACGTTATGGATCAGAAACTCCCATCGAGTTAACGTTCAAAAGAGAAAAAATAAAAGTCAGCAATGTTCCGTATTTCGGAATGGTGTCCAGTGATGTTGGTTACATTCAACTTTCAGACTTTACGCCTGATGCCAGCAAAGAAGTTCGTATTGCACTGGTCTCACTAAAAGAGCAAGGCGCTAAAAGTATCATACTCGATTTGCGTGGCAACCCCGGCGGACTGTTAATGGAAGCCGTGAACGTTACTAACTTATTTATTCCGAAGGGCCATAGGGTAGTTAGCACAAAAGGAAAAATTCCTGAAAATAATCTAACGTATGAAACTTTAAATCATCCGGTAGATACGGAAATTCCGGTGGCTGTTCTCATCAATCGCGGAAGCGCTTCTGCATCTGAAATTGTTGCCGGCACCATTCAGGATTATGACAGAGGAATTGTTTTGGGAGAGAAGTCATTTGGTAAAGGTTTGGTACAAGTAAGCCGTCCGCTTTCATACAACTCTCAGCTTAAAGTAACCACTGCAAAATACTACACGCCCACCGGCAGATGCATCCAGGTGCTGGACTACTCTCATCGACGTGACGATGGAAGTGTTGATTCTGTTCCTGACTCATTAAAAAAAGCTTTCAAGACTACGCATGGACGGTCAGTATATGATGGTGGTGGAATTGATCCTGATATAAAAACAGGTTCAATTGAAATGCATCCCTTAACGCAATCACTTTACGAGCAGGGTTACATTTTTGATTACGTAACACAATACGTTTACAATCATCCGCAAGCGCCCGACGCCAAAACGTTCAGCTTGTCTGATGCTGACTACCAGGATTTTCTCACCTGGATGAAAGGCAAAAACTACAAGTTCGAATCGTACCTGGAGCGACAACTTGAAGAATTTGAAGTAGAAGCGAAAAAAGAACGGTACTATGGAGATTTGAAAGGGCAGCTCGAACAGATTCGTGCAAAAGTAAATGATAGCCGAAAGAACGAATTACTTCTCTACAAAGATCAGATCAAAATGCTCATAGAAGAAGATATTGTAGCACGTCACTACCTGGAAAAAGGAACGGTAGAAAATGGCTTCAGACACGATGATGGTGTTATTAAGGCAATTGAGGCAGTTCACAATCCAGGTCAGTATAAACAAACATTGGGTCTTCAATGAGTTCCTGTAGCGTTCGGTAGTTTATAATTGTTGTCCGACTAAAATGTAACATTCGTTTCAATCCCTTGATTTTCTTGATGCTTTTTTATTTGGCCTCACTCCTACCTCTCTCCGAAGGAGAGAGACTATGGAATCAAGAAAATCAAGGGATTATTTAGGTGTTCGTTTTTTTAGTCGGACACTAATAAAAAAAATTATAGGTTATCAATTTCTATTTTATGACGAGGCGAAGGAAAAGAATCCTGATTATTCTTTCGCCGTTCCTGCTACTCATGATTATTTTACACTCATGCATGACCTTTCGCATGAGTTCAAAAAAAATTGATGCCTATTTTAACGAGCAAAAGATTCACGCGCAGCAACAGAGCTACAACGTAGACTATCGTCAAATTCATTATGTATGCTCGGGTGATGAACAAAATCCCCTCGTTCTTTTTGTTCATGGATCGCCCGGCTCGCTAAGCGCTTTCATTCATTTCCTTGCCGACTCTGCCTTGCTTAAGCATTTTATGCTGATCACCACAGACCGGCCAGGTTTTGGATACAGCAATTTTGGAAACGCGGAACCTTCCATTAACAAACAGGCAGAACTGCTTATGCCTATCGTAGAAAAATATAAAGCTAACCGGCCTGTGATCTTAGTTGGTCATTCACTGGGTGCGCCGGTTATTGCACAGATGGCAATTAACCATCCTGATTTAATTGATGGTTTGGTAATGGTAGCGGGTTCAATCGATCCTGATCTCGAACCGAATGAAGCATGGTTTCGCTTTCCTTTATCAACTCCCTTCCTGAGTTGGATATTGCCACGTTCATTTCGTGCGTCAAATGAAGAGCTTTATAATTTCAAATCAGAATTGAATGCTATGCTTCCACATTGGTCTGAAATAAAAATTCCCATTGTTGTAGTGCAAGGTGGAAAAGACACTTTCGTTGATCCGGGTAATGCTGACTTTGCAAAGAAAATGATCGTCAACGCACCGGTTGAAATTATTTACAAAGATGACATGAATCATTTTGTTCCGTGGTCTGATCCGGAGTTGATCGAAAGGGGAATTTTCAGGGTTACAGAATTAATGGAAATCAAAAGACATCAAATACCATCTAACTGAAGTTTACCATTAAGGTCAGCGCACTAACACTACACTTCTCCAATATCCTGTCCATTAAAGAAATACGACTTAAGAATTGATAGCGATAGTAAGGTTAACTATTTTACATATTAACTGATTACCGGATGATTCGCTTAAAAAAAGTCTATGAAATTCATACCCGAACGAAAGAGGATACCATTTTTTACAGACATCCTTGAGTTTCCTCAAATGATAACGGATCCGCTGGGCTTTTGCCGTGATAAAGTGGACAAATATGGTGATGTGTGCTATGTGCCAATTCCAGGGTCAAAAAATTATATGATCCACGATCCGGAGATTCTCCGTGAGATGCTGGTTACTCAATCAGGCAAATTCAGAAAGAGTCGCCTCTATCGCGCGATGCGCAATTTCCTGGGCGATGGTCTTCTCACCAGCGACGGCAGCTATCACAGTCAGCAACGAAAACTTGCCGCACCAGCATTTCACAAACAGCGCATCCAGGAGTATGCGCGGACGATGGTGACATGTACGTTGGATGAAATAAAGCACTGGAAGAATAACGATACCATAAATATTTCTCAGGCGATGACAAATATCGCACTCCAAATTGTAACCAAAACATTATTCAACTCTCAACTGGATTCCGAACGTGTTGAGCAAATAAGTAACAGGATGAGGATCTTACTTGATACGGCAGGTGAGATCTTTAAAAATCCGATCTATCTTTTGTGTCTTGAAAAAGGCATTAGGATATCCGTTGTAGACAGGATTCATACCCTAAGAAAGGAGATTGATAAAGAGATTTTTCAAATCGTATCATCCTACAGAAAGAATGGCGATGAGGACAGAGGAGATCTTCTTTCAATGCTAATTCAAGCTAAAGATGAGGAAACCGGAATTGGAATGACTGACACGCAGATCAGGGATGAAGTGATGACCATGTTCCTGGCCGGGCATGAGACAACGGCCACAGCCTTATCGTGGACGTGGTATTTTTTGGGAAGGCATCCTGAAGTGCATCAATCTTTTTATGCTGAAATAAAGGAGAAGATAGGAACCAGGATTCCTTCAGCTGACGATTATCAATCCCTGAACATAACAAAAAATATTTTCAAGGAGACGTTGCGCCTGTACCCTCCTGCATGGACGATTGCGAGAGAGGTGATCGAAGATGTTGAGATACAAGGTTATCATTTTCCGAAGGATAGCGCACTGGCTACTGTTATTTTCCTGGTACATCGGGATAAAAGATACTTTGACAATCCGGACGACTTCATTCCTCAGCGTTGGGAAGATGACAAAATAAAGAACCTGCCTAAATATGCTTACTTTCCATTTGGTGGAGGGAACAGGATGTGTATTGGCGAGGGGTTTGCATGGATGGAAGGTATTATGATACTCTCAACCATCGCGTCACAATTTTATCTGGAGTTGCCACCAGGTTTCACAACGACAATAAAAGCTGCATTTACCTTGAGACCAAAAGATTCAATATTGATGAAAATTAAAAAACTTTGACAACGTTACTATTGCATCACTTCCCCATCAGGTAAAAGTAGCAGTTAAACGTTAAGAGTGTTTTGTATTAACGTTTAACTGCTAAGATCAATTCTCTATTTCACTACAAAGACTCCTTCAACACCCTGGCTTGCTCCCAACTCCGCACTTCTCTTCCCTGGCAAAGACCCTCCAACATTGATTTTAAATTCGCCAGGTTCAAGCACACTTTCACCTTTGTTATTTACCAACATCATCATGGAAGGCGTAATAGTGAACTTCACTGTAGTTGATTCACCGGGTTTCAAACTAATGCGTTTAAAATCTTTCAGTGAGTATAACGGTGTGCGAGTTGAGCCTTGAACATCAGTAATGTATAATTGTGCAATTTCATCACCGGCGATCGATCCCGAATTAGTTACCGTAACTTCTGCGTCAACACTTTGATTTTTCTTTAGCCTGGATGCTGATAATTTCAGATTTGAATAATCAAACTTTGCATAACTTAATCCAAAACCGAAGGGATACATTGGTTCGGCAGTCATGTAACGATACGTTCTTCCAACCATTGAATAATCATCATAGGGAGGAAGTTGTTCCAATGATTTAGGAAATGTAATAGGAAGTTTTCCTGACGGAGATCGTTTTCCGAAAATTACATCCGCTACTGCATTACCTCCTTCTTCACCCGGATACCAGATCAGCAACACAGCATCAGCAAGTTCATGTACTTCACTTAAGTTCATTGGGCTGCCGCCGGTAACTACTGCAATGACCGGGTTTTTGTTTCCTTCTTTAAGTTTTTTCAGAAACTCAATTTGATTCTTTGGAATGTTGTAGTCAAGCCTGTCACCGAAATGAGGAGAAGAAATAGACTCTCCTTCTTCACCTTCAATCAAACCGGAAATTCCCATTACCACGATCGTGGCATTTGCCTGCTTCGCATCACCGGTAGTCCAGTCAATACTATTTACATTCTCACGATCCAGCAGGAATCCCATCTTGTATTGCAACTGGCTGCCGGGTTGAATGGCTCCCGATACTCCCTCAAGAATTGTCACTATGTTGTTATTTACGCCATAATAATTTCCAATCAGTGCGTCTATATTTCCGGCATTTGGTCCTGTTACATAATAATAGGGAAGATCATTTTTCAAAGGGAGTGCACCATTATTCTTCAGCATTACGATAGACTTACCGGCAACCTCTCTCGCAAGTTCACGATGACTGCCACTATTAATAACATCCGTTGCTATTGCGTCATAGGGATTTTTTCCCTGCGGATCAAACAAGCCTAACTTGAAACGGGTCTTTAATAAATTGGTTAACGCCGCATCAACTTCTTTTTCAGTCACCAGGCCTTGTTTCACTGCTTCAATAAGATTTGGATTGTAAGTACTGCCGCAATTTAGATTCACACCTCGTTTAAGTGCAAGCGCCGCAGATTCAACTGCATTCGCAGTAACTTTATGGCCGGCATGAAAATCAACCAATGCCCAGCAATCTGAAACGATATGACCTTTGAATCCCCACTTCTGACGGAGCATTGTATTAAGTAAATATTCATTTCCACAGCAAGGCTCTCCGTTAGTCCGGTTATAAGCGCACATTACTGATTCCACTCCTGCATCTACTAATGATTTAAATGCGGGAAGATAAGTCTCATGCATATCTTTCAACGAAGCCTGCGCATCAAATTCGTGTCTTAGTCTTTCCGGTCCGCTGTGAACTGCGTAATGTTTTGCGCAAGCTGCGGCTTTGAGATAATCAGGATTGTTGCCCTGTAAACCTTTTACATAAGCCACTCCAAGTCGTGATGTCAAATAGGGATCTTCACCATACGTTTCCTGTCCCCTGCCCCATCGCGGATCGCGAAAGATATTAATATTCGGTGTCCAGAAAGTGAGGCCTGCGTATTGTCTGTGGTATCCTTTGGCAATGGAAGCGTTATACATCGCCCGGGCTTCATCAGAAATGGCCGAAGAGATTCTGAACATAAGTTCTTCATCAAACGTAGCGGCCATGCCAATAGCCTGAGGGAAAATAGTGGCTACTCCTGAACGTGCTACCCCATGAAGACTTTCATTCCACCAGTTGTACGCCGGAATGTTTAACCTGGGAATGGCAGGTGCGTTGTACATCATTTGTCCAACCTTCTCTTCCAGTGTTAGTTTGGAAACAAGATCACGTGCCCGTTCATCAATTGTCTTAGCAGGATCGAGGTAGATATTCTGTTGAGCACATACGGAAAGAGTAAGCGTCAACAGTAATGCAACTAAGGATAAGATAAAATTTCTCATAGGTTATTTACTAAGGTTTGCGGTGATATTACTTTTCAATTTTCTGTAGCGCAGTAATCCTTCAACATAATAATAATCAGCATAGCTCAGGGGAACGTCAACTTCACTTTTCTCAGGAAAATGACCAACACTATGCTTCAGTAAAAAATTATTATTCTCACCCAACGCCGCGCGATATTCACTTTTACTAAGGTTCAATAAAATCTTTTCTGCAGTATCGAAATAATTCTTGCTGGCAGCATCCGGGGTTAAGGTGCTTAATTCCAAAAGTGCCGATGCCATGATGGCGCCAGCGGAAGCATCACGCTTTGCATTAGGAATGTTACTCACATTAAAATCCCAATACGGAATTTTATCAGGAGGAAGATGTTGATGGGTCAATAAAAAATTTGCAATCTTTTCCGCCTGATCAAGGTATCGCTTAAACCCTGTTTCACGATAGGCCATCACATAACCGTAAAGTCCCCAGGCCTGTCCTCTTGCCCAGGCAGATTCATCTTTATAACCCTGTGCTGTTCTTTTCTTTAATACTTTTCCGGTTTGTACATCATACTCTACAACATGATAACTGCTACCCTTTTCTCTGAAATGATTGGCAAGCGTTTTATCCGCATGAGCAATGGCTACATTGAAAAAAGTTGTATCACCGGTTTGCTTTGCTGCCCAGAACAGTAGCTCAAGGTTCATCATGTTATCGATGATTACAAGAAAGGGCTTCGTCATATTGGTTCGATCTCCCCATGACCGGATACAGCCAACCTTTGGCTCAAATCTTTTGACCAGGGATTGTGCAGAAGTGAGCAACACCGGGATGTAACTCGTATCGCCTGTTATTCTCAATCCATTGCCATAGCTGCAATACATTTTGAATCCCAAATCATGATCACGATCATTAAACTGCTCTTTACTAAGAGCCTCGGTACGCACCTTGGCTGTCTCCAAAAGAAGCGGATCGCCCGAATACTCGGAGAGATACCACAAGCTTCCCGGAAAAAATCCGGTAGTCCACCACCAGGATTGAACCCTCCATAATGAGCTATCCGGTTTAGTAGACCTTGGGAAGAGTGAGTCAGGCAGAGATTTGTTCATTTCCTTATATTGTTGAATTGCCTGTTCAAGTGATACAACAGAAACTGCCATCAGGTCATTTGATTTATCTTCCCGGGTGTTGCACTTACAGAAGAGAAATAATAATCCAATACCAAGAATAAATCTCCACATTGTCAACTTAAAGAAATTTTATTAAACGTTCTGACTTTACTATGAACTTCCAATTTATACAATAAAGACGAATTTTATAACGTCTAAGGCCCGCATATAACATTAATACTATCCCTGCCACACTAAAGCAACAGTTTTAGATGATAATACAAAGAAGTTTTTTAATCTTTAGGAATCGCTTTACATTCGAAATAACAAAATGAGACATATAGGGTGCTCAAAAACTATTGAGAGGATGGTTGCCGCCAGAATCCGGTTTTTTATTACCCTCGATAATTACAAAACCAAATCTATACGTTTTTATGCCTGTGATTAATGCGCCCTCTGCCTCTACGGAACAAAAGTTTAATACTAACCAGTCCTACCTCCTTCCATTCATTCTTGTAACCAGTTTATTTTTTCTTTGGGGACTGGCTAATATTTTGAACTCTGCATTGATAGCGCATTTTCAACCGGTATTCGAAATCAGTCGGGCACAGGCGCTATTAGTAGAAACTGCCTTTTATTTAGGGTATTTCACTATTGCCCTACCTGCCGGATTGTTTATGGAAAAGTTCAGTTATAAAAAAGGAATTTTGCTCGGCTTGATTCTCTATGCAGCAGGTGCATTTCTTTTTATTCCTGCGGCGAAATTGCTAACCTTTGGATTCTTCCTCGTGGCGCTTTACGTAATTGCAAGCGGACTTGCTTTTCTGGAAACGGCGGCTAATCCGTATGTGACAATTTTAGGGAAACCTCAAACAGCGGTTCAGCGTCTGAATTTTTCGCAATCCTTTAATGGCCTGGCGTTGGTTGTAGGGCCATGGATAGCGGGTCAATTTATTTTTTCGGGCAATGAAGGAGCAATGACTTCTCTTGCAGAAAAGCAACAAGCCGCCGATGCCGTTATTTTTCCGTATGTAATGCTGGCCTTTACAGTTTTACTGGTCGCGTTTCTTTTCTTCCTGACAAAGATGCCAGAACCTGGAAAAGGTGCTGCATTGAAATTTAATAAAGCGATCTTCAAGGAACGTCACTTGATGATGGCGGTAATTGCTCAACTGTTCTATGTAGGAGCACAAGCGGGTATTTGGGGAATTACCATAAACTATGTAACCGAACTTATTCCAGGCACCAGCAAAGAGATTGCTTCAAAAAATTATATGGCTATTGGAACATTGTTGTTTGTAGGTGGTAGATTTCTTGGAACATGGTTGATGTCTTTTATTAAGGATCATAAGCTGTTAATGGTATATGGTATAATAGCTTCATTGCTTTGCTTCATCGGAGTTTTGGCTGAAGGAAAAATTGCCGTCTATTCCATTTTGGCAACAAACTTTTTCATGTCAATTATGTTTCCCACCATATTTGCCTTAGGGGTACGTGATCTGGGAGAAGATACAAAGCTGGGATCCTCTTTCATTATTATGGCTATCGTTGGAGGAGCAATCCTTCCTCCCGTTATGGGTTTAATCGCAGATTCAACTGACATTCAGCTGGCCTTTATACTTCCTGCACTTTGCTTTTTGGTAGTATTCTATTATGGATGGAAAGGCTATAAAATTGCCTTGACCTGAATCATATCTTCGGGAGGTGAATACAATTAAAGAAGAGGCGTTTTTATCCAACTCTTCTTTTTTTAAATAACCTGTATAGATTATAATACTATATTTCACTTCAAGATGCAGTGTGAACCGGTCACCCTATGTGTACCATTTATCTCAAGCTGAATCCATAAATCTCCGGCTACAGGCTATTTACCCGGTGATATGACAGTTTATGGTAAATTCCGTGTTATCACCAATCAAGATCATAACAAATGACTCGTAAGATTTCGAAACCAGTCATACAACAGCGCTTGAAATCAAATCTTTGTTCGTAGAATGGTACTATAAAAAAAATTGCATACGGAGGGGTTACCTTGCCATTTCTATGATATTAAGCGACATTTTATAAAAAACCAATGATGAATACTCCAATTCATTACATGGCTATTGCAAGGGTTAAAATAACTCGCCACAGGATCAATAAAAGATGGTGATTTGATCTATAATTTTTAAACTCATAATACAATGAAGAAAACTCTTATTCTTGTTTCATTTTTTCTGGCGTTCGCCGTTGTTGTGAATGCTCAGGATTACAAAAAATTCAGAGTCGGTCTAGGCCTGGGTTATGCTATGGCTAGTGGTGAAGGTGCAAGCGGTGGAGTTCTTGCCACCCTGGAACCTGGTTACAGAATTCAAGACAACATCCTTCTTGGACTTCGTCTTGAGAGCGCTGTTATTACAAGAGGTTTCTCTGAAACCGTTCCTAGCGCTTTCAGCATAGATGTAGCCGCTATTGGTTCCTACACTTTAAATGGCCAGTATTATTTCAACAATAATAGCTTCAGACCATTTGTAGGCTTAGGTCTTGGTATTTATTCCCTAGCTGCTATTGGTGTGGCTGTGGATATAAATGGCGAAACTCAATCAGCAGAAGTTGCGGGTGAAAGCAAGTTCGGATTTTATCCCCGCGTAGGTTTCGATGCAGGACATTTTACACTGGCTCTTGATTATAATCTAATTCCCGCTACCAAGCCCAATATTGGAAATGGTGAATTCAAGAACAGCTACCTTGGAATCCGTGCCGGATTTTTCATTGGAGGTGGGAAAAATTAATTTCTACAAATCCTAATAAAAAGAAAAGGCGTCGTAGTGACGCCTTTCTTTTTTATACTATTGTTTCATAATTCCTCATACACTTTTTAGTTTTTCTATAACGCCAGGAGAATCCTTTGCATTAAAAACAAAATTTCCCGCTACTAATACGTCTGCTCCTGCATCAAGCAACGCCTTTGCATTATCAAGATTTACACCGCCGTCAATTTCAATCAAGGCTTTTGATCCTGTCTCCTTAATAAGCTGTTTCGTTTCCCGAATCTTATCAAATGTTGATTCGATAAATTTCTGTCCGCCAAAGCCTGGGTTGACCGACATCAGGTTGATAAGATCCGCTTCAGCAATAATATTTTCAAGACTTGAAATGGGCGTGTATGGATTGACGGCTATGCCGGCTTTAGCGCCAAGCTTTTTTATCTGTTGAAGAACCCGGAGCAAATTAGGACACGCTTCTATGTGTACTGAAATGATATCCGCTCCAGCCTTACGGAATGCTTCAATGTATCGTTCAGGCCGGACAATCATCAGGTGTACATCCATAGTCTTTTTTGCATGTCGCTGAATAGCCTCAACGACGGGCAGTCCCATCGATAGGTTAGGAACAAATACGCCATCCATAATGTCAATGTGAATCCAGTCGGCCTGGCTTTCATTGATCATTTTAACTTCAAGTTCTAATTTTGAAAAATCGGATGCTAATAAGGATGGAGCGATTATTGGCTTCATTTACGTTATTATAAATTGATGGGCGCAATTTATAGTAAAATGTCTTTCATTCAGGAATCTGCACAAAGTTCCCATAGAAATCTTTGTTAATAATCATTTCATCCGGTACATCTCACTTCCTGCAAGTAAAAAACATCCCAAACCATAATCTTCAAAATCCGGCATAGAGGTATAGGTGACTGGCTGCCCATCTTTGGGTTCTTTACCTGTGCCTTGTACAAATCCAAGAAAACCATTCGCATGAACGGCATCCTTAACCATGGCATTCCAGGCTTTTATTACAATAGGTTTATATTTTTTAGCATCAAGGTATCCATGATTGATTCCCCAGGCCATTCCATATACAAACAACGATGTTCCAGTTGTCTCCTTACCTCCAAAGTGTGTTGGATCGTGAAGACTTGCATTCCAAAAACCATCATTGCGTTGCAGGGGAACGAGCGCTTCAGCCATTACTTTAAAATCATCGTCATATTGTTTTCTGTGTGCTTCATCTTTTGGAATAGTCTCAAGCACACGAACCAATGCCGCGAAAACCCATCCATTGCCCCGTGACCAATAGCAATCTTCTCCGTTCGGTTCTTTATAAGGAGGCACAAAATCTTTATCGCGCCACCAGAGATTGTCTTCCGGGTTAAATAATCCTTTACCCCCTTCTACGTTGCGGGTATGCATGTACATTTGGTACATTCGTTCAAAGTAGGAAGCATCGTTGTATAGCACACCCAATTTTGCAAACACGGGCATCGCCATTTGTATAGCGTCAATCCAGTCCCAGTCGTCAATCTTATCTGTACGCATCATGCTGTCAATGGAAGCTTTGATCTTTTCAAGACGCTCCGGTTTTTTGTCGATAAGGTACAGGTCAATGTAGGTTTGTCCTGCACATTGATTATCAGCATTGCGGGTATACGTAATACCATCACGAAGGTCCCATTTGTGAAACGCTCCCCATCGCACAGCGTAATCGTAATATTCCGGTTTTGGATCAAGCTTATACAGTTCCATTAACCCTTCATAATAAACTCCTCGTGTCCAGATGTTGCTGGCACGATCACGATTAGTGATAATACGTTTACCAACGTCAGGCCATTTATTCATGAAGTATGCATTTGTAATGCGCATACTTTCAAGAATGGATTTTTGTGAAGGGAGTTTTTTCTGCGCACTTACAGGTGCCGATGTTATACACAAGGCGCAAAGGGTAATAAGAAAATTTCGAATCATCTTGAACTGGAATTTACAATGTGCATCCAACCAGGATTTCAAGATGCAACGATAAAAGTAATCCCTACTTCAAAACCAACGTCTTTAAGCAAGCGGGAGAAGGCACTTTGGTTTGATTACCTGTATCGCGAAGCTTACCCGTTTTGGGATCGACTTTGAAAATTACAATGTTGTCTGAATCCTGATTAGCGGTGAAAATATATTCACCCTTCAAATCAATCAAAAAATTCCGGGGAGTCTTTCCTTTAGTGTCCTGCTGCCCGATTAATTTTATCATTCCACTTTTATCAATAGAAAAAATGGCCAGGGAATTGTGCCCACGATTGGACATATAAAGATAATTGCCGTTCGGGTGCACATGAATATCGGCGGCGGTATTCTTTCCTTTGAAATCAGGGGGCAACGATGGAACACTATCGGCCAAAATGGTCAATGATCCGTTAGCCTTATTATATGAAAATACCCCTACCGTTGATGTCAGTTCCTCAACGGAATATCCGAAGTTGCCATTCGGATGAAAATCAAAATGTCTTGGACCGCATCCAGGTTTTACGGCAACGAATGGCTGTTTAGCGTCATCAATCTGTCCGTTGGCTGCGTCAAGCCTGTAACTAAAAATCTTATCAGTCCCTAAATCGGAAACTAAAACGAAACGATTGTCTGGTGCAACAAAAGCAGAATGTACATAAGCTTTCTGCTGGCGCTCGGGATGAATGCTACTGCCCATGTGTTTCCTTGAACCTGAACTGGAGCCTAACAGTCCGTCATCAAAAATTGGAAGCACAACAAAATTACCTTCTGTGTAGTTGGAGATGAAAGCCCATTTGCCAGTCTTGTCAATATTAATGTGACAAGGATCCATGCCATAGGACGGCCGTTGATTTAACAACGTGAGCTTTCCGGTTTTTGGATCAATACTAAAAGAACTGACCGAGCCTGAATTTGGCATCTCTTCGATTGATCCCCGATTTACTGAATACAAAAATTTACCGGAAGGATGAATCGCAAGAAACGTAGGACTTGCCGGCGTCTGAACTATCTGAAGAGGACTTAGTTTGCCCTTTGCACGATCAAACTGAAAGACGTATATCCCCTGGCTTCCTCGTGTTGAATAGGTACCTACATATATGATTTCCTTTGTCTTCTGTGCAAATGTTACTATCGACGTGAAAACCAGGAAAAGGCTTAAGTAAAATTTTTTCATCACAACCAGGTTGATACATTGTAAATAAATGACATAATCATCTGAAATGCTCCGCTTATATCCAATGAATCTTACATAGCGGGAATATTTTATTTAACGGATAAATCAATGTCATTGAGAAGTTTCACACGAGAGTGCAGGATGCAATGTAGTGATCCAATTCGTACGATTGAAATGTATATTTTCCTCAATAAAGAATGAAATCACAACTAATCAATCTCCTTCTCTTTTTCTTTATACTCAACCAACCTGTTTGCCTGGCACAGGAAAATAAAAGTAGAAATCTTCTCTTCGCCTATTTCAAGGGTAACGGTGAAGACGGTTTGCACCTCGCCCACAGTACCGATGGTTATCATTGGTTAGCGCTAAAAAATGACCAATCGTTTCTTACTCCTACTGCAGGGAAAGATAAACTCATGCGCGATCCCTCTGTTGTTCAGGGGCCCGATGGTACATTTCACATGGTCTGGACAGTAAGCTGGGGTGAAAGGGGAATTGGATATTCTTCTTCGAAAGATTTAGTCAACTGGTCAGTTCAACAATACATTCCTGTAATGGAACATGAACCTGAGGCACGGAACTGCTGGGCGCCGGAGTTGTTTTACGACAACAAGTCAAAAGCATACTATATCTACTGGGCTACCACCATCCCCGGACGATTCAAAACAGGTGACGAGCAAAAGTATAACCATCGGATTTACTACACTACAACCAAAGATTTCACCTCCTTTACACCTGCCAAATTGCTTTACGATGACGACTTCAGCGTAATTGACGCTTTTATAGTGAAAGAGGGTAAGCAATATGTTATGTTTTTAAAGAACGAAACCGACAAGCCAAATACACCAGAAAAAAATATCCGCATAGCTACAAGCAAAAAACCTGAAGGACCTTATTCATCGCCAGGCAAACCGATTACAGGAAATTATTGGGCGGAAGGACCCGCCGCCATAAAGATTGATGGTGAGTGGTTTGTATACTTTGACAAGTACACTGAGAAAAGATATGGACTTATTACCACATCAAATCTTGAGCAATGGGAAGATAAATCTGATAAACTTGAATTGCCTGAAGGTATCCGGCATGGAACTGTGTTTGAAGTATCTCAAAGTGTGTTGGACAGGTTGCTCTCAACTTCTGAGTGATAAGAAATCAATGAACCACAAGGGTACGATGAGTATAATCAAGGGTTCTCACTTTGATTACATCCCCCCGGTCAACAGTAATAATGATTTCTCTCTCGAAGCGTGAATCGTATCCTGTGTCTTCGTATTGCGTCATGTTCCCCCTGGGAATTCTGAGCTTGCCTGAAAACCAATCGGCTTTAACACCATTGGGACCTGGCTTTTTAAAAATGGTTTTAACAGAACATTTAACATTCTTTTTGCTGAAGAAAGAACTTGATTCTATATCGCCTTCAAGCTGGGTAAGAAACACCTGGTTATCCTTTACCTCCCAGGTAGCAACGTAACCCCTCCGGCATACATCCAGCGCAAAAAAGGCAGGACGCTTTTTCCTGCGTTTAAGAAAATATTCTTCCAGGGGATTTGAGTAAAGGTCCATCTTCTCACCGTCCATCCAAATAATATCCGCCAGTTGTGCTGCCATACTCCACTTTTATTTTATGCGAGGGAAGTTTAAAAATAACGGATGACCCAGAAAGAGCCATTGGCTTATCTGTAATTGGCAAGTATAAGCGGATGAACTACCGCCACACCTGATCACCCGTCAGAACGCCTAAATCACGCTTATGGCGTATAATGAATTAACACTCAATAATCTAGCAGGTTAAATTTACTGTGCCCATCTTTTCATTTAGCTCCGATCCATAAAGCAGCAGGAAGTCATATGTTTTTACCATTTTTTTTAGTTAAATTAATTTTAATCAAAACGCCAGTCCGGTTGTTATAGTAAAGTGTGCTTAAGGTTGGAATTGTGTCATTGTTAAAGGATACAGTTCTCTTACGTGTTCAAGACAATGTTGCTTACTGTAGGTAAAGGCTAATATCTTTCTCTTATGCGCATCGCATGGCGTATCGTTCTGTTTTCGTTAGTTGTGGGATTATTATCCCCAATCGTTTGTTTATCTCAGTTCTGGTTCAATTACCGGCCAGTTATTACCGGGCAGCGGCCGCTAACGGTAAACCAGGGAAGCTCAATCACCATTCAATTTTCAGACCTTATAGTAGTTGACCTCGACGACCCCTATCCGCAGGGTTTTTCCCTTCGAATTATAGCCCGAAGTAATTATGATGTCCAGGGAACCACCGTTACCCCAAGGTCTTCCTTCCGCGGCACCCTCATCGTCCCCGTCATCGTTAATGATGGTAAAGATGATAGCAGGCGGTTTGACCTTCGGATTTCAGTAATTGAAGTACCAAATGTTCCTCCCACAATTACTGGTCAGACCTCTCTAAACATTACCCAGGGAGAATCAATCACGTTGCAATTGAGTCACCTTACCGTTTCCGACCCGGATGACAATTATCCAAACGGCTTCTCTTTGTTAATTTCCTCCGGACCAAACTATAGTGTTTCAGGAACGACCATAACACCATCCGCCTCATTTACAGGTACCCTTACAGTAAAGGTTCGCGTAAATGATGGTGAAGATGCTAGCCCTGTGTTTGATCTCAAAATCACAGTGAGAGCAAAAAACGTTGCGCCGGTTATTACCGGCCAGACAAAGCTTGGCACCTACATGAATACACCGCTTACCATTTCACTGAATCATCTCACGGTCAATGATCCTGACAATTTATATCCGAATGATTTTACATTAAGAGTTTTATCGGGCCCGAATTATAGTGTTTCAGGCACGACAATAACACCGGCTACAAATTATCTTGGAGACCTTTCCGTAAATGTAACCGTGAGAGATGGTGTTGCAGAGAGCCCGGTATTTAATTTAAAAGTCACCATTGTTCGCGCTAATGTAGCACCGGTAATTACCGGCCAAACATCTTTAAGTACCAATGGAAATACACCTATTACAATCACCCTTTCCAATCTCACCGTAAATGATCCGGACAATAATTATCCTGGAGACTTTACGCTTGTGGTTTTACCGGGGTCAAATTATACCGTATCGGGTACGAGAGTAACCCCTGCACATAATTTTGAAGGACAACTTACCGTTGGCGTCAGGGTTAGTGATGGAACAGCGGAGAGTCCAACGTTTAATTTAAAGATAAATGTACTGCACATTAACGTACCGCCTACTATTACAGGTCAAACACCGTTAAGTATAAATGAAAATACAGCTATTACTATAACATTGGCGCATCTCACCGTCAGCGATCCGGACAATAAATATCCTGAGGACTTTACGCTCCGGATTTTACCAGGAACAAATTATACCGTATCCGGAACCAGAGTAACACCGGCGACTAATTTTGAAGGCGTGCTTACGGTTGGCGTCAGGGTTAGCGACGGAAAGGCAGAAAGCCCCACATTTAATTTAAAGATCACCGTATTACATGTCAATGTACCACCGGTTATAACCGGACAGGTGCCATTGAGCACAAATGAAGAAACAGCTATTGCTATAACATTGGCGCATCTCAAAGTGACCGATCCTGATGATAAATACCCTGAGGATTTTACGTTGAAAATAAATCCTGGAAATAATTATACAGTCAGTGGAAGTACGGTAACACCAGCGCTCAATTTCAATGGAAATTTATCAGTCGGTGTAACCGTAAATGATGGAGAGGCAAACAGTCCCATCTTTAATCTGCAAATCCAGGTCAAGCCGGTTAATGATGCACCGGTCATCACGGGCCAGGTACCTATTACCATAAATGAAGACACAAGTTTTCCATTACTTCTTTCGCATTTAATTGTTGTTGATCCTGATAATACCTATCCTAATAACTTTACACTACAAGTATTTCCGGGAGTCAATTATACAATTAATAAAAATGTGATAATCCCCACAGCTAATTACCATGGAAATCTCACTGTCGGTGTTACCGTAAGTGATGGGATGGCGGTCAGTAAACAATTCAACTTAGTTATTGTCGTTAATCCAGTCGCCGATGCGCCTGAAATAATAAAATTAGAAACATCACCAGGTGCCTATTTGCTTGGCAAGGGACCCGTTCCTTTCTCGGAACAAGTTGAAATCATAGACCCGGAACAAGACAGCATTGCTTACGCTGAATTGGGATTTGCAGAAGGCAATTATCGTCAGGGAAGTGATATACTGATTTATGATGACAACAAAACCAAGGCAGTTCAGGGTGCATTCGATGTGAACCGTGGCGTTCTTATTCTAATTGGAAAAGCAAAACCTGCATATTACACTGACGCTATACGATCGATTCGATATGACTATATAAATTCTGAGGCCAATCCATTGCTGGATTCTTCCAAGCGGATTTATCTCTACGTTAGTGATGGACAAGCACAAAGTGCAACAAAAGAAAGGGCATTTAATATGATTTCGTCCATTAAACTTGATATTCCAAAATCATTCACCCCTAATGGAGACATGGCTAATGACACGTGGCGCATTCGATCAACAAATACCATCGATGACTATAAGGACGCCCTGGTCAGAGTTTATAATATAAGAGGTACCGTTGTATATGAAGCAACAGGACTTGATCATGAATGGGACGGAAAATATAAAGATGCCATTTTACCTTCTGATACATACTATTACACAATCAATCTAAACCTTGATTATACACGAGCTACCTACCAGGGCATTGTCACAATTCTTCACTAGTCGTTTCCTGTCCATGTTTCCAGATACGGGATGGTTTTAATTTTCCCTGGTGATATAAAATGTTGCGGTAATCATTGGTTGGAAAAGCAACAATATCAGCAAGCTTGTCTTTCGACAAACTTCCACGATCATTTAATCGCAATGCGGCAGCAGCACGAAATGTAATAGCAGAAAATGTTTCCGCACTGCTAAGTTTTTCGAATGTACTGATTACCGAAGCTTGCATCAGCAAGTCTCCCATGGGCGCCGATCCTGGATTCCAATCACTGGCAATGACCAGTGAAGAGCCCTGATCGAGTAATTTTCTCGCAGGAGCAAATGAACATCCTAATCCTAACGATGCCCCTGGCAGAACAACGGGTATCACATTGCTTTTTGCCAGCATCTCAATTTCCTTTTGTGTACTGGCCTCAAGGTGATCGGCGCTGTCTGCACCCACTTCCACAGCAACATGACTTCCGCCCGGTGTAAACTGATCAGCATGTATGGTTAAATTAAATCCATGTGCCTTTGCTTCATGAAGAAATTTTTTAGAAGACGCTATACTAAAAGCGTTTTGCTCAATAAAAATATCCACCCGGTTGGAAAGTTTTTGCTGCTGAACGATCGGGAGAATTTCTTTTATTATGTAATGAAGATAATCATCTTCACTTCCGTTGAAATCTTTTGGTTTAATATGTGCAGCAAGACAAGTTGGAATAAGATCAACAGGAACCATTTCATTTGCCGAACGAATTGCCCTTAACATTTTTAATTCAGATTCAAGATTCAAACCGTAACCGCTTTTCACTTCACAGGTGGTAACACCTTCATTAAGATGACGAAGCGCACGACTTACAATTCCATCTTTTAAGTCCTCTTCAGATGCTTCGCGGGTCCTCTTCACCGTATCCCAAATTCCCCCTCCGGACGCAGCGATCTCCTGGTAACTTTTCCCTGCAATTCGTAAAGCATAATCTTTCGCGCGATTTCCGCCAAAACAAATATGGGTATGGGCATCTACCAATCCGGGTAACCCAACATAATCACCTTCTAAATGAACGACATCTGCGTCAGAACTTTGAAGTATTGAGAATTTATCAACTTGTTCAATTACGCCATCCCGCACAAGAATACCGGCATCTTCAATTACCTGAAGTTTATCATCACTCACTGCCCCCCTAAGCGGAATATCCGCCATTGTAAGCAATTGCCTGAATGGACCAATTAGCACCGAAGAATTTTGCCTCATTAATTTCTAAACCAGGGTTATACCTAATCCATTAAGAAAAATCTCATCAATTAAAATTTGCCTACTGCCCACTGCATACTGCCTACTGCTTTCAAATCTTCAATTCAAACCGCATCGCCATACTCTCCGCCGATGAGTACCCTGCATCCGCATGTCGAATCACGCCCATTGCCGGATCGATATGCAACACGCGTCTTAAGCATTGCTCTGCTCTTTCCGTACCATCTGCTAACACTACCATTCCCGCATGTTGTGAGTACCCCATACCCACACCCCCACCGTGATGAAAAGAAACCCACGTTGCGCCTCCGCTTGTATTAGCCATTAAATTCAAGAGAGGCCAATCCGATACAGCGTCACTCCCATCCTTCATTCCTTCTGTTTCACGATTAGGAGATGCTACCGATCCACAATCAAGGTGGTCACGGCCTATAACGATGGGAGCTTTCACCTTTCCTTTTTTTACAAGATCATTAAATATAACACCTGCCTTTTGTCGCTCACCTAAACCCAGCCAACAAATTCTTGCCGGCAATCCCTGAAATGAAATCTTCTTCCGTGCTTCTGTTAGCCAGCGAATGAGATGTTGATTTTCGGGAAATGCTTTTATCAACGCTTCATCCGTTGTATAAATATCGTTAGGTTCACCTGAAAGCGCGACCCAACGAAAAGGACCTTTGCCTTCACAAAACAACGGACGTACATAAGCGGGAACAAAACCAGGGAAGTCAAAAGCATTTTTCTCTCCTCCCTGCTTTGCAAATTCCCGAATATTATTTCCATAATCAAAGGTGATGCTGCCTCGCTTTTGCATTTCCAGCATAAACCCTACGTGGCGCGCCATACTTTTCAAGGAACGTTCTTTATAATGCTGTGGATTATCTTTTCTTAAGTCCGTTGCTTCAGTAAGGGTAAATCCGTTGGGAACGTAACCGTTGATGGGATCATGAGCGGATGTTTGATCCGTCAATACATCCGGTATGATGTTATCTTTTAATAAACGCTCAAGCATATCGCCCGCATCTGAAACCAGGCCAATGGATATAGCTTGTTTCTTTTTCTTTCCCTCGAGAATCCATGACCGCGCTTCTTCATAGGAAGTAGTCATGCGATCAATGTATTTTGTCTCCAATCTTTTTTTGATACGCTCCGGGTCAACATCTGCACCCAGGAACGTTGCCCCTGCCATCGTAGCGGCCAGAGGCTGAGCGCCACCCATTCCTCCCAATCCTGCCGTCACCAAAAGTTTCCCTTCGAGGCTACCACCGAAATGCTGTTTCGCGCAAGCGATAAAGGTTTCATATGTACCTTGTAAGATACCTTGCGAGCCAATATAAATCCAGCTCCCTGCTGTCATCTGGCCAAACATCATAAGTCCTTTTTCTTTCAACTCATTGAAGTGCTCCCACGTTGCCCAATGCGGTACAAGATTGCTGTTGGCAATCAATACCCGTGGTGCCTGAGGATGCGTGGGGATAATTCCTACCGGTTTACCGGATTGAATTAGCAAACTCTCATTGTCTTTCAGCTTCAGTAAACACTCAATAATTTTTTCCACCGCTTCACGATTTCGTGCAGCTTGTCCAGTGCCACCATACACAACAAGCTGATCAGGGTTTTCTGCTACTTCTGCATCAAGATTGTTAAGGAACATGCGCAGCGGCGCCTCCGTCTGCCACGATAAAGCGTGAAGTTGGTTTCCACGCGGCGCTTTATAATGAGGATGCTTCGCGTACTGCTCAATAAACTTCAAATAGTTCCTCGTACTCGCTTCTAAAATCTCCGTGTCCATGATCTGCAAGGTTTTGGGTGATACTTAAAAGTTCTTTTTGCTGAATGATCTGTGTAGCAATTTCAATATCGTTCGCAAAGATCCTGTCCTCTTCTGCATGATGGATCTTCTCACGGATACTGGCATGACAAGCTTCTAAAATTTCTCCAGAACGTAATGGTCGCCTGAAGTCGAACGACTGCGCTGCACAAAGCAACTCAATCGCGAGGATCATCTCCAGGTTTTCAATGATCCTCAATGCTTTTCTCCCACTGATCGATCCCATGCTAACGTGGTCTTCCTGTCCTAACGAGGTAGGGATACTGTCTGCGCTCGCCGGGTATACCATGCTCTTATTCTCACTTACCAATGCTGCGGAAGTATACTGTGGTAGCATAAACCCTGAGTTAATGCCCGTGTCTTTCATCAACAATATTGGCAGCCCTTCAACTTTTCCTTCCAGGGATAAGTAAATCCTTCTGTCAGAAATATTTCCTAATTCAGCAGCAGCTAAAGCAGCATAGTCTAAGGGTAAGGCTAATGGTTGTCCATGAAAGTTACCGCCACTGATGGTAAGGTCTTCACTAAAGACAACGGGGTTATCCGTAACGGCATTTAATTCTATCTCGGTAAGCTCTTTCACATGCAACCACGTATTCCGCGAAGCTCCGTGCACTTGTGGTATGCAACGAAGGGAATACGGATCCTGCACACGACCACAATCTGCATGAGAAGCAAGTATCTCTGAACCGGTAAGCAAATAGTCGATCCGGTGGGCAACGTGAACATTACCTTTATAAGGTCGTATGGCGTGCAATTCTTTTTTGAATGGCGTCACTGACCCAAGCTGGCCTTCAATCATCATCGCTCCAATGATATCCGCATGGGAAAGACAATTGTGCAGCTTCTCTATAATTTTTACAGCATGAGCTACGATAAATTGCGTTCCATTGATAAGCGCTAATCCTTCTTTCGGTCCGAGGTCAAGCGGTTCCATGTTTTCTTTCTGAAATACTTGTGCTGTCTCAACAACCTGATTTTTATAAATAACTTTTCCCTGCCCGATGAGCGGAAGAAATAGATGCGCTAATGGAGCAAGATCACCAGACGCACCGACGGAACCCTGTGAAGGAACAACTGGAATTACATCGTGCTCAATGTGCCACAGAATTCGCTCAAGCGTGCGTAGTTGAATGCCGGAATAACCTTGCGCTAATGCATGCACTTTGATGATCAGCATAAGCTTGGCAATTTCAGGATGTACGGGATCTCCCACACCAACACTATGGCTGCGAAGAATATTATATTGCAGCTTCCTGGTATCTTTTTCATTTATCACCGTTGTGCAAAGGGGACCAAAACCTGTGTTAACACCGTAGACAACTTTTCCCTGCTCAACAATCTTCGCTACTACCTGCTCACTTTTTATAATCTTCTCCTTTCCGAAAGAATCAATGATGCCTTTTATTTTTCCACGCGCAATGGCCAACGCTTTACCTGCTGTAAGATTGTCTTCACCATAACGGAACACCGACAAGTTTTTACTCATTACTTTCGCTGCTTAAACCGGATGGAATTTCGAAATTTAGCTGCTCTACTCCTATTCCGCTATCCGAAATTTATTTCTTGTATTTACGGTGTGTTATGACTTAATTAAGAACCAATAAGTCCTACCCTGCTATCAACAATTAAAACTCAATGCTTCTCCCATGAAAAATTTAATTTTCGCTCTTTTAATGGTGATGCTCATTTATCCCTTGCTGGCCCAACGCGCACAACCCGATGTGATAGAAGCCAGCAAAGGACCTTTGACCATTCAACCGGTTCAGCATGCATCACTCGTACTCAAATGGAATGGTAAAACCATTTATGCCGACCCAAATGGTGATGTGAAACTTTTCGAAGGACTTAATGCCCCTGACATTATTCTTATAACGGACATCCATGGCGACCACATGAACATACAAACATTGGAGGCACTCGATATTTCAAAAGCTAAAATTGTTGTTCCGCAGGCGGTGGCCGAAAAACTTCCGGCCAGCTTTAAAGACAAACTTGTTATCGTTAACAATGGGGGCAACACAACGCTCTATGATATCAGAATCGCTGCCATACCCATGTACAACCTCCCGGAAACTGCGGACTCACGGCATACAAAAGGAAGAGGCAATGGTTATGTATTAACCATCGGTGGCAAACAACTCTACATCAGTGGCGACACAGAAGATATCCCGGAGATGCGGGCATTAAAAAATATTGATGTTGCTTTTGTTTGCATGAACCAGCCTTATACTATGGAAGTGACACAAGCGGCTGATGCAGTGCTTGCCTTTAAGCCGGGGATAGTTTACCCCTACCATTACCGTGGACAAAACGGATTAAGTGATGTTGAAGCGTTTAAGAAATTGGTAAATGACGGCGATAAAAATATTGATGTGAGGTTGAGGGACTGGTATTAGAGGAGTTGGCAGTAGGCAATGGGCAGTAGGCAGTAGGCAAAGGGCAGTAGGCAGTAGGCAGTAGGCAGTAGGCAATGGGCAGTAGGCAATGGGCAGTAGGCAAATTGCATGATTAATGTGTGGAAGTATAAAGTAAGCATTTATGAAATGGTTAGTACTGGAGAATAAAAAACAATACGAAGAAGCCCTCAAGCGAATTGATGAACTGATGGAAATAAACCCAGGACAGAAAACAGATGCCGGCAGGGAAATGAAATTATTGCTCTTCCTGGTGGAAAAATACGAGGATGAACACTATCCCATCGGCATACCTGATCCTATTGAAGCCATTAAAATACGCATGGAAGACCTTGGACTGGAGGCAAAAGACCTTGTGGAAGCCATTGGGGACAAAGGCACAGTTTCAAAGTTGCTGAACCGAAAAATTCCTCTCTCATTACGTATGATCCGAAATCTTAGTGCAATGCTGCAACTTCCTGCAGATGTGCTGATTCAAGAAGTGAAACTGCACGCGGCCTAATCATGTACCACGTGTGTGCAACAACAACAAAGGCCAGCAGATGAACAAAGTGAAAAGCACTTTCAGGCTGTCTTTTTATTCGTTTGAAATTCTCTAAATGCTCCTTATGCAAGAGTGGAAAGAATACGAAGTATTGACTCACAAGATTTATTCTACTTATACTTTTTCAAAGAAAAAAAAAATCACGCGTTCTCAAACGAGTTTAATACCATCCGCCTGAAGGATAATTTTACGTTGTTTGTATAATGCACCAATAGCTTTTTTATAGGTTTTCTTACTGATGCTTAACATCTCATAAATCTCTTGTGGCGTACTCTTATCAGCAAGCGGTAAAAATCCTTTATTTGCTTGTAGCCTGGCGAGAATCATTTCACAATTCCGGTCATTGAAGTTTTCAAATCCTATCGGTTGCAACGAGATATCTATCTTATTGTGATCCCGAATCTGTTTGACATATCCCTTTACCTTATCGCCAATGTTAAGTTTGGTGAAGATGTCACTTTCAAAGATCAATCCTTCGTGTTGTTGATTTACTATAGCCGAAAACCCGAGCTCAGTCTTTTTCATGATCATCACGTCAACGGCATCCCCTTCCCCCACCGTGAGTTCAACATTCTTAAGCCGCTTCTCAATTTTATTGGTAGCATACAAACGATCTGTCTTTACATCCAGATCGAGGTATACAATATACCATCGGCCTTCTTCCATTTTTTGTCGTTGCTCGCGGAACGGTACGATCAGCTCTTTCTCCAGTCCCCAATCCAGGAAAGCACCTACCCGGCTAACCGATGCCACACGCAGAAAAGCAAACTGATGCAACACTATTTTCGGTTCAAGCGTGGTAGCAATTTTTCGTTCATCGTGATCACGGTAGACAAAGACGCGCAGCTTGTCGCCTAACAAAAAGTCCTTCGGACAATATTTATTCGGAAGCAATACATCCTCTGTTTCTTCTTCATCTCCTAAATACAATCCTACCGTCGTAGGGCGTAATATGATTAATTCCTGGTGTTGTCCTACGGGTATCAATGGGCGGCTATTTTGGCAAAGGTACACAATATTGAGCGCGATTGAGGGATCGTGTTTATACGGGATGCTGAGAAGAACGGTAACAGAAGAACTGTTTCAGGATGAAATCTAATTCGATGAATTTTTCTTAAAGTTCTCAGCTTGTTCAAATATTTCTACATACACTTCATCTCTCTCTACGGGTGGATAACCAAACTCATCAAGAATTAAGATTAGCTCCACTTTTAAAGCTGATTTAATGTCGTCTCTTTTATTCCAGTCCGGAAATTTGGCTTGGTTATCGACAATCACTTTCACTGCCTTTGACAAGTCAATCAATTTGTCCTCCGGATAGGTAAAGTCGTATTTTTTGCAAAGCTCTTTCAGGATGTCGTAAAAAGCTTTTTCTTCAAAATCAATTCCTAATTCATCACCGGCTTTGAATTCTTTATGAATGTCCCAAATTAAATTGGTCAATGCTTCCGCCATTTCCTCATAAACCTCGCTTCTCAAAATGTCGTTTGCGTCACGGTTGTTGTAACGCTCTACAATGGCTTCCATTTTTTTAGTGAAGTCAATTCCTTTTACGCGGTTCACTTTACGGAGTTCACCAATCACTTTCGCTAAAAGTTGCTGCAACAATTTGATTTTGGTATTCGGCAATTTGATTTTATCAATTTTCGCCAAATAATCTTCATCAAAAATGTCTTGTTCACTTTCTGCTTCGTCACTGAGTTTGAAGATTTCTTCTACTCCGTCACTTTGTAAAGCATCTTTTATCATTTCCCGAACTCTTGCATTCATTTGCGCTGTATCCGGTGCATTTCCTTTGGTTAGTTTGAATACGATTGAACGAATGGCTAAATAAAAGTGGGTGTAATCTCGCTCGGTTTGTGTAAGCTTTTCACTTCCGGCACAAATATCATAAGCGGCTTTTAATCGCTTGACCAAACCCATAAAGCGGGTTTCCAATTCTTTGGTCTGCTGAACGAACTCAGCGCCCATGTTTAATGTGTTTAATTGCTCAATGGTAGAGCCTTTGAAATACTTTGCACTGTCAAACTTGTGCATCAGTTTTGCCAATAAATCTAAATGGTCTCTTACAACTACCAATGATTGTTCTATATCTTCAAAATTGTCCTCGTCACCTTTATTGTACTTGGCGAGCGCCAGATTCATTTGCTTTTTGATTCCGATATAATCAACAACCAAGCCTTTATTTTTACCTTCAAACTTGCGGTTAACTCTGGAGATAGTTTGAATCAGGTTATGTTGTTGAATTGGCTTGTCAATGTAGATGCTGTCTAAGAAAGGAACATCAAACCCCGTAAGCCACATATCTACCACAATAGCAATTTTGAAGTTCGATTTAGGATTTTTGAATTGCCTGTCGAGTTCTTTTCTGTACTCCTTTGTACCTAATAAATCATAAAGTTCTTTCGGGTCGTCTTGCCCCCGCGTCATGACCATTTTAATGCGCTCGATAGGTTTAAGTTCCCGTTTGTCTTTGTCGGTAAGTTCTGCACCTTCTTCGGCTTCTCGGATTTCAGCCCAATCCGGTCGAAGCTTGATAATGTTTTTGTAAAGGTCATAGGCAATTTCCCTGGTGCTGCTCACAAACATTGCCTTACCCTTTACTGTCGCGCCTTCATTAATCCTGTTTTCGTAGTGGTTTACGAAATCCTGTGCCACTGCTTGTATGCGTTTAGGGTCGCCCAAAATTGCATACATGTTTGCTGTTTCTTCTTTACTCTTATCAATCTGATATTCGTTCGCTCCTGATTCTGCTGCTTCTTCATAGTAGCGTTCTATTTTTTCAAGTTCACTATTTTTCAACGCTACTTTGGCGGCTCTGCCTTCATACACAATGCGCACGGTGATTTCATCTTTCACTGATTCTGTCATGGTGTAAGCATCCACTACTTTACCAAAAACATCGAGTGTCGCATCAATAGGTGTTCCGGTAAAACCAACATACGTTGCATTGGGTAGTGAATCGTGTAAATACTTAGCAAAGCCAAAAGTTTTTGTAACGCCTTTCTCCGTTACTTTTATTTTCTGGTCAAGGTTTACCTGACTCCTGTGCGCTTCATCTGAAATGCATATCACATTACTTCTTTCCGTGAGAAGCTCAGTGTCTTCTGTAAACTTGTGAATGGTGGTTAGAAAAACGCCACCGCTTTGTCGGCCTTGTAGCTTGGTTCGCAAGTCAGCCCGACTTTCAACGCTCTCAACCGTATTATCCCCAATGAATGCTTTGGCGTTTATGAATTGTGCTGCAAGTTGGTCGTCTAAATCTGTTCTGTCTGTAATCAGTACGATTGTGGGACTTTCAAAATGTTCGCTTTTCATTAGAAGCCTCGACAAATAAAGCATGGTAAAACTCTTTCCGCAGCCTGTGGCTCCGAAATAGGTTCCACCTTTTCCGTCTCCATTAGGCTTTTGAGCTTTTTTTATTTTTTCATACAATGCTCTTGCAGCATAATACTGCGGGTAACGGCAAACGATTTTTTCTTCTTTCTTGCTGTTGTCAGGGACGTAAATGAAGTTCCTTATAATATCACGCAGCCTATTCTTATGAAACATCCCCTGAATAAGCGTGAACATACTATCAATTCCGTCTACATCTTTTGCCAAACCAGCAACTCTGCGCCATCCATAGAAAAACTCATACGGTGCAAAGAATGAACCCGCTTTATTGTTGACGCCATCACTGATGACACAAAAGGCATTGTACTTAAATAGCTCCGGAATGTCTCTGCGGTATCTTATGGTTAATTGGTTGAATGAATCGAAAATTGTCGCTTCCTCACGAATGGCACTCTTGAATTCAAAAACCACCAAAGGCAAACCATTAATGTACACAATACCATCCGGGATACGCTTTTCTGTTCCAATGATTTCCAGTTGGTTGACAAACTTGTAAATGTTATTGTCAGGCGGATATTGTTCTTCTGGTTCTGCTGTAACTGAAAGTAATTGTTCGGGATCAGGTTGGCGGTGTTTATTGAGTCCTGTGTAATTAATTAACTGAATGTAAATGTCTTTCTGATTACGGTCTTCTCTTTTCAGAATGAAACCGTCTGAAAGCATTTTTAAAAATGTTTTATTGCTCTCATACAAATCAGAAGCAGAAAGGGATTTGAGTTGAAGAATGATAGATTTAGTTTCATTTACCGTAATGCCCTGACTGGTGTATTGTGTTAGTAGAAAGCTTTGCAAATCTTCTTCTACCAATACTTCCTCCGGTTTACGGGCAATGGTAATGCCTAAGTGGTGTGGAAAACCTTCTTGCCCCAGCAACTCGGTAAATGACTGTTCTAGTTTTGCTTCGGTAAATTTCATTGTTCCTTTTTCTGCTTCCCTTTTTCTGTCAAAACATATTGCTGCTTGCTGCTGTTTGGCTTATCTGGTATGGTCAGCGCTATTAAGCCCTGGTCTAAAGCCGGTTGTAAATAGCTTCTTCTAAAATAGTCTCTGTTTACCAGGTTTAATTTTTCTTGCAATTCCTGTCTTGTATGCTCGCCTGTCATCACCCGTAGCAACTGTTCGACTTGCATTGTGACTTGCATGGTAACCTCTACGGAGGCAGGAAAAACCATTCTCAGAAAGTTCTCCGAAAAGTTGAAGCACGCTTTGCCATAGCTTTCCAAAATTCGTGGAATGCCCGACCCCAGCTGTTCTACCAATTCCAAATCTGTAAATTTCATTCTTCTTTATCGTATTCGTTCCAATAAAAAGCGGCCCCTTCTACATCTATGGTTTTATAATATTCCAGTAATTTTATAAACAAATCATCAGCCACACCGTGTGTTGTCAGGGAAAGCAAGGTGTCAAGACAATTTTCAATAATCTGGCAATCCTTATTTTTAGATTCAATCAATGAACTGATTTCACCCTCCAACGCAGGTAAATGTGCCTGCAAAGAATCATTGAATGATTGAATGATTTGCGATAGGTCGTTGATCAGTTTTTTGTTCATTTCTAATATTTTTCAGTTTTGAACTGTTCGGAAATTCCGACAAGTTCGATTTGGGTCTAATTCACCTTTCTGCAAACACATTGCCGATATGCTCCGTTATGGTACTTCTGCCTTTCCCGAAAAGCGTTGCCATCTGGTCTTGCGTTAGCCAAACGGTTCCCTACTCCAAACGAACATCTATTTTTATGTCGCCTGCTGTGTTTGGTAGATGAGGATTTCGCTATTGGTCATTTTTTATACCACTGATTTTGTTTGTAATCACTTGTTTCGCTTTTAATTTCGGTGTGTTTGATTCAGGTTTTTTATCAGGTTCATTAACTTTTACCAATAACGGCATTGGGAAATCAACTCCGACTAATAATGCTTCGCCTTCTCCAAGTATTGGTAAAAATGATAATGCGCTTCTGTTTGCTGCAGATGCGGCACTTTCGATTGCTTTTTTATCAAGCTCATTTATAAGTCGATGCACAATAAAAGTTCCCATTTGGCTTAATGTTCCAGTGGGAATATCTCTCGGCATTTGCGTAGCAAGGCAAAGAAACATTCCATATTTCCTACACTCTTTCGCAATCAAATCAAAAGCATCCAAAGTTTGACTTTCAAAAAATTCATCTTTGATATTTTTATTTAAAAACTGGTGCGCCTCATCCACAATTATTATCAGTGGGTCAGCTCTAAATGTATTATGCCTTGCAAGGTTCAATAAAAATGAAGCAAGTGCATTCGCTGTAATTTCCTTAACAGAAAAAGAAGAAGGAATATTTTCAAAACTGATTCTTAAAACTTGTTTTTCCTTTTGCTTAATGAAAGAATTTATTTGCTCTACAATTGAATCACAACCAACTGGAGCATCTTTAAACCCTAAAAGTTTATTGAATATTTCAGTATTAATTAAATCAGCAATTCTACCGATTAAAGAAGTTTGATAGTCATAAGTTTTAGGATCGGCACCCCCCCATTTGGTTGTGTCATTAAAGCCCGAAGGGTAAATACATTCTTCTTTGATTTGGTCAATAAGAAAATTGATGTCAAAATTGCAACTGTTATCTTCAATTTCTTTTATTCTACTTTGATAAAAAGTGTAGAAAGAATCTTTTGTTTTATTTGCTTTTTCAATTACACCCTTTGCATTGCACTTTGTGCTATCTATTCGTTTTATTTTAAGCGAACGTATTGCTTCTAACAATACTGGTCTTTGTGATTGACCTGTTGGTCTTAATAGAAAAAACAAATCGGGGATAGATAAATTTTGAAAAGGAAAATAAGCATTTACTCCTAATGTTAATGAGTTTAAAGTTACCTTGGAGTACTCTCCCGTTGCATCAATCAGAATTACTTTGTTGTTGGTCTTGGTAATTACCTCATCAACCAACTTTGCTACTGTCCAACTCTTACCACCACCTGTTGTTCCTACAATTGCACAATGTCGTCCAAAGATTGAGTTTAATGAAACTTTACAGTTTGCATCATTAGAGGTTAGCTTTCCTAAATCAGCATAAACATTTTCTGTTTCATCTTTTTTCTTACCAAACTCTTTTACATAAATTTCAATTTGTTCATCGGAACACGAATAAACTTTTGCTCCGATAGCAGGATATTTTGAAACTGTCTTTTCTGTTTTCTCTGGTTCAAACACACTAAAACTTAAAAGCAGTTCTGCTTTACCTGATGGGTGAAATGCAGTTTCATCGTGTTGAATTGCTTTCTCACTTATCGTCTTCTTTTCACTGTCAGGCAATGTTATTTCAACCAATCGTGCAAGAAATCCGAACTCTTCACCTTCAACTACAATGAAATTTCCAACATTCCCACCTGCATAATAAACACCTTTATGAGAGAATTTTTCTAAAAGATTTGAGGAAGGAAAATGAACCTTAACAAACTGAGGCGTTACCTCATTAATGTAGCCCAAAAAATAATTATGATTGAAGGGATTCATTTCCTGTTTCTTTATTTGGTTCCATGTAAGTGTTGTTGGACGGATAATTTTTAGTAAAACCGCTAAATGTGTCAAACACAATATTCACATTTCGTTTAACTTGTTTCATTTCCACATCGGCAAAAAAAGATTTCAAACAAGCGGTATCAATTCCCTCTGTGCTGTTATAGTTGACAATTAGCAACTGAAAACTTGGGTTTTGTTCTACTGCTTCAATGATTGCATTTTGAATGTGCTTATCTTGAAATCCAAAACCAATTACAACCAACAAAGTGTTTTCCTTTCTTAATGCTTGTTGAAACCTTGACATCATTTCAAAATATGGTTGTTCGTATGAGCTCTCATACTTCTCATTAGCAGGATAAATTATAAGTGGCTTTGCAGGGTTATCTTGTTGCACAACGTTTTCTAAATTGTCTTTAAACCAATTTAACGAGCCATGCAATTTATATAAATGAAAAACCTTTGAAACAAAACTTTCTTCCTGCTTAATTCTTGTTCTCTCTCTATTCACAATATCAAGGTCAAAGTATCTTCCTGAAAATTTTCTTGGCTGTGTAAATGAGAATCCATCAATTACCACAAACCCTCCTTGATTAGCAGCATTCTCAAACAATAAGTCATAATTGGTTGTAAATAGTTGAATTCTTGGGTCGCTCGGTTTCCTTGCAGTAACTTTATTCAAAAAGTCTTTATGCGGTGCTTGTGGCTGTAAATCCAATCTGCATGCCTCTGCAATTTTTAATTCAAGGGCTTCTCGTAATACTTTATCACTTTTCTTGATTTCACCATTTAACTTTTCAAATAAAATAATGTGAGAAAATAATCCTTCAATGTCTTTACTCTTGTAAAATGGTTTTATTTTAAAGTCAACAATTGAATCAGTAAAAGCATCAATTTCTGTAATACAATAATTCCAAAGACCTTCTCTTGTCTTTCCGCACTTATTTTTATCACCATTGTCAAGTGAGGTTCCTGCTGCTGTCAGCACAACAATATTTTTAAAATGTCTCTTTAAAAATGTATCGTAAAACAATTTTTGTTTTGAAAAACAGAAATCCTTCGATGATGGCTTTGGGTCACCGATAATTTCTATTTCCTTATCATTTACATAGCATTTCTCATCATCATAAGACAATGTGCTATCACTTTGAATTAATATGTATTTCTTCGATTCTGCCATACCTCTATTTTTCCATGGTTGCCAATTTAGAAAGAAGCAAATCTTTCAGTTCAGATAGCTTTTGGTTTTCTTTATTAACGATTTCAATATTTCGAGTCAACACCTGACTAATTTTTTGAAACACTTCAAGCACCTCAATATTAGGTAGAACTATTATGTAAGAAGAAATGTCTGGAATAGTCAACTGTCCTTGTGCAGAACCTGAACCCTCATAGCTAAATTTCTTAATTGTCTCATATAAATAATTCAATTGATTATTATTTTCCGGAGTAACAACAATTAACCTAACAATCGGTACAAATGGGGTTACTCTTAATACAGTAAATCCAATAATTGCTCCTCTTGCAGAAATGGTAATACTTTCTTTGTGAATTACAGCCTTATCCGTATATCCGTAAAGCCCTTCATTATCAGAACTATTTGAATAAATGGGAATTGGGTGCTTTTCGGTTTTATGAGCGGAGAATTTTTCCGGTTTGTCTCCTCCTGCTTTAATTATTGATATACTTCCTAAGTTTTTCTTTTCCCATCCCTCTGGAATCTCTTTCCCCAATTCCTCATTCCAAACCATCTCCCCACCACTACTTTTATAGGGCTTTCCGTTTTCATCAGGAAATTCAAACTCCACAAACCACTGCTTATAAATAGCCTGTGCGGTTTCTTCGAGTTTTTTTATCAGTTGCTGGTTAAGGGCTATGCGGTTTTGGATGGTGTTGTATTCTTTTACGATTTCTTTTTGTTTGGGGATGGAAGGGATGGGTAATTGCATATCAACAAACGCTTTCCAAGCTAATCCACCCCTTACATCAGCATCTGTATAAAACCAGGCATTACGGTCGAACTCAGTACGGGAAAACCACATCATTAAATATTCGGGATTCAAAACGTTAGTGTCTTTGATTTCGAAAACATCGTAAGCAGGCGATACCATAAATGTCTCATCCTTATCAGAACGAGCAATTGGAATCCGATAATCCCTGCCAACGTGCATTCTATTGCAAGCAAATTGATTGTTCTGAACCACTTTGTAATTTGATAAATCTGTTCCAACAATATTTGCAACCGAAGGCATAAAATATTTATTGATATTAATACCCAGCAAGTCTTTCGCTTTCAAATCACTGTTACGAACTTTAATCTCTCGTATATAATCACCAATTCTTTTATAGTGGCTCATTGTTTTGCAATCGCTGTTTAATGATTTGTTTTTCTCTTTCAATTTCTGCTTCCAGTTCTTCTTCGGTGGGCAGATAGGGCAAATACTTACTGGCAAACAATTGTTTGTTCTCGTTAAGCACAGAATATCTGGCAATGGTGCGGTCGGTTTCGGTGCAAAGTAAAATACCTATGGTAGGATTGTCGTCCGCTGTTGTTTCCAAATCGTCAAACATACGCACATACATATCCAGTTGCCCAATGTCCTGGTGCGTGATTTTATTGGTTTTCAATTCTACAATCACAAAACATTTCAGGATATAATTATAGAAAACAAGGTCTATAAAAAAATCCTGGGTTTCGGTACGGATATGTTTTTGTCTTGCTACAAATGAGAAGCCTTTGCCCAATTCCAGTAAGAACTGTTGCAGATTTTCGATGAGTATCTGCTCAAATTCTCTTTCGGAATATGCCTTGTTTGTGGGAAGATTTAAAAACTCCAACACCGTTGGGTTTTTAATAAAATCATCAGGATGCTGCTGAAAAGAAGCCGTGTTTTCCTGCATTTCTTTTTGAACTATTTCTTTCTTTTGAGAAGAAATCAGGCGTTGGTAGTAGAGGGTGGAAATATTGCGGTCAAGTGTACTGATAGCCCAATTTTGTTCTGCGGCTTCGATTAAATAATAGGCTCTCGCTTGTCCATCTGCCACTCGCAATACACGCTGATAATGAGACCAGTGTAATTTGGCGAAGACCGTTCGCCAAATTGGATTTACAGAAATGGCGAAGGCTGTTCGCCATTTGTTTTGCTCCGATAGGCCGGACACTGACTGACCTATTTCTAACAGGTCTGGAAAAGTTTGGTAAAATTGCCTGAACTCTCTTAAAGACCTTTCAGAATAGCCTTTTCCAAATTCATTTGACAATTCAACGGAAAGATTTTTGATAATTTCTTTTCCATATTCAGCTCTTTCCTTACCATTTTGTTCTTCTTCTACAATCCTGCGCCCTACAAGCCAATAGGCTTCCACCATTGCAGTATTCACAGCGGCATAAGCTTTTTGCCTTGCCTGGGCAAGTATCTGTTTGATTTCGGCTACATAACTTCCTGCTTTATTCAATTCCATAGCCTAAGGTTTTAAATACTTCCAACAACTCTTTTTTGCTTTGTTCTTCGGCTTTTAGGAGTTCGGCAAACTCGCTTTGCAGGGCTTGCATTTTTTCATCAAAGTCAATGTTCTCATCACGGTTTACAAACTCAATGTATTTACTTGGCACGAGTGAGAAATCTTTCTTGGCTACTTCGTCAAAAGAAGCGGAGTAGCAATACTCTGGAATGTCTTTGTAGTTGTTGTTTTCCTGTTGCCAATTGTGATACGTTTTGGCAATATCTTTAATGTGCTGCTCACTAAACTGAATGTATTTCTTTTCAAAAGGTTCACCTATTTGTCGCAAGTCCATAAACAGAAATTCTTTTTCACGATTGCGGTAATGGCGTTGTTCATCGCCAATACTTCGGCTGTGTGCTTTTTTGTTTTTGTTCAATATCCAAACAGTAACACTAATATTGGTGGTGTAAAACATATCTTGAGGCAATACCAAAATGGCTTCCACCAGATTATTTTCAATCAGCTTTCTGCGTATTTTATATTCTTCGCCACCTCCACTCAATGCACCGTTAGCCAAAATAAAACCAGCCACACCGTTGTCGCTGAGTTTGCTCACCATATTCAAAATCCAACCGTAGTTGGCGTTGCTTTTGGGCGGCACATCATAACCTCTCCAGCGTGGGTCGTCCACCAATTCGTTTTCGGCACGCCAGTCCTTTTGATTAAAAGGTGGGTTTGCCATAATGAAGTCGGCTTTCAGGTCTTTATGCTGGTCGTCTAAAAATGTGTCGGCTGCTTTCTCGCCCAGGTTGCCGCTAATGCCCCGTATGGCAAGGTTCATCTTGGCCAGTTTGTACGTGGTGTTGGTGTATTCCTGTCCATAAATACTTACTTCTTTTTTGTTGCCGTGGTGTGCTTCAATAAACTTGATAGACTGAACAAACATACCGCCCGAACCACAGGCAGGGTCATAGATGATGCCCTTGTATGGTTCAATCATTTCGGCAATGAGGTTTACAATACTCTTAGGGGTATAAAATTCTCCTTTGCCTTTTCCTTCTGCCAATGCAAATTTGGAAAGAAAGTATTCATACACTTTGCCCACCACATCTTGTTTGGGGTCTTTGGTGGTTTCAATGTTGTTGATAGTATCGAGCAAAGAAGCCAACTTGGTAACATCCAAACCCAGTCGGGAAAAGTAGTTGTCGGGCAATGCACCTCTCAAGGCCTTATTATCTTTTTCAATAGTATGCAATGCCGTGTCAATGAGCAGGGCTATGTCGTTTTGCTTGGATTTTTGTATGAGGTAGCTCCAGCGTGAGTGTTCTTCCAGAAAGAACACATTGTTCATATTGTAGAACTCCGGCTTCTCTATGTACTTCTCTTTGCCTTCAGCAATCAACTTGGCACGATGCTTTTCAAATTTGTCGCTGGCAAATTTTAGAAATATTAAACCTAACACTACATGTTTATATTCGGCTGGCTCAACGCTGCCGCGCAGTTTGTTCGCGGCATCCCAAAGGGTTACTTCAATAGGTTTTTCTTTATCGTTCTTTTTGCCGTTAGCTGTTTTTGCGGGCTTTTCTTTTGTTACTTTTTCAGGTGTTGCTGGTTGTTTGGCCATTGATGGGGAAGACGGAAGGTTAATTAAAAAAGGGTTTCATTCACGGTGCGCTACAGGCACACGGATGTTGAAAATTAACAAAAATTGAGCTATTTAAGGGGGTTTTAAAAAAGTAGCCATAAGTCAGGGAATGAAGAAATATTTATGCGACTCATATTAAAACTCTTATCTTTCTTTGAGTGGACATCTGCCATTAAGAAATAGTCTATTTTTATTAAAGCAAGTCCAGAACTTTAATTAGTCCTAGTTTCACTTTTTCAATTTCCTTAGCTGAGAGGACACCCAATTGTCTAACAAATCGCTCTTTTGAAATAGATTTAACCTGAAAGCAATCTGCAACACTTTCTTTTGAAAGCCCATTGCCTTTGGATGGATGGATTGGTGTGTGCCAGTCACGAATTGAACGAACCGCATCTGTAATGGGAACTACAACTTTTAACTGGAGAGCCCCCATGCTATCATGATTCACAATTACTGCCGGTCGTACTTTGTCGATCTCCTGTCCAACTTTTGGAGCGAAATCAACTAACCATACTTCAGCGTGCTTCATTCTTCAAGTATGTCAGGATCAACATCTGAAAAATTGTTGGCACGCTGCGCATAATACTTTATGGTTTCAGGATCATTGGCCTGAGATTCTATTCTTTTGTAAAGAGCAGCTTTGTTTTTCCTCAATTTTTCAACGGCTTTTTGAAAATTCGTATTCTGAACAGCAGAGCGTATCAATATTCCTTCGTCAGTCTCTTCGATTATGATCTTTTCAAGTTTGTATTTCTTGATCATTTCAGAAGGTAAAATAACAGCCTTGCTATTTCCTACCGATGTTAATGTCTTAATCATACTCAAATATACGAAGAAAGTTATAACATTGTTATAACAGGCGTCATTTCTATATTCGTCAATTTTTTTGAGGGCTTGTGCTAAAAATCTTGCAGGCCGTTTATTCCAGACAATTACCCTCGCCATGAACGGACTTCTTTCAGGGCATCTTTATATGTTAAAAAATCACCCTTCTCTATTTCGGCATCGGCTTCTTCCAACTCTTTGTTGTATTGCTCCAGGCTTATCCTGCCCTCATTCTTCAGCCCGTAATGCAACATGAATTTTAAGACCTTCACCAATGAAAGGTCTTCCAATTGTTGAATTTCTTTTATCAAAAGTGCACGCAGCATAGCACCATAATTCGGTGCCACTTTGTAAGGTGACAATTGGTATCTATAGTTGGTTACTTTGGAACACCTCACTAATCACTAACACTTTCCTTCAATAGAAACCTCGCTCCATTTAGTTGTTCGCTGATTCTTATCTGGCAGGCTAATCGTGAATTTGAACCGGCGTTGGGTAAAGTGTCAATCATATCAAGCTCAGCATCATTGGGTGAGCCAAGATTTTCAATTCCATTGACAACTTCAACATGACACGTTGCACAGAGGGCCATTCCACCGCATGTTGCCAGTATTGAATACTCCGATGCTTTCAAAACTTCCATCAGGCTAAGACTTATCTCTTCCGGAACTTCTATGTTTTGAATATTGCCGTGTGCATCTTCAACTTCGAATACGATCATTAGTTACCAGTTATTAAGTTATCAGTTAATGGGTCTTATGAGAGCGTTTTGATTACTTTTTTAACTTCTCCTTCTTCCGGTCTTTTCTGACTTTCCGACTTCCGGACTTTATTCAACTATTATTTCATTCAATCATTCATTTCTTAAAAACTGTTCACCCCGTTCACCGTCGTGTACTTGAAACTTATTTTTTGTTCAGGATATACAAACTTAAACGCACTCTGCGCCATAAGGGCTGCTTCGTGAAAGCCGCATAAGATCAACTTCAGTTTTCCCGGATAAGTATTGATATCGCCAATGGCAAAAATACCTGGTACGTTAGTAGAATAATCAAACGTGTTAACTACAATAGCATTCTTATCAAGGTTCAATCCCCATTCAGCAATAGGTCCCAGCTTCGGACTCAATCCAAATAATGGGATGAGATAATCGGAGTCAACTTCATGAATTTGTTTCTCTTTATTAATTATTGAAACTGACTTTACAACACCATTACCATTCACTGCATGAAGATTGGCATTCAACAGTAAATCAATTTTTCCTTCGCTTGCCAGGTGAAAAACTTTCTCCGTCGAATCCGGAGCGCCACGAAAAGATTCATTGCGGTGTACAAGCGTTACGCGCTTCGCTACATTGGCGAGGTAAATCGTCCAGTCCAATGCTGAATCTCCACCTCCTGCTATCACAAGATTTTTATCACGAAATGTTTCAGGGTCTTTAACCATGTACACCACACCTTTGCCTTCAAAATGTTCGAGGTTTTGCAACGCTGGCTTGCGTGGTTCAAAACATCCTAACCCACCTGCAATGACAACTACCTTCGACTTGATTTGCGTTTGGTCCGAGGTAGTGACAACAAAACTTCCATCCTCATTCTTCTCCAGGGATTCAACCCGTTCTCCCAATGTAAAGGATGGTTTAAAAGGCTCGATTTGCTTCCTGAGATTGTCGACCAATTCCTGTGCATTGATTTCAGGAAAACCGGGAATATCATAGATGGGCTTCTTTGGGTAGATCTCAGAAAGCTGACCGCCAATTTGTGGTAGTACATCTACCAGGTGACAGCGCATTTTTAATAATCCCGCTTCGAAAACAGCAAATAATCCCACGGGTCCCGCCCCGATGATGCAAATATCTGTCTCTTTCATATCCGCTTAGCTTACATTGTTGACTTAAATTTAGTGTAAAAATAATTAGTATGACAACTATTTTACCAAACTTAACGGGTAAGGAGAAAGTAAGTTGGCACGTAACACAATTAAATTAAGGGATTAAGCAGGGTCTGCCGAAAAAGTCAATCCAACTCTTTTCCCGCAGAAATCGCCTGCCTTTGCCGAAACGGCTTCGTGCAGGCAGGCCGATCGAATACACGCAGATTTGCGCTGAAGATCTATCTGCGACTTTTTCTGCGGTGGTTCAATCTGCGATTTCTGCGGGATGTAAGGGGACCATCTTCTAAAAAAGAGAGAATTTTCTAACCCGATAAGCTATTCACTCATTCACTTATTTCTTTCTCAAGATTCTGGTAAATCGAATTAAGTATCTTTTTGAATTGATTGAAATCACGTTCGGTAAGACCGTCCCAGGCTTTTAACCGGATGTCTTTTACTTTAGGCTTGAGTTGCTCGACTTTCTTCTTTCCTTCTTTTGTGAGCTTTACTACAAAACTACGGCGGTCAGAAGGGTGAACTTTACGTTCCGTCAGTCCTTTATCACATAACAAATCAATGATTCGTGTAACGGTGGGATTATCCTTAAAGACAAGGTCAGCTAATTCGTTTTGTTTCATCTCTTCATTTTCATAGAGATGTTTTAGCACAAGCCACTGATCTACCGTGATATTAAATCCTAATTCCTTAAAGCGTTGCTGAGCGTATTGCTTTACGCGACGCGCCGTGCGATCCAGTAAAAATGAATAGGCGCTGTAGGTTTCTTCATTCATAGGCGAATAATTCGTATGACAAATATACGCATCAGAAGTTATTAATCGCTTAGTGATTTAGTGCTACTTAGTTCATTCAAAAAATCTATGATACAAACGAAAAAATGGCAGTAAGCAAATGGCAATAGGCAATTTTGCCTACTGCGATTGCCTATTGCCTACTTTTCAACATTGATTAATATCTGTTGATAAAATGTTGATGCTCTCATTAATAAGTCCTTGTCATAAAAAAGCAAGCTGCTGTTGAAATCAAATAAACCATTGCGGATAACAGAAGTACCAGTGTAAAACCAAATTCAACTGCCAATATGGAAGCAAGCGATGCACTGATCACGGAAGCACAACCGTTTATACCCCAAGCCCAGGGCACCCGCTCTTTGTTGGATGCAGAACAGAATCGCAAACCGGCAGGGAACGGCATACCCATAAAAAATGATGGCAGAGCAATAATCAAGAATGAAATCAACAGTTTGAGAGGATATGCAAGACCAACAATGGATTGAAGAATTGTGGAAAGTATCAAAGAATAGATCGCTAAGAAAAACGTAATCAACATCAGTATGAAGAGCCAGGATTTCTTCCGGATAAAAAAACCGGAACAGTAACTACCCAGACCGGATGATATTAACACGGCACTGATCACCCAGGCAACAGCATAGACTGCATTTCCAAAAAGCAAAATAAATTTTTGTATCAATACGATTTCAAAAAACATGTATCCCATTCCCAACCCTCCAAAATATAATACGATCCAAACTGCTTGCTTGTCTGCCCATTTCAATCTGATCAATGGAACAACAACGAGTATAAATGCCAGCGCGGTTAGTTGAATGAAAGTTATAATCGAAATCAGAAATCCTATCTCGAGGAATGGAACTGAATGAGAACCGAATACCTCTTTAAGGTGGGGTAAACTTTTCCATCTAAGAAATTGTGAAAAGTAAGGCTTGTCATCCGTTGGAGGGCGTAGATGAAAGTCGTAAGCATTGAAAAGCTCCTCTTTATTCCCCATGATCAACTCATCTGCATAAGAAAAAAAAGAAGAGTCGTTCATCACGTTATAGTTTGATCTTTCCTCACGGGAAATACCAGGTAATAAGAGCGGATCAAAAAATAACGAATCACAAAATGCACGCAAGCCTGAAACATCTTCTGTTATAAAAGGAGCTTTGCTCAAAAGAAAAGTGATCGTTCCCCAACTCCTCACGGCAACAAGATGTGAGCGCTGAGGCAATCCTTTATTTTCCAGCACATCCGACAGCATGGCCATTAGCTTCAGAGGGTTTTTAAAGGGATAGTCAACCCACGTGGTTACACTAATAGCGCCGTCTTCATCAAGCAACTCATATAACTTAAGAAATGATTCGCTTGTTAAAGTATACTCTTCACGCATGGCATACATGCCCATAGTTCCTCCAAAACTTCCAACAAGAGGAATAGTAATCAAATCATATTTCTTTTTAGTTTGCGACATGTAGGCCCTGGGCTCCATTGCAATAAGATTAACCGGCGGTTGATAAAAGATAGAGTCATTATCCAATGCCAGCGTTGTTAACAGAAGATCAACAAGGGCGCGATTAGGTTCAATGGCATCAATCTCACCTGACGCCCATCGTAATGCCTGCGCTACATCAAACCCGGTACCCGAATTAAGAATCAATACCTTTTCTCTTTTCTGCAGAGCATATGGCAATGTCATTGAAGTGTAGTCAAAAAATTTCAGTGAATCTTGTGATCGTGTTGACATCATTGCTCCCACCCATTCACCATTGTTAAACACAACATTTTTCACAGGCAGATTACCGGTGAATGCCAGGCTCAGTCCGGGGGCATACCGTAATCCTTCTGCTGATACAACCTGGAGTAATCCATATGGACTTGCCTTTTCAATCACAATTTCAGCAGCAGGCAAATTCATTGTCCGGCTTACACTTTTATATTCCGATGGCGCTAATTTTACAGGATAGATGATGCGATAAAATGAAAAAAGAAATATTACTACGGTCAATGAAACCAATAGCTGTCGCCTTTCGTGCGTGAACATCAGAACGCCAGCGAATAAAGTAAGTAAAGCAAAAAGAGCTGGCAACGCAGCCGGTAAAAAATACCAGGCCAGGAAAGCTGAAATCAATCCACCAACTCCTGAGCCAACAAGGTTGATAAAATAAAATCTTCCTATCTGATCTACGTATTTTACAAAAATGATTCCCAATGCCAGCGCTCCAAAGTAAAACGGAAGAAAATAAAGGATATAGTTTATTAGCAGGAAAAACCATTGTGAGGAATTCACAAAGAGCAAATACGAATCAAATCTGACAAAATGATACTGGCTAAGTTCAATTGCCACGATCATTGTCAGTGCGCTCATCAATGTCAGCAACGGTAACAACCACTGACTATTTTTTATCATTGATTCACGCCATAACGATAAGGTTGTTCCTGCTACTGCAAATCCCAATAATGCAATAGACACTACCATATTTGCAAAGTGGTGCCACTGCAAAATAGAAATGACCTGTACCAATACAACCTGAAACCCGATAAGTGAGGCAGAGATTGCAGCAGTGGCCAACATGAGCCGGCGATGAGACATACCTGATGCCATGTTTAATGTTAAATTTTCGGACAGCAAGTTCACAGATCATTGCAATGACCTGCTGTGATCAGTCCATCGTTACCTGTGAACCTCCTGATTAATTTCTCCTGAATGGTACAAATCTAACGGGCATCATACTGGTAGTACGCACTTTTCCGCCTTTGAGCTTTTCCACCAACATTAGCTGTTGCACAAGAAACGGTGATCCTATTGGAATAATCATTCTTCCGCCATCCTTCAATTGTTCTAACAGCGGCGGCGGAATGTGTTCTGCAGCAGCCGTTACCATAATCGCATCGAAAGGGGCATGTTCTTTCCATCCATAGTAGCCGTCGCCAATTTTTACTTTCACATTGCGGTAGTTCAATTCAGTCATGCGCCTGGTAGCCTGTTTTCCCAATTCATTTATGATTTCAATAGTAAACACTTCATCAACAATTTCACCCAGTACCGCAGCCTGGTAGCCTGAGCCCGTGCCAACTTCCAATACCTTATGCTCCGGTTTAAGTTTTAATATTTCCGTCATGTAGGCGACGATATACGGTTGAGAGATAGTTTGCCCAAAACCAATCGGCAATGGCCGGTCTTCGTACGCATTGGCAACTTCACCGTCGGGTACAAACAGGTGACGTTGAACTTTACGCATGGCAGCCAATGTAGCAGCATCATTAATGCCACGACCTTCTATTTGAGTGCTAACCATTCTTTCGCGCTCACGTGCAGGATCCTGATCCAGTAAAGGTGCAACGGCAAACAATATTATGAACACTGCGGTTTTCATTTACCCTTATAAGCTGTAAATCAAATGCAAAACAATGGGTTAGTGAAGTTTTAAAGATTTTACTGCTAATCAAAGTTCAGGCTTGATTTTCTGTATTTACAGGTTTTAACACTTTTGCTAAGAGATTTTTCAATAAAGCCCTCGTAGATTAAAAATCCTTCTTGATTAATTCTACATCTCTATTAACTTCGCAACCACTAAACCTTATTAATACCTCAAACCTTTATTTATTTCTCCAATGAAAATTACTCTACGTTTACTGATGCTAACGGGCCTTGTTACCGTAGCACCTGTCACTGGTTTGTTTGCCGCTGACACACCTGAAATTGATTCGGGAGCAACCGCCTGGATGCTTACCTCCACAGCTTTAGTTCTCCTCATGGTTCCGGGTCTTGCCATGTTTTATGGCGGACTTGTGCGAACAAAAAATGTTTTAGGAACCATGATGCATAGTTTCGCGGCCATGGGCATCATGACGGTGCTATGGGTAGTATGCGGCTACAGCATGGCTTTCGGACCCAATGTGTTTGGCGGATGGTTCGGATGGAGTTCCGACTACTTTCTGCTATCGGGAATTGATGAAAGTATAAGCGACGGAATACCCGAATATGTCTTCTCAATGTTCCAGGCAAAATTTGCCATCATCACGCCCGCCATTATTGCCGGCGCTTTTGCCGAACGTGTATCTTTTAAAGGCTATTGCTTTTTCATCGCGTTGTGGGGCATCCTGGTTTACAACCCGCTTTGCCATTGGGTGTGGGCCAGTGACGGGTTCCTGTATAACCTCGGTGCTAATGGCGCCATTGATTTTGCCGGGGGGACTGTCGTTCATATCTCCGCTGGTGTAAGCGGACTGGTCGCTGCCATTTATTTAGGAGCAAGAAAATCTTATCCGCATTTGCCCATGCGGCCCAATAACCTTGTGATGACATTGATCGGTGCAGGACTGCTCTGGGTAGGTTGGTTTGGCTTCAATGCAGGAAGCAGCTTAACCAGTGGCCTCAGTACGGCACAGGCACTTACAGCAACACAAGCCGCTGCTGCTTCAGGAGCATTAATGTGGGTGATCATCGAAGCCTTTCACCAGGGCAAAGCAACTGCGCTTGGTTTTGTCAGCGGTATCCTGGCGGGGCTTGTAGCGATAACACCTGCTGCCGGTGTGGTACAGCCTGTAGGTGCACTTGTTCTTGGCGCTTTGGCATCTGTTCTTTGTTATCTCTCCATCATCGCTAAAAATAAACTGGGTTACGACGATACGCTTGATGCCTTCGGTATCCATGGCATTGGCGGAATTGTTGGCGCTATCTTTCTTACCTTCTTTATTCGCGATAGCTGGATGGCAGCCGCTGCCGAAAATGCTGATGGCGCATGGTCTGTTGCGCAACAATTAGGTGTTCAGGGCCTCGCTGTTTTGATTGCGATTGCTTATGCTGCTGTAGGAACATTTGTCATCCTGTTTATACTGGATAAGATTATTAAAATCCGTTCAAGTGTAGAAGGTGAAATGAAAGGCCTGGATAACTACTACCACGGTGAGCGCGGCTACGGTATGACTAATCCAAATTAATCAGCCACTATCAATGCGCTAATGAACAAATTAACTTTCATCTCATTTAAATTTGTAAAGCAATGAAATTACTAATAGCAATAATCCGCGAAACACAGTTAGATCAAGTGAGAGAAGCCTTGATTGATGCAGGCATTTCCCGTATCACGGTAAGCAACGTTTCTGGTCATGGACGCACCAAAACAACAGAAGAAATTTATCGGGGGCAACGTATTGTACCCAACCTTGTTCCGAATATCAAAATTGAGATCGCAGTAAATGACGCCTTCGTTCAACCCACTGTTAATGCTATCATCAATGCTACAAAAGCTAACGATGACGGATTTATCGGAAGCGGTAAAATATTCGTTACACCACTGGAAGAAGTGGTACGATTAAGAACTGGCGAAAGAGGATCAGAAGCGATTTAACCCAGGATTAAAGATCAACAAAAAGATCAACAAGTAGAGACGCGATGCATCGCGTCTCTACTTGAATAATCTACGACCTTCTTTCGTCCCTCATACTTCAATTTACCCTTATACCTCAATTGATCTTTATTAGATTTGAAATTGGAAATAACCATAAACTCTCCAAGGTTCTAAAACCCCTGGAGAGTTTATAATTTGAGAGAATTTAAAATACAATGGAAACAAAACGTCTACCGGCAGAGAAAGCAGTTACATATCTTAATGATGGAATGATCGTCGGCCTGGGAACAGGATCAACAACCTTTTTTGCCATTCAGAAAATAGGCGAACGCGTTAAAGCTGGTTTGAAAATCAAAGCAGTGGCTAGCTCTGACCGTTCCGAAACCCTGGCAAGGGAACTGAACATTCCTTTGATCTCCTTTGCCGACGTTAAACAAATTGATATTACCATTGACGGCGCGGATGAAGTAGATGAAAAATTTAATCTAATTAAAGGTGGCGGTGGCGCCCTTCTTCGCGAAAAGATTCTGGTTTACAATAGTAAAAAATTTCTCGTCATTGTAGACGAATCAAAGTTAGTCACGCAACTGGGAAAATTTCCTCTTCCTGTTGAAGCCATTCCCTTTGCACCGAATCTAACCCTCGCACATTTGAAAAAGTTAGGGTGTGAACCAAAGATTCGCACAGATAAAAATGAAACCTACAAAACTGATAACGGGAACCTGATTATCGATTGTCAGTTCAATAAAATTCCTGATCCAAAATCTCTTGAGTTGCAAATAAAATCTATTCCAGGAATTGTAGACACAGGTTTGTTCATGAACAAATTTGTTACTACGGTATTTGTAGGATATGAAAATGGAACAGTTAAAGTAATGGACAATCCATTATAACTCCAGGGCTATATTTCACCCCTTCGGGGTTTGGGATACCCTCTATGGCAAATGTTCTATAATCATTTCATCCCTTCGGGATTTGCATACAACCGATAATTGTGGGATTTTAAATTTACATGCGTCTGCCCTGATCATAACTCCCTCCCTGCCGGCTCATCGATAAACCAATGAAGCTCTTTGTTCACAGGTCTTATTAGTTGCGCGGGAAACCTTTCAGGCTGATAACTCCCATTCAATACGTTTTTCAAAGCAGTAGCTTTCGAGGTACCTGATAGTAAGAACATTGTTTTGTCAGATACATTTACAACACCTGGCATAAGTGAGATACGATGCATCTGTTGTGAAGGCAGATAAAGAGATACTACCCATTTTTCATTTTCATGAATCAACGGCGAGCCAGGAAATAACGATAAGGTATGCGCATCATCTCCCATTCCCAGCAAGGCAAGATCAAATGTAGTTGACTTCCCGTCAAAATAATGATGGAGCAATTTCTCGTAATGACTAACCGATTGATCAATATCTCCTTCCGTATTTATAAAATGAATTTGGTTAGATGGAATAGCTACATGTGTCAGCAAACTTTCGTTAGCCATTTTCCCATTGTTCCTTTCATCATCAAACGGAACGACTCGTTCATCGCCAAAAAAAATATGAAGCTTGTTCCAATCAACTTTTGTTTTGAACGGTTCCGTGGCCAGCAATTGATAAAGTTGTTTGGGTGTATTTCCTCCAGACAACAACCATGTAAATCGATCCTGAACTTTTAATTTATGTTGGATACAATCAACAATCCACTGCGCTGCCGCCAAACTTAATGCACCGGAATCTTTATAAATATGTAAAGGCATACATGATTTTCATTTAGAACCTTTCGCCGGAGGTAACGGCAGGGTTATCCAATTATGACCATCTCTTGCGATCAAAGCCTCTGCATCTTCAGGTCCCCAGGTGCCGGGAGAATAGTTGGGAAAATCAACAGGTGGTCGGCTTTTCCAGGTTTCAATGATGGGCATGATCACTTTCCATGATGCTTCAACCTGATCTGATCGCATAAACAATGTAGCATCTCCTTCCATTGCATTCAATAATAAAGTCTCATACGCTTCCGGCTCCTGTTCATCGTATGTGTCTTTATAACTGAAGACCATGTTAACAGGGTTGAGTTGCACTGAAGTGCCGGGACGCTTTGATTGTATTCTTAACCGAATATCGGTTTCGGGTTGTATACTGAATGTGATGCGGTTCGGTCTCCAGGTTTCTCCAGCTTCTTTTGGAAACGCATAACTCGGCGCCGGGCGAAAGGACACGGATATAACCGTTGCCTTCGCGTTTAAATGTTTACCGGTACGTACATAAAAGGGAACACCTTCCCACCGCCAGTTATCAATAAAAAATTTAACAGCCGCAAATGTTTCTACGGTAGATTGAGGATTAACATTCTCTTCCTGCGAATAACCTTTCACCTGGTCACCCTTGATCCATCCCTCCCCATACTGGCCACGCACAGCATACTCATGAACATTTTCACGCGTAATCTTGCGAAGTGAATTCAATACATCAACTTTCTTGTTTCTGATTTCCTCTGCATCGAATGACAACGGCGGCTCCATGGCAATCATGCAAAGCAATTGAAGCATGTGATTCTGAACCATATCACGAATAGCACCCGAGCGTTCATAATAATCACCTCTCCCCTCCACACCTACTGTCTCTGATGCAGTGATTTGAACATGATCAATGTAACTTTTATTCCAAACCGGCTCGAACAAGGCATTTGCAAAACGAAAGGCAAGAATATTTTGAACCGTTTCTTTCCCGAGATAATGATCAATGCGATAGATTTGTTCCTCTTTAAAAATTTTACCGAGCAAGGCATTAAGTTCATGTGCACTTTCTAAGTCATGGCCAAAAGGCTTTTCAACAACTATCCGCGTACATTTGAAATCTGAGCACGTTGGCAAAGGTTTGAGATTTTGAGCAATAACAGGTACAAGTTGAGGTGCAACTGCCATGTAGAAAATAACGTTAGGGTGTGCGTTCAATTCTTTCTCTTTGGCCTCAATGTATTGGGTTATCTTTCCATATTCTTGTTCAGAGGACACATCCAATTTTATGTAGTTTACTTTATCAGCAAAAGCATCCCACTTGCCATCCTGTTTTTCCTTTCTCCTGCTGAATTTTTGAATACCCTCTCTTAAGTGTTGACGATACGAATCGTCAGTGTACTCTGTGCGCCCAATTCCAATAATGGCGAACCGGTCGGGCATCCAATCATCTATGAATAAATTAAAAAGCGCCGGCGTTAGCTTTCGGTAATTCAGATCACCACTTCCTCCAAAAATAAAAAGCAGAACGGGCGAGGTCTTATTTTGTTTTTCCATACGTTAAGTTGCAAAGTCTTTCAAAGTAATGAATTAATCTTTAAGCGTAAAGGACAAAGCGAAAAGCAGAAAGCTTAAAGCAAAAAGTAAAATAAATAAATTACCCTTTCTGTAAATTTAAGATAATCTTAAAAGCTACACTGGACACTGGACAACGATTAACCCATGACCAATGACTTGTGACTAATGACTAGTCCCGGTCCAATTAACAGTTGTAGAAATCAATTCAGGTATGATAACCGATTTTGATACCTTAAACGAATGATCAGCTCCTTCAAGCTTTTTCAATGTTGACGATGGTAATGCTGAGCACACTTCTTCAATCAAAGAAAGTTCTGCAAGCGCATCTCTTGTTCCTTGCAGAAAAAGCATGGGTACGGATATGTTACTGAGGTGTGCAGCGCGATCTGTTGATGGCTTTCCCGGAGCATGTAGAGGAAATCCAAAAAACACTAGTCCATTCACAAATGAAGGACACGACTTAGATAACCGCTGAGATGTCATGCGTCCGCCAAAAGATTTGCCACCTGCAAAAAGTTTTAACTTCGGAAATTTTTGATGCGCATAATCAATTATCACCTCAACCGTTTTTTCTGCAATAGCAGGCGGATCCGGTCGCTTACTCTTTTTTTCCATGTATGGAAAATTAAACCGCACAGTAGTTATTGATTGTTCAGCTAAACCTATGGCAAGAGATTCCATAAAAGGATGCTTCATGCCTGCGCCTGCACCATGCGCCAGTACCATAACTGCCGTTGGATCATTCGCTAATGTTGTAAGCACAGAAACTTTACCAGGCTTTTCTGAAATGAGCACTTGTTCCGTTTCTCCTTTATTCATAATGAAATGGATCAGTTCAAAGGAACTTTCATATTTTCAAGACCGTAGGAATTCTTAAGTAAACGATAGGTGATAAGCGAGATCTTATTTGTCTTTACCATTATCAGGAATTCATCTGACAGCAGCATAGCAAGTTCTGCAGAGCGATGCCACGATACCAACGGATTTTCTTCTGAGTACATACTGCTGTTATTCATATCAACAAGAGCTTTCATCTCAGGATCCGGCTTTCCAACATGAAGCACAATAAGGTTTGCTCTGTTTTTTTTCAAATTATTTGAAAGGTGATCAAGGAATTCTGTCTTCTTTTTTTCAACCGGTACATCAAACATTGTTTTATAATTCTCATTGAAGTAACGTGATATGCCAAGCTTATACTTCTTAGCCAGCTTCTCAACAATTTGACGAAGTTGTGTATTGGCCACTGCGGTTCCCATGTGATAATCGACATAATCAATTTGAAGTCCCGAGTTCAAAGCGCGTTCAATCTGGGCTGCAAGTTCCTCTTCAACTTCACGCAATGAATATTTGTTTTCAAGGAATTCCTTTGTCGATGGAAAAAAATATCCCTCCTTATCAACAAGCGTTGGCACAGCGCTTCTTCCCAGTACAGGTCCCCAGCGATAATATTTCCACTCCGAGTTAAGTGTGAGGTGAACTCCCACCGATACTTTAGGATATTTTTTCAGAATGTCAACCGTCTCCTGGTACCAGGGACATGCAAACATAACTGACGTTGAAAAAGGGATGTCGAGGTCAGCAACACGTTTGATGGCCATATTCACCGCGTGATTCATACCATTGTCATCGAGACGCAACAATACCTCAGGAACATCCTGTGCAGAAATAAAGTTGGAGAACAAAAAAAACATTACTGCCAGAGTGAATTGAATTGCACGCATGTATCCTGAAATTAAGGGTGTAAAATTAAAGGACTCCTTGTAATTGAAAAACTGTTTGATAAAACATTCTGTTTAACATTTCGCATCAACCGCTTTACATTTCATTTGACACCCCATTCACATAAAATAGTAACACAAACCCATATTTCGGCCTTATTTTAGCGCTTAAATCGATATTTCCACACAGGACGGAAATATCCTGGGGATTCCCATACAAGTTCGAATGATGAATAAGCTCTTTTACAACGTATGCATAGTAATTATTTTTGTATTCACCCATTTAGTAGCGGCGTTAGGCCAGGAAACCGGACCTACTATACGGGGGAGAGTGATTGATGAGCGTAAACAACCTGTACCTTTTGCCAATGCTGCCTTGTACAACAGTGCCGATTCAGTGATGGTAACCGGCGCAGTTTCAGATGACAACGGAGTCTTCAGTATTGAAACAAAAGCAGGAAATTACTTCCTCAAAATCACATTCCTGTCCTATGAAGAGAAAACCATTCGTACTGTTTCCGTAACCCATTCAGATATTAACCTTGGTGACATTACCCTTAAATCAAGTTCACAAATATTAGAGGAAGTCACTGTACAGAGTGAGCGTAGCCAAACTGAATTGTATCTTGATAAGCGTGTTTTCAATGTTGGAAAAGATCTTACCAACATCAGCGGAAGCGCAGTCGATATTCTTGACAATGTTCCTTCCGTTGCTGTTGACGTGGAAGGCAATGTGAGTTTACGCGGAAGTCAGAACGTTCGAATTCTCATTGATGGAAAACCATCGGGCTTAACAGGAATCAATACAGCCGATGCACTTCGCCAGGTACAGGCGAATCTTATTGAAAGTATTGAGGTAATAACGAATCCGTCATCTCGCTACGATGCTGAAGGTGAAGTTGGTATTATCAATATCATTCTGAAAAAAGAAAAAAGAAATGGTGTTAACGGTGCCTTTACGCTTAACGTAGGTTACCCGGAAAGTTATGGAGGTTCATTCAACCTGAACCTGCGAAAAAACAAATTCAATTTCTTTTCAAGCTATGGAATCAGTTATCGTTCCGGTCCCGGTAAAGGAAGTTCATATCAAAGGTTCACCTCACCCGATACAACTTTTGTTTATGAGCAGGATAATAGCCGTAACCGAACGGGTTGGGCCCATAATCTTATGGCAGGTATTGATTATTTCTTCAGCGATAAAAGTGCTTTAACAGGATCATTTATTTACCGGCGATCGGATGGTCTTAACACATCGCGTATCGAATTCCGTGATCTGGATGAAAATGGTGATATAGTTCGCACCATCGTACGAGAAGAGCGTGAAGAAGAGCCTGAAGATAATTCAGAAATAGCGCTTAGTTATAGAAAAGATTTTCAAAAGAAAGGTCAATACCTCACGGCTGATTTTAAATGGATAGAAAATATTGAAACGGAGTATTCCGGTTTCACCGAAACGGATGACCTTGCCAACACAACCACACAACAGCGATCAACAAACACAGAAAACGAACGTAATATTCTCTTTCAAAGTGATTACATTCAGCCCTTCCGTAAAAAAGGAAAATTTGAAGCCGGTGTCAAAAGTACATTGCGTGTAATTGATAATGATTTTCTCGTTGAAGAGCTGACGGGTGAATCAACGTGGGTAACGATACCCGAATTTGACAACAATCTTATTTACACGGAAAATATTTATGCTGCCTATGCCATGATTGGCAATGAGGTAAATCGTTTTTCTTACCAGGTTGGCTTGCGCGGAGAACTATCTGATATATCCGTTGAACTAACAAAGGAGAATGAAATTAATTATCAAAACTACTTCAATCTCTTCCCCAGCACTCATTTCTCCTATCGCATCAACGATGACAAAACCGTTCAGCTAAGCTATAGCTACCGGTTGAGCCGCCCGAGATTCAGAGACCTTATGCCGTTCTCCAATTATACTAACAACCGCTCTATGTTTGTTGGCAACCCAAACCTCAGGCCAGAGTACACAAACTCTATTGAAGCCGGATATCTTTTAAACTGGGAAACGGGTTCTATACTGTCCAGCGCGTACTACCGTTACCGCACAGGCGTTATTGAACGCATCACTATAGTCGACTCCGTTGGATATAACCGGATCATACCGGTAAACCTGTCAACCGAGAATGCTTACGGTCTTGAATTTAATTTCACCTGGAACCCAACCGGCTGGCTGCGTTTCAATACGAATGCTAATTTTTACCGATCGATGATCGACGGGCAGTACGAAGATCAGGATCTCTCCAGCGATACATACACGTGGTCAGGTCGTGCTATCGGCCGGGTTACATTCCTGAAGAAGTGGAATTTCCAGGCAAACTATAATTATCGTGCCCCCCGGCAGACAACGCAGGGAAGAACCCTCTCCATGTACGGAATTGATCTTGCCCTCGCGCGGGACGTGTTTAACGGAGACGGTACACTGACATTAAGTGTTCGCGATCTCCTGAACACACGCAAGTTTCGAAATATAGTAGACAGTGATGAATTCTATTCTGAAAGTGAATTTCAATGGCGCGCCCGCCAGATCATGCTTACTTTTACCTACCGCCTCAACAAGAAAAAAGAAACCCGCAGCAAAGACGATGGTATGAATGGTGAAAGAGATTTTGAGCAGGGAGAATTTTAGTTTGATTTGGTAGTTTCAAAACCTTCAGATCAAAAAATATTGAGATGACAATAACTACTAAAATGCTCATTGATCACGCGAAGATCGCGAAGATAACACGCAAAGGGTTAAGAGCAGAGTGACTTTTGCGGGCTTTGCGAAAAATCTCAGCGCACTTTGCGTGAAATGAATTCACAAATAAAAGTACTTTTATGAATGAATGAGAAGCTGTCATTATTGATCAACACGCTTAAAGGAGGAGGACGCGAACAACTTCTTACAAAGCAAGTGACAGTTGGCTTTGATGGTTTTGTTGATACCATCGCGAAAATTATAAAGAAGAAAGATCATAAAGCATCAACGTACTTCAGCCTGACGGATGAATTAGGAACCTATATCCTCGAAAAATCAGGCAAAAACTTTAGCCTTGAGCTTGACTATGTAAATGTAAAAATCGGGGGTAACACTCCCATTATGTGTAATGCGCTTGGCACTATGGGCGCTTCGGTAAATTGCATCGGCGCCCTGGGTCAGGATTACACACACCCCGTTTTCAAAAAGCTCGCGACAGTTTGTAACCTACACAGCTTTGGTGATCCCGGAACGGCCATCGCGCTTGAATTTCAAAATGGCAAGATTATATTTTCACAGATGGGTTCGCTAAATAAAATGGGATGGGAACAAGTGAAAGAAAAAATCGGTATAGATACATTGAAATCACTTTATCATTCATCGGATGTGTTTGCTATTCTCAACTGGAGTGAAATTGAAACTTCAACAGAAATATGGAAGGGCATGTTGAAAGATGTGATCCAACCTGATCATACGATAGAAAAATCAATTTTTTTTGACCTGTCCGATTGCTCATCCCGAACAGAAGACGATATAAATGAAATGCTTGACTTACTGAATAAATTCTCCTCCCATGCTTTCGTTACTCTTGGATTAAATCTAAATGAAGCACAAACATTAAATACAATTCTGAATAATAGAAAAGCTGATCATTCTCTTAACACACTCGCAGAAAATATCTATAAAAAATTAACGATTGAAACATTGGTTCTACACGCTGCCAAAGAAGCTGTAGCTATAAACAAGAACGGCATGTATTCAAATAAAAGCTACTTCTTTGAATCACCTAAGATATCCACCGGAGCAGGAGATAATTTTAATGCCGGATTCATAGCCGCTCAACTTCTGCATTGCGATCTTGAAACATGTTTACTGTTTGGTCATGCTGTTTCAGCCTTGTACGTTCAGGATGGTGAAAGTCCCGGTATTGAGAAGTTGATTGAATTTCTTGAAATGAAAATTGCAACTGATTAAACGCACCACTCAAGCTATGAAAATCTTTACCTATAAAGATTATGAAACTTTGTCGGAGAACACAGCAGAAATAATTGTCTCCTTAGTCAATAAGAAACCCGATGCTGTTTTATGTTTTGCCAGTGGTGACACGCCTATCGGTACATATAAATGCCTTGTTAAAAAACACCTGGAGAAAAAAGTTGATTTTAGCCAATGTACTTTTATAGGACTTGATGAATGGTTAGGCGTTCCTCCTGATAATCCGGGAAGTTGTAATTACTTTCATATACAAAACTTCCTGAAGCCCTTAAAAATATCTCCTGACCGCACACGACTATTTGACGCGATGACCGCTGATCCCCACCAGGAATGCAAAGCGATGGATGAATTTATTTTCAAAAGTAAGGGTATCGATCTTATGTTAGTGGGTACTGGAATGAACGGACATGTCGGATTTAACGAACCGGGAATTTCTCAGGAACTCTATTCTCATGTAATTGACCTGGACACAACAACAATAAGTGTAGGCCAAAAATATTTTAGCGAACCCATCGCATTGAAAAAAGGAATCACGCTTGGCTTAAAGCATTTACTTGAAGCCAGAGCGGTAATACTAATTGCCAGCGGACTAAAAAAAGCAAACATAATTCAATTGGCATTTCAGCATCCGCCAACACCTTCATTACCGGCAAGCATACTTCAGCTTCATCCTCATTCACAAGTTCTGTTGGATGAAGATGCGGCATCATTGTTCACGCAAAGATAATACGCAAAGAGTTAAGAGCAGAATGACTTTTGCGGGCTTGCGAGAATGCTTAGCGCTTTGTATGAAATTGTCATTGGTAGTGCACCAATTGTCTGAACCTTGACCTGCCGGACGGAAGGTTTGTAGGATTAAAGGATTTCATGATTAAAGTTGTTTAAGAAGATGGTTGCGTTTGGTTGGATTTCCTGCCTGCCATGCCAACGGCAAAGCTCATTGTTCACGCGAAGAAATCGCAAAGATCACGCTTACCATAAAAAGCAAAAAGCTCTGAAATCAGAACGAAATCAAAGCTTTTTGCAGATGGGCTCAAATTATTTACTCTATTTTTAGATCAATTAAAGTCAACTTAACTCTGAATATCTAAAGTATTCTACTTCTCACGAATAAATTCACCTTTGGGAGTATAATACAAAGTTTTGGTGTCATCACCTTTCTTCGTTTCCACTTGCACGTATTCTGTGTTCGTCCGTTTGTCAATCACCTTGTAGCACTTGTACTTTTGAGACTGGATCGTATATCCATTGTACTCGCCAGAAGTTGCATGGGTTACTATTTCCTTAGGAAGTTGAAAATCATTGGCCTCCATTTTCATTACTTCAAGTTCACCGTCTTTATTATAGAGTCCGTACACAAATCCACCCCCCTCTCCTTTCATCTCTACCGTGTAATATTCCTTGTCTCCACTTTTCATGCTTTCGCTCATCGCCACACCCCACTCGGAGTTGACCATATTCTTGGGTACCATGAAGTAGTGGATATCTTTAATAGCATCTGGAAAATCTTTTTTGAGCGCTTCCTTTACGGCAGGGGGTGTCTCATCAGGCGAAATTTGCTTTGCATAGATCCTTTCGTCCTGGCTCTTTGCAATGAATGGGCTGTATAAAAGCCCCAGTAAAATAAAAGCAGTTAACGTTTTCATATTAGTTTATTGGTTTTAAGTGGCTGAAAATTTGCGGTCATCGCGGTAGAAGCTACGTCCTACCGGAACCCACCTTCAAGTGTTAACAATAATACACCGATAATGTTTTGCAGTCTGTTGCACATTATGTTTGACCAGCGCGAGATAAATGTTAATAACCAGACAAACTAATGCCTTCTTTGCTCCCCTGTATTGATTTCAAGGCTTTTGCCTTAGTGATCAAGGTTTAGCCTGACTTAATAAGATTTAAGAATTATTGCAGCATTTATTTACTGCTGAATCTCAAGGGACAATTAACAACTCACATTGAATAAAAAATATCTAGAAACCGTTCTTTGGAGAGCCCCAGTGCTCTTAGATGATTTTTGATTATAAATTCAGGAACCGGATCAATATGAGTTTGAAGAGTCAGAGGACGGCCTAGATCCGATCTCGCATACTGGTAGTGACCGCCTTTTGTGCGAATACATCTGCAACCCACATGTTCAAGAAACTTGCAATACTCCTTGAGTGATATGTTTTTTAAATGCCGGGTAGACATCTAAGCGACCGCTGGTAAACTGATGGTCTGATGAAATTTTGTGTAAGCCTTTTCTTCGAAAATCTCCGCCAAGTAGCTGTTAGTAATAATCATTTCTGTTAATGAGGGGACAGTCAGCGATTTGCCCTTAACCTTCCACCCTAATTTTTTTAGTTCCGAGACAAGTGTTTTTTTGTTGGTTGTATAATCAAAAAATTGTCCCAATGTCTCATTGAAAGAGATTTTTGCCTCCTCTTCAGTGTTGCCATAGCCGGATAAATCTAGGGCAGGACTATAAAAGAAGTAAAGATTGTCCTCCTGAAACTTGATCACAGGCAGGTTGAAATTAACCTTGTTCCGTTTGTTGCGAAAATTGCCTTTGATTTCGAGACCCATATCTGGTTTGTCCTATTAAGTAAATCCTCACTAAATAAACGAAAAATCTAATCATTTTGCCCGGAGCCAGTTCAGGAAAATTTTACACTTTCTTACACCTAAACCAGCATCTCAGAAAATATTTTCGCAGATTATAAAAAGAAAGTGCCTTATAGAAAGGCACTTAAATTTTACACCAGCGGACCGGACGGGACTCGAACCCGCGACCTCCTGCGTGACAGGCAGGCATTCTAACCAGCTGAACTACCAGTCCTTTTATTTATTATTTATGTAAACTACTTCCACAACATGTACTCAGACCGGACGGGACTCGAACCTGGCGACCTTCCCGACAAAGGTCGGGACATTCTAACCAGCTGAACTACCTGTCCGTTTTTTTAACATCCTTTAAAAGGACTGCAAATTTAGATTTACACCATTGATCTGCAAAAATATTGGCTAATTAATTTCAAAACAAAAGCCTTTATAAGGGTATTAGTTTAAAATAACCTGGCAAGTCGGCAATTCAACTCATTGGGAACAATAAAAAGTACTATTTTTGCCGTTACTATCGCATGAGAAAACTGGCCGTCTTAATTCTTCTTGCCTTCTTTCTTTTCCCATCATGCAGCAATAAGTCAACGGGTACTGTAAAAGTTGCCAAACCAAAGACCCATAAAGGGTGGTATGATCCTAAAAAGGACAAGAAAAAGAAAAGGACTAAAACAGTACAAATGAAAAACTGATTACACCAGGCTTTTCAGTACCATATCAAGGTTACGCCTGAAAAACAACCGCACAGGATTTATCTGTTTAATGTGTGCCATGACAATCGATCCAAATAAGACAGTCATCAACATATTGGCAATGTCTCGTGTAGCGCTGCTTTTCGTGATTTCTTTTTTGAGAATAGCTTCGAGCACAAACTTCTCTACCATTTGATCGATAGAGAGCATCTCCACCGAGCTAACATCTTCAATGGCCGGGAAAAGAAGCTGTCGCTCTTCTTGTTTTACCGGAAAAGGTTTAGGTCTTCTTTTTAAATCAGAAAGGTATCCAACGAGACTAAGCATAAGGCCGGGGTGAGTTTCATATTCTTCACTCAACTTATCAAAGAGATAAATGATGCCGGGCAAAGCCTCCTTTTTTTTATCACGTATTTCTACCGCGCGCTGAAGACACCATATGCGCAAGTAGTACAACAGTACATCCTCCTTCTGGGGAAAGTATTTAAAGAAGGTCACTTTTGATATTTTAACTTTAGCGCACAACTCATCAACGTAAAGGTCAGCAAACGATTTCTTACCGATGAGCCTTATGGTGTGATCCAGTATCTGAATTTTTAAACGGGCTGCTTTAGCTTTACGAATACCCATGAAAGGAAATTAATAACCCGCCAGTTAATATTTTTCGACCGACTAAACAAATTCCATAGTGGAATAAAGCAAAAAATTACTTTTCATCCTTCTTTCGCAACGGACATTGAGGTTGTGTTCAAAAATCCTTAAGCGGTATTGTAGTAATGCTCTATATTTTGAATCTTCCCGAAAAATTTTACCTATGCTAAAACCAGGGGCCTGAGCCTTTGTACATTTTTTATGAAGAGATTGTTCCTCATCGTTAGCCTGTTATTTATTACACTGCTTTCTCCGGGCCAAAGCAAGCCAGAACTCACCGTTGAGAAAATTATGCAGGATCCCAAGACCTGGGTCGGGGCATTACCATCTGATCCCTTTTGGTCTGAAGATGGCAAAACCATTTACTTCAAGTGGAATCCCGAAGCATATACCAGCGATTCACTATACAAGGTGCTGATTGCTCCTGTCGGCAAACCTGTTAAGGTTAGTGTCGAAGAACGTGAAATGATTCCGGCGAAAGGAGAGTTTTCAAGAGACTATTCACGAAAATTATTTATAAAAAATGGAGACATCTATTGGCTTGATGTTCATGGAAACAAACTTCACCAGTTAACCAATACATTAGGATTGGAAAGTGAGCCACAGTTCACGCGTGATGTTAACCGCATCACGTATACGTACGATAATAATTTATTCAGCCTTAACATAACGAATGGGCAACTTGTCCAGTTAACTGATTTCAGATTGGGCACGGACAAACCACGTGGAGGAAAAAGTAAAGAAGATCAATGGCTGGAAAAGAATGAACTCTCTTTGATCAAGACTTTGCAAGAGAGAAAAAACAAACGCGATGAAAAAGAGAAATGTAAAAAGCAGAATGAACCTGACCGTCCCAAGGCTTTTTACCTGGATGAAAATGTAGTCTCTAACATTGCTTTAAGTCCGGATGAAAAGTTCATCACATTTATTCTCCGTAAAGGAAAAGCCGTGCGCAATACTTATGTAATGAACTATATTACTGAATCGAGCTACACAGAGAAAATGAAATCGAGACCAAAGGTTGGGTTCGATTATGTTGAACAAACACTTGGTATTTATAACCTCGATAAGGATACAATTTATTTTGCCAGCACCGACAAGCTTCCGGGCGTTGATGTGCCTGCCGCCTATAAAGCAGAATATGAGAAGGCAGACAAGCCTAAGAATAAAAACGTAATGGCCTATGCGCCGCGCTGGTCTGACGATGGTAAGCATTTAGTGAGTGTATTCCGGTCTTTTGACAACAAAGACCGCTGGATTGCACGTATTGATCTTGAATCAGGCCGGGTGGAGTCAATCGATCATCAACATGATGAAGCCTGGATCGGAGGCCCGGGTATCGGTTGGTTATTCAGCTCGGGAAGTTTCGGCTGGATGCCGGATAATAAAAATGTTTGGTTTCAATCCGAAGCATCCGGTCATTCACATCTGTATGTAACAGATATTACAACAAAAAATAAAAAAGCACTTACTTCAGGAAAATACGAAATAGACAACGTGCGCATGTCACGTGACAAAAAGTTTTGGTACTTTGAAGCAAACATTGATCACCCTGGTGATCGCCAGTTATTTTACATGCCGCTGTGGGGAGGAAAGATTGAAAAGATCACTACGCAAACCGGAAAGAATTCAACGCACTTGTCGCCGGATGAAAAAAAGATCGCCATCATTTATTCTTCATCAAATAAGCCATGGGAATTGTATGTGATGGACAATCCTGTGAAAACTAAAAATTCTTCTTTAAAACAACTTACTTATTCAACTACAAAAGATTTCAACGGTTATCCCTGGCGCAAACCCGAAGTAATAAGCTTTAAGGCCAGGGACAGTGCTGATGTTTATGCCCGGTTGTACACACCCGATGAAAGCAAAAAAAATGGCGCTGCTGTTGTCTTTGTGCACGGCGCAGGCTATTTGCAAAATGCTCATTTCTGGTGGAGCAGTTATTTCCGCGAATACATGTTTAACAATCTTCTTGCCGACAAAGGCTATACCGTACTTGATATTGACTATCGTGGCAGTGCTGGGTATGGAAGAGATTTTCGCACGGCAAATTACAGGCACATGGGCAGTAAAGATCTTACCGATCATATTGATGCCGCCTCCTACCTTGTAGATAATTATAATATTGACGAGAAGAAAATTGGTATTTATGGAGGATCTTACGGAGGCTTCATCACGCTTATGGCCTTGTTTACTTATCCTGATGTCTACGCAGCCGGAGCAGCGCTACGTTCGGTAACAGACTGGTCACACTACAACCATCCGTATACTTCCAGCATTCTAAACACACCTGCAGAAGACAGCCTTGCCTTTCGGCGAAGCTCACCCATATACTATGCAGAGGGATTGAAAGGAGCATTACTAATGTGTCATGGCATGATAGATACCAATGTTCACTTCCAGGACATCGTGCGCTTGTCACAACGTTTGATTGAATTAGGAAAATCGAATTGGGAGCTTGCCGTTTACCCAATGGAAGATCACGCCTTCACAGAACCCAGCAGTTGGACCGATGAGTATAAAAGAGTGCTTAAACTTTTTGAACAGAATTTGAATAAGGAAAATGGAAGATATTAAGAGTAGGCAATGGGCAGTAGGCAGTAGGCAGTAGGCAATAGGCAATAAGCAGTAGGCAATAAGCAGTAGGCAATAGGCAATAGGCAATAGGCAGTAGGCAAATAAGCAGTAGGCAAATAAGCAGTAGGCAAATAAGCAGTAGGCAAATAAGCAGTAGGCAATAAGCAATAAGCAATAAGCAATAAGCAATAGGCAACAGGCAAATAAGCAATGGGCAAGTTTATTCGATCATTCGACTAATCAAACATACTGACTCATTTTATTTCAGTAACTCCTCTATCTCCTTATAAGGAATTGTAATTTCCTGCATGCCGGCAACGTAGGGAGCGATTTCATAAATGTTGTAAACAAATTTTATCCCTTCACTTGTAAAGGTGTAATTGTTGTTCAGTGTAAACATACCCTCTTCAAATTCGTAATTGGAATCAGAGTCAGTTTGATACGTTTCGTTAAATATCTTCTCTCCTGCTTGCCGTAGTGGTTCCTGGTATCCTGATTTCAACTTATCACTTAATGTAATGCGCGTGCCACTAACAGGATCTATGTTGATGAAATATGTTCCATGACCACCATGTGCGCCCCCTGTAAAATAATCTGTTGAAGCTGTTATGCAAATAATCGTATTGCTTATACTATCGACATCTACAGCGCCTTCAAAATACCAACCCATCGCACTTTCCGGAAAATCTTTTTTGAATACCTCGAAGTCGTGAATGAAATCTCTGCCAAGAGAATCAAAAGGCAAGCCCGGTGTTTCAGCGTTGCCGTTGTCCATTATACGATTGATGGACGACATAATAGAATCTGTGACAATTGTTGAAAGATTCGTGAATACAGGATAAGTGATTTCATAAAAAGCACACGAGCTGGTATCAGAGGTACATCCACCTGCTGATTCAAGCCGGAAAGTTTTCATTTCATAGCCGGGAGCTGAAATTTCTTTTTCCTCTTTCTTTGGAGTAGTACACGCAGCAATGAGCAAAACAAATAATACTACAAAAGAAGATTGTCTCGTCATTTCGAACTGCCTTTGAAAATCTCATCCAATTTTTTCTCTAATGAAGGTCCTCTGAGATTTTTCGCAATGATCGTTCCGTTTGGATCAAGTAGCAGTGAAAAAGGGATAGCCGTTATGTTATAAAGTCTGGCGGCATCCGACTGCCAGTATTTTAAATCCGATACATGTGTCCAGGTGAGTCCGTCTTCTTTGATGGCTTTTAACCAATCGTCCTTGCTTCGGTCAAGCGAGACACCAAAAACCGTAAAACCTTTGTCTTTATATTTATTGTATAATCGCACAACGTTCGGATTCTCCTGCCGGCAAGGTCCACACCATTTGGCCCAGAAATCTACCAGCACATAGCTGCCTTGCAGAGAAGAAAGTTTTGTTACCTCACCCTCAGGATTTGGTAAAGCAATTTCAGGAGCAGGTTGACCAATGGCAGTTGCTTTCATCATGTCTACCATCTCGACAAAACGTTTGGAATGTGTATAGTCCGGCCACTCTTTTTTCAATTTATCAGCCACAGAAACATATACATCGAAGAATTTATCTTTATCAATGATATTGTTTTGCAAAAGATTTATGACACCTAATGAAGCGGGTTGTTCCTGAATCAACTTAGCCGCCTCAGCCTGCTTTCCAGATGAAAGGTCCATGTATTTTTGTTGCAGGGCAAGCATGGCTGCCTGATCTCCCCTCTGACGCGCAGTCTCGAATTGTTCATTAAGTACTGCTACTTCAGGTGAATTTTGTACACCCTGAATTAATTCTGTTACCTTCGCGATAATATCTATCTCTGGTGATCCATTAATTTCACTAACACCATACATGTCGCCACCGTCTACAGTAATGTTCAGATCATTTTTAAAGAGGATAATGTTTATGATCTGCTTATTGTAAAAATTCAGCCGGTAATAGCCAGGCTCTTTTACCGTTACTCTTTTAATAAATGTATTATCGCTCTTTAGTGTTACGGTATCCTTCCAGCCTTCACCGGTACCACCATCCGAAAGTTCGCTAATCACAATTTGTCCTGCGTCTGGATGAAGAACCTTACCCTTTATGGAAACTTGCCAGGATCCATCTGCATTGGTAGCCTTGCTTTCATTGCTGGAAGAAGAGCAGGTAATAAAAGTAATACTTGCCAACAGAAACAATACCATTCCCTTCAGTTTCATACTTCAGTTAATTTTTTGGTTAATAATGTATTGGTCATTTTCGGATCTGCTTTTCCTTTGCTTCTTTTCATGACCTCGCCCATAAACATACTAATTATTCCTTTCTTTCCTTTACGATATTCTTCCACTTTGAGAGGGAACTCCTTGATAACTTCTTCAATTATCGGCATAATGGAGTCCTGGTTGCTATCCTGAACCAGGTTCAATAACTGAGCCAACTCAAACGCTGACTTACCCGGAGATTTAATCAGTTCAGGAAAAATTCGTTGAGATGCTACGGTAAAGCTGATCTTGCCCTCATCAATTAGTGAAATTAAGCTTGCCAGTGTTTCAGGCTTAACGGGAAACTGATCCGCCAGCATGCTATTTTCATTCAGATATGATTTTACTGGACCCATTACCCAATTAGACGCTGCCTTGAAGTTTTTAGTTCGCTTGCAAACCTCTTCGAAATAAAATGCCATTTCTTTCGAATCCGTAATTACTTGGGCATCGTACTCCGGAAGTTTGAATTCATCAATGTACTTAAGATACAATTCTCGGGGCAGGCTGGGCATGGTGGCCGTAATCTCGTTCAACCATTCATCCGAAATAATTACAGGACTGAGATCAGGATCAGGAAAATAACGGTAATCGTTAAGCTCTTCTTTTGTACGCATGCCATAGGTCTTTCCATTGTTGGCATCAAACAACCGGGTTTCAGAAATGATCGCTTTGCCGCTTTCAATTTCTGTGATCTGGCGTTCAACCTCATGATCGATGGCGTGCTTTACATTCCGAATGGAATTCATGTTTTTGATCTCCACTTTCTTTCCATATTCGCTGGCATCATTGAGCATGACAGAGACATTAGCATCACAACGAAGCGATCCTTCTTCCATGTTGCCATCGCATATTTCAAGATAACGTACAATTTTACGTATCTCCGTCAACAAGGCATAAGCTTCATCAGAAGAACGCAGCCCGGGTTCAGTTACAATCTCAATAAGAGGAACACCTGCACGATTGAAATCAACGAGTGTATCACTTTCTTCAGTAAGATGAATCGATTTCCCCGCATCTTCTTCCATGTGGATGCGATTAAGTTTCACATCCTTTTCCTTACCGTCCTTCATTTTGATTGTAATGTATCCTCCTTTGCAAATGGGTGTTCTGTCTTGTGTGAGTTGATAACCTTTAGGAAGATCAGGGTAGAAATAATTTTTACGATCAACAATATTGAAACGAGAGATTTCGCTATGACAGGCTAATCCCATTTTGATAGCATACTCAACAACACGTTTATTTAAAACCGGTAAGGTACCCGGATGAGCAAGGGTCACTAAACTGATATTCGTATTAGGAGAACTTCCAAATGCGTTTGAATCGGTACTGTAGATCTTGCTCTTTGTTAATAGTTGAGCATGAACTTCAAGGCCGATGACAATAGTATATTTTTCACGAATTGATTTCTCCATAGAAGAAGCGGAAAGCGTAAAGCTAAAAGCGTAAAGTTTGAATCGAGTTAGCCTTTATATACTGTTATTTCTAGTCGGTTAATTCTATCATCATAGTGACCAGCAAGCCTCATTAAGGCTTGTGAGTCTTCGGCTGCTACCTGACAAAGTTTTACAATCTGATCTTCTACCTTAATGAGTCTATGATCTAATGTTTCATTTAAAGTATCAACTCTCGAAGTGAGGTTATCAACCCTTGACGTCAGTACATCAAACCTATGGAGCATCTCAGCTAGTAATTCAACTATTTTATCTTTCATTATTCATAATAGAAATTAGTTTCAAATCAACTTACGGGCTTTATCAAGAACTGCATTGAGGCCGTTTAGGTTCTTTCCACCTGCCGTGGCAAAGAAGGGTTGCCCTCCGCCGCCGCCGTCAATTTCTTTCGCCAGTTCTTTTACCATATTGCCGGCGTGATATTTCTTCGACTCCATAAGCTTCTCACCTATCATTACTGCTACCTGTGGTTTGCTGTCTACGTCAGCGGCAAGTATTAGTAACAAGTCATCAAATTGATTGCGCAGTCCGTAAGCAATGTTCTTCAAAGTGTCAGCATTCGGTACAGAAACTTTCTCGAGAATTAAATGATACCCGTTCGACTTCAATGCTTTTTTTGCGAGATCATCTTTCAATTCATTCGCACGTTCCTGGTTTATCAATTCAATTTTCTTTTCAAGAGCGTGTTTCTCCTCCAAAAGATTTTTTGTTGCTGTTACCAGGTCGCGTGGATTTTTAAGGAGTTCTTTAACTTCATCAAGTTTTGCAAGTTCATCATCAACAAAGGCATTTGCTCCTTCCGCGGTCACAGCTTCTATTCTTCTAACACCCGCAGCAACAGAACTTTCTGAAAGGATTTTGAACAAGCCAATACTTCCCGTCGCAGCTATATGCGTACCACCACAAAGTTCTACGGAAAATTTCGGATCGAATGTAATGACCCTTACAAAGTCGCCGTATTTTTCTCCGAACAAAGCCATAGCACCCAATTGCTTTGCCTGGTCGATAGGAACATTTCTCTTTTCATCCAGGGCAATGTTTTCTCTCACTTTAGCATTTACAATATCTTCTACTTTTCGAATCTCTTCTTTCGTCATGGCAGCAAAGTGAGAAAAATCAAAACGCAATATCTTTTCATTGACAAGGGAACCACGTTGTTCTACATGTGTACCTAAAACTTTTCTCAATGCTGCGTGCAGAAGATGCGTGGCAGAGTGATTGCTCATGGTTAGCTGGCGCTTATATTTATCCACCTGCGCATGAAAAACAGAGTTTACATTCTCTGGCAGTTTTTCAGCAAAATGAACGATGAGCTCATTCTCCTTTTTTGTGTCGATGATGTAAACTTTCTCATTCACACTTTCAATGTAACCTGTATCACCAACCTGTCCCCCACTCTCTGCATAAAACGGTGTTCGATCAAATACCAATTGAAATAGTTCCTTATTCTTTTGCCTGATCTTTCTGTACTTAATGATCTTCACGTCAGCTTCAAGGTTTTCATAGCCTATGAACACTGTCTTCTGATCATTGCCAACACTAATCCAGTCACCCGTTTCTTTTGCAGCATCAACTTTGGAACGCGACTTTTGTTTATCCATTTCGACTTTAAACCCTGCTTCGTCTACAGCAAACCCTCTTTCACGTGCAATCAATGATGTGAGGTCAAGAGGAAATCCGTAAGTATCATATAATTCAAAAGCCTGTGATGCCGGAATTTCTTTTCCTTTCAAATCAGACTGAATGATCTCCATTCGTTTCAATCCCTTTTCAAGCGTTCTCAGGAATGATGTCTCCTCTTCGAAAATCACTTTACTGACATAATCTTTCTGTTTATTCAGTTCAGGAAATGCACTTTCGAGCTGCGCACTGAGAACAGGAACAAGCTTGTAAAGAAAAGGCTCTTTGAAATTCAGGAATGTAAAACCGTAACGAACCGCTCTTCTTAATATACGACGAATCACATACCCAGCCCCTGTGTTAGATGGCAACTGACCATCAGTAATTGCAAAAGCAACGGCACGAATGTGATCAGCCATTACACGCATAGCAATGTCCGTCTTTTCTTCTTGCTTATATTTTATACCCGCTGCCTTACTAATAAAATCAAGCAAGGGCGTAAAAACATCCGTATCATAATTTGAGGTCTTGCCTTGAATAGCCATACAAAGGCGCTCGAACCCCATACCCGTATCTACATGCTGAGCGGGTAACTTTTCCAATGATCCATCCGCTTTACGGTTGAACTCCATGAACACAAGATTCCATATCTCGATCACCTGCGGATGACTTGTATTTACAAGTTCTCTCCCTGAAAGTTTTTTTATTTCATCATCAGATCGCAGATCAATATGAATTTCGGAGCAGGGACCACACGGACCCGTTTCACCCATCTCCCAAAAATTATCTTTTTTGATGCCGTGAAATATGCGGTCTGCACCGATGACAGGTTCCCAGAAATTGTAAGCATCAATATCAACAGGAAGGTTGTCTTCTTTATCGCCACCGAATACCGTCACATATAACCGATCTTTCGGAAGGTTGTATTCTTCAGTCAATAATTCCCACGCCCAGGCAATAGCTTCTTTTTTAAAGTAATCACCAAATGACCAGTTGCCCAGCATTTCAAACATGGTGTGGTGATAGGTATCAATACCAACCTCTTCAAGATCGTTGTGCTTGCCACTTACACGGAGGCACTTTTGTGTATCCGCAATCCGGGTGCTTTTCGGTTTTTCGTTACCTAAAAAGCAATCCTTGAATTGAACCATCCCGGAATTGGTGAACAATAATGTGGGGTCGTTCTTCAATACCAAAGGCGCAGATGGCACGATTGTATGTCCCTTTCTTTCAAAAAACTCCAAAAACTTCCTTCGTATTGTTCCCGAATCCATCACCAGTTAAAGATTAAATTCTTTTAAGTAGCCTTATTTTTTATAAATTAGCACGTTACAGAAACTCAAAGCACAAAATTAATCGCAATTAGCCATTTTTAAAGAGATTTCATGGCCAATTCAAAATATTACTATAACACTGAAACCTGCCATTATGAGCGTGTGCGCCTCACCTTTTGGAAAGCCTTTCAGTATGGGGCAGGTGTTTTAGTTACCGGAGGTTTCATTTTGATTGCTCTTGTCTTTGTGTGGGATCGCATTACAGAAACCGATCTTGAAAAATCACTGCGCAATGAAAATAAAGCCCTTAAAAAACACAGCGCAATACTTACTGCTCAACTAATAGATATTGAATCGTCTCTCTCGAAACTGCGAGGCAAGGATAAACTAATTCATAAAAAGATTTTTGACGTAGAGGATGCTGACTTTGGAGAGAACAAAATACGCAACAAAAAGAATAGTGATGTAGCGCATGATGTTCTGTTATCTGATGAAGAAGTCTTTAAAATAAAGCTTAACGAGATTAAAGCCACAACACTAAGGTTGAAGGAAAAGTCATCCGCGGTGAATGCATACTTTGGAAATCATTTTCACATACAACCCGAAGATGCCATTACACTTCAGTCTGTACCAACATTAAAACCAATTCAGAATACTAATATCATTTTACTTGCTTCAGGTTTTGGTACACGCATTAACCCTTTCCACAAGGGTAAATACATGCACCAGGGAGTGGACTTTAGTGCTCCACGCGGAACACAGATAGTGGCCACAGCAGGCGGGAAAGTAACTGCAACAAAGCAGAGTTCATTACAAGCCGGGTACGGAAATTATATTTCGATTAGCCACGGTGACGGATTTGTTACACATTACTCACACCTGGACGAAATTTTTGTAAAGAAAGGACAACAAGTTTCTAAGGGCGAAGTGATCGGAACAGTAGGCAATAGTGGCGGATCAGTTGCCCCTCATTTACACTATGAAATCATTCAGAACGGCAACCCTGTCGATCCGCTTATCTTCATGATCGAAGGCATGAGCAGTGTTGAGCACAATCAATTGATAACCCTAAGCAGCCAACAAAATCAATCTCTTGACTAATGGGCAGGACTTTATATCAATATAATCCGAAGCACTCTCGCTATGAACCTGTTGTCAGGCGCAAAGAAGATGCTCTTGAAAAGGCAATTGTATTTCTCTCAATATCTTTCATTACCGCTTCGGTAGTCTTTTACTTCTACGCGCAGCATTCCGATTCTTTTACCGAACTGTGGTTGAAAAACAGGAATACGATTTTAAAAAAAGAATATGTATTGCTGGAAAGAAGAACGGACCATGCTTATCGCAAACTTCAGGAAGTAATAGAGAAGGATGATAATAATTATAGAGTCATACTGGATACTCCTCCCCTTTCTTCTTCTATACGGGAAGGGGGTACGGGTGGAAGCGAAAAACTCCAGCTTGCAGGCGCTGAAAACCAACCCTTGATCTATAATAATTACAAGCGTATTGATAAACTCAGGCGGCAGGTGGATATAGAGGAACAATCCTTAGAGGAAATTGAACGATTGCTGGATGAAAAAATAAAAATGTGGGCATCACGACCGGCCATACAACCCATTGACAACCGGCAACTCGATCAACTACACCTTACTTATGGATTGCGGATGCATCCTATTTTCAAAACGCTTAAGGATCACAAAGGGCTCGACTTTACTGCCTCAAGAGGTACACCGGTCTATGCCACGGGTGATGGAAAAATTGAAGCCGCTCATTTTTCAGGATCATACGGAAATGTTATTTATGTAAATCACGGTCATGGCTTTGAAACACGATATGCACACTTGTCCAAAATGACGGTTAAGAAGGGAGAATTTGTTAAACGAGGTCAGATCATTGGAAAGGTAGGTAATACCGGAAATTCAGTTTCAGCTCACCTCCATTATGAAGTGCTCGTTAATGGTAAAAATGTAAACCCGATTAACTTCTTCCAGCGCGACCTCAGCAATGATGAATACGAAAAGCTCATTCTACTAGGTACTGCAAATGCAGGTCCTTTGGATTAGAGTTTTCTAAACCTTAGACAAGGGCAATACCTGGCAGTCACCGCTACTACAGTTCGCAGAGCGTATCAGTAAAAAATGAGATGGGATTAATGGAAGGAGTGAATAGGTTCCATCCGTTGGGATAGATTGAATATTATATTTTTACGAACATAACAGAGAACAGAATGAGTAAAGCATTGATGATTACAGATGAAGCAGTAATCAATAAGATATACCTGATACGAGGAAAGAAAGTGATGCTGGACAGAGACCTGGCCGAGATGTACGGAGTGGAAACGGGTCAACTCAAACGACAGGTGAGGAGGAATATTGACCGTTTTCCTGAGGATTTTATGTTCGAAATGAACCAGGCGGAATTGCAAAATTGGAGGAGCCAATTTGGCATCTCCAATGATGATAAGATGGGCTTACGTTATGCACCGTTTTGTTTTACAGAGCAAGGGGTGGCGATGTTGTCAAGTGTATTGAACAGCAAGACAGCAATTGAGGTAAACATCCGGATCATCAGGGTGTTTACACGAATGCGAGAAATACTGTTTACGCATAAAGATATTTTACTGAAGCTTGAACAGGTAGAGAAACAGATCATGAAGCAAGACGGAAAATTGAAGAAGCATGAAAAGGAAATGCAAATGATCTTTACGGCCTTAAAAGAATTACTGAATCCGAAAACAGAACCTTTACGAAAGATCGGATTTAAGCGAAAGGAAGAAGATTAGCTATTACACATAAGCTGAGAAGTTGGCTACCCTAAAAAAATCCCATCCCACAGGACTTACCCTTTTTGGCTTTAATGGTTTCAAAGTTTTACGGCATATACAATCAACTAAATCACTGTATCTCAATTATTTTATAAGAGTTCAATTAAATCTTTTGCTGATAAGAAAATCTTACTTTCTTTGTGCACCGGCCTCTTAAACCAGAACCTCAATGAAGTTTATCCTCTCCCTGATATTTTTAGGGACTCATTCGTTTTTCCTTTTGGCTCAGCAGCCCCTTGCTGATACATTAAAGCCGGCCACAGATTCAATTGAAGTCACGCCAACAATCATTGAGCAACAGGATACAATCCCTTCAATCATTGAACAAGATACCATCAGTGTGATTGGTGTGGGCGATATTATGATGGGAACAAACTTTCCTGATGACTCAAGGCTTCCTCCCGGTAATGGATCTTTTTTAATGCAGGCAGTCGACTCGATTCTAAGCAATGCTGATCTTACCTTCGGCAACCTTGAAGGTGTGCTGATCAATTCAGGGGGAACACCTAAGACGTGCAAAGATCCTAAAGTATGTTACAATTTCAGAAGTCCTGTTGCCTATGTTAACAACTTATTGAAGGCGGGATTTGATGTTATGAGTCTTGCCAATAATCATGCAGGAGATTTCGGCGATGCGGGACGAAAAAGCAGCATGAGAACGTTGGATTCAGTCGGTATTTATCATGCCGGACAAATTGCACAACCCTATGTAACCTTTACGAAAGACAGCGTCCGCTATGGACTTACAGCATTAGCTCCGAACAGCGGCTGTGTACAACTTAACGATTTAGAAAACGCAAAAAAGATTGTTCAGCATCTCGACTCAATAAGCGATATTGTTATTGTATCTTTTCATGGCGGAGCAGAGGGCGCTCAATATCAAAACGTACCCAGAACGACAGAAGTCTTTCACGGAGAAAATCGTGGCGATGTTTATAAATTGAGCAGGGAACTTATTGATGCAGGGGCTGATATTATATTTGGACATGGCCCTCATGTAACGCGCGCTATTGACGTTTATAAAAATAGATTTATTGCTTACAGTATGGGTAACTTTTGCACCTACCGGGGTATTAGTGTTAGCGGTCCTAATGGACTTGCACCAATCATTAAACTCTATGTAAGCAAGCAAGGGGAGTTTTATCATGGTGAGATTATTCCCACATACCAAACCTATGCTACCGGAGTTCAGGTAGACCCTGAAAAAAGAGTGATTTCCGTGATTCGTGAGCTCACAAAAAAAGATTTTCCTGAATCAGAGATTCAGATTGATGATAATGGTTTAATTAATTATCTTTCACGTTAACATGGCGTACAAAGAAAAAGAAATCGAAAAACTTTACTACTCCATTGGAGAAGTCGCAGACATTTTTAATGTGGCACCATCCCTCATTCGCTTCTGGGAATCGGAGTTTGAACTCATCAAACCCAAGAAGAACCGGAAAGGAAATCGCCAGTTTACAAGGGAGGACATTGATAATGTACGCACCATTTATCACCTGGTAAAAGAAAAAGGATTCACCCTGCAGGGCGCTAAAGAAATGCTGAAGAACGATAGCCAGTCCGTTCGTGATAAAATGGAATTAATCGAATCCCTCAAACACATCCGCAAGTTCTTTGTGGAACTTCGCGATAAACTTCATTGATTTTTCAGTTATCAGTGAATGCACATTCAATGTCGTCGAATTTAGCTTCTTTTTATTTGGGCCCTGTCTGCCGACAAAGGCAGGCTCACCCAGCCTCTCCGAGGGAGAGGAGACTATGGAGCTAAATTCAACAACATTGAATGTGCATTATTTATTAAAGTATCCCTGAACTATTTAACTGATCACCGATAACCATTAACTTCCCCCCATGGATCAAACAAGGCTCTCTCTCCTTGCACTTCATTTTATTTCAGGTTTAGGCGATTATCTTATTCGTCAGCTTGTCAGTTATTGTGGCTCTGCTGATAAAGTTTTTCACACTCCAAAAGGAAAACTTTTAAAAATCCCAGGCATTGGTGACGTTACCGCAGAAGCAATCACAAAAGGAAAACCTTTTGCCAGAGCAGAGAAGGAAATGAGAAAAGCTGAACAGGAAAATGCTCAGTTGATTTTCTACATAGATAAAAACTACCCTGCGAGGTTAAAGGCCATTGATGATTCTCCTACCCTGCTTTACACAAAAGGCAATACAAACTTTGAAAATCCAAAATCAGTTGGCATTGTGGGTACAAGAAGATCAACTGATTATGGCAAGCAATGTATTGAAGAATTAATGAAGGGACTTGCTCCTCATGGCGCTTTAATTGTTAGCGGACTTGCGTATGGTGTAGATATTCAGGCACACAAACAAGCGCTTCATCATAACCTGCCTACTGTTGGCGTTCTCGGCAGTGGCCTGGATGTCATCTATCCCGCTGCTCATTATGAGGTGGCGCGAAAAATGCAAAGTAATGGAGGCATCTTATCCGAACATCCCTTTGGCACAAAACCCGATGCGCATAACTTCCCACAACGAAACAGGATCATCGCTGCGTTAGTTGATGCACTTGTAGTAATTGAAGCTGGCGAAACGGGCGGCGCGTTGATCACTGCAAATATTGGTGATAGCTACCATAAAGATATATTTGCTTTCCCAGGTAATATTGGCCAGAGTTATTCTCAAGGTTGCAATAACCTTATCAAGTCCAACAAAGCCAATCTCATAACATCTGTTAAAGATTTAGAATACATGATGAACTGGGATTTGGATACAAAACCATCAGTACAAAAAACACATTTCAACATCGATGAATACGCCGATCCTGAAAAATCCGTACTCACAACGTTGCTTCAACATGGAGGAATGTTACTCATTGATGAACTAAGTTGGAAAACCAATCTTTCCGTTAGTGAATTAGCATCCATTCTTCTTAACCTGGAGTTTCGCGGAGCAGTTCAGTCTTTGCCGGGGAAGAAGTATAAAGTTTCGAAGGTTGGGTAGTTGGGTGGGAGTTATCAGTTAAATGTTATCTGTTATCAGGGAATGCCAGTATGGTAATTCTTTCATACAGCATAATCAAGAAATCATTAAAATCCTGATTCAGACTATTTTTTCTTCTTTTTGGTTTTCTTGTCGCCTTCTTTCAACTGCAAAGCGGTTTTGGCGTTCAGCGAGGTCACTACTTTCTTTCCTGTTTTTGCTTCTAATTCCTTTCTCGCATTTCGGGCAATGGTACCTCCCTGCTTTGCTACTTTTTTACTTTCATCAAATGTCTTAGGTTCTACAGCTTCTGAAATATCTTTTGCAGATGCTTCTGCCAGCATATTCAAAATCAGTTCGGTATTAGTCATGTTGTCCCGCAGGTTTTCTTTTTTCAAGCCTTTCAGGATTTTATATTCCTTGGTAGTTTTATCAGACCATGCCTTTGTGATGATATCCGTCAGCGTTGCAAACTGAACTCCCTCTTTCAGCCCTCGTTTTTTCCATTCGTTGGTAAGCTCTTTTCGTATCTCAATACTTTTCAGGCGTTGGTTAATCCAGTTTTCAGAATAGCCTAAGTTTAAATATTGCTGTAACGCTCTATCAATAGACAATTCAGGGTCTTGCATTTCGTCCAATCTTTCAGAAGCCACTTGTGCTAACCAAAGCTTAAAGGGTTCTGCTTTTGGTGAGGGGATGGACTGGACGAGGCGGAAGAGTTGTTCGGTGTCGGCAACATCGGTCAGATAGTATTTTCCATCTGCCGAAGGCATTTTCAGTTGGTTACAATTTGTAACCGACTCATTTCCTTCCTTTAAAAGTCTATGTTTCAATACTTTCCAGTAGTTTCTTGCGCCTTGATAAGTGCTTTGGTCTGTAAGCACAGCAATAACATCAATAATGGATATATACCATTTCTCCTGTTCAGCATCCCAAACAGACCTTACCTGCTTATCTTCAAAGACTTTAATTTCATTCTGTTTTTCCATGTAGTTTGCTGGTTATTCAATTCTTTTGAAACCGTGACAATTTGTAATGGTTTCCATTTATTAAAATCAGTTGTCCTCTTTTTTGGGACAACTCAAGACACTCACTCAATCCTCATCTTTTTCCTGTGCACGAGGATAATACTTTACAATCGGAACACTACATAAAGCAAGAATTAAGCTTACTGAAAAAAATAGTAAGTAAGTTTCAATTTCTGTTATGTAAGACTCATTGAGAGAGAATAGTATGAAAATCGTACTAAAAAAAATAAAAGGAACGATAAACAATGGGATTTTTGATTTAGAGTCAGCTCTTCTAACTAACTCAAGGATTAAGCTCAAAATGTAAAATAATATGAATAAAAACGGCAGAAAAAATACGTATAAATAAGTCACATACATCAAGCCTCCATCTTCCAACCGTTGATAGAACTCTATACTGAAGGCGCTTGCAAATAAAGAAATCAAAACAACCATTGATCCTCCAAGCAAGGTTGAATAGAATATTCTTATGAACTTTTTCATTAAAATTGAATTAATAAGATTTTGGCAAGATTGAGAAAGACGTTTACAATTGGGCTCCCAAAAATTGAATTCCGAAATGCTATTCAATCCCATAGGCAAAGAAGTATAAAGTTTCGAACGTTGGCTAGCTTGAAGTTAAACCTATTAGTATTAATAACTCTACCACTCAAACCAAACAATTAATCTTATTTGCTCGTCCTCTAATTTTCTTAGTGTCTTAAAAGTGTCTATAAGGATAAATAGGGAGCTTACACAATCACTGTCATCGCTGACCAACTTGTCCAATGATTTTATTTCGTTGTAAAATATTGTCGAAAAGCCAAATATTTCTCCCTTTCCAAATTTCTTCTCAAAGGCCTTAATTTTATCGATTTCACCTTTTACAATTTCCGATGCGTTTTCTGGAATACTCCTATCTTTTGCTATAGCGTTTATCTTAAACTCGTTTCTTACTATTCGTTTAGAATATCCAAATAGCAATTCTGTTGTTTCGTCAGCAAGGTCTATGATAGAACTGATATCCATCCATGCTATCCATGAATGCTCATTCTGTCTTTCCTCACCCAAATAAGGACAATACTCTACCCAACCTTTGGTTTCTAACGGCATATCTATTTTCCGATCAAGTTCTACTAAGAATTGCTCATAACAGAGTTATGCATCTACGACCTCTAATCATGAAGTCGCCCAGTGTTCAACTTTAAAGTTTCCGTTAATTTGCTTTACCTTTTCTCCGAATTCATCTATTTCTTTACTAATTATAGATGTCCAAAATTGAATTTCACGTAACCTGTCTGTCGTGTCGAAATACTCGATTTTATATTGGTAAAATTTCAGTCCCATGATTGTTACCTTGGCTAAAGTCATCTTTACTTTTTTTACTTTCGAAAAGGGGACTGTCAACACACCTTTGCTACCCTTTAGATACATATTATTGTCATCATAATAAATGTCATGACTTTTGTAACCTTTCACTATAAGTGCAATAAGAATCAGATACAAGACCGAGAGTATTATGAGAATCGTCTCTGAAGTAGTTATGTTAACAAATTGAAATACAAGAAATGTCAAAATCAAAAGTAATAGCCCATTGCATATTATTTTGCCAAGTCTATTGTACGGAGCAAGGCTTTTTTCAAACATCATTCTAATAAATTTTGGAATCTCTTATTCAAGCAATGAGACTCTGTAAGCTCCCCTTAAAACCCACGTCATTATCAACAGTTGCTGAATAAATTTATTTTAATTGTCCTTTGAGGTTACTAAAGTGAATTTCAAAGTCTCTTCTTTAAGAGACGTACAAATAAAATCCTTGTTCGTTAGTTTATCGATTCTAAGGAGAGTCGTGTCGCCCTTTTCAATAAGCGTTAAATTGTCATCTGATAAAGTCCAGGTACCAGTATTCTTTTTATCCCAAAATTCATTTTTCATTTCAAAAGAAAATGAATTGTCTTTATCAAAAACCCAAAGTGTCCCTTTGTTTAATTCTTCAGGGCCAACTTCTCCAAGTTTAATATTCTCTACTTTTTCAATAGTCCATTTATTATTGGTTAATAGTTCTTCTTTAGTCTTTGCCTGACCACAAGAAATGAATATTGTTATGAAAAGTATTAGCAGTTGTCTCATCGTCCTTGTGCTTGCCCAACGTTTATGTTTATGACGGCTTGGGTTTTCGAAGCGTGCCTCTGTCCCACGTTGCTGAACGAAATTAAGAAAACAAAACTGCAAATTTACACTTCACCCCAAACTGGCATAAACACCAGTACTACTTACTCTCACACGTCTTTAGATGTCTAGTGTATTCATCAATAAATCTGTCACGTTGGTTTTTATAATCATCCAAACTGTCAAAATTTCTAAATTCTGGTTTGAGGTTATTGAAATAGAAATAGACAGTTACGCCATTTCCTGGAAACATGACAAATGTTCCTAGCGTACTACCTGTCTCAATTGTCCCGCGACTTAGACCGTAAATCTTGAAACCATTAAATTCAAGTTCGATAAGGTCCTTTGTCTCCATGCTTGTTGAATGTGAGTTTAAATATTTCAGATTGTCAATCAGGTTTTTCCTATCCTTGTCGTAAGCCTTTTTCTCTGATAGTTCAACTTTTAGATTCACAAATGGAACGTTTTTGTCATTGTTGTACAAGACCCTATAACCGTCAGTACAGGTTACTTCAACTTCTCCGTTGTCTGTTTTTACAATTCTGCTTTTTCTCGATGGCTCAGGAAGTCTGTCAGGATCTGCTGGTGTTAAGTTGGTAGCCAATTTAAATGAAAAATAACATTCTTCGATTTCATTCTTAATAGTAAAACTCAAAAACAAAGTTGCCAATAAAAGTGTCGAAAAAACTACAAGTCTTGATTTCATGTTGTCGGTTATCCATTGTTATTGTAAAGTCAACTGCATTGTCCAGTAGTATTGCCCTAACACTTCAATATCAAGCACCTCTTTGTTGCCTATATTTCTTCATTAGCCTTATGCGGAAAAGTAACGGAAGCGAGAACAGCTCTCAATCATTACTCACCGCTATCTTCTGTGTTTTTCTGATTACACTTTTCCTTGATCGTCTCGTATGCTTTGAGGTCACCAAGTTCGCCGGCTTTGCTCAGGTCGAGGCAACCTTCTTTTAATTTGCCGTAACTGATGTTGAGAATTCCACGCATGTAGTAGGCGTCAAAATTTTTGGGATTGATTTGAATTATTTTTGAACAGTCGGCGATAGCGTCTTCATACGTATTCAAAAACTGGCGCGCCCTTCCGCGATTGAAGTAGGCTTCAATATAATTTTCGTTGATGGTAATAGCGGATGAAAAATCGGCGATAGCTCCGTAGTAATCCATCAATTTCATTTTCACATTTCCGCGGGCAAAAAAGGCTTCAGCAAATTTTGGATTTTTTTCAACAGCAGCATTGTAATCTTTCATAGCGCCATGCCGGTCATCAAACGCATCCTTAATATTTCCGCGCACATAATACGCCTGTGAATAATTAGGATCGGTCTCAATGGCTTTATTCAGATTGAGCAACGCCTCCATGAATTCTCTTTTCTCATACAACTCACGTCCCTTTTGCGTGTAGTCTTTTGCAGTTTGCGCTACCGTTAAGAGCGGTAAAAGTACTGCGACCATAAGGGGAATAAAAAATTTGGCCATACCCGGTAATTGATTGGTTATAAAAAAGTTGGGTACAAAGTTAACCTTTAATGAATCGCAACGATCGCGGCGTAATATTTTCAATGGTTTGGAAATATTTCTGCCGCTAGATGCAATGCTTTGTTCAATTCTGCTTTATCAATCCCCGTTTGGATACCCGTTTCGTCAAGAAATGAAAGTATTTCCTCCGTGGCTACATTACCAACCAATTCATCATTGGCCATGGGGCATCCGCCATATCCTTTTAAAGCGCCGTCCATTCGCCTGCAGCCGGCGTTGAAAGCTGCCCTTACTTTTTTTTGTGCAGTGATTGCAGTCGCATGGAGGTGTGCACCAATTTCTTTATCCGGCAACTGTTTTGATACTGCCGTAAACAGAGAAGTGATCTGCTCTTCTGTCGAAACACCAATGGTATCTGCTAATGAAATCACATCTGATCCGATAGAAACTAACAGATCGGCAAACCCAACTACAATTTGCTTATCATAAGGATCACCATACGGATTACCGAAGCCCATGCTTATGTAGGTGACTATTTTTTTATTTGATGAATGCGCCAGTTCAATAATTTGTTCAAGCTCATTCAATGCATCGGTAATTGATTTGTTCGTATTTCTTTTTTGAAACGTTTCTGAAATAGACATTGGAAAACCAAGGTAACTCACAGCATCAAGCATGCATGCTTCTTCTGCTCCTCGTTTATTAGCAACGATGACCAGTAATTTTGATTTGCTGTCTTTCCATTCAAGGTGATTGATTACTTCAAGGGTATCGCGCATCTGCGGAATTGCTTTGGAAGAAACAAAACTTCCACAGTCTATCGTGTCAAAACCGACCTTTAATAGTTGATTGATATATTCAATCTTTTTAACGGTGGGTATAAACTCTACCAAACCTTGCATAGCATCACGTGGACATTCAATTACTTTCATTTGTCAGGTGTTTAGGTGTGTATGTGTTGGCGTGTTGAAGTTGAAGGCATAACCCATTCAATTTATTTATTCATTCATTCAATTATTCAACCATTGTTTTAACATCTCTTCATCAAACTTAATAATTGATTAACAGAAAATCAGGTAACTATTGGTTGCGGGGTAAAATCTACAATAAGTCGGTTACTAATGCAGTTCATCCCCCTTGTCACTGGAATTCCCCAAAATTCCTGATAAATAGGGCATTTGAAACGACGCAAAATATGCCATTACCTGAATATGCCGGTACGTTAGGAGTAAAACGAGCTGCTCACTTGCTCAGACGGGCTACTTTCGGAGCCACTAAGCAACAGATCGATTCTTTTGCCGGAATGACTCCTGCTCAAGCCATTACACAACTATTCAGACAAACCTTACCAGACCCTGCGTTACCTATCGATCCGAAGACCGGTACGGAGTGGGTTATCTCCGGAACTACTAATGCTAACAGCGGAGATGGTGACCTGCAGGAATTTTTTAAGCAATGGTTTATCGGACAAATGTTAAGTGCCGGTATAACACCATCACAATCCCTTGCCTACTCTGCACGGGAAAAAGTTGTCTTCTTCTTACATACACATTTCACGGCGATTCAAACCAAGATTGACAGCAGCCGGGCGTTGTATTTTCAGAATCAATTATTCAGAATGTATGCGCTCGATGCAACGGTGGCGAATGCAGAAGTAAATTTTAAAACGTTAACAAAAAAGATAAGTGTTGACAATGCCATGCTTCGCTTGCTGGATGGCAGTATCAATGTTAAAGGTAGTCCTAATGAAAACTACTCGCGTGAGCTGCTTGAGCTTTATACCATAGGCCGTGGTCTTGAAGGATCGCTGCCTTCTATTACTGAAGAAGGTGATTACATCATTTATAAAGAACAAGATGTCCGGGCTGCAGCCAAAGTACTTTCGGGCTGGGAATTTGATGAAGACTTCATCACGATAGATCCCGATACACTTTTACCGAAAGGAAAAGTGAAAGGCGGTATTAATAATGCGTCCTCGCATGACAATAATCCGAAAGAATTCAGTGAACGATTTGGAAGTCAGGTCATCCAGGGTGATCCGGCTTTAATGAACGGAGGTAATCCAACAGAAGCAAGCGCATTTGATGAGCTTGACCAATTGATTGAACTTATCTATACTCAACCGGAAACGGCTAAAAATATTTGCAGGAAGATATATCGCTTTTTTGTTTTTGGTCCGCATGATACAGCTTCGATAAATGCTGTGGAGACCGCAGCCATTAATGAAATGGCAAACACGTTTACCGCGGGTGGTTATAAACTTCAGCCTGTCATTGAAAATCTTTTACGTAGTCAGCATTTCTACGAAGCTGCAACAGGAATTGGCGATGATAATTTTGGCGGAATAATAAAATCACCTTTAGACCTTGTACTGGGTACAGTTCGGTTTTTCAATATGCCGGTTCCTGCTACTACATCAACGGCCCAGTTTTATGAAATGACGGGTGAAATAATCGACATCATGAACGACCAGGGAATGGGCTTCTATGAACCCTACGATGTATCAGGCTATGATGCGTATTGTCAATACCCTGTTTATCACCGAAGCTGGATAACGGTTAACTATTTAACTCGTCGTTATGAATTTATCCGTAACCTGGTTAATGCTGCCGAACCCGGAATGCTTAAAGTTCCAGTCCTGGATTTTATTACAGCAACATTTTCTAATGCCGTGATTCGTGATGCCAGAACATTACTTATCGAACTGGCCAAATATGTTTTGCCTGTCACCGATAATCTGACTTATGATACAGCAGTTGACGACAACTCAGGACTTACAGCAGAAAGATTAAGCTACTTTTTAAAAGCATTCTTGTCTGACATCTATCCGGCAGGAACAGAAGAAACAAACTGGACTTCTAACTGGGACAGTCAAACCAATATGGATACCGTGCGAGGCCAGTTAGAGAACCTTTTTAATGCTATGCTTCAGTCACCAGAATATCAACTTGCTTAAATTTTTGAGTAATGCAGAGACGAAACTTTCTTAAGAAATTACCGATAGCGATAAGCATACCCTTTACAATAAGTGGTATACCACTCAAATTGATGGCTGACAATCCGCTATCACGACTGGCCGCGCAAAGTTCAAACGACCGCGTGTTGATTATACTTCAGCTTCACGGCGGTAATGATGGTTTGAATAGTCTCATTCCGGTTGAAGCATACGATTTGTATTACAGCAAGCGCGCTAACATTGCTATTCCTGAAAAGAAATACATACCCCTTGACGCAACGCTTCCCTCCGCAGCACAAGTAGGGCTTCATCCTGCTATGCAACCTATGAAAGCTTTATATGATCAGGGACGTGTTGCATTTGTTCAGGGTGTATCGTATAAAAACAATAACGGCTCCCACTTCCGCGGGCGTGATATCTGGTTCATGGGCGGTGGAGCTGACGATTATTTCGGATCCGGATGGGTAGGCCGGTATTTACAACAGGAATTTGCTCCTGAAACTTATCCGGACGATTTCCCAAATCCCGATATGTTAGACCCTCTTGCCATCGAAATGGGCAGCGATGTTTCACTCATCTTTCATCAGGATGGCAACATCCCTGCTTCCATTTCCCTGGACAACCCGGAACGGTTTTTTAATCTGGTTGACAATCTCGAAGGGTTTAATGATGTTGAAATTGATAGTCGTGGTACCCCTCCTCCTGCATTAAATCCATCACCCTATTGGCAGGAGCTTAACTGGATACTTCAGTTAGAGGATAAATCTAAAGACTATGCAGAACGCCTTTATGAAGTATACCGGCAAGGTCGCGAAAGCACAGTGACGTATCCGGAAACATATCCGCTTAATGCACCTGCCGGAAGCAAAAGAAATCCTTTGACCCCGCAGCTCAAGCTTATTGCACGTTTGCTGGATGGTGGTTGCAAAACAAAAGTATTTATGGTGAAGATCGGTGGCTTTGATACGCACGCTGAACAAGTAGAAAGTTATGATCCAACGATGGGCGTACATGCCGCTTTGATGTATCACATCTCAGGCGCCATGAAAGCATTCCAGGAAGATCTGCGTGTGAAAGGATTGGAAGATCGTGTACTCACCGTAAGTACTTCAGAGTTTGGAAGAAGAATATATTCCAACGGAAGTTATGGAACAGATCATGGAACCGGCGGGCCCATTTTCATTTTTGGGAAGGGTGTTAAACCCGGTGTTGTTGGAACTGTTCCAGACATGACGGAAGGCAACATACAAATGCAGTATGACTATCGCCAGGTATTCGCTAACCTTCTTAAGGACTGGATGCTGGTGGATGAAACAAAGATCAACAATGATATTTTCTTCAAGAACTTTATCAATGGAGCGAGAGAAGACGGAACAGGTTTTTACGAACCGCTGCCATTGGCTAACCAGGTTATTACCGGAGTTGATGATTTCATCAGCACACGCTTTATCCTTGAAAATTGTTATCCCAATCCTGCCAAAGAAAAGACGACCATACATTTCAGGACTAATACCACGGGTCTGGTTACAGTCGATCTTTTTGATAACATGGGAAAAAAATCAAGCGTACTGATTGATGATACGTTTGATCCCGGCGAACATAGAGTGGAAGTCGATTTAAAAAATCTTCCGGCAGGTAATTACATCTATCAAATGAAAACAGGATTTTATAAAGAATCGAAGAAACTTATCATCGTGAAATAACCAATAATCCGCTAACTAACCGCTATGAAAAGGCTCTATTTGTTAATTGTGTGTTGTCTGGTTGCATCCACTTTGTCTGCGCAATATAGTGGCAGCAAGTCAAAGAAAAACCCGGTAAAGGGATCCATCACCTTTAATAAGAAAAACAAGGAAGATGAAAAATTCCTTGAGAAACAATGGTGGCTCGGAATTAAAGGAGGTATCAACCTTACAAAAACTCCCGTTACCACAAGCTATTCCGCCTTGTCTCCTACAAACTATGACCCCTCGCTAGTCAACAAAGAGTATGAGAGTTTCAATAAGATTGGGTCGCAGGTTGCCCTGGAAGTTACCTTTTATTTTAAACAACTTTCACTAAGCTTTCAACCAACCTACCGCCAATCTAAATTTATTTACACCAATCACTACGAATGGACAGATACAGAGAACGCTGCTAACTCTCTTACCCTGGACTATGAGCAGGTACAAAAAACAGAACATGTGTTATTACCTCTTATAGCTAAGTTTGATATCACAAAAACAAGACTGAGACCTTACTTACAAGCTGGTGCATTTGTGGCCTTGCTTATGAATGCGGATAAATCAGTTTCCATCTCGGGAGTTGATTACGCTTCCGGTGGAGAGAATGAATTCTCTAATCCTCCAATTACAGTTGGAGCGAAAGATCTTTTTGCCGATGTATACTACGGTTTGATCTGGGGTGGTGGTTTTAATTACAATCAGGGGAATGTACGATTGAATCTTGACATCAGCTATCAATACGGCCTCACCAATATTACTTCAACAAAAAACAGGTATAGCAACGATCGCTTATCAGGTGTGGGAGATGTAATGGATGATATGACCATGGATAACATTGTTATATCGCTAGGATGTCTGTTCCCTTTGCGTTTCCTGGAAAATGGCTTTAAGTCATTGGATAAAAAGAAATGATTTATACTATTGTCGGATTTAGGATTACAAATTTTATGTTAAGAATCATCCACTCCCTTGTCTTCGTTATTTCAATGTTGGTCATGTTTTCCTGTGCTGAGGAATCGGATCCTCGCGTAGATGAAGAAACCTTTACAAAGATATACGACAATAATCTTTTCGGAGCCGCCTACACGCCCATTGACATGCAGCAAACACCTGATGGCGGATATCTCATTGTTGGAAGCCGCAGACTTCAAAACTCCAATTTCGCAGGTATCTATCTCATGAAGGTTGACAGGAAAGGCAATTTTGAAAAAGAGGTTGAGGTAGATCCCGCTTATGTACATCCCGTCGCTGATTTAATGGTGTACAACGGAGAATATTATTTTTTCTGTATGGAAGAGATAACACTTCAAACGAACATGGTAAAACTGGATGCTGCATTGGAGAATGTAGTTTTTACACCACTTGAAGGTTACTATTCCTATCCTTCTGCTGCATCGTTTGACAACAATACATTTATTCTTCTAAACTATAATCACGAAGACAAGCTTTCCGTTATTTCATTGGTGGGTCCTACGGGAGGAATATTGGCATCGAAAGGTTTTGATATTGGCATCGCTGATGGCGATGATGTTGAAGAGCCCTTGATTAATCACTTTATCGGCGCAGGAAAAAAACTTCCTTTCTCAACCGGTCGCGTTCCAGGAGGGTCTTACTACTTCAATGGATTTTTCAATTACACCTTTTCGTTAGTGTTCACTAACTTAAATGCAGATGATCCACTCGGTGTAGTACAAGGCCAACAAGACGACGGAGGTTTCAGCGCAGTGACACCTATTGCCAGCACCAAGTTTGCTGCATCAAGGTTTAACTTTGGCGACAACTATCTTCTACCGAACGTAGTTCTTCCCACAAATGCAGTAACATCAAGCGTTAATTATCGCGGAAATACTTTACCTGAGCTTGTGCCTAATGCAAATGTGAGGATAATAAGGACAATCATTAATGCTACAAACACCCTTGTTTACGGCAGTGATACTAAATCAAAACAAATTGCATTGTTGTTTTATGACGAAGCAACAGGAGTATTAGCAGGTTCGCATTACCTGGGCTTCTCCAATCCTTTTGAAGTTGCATCGCTAATTCAAACCGAAGATGAAGGCCTGGCGGTATGCGGTACCACCTATCTTGCCGGCAGATTCCCTCGCATATGTCTCTTCAAAATATCAAAAAATGATTTGGCAGGAATGATTAATTAAGCTTAAAGCTTAAAGCGGAAAGCTTAAAGAAGTAGTCATTCAAATATTCAACTATTTTTTGGACATTGGTGCGTTGTTTCTACGCTATGCTGTCAATCGAAGAGAACGCAAATTTATTTTCATACAATACATTCAGGATAAGCGCTCAGGCGCGGTATTTAGTCCGGCTTCAGTCTGTTCATGACTTAACCGAACTACTTCAGTCCGATACATTCCGAAAAAATAAAAGACTTATACTGGGTGGTGGCAGTAACATATTACTCACGGGTAACTTTGATGGTCTTGTCATTAAGAATGAAATAAAAGGCATTGCGCGAATTGAAGAAGATGAAGACCGGATACTTATAAAGTCTGGTTCAGGAGAGAACTGGCATGAATTCGTTATGCAGTGCGTTAAAAATGATTGGGGTGGTATTGAAAACCTTTCTCTCATTCCAGGTACCGTAGGCGCTGCCCCTATGCAGAACATCGGCGCTTATGGTGTGGAGATCAGGGAAACCTTGCATGAAGTAGAGGCTGTTGAGATAGCTACAGGAAATAGTAAAACATTTGATCGTGATGAATGCAGGTTTGGCTACCGCGAAAGCATCTTCAAGCACGAAGCAAAGGATAAGTACTTCATCACAGGCGTTACTTTAAAACTTACGAGGAGAAATCACAAGCTCAATACCAGTTACGGCGCCATTCGTGATATTTTGAAAAACAATACCATCGAAGTTCCAACAATTCAGTCCGTAAGTGATGCCGTCATTGCTATTCGAAAAAGTAAATTACCTGATCCTGCAGTAATCGGAAATGCAGGAAGTTTTTTTAAAAATCCTTCTATCGATGCAGGAAAGCTTGATTTCATAAAGAAACTCTATCCATCGGTACCAACTTTTCCAGGTGAGCACGGTCTCACAAAAGTTCCTGCAGGCTGGTTGATAGAACAATGTGGATGGAAAGGCAAAACATTCGATTCGATTGGTGTTCATAAAGACCAGGCGCTCGTGTTAGTCAACTATGGTGGAGGAAAAGGCGATGACATTTGGAAACTCGCGATGCAGATTCGTGAAAGTGTTATGAACAAGTTCAACATTGATCTTCATCCGGAGGTGAACATCGTTTAAGGAAGTATGAAGTACGATTGACGAGGTACGAGGGAGAAAGTTCTATTCAACTATCCTATCATTCAATCATTCAACTATTCTTATCTCATATCTCGCACATGTTAAAATGTTGAATTATAAAAATTTATTACTAAAAATTTTTATAGATAATTTTTTTGTTATAACTTTTCACGTCGTTTAACAATTTTTTTAACACATTTAAACGCTATGGCAAAAACAACCGCTAAAAAAGCAGCAAAGAAAAAGCCCGCTAAGGCTAAGAAAGCTGCTAAGAAGAAGAAGTAATTAGGTTAAACCTAATAAGCTTTGCGAAGGGAAGTAATTTAGAATTACTTCCCTTTCGTCTTTTAATAAGAACACCATGATTTGATTTGTGATAGTAGATATTTGTTTGTAGAGACGCGATGCATCGCGTCTCTACAATGTAATAACTACAACACTAACCTTCATTATCCGCAGTCTTCAACCATCACTTGAAGATGTTGGTCAACATTCATACGGTTGCGGAAATTAAATCGCAACATTACTTGCCTCCTCTTTTTTTACATGCTTAATTTTGCAACATCAATTTCACCAAACCCAATTGCTAATGGCAAAATCAACTGAGAAAACCGCTGTTAAAAAGGTAGCACCAAAAAAAGTTAGTGTTCCTTCAAAGAAAACGGTCACTGCTGAGACCGAACAGGCGGCAGCTACTGCCCTTACCAAGCTCAAAGAACTGGGCCTGGACTTACAATTACAAGCTGATCTGGAGTGGTGCCTGGGGAGTTACAAGTTTGATAAAAATCCTCTAGGACTTTATGAAATGATAGGACGTGCCGTAAAAGTTTTCAACACTGAAAAGAATAAGAAGACCAAAGGTGTTACGGCCAAACTGATAACAGACCTTACCAAAGCGCTGCCTAAATAAGCTTTAGATCATATGGGTAACGTTAGCAAGCGTGCCCTGATACTTCTCAGCCTGAACGCCAAACTTTCTTAGAAAGTCAACGCCTTCGTCGGTAGCAATCCCTTTGTGTTCTGCATATGAATTAAGGTAGATTACTTTTGATATGCGCATGGAGTAAATAATTCGCGCGCATGAAAGGCAAGGTGAGAGCGTAACATATAATGTGGCCCCTTCAACAGAGCTTTTGTTTTTTACTGCATACAGAATGGCATTTTGTTCGGCATGAATCGCCAATGAACATCCACCCTTTGAGTCGCGGGGGCATCCAACAGCGGGCCATTCCTCATCACAATTGTGTGTTCCTGACGGCGGCCCATTGTAACCAATCGAGATAATCCTGGTGTCCTTTGCCAGGACTGCCCCTACATGACGTTTTATACAATGCGAACGGCGGGCGAGATTAACCGCCAACTCCATATAGATATCATCAAATGCAGGTCGGGACATGCGGCAAAAATATGATTTTGAATCAAGATTCTAACATTATCATGCATTACAAGTTTTCACACCTTAGCCGTTTATCAGAATAAATCAGGGACAGTATGATGTGAATGGAGCTTAATACTATTAATTTTTATATTGCCACATGAAGTTTTGGATGAGTTTATTATTTGCTGTTGCGCATTTATATGGCATGGCACAGGAGCCAACAAAGCCCAGAGCGAGTCCCATCGCCATCAGCTCTGCAAGGTATAAGGATACATACATCAAGGTAACGTATGGACAGCCTCAGAAAAAAGGTCGCGAAATTTTCGGTGGACTTGTTCCTTATGGTGAAGTCTGGCGCACAGGAGCAAACGAAGCAACAGAAATTACATTGACAAAAGACACGTATGTTAACGGCGTTATACTTAAAGCTGGCACGTATTCTGTCTTTACTATTCCTGATAAAATAAAATGGACGATCATTATCAACAGGGAGATTGGATTATGGGGTTCTTATAATTACAACGAGAAACTTGATGTGATGCGATTTGATGTCCCGATATTGAATCCGGATGAACCATATGAATCTTTCACCATCAAAATAGATCAGAACAACGACAAAGCTGAACTTTATATGGTTTGGGATCGTACAAAAGTCAGTATACCAATTCGATTTACAGATGCACCCTAAAATAATTTACCTGGGCTTTTTTTTCTTTTCACTGATCTGTGCGCTTAATGTTAATGCACAAAGTGAAACCGAACTCGATAAGCGAAACGGGTTCAAAGACATAAAACTTGGAATGCTCATAGATTCGGTCAAAGGAGCTAAACTCAAAAAAGAATTTAAGGAAGGAGATAATGTGAATCTCTCTAAACTATATGCTGTAGAACATCCGGACTACAGCACCATAGGTGAAATCAAAGTTCATAAAATTGAAATAAAAACTTATCGCGATTTTATCTATGAAATAAAAGTTGAGACAGAAAAAGATCCAAGGCTCATGAAAGCTATGGAAAGCATTTACGGATCTGCGACGTATGACGCTAAAAATAACCGCTACTTCTGGAAAAGTGAACAACTTATTCTTACCTATGAATCTCAGTCAAAAAAGGAACTCCGCCTCGAATACAAATCCTACCTCGTCCCGAAAATGATGAGTGAAGACAAAGCAAAGAAAGTGGAGAATATTGCTGATGACTTCTGAATTTTATTTTGAATATACCGTAATACAAAACTTATGAAACGATTCAATTATTTAATCCTTTTACTACTCGCTTCTGTTTCTCTCGCTTATGCTCAGCAAGACAAGAGAACACCGGAGTCAACCGAAGTGTGGGAACCACAACCTAAAATTGTTACTACGGGAGAACTCGGTACACCACCGTCAGATGCCATCGTACTTTTCAATGGAAAAAATCTTGACGAATGGGTATCCGCAGAAGATGGTAGTCCGGCAAAGTGGACATTGAAAGATGGAGCAGTAACCGTTGCGCCTGGAACAAAGGATATCAAAACCAAAAAGCAGTTTGGCGACATGCAGCTACACATTGAATGGCGGTCTCCTGCTGTTACTGATCCTTCTAAGGTAAGCCAGGGAAGAGGAAATAGTGGAATCTTTTTGCAGGAGCGTTACGAAGTTCAGGTGCTGGACAACTACGAAAACAAAACCTATTCAAACGGCCAGGTTGGATCTATCTACAAACAATATATTCCACTTGCCAATCCCTCTAAAAAACCTGGCGAGTGGCAAGTCTACGATATCATTTATACCGCTCCACGATTCAATGAAGATGGAAGAGCAATTATTCCGGCTTATGTGACCGTACTACTCAATGGTGTGCTCGTGGAAAATCATGTTGCTATTTGGGGATCTACACAGTACATAGGCTACCCGCTCTATGAAAAGCACGATAAAGGATCTATTAAATTACAAGATCACGGCAACCTCGTGAGCTTTAGAAATATCTGGGTAAGAGAACTGTAGACTTGGTTTAAAAAAAACGAGGCTGACCTTTTGAGACAGTCTCGCTTAACTTTAACCTTCTTATTTTCTTTGGTTGGCCGCCGAAAGCCACCTGGCTAAAAACTGTCAGCGGCTCCGATAGCGTAGCCGTGCGTTAAAGCGGTACGTATAAAGCGAGTTGTAGACCAATTGCCATTCCGAATACTCCAGGTAGCTGGTATCGCTGCGAACGCCGTTAAATTTCTCAACGTTGGTATAGAAAAAACCATAGTCTTCCAAAAGACCGGTGGTTACATAACTCCGGTTCACCTGGAAGATCGACTCCACCTGCGTTTTATACGCGGATGAAACCTGGGCAAAGCAAGACACTGTTGCTATGAGCAGCAACGTTAAGAGAGGTATTTTTTTCATAAGCAATATGTTTTAGGGTTTAGTTTGCATAGGTGAGATCAAAACGGCCATTGGCAACTTTTATCGTATCACAACCGGTAACTATTGATGAAAACTCAAAAAGCCCTGAAATAATTAACGCATCAGGATCATGATTCGTAATCTTAAGACTCCCGCTAATTGTATTCTCAGCAAAATAATTACAACCTCTTAAGTTAGAGAAGAACTCAGCAGCTCCTTCATTTTTGCCAGACAGATCAAATTGTCGTCCCGAAATAATCAATGTACCTTTATCGTTTACAGCAAGTCTCATTGATTCACCGTGACCCTGGAGGTCTGCGCCTATATGAAGAAGGCCCTCCTGATAGAAAGCTACCGCATCAATTGAAGTTCTGGTCACCCATGCTTTTCCATTCACCAGACAACCAAATGTATTTTTACCTTCCTGTGTGGCCGGGGGTAATTTTTCAAGCTCTGTCTTTGGTTTCGGATTGTCTTTGCAGCCGCCAAGTGTGCAGAGCAGCAGGAATAGAAAAAATGTTTTCATTTTAATGAATGAAGTCTGATGAATAAAAAACTATCTGGAAACGCATCCATCTTTTTTATTGATGACGGTTTAAACTCAATAATGAATCAGCACATAACCCTAACAAGTCCGCTACTGCTCAATTAACGATGGGCTCAAAAGAAAAGCAGTCAGCAGAACATACATCAAAGTTAATCGTTAAGGGCATCTCTAAAAACTATTTTTTTATTGGCCTCATCCCTTCCCTTCTCCGATTGGAGAAGGACAGAGGAGGTTTTTAGAGATGCCCTTAATGGTTAATCGTGAAAGAATGTACAACCATTAACCTTTAACAATTAACCTATTCCTCCTTGACCATCTAAAGTAGATCATCAGTACCACTATGATGATCAAAAGAGCGATCAACTGAGAATTCGATAAGATATTATCAATAATAAATCCCCGTGCGATATCGCCTCGAAAATATTCCAGTATAAATCTTCCGGCTGCATACAATAACATATACAGAAGAAACAACTGGCCATGAAATGATTTTCTGTCGCGGAGAAATAAAAGAAAAAGCATTACCATGAAAATAAATGAAGCCTCATATAGTTGTGTCGGGTGCAATGGTGTATTCTTTGGATAAGCCTGGCAAGCGGGATCTGTGAACGACACACCAAAGATTGTATGCGTAGGTTTTCCGTAACAACACCCTGCCATAAAGCATCCGATACGTCCAAAAAAATGAACCAGGCAGGTAGTTATGGCCATGATGTCCAGCATTTGATACACCGGTAACTTATGCTTTTTAAAAAACCAGTACATCGTTGGAATGGCAAAGAGAAACGAACCATAAAAAACAAAACCCCTGCCTGCCAAAAGTTTTTCTGGTTTGCTTATGTAGTATGAAGGGTCTTCAAAAAACAGGAATACCTTTCCGCCAATAAATGCTGCCGCGAAAATGTAAAGGAATAGCGAGTTTGCTATATCGAATGTCAATCCTGTTTCTTTTTTACCACGTATGGCCATATAGGCAACACCCGCTATGACGCCTAAGGCAATCATAAAGCCATAGCTATAAATCTTCAGGCTACCTAACTCGAATAAGACAGGATGCATGGTTAATTATCAATTACTCAATATAATGATGTACCGATTTTTTCTGATCGATCGAATGATCAATAAATATAAAGAAAACTAATCTTATACAATTATCCTTTGTAAGATACCCGGTAAATCACGCCTGCTGCGTCATCAGAAATCAGCATTGAACCATCCGGTAGCAACAGTACATCTACCGGCCGGCCCCAGGCTTCTTGCTTTGCTTCATCCAGCCATCCACTGGCAAATGTCTCGTAGGAAGCAGCATCACTATTATTTTGAACTTTAACCAAACTCACTCTATACCCGATTTTCTTCGAACGATTCCATGATCCATGCTCTGCAATGAACAAATTATTTTTGTATGTATCAGGAAACATTTCACCGGTATAAAACTTTAGTCCCAATGGTGCAACGTGAGGGTCCAGGCGGCGCGCCGGTTTAATAAAGTCACTGCATGGCCGTTTGTTACCAAACTCCGGATCTTTTATATCACCGCCGTGACAATACGGATATCCAAAATGCATTCCTGCTTTTGTTGCTTTATTCAGTTCACAGGGAGGAATATCATCACCCAGCATATCTCTACCGTTATCTGTAAACCACAAATTCTTTGTTACCGGGTGCCACGTAAAGCCAACTGAATTGCGAATACCATGCGCGAATATTTCTCTACCCGAACCATCATCATTAAGTCGCGTAATCGATGCATAAATCTCATCCGGTTCACAGATGTTACAGGGAGCACCAACCGGCACATACAATTTTCCATCGGGTCCAAAAGCAATATATTTCCAGCCATGATGCGTGTCCGTTGGATATTGATCGTTGATAACAATTGGTTTAGGTGGGGCTTCAAGATTCTCTTCAATATTTGGAAATTTAAGAATCCTGTTTACTTCAGCCACATATAAATCTCCATTCTTAAAGGCAACTCCATTCGGCATATTTAAACCTGAAGCAATTACCCAGCGCTTATCCGCTTTAAAATCATTATCGGTGTCCTTTACTGCATATACTTTGTCACCGTCCTTGTTGCCAACATAAATCACCCCGGAAGGACTTCGTACCATTGACCGGGCATCGTTTACTTCTGCATAAACTTCAATCTTAAAGCCTTGTGGCAAAACAATTTTATTCAGCGGTAAAGATTTAGATTTATCGGTTATGGCAGGCTCACTGCCTGCGTTGTTTTCCGGAGGTTCTTTTGCTGTGCTGGTACAACTTATTTCGATGGCTAATAAAATGACCAGGGAAAAGCAGATGGTTTTCATAAAGTTTAATTTTTTTATCAATGTTGTACGACTAAAATATAGCATTCCTTTCAATCCCTTGATTTTCTTGATGTTTCTTTATCTGGCCCTATTATGGAATCAAGAAAATCAAGGGATTACAAAGGTGTTCTTTTTTTAGTCGGACATTAGTGTTTTTTATATTAAATAAAGTTGGACAATGTTTTTTGTTCTTTAAGTGCCTTTTCCGTCAGCGGATAGTAATTCATTCAAATCTGATTTATAGAAGATCAACAAACATCCTTATTTTTGCGGCCATGATTTCCATTTCAAATATTTCCTATTTTATCGGAGGCAGGGCCCTGTACGAAAATGCCAGTATGTTCATTAAACCGAAAGATAAAATCGGGCTGATCGGGCTGAATGGCCGGGGAAAATCTACACTGTTAAAACTTATTCATGGAGAACTGAAGGTAAGTGAAGGTTCCATCAGCATGAGTAATAGTTGTACAATTGGTTTTTTAAATCAGGACCTTCTCTCCTATCAGACGGAAGATAGCATTCTAACCGTTGCCATGGAAGCCTTCAAAGAAGCTGTGGATACCCAGCGACAATTAGAGAAAGTAATAAAGAAATTAGAAACCGAATATTCTGACGACCTGGTTGAAAAAATGAGCAAGCTCCAGGAAAAATTTGAACACCTGGACGGCTATACCATGCAATCAAAAGCAGAAGAAGTTTTGGAAGGAATTGGTTTTAGTACCGCTGATCTTCATCGGCCGCTCAAAGAATTTTCCGGAGGATGGCGCATGCGCGTTATGCTGGCAAAATTACTTCTTGAAAATCCGTCATTGCTTATGCTTGACGAGCCTACCAACCACCTTGACTTACCTTCAATTGAATGGGTGGAAAATTATCTCCGTAATTACGAAGGCGCTGTTATAATCGTTTCTCACGATCGCCGGTTTCTCGATAATGTAATAACCAAAACCGTAGATGTTACCAATCTTCAACTTGTGACGTATGAAGGAAACTATTCATATTATTTGAAAGAGAAAGAACAGCGTCAGGAAATACAACAGAATGCTTACGAAAATCAGCAACAAAAAATTCGTCAGACGGAAAGATTCATTGAACGATTCAGAGCTAAGGCAACGAAGTCACGTCAGGTGCAATCACGTGTAAAAGCGCTGGAACGAATGGATCTGATTGATGAAGTGACCGATGATACAGCGGCGGTAAACTTCAGGTTCCACTTTAGCCAGCAACCCGGGCGATTCATTATGACCTTAAAAGACATATCAAAGTCGTATGGAGAAATTGAAATACTAAAGCACACATCTGTTGCGATAGAGCGTGGCGACAAGATTGCTTTAATTGGTGCGAACGGTAAAGGTAAGTCTACATTATTGAGAATCATTAATGGTAACGAACCCATTGAAGGAGAACGTGCGGGTGGTTACAATGTAATACCTGCTTTCTTTGCGCAGCACCAGCTTGAAGATCTTCATGTAGAAAATGAAATACTGGAAGAGCTAAAGCAAGCGGGTTCCGGAAAAACAGAACAGGAATTACGGAATGTACTGGGATGCTTTTTGTTTTCAGATGAAGATGTGTTTAAAAAAATAAAGGTACTATCAGGTGGCGAGAAATCGCGGGTAGCATTAGCGAAGACACTAATTTCAGAAGCTAACTTTCTTCTTTTAGATGAACCCACCAACCACCTTGATTTTATTTCAGAGAATATTCTGATCCAGGCCTTGCAGCAATACAAAGGAAGTTTTGTTGTTGTATCCCACAACCGTCACTTCGTAAATCAGATTGCAAACAAGATATGGTACATCGAAAACAAACAGATTAAAGAATACCCTGGAACCTATGAAGAATATGAGTACTGGGTAAAAAATATTAAAGTTGATCAGGCAGAAGAAACAAAAACCGTTGCTACTCCTCCTAAAAAATCAGTCGTAAAAGAGTCAAGACCTCAGCAGTCAACTAATCCTGATGAAAAAGTTAAGTTGTTGGAAAAAGACATGAAGAAAGTGGAAGCGATAATTGAAAAGCACCAGGAGCAACGGAATAATCTTGAAAAGGAGCTGGCTAAGCCTGAAGTTTATAACGACCTGGAAAAAGCAAAACAAATCCAGCAGGAGTTTGAATTGGTTAAGAGCGAATTAGAAAAGGCAAACAAACGCTGGGAAGAAATTGCTGTTGAGCTGGATGCTTTAAGTTGAAAGCTTATTAATCGTTTAGTGATTTATTATAGTGCTACTTAGTTCATTCAAAAATCTATGATACAAACGAAAAAATGGCAATAAGCAATTTTGCCTACTGCGATTGCCTATTGCCTACTTTTCAACATTGGTTAATATCCGTTGATAAAATGTTCTGTATTAGTAAATGATGCTCTCTCATTAATAGTTGAAGCCGACGCCTATCTGAAACGTAAAGCGATTAAATTCTTCACTCATATCTGTACTCATGTAAGGCCATCCCCAAATCCAATCAAACGAGTATTCAACACGTTGAAGTTTATACCCGGCAGCAATTGAGATGTTAAATCTTTCAGACTCCATTCTATAACCGAGCATAGGATTAAACATCAGTCCTCCTTCATCTTTCTCATTAGCTACACCCTCTATCCTTCCCAACCGATGGCCATATGCATAACCTGCATTGGTCTGAATGTAAAGCGCATTGTTTTTTATTTTTCCAAAGTCGAAAGAAAGGCTGCCAAAAACCGGCACGGTTCTCCAACCGTCATAACCTTCAACTCCTATTCCTGCACCAAGACGCCATCTATGCATAGCAATTCCGTGAGTTGTACTAAGGCTTGCTGTTAAGGTTTTGTTATCGCCTCCTGATAAAATTCCTGTTGCAAAAGAATTCCAGTATTTAATGACAGGTTTTTGAATGAATGAACTGTCCTGACCGTTAACGGCATTGAACAAAAGCATTGAGCAAGAAAATAAAAGATACTTAATCCTCATGCTTTATGCCGATGTGACTGAGTAGTTTTAAATCTTTTAGGTTGGAATAATCGTATTGAAAAATTCCATTCTCCCCAATAAGCATCAGCGTGTTTTGAAAAGGGATAACATCAAATGCATGTATATTTTTATGATGTGCAAGAAGATTTTTATCTATTGCACGTTTGTCTTTGATATCAAACATTTTTAGTCCGGCATTACCATCACACAAAAAAAGAAGATCCTTATCAACACCCAGTCCATGGGGGTTCTTCATATTGTAACTTTCTATAAGCTTAGGTGATTGTAGATTGCTGATGTCGAGTACATCAAGCTGATTATTAAAACCATCACACGTTGGATTACCGGAACGTAGTGTTACATATGCATATTTTCCATCGACGACAACAGGATCACAACTGTTAGCGTGCTGGAAGGTGCTTATCTTTGTTGGACTTTCCGGAGATGAAATATCAAGTATGTGCATTCCGCTTCTCGCCCCGATAAATAATTTATCTTCATACGGGAAAATGGTTTCAATATCCCAGTTCACATAATACTTATCTTTTGGCTGTGGTGCAGATTCAGTTGAAACATCAACGACTCTTACATCGCCTCCATCCAACATATATAAATAGTTATCATTGATTGTGAATCTAGCCAAAGAACCGCCAAGCCCGGATCCAGAGCCGTTCCCCGGTGCTATGGCGGTCTTTGAGCTAAAATTAGATGCGGCTTCCATGGGCATCGCGATACCCAGATCATAATAAATGCCACCCCATGGTTGATATTGAATCCTACAGTCTTCTGCTTCCACGTTCATTTCTTTCTTCTGCCATTCGGTTACCACACCCTGGGCCTGATCCACATAAAATCCCAAACTGTTGTAGGTTGTAAATATGCCTTCTTCGCGATCTACTTCTTTAATGGAATTAAGATCAGAAATGTCAATGGATACAAGGTCAATATAACTATCGGCATACAGGATGTTTCCCTTAATAGCCAGGTCATAGTTACCGGGTATTTTAATAAAAGTTTTTGCTATTGGATTTCTTTTGTCTTTATCATCAATAACATGAATGCCTTCTCCCGGCTCATTGATAAAAAGGAAATCGTCTTTGAAATAGATCTTTCCAATAGCCCCTATCGGTTTTGCATTTGTTGCCTTAACACCCGATCGAATGTCTGCGAGCGTGGTGTAAACGGGCTCATAATAAACAAAGTGATTGTGAACTTCGCAGCGATCGCTACATCCTTCGAGAAGGACACTTAATCCCAGGAGAGCGGTAAGGAAGAGCAATGCATAGAGTGACACATGCACTCTTTTTTGAATTCTATTTTCCAACGTATCCATAATAAAGGAGAGGTTTAGTTACAACTCCTTAGACACAAGGGTTGGAAAACAGGTTGGAACTAATGAAAAATATAACGGAAGCGCAGGCCCACATCGAACGTGAGAGGATTGGCCTGCAAACCGGTCTCAGATTTATAGATTGAACCGAATGGATAGCGAAGTCCTGGAGTCAATGCAAGCCTGTAACGATCTGCAAAACGGTAGCTGAATTCTGTACCCACCAATCCGCTAAAATTTACAGGGCGATACGGTGAGTCATCACCACGGCTATTAGAAACTTTATCAAGCGTTCCACCCTCCGGTGTAATGGTATTTTGAAGGAACAGGTCTGTGGAAACACCACCATTTAGCTGAATGGCAAACGAGCGGTTAAGCAATACATAGCCGGCCTGAATGGGCAAACTCAGGAATTGCAGACTGTTGTTTACATCGTAGGGAGATGTGTTTACTATTCTGGCGTCGCTGCTTGAATTTGATATCTTGGAAATCTCTGCAGAATTGGCCACACTATAATTCTGATAGTCTGTTGTAATGACAGCATTTGAAGTATAATTGGAGTTCTGCTGCATATAGTTGAATCCGCCTTGAAGTACCAGGCGTTTTGATAACCTCGTTCCTACATTAACACCGACAGAATACGCAACACCAGACGCCGTCGCTTCATTGGAAAGTGTATTTGCAACGGAGTAATTTTGCAGGTATACCATATCTGCCGGGCTTGTCCTCAGCGTGTTTAAGCTGGCGCTTGAGGTAGCTCCGCTAAACGAGCCTGCAGAAAATCCTACTGATGTCCACACCTTTTCATGGGCGAATTTCTTTTGATTTTTCTCCTTCCAGCTTTCACGTGCAAGCATGAGATCAAACTCATCAGGCTCTGTCTTTGGAAAAACAATTTCAATTTTTCTTTTCCTGACTAATGGAGGAAGTTTTCTGTTGTAAGCGGCCTCTCTGTCATGGCTGCTCAGTTCTGATTGAGCCAAAGAATTGCTGCCTGGCACAGGTAGAGGAGATACGACGGACGCTTCGCCTGGATCAGCCATATCCGTTGCTGTTGTTAATTTCGGCGAAATGTTCTTAACATCGGAAAAATTATTGTCAGAGGTATTAGGCTTCACACTACTATTATTATTAGCAGATGATTTTCCTGTTGTTGATACCTTGTTAGAAGCATGATCGTTTTCGAGGGCTGATAGTGAATTATTTTCACTTTTGCTGACGTTTTCCTCAACAGTTGATATCGAGGGAGAACGCAGTGTTGATGTGTCTGATGAATTGTTATTTTGTGCAATGTTGTTAACAGTTGCTTCTGTTGACAACTTATAATATCCAACACCAGCAATTGCTAAAGCAAAAGCAATGGACGCTGCAGCAACCAGTTTATAAAAGAGAACTCTCCGCTTCATCTTCCCGCTCTCAAGCCGCTCCAAATCAAGCTCTATATTGGTCCATACATTTTCTGAAGGACCAACTTCGGCTTTTTCGAAAGCGTCTTTGAACGACTCCTCAAATTTTTGCCTCTCCATACTTTGCGTAATAGGACGACTCCTTTAACAATTTACCCTGTAACAATGCCCTTGCTCTGGCGTACTGAGACTTAGAGGTACCCTCCGATATCTCTAACATTTCAGCGATTTCCTTATGACTAAATCCCTCAATGGCAAAGAGATTAAATACAGCCTGGCATCCTTGCGGAAGTGTCTGAATCATCTCTAACAATTGATTGAAATTGACACCCGATAGACTTACTTCTTCCGTCGGAAGATTTATCTCTTCTACATCAACCATAGGATAGAGATAAAGCTTCTTGCGCTGCGAATTAAGCGCGGTGTTTACCATGATCCGGGTTATCCAGGTTTCCAACTTTGCCTCCTGCCTAAAATCCTTTATACCTTGAAATACCTTCACAAATGCTTCTTGTAAAATATCCTCTGCTTCAAGCGTAGATTTAGAATAGCGCAAACAAACCACCATCATTTTACGGCAATAACGTTCGTACAAAGCCTTCTGAAAGACTCTATCACTTTTGCGACAGCCTTCAATTAGCTCGTTTTCACTGAGCATTAATGCGATTTTGGGGTTGCTTGCCATATTTGACACAACCTTATACGGAAAAGTTGGAATATGTTTCGATCATTTCACATTTTGAGCCACGAAATCCCTTTATAACCAGGTTATTTTATGAGATCCGGCGTTCAATATGGTATGATTACATTTTTAATTGCCCTTTTAACAGGCTTTTCATTTACTTCCCAAAGCTCCGAATTTATCCGTAATCAACCTAAGAAGAAACTACTGACTGATCATGCCTACGAACCGAATATTAAGACCATTCAGCTTTACCCGGTATTTGGATCAAGAGAAAATGAATTACTGCCGGCCGCCGCACCCATTACCCAACCCAATTTGCAATTGGAATTTGACGTGCTCGACAGTGATGTAGAAAGGTATTATGCCCGGTTGATTCATTGTAATAAGGACTGGACCAAATCTGGTCTCTCTGATCTTGATTTTATGATGGACTTCAATGAATTTCCTGTAACAGAGTATGAGTTCTCAAATGCAACTACCATTCCATACGTTCATTACTGGTTTCAAATTCCCCGGGTCAAACTACCGGGTAATTACGTTGTAATGGTTTACAGAGAAGGCGACCGCGAAGATCTCATTCTCACAAAACGATTTATGATTTATGACAACAGGGTAATTTTCTCAAGAGATGGAAATTTAATTGGCCCTGGTCAAATGGCTAACCTCAATCAGCAGATCAACTTCACCATTAACTATAAGAATATAGAAATCTTAAACCCCATGGTAGACGTTACAGTTGTGATTCGACAAAACCAACGATGGGATAATCTTTTAACGAACATCAAACCAACCTTCGCCAGAGAAAATATTAAAGAACTTGAATATCGTTTCTTTGATCCTGAGAAACTCTTCAAAGGAGGTAATGAATTTAGATTTTTTGACTTACGATCAATCAATTACCCGGGAAGAAATATTGCATCCGTTGACAAATCAACCCAGCCCAACAATGCTTACATAGCTAAAGATAAAAGTCGTCAGGGTGAGGCCTACTCGCAATACGAAGATATGAATGGCAATTTTCACATCGCAAATTTAGACTACAATGATCTCTCCGCAGCCAATTATATCATGGTTAACTTTTTCCTGGAAAGCCGTGAAGTACAAGGTGATGTGTACGTTCAGGGTGGATTAAATTATTGGGAGTTGAATGACCAAAATAAAATGACTTATGATTCCAATCACAAAGCCTACAACGCCTCTATTTTATTGAAGCAAGGCTGGTATGACTATCAATATGTAGTTAAGTCAAATACGCTTCCACCACTTTATCTTGAAGGGTCGCACTTCCAAACTGAAAACATGTACGAGATTTTTGTTTACTACCGTGCATTTCAACCGCAAGCTGACTTACTGATTGGCTATGCAAGATTAAAAATGAACGAACGCTAAGCGTAATTCATTTCGTGCTGACTTTCACGTTTAATGGAATCGTTATTGGCAAGATCGAGCATGCCAAATCCTTTATGCGAAAAATGACCCAGGCCATTTTCATAGACGAATCTTTGTACCTCTTCGTTCGCATACAACTTGAAAGGAAAGGTATAACCCCTTACTTCAAATTTGATATCATTATCATATAAAGGATATATGCGGGCAAACTTTTTATGTGAAGACTGAATACGATTAATGTAATCCGCATCCGGTACAATCTGAAACTTATAGAATGAAGCCAGAAGTTCGGGTTTGTATCTTCCTGTAGCCTCCATTCTTGAGATTGTCGCTTCATATAAAAGATCCGAAAATTCATCACTATCGGGTGAAATGAATTTTTTAGCACTTTCATCATTGAAAGAGGGTGTGATGAGCACTATAGGAGAGATACAAAGAAACTTAACTTCGTCACCTGAAACATTCCCGCCTTCAGTCTCAGTACTTTCCGGAACGAGTTGCATATTACCTACAACAACCTCCTTCTGCTGAAAGAGTCTGCTTAGAAAATAGTCAAGGAAGTCTTTGTCCTGGCAAGAAAAAACCAAAGTGACTTTTGATGAATAAAAATGAAGCCCTTTCCTGCTGATCTTAGTTTGCCCTTTAAGACCTGAAAAGTTGTACTGCGTAAAATCCTTAAAACGCGGATCTGACCCAAAAAGCAATATGCCTCTTACCAATTGTGCCAGCAGATACTGATGATGAAAAGGTACGTACGATCCCCTATTCTTAAGCGAAAAAATAATCCTTGTTCTCAAAATCCCAAAAAATTTAAGTTGGGGGTTAAAAAATCAATTAGCCAAACCCTGTTTAAAACTGACCCTGAGCGGATTATAAAACTACTAAAAAATCGGAATGGTTCGCCATTATTTCAAGGAATCTTTAAACATTAAAACGAAAATGCATGATATCCCCGTCCTGAACAACATACTCCTTGCCTTCAATGGCCATTTTACCTGATTCTTTACATGCTTGCTCTGTCTTAAGTGACTGAAAATCAGATAACTTAATAACCTCCGCTTTAATGAATCCTTTCTCGAAATCTGTGTGAATTACGCCTGCCGCTTGCGGTGCTTTCCAACCCTTTTTAATGGTCCAGGCTCGCACTTCCTTCTCTCCTGCGGTAAAGTAGGTGATAAGGTCCAGCAGGTGATATGAAGCATGAATAAGCTTGTCAAGGCCCGACTCTTTCAAACCATATTCTGCAAGAAATACCTCCCTGTCTTCCTTGGATTCCAGTTCCGCAATCTGTGCTTCGATGGCTGCACTTATAACAACTACTTCGGCATTCTCATTTTTAACAGCATCCTTAAGTTGGTTGACATATTCATTCCCGGTATGAATGGATCCCTCATCAACATTGGCAACATATATCACCGGCTTTGCCGTTAACAATTGCAAATCAGCCACCGCCTCCTTGTCTTCCTTCGATACCTCAATCATCCGGGCGTTCTTTCCGGCAAGCAAAGCCTCTTTGAAGAGAATTACCGTAGCCAGTTCTTTCTTAGCTTTCGCATCTCCGCTCTTGGCAATTTTTTCAAGGCGCGATAATTTCTTTTCAATGGATTCTAAATCCTTTAGCTGAAGCTCGGTATCTATAATCTCTTTATCGGAAACCGGATTCACTCGTCCGTCAACGTGAACGATGTTATCATTATCAAAACACCTCACCACATGAACAATGGCATCAACTTCCCTGATGTTAGCCAGAAACTGATTACCCAGTCCTTCCCCTTTACTGGCACCTTTTACAAGGCCTGCAATGTCAACAAACTCAATGGAGGTAGGTACCAGGCGTTGGGGTTTTATCAGGCCTTCTAAAACTTTTAAACGTGGATCTGGTACACTAATAATCCCAACATTGGGTTCGATAGTGCAGAAGGGAAAATTAGCAGCCTCCGCCTTATTGTTTGAAATAGCATTAAAAAGAGTTGATTTTCCAACATTAGGTAATCCCACAATCCCGCATTGAAGCGCCATAAATCCATTTTGTTTAAGGGCGCAAATATAATCTCTCCAACCATAATTCTTTAGAAATATTTGGACAACAAAAAAGCCCTTTAATAAGGGCCTCTTTGCTTGCTGATAAATGGGTGCTTGTTTAGTCCCATTTAAGTTCTGTATCTATCGCAGGCCTGGCAGCAGATGCCACCTCTTCCTCACGATCATCAACGTGGTCAAACTGCGAAAAATCTACGTTAGGCAAAAGCTCCTTCTTAACGTGATTTACGGTATTGCTCAGCGCTTCAACAAACTTGTTAAAGTCTTCCTTGTAAAGGAAAATCTTATGCTTTTCATAGGTAAAGCCATCCTCTTTGAAACGTTTTTTACTCTCTGTAATAGTTAAGTAATAATCGTTCGAACGGGTAGCTTTTACATCAAAAAAATAAGTTCGTTTTCCAGCCTTTACCTTAGTAGAGAATATCTCATCTCGACCATTTGTCTTGTTTTCTTCCACAATCCTTCAGTTTAAAAGTTAGGTTTAATAGAGTTTGGTTATTTCGAAGATACTATTTTGCTAAATTATTGCAAACTATGTGTTTAATTATTTAAAACAGGGGTTTAAATGTTTAACCATCCTTGTAAGAATATTCATCGTAATTAGTTATGATTATTTCTTATTTGCAAGCGCATGAAGATCAATCTGAATGAAATAAAGCAAGGTTTTAATCTCGAATTACTGGCTCGCCAGTTAGTGGAAGGTTTTATTACAGGGCTTCATAAATCACCTTATCACGGTTTCTCAGTGGAATTTGCCGAACATAGATTATACAATGAAGGTGAAAGCACCCGACACATTGATTGGAAAGTATATGCGCGCACCGACAGGCTTTTCACGAAGCGCTACGAAGAAGAGACTAACCTGCGCTGCCTCATAGCGTTGGATCAGTCACCTTCAATGTTCTACCCTGCAGAGACAAATGCCAAGATTATGTTTAGCATAATTGGCGCAGCTTCCTTAGGCTATCTCCTGCAAAAACAACGAGATGCTGTAGGACTCTGTCTCTTCTCAGACAAAATAGAAAAACTAACTTCTGTTAAATCGACCCCAACACATCTTAATAAATTATTCGGCATGCTGGAGCAGGCATCACACTATGAAAGAGATGCTGTACCAAAAACAACCCATGTTGCCAGAGTGTTACATGAAGTCGCTGAAAAAATTCATAAGCGTTCACTGGTAATGATCTTCAGCGATATGTTTGATTCAAATGAGGATGTTGATGAATTATTCAAATCACTTCAACACTTGAAGCACAACAAACATGAGGTGATTGTTTTCCATGTCATGGACAAACCTACAGAGATGGCGTTTGAGTTTGAGGACAAGCCAATGGAGTTTATTGATCTTGAGACTAAGGAGAAAATAAAATTAAATCCTCAGGATGTAAGGGATCGTTATCAATCGGAACTAACCCGTTTTCATCACAGTATAAAAATGCGATGTAATCAGTACAAGATAGATTACATTGAAGCTGACATTCGCCAGGGGTATGATCAGATTCTGCAGACGTATCTTATCAAGAGAGCCAGGATGAGATAAGTTATCAGGAGTTTTCTTCTACTTCCAGGTGCAACCAGGCCTTCTTCGCCAACAAGGTTTCCTTTTCCTCAACATTATCAGGATCCGGAACACAGCAATCCACGGGACATACTGCCGCACACTGAGGCTCTTCGTGAAACCCACAGCATTCGGTGCACTTTCCTGTTACGATATAGTAGAATTCATTTGAAACCGGCTGCTGAGTTGATTTGGCATCAACAGCCGTTCCATCTTCCAATTCAACCTGCTCAAGCTTGGTACCACCAGCCCACGTCCATTCTCTCCCTCCTTCGTAAATCGCTGTATTTGGACATTCAGGCTCGCATGCACCACAATTGATGCATTCGTCCGTGATCATAATTGCCATGCTTTTTCTATTTTTGCTCCCAATATAATTTACAAAAATACACCTTCAAAAGTTATTGGCAAAACAGCGCTCCTTCCTTAAAAGTTTAAACCGGCAATGCAAATTGATGAAAGAATAAAGGCTTTTTCTAACCTGGGAGAAAAAATCCATTCAATCGATAACGGAATACTTGACGATCTGGTAAGTAAAGTGGGAAACGAAAATCCCTGGTTTACCAGGCCGAATATTGAGTTATCCCTAACAGGCATTAGGAAATTACTTAACAACGAATCGCTCACACGGTGGACTTCATCCTATCAATGGCCGACATCATATTCTTCGAAAAAGGTAGCCTTAATTTCAGCCGGAAATATACCCTTAGTTGGTCTTCATGACATACTATGCATTCTTATAAGCGGCCACAGGTTACAGATAAAACCAAGTTCCAAAGACACCATACTCAGTACTTTTTTGCTTAGCCAACTGATTGAAATAGAACCACAGTTTGAACAGTTTATCAGTGTCACGGATAAGCTGAAAGACTTTGATGCAGTTATTGCTACCGGGAGCGACAATTCATCCCGGTACTTTGATTATTATTTTCAAAACTATCCTTCCATTATTCGAAAGAACAGAACCTCGTGTGCTATTCTCACCGGCAATGAAAGTGCAAAAGAACTTGAGCAACTGGGAACAGATATATTCAGTTACTTCGGACTTGGGTGTCGAAATGTTTCAAAATTGTTTGTGCCGAAAAACTACTCACTCTCAACATTATTGGATCATTGGCTGAAATTTGAAAAAGTAATTCATCATCATAAGTATGCGAACAATTACGATTATCAAAAAGCAATAATGCTGATAAACAAAACTTCTTTTTTGGACAACGGTTTTATTCTGCTGACACAAAGCGATAAGATAGTCTCTCCTATTGCCGTACTTTATTATGACTTTTATAATTCAGACAAAGACCTCGAAGAAAAAATAACAGGAGTTTCAGAGAAAATACAGTGTGTTGTGGGAGATGCACATCTTTGCAATGTTCCGTTCGGCCAGGCACAAATGCCCGAACTGCACGATTACGCAGACCAGGTAGATATCTTAAAATTCCTGATCGCGTTAGCTAAGGCTTAACACCTCTTAAAATTTCTATCCAACCGGTAATGGTGTTGTTATCTGCCTCGAGACGGTAGAAATACACGCCATCTGCAGCATCACCACCATCCCAGCTATTCTGGTAATTTTTGGTTGAATAAACTTCTGCACCCCAGCGATTTGTAATTATAAGATTGGTGTTGTTCTCAGGAAGATTTCTTATGAAGAAAACATCATTTACTCCATCACCGTTTGGTGTAAAAATATTTGGAATGAAGATATCTGTATCCAAAGGAACACGGGCAATTAACTCTTTGCTACAGCCATTCTTATCTGTCACAATGACCTCATACCGACCAGCCGGGATATTCTTATAAACAATTTCATAGTCATTGTTTTGATTCACAGGCACCACATCCGGACCATCTTCATAAGACTGACCTGGCACTGCTGCGGAATCAAGACGGATATACGTCCTGTAATCAGGACCTGGTCCGCTGAAGTTAATGATCTGCATCGAACCAGTTAAAATATCAGGGTAAGATTTTTTTGTTTCCCCTATTGCCGCGAATAACGGAACGGGTACTACATAATCTACCAATTCTGAAGTTAACAAGCAGAATGTAGATTGTACCTGAATAATTTGAATCTGATACTCCCCCGGAGATTGTAAAAACACATGCGTTGCATAATCAATAAAATAACTACGCGTTGGTGGTATCGACGCAACGGCAATGTTATCCACCATTACATTTGTGAACTTTTTGTATACGTGTATTTCAATAGGGATTCCCGGTTCACCCGTGATATTCGTAATTGAAATGGAAAGCTCGTTACCCGAGCATATGGGTTCTATATCAAAATTTATAGCGTATGCACCCTGTATCACAATCGGCGCAGTCCGCGTAGGACAAGAAGCACCACCCGAGCGGATGTAAACGTAATACGTTCCGCGTTCAAGACCAGTATAAGAAACTGAAGGTGCATTGTAAGTATTATATTCTAAATCATCAGGTTCGTTGAACTGATCCGTGCTTAAGGCAACTTCAAACACACCTGCATCAATAATTCCAAGGGTAATTGACCCGCTTCTTCCGTTGTTGGTACAATCCGCATTTTCTGCAATCACATTATGATTTACAAATCCAGGGAAAGTAACATCAATAGTAAAGTCTTTTGTACAACCAATGTTGTCTCTAACGGTAAGGGTATACGAACCTCCGTCAAGATTGATGAAAGGTCCCGGGCCAAAGGTTCCACCGTTCAGGGAATATTCGTAGCCTGATCCACTTCCTCCCGATGTGGAAGTTACCGTTATGGCACCATCAGCACCTGCACAAGTAGCCTCGTCAATATCAAATGTCGCCAAAATCTCAGGGTTAACACTGTTAATGGTAACCGATACTTCAGCGGGGCACAGATCGGTATTATCATCTCTGACAAGTATAGGGTACGTTCCGCTGGATGGCAGATCACCTATTGTACCACCGGAAAGAACAGGTATCCAGGTAGCGCCATCAAGCGAATATTCATAAGGGGAATTTCCGCCGGTAATGTTAAGCGTCACCATTCCCGTTGCTGCGCCAAAACACACAGCATCGACCGGGTTGGAAGCAGTTGCCTGAACTGTTGTTGATATGGGTAAAGAGTAAGGTAATGTACAGACATTACCTGCATTGTCTTGTATTCGATAGTAGTAATTAGCCGGCGACAAATTTTCAAATTCAAAGAGAGGTCCGGGACCGGGAATGGCCTGATTGAAGCCAGCAGAATCCGTTAAAGTAACTATATAGTTTGGTGTTCCACCAGTTACACTCAATGTTATAGTTCCGTCATCCTGATTTGAACAGGAAGGCCGTGAATCTGCAATTGTTACCGTAAAGACATTACAATTCAATCCACCTCCTCCACAAGCAAGGTCGCCTGGAGGTCGTATAGAAACGGTTGGTGTTGCCGTCAATTGAGCTGAGCAACTTCCACCGGTGGCAAGTACATTGAAAGTAGTATTGGCCGCCAGTGCCCCCGTGGGTAAATTAATATTTCCACCGGTTCCGGCAACAGCAGCGCCTACTAACGTGGTTCCTACTCTTAGCTGATAGGAAACTCCCGCTTCAGAAGCTTCTACAATAATAGTAGAAGATGAACCTGAACAAATCAAACCCGGATTAGCGGTTACATTAAGCGTTATATCAGGTGAAGGATTTACCGTTACGGTTTCTTTATCGGTTAATTCGATCGAACATGTTCCGTTGCTTGCTAATACATTGAACACGGTTGTTGCTGATAAATTACCCGTTGGTAAATTAATGGTTCCACCATTACCAGCGACAGGTAATCCAATGAGTGAATCATCTGAATCTAATCTCAATTGATAATTAACGCCGGATTCGGATAAAGCTATCTGAACAAATGTAGAACTACCCTCACAGATTGTTGCAGGAGAAGCACTCGTAACAAGTGTTGCATCTACTGAACCAGCGACGGTTACAGTTACTGTAGATGTCATTTCAACCGGCGAACAAGTGGTGCCACTCGTTGCCAGTACATTGAAGGTTGTTGTGGCGTTAAGCACATCCGTAGGAAGAACGATCGTTCCACCTGTGCCTGCTACCGGAGTTAAGACATCAGTATCGGTGGCGTCGTCACGAAGCTGGTAGGAAACTCCCAATTCAGAATTTTGAATTTGTATTCCACTCACTCCACCTATACACAATGGATTTATTGTAGCCGAAAGCGTTAATCCAGGATTAGGATTGACCTCAACATTGATTGTGACAAGATTAACAAGCTCTATTGAACAGGTGCCATTGTTGGCAAGTATGTTAAAGGTAGTTGTCTGACTTAAATTACCCGTGGGGATATCAAGATCTCCACCATTACCCGCTTGAGGAGTACCAATATTTACATCACCCGCATCATTACGGAGTTGATAATTTACGCCAAGCTCAGATCCGGAAATACGAATGGATGTTCCTGTACCTTCACAAATAGTGTCATCCAGTGATACGACAGCTAATGAAGCATCCACAACTCCTGTCACATTTATGGTAACCAAAGTTGCCAATTCAATTGGGGTACACGCACCCCCGGTGGTTACAAGTACATTGAAAACAGTTGTTTTTGTCAGGGGCCCGGTTGGTAAGGATATTGTTCCTCCCGTACCGGCTACTGGTGTTCCGGTGTTAATGTTGCCATCATCATCTCTGAGTTGATAATTGGCACCGAGTTGTGAATTAGCAACAAGAATTTCGCTGGATCCGCCAACGCAAACGGGATCAAGGGTTACTGAAACCGGAAGATTTGGATCAGGTCCCGGCTGAACATTCACTGTTACAAGTGTTGTCAATTCAACTGAACATGTACCATTAGAGGCGAGCACATTGAAAGTCGTCGCAGATGTAAGTGCACCTGTAGGTATATCAAGGTTTCCGCCATTGCCTGGCTGAGGCCCCCCAATGTTTACATCACTCGTGTCATTTCGAAGTTGATAGAGAACTCCCGTTTCTGAATTTGCTATACGGATGGAAGTAGATCCACCTGCACAAATCGGAGTAGCTAATGCACTTACTGTGAGGTCTGCATCTATATTTCCGGTTACAGTAACGGTTGCTTTATTCGTCAATTCAACGGAAGTACATCCGGTTAGCGAAGCTAAAATATTAAAGGTGGTTGTTGCACCCAATGCACCGGTTGAAAGAGCGATCGTTCCACCGTTCCCCACTACAGGAGACTGAACAGGAGAATCATCCGTGTCATTTCTTAACTGGTAAGTTACACCTACTTCGGAATTCTCAATTATCACTGTGGTTGAACCGCCAACACATAACGGCGACAATGTAACATCGACTGGTAAACTTGCATCCGGGCCGCTTATGATTGTAATCTCTACATCATCTGAAACAGCTACACAAGGGCCCGCCGGGTCATTCGTAGTCAATGTTAATATCACACTTCCTGCAGCGATATCCGCCAGGCCCGGTGTATAATTTGGCGTCAATGAAAGAACGTTAGTAAACGTTCCATCACCTGCGGTTGTCCATATTGAGCTTGTAGCTCCGCCTCCACGTGTTCCATTTAATGTAACAAATCCTCCTGCACATGCATTTGCGTCGGTACCTGCATCTACAGTAGCCTCTGCATTGATAGTGATTATTACGTTACTTGCTGCCACAGGACAAGCTCCTGCGGGATCATCTGTTGTAAGAGTAAGCGTTACACTTCCTGCTGTAAGATCATTTGCTCCGGGCGTATAAATTGCATTTAATAAACTTGCATCACTGAACGTTCCATCACCTGATGTAGTCCATGTTGAACTCGCAGCACTGCCGCCAATCGCGCCTGCTAACGTCACTGTACTGCCAGCGCATATTGTCTGCGGTGTTCCTGCATCGGCTGTCGCTGCAGGTTCTATTGTAATGATTACATTATCTGCTGCCGCTACACAAGTACCTCCCGGATCATTCGTCGTCAATGTCAGTGTTACAGTTCCTGCTGTCAGATCAGCGGCACCCGGTGTATAAACTGCATTTAATAAACTCGCATTATTGAACGTTCCGTCGCCTGATGTAGTCCACGTTGAACTTGTTGCGCTGCCACCAATCACTCCCGCTAATGTTACCGTGCTTCCAGAACATATTGCCTGTGGAAGTCCCGCATCTGCCGTTGCCTCTGTGTTGATAGTGACTATCACAGTATCAACCGCTGCCGGACATGCGCCTGCAGGATCATTCGTGGTAAGCGTAAGAGTTACTGTACCTGCTGTTAAATCAGCGGCACCTGGCGTATAAACTGCATTTAATAAACTCGCATCACTGAACGTTCCATTTCCGGAGGTCGTCCATGTTGCACTTGTCGCACTGCCGCCAATTACACCGGCTAATGTTACTGTGCTACCGGCACATATCGTCTGAGCCGGACCTGCATCAACAGTCGCTGCAGGTTCTATCGTAATTATTACATTATCGGTTGCTGCAACACAAGGGCCCGCAGGATCATTCGTTGTCAATGTCAGTGTTACTGTTCCTGCCGTCAGATCATTGGCACCAGGGGTATAGACTGCATTTAATAAACTCGCATTACTGAACGTCCCATCGCCAGAAGTCGTCCATGTTGCACTTGTCGCACTGCCACCGATCACACCGGCCAGCGTTACCGTACTTCCAGAACATATCGTCTGCGCCGGGCCTGCATCCACAGTAGCCTCTGCGTTAATAGTGATTACCACAGTATCAACCGCCGCAGGACATGCGCCTGCAGGATCATTGGTGGTAAGCGTAAGCGTTACGGTGCCTGCTATTGAATCATTTGCTCCGGGCGTATAGACTGCATTTAATAAACTTGCATCACTGAACGTTCCATCACCTGATGTAGTCCACGTTGAACTCGTAGCACTGCCACCGATCACGCCGGCTAATGTTACTGTGCTGCCAGCGCATATTGTCTGCGGTGTTCCTGCATCAACTGTCGCTGCAGGTTCTATTGTAATTACAACATTATCTGTTGCTTCAACACAAGGGCCTGCAGGATCATTCGTCGTCAATGTCAGTGTTACTGTGCCTGCTGTTAAATCAGCGGCACCCGGTGTATAAACTGCATTCAATAAACTTGCATTGCTGAATGTTCCATCGCCTGATGTAGTCCACGTTGAACTTGTTGCGCTGCCACCAATCACTCCCGCTAATGTTACCGTGCTTCCAGAACATATTGCCTGTGGAAGTCCCGCATCTGCTGTTGCCTCTGCGTTAATAGTGATTACCACAGTATCAACCGCTTCCGGACATGCACCTGCAGGATCATTTGTTGTAAGCGTAAGGGTTACTGTGCCCGCTGTTAAATCAGCAGCACCCGGTGTATAAATTGCATTTAATAAACCTGCATCACTGAACGTTCCATCACCTGATGTAGTCCACGTTGAACTCGTAGCACTGCCACCGATCACGCCGGCTAATGTTACTGTGCTGCCAGCGCATATTGTCTGCGGTGTTCCTGCATCAACTGTCGCTGCAGGTTCTATTGTAATTACAACATTATCTGTTGCTTCAACACAAGGGCCTGCAGGATCATTCGTCGTCAATGTCAGTGTTACTGTGCCTGCTGTTAAATCAGCGGCACCCGGTGTATAAACTGCATTCAATAAACTTGCATTGCTGAATGTTCCATCGCCTGATGTAGTCCACGTTGAACTTGTTGCGCTGCCACCAATCACTCCCGCTAATGTTACCGTGCTTCCAGAACATATTGCCTGTGGAAGTCCCGCATCTGCTGTTGCCTCTGCGTTGATAGTGATTACCACAGTATCTACCGCTTCAGGACATTCACCTGCAGGATCATTTGTTGTAAGCGTAAGGGTTACTGTACCTGCTGTTAAATCAGCGGCACCTGGTGTATAAACTGCATCTAATAAACTCGCGTCACTGAACGTTCCATTTCCGGAAGTCGTCCACGTTGCACTTGTCGCGCTGCCGCCAATTACACCGGCTAATGTTACTGTGCTACTGGCACATATCGTCTGAGCCGGCCCTGCATCAACTGTCGCTGCAGGTTCTACAGTAATCTGAACATCATCGCTAACCGCGAGACAAGGACCCTCTGGATCGTTTGTAGTTAACCGCAATATATAGCTACCTGCTACCGTGGCCGTAAAAGTTACTGTTGCCGGTGTTGCAGTCTGTGCTGTGCTGCTTAAAGCACCATTGCCACCAACAGGTTGGCTGAATATACTCCACGCTCCTGTTGTCGCTGAACCTCCTACACTTGAACCTACTAATGTGTATGTTGTGCCTGAACACATCGGTGAATCGGTTCCTGCGCTTGCTGTTGCCAATGGATTGACAATGACCTGAACAGGGTCACCAAGAACTGTTGCATTACAACTATTATTATCCTGTAAACTTAAGACCTGATATGTTCCCGCAGGTGCATTTGTTATCGTGAAGGTATTTGTGGGATGATTGACAATTGGAAAATTCGTTGTGCCATCCGTATAAGTAAAATCAAATGGAGGAGTACCTGTAAATTGAAAAGTGACATTCGGTAATACATCACCAGCACAGACTGTTCCACCACCTGTCAGATTTGATACCGTAGGTAATGGGACTATGTTCACAATTACAACTCCATTCATGTCGATCGGTGTACAGATTCCATTGGATGCAGTTATCTTAAAGTTATTTCCATTTGAAAAACTCCCCCATGGAATTGTAAATGAAATTGGAGCCCCGGTTCCAATCTGGGTAAGGCCGGTAGTGGTTATGTTGTTACGAAATACTTCGTATGTCGCCCCTACTTCTGAACCATCTAGCGATAAAACCCAATCAGAGCCATTACAAACCAGAAGGGGTGAGAGTGTCGCTATATTAAAAACTGCCGGAGAAGGATCAGTAATGATAATGGGAGTTAATGTTTCAATGCAATTGGTATTGTTATCTGAAATTGTCACTGAATAGCTTCCTCCAGGAACTCCTGAAATATCTTCTGTAGTAGCTGTAAATCCATTAGGGCCTTCCCATGAAAACGTATAGTTCGGAGCACCAGACCCACCTGACGGTGTAATATCTATTGTGCCATTGGGTACTGTACAACTTGAATTGTTAGTAACGTTGTCTACACTTGCTGTTAATACAGCGAGATAAGAATTGATCGTAACATTTATATTTTCAAAATCAACATCATCTTGAACGACAACATTATAAATACCAGGTCCCAATCCAGTTATAGAAACAGGGACACCAACAGATGCAGGAATTGGTCCACCGAAAGCCGGACCAAAATAGAAAATATCGGCTGTACCACTTGCAGAAGTTACTGTTACTTCAAACGATCCATTAGGGAAGCCTTCACAAGCACCCTTTATGTTATTAACAGTAAAGACCGGCTTTTGTCCATAGGTCTCAAAAGAAAAAAGGATGGCTCCGAATAATAAAAGTTTAAAAAGTCCCTTTGTAAACATGCATCATTTAGTTGATGGTAACATTTATTGATACTGGGCAGATGTCGCTTCCCTCCTCCTTAGGCGAAACAACTATCAAATATTTGCCTTTTTCAAGATCCTTTATTACAAAATCAGAAAGGCCCAATCGGTTATTCCGTCTTGGACCAAAAAGGTTGATGGATAACTCTTTGCCCGAATTTCCGGTTACGTCCAGTTCAACTACGCCATTACCTTGACCATTCGTTGTATGGGTAATTTTTGTTTTCACCATGATCGTCTTACATTGACTGAACGCGTTAAAAGTGATAAACCACAAGAAGAATAATGTGATTAAGAGTGGCTTAGGAATTCTCATCTCAAGTGCCTGATTAAAAAATTATACAATTATAAATAACCTTTAAAAAATTATTGTAACCATGGTCCTAATAGCAAAGGTTATGGTTGCAATATTATGGGTTAAAAGATCATTATTTCAAAAAAATCACCTTCTAATAGGTGTTTTAAAGTTTAAAAAGTCAAAATCTTCTGTTCAAAATCTCACTCAATACAACAGCTTTCTTAAATCCCGAGGGTGTTCTCAGCTCCTTCACATATTCATCCAGCAAGGTATTTCGCCGGGTTATTGAGAACTCCTTAAATCTTGAATAGTCAATCTCCTTTTTTTCTTTATAAAGCGTTTCCTCCAGTGATGGCCGTAAAAATGCCTCTTTCTTCGCTTTTTCGTAGATATCAAAGGTCCTATCCTGTTTCTCGTATTCGTAATTTACATCTTCAAGCTCCTCGGCCTCTTCATTAAGGTCATCATCATAATCGACAAAAGAGGGTTCGGGCTTCGGCGTTACCTTTTGAACGGGCCTCAAAACAGGCTGAGCCTTCGGTTTGGGCTGCCTGGATTCCGTTATTTCCCTCAATAATTCTTCAAATGTAAGTTGTTTGGGAATTTCACCCTCATTTGAAGGAGTCTCAACATCAGTTTCTCCTGGCTGCCCCTGTGGAGCTTGTTCTTTGCCCTTTTTAAGCGCTCTGCTAATCACATAAATGACTGCAATAATGATGTATAGCCAGAACTGAAAATTGTCCATGAAAACAAATATATCAAAAAATGTTTTAAATCCTCATTTTGGTATTCTAAAGCGCACGAAATCAGCACACTGTAAATGGGAAACTTTTTATTTTGAATTGAGCAAATGAGTAGTTTATCTTTGCCGACCCTACATAGTCGGCAGAAGGATGTTGGTGCCTGGAATAACCTCTCACCCGCTCTCGTTTTAATAGTTGAAATCTGTCGACTTTGGTTCCGGGCTTTTTTAAACGTCAACCACTACATTGTAAAACATGCAACTAGCCAAGCTGGAGATCAAGGGATTTAAGAGTTTTGCCGACAAAATTGTAATCAATTTTGACGAGGGAATTACGGGTATCGTGGGCCCCAATGGCTGCGGAAAGTCCAACGTTGTAGACTCTATCCGTTGGGTTTTGGGTGAACAAAAAACCAGCGCTTTAAGATCGGAGAAGATGGAAAATGTCATCTTCAACGGCACCAGTCAGCGCTCGGCTCAACAAATGGCTGAGGTATCGCTTACCATTAACAACACAAAGAACATACTTCCCACAGAGTACTCTCAGATTACAATTACCCGGAGATTGTATCGCAGCGGTGAAAGTGAATACTTATTAAACGGTGTCACTTGCCGCCTGAAAGATATAACAAACCTTTTCCTCGATACCGGTGTGGCGTCAAACAGTTATGCCATTATCGAATTAGGAATGGTGGATGATTTGCTGAATGACAAAGACAACTCACGTAGAATGCTCTTCGAAGAGGCTGCCGGTATTTCCAAGTTCAAAAAGCGTAAAAAGGAAACACTCAAAAAACTTGAAGATACTGACGCTGACCTTGAGCGCGTAGAAGACCTTCTCTTTGAAATTGAGAAGAACATGAAGAGCCTTGAAAAACAGGCCAAGCAAACGGAGAATTATTATAAGATCAAAGAAGAGTACAAACAGAAAAGTATAGGTCTTGCCAAAGTTGTGGTGAATAAACAAAAAGAAAAGTTTAACGCCATCAGCAAGAAGATTGACGAAGAGAATGATCTTAAGATCTCTTACAACACACAAATTGCCGAGAAAGAAGCTTCCATTGAAAAGGCCAAGGCAGAACTTGTTGTAAAAGAAAAGACATTGTCAGCTCGACAAAAGTCCATTAATGAGTTTGTTGCCAACATCCGTCACTACGAAAGTGAAAAGCAAATTAAAAACGAGCGCCTGAAATATCTTAACGACAGGGCCGCTGGTTTGCGTGAGCAGATCGAACAGGATAAGAAAAGTAATGAGCGTGCACGCTTCAGTATTCAAAGTTTGGAATCTGAAAGAGATGCCGCAATAGAAATATTCAACGATATCAATCAAAGGTTACAGCTCTTAAAGACTGAGTACGATGAGCAAAAAAGAAAAACCATTGCACTGCAAAGTGAGTCCGATAACCTAAGGACCATTCAGCGCGAACACCAGGAACAAAGCTTCCAGTTAAACAAGGATGTTGAGATCAGGGAAATTCAAATCAGTTCCTTAAAACAAGAACTGGAAAAGACGGCTACTGATTCAAGTCAGCAAAATGCAAGCCTTGTAGAATTTGAAAAGAAACTTATTGTCCTGCAAGAGGAACTTGCTGAAAAGACAACGCAGGTAGAAAATCTTAAAAAAGAAGAAGAGGAAGTCAAACAACGTTATACGGATACCGAGAAGGCTATTGAGATGATTCGTGAAGAGATGACCGGCATAAGCCGTAAACTCGACGCGCGTCAGAATGAATACAACCTTACCAAGTCGCTCGTTGACAACCTCGAAGGCTTTCCTGAAGCGATTCGATTCCTTCGTAAAAAGGTAAGCAAAAACGCTCCTCTCCTTTCTGATATTCTTTCTTGTCCGGAAGAATATCGTGTTGCTGTAGAAAACTACCTCGAACCTTTTCTCAATTATTATATCGTTGAGCATGAGTCGGAAGCTTTCGAGGCTATCAATATTCTGAGTGATGCTTCAAAAGGAAAAGCTAACTTCTTTATACTCGATGCATTTGAAAAGTTTCAACCCTCTGAAACAAAAACGTATGATCACGCTTTTCCTGCTGCGCAGATCATTGAGTTTGATCCGAAGTATAAAAAGCTCATGTCGAATATTCTTGAAGGAGTTTACATTCATGAAGGTGACATCAAGAGCATTCCGTTAGAAGATGAGAATACTTTTATTACGAAAAGCGGAAATGTTACACGTAAGAAGTACAGCATCTCAGGTGGCTCAGTAGGATTATTTGAAGGAAAGAAAATCGGGCGGGCAAGAAATCTTGAGAAGCTTGAAAAAGAAATCAAGTCTTTATCATCTCAGCTTGAAGATGTTCGTCAGAATCTCCTTAATCGTCAGCGTGATCTTGAAAAATTAAGGAATAATAATCTTCGTCACCGGATTGAAGAATCGCAAAACACCGTTCGCCAGGTAAATGATGAGTATGTTTCTATTCGTACGAAGCGCGAACAGTTTTCTCACATGCTCAACAGCGCTGATCTTCGCCGCGAAGACATATTAGAAAAGATCGACACGCTTTTAACTGAACTGGATGATCTTAAGCCCAAAGCGCAAGATGCTCTGCATAGATTACAGGAACAGGAAACCAAGCTTTCCATAGTAACAGAACATGTTGCCGGAGATAACGAATTACTTAGTCAGAAGTCAGCTTCCTATAACGATCAGAACATTCTTTTCCATCAACAAGAGAACAGAGTAAAAAGTATCGAACAGGAAATTCGATATAAGCAGGAGTCGATGGAACTAAGTGGTCAGCGTATTGAAGGTAATACGGGTGAGCTGCAAAAGAATGAAGAAGAGATCAAGATCATTGTTGAACACACCATGACTAACGACGATGAGTTGTTAGCGATGTATTCCGAGAAAGGTGAAATGGAAAAAGGTCTCAGTGAAGCGGAGAAAGAATATTATGAATCTCGCGGCAGCATTGATAAAGTAGAAAAAGAATTACGTGAAGTTCAGCACGCTCGTCAAAACAGTGATACACTACTAATGCAACTGCAGAATGAGTTAAGCGAAAGCAAGCTTGGCCTCAATTCTGTAAAAGAAAGGTTGTCCGTTGAGTTCAATGTTGATCTCGACACAGTGTTAAGCGAAACCACTGTTGAAGAAAACGAGGCTTTGCTGGAGTCTGATGAAGATAAAATACGCCAGGAAGTAAACAAGATGCGCGATAAGCTTGACAACATGGGACCGATCAATCCTATGGCCATGGAAGCTTACCAGGAAATAAAACAACGGAATGATTTTATCATTGCGCAGAAAGATGATTTGCTTAAGGCAAAAGAATCATTACTGAGTACCATTAGCGAGATTGAAGGTGTAGCCAGTCAGACTTTCATGGAGGCCTTCAACCAGGTTCGTGATCATTTTCGCCGTGTGTTCCGTTCATTATTCAATGAAGAAGATGATTGCGATATTCGATTAGCAAATGCTGATAGTCCACTTGAATCGGAAATCGACATCATTGCCAAGCCGAAAGGAAAACGTCCTTTGACCATAAACCAACTTTCAGGAGGGGAAAAAACGTTAACGGCTACTGCCCTACTGTTCTCCATGTATCTGCTGAAGCCTGCTCCCTTCTGTATTTTTGATGAAGTGGATGCTCCGTTAGATGATGCCAACATTGACAAGTTCAACAACATCATCCGCAACTTCAGCAAGGATTCACAGTTCGTAATTGTTACGCATAACAAGCGTACAATGATTTCTACGGATGTGATCTATGGTATCACGATGGTAGAGAAAGGTATTTCGCGAGTGGTGCCGGTGGATTTGAGACAGTTGGCGTAATTTGTCTGAACCGGACCGTGACCCGCCTGCCGGACGGGCAGGTTAAAGGATTAAGGGATTACAGGATTTTAAATGCAAGGGAGTATTTAAGTTAAGGTTCAGGTATTATACTATTCCGCTAACATTGTCTTTTCTTCCTGGTGCCGCCATAGGTCCTGGAAAATATTGCTTCTTAATTTCAATTCAGAAAACGTTCCTTCATCAACTATTTTACCGTGTTGCAGCACGTAGACATAATCAAAATGGGTTAGCATATATAACCGGTGAAGGCTGGAGATGACAGCTTTATCCTTGTATTCATCAAACATTTTTTCATAGATCTGGTTTTCTGTTTTCGAATCCACACTGCTGGTGGGCTCATCCAATAAAATGATGTCACTGCTCTTTGCGGCAAGTATGCCACGCGCCAGGGCCAACCGTTGTTTTTGTCCGCCGGAAAGATTCACGCCTTTTTCCTGGATATTGGATTGCAAGCCTTTGGGCAACTGTTGAACCACTTCATCAAATTGAGCGGTCTTACATACTTCCATGATCTCCTTTTCTTCAAAAGGCAATCCCAGTGTAATGTTGTGCTCGATGGTGTTCTCAAAAATTTCAGGTTCCTGCGGAAATAAAGTGACTGAGCTGACAAGACTGTTGATCGATATATCGACTCCATCAACATCGATGCGCACGTCAGGCTGTGGTGGATACAACCCTCTTAACAAAGCCATCAAAGTACTTTTACCGCTTCCGCTTTCTCCGATGAAAGCGATGCGTTTTCCTTTTTCAATCACAATAGAAATATCATGCAGACTTGATGACCTTTCCTGAGCTGAATATGTTTCTTTGTGCGAGAAATTCAATCCTTTTATTGTAATGCGCTTCCAGTTTGTTGGGAGAGGCGGCGCTTCATCAGGAAGATGTTGTTCATTGTAAGCTTGTGGTATAAACCGCGCGGTTTGAACATCGGTATTAAACTGCACGATCTGCGTGTACTGCCATGCCACATCGTGAAAAACACTCGTAAACTGGTTGACGAATCCCAGCAACGCTACAAGGTTACCCACCATAAATAGTTGACCGGGCTCCCAGTTCTGATAAACATATCCTACTACCGTTACAGCATAAACCAATCCTACCAGCATATCGGCAACAAACCATTTCCATTCGTTGATCTTCACACCACGAATGAAGGGTAGAAATACATCTGTGACTTTCTTTAGCAAACTATTTTCCATTCGCTTCTCCAGTCTCAAAGTAATGACTGTTATAATGTTTGAAAGGCTGTCGAATAATGTGCTGGAGACGATGTGTTCTTTCTCATTGGTCTCATCAATTGCCCTGATGAATGGTTTGTCAAACTTAAAGATTATCCATATCGTAAAAACACCCAGTGCTACACCAATCGCTCCAAAGAGTGGAGAAAAAATAATCATGGCTATAAACGAGAAGACAAACTTTGACAAAGCATAGGTATACATGAAGCCATTTTGAAAAAATTCTTTCAGCGCTTCATAGGCTTTTCGGATGCGGTTAATAGTAGCACCACTGTGATGGTCCTGGTGCCACTTTACCGTCAGGTGCAGCGTTTGATGATACAACTCCTGCAAAAAATTACGACTGAGGTTAAATGCAAGTTTACGTTCCAACACGCGCGCAGGACCATGAAAGCTCCATTGAATTAATCTTAGCAACATGTATGCCCCCGCATACAACCATGCATAACGGAGATGTTGAAAACCTTCCTTTTGAACAGCATTGATAAACCATCCATACAGCAAAGGAAAAAGAGCAAACGTCGCGCTAGCCAGAATGAACAGAGAATAGACAAATACATATTGCTTTTTTTCTTTCCGGGCATAATGCCAGGCGGTTTTCATCAGCGATATATAGGGATTTGCCATTGTGCTGTCAGAAGAAATATGAAGGTACGATTAGTTGTGAAATTGTCTGAACCTTGACCTGCCGGCCATGGCCGTCAGGCTAAAGCCGGTAGACAGGGGATCTCCAATGGTTAGCAGAATCGTTTCAGGAAGATGTCCCTTCGAGAGTAGCGGCTACGTTCTTAGATGGTACTAACGTGGGTGTATGCTTTCATACCGGGGGATTCCCTGCCTGCCTTGTTAGGCCCAGCGCATTGGCAGGCAGGTTCGTACCCACAAACCAGGCGCTGCGGGCCCTCCCGCCAGTAGTCGAGCAGGCAGGATGACAGGTAAAGAGGTGGGTCTTTAATGAGGAGAGTATGGTTTCACTCTACGTTTTTAGCCTCACCCATCCACTTGTTTGACAGGTTGAAGGGAGTAGTGGTGTTGGGGGTGGCAAACGATGAGGGTATGCATTCGTTCTGATGTTTTTAGCCTCACCCATAGGTAAAAAACTTTCGAAGCCAACTCTCTTAACCAACTGTCATCCTGCCTGTCCCGGTCAATATCGGGGAAGGGAGGCGCGCTGCTTGCAGGGGATGAACCTGCCTGCGGTAGGCAGGGGATCTCCCAATGGTTTGCAAAATCGTCTCAGGAAGATGTTCCCTTCGAAGGTAAATTGGTAAGCACTCATGAAAACAGTGATAAAGAATCCCTAATCGGATTGTACATCCGTATCAAAAGTATTATTTCCAAAGAGAATCATTCGTTCAAAACCAACGCTTGACGAAGGGAATCCGCCTATAGTCTGAGTCTTTCATGAAAACCAGGTAGGATAAAATCATAATGACCCCGAAATCAGGAAGCGTTAACATTACAATAATAACCAGGTGAAAAATTACGCCAATGCATAGCACCAAAATTCTTGTCCTCTTAAACCAGACCAGTACAACAAATCCTAATTCGAATCCTATTGTTAACCATCCCATGACCAACTGAGTTACCTTTCCCTTAAGCAGATCTGAAAATGCCGGATTAAACAAAGGATCATAATGGGTCAAATACATAAAAGCTTCCCCCGATCGCCAAACCTCACTTGTTAATTTATCCCATCCGGATTCAAAATAGATAATTGCCACCTGCATCTGACAGAATAAAACACTCAATGCAAACAACGCATGATGGGCCACTTGTAATTTTTTCGAATGAAATGATGGGTACGTTGACATTCCGATACACCAGAAGGCCAGCATGTACGTTACATAAGCAGAGCCGTTGATGATTGGCGGGTTTAATCTTACCAGGTTCAAACAAATCAAAAAGAATAGGAAACTTGTAACGTAATTCCACGGAAGGACTACTGTAGCTATAAGTATAATCAGGCAGCACGAATAAAAAACAGCATGATAAGATGACGCCATTGTCGATGGCCAGTATAAAATCCGGGAAAGTAAACTTCCGGCAGGCGAAAGTACCTGAACGTCATTGACAAGGGCAGATAATGACCAGGTAAAAAGCACCTTGATAATGACATACATTACCAGTGTCTTACAAAAAAAATGGATTGACCTTCGGTTTGAAAACCCGGAAAGAAAATAAGCTGAAATTTTATCGAACAGAATCGTCATTGAGTTTATAGGAAAAGGTCCAGACGGTATCCGGTTTTATTGTATTTGATTTAACATCATAGATGTTCCAGATATAAACCAGCTTCACAGAATCAATTTTATCGGAAGAAAATACTGCTTTACTGATATACGTATTGAGAACTGCAAGCTCATTTCTTTGCAACAAACTGTCCGAATTTCTATTCATATAAAGTTGCCTTCCCAGGTAGCGTAAAATGTCAGCCTGAGTAAGTTTATCATATCGCCAGGGACTGGTCCGGTATGTCGTTAAATTTTCAACAGCATCATCCCGGTATACTGACCAATCCCCCTGTAGTGGCTTATAACTCACGAGAAAATGAGGTGATCTCTTTAAACGGTCCGCCATGAAAAAAGGACCTAAGAGTACACGGGTTCTATAGAACACCCCGATTCTTGTTTGTCGCATCGGCCCCAGCGGAAAAAAAGAAATATAGAGACATGCTAAAACATGAACAATTGTAATGACTATGCAAATCTGTACAATTCGTTTCTTAAATCTTTGAAGGGAGCTCATCTTTCACTGATTCAGTTTAGCAAATCAGAATCACTATCAATACCCAGAATCACATCGAACAAAAAAGCCATGATTGAAACAGATTCAATCACGGCCTTATCTATAATCAATTGTTTTCTATTTACCTTTTCACATTCACTTTACGTGGATCTCCTATTGTTGCTTCCTTCTTGCATCATAGATCTTCTTGGCCCCTACGGCAGCACCACCAAGTAATAGCCACTCAAACCCTGTGACAGGAATATCCTGAGGGTCTGGGGGATCCTGAGGGGGAACCTGACCATTCACTGATAAGCAAGCTACCAAGAGTATCACTAAAAAAGAAAATCTAAAAAAAGCCTTTAACATCCTTATCCTATTTTTTAACTACTTTAATCGTTATCGTCCTTTGATCCACAAGAGCCTTTACAAAATAAATACCATCTGCAGAATGGCTCATATCAAAGGTTCCTTCTTTTCCCTTTTCCGTTTCTGTTAACGTCAGGTCTCCAACCTTCGCCCCTAAATTATCAAAAATACTGATTCCATTTACTTTCACTCCGGGTGCTGATCGCACATAAAGAATATCTTTGGTTGGGGTTGGATAAACGCTGATGCCACTCTTTGGATTCGTTGACTCCACACCGGTTACAACAAATTCCATTGCAGCAGATGTTACACAACCCTGTGTCGTAACATCTACACGATAGCTTCCCGACTCTTCAGGAGAATACGACTGACCAGTAGCCCCTTCAATAGGAGTGTCATTAAAATACCACTGATTGCCTTCATCGTAACTGGAGGTCAACGATCCCGGGGAATTTTCTGATATAGTAACATCATCATAGTGTTTCACTTCAGCAACCACAGGAGTTCGGGTTCCCTCACAACCCAGGGAATTAACTACACTAACAAAGTAGGACGATGTCTTAACGAGTGAAGGTGTTGTAAATATATTTCCATGCTGGCCGGCAATAGGTGTCGCGCTATCTTCCGCCTCGTACCAATTATATAAACCATCGAGCGGAGCGCCCTGTGCTTCAAGATCAACTATTCCTTCAAGGCAACGGGAAGCATTGGTTGCGGAGGCGGCGTACAATTTATCATGTTTAATTTCTACAGCGTTTGTCAACGGAAGCGTTTCGCAATAATTATAACCTTTTAATACAACACTATTACTGCCCACTGCCAATCTGGATGCCGCAATATTCAGCAATACCGGATCACTACCATTCGACAAAACAGAGTCACCTAATACCTGACCATCAAGTTCAGCAAAATAATAAACACCAGCCTGTGCGTTATCAAGCTGTACCTGATACTGATCGCCATTGCAGGCTGCATCAGCGAGGGAAGTGGAAATTGCTGAAGGATTGATATCCGGTTGATCAAGGAGAATGGAAAAACGGTTGGCAACTGACGAGGCTGCATTGCTGGTTACAGAAAACTGGTATTGAGGAGACGTTTTGAAATCATGTTGGGTATTTGTAAAGTTGTCCACAAGTGTGGCGCCGGTATTCAGAAATATGCCAAAGGTTTCAACTGACATGGTGTATGTACCTTGAGCCATATCTGCGATTTTTAAGTTGATGGCATCACAAACCATTTCGTTGGTTGCATTAATGGCCATGGATATTCCCCCCGGAGTTACCGTGGAAATATCAAAACCCTCATTGTTCAGCTTAGGCGCATCGTTATCGTCAAGCTCTACGGTGGCGTCTTCTCTCAGGCGCAATACCGCCCTGTCAATTACATTACCTTTTGCAAGGATGACTTTGAAAACATTTACTTCCTCGTCTGACTTCCGGTAAAATGTTCCGTTCGTGCTCGACTTTGCACTCTCTGTGAGGTTAATCGCTGCCGAAGCTGCGGTAGCACGAGCCCAAAAAGCCTGGCCTGCAGCAATCCTTCCATCCGTTAACCCACTACTTTGCTCTGTTCCATCCCAATACTGAAATGTGCCTCCAGATCCATTATCCCGTATGGCAATTACATTGGCAACATTAGGACGATTCGGTATTTCCTCCCAGGTTATGGTTGATGCGTAGGGATTACCGACCAGGTTAAAATCACTACCTCCACCAGTAAAGCTAAGAGGAATTGAAACTGGTCCTTGGTAAAGTACTCCGGTGAAATCAAGAACTATGGGACCAGGGTATAAATTATGTCGTACAAAAGCAGCATAACCACGACCTATCATTAAGGTATCAGCATTGCTGGAAACCGGGAATGCTATATAGCTGGAAGTGGGTTCATCCCACCAGTACATGGAAGGATTGGTAGAACAGTTAGTACAGGTGCTTGTGCCTGTAAAAGGGCCTATCACAGGAAAATCATCCTGAAGCTGACTAACCGGTAGTTTGGCAACAGGAGAAGAAATATATCTGTAAATATTTCCCTCCTTGCTCATGTAACGCTGTACCGTGACATTACCTGTAATAGATGCGCCTGTAGGAAGCTCTCCTATAGAAGCCGTTCCAGACGGGCCGTCTGATGTTGATAACAAAGTAAGGTCATTGTTAGAAGCGACTGTAGTAGCTGAAAGAATATTAAAAAGTCCTGCAACACTGGTCGGGCTTGTTACGATTAAAGTACCACCAGTTTTATTTACTGTTATATTGTTAAGCGTTTTTCCGCCGCCGCCGAGTGATTGGCTGCCCCCGCTGCTAAATAATATAGTTCCATTATTATGGCTGATGGCGCTTCCTGCAGCAATTAAAAGATTGCCACTGATATTTAGTGTGCTTGAAGGAAATGTTAAATTAGCCCCACTGCTAACCTCCAGATTTCCAAATTGAGCAGGACTAGATGAACTCTGAATGCTTACATTTCCCGAAATAAAAACTGTCGCAGCTCCTGACGAGTACGAACCATTTACTTTATTCCATACTCCCGGATTCCCTGCCATGGTGATATCGAAACCTCCTGATGTTAGCGTAGAACTTTGCAGAGTAAGAGTGCCATTCACCGTGATAGGCTTATCCAAAGTAACCGGAGCGCCTATGGTTAGGTTAAGGAGGTCAACAGCATCGGAAGGAAGTTCTAGGCCAGAATTAAATGCAACTGCGCCTGTATAGGAAACGCTATACCGATCTCCATTGTTGTTGCTTATTGGAATTCCGTTTAATTGTCCCGCCGAATTTCTTGTCACAACTGCATTATTAGCAAGCGTGAGACCCGAGGTATTGGTAAATGTACCTGAAGTAAGATTAAGAGCATTGTTAACAACCAGGTTGCTATTCAGTTCTGCTGTGCCAGAGGCGCGATTCATAGTGAGTGATCCAATTGTATTCGCTGCTGGGTCAAATGAAATAGTTCCGAAGGCTCCTGAACCATTAATGACCAGCGCAGAAGTGGTGGAAGTACTCCCGAATTGTCCTGCTCCGGATGAAAAGGTTCCATTTAGTGTCAACGTTATTCCGTTAATATTCAAAATTCCATCTGTTAGTGTTAAGAGGCCACTCAGGGTTACGTTGTTGGCAAAGGTAACGCTACCGCTGGGGCTATTTAGAGTAAAATTTGAAAATGTCTGTGTACCTGAAGGGAATGGAAAAGTATAGTCTTCACCTCCAGTTACAACAATACTTGATGAAGGTGATACAACGATGCGGCCAGTACCTGTTACATTACCTCTCAAAGTAAGCGTTCGTGTTCCAACCAAAAGATTTCCGGTAGTAAGGGTCAGATCGCCTCCTATAACAACATTTGAAGCAAGATTTACACCTGCAGGAGAGCTGTTATTAATAATTGTATTAATGTTTGCACCAGACGGATGTGCAGAGTTCATAAATTGACCTGCGCTCCCGTTATACTCAATGGTAGAGCCGTCAGAAAAAACGCGAGTAGATGTTTGAATATTCCCTATAATTGCGCTTGTTGGATGAGTTGATCCTAATAAAACAGAACCATCAAGTTGAAATTCACCAGTGGAGCTCAGAAAATTATTTTGTCCTATCACCAAAGTGGCTCCACTACTTACCAAATAATCGACAGAACTAAACATTTGGTATTCACTGAATAAATTCTGTGGGGGACTAGAATCGTCATTAAATACTACTTGACAAGTTCCTGAACCAAAATTAGCCAGGGCATCAGCATTATTAATATAAAGGTCTCCATTTAAATTCAAAATAGTATTAGCACTATTAGCACTTCCTCCTGATAGATCGAAATACACGTCATCACCAGGATTACCTGTACCAAGTATCAAATCTCCACCAACTTCCAGGATCAAGTCGTTCTCTGTGGTTAGACCAAATATGAACCCTCCCCCTGTAGACAGTACAGATAAATTACCGCCAATTGTTGTAAGCTCAGTTCCGCTTAAGTAGAAATCTACTTGTTGACCAGGACAGTTCCATGTGAAATTGGAAAAAGATTGATTTAGCCCTAAGGGTATTGATGAATTTGTTGTATAGCCTGTAATTTGAAGAGTAGAACCAAAAACCCATTCTGCGGTATAAATTGTTCCTGCAGTGGTGGAATAATTGTGTTCATATATACCGGTACTACCAACAGTTATTCTTCCGACCGATGCTGAGTTGACAATTGTTGCGCCTTGTGGAACTGTTAACCTACCATCGACGAATAGACGTCCTCTGCTGATAGGTCCTATGCCTAGGGTGATGGTACCCGTAAATGTGAGACTACCCCCACTGGCAATAGTTAGGTCTGTAAAGTTGTCTGGAACAATGAAAGAAATATTTGCTGCTTGAGCATTGTAGCCATTAGGAATTGTAATACTGTGAGTAGTGGCTATTATAACAGTGGACCCAGCCCCAGGAAAATCTGTACCTTCAACACCTGGTGAAGCGTTTCCCCAAGTTGCCCCATCATTCCAATTTCCATCTATAACGGAAGTGAAAGTTTGCGCAAAGGAACTTAACAATAAGAAGGAAAATAAAACAGATAAAATTACACGCATACTATAGATCATAACTTTTTACACGTTGAGCAAAACTAAGAAAAAATCGCGAACCCAAATACAAGTGTTAATCTGTTCGTAACCAATATCGTAACCAAATGTTCCTAAATTGTGTAGTCGGATTAAATCTTGCCCGGGCAAACGATGTAGAATGAATTCTCCATACCATTAAGGTTATCAGGAATACATCAAACCTTTAAAAGGTACATAGAAAATCCTTCAGTAGAAACAAGAGATCGACTAATAAGTTATGGTGAGACAGGGTCTTTTAATAACACCTCATTCTTCCCATTAAAAGCAACCCTACCTTATATATCTGTACACAGGCTGGTTCTTATGGGTTGCTTGGGGAAGGTGCAGTAGGCGAAGGCAGTAGGCAAAGGGCAGTAGGCAAAGGCAGTAGGCAAAAGGGCAGTAGGCAAGGGGCGGTAGGCAAAGACAGTAGGCAAAAGGGCAGTAGGCAAGGGCAAGGGCAAAGGCGGTAGGCAAAGAGGCAGTAGGCAAAAAGCAGTAGGCAAGGGCAAAGGCAGTAGGAAAAGGGCGGTAGGTAAAGGGCAAGGGACAAGTAGGCAAGGGGAAAAAGGGCAGTAAGCAAAGGGCAGGTGGTCGGCTGGCGAAGGTCAGGTGTATTGCTTGGGTACAATTATTTCCAACTCAGGAATTTGTCGAAAATCAGATTCATTGTCAAAAACACTCAATGAAGCCCTATGATAAATTGAAGAAGCATCTTTTGCGTAAATAAGCACATTTGTGTCTATCAATATCTTATTCATACGCACTGTTGCGAACATTGACAGAATCTAACTTACCGTGAAAATCACGGACGGTAATTTTTTTTACGTTAGGCTGCTTTCGTTGTGATAGTTTTTTCAATAGCATATAAGCTTCTTCAAGAAGGTATTCTGGCATCTCATCTATTTCTTTTTTAAGTTCTTCCCTGGTTGTCATAAAATCGAATTATTCATTTTATTGATATTAATATACATTTTATTGATATTGTTATACCTGGTTTCCACCTTTACAAGTTGAATGGAGAAACCAAATCACAAGAAAAAATCAGGCGGCTGCATTGACATATGACAACTAAAGAAATCAGATCAGAAATGCAAAGGGCTTTGGATAAAGTACCCGATAGCGTTCTTCAAACTGTTCTAGACTTTTTGAAAGAGGTGGAAACTCATGCTTCTGACAAAATAGATCTTACAATGAACGTCAAAAAGATTTTGACTGAGGATAAAGAATTACTGGAACGACTCGCCAAGTGATTGAGATTAATGAAGTTGAAAAAATCCACCACATTAGCAATGTAGCCCACAACGGATGATAATAGCTTTGGTGTATCCATGCCGAATACTGTACAGGCGTGTGACCTCTAAAAAAACAAATTATTAACACCTGAAAACAGGGACTTATAATATTCACCTTGAGTTTGACCAAATTCTGGACTTAGTGAGGCAATTACCTAAAAAAGAGAAAATCAGACTTTCAAAGGAACTTGAAAGAGAGATAATTGATGTTAAGCTGACTTCACTGCTTAAAGCTTTTAAGACCGACGACCTTGACCAGGAGACAATCTACAAAGAGGTTGAAACTGTTAGGAGTGAACCAAGAATAAAAAAGGATTTATGCTTATAGAACGAACAAATAATGACCAAATAACTATTACGGTTGCATCATCACATGAAAACTAAAATAAAGACTAAAAAAAAATTTGATGCAGTCGAATTTATGAGAAGGAGACGAGAAGAGATTTCGAAAGAAATTGAGGGAATGACCCCTAAAGAAGAGATTGAATACTTCAAAAAGCACGCAGCAGAGTTCAGTAAGAAGAATAAACCGTAAGTTTATGTACGACAAGTTTGTAGTGGTCCTGAAGATTGAACAAATTTGTCGTGACCCGGAAGACGATTTTTTATTGGCGCTCTTAATTTTATAAAGAGAGTGTGCCAATTAGTAAAATGAACCTCACCTGCGGTTTATATATAAAACCAGTGAACAGACCACTGCATCAAAATAACATCAACCTCCGTCAACTATTAGCCATTACCATTTAACCTTTAACGATTAACCTTTACCTTTGCCCGGATGGAAAAACCAAAGCGCAAGAAAAAATTAGGCGGCTATCCGGCTGCAGGGGTTGTTTTCAGCATTACATTGGCCCTTTTTGTCATCGGCCTATTCGGACTAATTCTTATCTATTCCAACCAGTTTGAAAAGCTCGTCCGGGAGAATATCACGTTCAAAGTGTATGTAAAGAGTTCCCTTTCGGATACCCAACTCAAGCAAGTTCAGGAAAGTCTCACGGCCAAGGAGTTCATAGCAAAAGCGGAAACCCCCGTAAAGTTTGTTTCCCGTGACGAGGCTGCCAAAGAACTGGCTCACCTCGGCGACTACAATGAAGTGCTTGGCGATAATCCCTACAAAGACATGTTCGAAGTAATGGTCGACCCTGCCTACCATGACACCTTAAGTCTCCGTAAAATCAAAACCGAACTGGAGAACATGAACGGTGTTTATGAAGCGCTGTATGAAAAGGATTTCCTGGAAGACATTAATAAAAACTTTACAAAAATCTCATTGGTGCTTATCGGTATTGACGCGCTGCTATTGATTACCGTCATCCTGCTCATTAACAATACTATGCGGCTGGCATTGTTTTCACAACGGTTCCTCATCCGCAGCATGCAACTGGTTGGGGCCCGCAGGTGGTTTATTCAACGGCCGTTCCTTTTACGCGCTGCATTTTATGGAGTCATTGCCGGCACCATTGCTTCAGCTTTATTATTCGCCCTTACTCACTATGCATACCAAAAAATAGATATGCTGGTACAACTTCATAACCAACAACATTTCTACATCCTCATAGGCACGTTAATGGTACTGGGCGCCGTCATTGCAGTAATGAGTACCTACATGTCCATACGGAGGTATTTAAAAATGTCATTGGATGAACTGTATTAGGAAGGGACGAGGGACGAAGGGAATGCACCAAACCAGGACGACACACCTCTCCCGCAAAAGAATCTTTAAAGTCCCTCTCCTTTGGAGAGGGATTTAGGGTGAGGCCACAAACAGATAACTAATAACAACAAATGAGTAAACTACCTTTTCAAAAAAAGAACTACCGGTGGATGATCATCGGCATTGCAACGCTGGTGATTGGTCTTATTATCATGTCCATTGATAAGAACCCGCATGGCTTCGGATTCCTCGGACTTACCTTAGGTCCTGTCATTGTTATGGCTGGTTTCATCATCGGCATATACGCCATCCTCATCAAGCCGGAAGTAAAAAAATAACTGAACTATATAATGTCCATTATCCAATCGATCATCCTCGCTATTATTGAGGGTATCACTGAATTTTTACCCATCTCCTCCACCGGCCACATGATCATCGGCTCTTCGCTGATGGGCATTGCATCGCACCCGTTCACTAAAATGTTTACAGTAGCCATTCAGTTTGGCGCTATACTTTCCGTGATTGTTTTGTACTGGAAACGGTTTTTTCAATCCATTGATTTCTATGTCAAGTTGTTTGTCGCCTTTCTGCCGGCTGCCATCCTTGGACTTTTACTGGATGACTTTATTGACCACCTGCTTGAACGTGTTGATGTAGTTGGGTACATGCTTATCATCGGCGGAATATTTTTTCTTTTTGTTGATAAGATATTCGCAAAGAATGAAACCGATCCACAGGAAGGTGTTACGCACATTGCAGCCCTGAAGATCGGGTTCTTCCAAACCATCGCCATGATACCTGGTGTATCGCGTTCAGCGGCAACGATCATTGGCGGGTTATCACAGAAGTTAACCAAACAAACCGCAGCCGAATTTTCCTTCTTTCTTGCCGTACCCACTATGTTTGCCGCAACGCTCTATAAAATGTACAAGTTCTATTCCGGCGGCGGATCATTCGGTTCGAATGAAATCACTTTATTGATTGTTGGAAACATCGTTGCTTTCATAGTGGCTATGCTGGCCATCAGGTCATTTATCAGCTACCTCACAAAACATGGTTTTAAAATATTCGGTTACTACCGGATTATTGTTGGCGTGGTTATTCTACTATTATACTATTTTGGTGTTGATCTCACCGTATTATAATGGAACAACAGCCATCGGAGCAAGACCGCGTTCTGTTGATCGATAAACCTCGTGAATGGACATCCTTCGATGTTGTTAACAAACTCCGTTACAAGCTAAAGATAAAAAAGGTCGGCCATGCCGGTACGTTAGACCCGTTGGCCACAGGACTTCTCATCATCTGCACCGGAAAGATGACGAAGCAGATCGAATCATTTATGGGAATGGAGAAAGAATACACGGGCACATTTGTTCTTGGCAGCACAACACCATCTCATGATCTTGAAACGCCTGTTACAAAAGTGGCTGATGTAATGCATCTTTCAGAAAATAGTATAAGCGATGCAGCACAACATTTCAAAGGTGTTATAAGTCAAGTGCCTCCGGCGCATTCTGCTATTAAAGTAGAAGGAAAACGTTCATACGAGCTGGCCCGGAAAGGAAAAGAGACAGCCTTAAAACCTCGTGAAGTAGAAGTAAAAGAATTTGAGATTACAGGAATAAATCTGCCGGAAGTACATTTCAGGATAGTATGTTCGAAAGGTACCTACATCCGCAGCCTCGCCCGGGATTTTGGAGAGCATTTGAAAGTGGGGGCATATCTTTCTGCTTTGTGCAGAACGAGAATTGGTACGTATAGGTTAGAAGATGCATTGAAGATTGAAGAAGTGTGATTTTAACTGCTGACGCTCAAAGATTATTTATTTGGATTGGGTTCTTTCCTTCGATGCTCAATGCAAAGACGCGAAGACGCGGAGGGTCGCAAAGGATTGTTATTCTTTGGAATTTATAGAATTGGTTGTACATTGAA
>CAZFRM010000007.1:140550-183632 GCA_964521255.1 uncultured Roseivirgaceae bacterium
TCAGAATAATTCCTTACGAGATGATTCCCTAATTGCTGACGCTCAAAGATTATTTATTTGGATGAGTTCTTTCCTTCGATGCTCAATGCAAAGACGTGAAGGCGCGAAGGGTCGCAAAGGATTGTTATTCTTTGGAATTTATAGAATTGGTTGTACATTGAAAAAGTTGTTGTGTTAAATAAATTTTAATCACCTTGCAAAAATTCTTTGCGGTCCTTCGCGTCTTTGTGCCTCTGCGGTGAGCATGCCTGCGATACATGTAACCCTTTGGTATAAATATAATCGTCAGAATAATTCCTTACGAGATGATTCCCTAATTGCTGACGCTCAAAGATTATTTGTTTGGATTGAGTTCTTTCCTTCGATGCTCACTGCAAAGATGCAAAGACGCGGAGGGTCGCAAAGGATTTGTTATTCTGAGGAAAATTTCACGGTTGTCCAACTAATAAAAGAACACTTACGTAATCCCTTGATTTTCTAATCACCTTGCAAAAATTCTTTGCGGTCCTTCGCGCTTTGTGCCTCTGCGGTGAGCATGCCTGCGATACATGTAACCCTTTGGTATAAATATAATCGTCAGAATAATTCCTTACGAGATGATTACCTAATTGCTGACGGCTCAAAGATTATTTATTTGGATTGGGTTCTTTCCTTCGATGCTCAATGCAAAGACGCGAAGACGCGGAGGGTCGCAAAGGATTGTTATTCTTTGGAATTTATAGAATTGGTTGTACATTGAAAAAGTTGTTGTGTTAAATAAAAAACTACTATGCCTGAACACGTTTCTCCCGACTATCTGAATACCCTGTCATCGGTCATACTGGACTCCGCAATAACTGTGCATCGGGAAATGGGGCCGGGGTTACTTGAAGGGGTTTATCAGCAGTGCATGATAAAAGAGCTTAAGAACAGAAACGTTAATGTTGCTACCATGGTACCTGTCCCATTATATTACCGGGGAGAACAATTAAGAAAGGATTACATAATTGATCTGTTGGTGGAGGATGAAATAATTCTTGAATTGAAGGCAGTTGAAGGAGTCTTAGCTGTACACGAAGCACAAATTATTAGTTATCTTAAACTTGCCAACAAGCGGTTAGGTTTCCTGATCAATTTTAATGTCCCGCTTCTAAAAAATGGCTTTAAGCGTTTTGTCAATAAATTTTAATCACTTTGCAAAAATTCTTTGCGTCCCTTCGCATCTTTGTGCCTTTGCAGTGAGCATGCCTGCGATGCATGTAAACCTTTGGTATAAATATAATCGTCAGGATAATTCTTTACGAGATGATTACCTGACCCCTTCCATTTCAAAAAACATTACCTTTACGCAACTTATCGAAACCAGGTAATCCATGAAAATCTACCACGGACTTGACGATTTTGTGCAACTGAAATGTGCTGTGGTAACCAGTGGAACGTTTGATGGTGTGCACGTCGGGCATCAGAAAATTCTTAACCGGCTGCAAGAGGTGGCCATCAGAAGTAAGGGAGAAACCGTGGTAATTACTTTTTGGCCTCACCCGCGACTTGTTCTCCATCCCGAAGAAGATACGCTCAAGCTGCTGAATACCTTCGAAGAAAAAGCTGAGCTTTTAAAAGAACAAGGTATTCAACATCTCATACGCATTCCTTTTACAAAAGAATTCTCGCATCATTCATCTGAAGATTTTATTAAAGATGTATTGGTAAAAACAATCGGCACAAAGAAGCTGGTTATTGGTTATGATCATCGTTTCGGTCATAACCGCGAAGGCAGTTTTGAACAACTGAAGGTCGATGGCCCATTATATGGTTTTGAGGTGGAAGAAATACCGCGTCAGGATGTTGACAATATTGGTGTAAGTTCCACCCGCATCCGTCAATCCCTGGAAGCCGGTGATATCGAAACGGCTACGCATTTTCTTGGCCGACCGTATAGCATTACAGGACGAGTGGTTATGGGTGACAAGCTTGGAAGACTGCTAGGCTTTCCTACTGCCAATATTGAAATTGATACCAAATACAAACTCATTCCTTTTGACGGAATTTACGCCGTAACCGTTTCGCATGAGCATGAGCGTTTCAAAGCCATGATGTATATCGGTAATCGCCCTACCGTCAATGGAACAAAACGAAATCTTGAAGTTAACATCTTCGATTTCGACAAAGACATCTATGGTGATTCACTCACCATTCATTTCCACAAACTCATCCGCAGCGATAACAAGTTTCATGATCTTGAGGAGTTGAAGAAACAACTGCGGGAGGATAAGAAGGAAGCGCAGAATGTTTTGGCTGGTGTCAGTGTTAATGGTTAATCCTGCCTTTGCCGGCAGGCAGGCGTCAAAAGATAAGATTGTCAGTGATATTATAACTCATATTTGTTGTAAAACGAATCTTTAAAGTCTCTCTCCTTTGCCTGTCCCGATTATTTCGGGGGAGAGGGATTTACGGTGAGCCTGCCTGCCGGCAAAGGCAGGCTTGCCTGCTGCAAGCAGGGCCAAATTTTAAAACCATGTCTACACTTCTCTGGATACCATCAGCATCTGAAGTCAACAATTCAAACCTGGTGCATTATACCCAATGGCTTGCAAAACATCATGGACTTTCTTTTCATAACTATGACCAACTATGGCAATGGTCTGTAGATAATGTTGCTGATTTCTGGAGAAGCCTGATTGATTACTTCCAGGTTATTCACGAAGGTGAGTTTAACGAAGTCTTGTCGGGCAATGAAATGCCTCATTATAAATGGTTCGAAGGAATGAAGTTGAACTATGCCGAACACATTTTTAAAAAAGCTAATGAGAACCACCCGGCAATTATATTTCAATCCGAATCCGGCGTGCGACAAGAAATAAGCTGGCAACAATTAAAACAAAAAGTCGCCTCACTCCAGCATTACCTCCGTTCTATAGGAATTAAAAAAGGTGATTGCGTAACAGCTTTCCTCCCCTGCACACCCGAAGCTACAATCGCATTTCTTGCCGTTTGTTCATTGGGTGCAATCTGGTCAAGCTGCTCGCCTGACTTTGGTACCCAATCCGTTATTGATCGTTTCGCACAGATTGAACCGAAAGTCATGATCGCTGTAAACGGATATGAATACAACGGAAAGTATTTTGATAAATCAGATGTTGTTAATGATTTGATTGATGCCATTCCCTCGCTCAAAAAAGTAATTGTGATTGATCATCCGAAAAGTAAAAAAGAATCAACACCGAAAAGTAAAACGGTTTCGTGGAATGACGTCGTTACAGAAACTAATCACACACTGGCCTTCGAACGTGTTCCTTTCAGTCATGCTATTTGGGTATTGTATTCTTCCGGCACAACAGGTCTTCCCAAAGCCATAACGCATAGCCACGGCGGTATTTTGTTAGAGCAGTTAAAATACGGAACGTTCCATAACGATTTCAAACCCGGCGAGCGATGCTTCTGGTACACCACCACCGGATGGATGATGTGGAATTATATTCAAGGATGTCTCCTGTCAGGTGGTACGTTAGTGTTGTATGATGGAAGTCCGGCGCATCCTGATCTGAATGTATTATGGAAGTTCACCCAGGATGAAGGCATTCATCACTTTGGTACGAGCGCGGGGTTTATTCTGGCTAATAGAAAAGCAAGCATTCAACCTAATAAAGAATTTAACCTCCACAATCTTCGTTCGATTGGATCGACTGGCAGCACGTTACCCCCGGAAGGATTTGAATGGATTTATAAACATGTAAAAGAAAATCTTTGGCTCGCCTCCATGAGCGGCGGGACGGATGTATGCAGTGCATTTGTAGGAGGAAATCCAATGTTGCCTGTTTATTCAGGAGAGATTCAATGCCGTGCGTTAGGATGTAAGCTCGAAGCCTTCAATGAAGAGGGCAAACCTGTCATTGGTGAAGTAGGAGAAATGGTTATTACAGCACCCATGCCTTCGATGCCGGTTTACTTCTGGAACGATCCGGACTTTGTTAAGTATCGCGCCAGTTATTTTGAAATGTATCCCGGCATCTGGCGTCATGGCGACTGGATTGAAATTACGGAGCGAGGTGGTGTAGTTATCTATGGCAGGTCTGATGCCACCTTAAACCGTGGTGGTGTACGAATAGGAACAAGCGAGATTTATCGCGCCGTTGATAAAGTAAAGGAAGTGAAAGACAGCCTCATTGTCTGTATCGAGAAAACGGAAGGTGAATTCTGGATGCCTTTGTTTGTAGTGATGCACGAAGGGAGTGCCTTAACGGATGAACTTCGCAAGAAAATAAATACTATCATTCGAAATGATTACAGTCCCCGTCATGTGCCGGATGAAATCATCGCAGTTCCTGACATTCCTTACACCATCAGCGGGAAGAAAACAGAAACACCTGTAAAGAAAATCCTGATGGGAAAAGATCCGAAAGAAGTTGTTAATGCAGGTGCGTTGAGAAATCCTGAATCGATGGAAGTATTTAAGAGGTTCACGGATAACAGATAACAGTATGCGTTACTTAACAAATAAAGCTATCACTTTTCTACCGTGATCCGTTATCTGTGATCTGTGAACCCTCTCACCTCTTATATCGCGTTTACTATCTCTTTTATTATATCATTCGCAAAAATGAATACCATTAATGCCAGCAGAATTACCATTCCTACTTTCTGGGCAGTTTCTAAAAACTTGTCGGATGGTTTTCTGCCTGATACCATTTCGTAAGTGAGAAACATCACATGCCCGCCATCCAATGCCGGGATAGGTAGTAAATTCATAAATGCCAATACAAGTGACAGCAAACCTGTAATGGTCCAGAAGCGCGCCCAGTTCCACGTAGGGCCGTAGGCTCTTACCATACCAATAGGGCCTGATACATTTTTCGCGAATGACAATTCTCCACGGAAAATTTTACCGAACGCAAGTATCTGTGTATATAATGTAGTGAAAGCACGATTAGTACCAATACTAATTGAGCTTACAAGTCCATATTCCTGGTAAACCATTGCCTTTGATCCAAAACCAATTCTCTTTTTACTATCGAAAGGTTCTGAAAAATGTATTACCTGTCCGTTACGCTCAATGGCAAATTGTATGGAGTCCTGGTCAAAGTCTTTGACTATGTTATTAATATCATCAATGTAAAGAACGGGGTTACCTTCAACCTCTACAAATTTGTCACCCGGCTGCAAGCCGATTCGCTCAGCCATTGAACCTTTTGTAATCTTCCCAACTTCCGCCGGCAGGTGAAATGAAATGAATGAAACTTCCCTGTCATTCTTGTTGAATCCCTCAATGAAGTCGTCTGGTATTTTGATATCTACCATTTGCCCATTGCGATCAACGGTAAATGATGCATTTGATGCAATCAGGTTCTCAGGTTTATATACATCCTGGTAGTCATAAAAATCCTTACCGTTTATCTTAACGATCTTGTCACCATCCTGCATACCTATTTCCTTCGCCAGCTCTCCTATCTCAAGCTTACCTGCGCGATTGATATCATCTTTCGAGAAGTAAATCTCACCGAGAAAATAAGTGAGTCCAATAAAGATCAGAATGCCGACAATGACATTAACCGTAATACCTCCCAGCATCACAATCAAACGCTGCCATGCAGGCTTGCTTCGAAACTCCCATGGCTTGGGTGGCTCTTTCATAGTCTCGGTATCCAGCGATTCGTCAATCATGCCGGAAATCTTCACGTACCCTCCTAAAGGAATAGCACTCACAGCATACTCTGTTTCACCTTTTTTGAAAGACCAAAGTTTGGGCGGAAAGCCAATTGAAAATTGTTCGACACGCATGCCGAAATATTTTGCAGCCAATAAGTGTCCTAGTTCATGAACCGCCACTAAAAATGAAAGGCTCAGTAAAAGCTGAGCTACCGAAATCATTACATCCATTACCTGATAAATTCTAAAGCTTTAATTCTTGTTTCCTTATCTGTACTCACATAATCCTCATAGCAAGGATTGCTTATATAATCGATTCTTGTCAAACATTGTTCCACAAGCGCCGACATTTCCAGGAAGCCGATCTTTTCTTCCAAAAATCCATTTACGGCAACCTCGTTGGCGGCATTTAACACGCAAGGCATGTTTCCGCCCTTGTTCAGGGCTTCAAATGCCAGTGCAAGATTACGGAAAGTTTCTGTATCTGGCTGCTCAAATGTCAGTGCCGGGTAATTATTAAAGTCAAAACGCGGAAAATCTGTCTTTAGCCGGTCAGGATATGTCATGGCGAACTGAATGGGTAGTCGCATGTCAGGTAGTCCGAGCTGGGCTTTCATTGATCCGTCTTCAAATTGAACCAGGGAGTGAATAATCGATTGCGGATGAATAACTACTTCTACCTGGCGGGAAGAAAGACCAAAGAGCCACTTGGCTTCAATCACCTCCAGGCCTTTATTCATCAATGTTGCTGAATCGATTGTGACTTTGGCGCCCATATTCCAGTTTGGGTGTCGCAATGCCTGGTGTTTTGTAACCTTGGCTAATTCATGAATTTTCTTTCCACGGAAAGGTCCTCCAGAAGCAGTCAGCACTATTTTTTCAATCTTGTTGTGGAACTCCCCCACCATACATTGAAAGATCGCGGAGTGTTCAGAATCTACGGGATAAATATTAACACCCTTTTCACGCGCAAGGCTGGTAATTAACTCACCCGCCACGACCAGGGTTTCTTTATTTGCCAGTGCGATGGTTTTTCCTGCTTCGATTGCTTTTATCGTTGGGCGCAAACCAGCATAGCCTACCAGTGCGGTGAGAACGAGATCAATGGAATCCATTTGAACAACCGATGACAATGCATTTTCTCCTGCATAAACTTTTATCATCAACGGGTCAAGCGCCTCTTTTACTTTTTGATAATGTTCTTCTGCACGAATGACGACTGCGTTTGGTTTGAATTGTTTCGCTTGTGCGATTAAAAGATCAGCGTTGTTCTGAGCAGTGAGGACCTCGACTTCAAAATATTCAGGATGATTCGAAATTACTTCTAAAGCTTGCGTACCAATAGAGCCTGTAGAACCGAGGATGGCGATATGTTTTTTGTCACTCAAGGTTCAGACTTTTAATAATGTTTAGTAAGTGCTTCTTCAAATGTAGGAGATCATCCTTTAGAACAATCCATATTGTATTCAAATCCACACCAAAGGATTCAAGAACTTGTTTATTTCTCATGCGTTCAATTGCGCCAGGAGTATGACGAATAAGGATAACGGGATTACTCATTCAAAAATGATGCGGATATCTTTCTCAATAAATGGCTTTACTAATGGACTTATTGATTTTTCTGTAACCAAATCTACTTTTATTCCTAATTCTTCAGAAAGATTTTGTTCAACACCAATCAAGTCCAGCAAGCTCACGCGTTTTGAGTAATCTAAATAAACTAAAACATCCAGATCACTATCATCCTTATTTTCATTTCTGGCATACGATCCAAAAATCCCAATCTTTTTAGGTTGAAGCTCCTTTAGGTGACTGATCACAATATTTCGTTGCTCTGGGCTTATCATAATGCAAATCTACTCAATTCATCTGCAATTTTTCTATCATTTGAAAGCCGGGGTACTTTGTTCTGGCCGCCCAGCTTGCCGAGTGATTTCATGTAATCAATAAAAGCATTCTTATTTAAGGAAGTTATCTCCAATGTTCGAAGAATATTACCCTTGATTAAATCATCGTAGTAAACATTAAGCTTACGCAGATGGTTATCTAACGCTAAAGAAAATGCGCCCATATCTTGTGGAGCATTAGCAAATTCGATTAACCATTCATGATGCGGTAATCCATCTTCTACCGTTACCTGTGGTGCCACGGTAAATTCAATCAGAGATGTTTCAGGAAATTTATCCAGGGTAAGTTTCATTGCCTTCTCAACTTCTTCGCCTATCACATGTTCTCCAAATGCGGAAATAAAATGTTTAATTCTTCCTGTAACAAGAAGGCGATATGGTTTTTTAGAAACAAACTTAACGGTATCACCAATGGAATAACCCCATAGTCCTGCATTGCTGTTTATGATCAACGCATAATTTTTATTCAACTCAACTTCTTCAATGGTTAGTCGCGTTGGCTTTTGATTAAAATATTCATCGGCGGGAACAAACTCAAAAAATATTCCACTGTTCAGTAACAATAACAATCCCGGCTCATGCTGAGAATCCTGGTAAGCAATAAATCCTTCTGATGCCGGATAGGTTTCAATAGAATCAACCTTCTTACCAATGGTCTCAAACAACTTGGCCCGATACGGCTCAAAGTTTACGCCTCCATAAACAAACATGGAGAAGTTTGGAAATACATCTTTTATCTTCTTTCCTGTCCTTGCTTGTATCCGGTCAAAATACATTTGTACCCAGGGCGGAATTCCTGATATAAGCGTCATGTCTGTAGTCAGGGTCTCATCAATGATACGGTCCAATTTTTCTTCCCAATCCTCAATGCAATTGGTGTCATAACTGGGCTTTTGATTTGTACGGAGATAACCGGGTACATGATGATTGACTATGCCTGATAATCGTCCGGTTTTTATTCCAGCTTTCTCACTTAACACGGGGCTCCCTGAAAGAAAGATCAACCCGCCATCAAGAAAAGATGACCTGCCTGTTTCGTGAACATAGCTTAGCAATGCATTTCTTGCGCTGTTAATATGATTGGGTACGGAGTCTTTTGTAATGGGTATATATTTTGTGCCTGAGGTGGTACCGGAGGTTTTAGCGAAATATTCCGGTTTACCCTTCCATAAAATATTTTCTTCTCCATGAAGAATTTTTTCAACGTAGGGCTTCAGTTGTTCGTAGTCGCGAATAGGAACGTTTCGTTTAAAATCATCATACGTTCGTATGGATTTAAAATCATGATCTTTTCCAAAAGTTGTATTGCCAGCTTCTGAAAGAAGATGATAAAAAATCTTCTGCTGATATATGTGCGGTTCCTGTGACCACTTTTTTGTTTCGGATGCAATGTAAGACGCGAAAGGCTTCGCCAGTAATGATCGGATTCCCATAGGCCCGCAATTTAATTATCCGTTACCAGTTATCCGTTATTGACACAACTAATAACTTATAACTATCTTTAGGCATGGATTTGCTAATAAAACACCGGATGTTTGAGGAAATGAGCGAGGAAGAGTTTTATCAGCTCTGCATTCAAAACCGTGATTTACAATTCGAGCGAAACGTTGACGGAAATATAATAGTTATGTCCCCTACCAGTTCCCTCTCAGGAAAATTCAATAATGAAATCAGTTTTCAGCTAACCAATTGGAACAAGAAAACCAATGCTGGATTGTGCTTCGATTCTTCATCCGGTTTCACCTTACCCAATGGTGCCATTCGTTCACCTGATGCGTCCTTTGTTTCAAGTGAACGCTGGAGTTCTCTTTCTCCGGAAGAACAAAAAGGATTCGCGCGGATTTGCCCTGACTTTATAATTGAACTGATGTCGGAGACAGACACGATTCAAATGATGACCCAAAAAATTGAAGAATACCTCAACAACGGGTGTAAGCTTGCCTGGATCATCGATCCTAAAAAAGAAAACGTGCATATTTTCAGACAAGGTAAATCCCCTGAAATAAAAACCGGCTTCAGCCAAAGTGTTTCAGGAGAAAATGTTCTGCCAGGCTTTGAACTTGACCTGCGCGAACTCCGCATTCACTGATCAAACAACATTTTCTTCACAATCCCGTTTTGAATTTTATAATTTTGGCCCGCCATTAGATGTAATCACCAATGGATTTTAAAATCATTCTATAAACATGAAGAACACATTAAAAATAATCATCATAGGGTTTTTAGCCGGCTTTGCTGGAGCTTTTGCTGTTTATCAGTATTTCATAAAAGATAAATTGAATCATACTGAAACGGCCAGTCCATTCACCCATGTTGCATATGATGCACCAACAAATAATTTGACCCCTGCTACACCAAACTTATCAACCCCAGCTTCCGTTCCTGTCGATTTTAGCGAAGCAGCCTCTAAAACTATTGCCAGTGTCGTTTACATTAACAGCATTTCACAGGGAGTATCGTATTCTTACTGGGATTGGTTTTTTGGCGAAGGCCAGGGGGGAAATCGCACACAAGTGAGCAGTGGCTCAGGTGTGATTTTTACAACCGATGGGTACATTATAACCAACAACCACGTGATCGCTTCTGCAGAACGCATAGAGGTAGTTTATAACAAACGTGTTTATCCCGCTCAACTGGTAGGCACTGATCCCTCAACCGATCTTGCTGTTTTAAAAATTGATGAAAAAAATCTTCCTGCTATAACGCTTGGTAGTTCCAAAAATGTACAGGTTGGTGAATGGGTTATTGCAGTGGGAAATCCTTTTACACTTTCTTCAACTGTAACAGCCGGCATCGTGAGCGCCAAAGGAAGGCGCATAGGAATTCTTGAAGACAAATTTCCTATTGAATCATTCATACAAACGGATGCTGCTATTAACCCAGGCAATTCGGGCGGAGCTTTGGTGAATAAAAACGGAGAACTGGTGGGCATTAATTCAGCCATCCTTTCCCGAACTGGTTCTTACACAGGTTATGCTTTTGCTATTCCTGTGGATATCGCAAAAAAAGTTTATGATGACCTTGTAAAATATGGCGTTGTACAAAAAGCTCTTTTAGGTGGAGCGGCCATTGAATATAACTATGAAAATGCCAAGAAGTATAAACTGGAAACCAATGTTAAAAATTTCAACGGTGTACTGGTAGAAAGTCTCGAGCGTGACGGCCCGGCAGTTAAGGCAGGACTTAAACCTGGCGATATCATTATCAAACTCAATGAACTTGAGATCAATTCACAGAGCGCATTTGAAGAAGAGCTTAGCTATCATTATCCCGGTGACAAAATAAACATTACCTATTTACGGGATGGGAAATCAAACAACACTTCCGTTACGCTTGTAAATAAAAACGGAACGGCTGAAGTAATCAAACGTAAAATTTATAATTCAGCCACATTAAATGCTCAGCTAGAAGGAACTGACTACGGAGTAAAAGTATTTAACCTTGACAGTAATAGCATACTGAAACAAATTGGTGTTCCGGAAAATTTCACAATTGTTGCTATCAATCGTGTCAGGGTAAAAGATCCGCAGGAGGTAATTGAATTCTTTGACAAATACAAAGGCCGCGGCTACATCTATGGCATTAACAGCTCAAAACAGCAGGTGGAAATACCTTTTGTGATACGATGAAAAATGAGTGAATAGTAGTCCGAAAGTCAGTAAAGTCCGAAAGCAAATGCAGAGTGAGCAGTTCATTCGTATCTTGTAAAAATGTGTGGGTCTGCAAATTAAACTTTCATTAGTGTTTAATAGTAGAGACGCGATGCATCGCGTCTCTACTATTAAACACTAATGACAATCCCTTCGTACCTCGTAGTTCTGCCCTCGTACCTTTTCTCACATTCTCATCTTCAATTTCTTGCCAAGCTCTTCAACACTTGACTTGAAATTAGCATCCGTCTTCATCATGTCTTCAACAGATTCGAGTGCGTGAATAACAGTACTGTGATCGCGGCCTCCAAAATTTTCACCGATAAGGGCCAATGTTAGCTGTGTATAGCGCTTACAAAAATACATTGCTACCTGGCGCGGAATAACGAACTCACGTTTCTTGATCTTTCCTTTTATTGCATCTAAGTCAACTTTAAAATATTCAGAAACAGTTTTCTGAATAAAGTCAACACTAACGTCAGATTGAATTTCCTTAATAATATTTTTCATCACTTCCTTTGCCAGCTCCAGGTCAATCTCTTTTTTAAGTAGCGTTGCGTGGAAGATAAGAGAGTTCAGCACGCCTTCCATGTCACGTAGGTTTGTATCTACTGAATACGCCAGGTATTCAGTTACTTCGGTAGGAATTTGAATACCATCAGCCAGCATCTTACGATTGATAATGGCAAGCTTGGTTTCAAAATCAGGTTCCTGTAAATCGGCTGTTAATCCCCATTTGAACCGGGACAATAAACGTTCCTGGAATCCTTTCAAATCGCGGGGCGGGCAATCACTTGTCATGATAATTTGCTTACCCGACTGATGCAACTGGTTAAAAATATGAAAGAACATTTCCTGCGTTTTCTCACGACCGGCAAGAAACTGAACATCGTCTAGTATCAGTAAATCTACCTGTAAATAAAAATTCTGAAATTCCTGAAGCTTGTGGTTTTGCAAGGCGCCAAGAAATTGATTGGTGAAATCGTTTTGATCAACGTAAAGAACAATTTTATCACGAAGATTATTCTTGATCTCATTGCCGATAGCTTGTACCAGGTGTGTTTTTCCTACACCAACACCACCGTACAACATTAATGGATTGAAAGATGTGATTCCCGGCTTTTTAGAAACAGCAACACCGGCCGATCTTGCAAGACGATTACAGTCACCTTCAATAAAATTATCAAATGTATAATTGGGATTTAGTCTCGAATTAACAGTTTGCGGATTTAATGCTTTAAATGTAAAAGGTGAGTAGTCATCTGATCCGGCACCGCTTACATTCACACCGCTTTTTCTCATCCCGTTATAATTAACCGCAACGGGAGGGTTCTGTTGATTGCCGCTATCGACAATAACAGAATATTCCAAACGGCCCATAGGACCTAAAACACTGTGAACGGCTTTCTTTAAAATTGGAACATAATTATCCTCGAGCCATTCGTAAAAAAATTGTGAGGGCACCTGGATAGTAAGAACATCACCATCCACCCGTATTGGAACGATCGGTTTGAACCATGTATTGAAATTTTCCTCCCCCACATTTCCCCGAATTATTCCGAGACAATCATTCCATACCGTGCCGTAGGTAACTTCCATTGAGTTTACGTTCATGAAGATTAAGGCTCCCGTTAAATGGGAGGGGGAGACAAAGATGTAAAAAAAGAGTTTAAGAAATCAAGCACTGGTCGAATTGATTTTTCATAAAAAAATCCCTTACGATTTTTCTTATAAAACGCAAGAGGTTGACAAAACTTAATTAAAATTGAAGATACTTTGCTATTATACATGCTCAACGAGTTATCTATCAAATCCTTATTGAAAGATTTTTCTTCCGCTACAAAGAAAGACTGGTTAAAGGTTGCATATAATGAAACTCAACTCAACTCAATCGACCAATTAACATGGAAAGGCACAAATGAACTTCTTTTTCTTCCCTATTATGATAAACAGGATCGGGAAAAGCCAGGAATAAAAAATAATTTTGACTTAAATGCAGCAAATAAAAATTTTCACACTGCGCGGAGCTGGTTTAACCAGCCTCCTGTAACTGTTTCAGACGAAAGAACCGCAAACCTTCAGGCCCTCTCCCATCTTCAACTCGGTGCAGATGGTGTTTTATTCGAATGCAGTAACACGCCAGACTTAAAAATCCTGCTAAATGAAATTCAACTGATACATTGTCATGTGATATTTTCATTGTCCGATACTTCCTCTGGTATTAGTTTAATAAATCATTGCAAGGCACATCACACGGATTTGAAAAAAATTCAGGGAGGAATACTTTGGAAAAATATCCCACATGATGTGGAGCGCATTCTTAACGATTCTCAAGGTTTGAAAAATTTTTTATCCCTGGGAATATGGATTGAACAGGCAAAAGACCCAATTGAAGAGATTGTACATGCCTTAGGTCTGGGTCTCAACTTAGTTGATTCATTAACTGACAAAGGCTTTACTCCTGAAAAAATATTTCCCTTAATTTTTTTCTCACTTGAAGCGAGTAGTCATTTCTTTCTCACTGCTGCAAAGCTCAAGGCTCTTCGAATACTTTGGTATCAAATTATACAAGCATACAACGCAGACCATTCGTATGATGACATTCACCTGCATGTACGTTGCACACCTTTCAAAAATAAAGAATATGAACCCCAGGGCAACATGCTTCAGTCACCTGTTGCAGCTTTGGCCGCCATTTGCGGAGGCTGCCAGGGGCTAACTATATACTCACAGGATCATGCAAATACTACAACTGAACGAATTGCAAGAAATGTATCCGAAATTTTGAGAGAAGAAGCACACCTAAATGTTGTAGCCGATCCATTGGCAGGTTCCTATTTCATTGACACCCTTGTAAATGACATGGCACAAAACGCGTGGAAGAAATTTCAAGATAAGATGAAGTAGAATGAAGCCCGACTTTAGTAAAATATCATATGATCAATTTAAACCAAAGAGAACTTTATCATCTCCACATACCTCTTGGAAAAGCCCGGAAGGAATAGACATCAAACCAATCTATCAATTGGATGATGTTGAAAATCTTTCTCATCTGGATTTTACTGCAGGCCTCCCTCCTTTTTTGCGTGGGCCTTATGCAACGATGTACACCACTCGACCATGGACCATTCGTCAATACGCGGGGTTCTCAACAGCAAAAGACTCTAATGCATTTTACAGAAAAAATCTCGCTGCAGGTCAGCGGGGCTTATCGGTTGCCTTTGATCTTGCTACACATCGTGGTTACGATTCAGACCACCCGCGCGTAACGGGTGATGTAGGCAAAGCAGGAGTAGCCATTGACTCGGTACTTGATATGAAAATACTTTTTGATCAGATACCGCTTGATAAAATGTCTGTATCAATGACCATGAACGGAGCGGTAATACCCATCCTGGCATTTTATATTGTCACCGCAGAAGAACAAGGTGTACAACCGGATCAACTGAATGGCACCATTCAAAATGATATTCTTAAGGAGTTCATGGTACGCAATACATACATATACCCTCCTGCTCCATCCATGCGCATCGTAGCCGATATTTTTTCTTTTACATCACGTCACATGCCCAGGTTTAATTCGATAAGCATCAGCGGTTATCATATGCATGAGGCTGGAGCTCCTGCACACATGGAGCTGGCCTACACTTTAGCTGATGGATTGGAGTACATTCGCACTGGTCTTAATGCTGGAATTGCTATTGATGATTTTGCTCCACGACTTTCATTTTTCTGGGGTATCGGCATGAATTTCTTTATGGAGATTGCCAAGATGCGCGCCGGAAGGTTGTTGTGGTCTGCTCTTGTCAAACAGTTTAATCCGAAGAATGACAAATCAATGGCCTTGCGCACCCATTGCCAAACGTCAGGATGGAGTTTGACTGCTCAGGATCCCTATAATAACGTAACCCGTACGTGTATCGAGGCTTTCGCCGCCGTTCTTGGTCACACCCAGTCGCTTCACACTAACGCGCTTGATGAGGCGATTGCTTTACCTACGGATTTCTCTGCGAGAATCGCACGCAATACACAATTGTTCATCGAAAAGGAAACGGGTGTAACGCAAGTTGTTGATCCATTCGGTGGTTCTTATTATGTTGAAATGCTGACGGCACAAATAGCAGAAAAAGCACTCGAACTACTCAATGAAGTTGAAAACCTTGGCGGCATGACCAAGGCGATTGAACGCGGCATTCCAAAATTGAAGATCGAACAAGCTGCTGCTGCAAAACAAGCACGTATCGATTCTTGTCGCGATGTGATTGTGGGCATGAACAAATATCAGGTGAGTGAAAAGTCTGACTTTGATCTTCGTGAAGTCGATAACGCTGCTGTTCGTTCAGAACAAATTGAGCGCCTTGAGGATTTAAAAAGAAATCGCAATCAAAAAGATGTTGAGGAGTCTCTATTGAAAATAACCCAATGTGCATCGACCGGCAAAGGAAACTTACTGGAGTGTGCTATCGACGCTGCAAGAAAGCGGGCAACATTAGGAGAAATTTCAGGGGCTATGGAAAAAGTCTTTGGGCGATATAAGGCTACTATACAATCCATATCAGGTGTATATTCACGTGAGATGAAAGATCAGGACCAATTTCAAGCGGTACGCAAACTCTCCGATAAGTTCGCTTCATTGGATGGCAGAAGACCTCGCATTCTTATAGCAAAGATGGGACAAGATGGCCACGACCGCGGTGCAAAAGTAATTGCTACAAGTTTTGCCGACATGGGATTTGATGTTGACATCGGACCGCTCTTTCAAACGCCTGAAGAAGTTGCCCGGCAGGCAGCCGAAAATGATGTTCATATTGTTGGCGTATCTACTCTTGCCGGAGGACACAAGACCTTAATACCCCAGCTCATTGAAGCATTGAAAAAAATAGGGAGACCTGATATCATGGTTACCGCAGGTGGTGTTATACCTCCTCACGATTATGATTTTTTACATGAGGCGGGAGTCACTTTTATTTTTGGAACCGGTACTGTTATTACCGAAGCAGCGAAAGAAATATTGGAGAAACTGATAAAGTAATTACCCATTCACCATACTGATTTTACACGCAAAAATCTCTGATAGAATCAGAACGATATCCCCCTGAAATAAATCTGTGATTTACCCTGTGAAATTTTGTATTTTTGAAAAACAACGGGGCTATTTAAAATCAGCTAAAAATGAAAACAGTAACCATAGATATTTTAAACGAAAAGGTAATGAGCCTGCTAAAAGAGCTGGAGGCTTTGAATCTGATCAAAATGCTTAATGCAAAATCGGAAACTCCTACAGACAAAAAAAAGGCATCCGATTATAAGGGCATCATTCCGCCTGAGGTAAGCGACAAAATGCAGGAACACATAAGACAATCACGGGAAGAATGGCAGCATCGTATCTGATGGATTCAAATGTCCTGATAGATTATGCAGGAAAAAAATTTGAAGGTAAAATCGAACAGAAACTTGATAGAATTTTTGATAATATATTTCATTACTCTATCATATCTCGTCTTGAAGTGTTGGGTTATAGCGTACCGATTGAAATATTGCACAGTATTGAGGGATTTCTTTCAACCGGAAAGATGTATTATATCACAGACGAAGTTGGTAATGAGTGTATTTTAATCAGACGGTTATTGCCCAAACTGAAATTACCTGATGCCATTATAGCAGCGACCGCCTTAACCTATAATCATACATTGCTTACGCGAAACACGGATGACTTTAAAAACATACCACGCCTGCAGATAGATAATCCCCATCGATGGTGATTTGCTTCAATGTGTAAAGACACTCCGTCCAATACACCCTGCATTTGAATTTCCACAATCGTCTATCGGCTTGATTCAACATTTCTTTCGAAACGCTGAGTTCCCAGGTGGAAGACTACGAGGAATTCCAAATTCCTGAACCAATTTATTGGGGAGCGTTTATGATGATTGGATTGGAGTGAAAAGCGGAAAGCAAAAAGCTTAAAGCTGAAAGAAGGTTCGTGAAATCAATACAATCTGCTTTATGCTTTCAGCTTTCAGCTTCCTGCCGCTGCTCTCCTAAACCATCTATTCCCAATTCAATTACATCGCCAGCTTTTAAAAATTGCTGCGGCTTCATTCCCATACCAACACCAGCAGGGGTTCCGGTAGAAATTACATCACCAGGAAGCAACGACATAAATTGGCTAAGGTAGCTCACAATGAAAGGTATTTTATAAATAAGATTTGCCGTTGTTCCATCCTGCATCATAACACCATTCACTTTTAACCAAAGCCTGAGGTTATGTACATCCTTTACTTCATCTGTGGTAACAAGGTAAGGCCCAAGAGGTGCAAAGGTATCACAGCTCTTTCCTTTGACCCACTGCCCACTACGTTCAATTTGAAATTCGCGTTCGCTGTAATCATTATGCAAACAATAGCCAGCTACATAGTTCATTGCATCCTTCTCTTCTACATAAGAAGTTTTCTTACCAATCACAATTGCCAACTCCACTTCCCAATCGGTCTTCTTGCTGTTGCGGGGAATAACAAGATTGTCGTTAGGTCCTGTAATAGCAGATGTTGCTTTAAAGAATATAACAGGCTCAGGGGGCACCTGTGCTCCTGTTTCTTTTGCATGATCGGAGTAATTTAATCCGATGCAAATAATTTTTGATGGTCGCGTGAAAGGAGTTCCAAATCTTACCTCAGAATTAATTTCCGGAAGCGTATTACTATCCAACCATTTTTTAAAACGGTTCAATCCATCGCTCTCAAAAAATTTCTCTCCGAAATCTTCTCCAAAAGAAGAAGCATCAAATAATTTATTGTTAATCACAACTCCCGGTTTTTCTTTTCCCGGTTCACCAAAGCGGAATAGTTTCATATATCAATTTATTTTTTTACTTCTTCTTTAAGCTTTACCTAAGGTTTGTATAACCCCCATCAATAAGATAATCGCAGCCCGTTATAAATGATGCATCATCCGAGCAAAGAAAAAGCGCAAGTTTTGCTATTTCTTCAGGCTTACCCATTCGTCCTATTGGTTGTGCCTTTGACAATTTATCAAACATCTCTGCTTCTCTTCCGGGATAGTTTCTGCTGATAAACCCGTCAACAAATGGTGTATGAACTCGTGCAGGTGATATGCAGTTGCAGCGAATATTGTCTTTCAAATAATCACGTGCAACAGACAACGTCATTGTGAGCACTGCGCCCTTACTCATTGAGTAAGCAAATCTATCGGGTATACCTTGAGTTGATGCAATAGATGCCATATTCAAAATAACACCTCCTCCCTGCTTCTTCATGTGACCTATGACAGCATACATCACATTGTAGACACCCTTTACATTCACCTGAAATACTTTATCAAAATCATTTTCAGATGTGGTTTCTAATGTTCCTATATGCGCTATCCCGGCGTTGTTAACGAGTACATCAATTTTATTTGTCTCAGAAATTATTGAACCGATTACCTTTTGTACGTCATTCTGTTCAGCAACATTGCATCTAATGGCTGATGCTGAACCCCCATTTTGCTTAATGGAATCAGCGGTTGATTGCGCACCCTCCTCCTGAAGATCCAAAACAAAAACGTTCGCACCATGTTGAGCAAAATGTATGGCGATGGATTGACCGATGCCGCTCCCTCCTCCTGTCACAACAACAGTTTTCTTATCGTAATTAAAAATAGAATTCATTGATTAAATATCTGATCAATGGTGATGACCATTTAAAAAAACATCCCACTCGCCAGCCTGACCATTGAAGTGATCTTTAAGGAAAATAGAATAGGATGGTTTATACGGTTTCCTGCGCAAGGGCATATTTGCTTCATCTGGAGTAAAATCTCCCTTCCTGGCGTTGCACTTTTTACAGGCCGTAACAAGATTAGTCCATGAATCAACGCCTCCTCGCCCTCTCGGAAAGACGTGGTCAATGGTAAGATCTCGTTTTGTACCACAGTAGGCGCACTCATAATTGTCACGCTTAAATATATTTTGCCGTGTAAGATTAACGCCCTTGTAGGGGGCGTTAACATATCGGTTGAGACGGATCACAGAAGGCATAGGGTAGGTCTGATTTATTGAATGCAATTTGTACCCATTGGCAGACTTCACCATTTCGCTTTTCCTCAGGAATACGAGTATAAAGGCCCGCTCCACAGAACATACCATAAGGGGGCTGAAATCATGATTGAGTACCAATACCCTATTGTTCATTACGAAATATAGATTCAATCTTTTTACTAACAAAACGTGAAACGCCTTGTTTTTACCCAAAATTACGCAAATGGAAAATAGCAACGAAGTTCGCTGAAAATTTGAATCACTGAAAAAATGCAGAGCCTACTCTGACAGGATTCTCCTTATGTGAGCGAACTTGTGCGTAATGGAATTTGTCTCACTATTCTGGATACCCTCATCCGTAAGCTGATCAATGCGCACTTTTCCCGAGCTGTGAATAATTCGATTACCATCGAGGAGAATTCCAACATGATGGACTTTATCAGCTTCATTTTTAAAAAAGACCAGGTCACCGGACCGTGCGTCTTTTCTGTTTTTGACAGACTTGCCCTGACTTGCCTGCTGCGATGAGTCGCGAAAAAGCTTGTAGCCACAAATCTTAAATACCATTTGCACAAAGCCTGAACAATCAATCCCAAATGGACTCTTGCCACCCCACACATAAGGTGCATTCAGATATTTAATGGCAATATTTTTCAGGTACTCAAACTCCCGTTTTTGACCCAGGTTTTTTGCTTCACCATTAAAGGCAAATTGTTCTTCCATTTTGAATAGTTCGGAACTTGAAATCGGAATCACGCTTCCCATAAGCACGACCTGCTTGCTTTTGTTATAAAGAATACTGGAAGTTATATCGGTCGTGATTTTAAACTCGGCCTTACTGGTGTAAAGAAAATAGTCTTTTGAAACCTGATGATGCTGGTGGCTGTCAATCCATCCTGTGTAACCGTCGAAATTTATCCTGACTTGCAACCATTTGCCCTCAGCATCTGCCATAACTTCGTATGGATCTCCAAATAATAATTGTGTTACCTGTTCGGATGTATCTGTTGGCTCTTTTCTTACAGGTATTAAACTTAAGCGGCAGACTCCGTAATCAATAAGGTCCATGTTCATTTTCTAAATTTTACCAATCGTATTAAATAGCAGGAATATCAACGTATTGTCTATTTAAAATTTCATACGGTCCAATTCGCGCTTGGCATCTCTTTCCTTCATCGACTGGCGTTTATCATAAAGTTTCTTTCCTCTTCCCAGGGCAATTTCCAGTTTAGCGAGTCCGCGTTGATTTATAAACAACCGAAGTGGCACAAGAGTTAACCCTTTCTCCTCAACTTTTGCTTCTAACCTCTTCAATTCAGAACGCTTCAACAGTAATTTCCTTTCCCTGGTGGGCTCATGATTGTAATGTGTTCCCTGAGCGTATGGGGTTATGTTTATTCCCTTCACAAAGATTTCGCCGTTATTGAAATAACAATAACCATCCTGAAGATTTACTTTCCCTTCTTTGATAGATTTAATTTCAGTACCTCTCAAAACCATACCCGCCACAAATTTGTCAAGCAGTTCATAGGTATGACTTGCCTGGCGATTCTTAATGTTTATGTTGTTAGAGAATCGTTCTTTACTCATGTATCAAAGGTCTTGTTTCCCGATCAAAAAGGCATACGCGCTAAAGGCGTCACAGATAGATCAGAAAACTCTTTTTTTAAAAACTTATAATGTGCCGCTATGGCGATCATAGCAGCGTTATCTGTACAATACTCAAAAGCCGGAATATATACATTCCAGCCTTCTTCCTTTGCTATCTTTTGAAGTGCCGAACGAAGGCCTGAGTTTGCCGATACACCGCCGGCAATAGCAATTTCTTTTATCCCTTTTTGCCGACTCGCTGTCTTCAGCCTGGACAAAAGCATATTTACTAAATGATGCTGCAGACTTGCACAGATGTCTTTAAGGTTTTTCTCTATAAATGACGAATCTTCTTTCACCCGCTCACGAAGGAAATATAAGAAAGCTGTTTTAATTCCGCTAAATGAAAAATCCAATCCAGGCATAGTAGTTTCCGGGAAGGCAAATGCAAACGGGTTTCCATCCTGGGCATACTTATCAATTAAAGGGCCTCCGGGGTATGGCAGGCCCATTAATTTAGCGGCTTTGTCAAATGCTTCTCCAACGGCATCATCCTGAGTTTGTCCGATTATTTCCATATCAAGATAGTCGCGCACCAGAACGATTTGTGTATGGCCTCCGCTAACCGTAAGGCAAAGAAAAGGAAAGGATGGTTTAGGGTCTTCAATAAAATGAGCAAGCACATGGGCCTGCATGTGATTAACCTCAATTAAAGGAATTCCAAGAGCGATAGACATACCTTTAGCAAAGGAAACCCCCACCAGCAACGAACCCATCAAACCCGGGCCCTTTGTAAAAGCAATGGCATTAATGTCATCCTTCCCGATACCTGCTGTATCAATCGATTGTTGAACTACAGAAACGATGGTTTGTTGATGTGCCCGTGATGCAAGCTCCGGAACGACCCCTCCATATTTTTGGTGCACGTTTTGCGAGGCTATAATATTATTAAGTACCTTGCCGTTACTAATTACGGAAGCGGATGTTTCATCACACGAAGATTCAATAGCAAGGATGACGGGACCCATGAGCAGTATCAATGAACCTGCAAGTTATCAAAAATAGGATTCGAAAAGTATTCGCCTATACACTCACAGGCATTCTCTTCCTTGTCATTACCTTTTTCATTATTTTACAAATACCTCCTATTCAAAATGCCATTGTTGGCAGAATGCTGCGTAATTTTTCAAATGTCAGTGGATTTACTACCCGTATTGAAAATTTCAAGTTGCTATGGTTTGACCGGCTGGAGTTGACAAATGTTTCCATCGAAGATCCCGAAGGAAACCAAATGATAGGAGCTAAAAGCATCCTCCTCAATTTTAACCTGGCTGAATTGCTCAATGAAAAAGATATTAACATTGACGGAATCATTCTGGACGGCGCGCACGTCTATCTCACAAAAATCTATGAGTCAGACACGGCACGGGATCTTAATATTAACGTCTTCATTTCCGAGCTAAACAAACTCTCAAAAGGTAGTGGCGGCGGCGCTAATCCAAAGGTGCATATTGGAGAGGCTGTATTGAACCAAAGCCTCTTTTCATACATAGATACGGATCGGGACAGTGTAAAAAGAGGTTTTGATTATAATCACTTCACTTTACATATTGACGAAGGTCAGTTTCAAAACTTCAGAGTCATTGGCGATACGACACAATTCAATGTCCATACCCTTATTCTTTACGACGACAAAACTAAATTTCCTATTCACGAGCTCTCCACGTTTTTCCGCATTTCTCAATTATCCATGGAATTTACGGGGCTCAAACTCAAGGCCGGACAAAGCTTTGTACAAGACACCGTCATCTTTACGTATGATAGCCAGAGAGATCTTCGCGATTTCATAAATAAAGTGAAGATCCATGCTCGTCTTGACAGTTCGGTTATCAATCCTCAAGACCTTGCACTTTTTGCGCCCGGAACAGAAAAAATAGGAAAACCAATTCTTCTCAGCGGTGAAGCCAACGGGCGGGTAAGAAATTTTAAGGTAAAAAAAATGGATGCACGTATTGGCCGCACACATCTGAGGGGATCGTTTGATATGGATGGCTTACCTGACGTTAGTGAAACATTCATGTTCTTCAACGTTACACATTCTCAAATTGATTTCAGGGATCTGGATTTTTTGTTAAACGAACAATCTCTCGCCCGGCTAACACCCTTTGGCCTGGTTAGCTTTAACGGACAGTTCACTGGCTATACATCCGATTTTGTAGCACATGGCGACTTTAATAATCAATTGGGTAGAATACGATCTGACCTTAACGTAAAAGTTAATGAAGAGAATATTGATCAATCCAACTACAGCGGCAAACTCGCTATGGTTAACTTCAATCTGGGTCGATATCTCAATGATACCACTACTTTTCAACGGGTAAGCCTCGACGGTCATCTTAGTGGCTCGGGACTAACTACAAAAACTGCCAACTTTAATCTTAGCGGGAAAATAAGTTCAATTGGTCTCAACGGATACAATTATACCAATATAGTAACCGATGCACGATTTGCTTCTGGTTTCTTCAACGGAGATCTGACCATAGACGATCCAAACATAAAAATTACGGCTAAAGGATCAGTTGATTTACGCGAGCAAAGAAACCTAATCAAATTACAGGCAACCCTTGATACTGCCGCGCTCCAAAATCTTAAGCTATCATCCAGGAAGATTCTGCTCAAAGGAAAACTTGACGTTGACATCAAAGGACTTGAACTTGACAGCCTTATCGGAATAGCCAACATAAACGATTTCTCAATAGTATATGAAGACGAGGAAATGTTTTTGAAAAATATTTATTTGAATGCTCAGCGAAAGGCAGGCAGGCGGGTAATATTTTTAGAAACTACTTTAATAGATGCCCTGGTTGAAGGTAACTACGAAATCACCGAGCTATCAAACGATATTGAAAGGTTGTTTCATGAATTCAAGCTCAACATTCAAAACAATCAAAGTGCGATTGCGCAATATTACAGTGAGAAAAAAATAAAGCCGAGGAACTACCAGGCATCATTTGAATTCAACATTAAAGATGTTCAGCCTATCAGTAATTTGCTCGACCTTGATTTAAAGACTTCAACGAATACAAAAATAAAAGGAAGTTTCACCAGCGGGTATACAACTATTTTCCGCGCCTACACGTTGATAGATTCTCTCAATTATCAAAGCACGCTGTTATTGAACACCGATGCAGAAATAACAGCATCCAAAATTGCCGACAGCACAAATGTACTTGCTATGGCATCGGTTAACTCAGAAAAACAAATCATCAAATCAGGATTGAGCCTTGAAAATCTTATAGCGGAAGGAATATGGAATAAAAATCACGTCAGCTTCCAGGTTGATAGTGAACAACCATCGCAGGAAAATTATGTGAGATTGAAAGGCATGGTAGATTTCCTGAAAGATAGTACAAAAATAAAATTCCTTCCCTCTGACATTCATATCCTGGAACGCAACTGGCATATAGACCCTGAGAATGCCATTGTTGCCCGTGGTCACGAATGGGAATTTCGCAAAGTAGAAATTGCAAATCGCCGTCAGGCTGTCAAAGTAAACGGATATCTGTCAGACGATGAAGCAAAGAAATTACAACTTGAGGTTACACAAATGGATCTATCCATCCTCAACGTAATTTCAAAAACAAAATTTTCTGGAATACTCAATGCCAATGTGAACATGAGTAAATATTTTGATGAACCCTCAATTGAGAATGATATCGCTATTGACAGCTTAACCATAAACCAGTTTTTTGTCGGGAACGTAAGAGGCAAGAACAAGTGGAATCCTATTGAGAATAAATTCAATGTAAATGTTTTCATTGACAGAAATGATACCAGAATAGTAGACTTAACTGGCAACTATACGCCGGCATTAAATAACCCTCTTGATTTAAACGCTCATTTAGAGAGCGCAAACTTACAATTGCTTCAGCCCATATTGAAAGACATATTCACCCAGTTGGATGGTACTGTAACCGGTTCATTTAAAATAACCGGTACATTGAATGATCCTCAAATTAACGGTGATGGTAATGTAAGCAATGGGCAGTTCCTTGTGAATTACACGAGAGCACTGTACCGCTTTTCCGGAATTATAGGTATGCAGCCAGGATCAATAGATTTTAAAGGCATCGAAGTCACCGATGAGTTTAAAAACAAGGGAAAGGTTACCGGAACTATAAAGCATCACGCTTTTCGTAAGATGGAAATTGATATTGGCGCAAGCTTTAGAAATTTCCAGGTGCTGAATACAACAGCCCGGGATAATTCACTTTTCTATGGACATGCTTACGCAAGCGGAGATGTGAGGTTTTATGGACCCGTTCAGAAACTTATTATCTCATCAAACGCAAAGACAGAGAAAAATACCAGGCTTTTTATTCCTGTAGGTGGTTCGGATAATACAGAAAAAGAAGAGTTCATCAATTTTGTAAGCTTTAGCAATACGGTTGAAACTATTAAAAAGGATAACAAAAAAGACAATCGTGTTGCCCTGACCGGAATTACTTTTGATCTGAATCTCGATGTAACACCGGACGCCTATTGCGAAATCATTTTCGACTTAAAAGCAGGCGATATCATTCGTGGTCGCGGGAATGGCGATCTTAAATTAGAGCTTGATACAAAAGGAGAGTTTAATATGTTTGGAGCAGTTGAGTTTACTGAAGGATGGTACAACTTTACGCTATACAACATTATCAATAAAGAATTCCAAATTAAGAAAGGTGGTCGCATCACCTGGTATGGAGATCCTTATAGCGCTATATTAAACATTAATGCTACATACAACCAGCTTGCTTCATTTGCTCCTATTGTAAATGATCCGGAAACACAAAATTCCCCAGACCTGAAACGTAAATATCCTGTAGAGGTATTGCTTAAACTTGAAGGTCAGATGCTAACCCCTGAGATCAGCTTCGACATCCTGGCTCCTGACTTACCGCAAAGCGTAGATGTAAATGGTGTAAGGCTCGATTTTCTTTTCAGTTCATTCAAAGCCAAACTCGATGAGCAGGAGTTGAAGCGACAGGTGTTCAGTCTCATTGTCTTGAGAAAATTTGCGCCTTTGGATGCAGGCTTTAATACCAGCGGAACGCTTTACAACAGCGTTAGCGAATTACTATCTAACCAACTGAGCAATTGGATGAGTCAGGTGGATGAAAACCTGGAAATCGATGTTGACCTGGGCACGATGGACCAGGATGCCTTCAACGCTTTTCAACTTCGCCTGTCTTACACTTTTCTGAATGGGCGGCTGAGAATAACGAGAGATGGCACTTTTGGCAACCAGGACTATACAAACACAACCAATCAAAGCAGCGTTGCCTCACTTGCAGGCGACTGGACAGTAGATTATTTTCTTACACCTGATGGTAAGTTAAAAGTAAAAATGTACAACCGTACAAACTACAATCAGCTTTCAACTTCACTCAACAATCAAAGTTACTTCACAACCGGAGTAAGTTTGCAGCATGTACAAAGCTTTAATGAGTTTAAGGACATCATGCGTTTCAAGCGAAAGGAAAAAGAATCTTCCGAAGAAAAAGAAGAAGAGCAACAACAGAAAAAACAACCGCTCAACGAAGAAGCAATGAAAAAGGAAGATTACGATGGTTTATAAACTATTCCTCATTTTCGTTTTATCTTCCTCAATACTAAATGCGCAGGATAGCGCCTCGGTAAGCAATGAAATAAACCATAAACGCCTTCGCACTATGATGGCCGCAGGTACAGTGGCCTATGGCCTTACCCTTTATGGCCTTAACGAGCTATGGTATAAAGACGGTGAGCGACAAGCCTTTCATTTCTTCAATGACAATGCTGAATGGAAACAAATGGATAAGATAGGGCATTTCTATTCTACATTCTATTTCAGCTATGGAATGTCCAAAGCTTTTCAATGGTGTAACCTGCCCGATAAAAAATCTCATTTTTACGGTGCCCTTACTGGTTTTTTAATAATGGTACCCATTGAAATTATGGATGGCCATTCCGCTTCGTATGGCGCATCGCCAGGTGACCTGATGGCTAACGCTGGCGGAGCCTTATTCTATCTTGGTCAAACGTTGTTATGGAAAGAGCCACGCATTTATCCTAAGTTCTCATTTCACAGAACAGATTTTGCCAAGCAACGACCCAATGTCCTTGGCGACAATCTCATGAGTGAGGCATTGAAAGACTACAATGGCCAAACGTATTGGCTATCATTTGATATGGATAAGTTTATAAAATTTCCCAAATGGCTTAACCTGGCTGTAGGATATGGTGGTGAGGGAATGGTTTATGCAACTGATCGCAACAACAGATCCATGGGATATGATGATTACAGACAATACTATTTTACTTTAGATCTCGACCTTACAGCCATTAAAACAAAATCAAAAGCATTAAAAACTTTATTCTTCTTTATTAGTCTTGTAAAATTGCCATCGCCAACACTGGAATTCTCAGAAAAGGGAACAACTTTTCACATGTTCTACTTCTAGGAGCGCAGTTGGTGACTTATCGGATTTCAACAATTAAGGGCATCCAGAACTTACTTTTAACGATAAACAGATAACCAATAACTATCTTCCAAAACTTTTCATAACTTAACTGAAATCAAATCTATCAACTATGTTGAATGTTATGAGCTTTGCCAGTCAATATGCAGAACAAATTGGCGGGCAATTCACGGAATACGATCGGGCAAAAGCCGTTATTGTAGTTCCTTTATCAGAAGCAAGATTTCAGACGGTACTTATTGTTAGCCGTACCAGCGTTACTTCCGGCAAAGAACAGGTAGTATTTACTTCTAAAGTCTGTGAATACGATTCAGGCATTGATGCCAAAGACCTGTTAGAAAAAAATCTCACCTTTGACTACAGCAAATTCATATTGGAAGATGGTTTTTTGAAAATAGAATCATCGTGTCTGCCTTCTTCTGCAACTGAGGAGCAAGTAAAAGAAATGATCCAGGAGGTTGCTACGCTTGCAGATCAATTTGAGCTCAAGTTTACCGGCCATGATATCCATTAAGGTACAAAGGACGATTTACGAAGTATGAGGGAATTGTCTTGTCCAAAACTCATTTGGACTGAAATGCCTTTTGATGGAACTAAAGAAGTAAATATTTACTTTTGTATCGCAAGCTGCTTTATCGCCCCGACACGTCGGGGAGGAAAGTCCGGACAACATAGAGCAATCGTACTTCCTAACGGGAAGGTCCGCCAGCTGGCGGAACAGACAGTGCCACAGAAAATATACCGTCCGTCGCGATAGCTATCGGGACGAGATAAGGGTGAAAAGGCGAGGTAAGAGCTCACCGCCCTGGTAGTGATACCAGGGGCACGGCAAACCTTACGAGTTGAAAGGTCAAATATGCTCCGATCTTGAACGGCTCGCGTCAATCCTGTTTTCGAACAGGTATCGGAGTGGGTAGACTGCTAGACCCTGGTTGCAAAACCCGGGCAAGATAAATGATAGAGATCCCGACATGTCGGGAGAACAGAATCCGGCTTACGGGCTTGCTTTTTTAAATAAACCTGTCTTGTTTCCTGACGAGACAGGTTTATTTATTTTTAGACTTTAATCCCATAACAATGTCAAAAATTTTAATTATTGAAGACGACTCAAAAATACGCAGCATACTTAAGGAAATTCTCGAAGAAAAAGACCATGAAGTAGAAGAAGCGGGCGATGGTTCAGATGGACTTAAAAAACTTGAACAAGGTAATTTTGATCTTTGCCTGTGCGATATAAAAATGCCAAAGATGGATGGGCTGGAGGTTCTTGAAAAAGCAAAGGCAGCCGCAATCAATACAAACTTCATTATAATCTCGGCCCACGGTACGATCGATATCGCGGTAGAAGCCGTTAAGAAGGGCGCTTTTGATTTTCTTCAGAAACCTTTTGATCTCGGGCGACTGGAAATAACCTTACGCAATGCACTTGATAAGTCGACCTTAGTAAACGAAACGAAAACCCTTCGAAAGAAGATAAACAAGAAGTTTGAAATCGTAGGAGAATCGAAGCCGCTTCATGAAGTATTGCTGATGATTGAAAAAGTTGCCCCGACAGATGCCCGTGTATTGATCACCGGACCAAACGGAGCGGGTAAGGAATTAGTAGCAAGATCCATTCACGAAAAAAGCAATCGATCAAATGGCCCTCTTGTTGAGGTTAATTGTGCAGCGATTCCATCCGAACTTATTGAAAGTGAATTATTCGGTCATGAGAAAGGATCATTTACATCTGCCATCAAACAACGAATTGGCAAGTTCGAATTGGGTGAAGGTGGTACTATATTTCTTGATGAGATCGGCGACATGAGCCTAGCCGCACAAGCGAAAGTGTTACGTGCTCTTCAGGAAAACAAAATAACCCGCGTAGGAGGCGATAAGGAAATTAGTGTGAATGTTCGAGTGCTCGCCGCTACAAACAAAGACCTAAAAAAAGAAATTGAAGAAAAGCGCTTTCGTGAAGACCTTTACCACCGGTTAAGTGTGATCGTTATCAAAGTACCATCCCTTCGCGAAAGAAAGGACGATGTCCCTTTACTGGTCGAGAGGTTTTTAACAGAAATAGCAGACGAATATGGAACCAAGAAGAAGGCTGTTCATAAAGGTGCGTTGAATAAGCTTGCTGAACATAACTGGCCAGGCAATATTCGTGAGTTGCGAAATGTTGTTGAAAGGCTCGTAATAATGAGCAGCGATGAAATAACGCAAGCAGATGTAGAACGATACTTGTAAAAATTATATTTTACGTTCTACCGGATTGTTCTTAATTTCTTTCTTGGTATACGTTGGGCACGTATACTGGCTGCAAGCAGTTAAAAAAGCAGTAATAACAACAAACACTATTACTTTTTTCATTGTGGGATTTTTCATTTTAAACAAAATTATAATGTTTCAGGCATAAAACAAATTTGAGGCCGGGATGCCATGCCAACTCTTAAAACGCCCTAATCTACCATCAAATTACACCCTCTGGCTTCACTATTATCCATTCTGCCGATAACTTCAAAAGAACCATCACTACCAACCCTTCCCAAATCTTCAGTTTCTATAAAACTAATGGTATTAAAATTCGCCAAATCGATAATATTCAGGCCACCAACTGCTTCTATTCCCACCTGAAAGGGGTCTGTAACTTCACGAACCATTACTTTTATGTAAGGAGGGCAGTAGAACCATTCATTACCTCTGGAATAACATTGCGACAGCAGCTCAGTCATCCCATATTCGGAATAAATCTCCCTAACATGGAAGGTTGACTTTAGGATTTGGTGAAGTTCTGCACGCGTCAGCTCCTTCCTCCTACCTTTCATTCCCCCCGTTTCAATAACAATACAGTGGCTCAGGTCAGGCTTATATTTCTCAGCCAATTCCAGCAGAGCAAACGACACTCCCCATAAAACTGTCTTCCTTTTACTCTTTTTAAGAACTTCAATGGTTTGAAGTAAGCGATCGTAATCATTTCTAAAGAATCCCGATGAGGAAGATTGACTTTCCTGAATGAAATGATTCATCATTGCAACTAATGAGGAATTCTTTCTTTCCAAATACGAAGGCAGCAAGGCCAGAAAATGGTAGTCTTTAATGCTTCCAAAAAAAAACTCAAAACAGCGTTTACTATGATTAAGATAAAACTGTATATTCTTTATAAGATGACGACTTGGAATTGATTCAGTTGTGCCACTGCTTGCAAACTCGGTCTCCGCAGTCCACACGCCCGTTTGAATAAGATGCCTTTTGAACAAGGATATAGGTAAATAAGGCAGTTGACTCAGATTGGTGACAGAACCAACATCAATTTTAAGGTATTGAATATAATTCCTGTAAATTGAATTATTAATGGCTTGAACCCTGAATAGTGAAAGTGCAATATCTTGAAAGGAATGGTCGTTTATGTCGTATAATTGTGATTCAAAACTTTTAAATGTATCCACCTGTTTTGTACTTTGATACGTTATTTTAAGCCATGAAGATAGTTAAGGGGTTAGCAATTTTCGCGTTACTGAATGTTTTCTTGGGTTGTTTTGATCCTCCTGAGTACGAGCCCGGGCCTTTAATTGAATTCGTAAGACTAGAATTTGTAGAAGTAGGAGGACCTATCAATGCAGATTCCCTTACATTATACATAGATTTTAAGGATGGTGATGGCGATCTGGGTCTTGCAACCGATCAGATTGATTCTCCCTACCACTCTACAAATTTTTTTGTTGGCAATGGTAATGAAATGAAAGCCGTTTCCTCTTACGTTTTTTCTGATTTTACAGGACTTAAATATACATCATCTGGCAAGACACCCAGAGACCCAACATATGTTATTGATTCAACCCCTGACCCGGGCACGTTCGTTTCACTTGATGATCGTAGTGTATATGGCCTGCCTCCGTATGAATCACCCTATACTTGCACCGCGTATCATCAAGCCTATCTTAATGACACAATCCTTATTAGAGCATCCGATAAAGATGCCCTTTCAGCAGATATGATTGTTGATACCCTGGTTAATTCCAGCAACAATACGGTGGCGTATGCAGCGCTGAAAACATGGTATATTGAACCAAACCCAAATCACTATAACATCACGGTCAAATTCCTGCAGAAACAAAATGACGGATCTTTTAAGGAGTTTGATTTCAGGGAGGCATATTGCCAAACCTACGATGGAAGATTTCCAGTACTTGCTGATAGTAGACGTGCTGTTGAGGGTACCCTTAAATATGCTATGCTGGGAACCGGGTTTCTTAGCACCTTCAGTATTAACACACTCAAATTAGTGATTCAAATTAAAGACCGGGCATTCAACACAAGCAATACTATCGAAACACCGGAATTCACCCTTAATGATATTCGTAAATAAATTTCAATCGTACAACGGCGGAAATTTCTCTTCTTCCGCTTCCCTCATCAAAGCATAAATCTTATCAAATACTTCGTCGGCATTCGGTTTGGAGAAATAATCGCCATCTGAAGCATAAGCAGGACGATGTTCTTTACCGGTTATCGTAATGGGCTTTGAATCAAGATAGGGATATGCATTTTGAACTTCAATCACCTGGTGCATCATAAACGCACTCGCTCCTCCCGGAACATCTTCATCAGCGAAAACAACACGGTTGGTTTTCTTTATCGACTCTACTATGGAGTGGTGAATATCAAAGGGTAGCAATGTTTGCACATCAATGACTTCACATGAAATACCAACACGTTCTAATTCTTCGGCGGCCTCCATTACCACCCGGCACATAGAGGCATAGGTAACAACAGTCACATCCGTTCCTGTTCTGAGTATTTCAGGAACACCAAGAGGAATTGTAAATTCACCAATATTATCAGGAATGCGTTCCTTCAACCGATAGCCATTGAGGCATTCAATAATTAAAGCGGCATCGTCAGATCTTAACATCGTATTGTAAAATCCTGCGGCCTGCGTCATATTACGCGGAACAAGAATATAGATTCCACGCAAGCTGTTAAGTATCATTCCAATGGGCGAACCAGCATGCCAAATGCCTTCCAGGCGATGACCCCTGGTACGAATTATTAATGGAGCCTTCTGCCCTCCTCTCGTTCTATACTGCAAACAAGCCAGGTCATCAGAAAGCGTTTGCAAAGCATAAATGAAATAATCGAGATATTGTATCTCAGCAATCGGTCTTAATCCACGAATAGCCGCTCCAATACCCTGACCGATAATAGTGGGTTCACGAATACCTGTATCAGTAACCCTAAGCTCACCATGTTTTTGCTGAAGGCCGGCAAATCCCTGGTTTACATCACCAATCCTTCCTACATCTTCCCCGAAGGCAAAGACAAGTGGATCTCGGGTTAATGCGGCATCGAAACATAACCTCAAAACTTCTCTTCCATCTACAAGGGACGATGTGTCACTATACAAAGGCTCAACATGCTTTACTTTCAATGCTGATTCTGCCGACTGACTATACAAATGAGAACTATACCGATCCAGATTTTCAATCTCTTTCTCTTTAATCCATTTTGTCAATTCATTTCTTAACGCACTGTCCTCTCCTATCAGCAACCTCGCGGCTCGCTTGGCGGCTTTAACAGTATCTAATCTTGTAGAATTTACGGTTCTTACCAGATCGTTTTTTATCTGGAGCATACCCGACCGTTTTATATTTTCATCAGCAGCGCGATTCAAGAATTCCAAAATAATTTTCTGATCTTTCCTGATGTCATCCATAAAAGATTTCCAGGCCCTGTCTTTTGCTGTGCGCGCTGACGATTTCGCTTCTTGCTCAATGGCCTGAACTTCTTCAGGGAGAATCATTACTTCCTCCATAATCCATTGACGCATCTTCCGTAAACAATCATGCTCAGCTTCCCACGCCAGTCTTTCCTTCGACTTATAACGTTCATGAGATCCGGATGTAGAATGACCTTGTGGCTGAGTCATTTCAACAACATGAACCATTACGGGAACATGTTCTTCCCGGCATATCCTTTCGGCTTCTTTATAAACTTCAAGAAGGGCAGAGTAATCCCAACCCTTTACTGTTAAAATTTCAAAACCCTTTTCTGTAGCCGTTCGCTGTAAACCTGAGAGCGCTTTCGAAATACTTCCTTTCGTAGTATGATATTCCTGGGGTACAGATATTCCATAGTCATCATCCCATATGGAAATTAACATTGGGACCTGGAGAACTCCGGCGGCATTCATTGCCTCCAAAAAGAGTCCTTCTGAAGTAGAGGCATTACCAATGGTACCGAATGCTACTTCATTGCCATTAATGGAAAGATTTTTATAATCCTGTAGCAGGGGATTGTTCCGAAATAATTTCGATGCATATGCCAAACCTAACAGTCGGGGCATTTGTCCGGCAGTTGGAGAAATATCCGCGGTTACATTATACTGTTCGGTAAGGTTTTTCAACAATCCATCATCATCAAGCATGCGCGTAGCAAAGTGGCCATTCATTTGCCTTCCGGCTGAAGCGGGATCTGCATTCACATCAGCATGTGCATAGAGTTGAGCGAAGTATTGCTGAACGGTCATGTCGCCAATCGCGAATGCAAAAGTCTGATCACGATAATAACCTGCGCGGAAATCACCCAGTTTGAAAACTTTTGACATCGCTATCTGGGCGAGTTCTTTTCCATCACCAAAAATTCCAAACTTTGCTTTGCCCATGAAAACTTCCTTGCGTCCTAATACACTTGCTTCACGGCTTTCAACGGCAAGACGAAAGTCAGACAAGATCTCTTTTATCTTTGCCTGGGAATATTTTGTTCTTACTTCCTTTAATTCACTCAAGATTTAGAATTTGAATGGATTGAACAACTGTTAGGGTCAAAAATAGGCAATACATATAACCTTTCAAAAACCTCTTTCGGCAACATGCTTTGCCCAATCGCCAGACGGAATTTCTACATCATGGGGATTAATCTCTGAAAATAAATATATGCCATATAAGTTTTGGTCAATTTTAATTTCATCATAATAATATCCGGCTTCCAGTTCCATATTGTGAATGGAGCTGGCCGTTAAAGATTCAAGCCGGAATAACTCAGCAATTATTGTTTCGGCAGGATCAGGTGTCTTTACGGCATAAGGATATTCGATGAGCGAAATAAGTTTGTATCCTCCTAATGCTACGGTCTTTATATAGTGCATCTCATGCTGAAAAGAAGCATAATTCTCCATCCCCTTTCGCAGGGTACCATAAAAAGCGTATAACCCATTCCTGTTCATTGGTATCATTAAAACCTTTTCAAAACTTTATTCATTAATACAAGAACATAATGAATCGTTCATTCATTTATATTGCAACCTATTAAACGTTAGTTATGATTATAGGAATCCCCAAAGAAATCAAAAATAATGAAAACCGCGTTGCTTTGACACCAGCCGGTACGCAAGAGCTTTCCAAAAGAGGTCATACTATTTACATTCAGTCGACTGCAGGACTGGGAAGCGGTTTCGCTGACGAAGAGTATCAACGGGCCGGTGCCACAATTCTTCCGGATGCTATTGATATTTTTAGCAGCGCAGATATGATTATGAAAGTAAAGGAACCTATAGAACTTGAATATAAACTTATCAGGAAGGATCAACTGATTTTCACGTACTTCCATTTTGCTTCTTATGAGCCTTTGACACGAGCGATGATTGCAAGTGGTGCAATTTGTCTTTCGTATGAAACAGTAGAACGCCCTGATGGCAGCTTACCTTTGCTGATACCAATGTCAGAAGTAGCGGGCAGAATGGCTATTCAGGAAGGCGCCAAGTATTTGGAAAAACCATTGAAGGGAAGAGGAATACTTTTGGGTGGCGTTCCAGGTGTAAGACCTGCAAAAGTTTTAGTTCTTGGCGCTGGTGTTGTCGGTACCCAGGCTGCAAGAATTGCTGCCGGTATGGGAGCCGATGTTACTGTATTGGATATTAATATCAACCGCCTTAGGTATCTCGATGATGTAATGCCGAAAAATGTACACACCGTGGTGTCAAACGAATATACCATACGTGAGTTGGTTAAGGATCATGACCTGATCGTAGGCGCTGTTCTTGTTCCTGGTGCTAAAGCTCCGCGTTTAGTAACACGTGACATGTTAAAAACTATGCGCCCCGGAACTGTGCTTGTAGATGTTGCCGTTGATCAGGGCGGATGTATTGAAACCTGTACGCCTACAACACATGAAAATCCTACTTTCATCATTGATGATGTTGTACACTATTGTGTAGCTAACATGCCCGGTGCTGTTCCCTATACCTCAACACTTGCGCTAACCAATGCCACCTTACCTTATGCTATTAAACTCGCCAAACAAGGCTGGGTAAAAGCCTGCCAGGAAAATTCAGATTTAATGCTGGGCCTGAATATTATCAAAGGTGATGTTGTGTATAAAGCTGTTGCAGATGCTTTCGGTTTGCCTTACACAGATTTAGCTAAGTATGTTAATTGATTGTTTTTCTGGATTTATTTCCCGCAGATCACGCTGATAAGCGCAGAACTTAAGACAAAGAATTTTCTGCGATCATCTGCGAAATCTGCGGGAAAGAAAAGAGTCTTGCATCAATTAAGTGTAATCACCCAAACAATGGAAATTGGTCCAACAGTGTAGTTGTCTTTTCCACATGATTCACTGAACAACACAGATGTGTGAGGCCATTAGTAAGACCGATATACTCTGCTTTTATTGTGCTATTGTAAACGGATACCTGCTGTACCGCTGAGCGATTTATTTTCTGATCGGGTGCCTTGCATTCAATTACCATCCAGGGTCTTCCAGCATGATCAAAAACGACAATATCTGACCTTTTTCGTAACCTGTTGAATTGCAATCCACCCTCAACTTTGATCAAACTTTTAGGGTAGCCGAGTTGAACAATCAAGTAATTAATAAAATGCTGACGCACCCATTCCTCCGGAGTAAGCATTACATACTTTTTACGGGCTGTATCAAAGATGAATATTTTACCTTCTGTTTTCTTAAGTTTATATTCATACGCCGGTAGGTTCAACTGAATCATATCCGCAAATAAAAGAATCTTCGACTAATAAAATGAAAACAAAACAAGAGATAGCCGAAAATTGGTTGCCCCGTTACACCGGGCAAAAGCTTGATGATTTCGGGAAATATATTCTGCTAACGAATTTTAACAATTATGTCGTCATGTTCGCAGAGCAACATGGCGTACCGTTAAATGGAGTGGATAGGGCAATGTTAAACGCAACAGCCGATGGCATAACAATAATCAATTTCGGAATGGGTAGTCCAAATGCCGCAACTATAATAGACTGCCTGAGTGCCATTAAGCCACAAGCTTGTTTATTCCTGGGAAAATGCGGCGGACTAAAAAAGAAAAATGTTATTGGTGATTTTATCCTTCCTATCGCGGCCATACGCGGGGAAGGTACTTCCAATGATTACTACCCGCAAGAAGTACCTGCATTACCAGCGTTCGCTCTGCAAAAAGCCATCTCCACCACTATTCGCGATCATAACCAGGATTACTGGACCGGAACAGTTTACACTACTAATCGCAGGGTGTGGGAATGGGACGAAGAATTTAAAAGCTATTTGCGAAAAATTCGTGTCATGGCTATCGATATGGAGACAGCAACGATATTCACGACCGCCTTTGCCAATGAAATTCCAACAGGAGCATTATTACTTGTTTCCGATCAGCCAATGATTGAGCAGGGCGTTAAAACTGAGAACAGCGATCAAAGTGTTACTCAACAATTCGTACCACTGCACCTTAAAGTGGGAATTGAATCGCTGAAACAATTAATTAATAATGGAATGACTGTGAAGCACCTGAGATATTAGGTAAGTTAAAAGTTATCCGTTAATAGGGAATACAACCAAATGGTATCCCACAATTAACTGATAGCTTTCCTCTGAATATCCTTTGACTTTACCCTAAGGAGAAAAATCAATCCCAACACAAAATATACTGCCAATGCCAGGGCACTGTTTCGCATGCTTCCGGTAAGCTGGTTGATGAATCCAAAGCTAAATGTGCCCAATACAATAGAGATATTGTAGGTGACATCAAAGAAACTAAAATAGGATGCAGTGTCAATTGTATTTTCAGGAATCAGTTTCGAATAGGTTGCACGAGCCAGCGATTGGATACCTCCCATTACCAGTCCGACAAGCAGCGCGAGTCCGTAAAACTGATATTCATGATTTATAAAATAAGCTATGAAGCAAACAACGATCCACAGCAGGATCATGACAGTCAATGTAAATTTATTTCCTCTCTGCTGCGACACGCGGGCAAAGAACCACGCGCCCAAAGATCCAACCAGTTGAATAAGCAAAATAGCAAGGATCAATCGATCACCAGGTAAATGCATTTCATCTGTCCCAAATAATGTGGCGAGATACATAACCGTTTGAACCCCCATATTGAAAAAGAAAAATGCAAGAAGATACCGCTTCAAGTCAGGAGAATGCGTCAGGTTGCCCCAGACTTTTCTTATTTCCTGGTAACCTTTTAGCCAAATATTCCCAGATGGTTTTCTTCCATGTTTATTTTCCGGAAGTATTCTGAAAACAAGTGTTGAAAACCCCAGCCACCAAATCCCAACCAGCAAGAAGCTAAAACGCATGGCATGCCATTCGTCTTTGAACACAAGAAACATTTCATAATTCATTACAACGAAGAGACAAATGATCAGGAGGATTACGCTTCCATAATACCCCATTGAATATCCCCTGGCACTCGTTGTATCATAACGATCTTCAGTAACAATTTCCGGAAGAAAGGCATCATAAAAAACAAGACTTCCCGAGTAGCCTATACTGGCGAGCACAGAACAAAAAATTCCCCATACAAGCGAGTCAATTCCTGTAAAAAAATACAGCCCCATGCATGATATGCTTCCGATGAAGACAAATATTTTCATGAAGAATTTCTTTCTTCCAGAGTAATCGGCCATTCCTGAAAGCAAGGGAAGAACTAAGGCCACAACCAAAAAAGAAAAAGACAAAGCGTAGCTGTACAGCACTGAGTTAAGAATTGGAAATCCTAAAAAATTAATAACATCGCTGCCGGTTTCCGAAACTGCTTTCGCCTTATAATAAACAGGAAAGATAGCAGAGGCGATAACCAATGAATACACAGAGTTAGCCCAGTCATACATGCACCAGGCGCGTATGGTTTTCGAATTGTTAAGCGGTGCTGCTATGCTAATAGCTTCCATAAAAAAGGCCTTCTAAAACTTAGAAGGCCAATTATTTTTTTAGTAACAATTTTAAATCGCGTTATATGTCCGCTCTCACTGGATTGGTTGAATAGAGTAACTTTCTGGCGTTAGCCTTTCTTAGCTCTGACTCAACATCAGCAATAATTCCACGCTTGGTTTCATTATCGATCTTCAGAGAAACGGTCATTTGATCGCGTTCAGACTCATCAAGCTTAGCTTTTTCCTGGTTAACCCATTGAATAATTTCTTTAGGTTGAATAAAAACGTCATTAGCCTGTATTTTTGGCTCCTTGCCCCACTGCTCTACTTTATTTGGTTCACCTATATATAAGTAAGCCACCAGTGTTTTACGTTCCAGTTTTCTCAATTGAGAGGCTTGCGGAATGCGCTGCTTAACATTGATTGATGAATCCCTCATTTGTGTCGTAACCATGAAGAAGAACAACAGCATGAACACTACATCTGGCATTGATGAAGTTGGGATATCCTGTTTAACGTTAGCTTTTTTCTTAAACTTTGACATACTCTCTATAGTTTAGATTATTGACCCCCTACTTTTGTAGGTTCTGCAATAGAAATATTCATTGGAATATCCTTTCGTCCTTTTTCATAGAGTTGCTGAAACTCCGGTGATTTGTTGGGAGAAGATGCTACCTCCCGCCATTTTTCATTCGTAATACCTGCCTGATCGGCATAAATGTCATAATAAGCTTTTTGTATTGCATCCAGAATTTCAATAAACTTTTTATGACTTGTACCACGGTCTGTTTTGTAGGAAACTATTGCCTTTGAGGGATTATCTGAAGAGGTAGGATCCTGACCATTGTTAAGAACAAATTTTTTAATTTCTTCAGCTAATTCTTCATTTGTCCTTGTCCAGGGTTCTCCTTCAACAAGTAAATTATCAAATGAATTAATCTGAATTTTAAATAAGTTCTTCTCCAGAATCTTTACATCATCAGGAGGCAATGCATCAGGCGGAGGAGGCAAATAAACGCTTAAGCCTTTTATGTTTGCCACAGTGGTTGTAACCAAGAAGAACACTAGCAGCAAAAAAGCAATATCTGCCATTGACGCATTTGGAATTTCGGGTGTCGATCTAGGCATCTCGTTCTATTTTAATACTTTGCTTATTTCAGAATAAATCAATCCTATTATAGCGACTGCCATTGTTATATAGAACACGGTCAATCCTGCTCCAATAATTTTAACCCCTCCTTCACCTACACCCAACACAGCCCATTCAGGCTTCACTGTCGAATCAGCGAGTGCATAGGCAATAATGAATACTACTACCAGTGCGACAACACCGTATAACGACTTGAAAAGGGTGGCCGGCGATTGCAGCGCATTAATTAATGGTAACCCTATAGCAGCGATTACTGCAATTACCAAAAGCGCATAAGTGAAATATAATCCTACATCTAGCATAATCTTTTATTTATTAGATACCAGTTTATGCTTCACCAATACATCAACCAATGAAATTGAAGCATCTTCCATGGTGTTAACTATTGAATCAATTTTAGAAATGAGGTAGTTGTAAAATACCTGAAGAACCATACCCACAATAAGACCACCAACGGTTGTGATAAGGGCGGTTTTCATACCGTTTGCAACAATGTTTGGTGATATGTCACCTGCTTTTTCAATAGCATCGAAAGCCTGCACCATCCCTACAACCGTTCCAAAGAAACCAAGCATGGGACCAAGTGAAATAAAGAGTGAAATCCAGATAAGCCCTCTTTCCAGTTTACCCATCTCAACACCACCATAAGCGGTGATCGACTTTTCTACCATTTCAATACCTTCGGAATAGCGCATCAACCCTTGCGTAAAGATCGAAGCAACAGGTCCCCTTGTGTTACGTGTCACATCAAGCGCTGCATTTACACCTCCATGAGATAACGCATCCTCGATCTGAGATAAAAGCTTTTTAGTATTTGTAGTTGCCAGATTCAAAGTAATAATTCGCTCAATTGAAAAAGCCAACCCTAATATCAAAACGATCAAAATAGGTGTCATAAAAGTAGGACCACCAGCAATGAATTGATCTTTTAAAACTTCGTGAAATGATTGACTATCATCTGCAGGCAGAGTCTCCTGCGCAAAAAGAGTAGTGGACGCCAGTACCCCTACAAGTGCGAGAATCGCGAATTGTTTTTTCATAGTTAAAGGTTTAAGTAAAGCTTTTGAAGTTGCCAAAATTAAAGGTTTTGTTGATTTCTAAACACTTTTTAAAAAATATTTCTACTGGCGGAGCGCAACTTCAATAGTTTCAAGGCTAATAATTAAACAAACGCACTAAAGTCACATGCCCTATCCTGTTTTTTAAAAAATTGTTAATACTTTGATAATCATCAGTCAAGTTGAGAAATCTGACGGACTACGTCCGCCGAAGCTCGCCGGAGGAAACTTTGCACCAAAACGAAACCTTTCTCACCCAGTGAAGCTCGCCTACTCCGCCAGTTGACGGCTTCGGCGAGCGAAGGCGGAGAGAGAGGGATTCGAACCCTCGATACCTTGCGGTATACACGCTTTCCAGGCGTGCCAGTTCAGCCACTCCTGCACCTCTCCAGAAATTATGCTGGCTTTAAAAGCGCACAAATAAATTAAGAAAATGAGCGGCAAGCAAGGATCAATTTGACATTTCCCCGGCAATTGACTGGCTCAATTTGAGCGAAGCTTTTTCTGGTCCATACTCCCCAAGAAGCAACATCAACTTGGCAACCGCAGCCTCAGTGGTCATATCGCTTCCGCTAACCACACCTATTCGTTGAAGTTCTTTACTCGTTTCATAACGTCCCTGTAATACCATGCCGCCAGGACATTGCGAAATATTCAGCACAATCACTCCCTTATCTATTGTTGCTTTCAACGCGTCAATGAGCCAGGTTAAAACAGGAGCATTGCCTGAACCAAATGTTTCTAAAATCAGTCCTTTTATTCCCGGCGTATTCAGAATAGAAGTCACTGTGTTTTGTGAGATTCCTGGAAACAATTTTAAAATGGAAATGTTTTCATCGAATCTACTCCTAAGCTGAAGCGCATCACGATTGTCCTGGTGAATAGCAGAAAAGTTATAATCGATTTTTACTCCTGCTTTTGCCAGTGGTGGATAGTTACCGGATTCAAACGCATCAAACTGCATGCTTTCTACCTTTCGCGACCGGTTTCCACGAAGCAACTCATAATCAAAATAAATACACACTTCAGGAACAATTGCTTTCCCATCTTTCCGGGCAACGGCAATTTCAATGGCCGTGATCAGATTTTCGCGGGCGTCAGACCGTGGTTCACTTATTGGCAATTGTGCGCCAGTAAAAACAACCGCTTTGTTCAAACCCTCCAGCATAAAACTTAATGCAGAAGCTGTATAAGCCATGGTGTCTGTTCCGTGAAGTACTACAAATCCATCATGCTGATCATAATCATCATATATAGTAGAGGCGATAACCTTCCAATGTTCGGGCGAAATGTTAGATGAATCAATAGGCGATTCGAAAGAAACCACCGTTAACTCGAGGGCAAGATTTTTTAAAGTAGGCAGATAACCCAGGATAAGACTGAAATCAAGAGGTATGAGTGAACCATCCTGGTCACTCACCATTCCAAAAGTACCACCAGTATAAATAATGAGCACCTTCCCTCTTGTCGGTGATGGGGTGGCGGTATTAATGCTTGTCCTTTTTAACTTCATCCAGGATGCTATAAATTCTTGAATATTAATCCCGCATTCTCAGTCGAAGTTTTCTGCACTTCTTCTACACTAATCTTTTTTATGTCAGCGATTTTTTCGGCAATCAGCGGAATGTAAGCAGGTTCATTTCTTTTACCCCGATGGGGTACCGGAGCAAGGTAAGGGCTATCGGTTTCCAGAACAATGTGCTTTAAATCAACCGCTGGCAGTACTTCATCAAGTCCGCTTTTCTTAAAAGTTACCACACCTCCAATGCCCAGGTAAAAACCAAGATTAGTTATCCGGTTGGCCTGCTCAATGGTTCCACCAAAGCAATGGAAAATGCCGGTCAGCTTTTCATCATTTATTTTTTCGACGATGTCGATTGTCTCATCCAGGCTTTCACGACAATGAATAATAATTGGAAGCCCATACTGTTTTGCCCATGCTACCTGAATAGAAAATGCTTCTTGCTGCTGAGGCCAGAATGTTTTATCCCAATACAGGTCGGTGCCAATCTCGCCAACGGCAGCAAACTTTCTTTTCGTCAACCACTCTTCAACCATGTAGAGTTCACGTTCGAAACCTTTCTTCACCGAGCAAGGATGAAGACCCATGGCAGCAAAACAAGTATTGGGAAAACGACTTTCCGTCTCCAGCAAATCATCAACCGATGCATGATCAATGTTGGGCATCACAATTTTTTGAACGCCAAGATCAATGCACTTTGAAATTATGTCTACCCGATCCTGATCAAAATCTTCCAGGTAAATATGTGCATGTGTATCTACGAAATAACTCATGGGATATATTGTACGCAATATACATTTAAGATTTGTAGACGGTTCACCCAATCCAGTTGTATGAAAATCCCTTCGGGCAATGTCATTAAGTTAAGAGGCTATAATAAGCAAAGGGCTAT
>CAZFRM010000008.1:0-178898 GCA_964521255.1 uncultured Roseivirgaceae bacterium
ACAAACAAAAAATTCCTACAGGATTATAATTATTCAAACAGTTCCCTTAATCTTCTCAATACAACTGAACTAATCATGGTAATCCTTTAATCAAGCAAACCTGTCCGTCCGGCAGGCGGGTCAAGGTTCAGACAATTTTTCGCGGGGAAAGAGTTGAAAAAATTCCAGAATTATCTTTCTTTGGAAGATTGTCGGCCATAACATAAATGAATCTAACCATGAAACTTATCGTCTCATTATTAACACTTCTGATTCCTTTTTGGTCTAATGGTCAGGAATGGAAAAAAACATTTCATGATAAAAGTGGTGCTGTGACGGACGAATCGATTAGTGAATATTATGTACTTGAAAAGGAAGCATGGAACAGTCCGAGTGATACATTGAAATCTTACTACACAGAAGGGAATGCACTTCGTTCGCTTTCCGTTGTAAATCAGGTGGGCTTGCGTGAGGGTACCACCACGTATTATCACAAGAATGGAAACGTCCGGTTGTCCGCAAACTATTACAATGGATCTCTACGGGGAGATGTTGTCAGCTATTATCCCGATGGAAAAATGCAAAGTATAGAAACCTATACTATGTTGCATAAATCTGCTTTGCAGGATTATTGGGACTCGCTCGGCAATCAGATCATCAAAGAGGGCACTGGGTTTTGCCGTTGCGTGTTAGGGATGCCCTTCGAAAACAGAAACCTTGAAATCGGTAAAATGACGGGCAGCTACAAAGACTCCGTATGGATAGGGCTGAATGATACCGGAAGAAAATATTATGAAGAGGAATATAACAATGGGGAACTTGTCAAAGGATTTTCAGTGGATGATGATGGAAATCAATATGAATACACGGTAATGGAAGAGCCAGCGGAATATCCCGGCGGCATCCAGGAAGTTTATAAACATGTGAGCACCAGGATGCAGTATCCGAAAGAGGCGCGAAAGAAAGGAATTGAAGGAAAAGTCTTTGTGGAATTTGTTCTGGAAAAGGATGGGTCTGTTACGAATGTGAAAGTTATTAAGGGCATCGGCGGTGGTTGCGATGAAGTTGCCATGGATGCAATAAGCTCGTTGCAAAAGTGGAAACCTGGAAAGCAACGCGGGAAACCTGTAAGGCAAAGGATGGTGATGCCGCTGATTTTTAAACTAAGCTAAAGTTCCTGCATTGCGTGGTCGTGATCGCTCGCATTTCATAGAACACGCGCAGCCGACACGCTGGCATTTACAATTCATTTAACCCGAAGTTGAAGCTCCGGCTACAGACAAAAAATTCCTACAGGATTATAATTATTCAAACAGTTCCCTTAATCTTCTCAATACAACTGAACTAATCAAGGTAATCCTTTAATCTTACAAACCTGCCCGTCCGGCAGGCGGGTCAAGGTTCAGACAATTGGTGCACTGCGTCTTCCACGGGATCCCCTGCCTGCCACCGCCTGGGCAATAGCCAGGCAGGCAGGGAATCCCTACCCTAACGCAGGCGCTGTGCTAACAACTTAATCATGGTAATCCTTTAATCAAGCAGATCAAGGTTCAGACTATTTTTTAACCAAGAACCTATTTGAATTTTCCCTGGTTACAAACTGGTCGTTCGTCAAAAAATACTCCTCAACAACAGTTCCTATACTTCCACTTATAGCAATGCGAATGTACCCTTCTTTTGCAGACCAGGTACCATCCTTCTCCTGGCTGTCTCCACTACTACCCGTCCACGTCCATGTGCAGGTTCCGTCATCTTTTAAAGCATACGTCTCAACTGCATCTTGCCCTATCGTGTAAGTGCCGGAATACTTTGTAATGTAGTTTGAATCCTCACCGGATAGTGTTGGGGCCGGGATTGGTTTTGATGGTATAGAGAAATAAATTACGGCAACAATGAATACCAGTATGCATACACCGGTAAACCAAACCCACTTCATTGTCGCTCTTTTTTTTGCCAAAGCAACTGCCTTGTCAAGTGCTTCCTTTTTTTGCATTTCATCGTACAGCCGGGCCTTCTCTTCGTTTGATAAATTATCAGGCATTGGAAATAAGTTTGATTAGACAATAGAGGAAGCTAATCAAAAGTTTCTTTCAGGCAAAATTCAAATGGAAAAAGTATGATTGGACATGCTCAGAAATGTTTATTACTTATCTGTGGTACGTAACGAACGATCAAATACTTGTTTAAGAACAAGCGCCTCATTATGCGCTTCATCTTTTGCACCATAAAGCAACGTTATTGTTCCTTGTTCGGCCTGTTCTCTCAATAACAAAACCTGCTCCCGGTTCTTTTTGAGTTCCGCACGATAACGCTTCTGAAATTCTTTCCACTTATCCGGATCATGATCAAACCATTTTCGGAGTTCTGTACTGGGGGCTATATTTTTCAACCACAAATCAACGGCTGCTTTTTCTTTTGTCAGGCCCCGTGGCCAAAGCCTGTCTACAAGTATACGCACGCCGTCTTCTTTGCCCGGCTTCTCATATACCCTTTTGATGTTGATTTTCATTTATGCAACCCTCAAATACTGTTAAGGAATTCATTGGAATTTTTGCTCCGCACCTTACCCCTGGCCCGCCAGCTGGCGGGGAAGCAGCGAGCAGGAATGCCCCGCTGGCTAGCGGGGTTAGGGGCTGCGTAGGAGACATGAAACTTTATAGTGAACACGACACTAAACGGTCCGCCCTACCTCCTCTTTCCGTAACCATTGTTTTAATTTACTCTGCTCTGATGGTTCTAAATATTGGAATGTTTTACGGTACTCCTTTCTGAAAAGTATTCTGCTGAATTTCATTTTCGCCAGAATGATCTTGCAATATTCAAGCATACTTGTCTTAAACGATTTTTCCATACTAAACGTGATTGCAGATAAGAAATGAAATTGCCGAAGGTTCGGTGATCAGTTGGGCCGGAATATCCCATTCAAATCATCCGGAAGCAAAACTACTTCAGGGATAATGCGTTCAGACGGGTCTCTTATCAATGATTGGTAAGCGTGCTGATTCAATATTTGAACATCCTTTTGACCAGCCGTATCTGAAGCCTTAAAGTAGATGATCTTATCTATTTTAGTTAAATAGAATAGCGAAAGACACATAGGGCATGGTTGAGCACTGGTGTAAACCACGCATCCTTCCAGTGATGTATTACCCAAAGCGTTGAAAGTTTCCTTTACAGCTTCCACCTCGGCATGTGCTGTCGGATCACCCGGTGATAGTGATTGATTCCATCCAGTGCCTGTTATTTTTCCATTCTTTACAATGATGCAACCCGGAGAATTGATATGATCATGGGCTCCACCTGGCTTTCCTTCATTTAATACCATCTTCATAAAAGCAAAATCTTCTTCCGTCAATTCTCTTTTCAATTGCTCCATTTTCGTTTCGTTTAATCTATAGACACTAACTTCCTTTTGTGCAACATGTGCAGCATAAGCACTGAAGAACAACAATGCCATCAATATGATAATTTTGATTACCGGCATCATAATGAATAGTCACCAACAGCCTCTGGCTGATAAGTGACCTTTACAATTTCAAACGATCCATTACCTTTAGGCGTTTTCCACGAAACGAGATCGCCAACACGTTTGCCCAGTAAGGAAATACCTATTGGAGAAAAGACGGATACCTTTCTCTCTTTACTGTCAGCCTCCTGGGGATACGTTATTGTAAGCTCAGCTTCCCTTTCGCCTGCAACATCTCTTAGAAATACTCTTGAGTTCATGGTAATTACAGTTGCAGGTATACGGTCTTGGGAAAGCATTTCTGCTTGTACCAGTTCTTTGTATAAACGTGAAGCAAGTTCAGGCATCTTGGTCTTTAATGATGCGAACTCCAATAGACCCATTAGTCGTTGATAATCATTAATTGTTATTACCATTCTCTTTTCCATAGCATTAGATTTCAATACGTACCTCGCAGTATCCATGCCAGATAACTATACCTTAAGGGTGAAGGAATCAGGGTTTATGTAAAACCAGAGTGGTTCAAAAATATCCGGTGGGTAGAATCTCCTCAGTACTGTTAGACTCACCAGCTATAAATAGAGGATTTAATCGCATATGATTTTGTATCTTTAAAAGATTGAAATTTTATAAGAATGATTGCCGCTAACATAAAACTTAAAGAAAGAGTTAAGGAATTGAAATGCCTCTATGACTTATCAAAAATTGCTTTGGAGGCGGGCACTGATGTAAACATCCTTATGAACAAGACATTAGCGATACTTTCTAATGCCATGCAGTTTCCCGGTCTGGCGGAAGTCAGTATTACCGAAGGCAAGATTAAATACACAACAAAAGGATTTGAAAAATGTAAACACCATATATCATGTCGAATTGGCATCGGCAAAAATAAGTATGGCACGTTAAAGGTTGGGTATAGGTCTTCACCAGGGAAAACAGATTCTAAAAATTTGTTCCTGGCAGAAGAAAAAAAAATGATCAGGATTGTGGCAAGAGAACTATCGCTGTTTATTAAACGTGCCAGTGCGGAGGAGAATAGCAGAAAATTGGAAATGCAACTGCAGCATTCTGAACGATTGGCGTTTGTGGGTGAGCTGTCAGCAGGTATAGCGCACGAGTTAAATGAACCGTTAGGCAGAATACTTGGATTTGCTCAATTAATCAAAAAGAATGGTGTTTTAAGTGAGCAACAGGATAGCGATCTCGATAAGATTATCAAGGCGTCTCTTTATACACGGGAAATTATTAAGAAGCTAATGATTTTTTCCCGGCAGATGCCAAGACAGATCAATCCGGTAGACCTCAACGCTATTGTTTCAAACATCCTGTATTTTATTGATGTACGCTATCAAAGTCGTGGAATTGAAATAGTAGAAAAGCTCGATCAACATTTACCGGTTATCCAAGCTGACTCCGTTCAAATTAGCCAGGTACTGGTAAACCTTATTACAAATGCAATCCATGCTATGCCTGACGGAGGAAAAATAACGGTGGCGACTAAGGGTAAGAACGACCACGTAAGTTTAATTGTGAGGGACACAGGAAGTGGTATGTCGAATGCAGTTAAGAAAAAAATTTTCGAACCCTTTTATACAACCAAGCCTCCTGGGCAGGGCACAGGTTTAGGACTTTCTGTTGTGCAGGGGATAGTAGAAGAACACAAGGGAAGAATACTGGTGAATAGTGTTCCCGGAAAAGGATCAAAATTTGAAATTGTATTACCGCTGAAGCAGGCAAGGAAGTAATATGAAGAAGAAACAATCTACCAATATCAATGTATTAGTGGTTGATGATTCACCGGAAAGCGTGGAACTCATCCGGCGTAACCTTCAGTCTATTGGCTATCAAATTTACACCGCTAATAATGTACAATCGGCCATCAAGCTTTTGGCATCAGTGGGCGTTGATCTTCTCATTACAGATTTAAAAATGCCCGGTGAGAACGGGATCGAATTAGTTCGCCATGCTTCGGAGAATTATAAAGGAATCGGGATTCTTGTCATTACAGGATTTCCCTCCATACAAGGCGCTGTTGAATCCATTAAGATCGGCGCAGAGGAATACCTGGTGAAGTCATTCACGGATGAAGAATTGTTTGCCTCTGTAGAAAGAGTGCTGAGTAAAACAAAAAGAAACAAGGGCGAACCCGATACGTTGCCCGCGCAGAATTTCGGAATCATCGGAGATTCCGATGGCATGAAAAAAGTTTTTAATACCATTCATAAAGCGAAGTCAACCAACGCCACCGTATTAATTTATGGTGAAAGTGGAACCGGAAAAGAATTAGTGGCAAGAGCCCTGCACTATTCAGGTTCAGTTTCGGCTGCGCCTTTTGTGCCCGTTAATTGTGGGGGAATTCCCGACTCTTTATTAGAGAGCGAATTATTTGGCTACGTGAAGGGAGCCTTTACCGGTGCTACAGAAACACGTGCCGGGTTTTTCCAGACCGCAGACGGCGGAACAATATTCCTGGATGAAATCAGTAATACCAGTCTGGCTATGCAGGCGAAACTTTTGCGCGTGCTACAGGAGAAAGAGTTTTACATGGTTGGATCCAAGAAAACGCTTAAAGTGAATGTACGCGTGGTAGCTGCCACCAATGTTGACCTCATGCAATTGGTGAAGAAGGGGTTGTTCCGCGAGGATTTATATTATCGTTTGAATATCATAACGATTGATTTACCACCACTACGTGAAAGAGGAGAGGATATAGTTCAATTAATTTATTTCTTCCTTGCAAAATATGTTAAAGAGTTGGGCAAACCGCCCATGAAGTTTTCCCAAAAAGCCATACAAGCTTTAAAGGAATATGCGTGGCCCGGCAATGTAAGGGAACTTCAAAACCTTATACACAGGCTGGTCATTATGTCGGAAGATAGTACTATCGATATACCTGACCTCCCGGAATCATTTCGCTTTTCCGGCAGACGAACCAGAGGGCTTGACCGGAAACTTGAAGATGTAGAACGGGAATACATTCAGGATGCATTGGCTGCGAACCGGAATAATATATCGCAAACGGCAATTAGTTTGGGAATTGACAGGAAGACGCTGAGAGACAAATTAAAAAAGTATAAGCCATCTGCTTAGTGGGGTAAAAAGTACCACTGATTCATACCTCACCACACAGCCAAAAAAAATAGTTCACAATCAAACGCTATTCAAGGGTTTAATACTGGTATGCGTTTTGGATGACCGGTGGAGACGAGCATCTTATGCATACACAAGAACTGATTGAGCATTTAATACAAAGTGAGCTGAAGGGTCTTTGTACGAACTGTGAATTTGCTAAACACTGCTCTTACCGGAAGGCCACGGATAAGATCATTATTCAGTGCGAGCTTTATCAATTAAGTGAGCTGGAGCGTGTTCCACAATTGGTTTCAACGCAGCGAAGCCTTTGTACGAGCTGTTGCAAAGCAGACGCATGTCATTTGCCAGGAAGACACACTGGCATTTGGCATTGTGAAGACTATGAGTAAATGTTATTAACCCTGAAAGATATGTTCGATACATTATTTGGTAGAAAAAAAGTACGCCCTAAGGAAGGAAAATGGAAGGAATTTAATAAGCACGCTGTGTTAATTTCCGAAGGACATTACGTGCATGATGATAAACATGGCCATTGGAAAGAATTCTATGATAGCGGCGAATTAATGCTTGAAGAAACCTATCAAAACGGTATTCGTCATGGCCGGTTTGCCAGCTACCACCTTAATGGAAGTCTGTTGAGTGAGGGCACTTATGTGCAGGGAAGTCGCGAAGGGTATTTTAAAGTTTATGATGAGGACGGTACCCATATCAAGTCGCTATTATTTATTAAAAACAATTTGGTGGAAGAATATGAAAAATCGGCCATTGAAATTCGTGCAGAATATAGAAAAGTCGAGGGTTGATTAGCTGCTGGTAGCAATAATACTCCTGTACCTGGTATGCGCATATTTATACTTCTCAAGCTAACAATGAAAAAGTATAATCACCTGCAATCAATTTGATTTTGCATTGGCAATTGCTATTCTGACTTCCTGTACTTACGTCGTTGTAACGGATAGAAATGAAATGTTCGCGAATTAAAACTTGTTAAAAAATAATCCAGCCCTCTAATCCGAAATAACTTCAATCTGCAAACCATGCAGTTTTTTATCAATCATTATCTGACATGCCAGGCGGCTATTGGGAGACACGGAACCCATTTTAGTAAGTGTTGTGTCTTCATTACCTTCCCTGTTTAACAATTCATCTGTATAATTCCTGATGTGAATATGACAGGTGCCACACCGCCCTGTTCCTTTACATGCACCAAAATCTTCAATGTAGAATTTATCATATAGTAATGCCATCAGGTTTCGGTATTCACCCTGGCGAGTAAGTATAGTATGTTTTTTTCCACGAAGGAAAACTATTATGCTAATGTCGGATGGATAATTCATCAATGCTCACCTGATTCTAATTCCAGAATTCATCTTTCCATTCTTCAGGTTTTGTCACTTCATTCGTCTGAACGGAATGCCTTGATAATATTTCTTCAAACTGGGCCGGCGAGGCAATACGTTGAATCTCATTGAACAGAATTCGTTCTTCAAACCGGATATGCGCTTCGAGTTCTTCTTCAATTAATCCAAGGTTTTTATTTGTTTCATTGATGCCTTCAAACAGCCGTTTGAGCCGCCGGTGCTCCGAACATGCGCGCTTCACTAATTTGTGTTCATTACCCAAAATAGAAAACACATATTTTTCTTCCACCTCGAAATGCACCAGCAAGTGATTTTTATAAAACCATTCTGCATACGAACGGATACGGCTGACATCAATGTTTTTCCTGTAACCCGCTCTTATTTTCCAACACAGCAATAAACCGTAATGATGCTCGCGGCTTAAATTAATAAGTGATCCATGACGTTTAATGGGTGTGTTCACGCTGTGAATTTTTACTCTCACTGCCGCATTTCGGACAAACCTGAATTTTTGGATCCTTCAATGTTATTCCATCAATATTTGTTTTAACAAATTCCTGAATTATCATGTAGCTATCTTTATGATTGTTTACATCAATCTGTTTGTCTTTTAAAATCGTCCTGATTTTATTATCATATTGCTGATGACCCCAACAAACAGGACACAAGCCATCAGGGGCCATATCCCTGGTTTCGCTTTCAGGTTTTTTAAAATAAGTGATAATTGAATCTATAATTTTCATAATTATCATTTTTACGATTCACTTTACGACATACGCCGGTTATCAGAAAAGTCCGGAGACACTTATTTCTCTTTCCAATGCAATGGCTTTAGGGAACAAGATGTTATTCTCCAGGTGAATATGAATGTGTAAATCCTTCTCATAATCTTTCAGTAACTGATAGGTTATTGCAAAGGTGTTGCAGGCATCTGCGGGTACTTTGTATTCGTTTGTCAATGTTGCAATTCGCCTGAACTTTTCACCCTCCCGTGCATGATCGACCATCATCATCTCTACCGGATTGCCTATACGCCCGAACAAGGGTGATGATACTGATGACTTTGTATCTTTTGCTTGTTCGAGTTTTTTAATAAACGGAAACAATATGAATTCTTCTTTTTTCATGTGCACTGTCAATTCGCCTCCAATTTCAAGAAAAAGTTTTCTCACCTCGCTTAGCTCCGGATGATTTGTACCATGTACCTCCGTGATTTTATCCAGGTACCCGCTTATCAGCGGAGTCCTTTTTTCCACATAAGTGTGATGATGGTTACAAATATAATCCGCAAGTAAGTCCAGCGGCCAGCTATCAAAATCAACGCCATCATCCATCTCGTCCTGGATCTGTTGCAATTCATGCACTACCAACGATGGTTCAATGTTGTTTGTCTTGCATGCATCATAAAAATTCTGGTGGCCCATACAACAAAAGTCGAGCGAAAACTTTTCGAGAATGTCCGCCGCTTTGTAATTCCTCTTTACAATCTCCCCTAGTGTTAATGTTTCTATATTTTCCATAGTGTTAATTGTTTAGTTCCATAAATGATTAATGTAATTGGTTTCATTCTATTAATGTGACGTGCTGTTAGCTTCATAAAGTCGTTGATAAAATGTAACTGCCATAACCATAGACCTGCTTTTGGCTTCATCGGCAACAGGCCCTGTGAAGTGCTCATCCAGTGTTTCGTAAAACAACTTGATCCATCGTTCAAAGTGTGGTCCATCGATGGGAAGCTTTGCATGTTTGGAAAACGGATTGCCTACATATTCACGAACCTGAAATAGCGCTGCATTCCAGAACCGATACATCGTATCCAGGTGAGGCTGCCAGTCACCTTTTATGCGAAGAGCGAAAACAGGAGCCAGCAAGTCATCCTTTCTTACTTTTGCGTAAAATTCATCAACAAGAAGTTTTATGTCATTTATATCTTCAATGTCTTTCATGCGTTTACAATTTTGTATTGATGGATATTCATGATACGATATTAAATGTGGTAAACAGATAATACGCTGCCCAGCCTATAAACAAAATAACCAGTACCCATAGCCAGGACGGAATACTACGGGGTGTTTCGCTTCCATCGATCAGAAATCGTTTCTGGTCTCCCTTTCCATACGCGTTAATCATGATGGGCAGCACACCATCTACTATATCGTTTTGCTTTAATCCTTCAATGGCAATAGCAGGCCCGTTGCGTACCGTAAAAGGAATGAGAAGGATGCCTTCTTTTCCCGATGGATCTTTACTCACAATTTTAAACGTATGTTGGCCATCTACAAGTTTTCGTGTGTCAAGATCAAAATGTATTGGTGTATCAAACTCGCCCAGAGGTTGAGAAACATCATCAATAAAGACCAGCACCTTACTTTTGTGACTCATGTTCAATCGGGATTTAGTATACTATGTTTAATATGTGTTCTTTCTTTTTCACCCGGATATACGATCCACTTAACAGTATAAAAAAGAGAAACCGCCACGATGAGAACCGTACCCCCAACCACTACGTAATCCCAATTGCTTTCCGGTCCCGCACCGTGGCTGATTCCTCTTAATACTTTTGGTTGTTGCTTTTTGCACACTTCACACGCAAGAGAAGCAATATGAATAATCATGAATGTCGATAGTAACAATATTTTTTTCATGCTTATTGATTCACGTTTTGAGCTTTGATATATGTTAATACTTTTTCCACCTCTGCCACAGTAAGTACGCGTGCAGAATTTCCCCAACTGGTTCGTTCATGATTAATGATCGCCGTTATTTCATCAGGCGTCAGGTTGTTGTTTAATCCTACAGCCGGCATTTCTGCAAATTCTTCATGCGCATTGTATCCATTCATAATAATATCAATCAATATTTCAGGGTTCTCATCCGAAACAATCGCACTTCCTTTCAGCGGAGGAAATGCACCTTTCAAACCTTCTCCATTCGCCTGATGGCATGCCTGGCAGTTGTTGGTATAAAGTAGCGCACCATCGAGTTCAGCTAACGCATCCCCATTACCTGTTTCAACTTTTCCTGGTTTTCGTTCATATAAAAATGACGGCGTCGTTGTTCCATCCGGTAGTGCTATTTGCTTGAGCGATTGCAGATAGGCTACCAGTTGCATGGCTTCTTTCGTGGCTACTAATTTTCCGGTTTTACCCTTTGTGAATTCCGAAGGAACATTCACTTCTTTATCCCCTGGGTTCAGGTCGTCCTTCCATTCAAACATCCAGGGATAAGCCGGCATAATGGATTCTTCTACCACCGCACGTGGATTATACAAATGCAGTAAATGCCAATCAACACTCGGCAGCCTGTTACCAATGTTGGTAAGGTCCGGGCCGGTACGTTCCGTACCCATGAGCGTTGCTGTATTCATCCACCAGCTCATGCGTTTGTTACGGGCATAATCCGCAGCCACACCGGGGCGCGTTCCCCAGCCCTTATCCATCTCTACGTTACGTACCTGCTGTGAATGACATGCTACACAACCATTGGCAATGAAAACGTGTTTTCCCGCAAGCTCTTCTTTACTAAGTGCTTCACTCCCGGGTAAGGGCGCATTATTCTTTTGATTATTCAGCGCCGGGAGAATCACCACTGCAATGGATAAACCCACGAAGAATAGAAACGCTATCCCATATAATTTTTTATGATTACTGAATACCTCCATTACTTCTTTCAATTTGTGATCATCGCTTCATTTTCTTTTACGCTTGCCTGTTCGATTTTTTCAAACGCCATTTTCTTCAGATCAACTTCTTTGTTTCCAACAATCATTTTGTAAAAGTTATAGGCAAAGAACAGATGCGAAAGCCACATCATAGAGCCGCCAATAGCCCGCCATAACCAATACGGAGCCATCATCACCACACCCTCAATGAAAGGTTTACCCTCCATCCACAACAATCCTTTCAACGTTCCGCCGATCATGAGCGGAATGGAATAAAACATAAGGCCGATAAACGCCAGCCAAAAATGAGCGCCCACCATCAGTTGTGACGGCTCGTTGCCAGTGAGACGTGGAACAAGAGCATAGATGCTGGCCCACAGGATGAAGGCAATGATTCCATACATGGTGATGTGCGAGTGTGCCACCGTAAAATCGGTGAAGTGCCAAAGCAGATTCGTGTAACGAAAAGCTTCGGCTGTTCCCTGTAAGGAACCTGTGAAATAGAAAACAATACCCACGATATAAAATGGAAGTGTATAACTATTAGCGATTTTATTCCAATCACCTTTGAATGTCATCAGGAAATTAGTTGTGCCGGCCACGACGGGAATAACCATGCCCATACTGCCTACAATGGCCACCGTTTGCAACGACCAGGGGATAGCGCTGAATACAAAATGGTGTGTGCCAATGACGGTATAAAATAAAATTTGAGTCCAGAAGGCAAGAATACCCAGGCTATAAGAGTAAATTGGTTTGTTTAATTGTTGAGGAAGAAAATAATAAACGATGCCCAGGCTGAACAACATAAACCACATGCCCACTCCCTGGTGCATGTAGTAACCCTGAACAATCGTTTCACCTAATCCGTTTTGCCATGTCGGCCAGTAGGCAATAAATGCAATCACTAATGTGAAAATGATGGCAGAGACAATGTACCAGTTAGAAATGTAGATTTCATGTGTGGCACGATTGGCAATAGTTTGAATAAAGTTAATGAGTGTGATAGCAAGTCCTGCGCCAAATAGCGCCATGATTGGCCATACGTATTCACGATATTCGCCGCCTCCGTTGTTGATGCCGGCCATTAAACAAACCGTTCCTAACAAAACGGATGCATTAATGAGGAGAAGCGATATCCATCCTTTTGTTAAACTGGCGACCGGCGCATTGCTGACAATGGAGACAACGTAATGGCCGAGCCCGAGCATGGCCAAGGAAGACCATCCCCAAAATACTGCATTGGTATGAACGGGTCTCAGTCTTCCGAAGCTTAACCAACTTACCTGATCAACATCCGGCGAAACAAATTTAATCCCAAGGTATTCACCAACCGTTGTTCCAAACACCAGCCAGAATATAGCCGTCCCCAAATACCATAAGATGAGTCTCGATAATTGTGGGTCAATATTCGGTCTTTTAACGGCCTTCTTTTTTGTCGCGACAAAGTGGATAGCGGTACTGTTACTTGCTTTCTGCAGAATACCCCTTGTATCTTCTGCGACCGCTATCCCGGATAATTCCGTATTGCTAAGTTGATAGTCAAGCGAGGCTTTCCTTTTGAGTAATGAAGCGTCAATCTCTTCTCCTTCCAGGAACACAAGATAATCTGCCAGTTGCTGCGCTTCTTTCTCTTTAGCCTTGTTATGAATTTGGGTAATGATTTTATTGATTTTGAAAATCAGAAAGATGACTGCAATGAAAAGTGGAATGAGAATGAGTATGAAAGTGATAATAATACCCGGCTGGCTAAATAAAGAAACATCTGTTCCTTCAGTACTTTGGGCCAGTAGCGGATTTGCAAGAAGGAGTCCGGCAACAAGAATGGATGTTTTTCTCTTAAGTGATCGCCCTGATTTATTTTTTGACTTGCGCGCTTCCAGCAACAATGTTATTTCCCGTGTATCAAGGTTTCGCAGATATGACTTCAGGTCAGCATTTTCTACCGATGTTGCTTTATGCTTTTTGAGCATGGCTCTCACTTTAAGTACAATCAATAAGGCCATACTCAACAATAGAATGAATACAACGATAAGCACAAGCACCCAGGGAAAAATGGCTGTCACATTACCTGGCTGAGCATATAAAGGAATGGCCAGGAGCAAGAAGACTATGGATGTCATATAGCATTTCATAATAATCGCTTATCAATAATAAAGGATAATTTTATCCTTTATTCAATCAAATTTTTTTAAACTCTTTTCAAATAAATAAGCCCTTTCTCAAGGTTCTTCGCAAACTCATCTATATGCGTTGACTCAAGCATTGATTTAAGCCTTGTTCGGATGGCTTTAAATTCATCATGTATCGGGCACGGTTTTTTTTCATTACAGGCTTTCAACCCCAATCCACACCCGGTGAATAATTGATCACCATCAATGGCGGTTACAACATCGGCAAGGGCAATATTACCGGACTTTGTATCAATGTAGAATCCTCCGTTTGGCCCTTTCATTGACAACACAAGACCTTTACGACTGAGGTCTTGTAAAATTTTTGCCATAAACGGCTCCGGTGAGTCAATTCCTTTCGAAATCTCCTTTATACCCGCGCGTCCACCTTCTTTCGATCTTCGGGCAATATAAATCATCGCCCGGATTCCATATTCGCATGCCTTTGAAAACATTCTGTCGTTTAATTACACGCCAAAGTTAAGAAGTGTAGCTGATAATAAAAGAGTTTTTAATCTTTTATTATTTATAAATCATACCCGCCTGTACAGGAAAGGCATTGATTTGCATAACTGTCATATTCATCATAGGCTGCGGCTGGTTTTCCGAAAACAGTAATGATCCGGTCAATACGAATCTGAAATTCAGGATTCATTACAATAAACAATCCCTTGCCTTCTATTTCCTTAAGCTCCGTAATTTGTCCTTCGTATGAATCCACTACCTGGTCATCACCGAAATAGAAAATTTTTCCTTTCGTGTTTTTCGTTATTTCTTCTTCAATGATTTCCCGGTAAACAAATTGAACGGGTGAATATGAATTATCCATAATGTGATATTTTAAATACCCCTCCTTGTCAATAAAGATTACGAAAATTTATCCACATTGAACAACATGGTTACAAAATCACCGAAGCATTCATTCAAATTTCATTTAGTAGATTATGGTTTTATGGTTGCGGTGTATAACGTAGATATGAATTGATAGCTTTATGTCCCTGTGGAAACTTAGCGGGAATTTCTTCCTCTTTTACTGAAGGAGAGATGATAACGTCTTGTCCCTGCACCCAATCGGCCGGTGTGGCTACGTCCTTCGCGGCTGTTAATTGCAATGAATCAATTACCCTGATAATTTCTCCAAAATTTCTTCCCGTTGATGCCGGGTAGGTAATGAGCGCTTTGATCTTTTTATCCGGGCCAATAAAATAGACAGAACGTACGGTTTTTGTTTGTGAAGCTTTTTCATGAATCATACCATACAGTGTGGCTACTTTTCTTTCGTGATCGGCAATGATTGGAAAATTCACTTCACAGTTTTGTGTTTCATTAATGTCGCCAATCCAGCGTGAATGTGAATCCAGGTTATCTACGCTAACCGCCAGTACCCGGGTGCCGCGTTTGTCGAACTCTTTTTTCAGCAAGGCCGTCCGCCCGAGTTCGGTTGTGCATACAGGTGTAAAATCCGCCGGGTGTGAATACAGGATACCCCAACTATTACCCAACCATTCATGAAATTTAATTTCTCCCGCTGTGGTTTGCGCCACAAAATCCGGAGCATCATCACCGATTTGTAAGCTCATAATGTTTATTGTTTTATTGTGAAAAAAAATTTATCTGTTCTGTTATTAATTCACTTTTTATGTTTGCTGCACACGCACACATTTACGAGTGTCATGTTAAACCAGGCTGCGATCCTCTTGTTTCTATATCCATCAGTTAACATTGACATGACACTAAAATACAGATGCCTTTGTTTTTAGACCTGTCGTTTCTTCCAGTCCAAACATGATATTCATATTTTGAATAGCCTGGCCGGATGCCCCTTTCATGAGATTATCGATAACACTTTCGACGAACACCATTTCATTACGCTTTTTGATAGAGATAAAGATTTTATTTGTATTGATTACTTTCTTCAAATGAAGATCAGCTCCATTAACATGAATAAACGGATGATCTGCATAGTATTCCTTATACAACTCTCTTATTTTCTCGCCGCTTAAATCCGTTCGTGTGTACAGGGTCGAAAAAATTCCCCTGGGAAAATTGCCGCGTATGGGTACCATATAAATTCTGGAACGGAAAGAAGGATTAACCTTCAAAAGAGTTTCTTGTATTTCATGCAAGTGTTGATGTTCAAAGACTTTGTAAGCAGAAATATTATTGTCTCTCCAACTAAACAAAGAAGTTACAGAAAGATCCTGTCCTGCGCCTGTCGATCCCGTAATACAGTTGACATGAATTTCCTCTCCGGCGTATTCTGCCAAAGGTAATAATGCAAGTTCAAGCCCCGTTGCAAAACAACCGGGATTGGCAACAGAATTACTTTGTCTGATTAATTCACGATTAAGTTCCGGCAATCCATATGTAAACTTTCTTCCAAATTGTGCAGCATCTTTATCCAGGCGAAAATCCTGACTTAGGTCAATGATCCGGACGGTAGCCGGAATCTTATTTTCTTCCAAAAATTTTCTGGAATGTCCGTGACCTTTGCAAAGAAAAATTAAATCCACCTCGGCATCCAATACTTTGGTGAACCTCAAATCGAATTCTCCTTCCAGGTCGGGGTGCAACATCGAAACTTTCTTTCCTTCCTGGCTTGAGCTATTGATGCATTGAATTTTAACATCAGGATGATTTACCAATAGCCTGATTAACTCACCTGCGGCAAAACCTGCACCTCCGACAATTCCTACTTTAATTTTCGCTTTCATTATAAACGCTTTAAACCAGGTTCATTGATATTGACTTAGTTCAAATTCATGTTGATATGCCGGGCAAAGTCAAGCGCTTTTGGAAAGAGGATGTTATTTTCCAGGTGCATGTGTATCTTCAGGTCATTTTCAAGTTCCATCATGACATTATAGGTTATTAAATAAATGTTTTCATTGCTACGCATAATGGTATAGTTACGGCTTACATTAGCTAACACCTTTACCTTTTCAACTTCTCTTACGCATTCCTCTTTCATCAATGCTATGGGTTGAGTCATTGCCCGGTACCCGGATGAAGAGAAAGTTTTATCTTTTTCCATTTTCGCAATGAATGGGAAGAGGATAGTCTCTTCATAACCCATGTGAGTTTTCAGGTACAGCGAAAGCTTTTCAAAAGCATTTTTAACAGGCTGTAGAATTGCCCGCTCACTTTCGTATTCGCTTATGATTTTTTCCAGGGTATGCTTTATAAAAACCAATTTCCTTTCAGCAAAACGATGATGTTTCAACAGAATATAAGTAGAGAGCCCCGTCATGTTCATGTGTATGAAATCAGGCGAACATTTATTCAGCTCTGCAGCGTGAGACAAATCCTCAAGCAAAGTTACCATCGGAATATTGCCATCGATACAGGCATCTTCCAATGTCTGGTTCCCTTTTGAATAGAAATTTATTCCGTAATAATTGAAGACAGAAGCCGTTTCGATATTACCTGCAACGATCATCCCAACCCTGTCCGATTTTTTCAATCTCATTAGATTCCACCTCCTTTAAAATTCTCTACTTCACATTGAATGCTTTAATAGCGGCCTGCCCGTTAAACTATGACCAGCTACTGATGTTGTGCCAACAAAACTAAGTATATCTGCTCGCATCTTGTTTCTTTAAACAGTCAATTATTTATCCAATCCGGCCAACTCATTTTTATTTACTATTTTTCTCCTTAATTCAAATGAAATGGGACTAATAGCTTCGTTACCGGAGATTGATACTCAACCAAGAGCTGTGTTTGTTATGCACGAAAAGTCTGAAAAACTTATCCCGCTCCATACCCACACGAAAGGACAGTTAAGTTATGTGCAGGGGGGAATTGCGTACATAACGATTGATTATAAGACGCATGTAGTACCGGCCCGTCATTATTTTTGGATTCCGCAGGGAGTACCCCATATTTTACGCATTGGATATTCTGCAACCGTATTGCGGTCACTATATTTCTATTCATATAACGATACGGCTAACCCATTCTATCGTAAATTGGGAATCTACCCGGCTAGTGAATTATTGATTCAAATGATTAACTATACAGAACGATGGGACGGGCAAAGTGTCAATAGTAAAGATGAAAATTTTGAATTCCTGGTGGCCCTGAAAAACATACTACCCACGATGAACAACCAGGCTTTACCGATCATCTTACCGGTAACAAATGATGAGCGTTTGCTGAAGATCCTGAAATACCTCGATAGGAATATTGGTCAGCCGATTAATTTGAAAAGCATCAGCAACAAATTCAACATGAGTGAAAGATCGATGTCCCGTTTGTTTCAGTCAAGTCTGAATATCTCTTTTCTACAATACCTGAAGACATTGCGCATCATCATGGCTCTTGAAATGATACTGAAGACTAAAAAAACAATTAGCGAAATAGCTTATGATGTGGGTTATGAAACGCTCGGTGCATTTAGTAATACCTTTTATTCATTTACAAAATCAAGGCCTTCAGACTTACGGAAAAACATAAAACGATGAGAGGGTGATACCATCAGACATGCTTGTGTAAAAAATAAGGTTGTCTGACTGTGCGTTTTTATCTTCGTATTTTTAGTTTCTCTATCATGGCCTCATTGAGATTTTCTGAGTATACACCATAAGCATCGACCAGGACGCCTTTAATACCCGTCTTTGATGAGATTGCATAAACAATACTGTTGTCGTCAGGATTGGACATTCCTTCGAAACGATGGAATTCATCTATCATAAAGTCTTCAGGATTCAATTGTAAATTATGTGAAGGACACTCAATACAATTAGCTTTGAGATTAAAGTCAACATTGTAACCACGTTTTTTTAAATCGGTGGTTGCGTCGGATAAGCTTCTGTAGTCTTTCATTGCAATTGTTATTTAGTACAGGTAAACCAGGATGTAAGAAAGATAGTCAATATTTTGTGGCCAATTTAAAAGGGTTGAGCCATCATACTTCATTCCTACAATATTTCAGGTTTAATATCATTGTTGTCCGAGTAAAATGTATCAATCGTTTCGATTTTTTAGTTGGACATTAATGATTAATAATGAATGAATTTCTTTCTATTACGGCCGGAATCCTTAGAATTGATCCGGCCGGTATTTACTTAGTTCATATCGAGTTCTTTTAACAAACTTTGAAGATCAAGCGGCCTGGTGAACATGGTTAATGACCCATCCTCATTTTTCGGCCATAGTTCTTTCGGCCGATCCCAATAGAGTTCCACTCCATTCCCATCAGGATCATCCAGGTATAACGCCTCTGAGACACCGTGATCCGATGCACCCGTGAGCGGATAATACGCACGCCTGATGCGGTCGAAAATTACAGCAAGGTCTTTCCGCGTTGGGTAAAGGATAGCGGTATGGTATAATCCCACTGCATGTTCCTGAGCAGGCAGTGCGTTTAAACTATGCCATGTATTCAAACCGATGTGATGGTGATAACCGCCTGCTGATAAAAAAGCAGCCTGATCTCCGTACATCATTGTCAGTTCAAGTCCGAGCAAGTCCCGGTAAAACCCGAGTGATTTATTCAGGTCTGATACTTTGAGGTGAACGTGACCGATGCGTGTGCGATCGGGCGCTTTATAATTATTTTCTTTTTGCATAGAAATCGTCAGTGTGTTTTAGTTCAACTATTTTGCTAAACCAATTTGCTTCATGAAGGACTCCTCCAGTGGGAGCATTATGTTACCAAGAAAATACCCCATATTATTTACCAGCACCTCAATTTGACAAATGTAGTCTCCGCTTTTTAAGCAACCTTTCAAACTGTCTTCCGAGCTTACATCATGCACGAACATAATCCGCCGTGCCTCCATCATGCGAGTTACTTTGGTAGATAATTTTCCGTTTTGGATCCCAAGAGTCAAACCTACCTCACAGGAATGAGAAAACGAAATTGGCGTTACATAAGTGTGATAGGAGTCGTCAAACGATGCGATTTAAAAAATTAAATATTCAGTTTGCGAAACGAATTAATGACCCGTTCGGATAAGTTGCTAAAATTGAATTGATAGTTTTAATTGTGAGTGTAATACTTGAAGCAATTATTCTCTAAGCAAGTGGTTGAAAGAATGACTCGTAGTAGCACCAATACTTGCAACTATTTATTTATAACATGAGTGAACTACTTTTTCAATGACAGAATGTAGGTGACCATCATTTCTGCATCTTCAGTTGAAAGTTTTGGATGAGGGTCCATTACCGGAGACCCCCAAACTCCGCCTCCTCCGATGATTACTCTCTGCGCAAGCATCTTAATATAACCTTTGTTTACAGGGTATCTTTTTGCTATATCTTCAAAAGACGGTCCCACCAATTTTTGGTCTTTTTTATGACATGTATAACAATCTGAATAACTGATCAGAACTTCACCCTTTGCAGCTACCTCTGCAGGTATGCTATCATTTATACCTGGTATGATGTAATCAATCTTCTTCCTGGTATTCTTTTGTTTAGGTTCATTATTACAACCAGGCAGATAGAAGGTGACAAATAATAGGCAACCGATTAAAAGAGGCTTCTTTCTAAACATGCTTGCCAGTGCTTTTTAAAGCTTCTAATTTATTCCAAACAGTTGCAATAATGTGAGGACGTAAAAATCCCATCAAAAAATTGGGCTAATGAGGAAGATTAAATTTCAACTTACTCACACCTAAACCAGCACCTAATAAAATATTTTCGCTGTTTACAAAATAAAAGTGCCTGATATACAGGCACTTAAAACTTTACACTAGTAGTCCGTACGGGAATCGAACCCGTGTTACCAGAATGAAAATCTGGTGTCCTAACCCCTAGACGAACGGACCGTTTTTCTAAAGAGTCGCAAAGATAGATTGACAACCCTGATTTGCAAACCGGTGCAGTGAAATTTTTCAATTCACAGGCTTAATTTCATTTCAATTCATTGGTTTTAGAAAGCTGGTCTTTTATTTTTGGCCTCCTGAAATGGCCACGCTTAAAAGCTCTCCATTCCAAATGTCCATAAAGATTCATTTTGAAAATTTAACCCATAACAAAAAGTACAATGACTAAAGTAGGTATAAACGGATTTGGCCGCATCGGTCGTCTCGCTTTCCGTGCAGCTATGAAGCATGGTGACATCGAAATCGTTGGCTTAAACGATATTGTTGACCCAGAGTATATGGCCTATATGCTCCGCTATGATTCCACGCATGGAAGGTTCGATGGAACAGTAGAAGTAAAAGATGGTGGTCTTGTTGTAAACGGAAAGAAAATTCGCGTAACAGCTGAAAAAGATCCGGCTAATCTGAAATGGTCTGATGTTGGCGCTGAGATCGTTATTGAATCAACCGGCCTTTTTCTAACACAAGCCGATGGAAAAAAACACATCACTGCCGGGGCAAAGAAAGTTGTCTTCTCCGCTCCTGCTAAAGATGACACGCCTACTTTTGTAATGGGTGTAAATCATAAAACTTTAAAGAAAGAGCATACAATCGTTTCCAACGCATCTTGTACTACTAACTGCCTGGCTCCGATAGCTAAAGTTCTTAATGATAATTTCGGAATTCTTGAAGGCTTGATGAGTACCATTCACGCAGTGACGGCTACGCAAAAAACTGTAGACGGCCCATCATTGAAAGACTGGAGAGGTGGACGCGGCGCTTATCAAAATATCATTCCTTCTTCTACCGGTGCGGCAAAAGCAGTTGCGCTTGTAATTCCTGAACTTAAAGGTAAGTTAACCGGTATGGCATTCCGTGTTCCCGTAGCAGATGTATCGGTTGTTGATTTGACAGTACGTCTTGCAAAACCTGCTACTTACGAACAGGTTAAAGCCGCTATGAAAGCTGCCTCAGAAGGAGAAATGAAAGGCATTTTGGGTTATACTGAAGATGAAGTAGTGTCACAAGATTTCCTTGGCGATGCGCGCACTTCTATCTTCGATGCGAAAGCAGGTATTGCACTCAATGATAACTTCGTTAAAGTAGTGTCCTGGTATGATAATGAGATGGGATATTCTAATAAACTCATTGATCTTGTTCGCGAATTATCTAAAATCGGATAGAATAACTTTAAGTATAAAATTAAAAGGCTGTCCAAATGGATGGCCTTTTTCTATTTAGCTTTCGCAGATTAGCGCAGATAAGTTATGAAAAGCTTTCTGCGTTAATCTGCGTTATCTGCGGGAAACAAATTGCTAGCCTATCTTGTCCAACTCATCTTTCACAAACTCCATCAGCTCATGAATGTAGGCAGGACTGAAATCAAAGCGAATGCCTGCAGCCTTGTACACTTCAGGAATGGTAGTCATGTTACCAAGTTTTAAGGCATTCATGTATCCGTCTAATCCTGCCTGCTTATTTTTTCTGAAATTTCTCCACACAGCGATGGCGCCAAGCTGTGCCATACCGTATTCAATGTAGTAGAATGGAACTTCATACAGGTGAAGTTGCTTCTGCCACAAATAATCCTTAGGTGTTTGTAGTCCACTCCAGTCGGTTACTGTGTCGGCGAACTGATCAAAAATGGTATTCCATTTTATTCTTCTCTCTTCCAATGAATGCGTTGGATTTTCGTATATCCAATGCTGAAACTTATCGATGGTGGCTACCCAGGGAAGCGTTTCAATAATATCTTCAAGATGTTCGCGCTTGGCACGTTTCAATTCTTTTTCATCACTGAAGAAAATATCCCAATGATCCATCGACAGCAGTTCCATTGACATAGAAGCAAGTTCAGCTACTTCTGATGGCGTGGATTTGAAATCATTCAGTTCAAGATCACGCGTGAGGAAATTGTGAATGGCATGGCCCCCTTCGTGCATGATGGTTACCATGTCGCGCAACGTAGACGTAGCATTCATGAATATGAAGGGCACACCTATTTCAGATAAAGGATAATTATATCCACCAGGTGCTTTGCCCTTCCGTGATTCGAGATCGAGATGTCCCATGGCTTGCATAATAGCAAGGCACTGTCCAAGAAACGGATCCAGCTTCGTAAATACTTCAATAGTTTTTTCCGTCAAATCCTTTCCGCTGGTAAATGGCTTCAACGCCTCTCGTCCTTCCGGATCAACAGCTTTGTCCCAGGGGCGAAGGGAATCAATTTGCATCACTTCTTTGCGTTCCTGCGATAAAACATTCAACATCGGCACTACTTCTTTTTCGATGGCGTTATGAAAATCGAAACAATCCTCAGGTGTGTAATCAAATCTTCCCAACGCCTTGAACATGTAGTCGCGGAAATTCTTAAAGTCAGCATTAACGGAAACCTGGTGACGAAGCTCAATCAGTTTTGTAAAGAGGTCATCAAGACTTTCTTTGTCTTTCAATCTTCGCTCTGCGATCTTATAATACACTTCCTCACGCTTCTTACGATCAGGCAACATCAGCAACACAGATGCTTGCGGAAGCGTGAGTTCCTTTCCATCCACTTCCACTGTCATGGCGCCGGAAATCTGTGCATACCTTTGTGATTCGGTGCTGATCTCTGTAAACAATGGCACGTTCTCTTCCCGAAAGATTTCAATTTCTTTTTCAAGGTTTCGGATCATGATGTCATAACCTTTAACCGAAGTGAGATCTTTTATAAAAGCTGATTCCCATGCTTTTTTATTCAGCTTATCAGAGACCGGCGCAATTTGAGGCTGAATATTTTGGATAAAGTCCTGGTAGGCTTTCAGGTACTCATCATTCTCCGTATAACAGGTCATTCGAATGTATCGCCAGGCCATATCTTCTGAGATGACTGACTCTAATTCACTCCTGTCCTGGAACCATTTCTTCAATTCCTGAACGGAAGAAAGATTTCGCTCCAGTAAATTATCGAAGTAAGGTTTTAAATCTTCCCAGGATGTAACGCTAAAGTTTTCTCCTAAAAATTTCCGCTCGGGACGTTTTATTTTCTCCACTGTTTCCATGAACCGCCAGTTTAATTTGATGTGTGATGCTGAAGTTCACAAAAATAGAAGAAATGAGTGAATGACCGAATGCGTAATGAGTGAATAGTGGAAAGTCTGAAAGTAATTCATGAGAGGCGTTCAGCCGCTGGGTTTATTCAACGCTTTCAATAAAGTTGGAAAGTACGTTTCGGGGTTTCACTGCAAGTTGCTGAGACACGGAGAAGCGCAATGGAAAGGATGTTCTTTTTAATTGAACCGCTCTGGTTTGTGGCTTTAAAAGAAGAACAGTTGCCGGAAGCTATTAAAAAGTATAATCAAACAGCTAAAAAGTTTTCCGACAACCGTCCTACCAGGGTTTCTTATTTATTCTAATTCACAAATACTTTATTGATATATTCAACAAACTCGTTCCATTCCTGCTGTGATGGTTTTCCGTATTGAAACAAATCAACAAGATGATCGGCCATTTCTGTGCGAAGACCAAACTCCTCTAACGTGTTTCTAATGAAATTCACCTCATTGCCACTCACGAGTCCGTCAGCATAAATAATTTGCATGAAATCATATAACAGGCTCATGCGTTGGGAAATTGATTCCGGTAGAAATAAATCGTAGTAGTCGCCAAGATCTTCTCTTAGCAGTTCATCTACCTGCCATTCCTTTAATCCCCTTGCTTTACCAATGGCTTTAATCAAAGATTCTTCACGGTCATCAAGGTGTCCATCCGCAAACGCCAGCGAGATGAGGTTACGCATGTAACACTTCTTGAAAGTTGATCGCTGATGTTCAAAAAATGTGGTCATTGAAACTCGACAATTATGCTTTAATAATAACATTAACCCTTTCTGCAAAACTAATTCCAACGTTTAACGAGTTTGGATATCATGTGAATCCGCAGTTAAAAGGCTGATTTAACCGTTTATAAACCTAAGAGCGTTTCTTTTTGGTATTTCTTTCCGACTACAGTTTCAATTAAAGGGAATATTAATTTCAATTTGGGAATTCGGGACACGGGTACATTCCCTTGAATGCTCACTTTTGTTATCTTCACTGCTCAAATTTTAAAAACCAACCAATCCTATGATCAAATCAATTTTCAATTCAATAAACTTGTTTAGTTTATTGGCTATCATTTTTGTTACCGGATGCAAACCCAAAGAAACTAAAGTGGAAATAAAAACAATTGGAACGATTGAGCGCCTGGATGCGGAACTCAATAGCTTAATCAGTGAAGGTGCAGTGATCGAGATCATATCCGAAGGTTATGAATGGAGCGAAGGTCCTGTGTGGGTTCCTTCTCATAAAATGCTTTTGTGGTCGGATGTCCCCACAAACACCATTCATAAATGGACAGAAGAAAAAGGAACCGAAGTTTATCTTACACCCTCTGGTTATACAGGTTCGGTACCTTCAACAAGTGCAGAGCCTGGTTCTAATGGCCTTTTGCTAAGCAATGATAATAAACTCGTTTTGTGCCAGCATGGCGACCGTAGGATGGCAGTAATGGATGCTCCATTAGATCAACCTTCACCGACATTTAAAACGATCGCTGACCAATATGACGGTAAACGATTCAGCAGTCCTAACGATGCTGCATACCGTTCGAACGGTGATTTATTTTTCACTGATCCTCCTTACGGTTTACCCAAGCATGCTGAAGATCCAACTAAGGAAATTCCATTTCAAGGCGTTTATAAAGTAACAACAACGGGTGATGTTGTATTGATGACGGATTCACTTACTCGCCCTAATGGTATAGCATTAACACCGGATGAAAAAACATTGGTAGTAGCTAACTCAGATCCTGCTAAAGCCATCTGGTATGCTTTCGATTTTACAGCGGATGATTTGCTCACGAATGCACGGATCTTTTATGATGCAACAGAAAATGGAAAAACAGAAAAAGGTTTGCCCGATGGATTTAAATTCGACAGGGCAGGCAACATGTATGCTTCTGGCCCGGGAGGAATTTGGATATTTAATAAAACCGGAAAAGTAATAGGTAAAATAAAATTACCAGATCCCGCTGCAAATTGCGCTCTTGCTGATGATGATAAAACACTTTACATCACGAATGATATGTATGTGTTAAGAGTGAAGATGAGGGAATAGTTAAAAGTTAAGGGCATCTCTAAAAACCTCCGCTGTCCTTCTCCAATCGGAGAAGGGAAGGGATGAGCTTGCCTGCTGCAAGCAGGGCCAATAAAAAAATAGTTTTTAGAGATGCCCTTAATGGTAACCGTTAATCGTAAATGCACTAACAAATGAACAACCACAATCGCTTGCTCCCATTAACGATTAGCTTTTAACGATTAACCAACAATGGAGACTGCAAAGAAAAACATAAAGATACAACGATGGATAGCAGTCCTGTCGGTAGTGCTCCTTGCAACCAAACTGTTTGCCTATTACCAGAGTAAGTCAGTTGCAATTTTATCGGATGGGTTAGAAGGAATTGTAAATGTAGTAGCCGGTTTCTTTGGTTTGTACAGTCTTACCTTATCGGCGAAGCCACGTGATTCAGATCACCCTTATGGGCATGGCAAGATTGAATTCATTTCTGCCGGTGTAGAAGGAAGTATGATTTTCCTGGCCGGACTGTTTATTATTTACGAATCAGTGATTAGCCTTATCTCCGGCAGCGCTATTCAGAAACTTGATAGTGGAATAATACTAATGAGTATCACAGCCGTGATTAACTATATCGCGGGAACAGTTTGCATCCGGGCTGGAAAGAAGAGTCACTCGTTGCCACTTGTTGCCAGCGGAAAACATTTACATTCGGATACCATCACAACAATTGGTGTGCTGATAGGACTGGCGCTCATATATTTCACGGGATTACTTTGGATTGATAGCATTGTAGCGCTATTGTTCAGTGCGTGGATTCTTTACACTGGATATACCATTATCCGCACATCGATTGCAGGCATCATGGATGAATCAGATCAAAAGTTGCTTAGCCACATGGTTGATATCTTGAACAAGAATCGGCAGGAAAATTGGATCGATCTGCACAATGTCAGGTTCATAAAATATGGAAGCAAACTTCACCTGGACGGGCATCTCACCATTCCGTGGTACTTGAATGTGAATGAAGCTCACCATGAAATTGATGCACTGGCGAAACTTATCAGAAACGAGTTTGATGAATCCCTTGAGCTTTTTGTTCATAGCGATGGCTGCCAGAATTTCTCCTGCAAAATATGCAGCAAGGCAGAATGCCCGGTAAGAAAACATGCTTTCCAAAAAAGAGTAGAATGGACGGTTGAGAATATTGTCAAGGATAGAAAGCACCGGGTGAGTTCTTAACTGGTTAACCTTAAAATGACGAGTATAAAATCAGGATGTTCACAGTTCACAGATGACAGTTCCCGGTAGATTATCTTTAATGTTAAGAGTACTCTGCTGTGACCCGTGAACTGTGAACCTGAATTCTTCCTTTCATTCTCACACACCGATCATTATCTTTAGACGAAACAAATCAAAGCTGATGATCAGAGTAATTATAGCAGCACTCTTCGTGCTACTGTTTTTCCAATGTAATACTGAAAAGAAAGAAGTTCCACCTAATGTAATTTTTATACTGGCCGATGACCTGGGGTATGGCGATCTAAGTTGTTATGGTCAGACTAAATTTCAAACTCCTCACATAGATAATCTTGCCAGCGGTGGATTAGTTTTTACTCAACATTATGCAGGCAGTACTGTATGCGCTCCTTCAAGAAGCGCTTTAATGACAGGATTACATACCGGTCATACTTTTATCCGTGGGAATAAAGGAGCACAACCAGAAGGTCAGTACCCCCTACCCGATTCTGCTTTGACGCTTGTCGAAATATTTAAAAGCAAAGGATATGTCACAGGAATGTATGGCAAATGGGGGTTGGGCAACATGGAATCTGAAGGTAATCCGTTAAAACAAGGGGTTGACAAATTCTATGGATTCATTTGTCAGAGCCTGGCACATAACTATTACCCTACACACCTTTGGAATGGTGGTGAAAGAGTTGAGCTTAAAGAAAATGCAGGTCCCAATAATATTTCCTATGCACCTGAATTGATCCATAAAGAAGCAATGAATTTTCTGGATGAGAATAAAGGCAATCCTTTCTTCCTTTATTTGCCTCTCATCACGCCGCATGCTGAACTGGTTGCACCTGAAAAATATATGGAAAAATACCGCGGCAAATTCGGAGCGGAAACCCCTTACGAAGGCGCAGCGCCGGGTAGTGAGAATTACAAGAAAGGACCTTATGCATCACAAGCAGAACCCCGCACAGCTTTTGCTGCGATGGTAAATTTGCTGGATGATCAGGTTGGAGAGATCATAGCCAAATTGAAAGACCTCGGTATTTATGAAAATACAATTATTGTTTTCACCTCAGATAACGGACCACATCGTGAAGGAGGAGCCGATCCGGATTACTTTGACAGCAATGGTCCATTCCGCGGTTACAAGAGAGATGTATACGAAGGTGGAATAAGGACGCCATTGATTGTTCATTGGAGCGGAAGAATCACACCGGGAACAACAAATCATATCTCTGCCTTCTGGGATTTTATTCCAACCTTTTCAGAACTGATTGGCGCTGCCATTCCAAATAGGATTGATGGAATATCAATGCATGCTACATTGTTCGGAAAACCTGATCAACAAAAATATCATGATTATTTATACTGGGAATTTCACGAACAGGGTGGCAAGCAAGCGATCCGTCGTGGTGACTGGAAGGCTGTTAAGCTAAATGTAAACGACACTACAAAAAGTTATACCGAACTCTATGATCTGGCAAAAGATAAAGGTGAGGCAACTAATGTCGCTCATGCTCATCAGGATTTGGTAAAAGAATTTGAAACCTTATTTAAAGAATCAAGGGTTACTAACCCTGTATTTAAGTTTGATTGGGAAGCAGGAAGTGATGAAAACAGGTAAAGGAGTTCACAGGTGATGATGAACTGTTAACCGCTAACCTATCTCAATCACAACATCATCTGTCAACGGATGGCCAACGCAAGTGAGCACATAACCTTCAGCCCGCTCAGAAACTGAAAGTCCTTCTTCTTCATCAAGTTTTACTTTACCGGACAAGGCTTTACCTCTGCATGCTGTGCACAGTCCGCTCTGACACGAGTAAGGCAAATCGATACCTGCGTCCAGTGCAGTTTCAAGAATTGCTTTGCCAGGAGGCACCAGTACTTTGTATTCATTTCCATCAAAACGAATGGTGACTTCCCTTGCTTTTGCCTCACTTGAAGTTTCTGCTTCCTTCTTAGATTCCTTATCGATCGTTCCCTGCACAAAACTTTCTTTATAAATATTTTCCTTTGGAATGCTGTGTTGATCTAAAAGCGTATCAACATTTTTCATCATTCCCTCCGGTCCGCACATCAGGTAAGTAGTGTGCTTAACACCCCAATCCGGAATTCGCTCAAAAAGTTTTTCAAGCATCTCAGGATTAAGCAACCCTGAGTAGCCTTGCCAGTTCATGGGTGCATTATCAAGAATATGAATAACATGCAAGCGTCCTTCAAAGTGTGTTTCAAGGCGACTCAACTCATCTTTAAAGATGATGCTGTCAATGTCGCGGTTACAATAAATTAAAGACACGATACTTTCCTTTTCCTGCGAAAGCAAACTCTTTATAAGCGACATCATTGGTGTAATCCCTGACCCCCCGGCAAACATCACAACATGACGCTTATTCGCAGGATCATAATCGGTGACAAACTGTCCCATAGGTTCCATGATCTTCATCGTATCACCAACCTTGAGATTATCCGTTAACCAGTTCGACATCATTCCATTATCAACACGCTTCACGGTGACGGCAAGGTCATCGTCTACATGAGGAGAAGTACACAATGAATAAGCACGGCGAATTTCTTTCCCCTGGAGAGGAATGATCAACGTTAAAAATTGCCCGGCCCTGTATTTCATTTTTCCTGTGGAAGGTTGCTCAAATACAATGGAGATGGCGTCTTTTGTCTCATGAACTATGTTTTTTACTTTCAATTCATAGTAGCGCGGACCGGCATGTGACTCCTCTTTAGGAGATACTTCCTTCTTCTTTTCTGGTTTCTTAAAAAAACTGAAGGCCATCTAAAAGTTTAAGGTTTAAAGTTTAATGCTCAATGTTTAAAAGTCCCACCCAACACGCCTTTAGAGCAATAAAATATGCTCAACGGTGCCTTTGATTGGGAGCACAAAGGTAAATGTCAGCGGGCTTTATCCCATAAAGAATAGTAATTTGTTTATTTTTGAGTTCTAATTAAGAATATTGTGACGTTAAAGCCCATTACCGCCATCTCCCCTGTTGATGGCCGATATTACAATTCAGTACAATCTCTTGCACATTACTTTTCAGAGTATGGCTTAATTCGCTACCGCGTGCAAGTTGAAATTGAATACCTTATTTCAATGTCAGCCACCGTTTCAGAGCTTGAAGATTTTCCTGTGCACATGCTTAACGATTTGAGAAAGATCTATAAAAATTTCACGGAATTTCATGCTGAAGAAGTAAAGGAAATTGAGAAAATCACGAACCACGATGTAAAAGCGGTTGAATATTATATCAAGAAAAAATTTGATGACTTTAAACTTGAGCCTTTTAAAGAGTACGTTCACTTCGGGCTCACTTCACAGGATATTAACAACACAGCCATTCCGCTTTTGCTGAAGGATTTCATGGAAAGAGAATATCTTCCGTTGCTGCATGCCCTCATCAGCCAACTGAGTTTACTTTCGATTGAGTGGAAAAATATTCCGATGCTTGCCTTTACGCACGGGCAACCTGCGTCACCAACAAGGTTAGGAAAAGAATTGATGGTGTTTGTTTCGCGTCTTGAAAAACAGCTTGCCTTATTAAAAACCATTCCCCATTCAGCAAAGTTTGGCGGTGCAACAGGAAACTTCAACGCTCATCACGCTGCTTATCCGGAAATAGACTGGAACAAATTTGCAGATGAATTTTGCAAACACCTTGGATTGGTGAGAAGCATACCTACCACGCAAATCGAGCATTACGATAATCTTGCCGCGCTCTTTGATAACCTGAAAAGGATCAATACTATTTTGATAGACTTTAGCAGAGATGTTTGGCAATATGTCTCCATGAATTATTTCAAACAAAAGATAGCTCCCAGTGAAGTAGGTTCTTCCGCTATGCCGCACAAAGTAAATCCTATCGACTTTGAAAATGCAGAAGGCAACCTCGGCTTTGCTAATGCCATCTTTGAATACCTGTCATCCAAACTTCCCATCTCACGTTTGCAGCGTGATCTTACCGATTCAACCGTGCTGCGAAACATAGGCGTACCCTTAGCACATAGTTTTGTTTCATTTAAATCTTTGGAACGCGGGCTAAGTAAACTTCAATTGAACCAGGAAGCTATCAACAAAGATCTTGAAGAAAACTGGGCTGTTGTTTCAGAAGCGATTCAAACCGTATTGCGAAAAGAAGGGTATCCTAATCCGTATGAAGCCTTGAAAGCACTTACCCGCACGAATTCAAAAATTACAAAGGAGAGTATCGCTGAATTTATTGATGGCTTGAACGTGAAAGAAGCAGTGAAGAAAAAATTGAAAGAGATTACGCCGTTTAATTATACGGGGATTTAGCTTGTTAGTTATAGTTTAATATTAACATTAACAGTAGAGACGCGATGCATCGCGTCTCTACTGTTAATGTTAAACTGGCCCAGTCTCGCCTACTGCTCAACACCTTTCTTCACATTCACCTTACCCAGCGCAGCATTTTTATCGATCTTCCCTGCGTTGTAGTCTTTCAAGACTGACCCTTTAACCGAAACCTCAAGGGATTGAGGAATTTTACAGTTATCACAACGCGTTACTTTTACATTAAAGATCAGGTTTTCATCATTGTTCAAACTCTTGATTGTGCGACCATATTCGATTACATTTTCCCTCAACTCTTTTTCAAACAAGGGATACAACTCTTTTGCCTTCGCATCGCGCTGTTCCTGGTTTACATCTACCAATCCAACGGTAGGCATATTGTACAAGCCATTGAAATTCCGGCTGGCTGAATACATATTCATATAATAGATGACACCAAAATCTTTCAGGCGTTCGTAGTAGATACTTCCTTCATTGAAATACGTTTTAGAAAGATCAGCGCGATACAACCTGTTAAATATAGTAGACAACAATTCGAGATCGGGTTCAACATCTTCGACCGTTTCAGCATTTATTACTTTTATCTTTTTGATTAGCTGATCGCGTGAGATCTTGTTTTGCTTAAACTGATTCAAATCAGATTTCAACATTTCTACAGACAAATGTGAACGACTGGGAGCACTGACAAGATTGTTAACCCAAACGCGGGGTTGATCTCCTCCCCGGTTCGTTGCCACTATTCTTTCCTCTGGTTTCAACTGACTGATGATGTCGCCGTAGTCAACAAAGAATTCCTGGATAGCCTCTATTAATCTATCATTGGAAATATTGCGAAGGCTGTCCATATCACGTTGCCGTTTATCTTTAAGTTTTAAGTCGCGGTTGGGCTCTCGTGGCGCTCTGATACGAAACTCATTATTAGTACCTACCCCATGTGCATCTTCGTTGAAGATAATATTCATATCGTTGCCTGGGAAACTGAAAAGAATAGGCGTAGTATAGTCCGGTGGCAAGGCAAAGGTTACACCATATCCTTCCAGGTAACTACCTCTTATTTCCAGCGGAAAGAAAGTGTTTTTGCTTTCAAACTTTTGTTTTATAAGCGTTGACAAAACATTTTCGGCTACTTTAATATCACGATCCATTCGCTCGGCATCAACCTTCTGCGCATAGGCGGGCGTAACCAGCACTACCAACATGACTATGAATCCTGTTATGACTTGAATTTTCATATCTGAATTAATTATTAATCGTTCTTACATTTGAATTTGTATTTGAAATGATACTTGAAAGTATCTGTTCTGTTTCCTGTTTAAACAGATCTGTATTTTGTTCCAGGTTGTTTAAACGGCTTTGTACGATGCGCAAATCATCCGTGCGCTGCTGCTGTAAATATTTAGCAAAATCAACCAGCAGATCTTCGATATATTGTTTTTGATCCGTCGCAGAAAGTTGAAAGTAATCTTTCACCAGCCGCATATTTTCAGTCTGTGCAGAAGCCAGGAAACCTTGTATTTGCTGCTGCGATGCTGAAGAAGCCTGTTTCATTAGCTGATCAATGCGATCAGAGTTACTGGCAAGGTTTTGTCTGACAGAGGCATCCAGTTTTTCCTGCGTTTCATTCCAGCTCGCTTTCATTGCCTCATTGTTCTGTGTTAGCGATGAATTGATCATGTCTTGCACTTCATTGGCTGTAACTCCGACTGTCAGAGGTTGATCATTCACTGCCTGGTGGACATTGGCATCCGGCACATCACCAAAGCTTATTTTCAATTGACGATCACCGAGGCTTATGTTTGTATCCGTCAATCGCCCTGCTACCATTATCAACAACAATGATGCAGCAATAGCAAAAATGGTTTTAACGTATGGCGAATTCCATTGGATTTTGTTGGAATGACCAATCACAATGGGTGGCGCAATAACTTCCTTGTCTTTCACATGACTCATCACATGACGGACCTGCTGAAGTTTTTCCAATTCTATCCTTGCTTCGGGATGTTCAAAAAGGTAGCGTTCAACTTTATCCTTTTCTGCACCTTCCAACTCGCCGTACAAATAGGCCATCAATATGCCTTCATCCGGTTTATAGCTCATAGTTAATAGTATCTTTATTTATATTTTTCTTTTCTAAAATTTTCCGCAGACTATCAAGACCATAATACATTCTCGACTTCACTGTATTTTCTGAAATATTTAATACATCAGCAATTTCCCTGAACTTCAATCCCTCGTATTCTTTCATGATCACTACCTCGCGTTGATCTTCATTGATCTCCAGCAAGGCAGCCTGCAACATATCGGATAACTCACTCTGCTGAAGCTGTTGTTCCGGATTATCTATGCGATAGCCAGATGACTCCCATGCAGGAGAGTTCTCAGCCTCATGATTCCATACGTTGTCGAAGGGAGTGGTCCGGTTATTTTTTTTTCTGCGCAGTTCCTCACGGCAATAGTTCACGGCAATTTTATACAGCCACGACTTAAACCTGCCTATGTCCTGTAACCCGGCCAGGTTACGGCACATAGAAATGAAAGTCTTTTGAGAAACTTCCATGGCCAGGTCATGTTCCAAAAAAAACTTATAACAAAAGTTGTAAATCCGTTTGTACCACAGCTGAACCAGTCGCCCCTGCGCATTCTGGTCCCCCTGCTTCGCGCGCTGAATAAGGGTGTCAGAATGCATCATAGCAATGTCCTGTAAAGTCTCTGCATGCATGATAGAACTCAAATTGCCAGGTTTTCTGCTAAATATGACTTAAAGATGGTGGATGGGGAAGAAAAGTTTTGTGAAGGGAGAAGAATTTTACCCCCCGGCCCCCTAAAGGGGGTGAACTGAAACCAAGTCCCCTTTAGGGGATTTAGGGGTCAACCGATAGAAGCAATGCATAAATTAAACAAATTTGCTTCCGTCTTCCAGACTTTTCTGACTTCCAGACTCTCTCCTATCTTTGCGCTCAATGAAAAAACTGATTTCACTGCTTATTCGATATGTTCCCAGAAAGTATCTCCAACGGGTAGCCAGTTCCGGGTTGAAAGTAGTGAGCATCTTTTACCGGGGAAGTAATGTGACCTGTCCGATATGTGAAAAAAGCTTCACGAAATTTCTTCCCTATGGGCGCATTAATCCAAGGCCAAATGCTTTATGTCCGAATTGTCTTTCGTTGGAGCGTCATCGCCTCATTTGGTTGTATTTAAAAGAGAAGACAAATTTCTTCGATCAAAAACTTCAGGTACTTCACATCGCACCGGAAGCTTGCTATATCAAAAGATTTGAAAAGCAGCACGGTGATAATTATATAACGGCAGACATTGAATCGCCTTTAGCAAAAGTGAAGATGGATATTCACGCGATACCCTTTGAAAAAAATACTTTTGATGTAGTGCTGTGCAATCATGTATTGGAGCACGTGAAAGATGACATTAAAGGGATGAGTGAAATTCATCGAGTGCTAAAGCCCGGAGGATTTTCCATAATGCAGATTCCCTTCTTCAATCCTGTTCCGGAAAAAACTTTTGAAGATGCAACCATCACCGATCCCAAAGAGCGCGAAAAGATCTTTGGTCAGGATGATCATGTGAGAAAATATGGAAATGATTATTCACAACGAATAAATCAATCGGGATTAAAAGCTGTTGAAGAGCAGTTTGTTAATGAAATGAGTGATGAAGCGAGAAAGAGATATGGACTGGTGAAAGGTGAGGTAATTTATAAGGGAGTTAAGATTTAGTATTAAATTTGTTAAATCTTAATTCAGAACCGATGCAACATACCTACAAAATTCATCTTCATAAGGAACCGGAGGGTGGCTACACGGTAACAGTGCCTATTTTACCAGGCTGCATTACTTATGGCGAAAATGTTGATGAAGCGATCACTATGGCAAGAGAGGCAATTGAACTTTACATTGAAGAGTTAAGAGAAAGAGGAGAAGAAATACCTGATGACAGCAATACATTAGAGTACTCTCTAAATCTTTCTGCGTGAATTTATCTCCAAGGCACTTGATCAAAATCCTGGAAAATAATGGGTTCGTTTTCAAAAGATCCTACTCTTTTCCCGCAGAATTCGCTGATCGAATGCACGCAGATTTGCGCTGAAGAAAAGTTTTATTGCCGATGATGTTTCCATATACTTCAACTTCTTACCGAAACAAAAAATGCCAGGCTTCTACCCGGCATTTTAAAATTTATCGAAATCAAAATCATTTCAACTTGTCCAACACTTCCATCACTTCTTTCACCGCTTTACGGCTGGCTTCCATTAGTGCGGCTTCTTCTTTGTTAAGATCCAATTCAATAATTTTTTCAATTCCGTTTTTACCCAGTACAACTGGAACACCGAGATAACAGTCTTTAATTCCGTACTCACCTTCCAATTTCACACAAACAGGAAATACCCTGCGCTGATCTTTCACAATAGCTTCCACCATTTGTGCGGCCGCTGAGCCGGGAGCATACCATGCAGACGTACCCATTAGTTTTACCAATTCACCTCCACCCACTTTTGTTCTTTCGAGAATGCCGTTAAGCTTATCTTTATCAATCAGCTCCGTTACAGGAATACCTGCCACAGTAGTATAGCGGGGAAGTGGCACCATGGTATCGCCATGACCGCCAAGCAACATCGCCTGAATATCTTTCGGTGAAATGTTTAATGCTTCTGCAAGAAAAGCGCGGTAACGTGCCGTGTCCAGAATGCCTGCCATACCCATAATTCTTGTACGCGGAAACTTTGAAGTCAGGTGAGCCTGGTAGGTCATTACATCCAAAGGATTTGACACCACAATAATGATGGAATCCGGAGAATGTTTAACAATATTTTCAGTAACTGCTTTTACAATGCCCGCATTGGTACCAATGAGATCATCGCGGCTCATGCCAGGTTTGCGTGGCAGGCCAGAGGTAATTACCACTACATCTGAGTTAGCAGTTTTTGCATAATCATTGGTAGATCCAATGGTCCTGGAATCATATAAATCGATTGGCGCCTTTTGCCACATATCGAGCGACTTGCCTTCAGCAAGACCCTCTTTTATATCAATCAGAACAATTTCATTAGCAACTTCTCTGTAAGCTAAAACATCCGCACAGGTAGCACCCACATTACCGGCGCCAACGACAGTTATTTTCATAATGTATAAGTATTTATAGGTTTAAGATTTATAATTCGCTCTTCGAAAAGATGATTCAAATGCACAGAAAGAAGAAGTATAGGCTTGACTTTTAACACGTTAGCAGTGGCAGACGTTAATGGTACCCTTTAACCGGGCGCCAATTTAGAACACGAGGCGTGAATTTGAAAATTAATACCCCTAAATCCCCTGAAGGGGACCATGATTTTCCCCCTTTAGGGGGTTAGGGGGTCGGGGGTCGGACTTTATAACAAGTACACTTTTTGTTTCACCAGTTACCTTATAAGGATCAGCGATGCGTCTTCCTACTACCCAAATGATTTCACCTTGCGATTCCACCACAGTGACGTTACGTTTATCAGGCAATGATACTTTTTCATCTACAAGGAAGTCGCTTATTTTTTTGTGATGCTGCATGCCCAATGGAACAAATCTATCACCTCCATGCCATTGTCTCCACAGGAGCGGGAACTGAATTCGGTCTGCATCCAACTGGGCTATTGTCTTATCTTTTACGAGTACAAATTTATCAGCATCAATTATTTCTAAGGAAAGTTCCATGTCGGGGGATGTTGCACGAAAATCATCGGGAAGAATTTCGACATGTTTTTTTCTTGCATCCGTTTGTCTGTTCACGATAAATTCATCGCGGTCAATAGTTAATTGATAATCGGGTGAGTGAAAAAGCATTCCGGGTTGATGGCCTCCTCTCGCAATTTCGGTACACTGATCAAAATTAAAACCAAGGTCTTTTAACAATTCCCACAAAACAACTTTTGGAAAAGGCTGTTTCATTATTTCTTCTTTTTTTATCAAGACATGTTTGCCATCATAATAAATATTACGCACACTGAATTCTTTAAGATAGCTCCTGGCGAATTCACGGCCCGCACTTAATCTAACAAGCGTATCCGAAAAAGTACCTTCCAGGTTGGGGTTGATTTCCCGCATCAAAGGAATAATCTTATGGCGGATAAGGTTGCGTTGATAGTAATCCGAAGCATTGGATGAATCTTCACGCCAGTTGATATTATTTTCCTGTGCAAAAGATTCTATCTGCTGGCGACTGGCAAATAAAAGCGGCCGGATAATATTTTTTTGCTTAAGCGGAATACCGGTAATCCCATCAAGACCAGTACCTCTTACGAGATTAAGTAATATTGTTTCAAAAACATCATTCAGATGATGTGCCGTTGCAATAACGGTGTAGGCATGCTCCTGTGCTAATTCATTAAACCATTCATACCTAAGATCGCGGGCAGCCATTTGGGTAGATAATCCTTTTTCACCCGCGTACTTTCCTACATTAAATTTTTTCGCGTGCAGTGGAAATCCGTATTTGCCGGCTATCTCCATCACAAGATTTGCATCGCCATCAGATTCCGCTCCGCGCAGTTGAAAGTTGCAATGGGCTACTCCTGCCTGGAGGCCTGCCTGTTTGAATAGAAACAGCATAACCATAGAGTCCATTCCCCCACTTACGGCAAGAAGAACTTTATCCTTTGCTGTTAAAAGCTTATTCGTTCTAATGTGGTTTAAAAATTGCTCAAGCATTATCAAATTTACTATTTGTGACAGTTATATCCTTGTTTCAATTTTTGTTCCCAAATAATCAAGATCAAATTGTTCACTAACGGATCACAATACACAGCAGAATCAACTGTGATCTGCGAACCTCTATAGTCAAAATTTAAGTATGGTCATTTAAAATTATCAACGTAGCTTGCAACCGGAATGACAGTATCATTACAATATTTCAACCTTAAGAAGGTTCTTATCCTCCTGATAGCAATACTTGGATCGGGCCAACTTATCGCGCAAAAGAGAGTTAAGCTCAAACATTCTGATCAACTGGAATTCAACAAGAAAGAAGGTTATCAAAAACTGATCGGTAATGTTGTTTTCACCCAAAACCAAACCACCATTTATTGTGATTCAGCATACCTGTATAAGGAAAAAAATTCTATTGAAGCTTTTGGACGTGTGAGGATAATAGAAGGTGATTCGGTAACGGTGACCGGAAGAAAGCTGGAGTATGATGGCAATACAAAAAAAGCAAAGCTTAGAAACAATGTTGTGTTTGTAAAACTAAACATGGCAACACTTTACACGGATAATCTCGACTATGACCGACTTACAAATATTGCCGTGTATTTCAATGGAGGGAAAATGGTAGATTCAATTAATACGCTTACCAGCAACAAGGGTTATTACAATGTGAACAGTAACATGGCTTCATTTAAAAAAGATGTCCACGTTAAAAATCCTGACTATACAATGACATCCGATAGCCTTCAATATAATTCAAGAAACAAGGTTGTTTACTTTAGAACCCCAACAACCGCTGTAGATAATGAAGGTAAAACTTTTGTGTATGAAGAGGGTGAATATGAAACCATGAGCAAGCACTCGGTTTTCGAGCAGGGTGTTGCTGAGTCGCTCAGTTATCAGTTAAAGGGAATTGATTGGACACTTGATCGCATCAGGCAGGTTTACCAGATTAGAAATGATGTAGTGATGACAGCAAAGAAAGAAGACCTGATCATCTATTGTGAAGCCGCCGATTATTATAAAAACCAGGAAATCACCAAAGCTTATAACAATGCCTGGGTAGCCAAAGTCACTGATAATAATGATACACTCTTCATTCGTGCAGATACATTGGTATCAATCGATAGTCCTGATCCGGCAAAGAAAAGGCTTCTTGCCTATCACAACGTGAGGATCTATAAAAGTGACATGCAGGGAATTGCCGACTCACTGGAGTATCGATCCGCTGATTCAACCATTATTTTTTATAAAGAACCTGTTCTATGGAGTCAGGGAAATCAAATGACTGCCGATTCCATACGCATGCTGATTGAAAATAATTCCATACGCAGAATCTTCATGGTAAAAAATTCCTTTGTCATCTCACAGGATACGTTATTGAACTTCAATCAGATCAAAGGACGAAACATGACAGCAGAACTTGCTGAAGGTCAAATAAATCGTGTATATGTAGAGGGAAATGGCGAGAGCTTGTATTTCATGCTCGATGAGGAAGACAAATCCTTTACTGGTATGAACAAAATTATTTGCAGCAATATTCTTATCCGGTTTAAAGCCGGCAAAGTTGATACCCTTTCTTTTTATGTTCAGCCGGATGGTAACTTCATTCCTCCTCATGAGCTAAAAGAAGGCGATAAAAAACTTAAAGGCTTCACCTGGAAAACGGATGTTCGTCCCCAGCGCAAAGATGTGGTTCCATCACAGTGATAAATTTTGGAGCATCTCTAAAAACTATTTTTTTATTGGCCTCATCCCTTCCCTTCTCCGATGGGAGAAGGACAGAGGAGGTTTTCAGAGATGCCCTTTACCATTCAACAACCTGATTCCGCCGCTAACGATTTGATACATTATATTATTGTAAACAATTTGTAAAATTTTACATTAATACTATGGCCAGTCGATCTAATTGCTTAAATTTTGCATAGATCGTGTAGCCAGGTAGAAATGAACATTAGACTCCTGTTGTGTGCCATAATATGCTCCCTGAGCCTGGGCTTGGCGGCTCAAGGATTCGAAATCACCGATCTCCAGGATTCTTACAGAGGCAGCATCGGCGAGGTAATTAAAGTTCCTCTGGGTTTTAAAAACAATGGTACTAAGCCAATAACCCTTATTATACGAAAAGCAAGTAGCCAGATTGGTACTTCACAAAAAAACTATTTCTGCAAGGATGGAAATTGTGCTGAACCTGATATAGAAGATTTTATTGTAAAGGTAGAACCTGGACAAACCCTTAATACTCTTGAAGTTGCTCTTGATGCAGGGCTGGTACCGGGTATAAGTTCGGTTCGGTACATTGCCTATAACAAGTCCAACCCTGGCGAGGCTCTGGAGGTTGAACTTAATTTTATTGTGGAGGAAAAGCCTGAAAAGGCAAATATTTATACCTCACGGGACATTACCATTCGGGATGTTTATCCAAATCCTGCCTCTGATTTTGCTTTTGTGGAATATAAAGTAGTACAGGATAATGTAAAAGCAAGGATCATTTTACACAACGTCCTGGGAAATTCAGTTGGGGAATATGACCTTGTCTCATCGGATACAAAGGCCAAAATTCAGACCTCAGACCTCAATGCCGGCATTTATTTTTACACACTATACCTCAATGGAGAGGCTGTATTGACAAGGAAACTCGTCGTAAGCAAATAAATCAACTTTCTTAAGTCTTTTTTGAAAACCTGATCATCCTGTAAAATAATCACTTACAGCAAAAAACCCTGTTTTAGGAATAAACCTGAAGTGCTATATTTGCGGGCTTATGCGGAATCTGTTCACCTATTCATTGTATTTTCTCCTCCTGACCATCGCCGTTGGGTGTGGTAACTTCAGGAAAATCGAGAAAAATCCTGATTGGCGGGTCAAATATGAAGGTGCGTTGAACTATTATGCCAAGAAAGACTACTATAAAGCTTCATCGCTTTTTGAACAAATACTTCCTATTGTCCGGGGTTTACCGGAGGGTGAAAAGGTGCAGTTTTCGATGGCCTATTGCCAGTATTACCAAAAGATGTACCTCATAGCCTCAGAACAGTTCAGAACCTTTTATGAGACTTACGGAAGAAGCGCTCTCGTTGAAGAAGCCAGGTTTATGCACGCATACTCCCTGTTCACGTCCTCACCTAATTCCAACCTGGATCAAAATAATAGCATACAGGCAATGGCAGCTATGCAGGAATTTTTGAACCGGTACCAGCAAAGCAAATTCAGAGATCAGGCGCTTGATGCCATTAATAACACACAGGCAAAGTTAGAGAAAAAAGGTTTCGATAATGCCCGTCAATATTACAAGATGAGAAGCTACAAAGCTGCGATTGTATCACTCGAAAATTTTAAAAATAATTTTCCCGACTCAAAATATGTTGAAGAGGCACAATACATCATCATTGTTTCACAATACAATCTCGCCGAACAAAGTATTTACTCCAGGCAGGAAGAACGTTACAAAGAGGTAGTCGAATTCTATAAAGAGCTTGTAGATAAGTATCCTGATAGTAATTTTCTCAGGGATGCAGAACGTTTGTATTCTGAAAGCCTTCAACAATTAACCAAGTTTAAAAACAAAAATAACATATAAGATTATGGCTATTCAATCATCTATCATCACACGCGACATCGATAAAATTGCTGCACCTACCGGCAATATTTATGAGTCTGTTGTTGTCGTTAGCAAGCGTGCAAAACAAATTGCAGTGAACATTAAGGAGGAACTTAATAATAAACTTGCTGAGTTTGCCACGACCGTTGATAACCTGGAAGAAGTTTTTGAAAATCGTGAGCAGATCGAGATATCTAAATTCTACGAACGTATGCCCAAGCCTACTTCTACCGCAATGGAAGAATTCCTCGAAGGAAAAATCAGCTCACGCTACCGCAGCGCCGAAGAAACAAATCCGGCCTAATATTTCAAACCCTCCAGGGTTTGAAACCTTTGGAGGGTTGAAGAAAGTATATACGATGAGCGCGCTTGAAAATAAAAAAATAATTCTTGGCGTAACAGGAAGTATAGCGGCGTATAAGTCTGCTGTGCTTACCCGGCTCCTGGTTAAATCAGGTGCGGCTGTAAAAGTAGTGATGACAAATGCAGCTTCAGATTTCATTACTCCCCTCACACTGTCTGTACTTTCAAAAAATCCTGTCCACCATAAGCTCATCAACGGTGACAATAGTGAATGGAACAACCATGTGGATCTGGGGCTATGGGCAGATGCTCTTGTGATCGCGCCCGGGAGCGCTAACACGCTCGCCAAAATGGCTAACGGGCTATGCGATAACCTGCTATTGGCGGTATATCTCTCTGCTCGTTGCCCCGTTTTCTTTGCGCCGGCCATGGATCTTGATATGCTCAAGCATCCGGCTACACAAGAGAACATAAGAAAAATCCAAAGCTACGGAGATCATATTATTCAACCCGGGTATGGTGAGTTGGCCAGCGGACTTGTTGGTGACGGAAGAATGGCTGAACCCGAAGAGATCATACAACAACTTGATTTTTTTTTTTCAGATCAAAAGAAACTAGTGGGGAAAACAGCGCTGGTGACTTCCGGCCCCACTTACGAAGCAATTGATCCGGTACGTTTTATTGGTAATCACTCTTCCGGAAAAATGGGATTTGCCATTGCCGAAGTGCTTGCAGCACAGGGGGCTTCAGTAAATTTAGTAACCGGCCCAACACATCAACATACCAATCATCCTTCAATCCACGTTAAGAATGTAGTTTCATCAGAAGAAATGCATCAGGCTTGCCTTGCTCTTTTTCCTTCGTCTGATATTACAATTCTTGCGGCTGCCGTGGCGGACTATAAACCAAAAAATGTGTCCGATCAAAAGATCAAGAAAAAAGATGAAGGAACAGATCTTAACCTGGCGCTTACAAAAACTCAGGATATTGCAGCATCACTGGGGAAATTGAAACACAACGGACAAGTTATTGTTGGCTTTGCGCTTGAAACTGAAGACGAAAAAGAAAACGCAATTAAAAAACTAAAGTCCAAAAACTTTGACCTTATCGTTTTAAACTCGCTCAATGATAAAGGCGCTGGTTTTGGACATGATACAAATAAAGTGAGCATCATAGATCGAGAGCAATACATCAGGCAATTCGACCTTAAATCGAAAAAAGAAGTAGCAGTTGATATTGTTGATGCAATAAAAGGTTTACTTCATCTTTAATTGTTTAAAGCGCTCCTTCAGCGTACTTTTAATAAACTTTACGAAAGAGCTAAAGCTATTACTAAAATGAAAACGAGAATTGTACTGTTGCTCCTTGCCAGTATTTTGCTCCTCACCTTTCACAGCCAGGCGCAAGAATTGAATTGCACCGTGACCATAAATGCTACCCAGGTTCAGACTTCTGACCGGGGCATATTCAAGGACATGAAAATTGCCTTCGAACAATTTATGAACGGAAGAAAATGGACTAACGATCCATACAAAAATTACGAAAAAATAAACTGCAATGTATTGATCACCATTACCAAGATGCCGGCGATCGGCTCTTTCAGTGCGACGGTTCAGGTACAATCCGCGCGACCAATTTATAATACAAACTATTCTACCCTTGTCCTCAACTTTGCCGATCGTGATTGGGAATTTGAGTACATCGAGTCGTTACCACTTGAGTATAATGATAATACATACACAGTCAATCTCACATCGATGCTTGCCTTTTATGCCTATGTAATTATCGGCATGGACTATGACTCATTTAGTGAACTCGGAGGAACGCCATTTTTTCAAAAGGCACTGATGGTAGTAAACAATGCACAGCAGGCAAATCGTCCGGGCTGGCAGCAGCTTGGCAGCAACCGCAACCGGTATTGGCTTATAGAAAATCTCAACAACCCACAACTGCAGGAAATTCGCAAGGGCATGTATACATACCATCGCCTGGGCCTGGATACTTTCAGCAAAGACGCTGATCAAAGCCGGACTGTCATTTTAGGTTGCCTGAAAGACATAAAAAAAACCAGGGATATTAATCCGAATTCAATTCTCATCGTCAGTTTTATGGATGCTAAATCGAAAGAGTTGGCCAATGTTTTCTCAGAGGGCAATATCCAGGTACGACGGGAAGCATTCGATGTAATTACCACCATAGACCCTACCAATAATTCGCTTTACGAAAAAATCCTGCGGAATTAAAAAGCTAAAAGCTGAAAGCTTAATGAGGTCAAATAAGAATAAAGCTTAACTTAATGACAGGTTAGACAATAATACTGGTGAGCAAAAGACAACTTCGAATATCTGATCCCGAGCAGCTCAAAAGAAGAGCTTTTACATTTGTAAATCGTAAAGTGAGTTTTATCCTGAAGGATAATACCGTATTGTTCGGCAAGCTTAAAATGGTAGATAATGAAAATCTTTACCTTCTCAATATGAGTTTATCGACAGTTAAAGTGCCGATGGAAAGTGTGGTTGATTTTTTTACCGACATCGACAGCTGATGCTTAAGCACCTTACCATAAAGAATTATGCATTAATCCGGCAACTGGAGATGAACCTCGCTTCAGGTTTAAGTGTCATCACGGGGGAAACAGGCGCAGGTAAATCAATCATGTTGGGTGCCATTGGTTTATTGATGGGAAATCGTGCTGACACAAAAGTTCTCTGGAATGAAAATGAAAAATGTATAACAGAGGGAGTATTTGAGATCGGTGATTATAAGTTGCAGAGAATTTTTAAAAGTGAAGACCTGGACTATGATCACCAGACCGTTATACGCAGGGAAATTAGTCCTAACGGTAAATCACGTGCATTTATTAACGACACACCTGTAACGTTGGATGTAATGAAACGCATTGGTGGCCTGTTGATGGATATTCATTCCCAACACGAAACGCTTCTTCTGGGTGATCAATCCTTTCAATTGAATCTCATAGATGCTTATGCAGGAAATCAAACTTTGATTGAAGAGTATACCGAACGCTGGCAAAAATTTCTCACAGCAAAAAAAGCAAATGAAGAATTAAAAGCTGAAGCGGAAAGCCTGCGACAAGAAGCAGATTACATTACCTTTCAACTTGATGAGCTTACCAAAGCAAATCTTCAAATAAATGAACAGGAAGTTCTGGAATCGGATATTAAAGTAATGGAGCATGCTGAAGAAATAAAAAGCAAACTTCACCAATCACTGGAAATCTTAAACCGTTCAGAATATGCAACGCAATCGTCTTTGACTGAAGCAAGAAGTCAGTTACACAGCTTGATTTCTTTTAGTCAGCACTACTCCGACCTGTTTAATCGTTTGGAAAGTTTACGCATTGAACTGGATGATATTGTCAATGAAATCGAACGACTGGAAGAAAATGTTGAATTCGACCCGGAGCGGGCTACGCTAATAAAAGAAAGACTAAGCACTCTATACAAGTTACAAAAGAAACATAATGTAAAAGATGTTCAACAACTACTTACCCTCCAGGAAGAACTCCAGCGGAAAGCAGCACTGACATCCAACTTAGATGAAGCACTGGCAAAATCTCAGGAAGAATTCAGCAAGGCCGAAGCTGAACTAACCTTGACTGCTTCAAAACTTTCTGCGGCTAGGAAGAAAGTTTTTTCTCCCCTTACTAAAGAAATAACCTCACTTCTTAATGAGCTTGCTATACCCGATGCGCAGTTAAAAATAGCACATGAAAATGTTTCACCAAATGCCTCAGGTACCGATGATATTGAAATTCATTTCAGCGCAAACAAAGGACTAACCCCCAGGCCACTTGTCCAGGTTGCTTCGGGTGGAGAATTTTCGAGATTAATGTTTTGTATAAAATACATCATGGCTGAAAAGACTTCAGTGCCAACACTTATTTTAGATGAAATCGATAGTGGTATTTCAGGTGAAGTGGCTTTCAAGTTGGGCAACCTGATGAAGAAGATGGCGAAAGGCCATCAATTAATTACCATCACTCACTTACCACAAATAGCAGCAAAGGGTGACGCACATTACTATGTATTCAAAGACAATTCAAAAGATAAGACGGTAAGCAATATCAAACTCCTCCCTGAACAGGAACGCATCCATGAAATTGCACAAATGATTGGTGGAGCTAAACCTTCTTCAGTGGCTTTGCAGGGGGCGAAGGAGTTGCTGAATATTAATTAGGTCTATTGAAAAAGTCAATCCCACTTTTTTCCCGCAGAATTCGCCTGCCTTTGCCGAAACGGCTTCGTGCAGGCAGGCAGATCGAATGCACGCAGATTTGCGCTGAAGATTTTATCTTCACTACGTAAAGTATGATGATCCAAAAATCGCAGCTTACGTCATTCCTTTTTGATGAACTTCTTATTCAATTCATCGTAAACCGCAATGAAGTCATTTGACTTTCCTTCTTTATCAAAAATTGATTCCCAGGTATTCAACGGTTCCCATATGGCTGTCCCTTTTCCTTTACCATTGGGGAGGTTAAAAACAATTTCATGTACCTCCCGCTTTACATGAGAATATTCCACAACAATAATATCCTGTTCATAGCGCCCCGACATGCGAATCAAATTATTTCGAAGATCATCCAGCGTTCCGTGCCATTTTGGATAGTATGACATACCGATTACATCAAACTGAATATTCCTGGCGATCATGTTATCAAAGAAGAAGACGGATTCATCATGCTGGCCTCCCAGGGCAATGTGTATCATGATAGCAATTGCAGGATCTACCGAAAGCACACCATCTATGCCGGATTGAATAAGTTGAGCAAGACTATCAAGATTTCCGATATGCCCCTCTGGCCAAATCATACCATGATTAATTTCATTTCCAATCTGCACCATGTCAGGGGTGGTGCCCTGATCCTTCAACGCCCTGATAACTTTTCTGCTGTAGTTTTCTACAGAATCCTTCAGTTGCGGAAATCCAATTCCCTCCCAGGCTACTGGCTTAAACTGCTTACCCGGATCAGCCCAGTAATCGCTGTAATGAAAATCAAGCAAAAGTTTCATGCCGGCATCTTTAACACGCCGGGCCATCTGTTTGGTGTGCTCAAGATCACAAAAACCTTTTTCAGGAGAATATCCTTTTGCATTGGCAGGACTATGAAAAATTCTTAACCGAACATAATTGAAGCCATGATCTTTCATTATTTGAATCGCATCTTTCTCAACACCCTTGTCGGAAAATTTCAGTCCTCTTGCTTCCAACTGTGGAAGAAATGAAATATCTGCACCAATCATTTTATCTATTACAGGTCTCTTAGCTGGTTTGATTTTGGCCGTCACAGAATGTGGTTTTCCGGGATGAATGGTATGGATGCCTGTATCACCTGGTCGTAAACCTTCTGACTCAGCTTTGAATTCTATTTTATCAATCGTTTTGCCTGCCTGTAAAATCACCTGGCACGAGCCGTTAAACAAGCTTCTTTGCCAATCCTCATTGTTATTAAATTTATCCGGCTCATGACTGCTGGGATCTCCGTTTGCAACACCGATGATCTTTGCATCTCCTGTAAAAGAAAATTTAATTTTATTCTGCGCATCGGGTACGGAACGTCCTTGCCTGTCAACCACGCTGATGTTGATTACCGCAACATCTTTTCCATCTGCCACAATGGTAGTCCGGTAAGGTGTTACCACAATTTCGTAAGGCTCTGTCGTTGTTTCCACCTTTGTTGTTATCCTTTTCCCCTTCTTGAATGCAACGGCCTCTAAAGTGCCGGGTTCATAATTAACTTTCCATTTCAGGTGACTGTTACGCGGCATATCTTTTTTACCGAGACTCTTTCCATTCAGGAATAATTCAACATTATCGGCATTCGTATTTACCCAAACATCTATTGGCTGTCCTTCTTTTCCTTTCCAATTCCAATGCGGAGAAATATGCAGCACGTCTTTATCTGTCCACCATGATTGATAGTAGTAGTAAAGATTTTTTGGAAAGCCACACATATCCATAACGCCGAAATGTGAGTTGATGTTTGGCCATTTAAAAGGTGTTGGCTCTCCCCGGTAATCAAAGCCTGTCCAGATGAATCCTCCCATCCAGTATGGATTCTCTGCGGCTAACTTCCACCATTCTTCAGCGGTACTTGCCCACCATGGCGCTACTATATCCTGATCCGGCACATAGCCCATGATACTGTCTTTTTCATAAATGCCCCGTGTAGTTACGGTGCTTCCCATCTCCGTTCCAAGGATAGGTTGGTTGGGATGATCGCGATGGTAATCTGCCACACTAAACTGCCGGTAATTGAAACTGCGGACAGGAATAACTTCATTCACTCCATTATATTCATTTGCCATGTCAGCGGCATATGTGCTGATCCGGGTAGGATCAAGTTCTTTTTGTTTGGCCAGTAATGTAAGGGCTATTCGCTTTCCGTGGCTGTTCTTCTGTATCCATCCTTCTTCATTGCCGATGGACCACATGAAAATGGAAGCATGATTTCTATCCCGAAGAATAAGTCTCTCCAACTGACTGATGTATTCCGGACTGCTGTTAAGCAAACGCGTCTCATCCATAACGAGCATGCCAAGACTATCGCAGGCCTCCAATAACTCCGGCGAAGGTGGGTTGTGACTTGTTCGATAAGCATTGACGCCCATATCTTTCAACAGGTTTACACGATAATAATGCATGTAGTCCGGCAATGCACTTCCCAGCCCACCATGGTCGTTATGATTGTTCGTACCCAGAATTTTTAAATGCTTGCCATTCAGAAAAAATCCTTCCGTTGCATCAAACCGAAAGGTTCTGATTCCGAATCGATCTTTCACAACATCAACAATCTTATCCCCGGATTTTATTACCGATACAACTTTGTATAAATAAGGATCTTCTAACGACCATAACCTGGCGTTGGCAATGGTCATGCTTTGCCTGACCGTTGCTTTTCCATTCACAGGAAGGGAAAGGGGTTGTTCCTTTGTCTTTGCAATTTGTTTTCCATTGCGATCGGTCACATAAGAGAATACCGTGGCTGTTGTTGCTGACAAGTTCAGGTTTTCAACCGTTGTCTCGACATTGATTGCAGCGTTCTTACCCTTTACTTCAGTATGTACAAACAAGCCTCCATCGGTTACATGGATATTGTTGTATTTATTCAACCATACATGTCTGTATATTCCGGCTCCCTCGTAAAACCAACCTTCATACTGGGTAGCATCCACACGCACCACAAGCACATTGTCACCACCAAACTTTACGTAATCAGTTACATCATACGATGCGCCAATATAGCCACTCTTATTATTGCCTATGTAAAAGCCATTCAGCCAGATATTCGCATCTCTGAAAATTCCATCGAATTGAATTTGAAAGCGTGCTCCCGAATCTGCTTTTGCTATTTTAAAATGCTTCCGGTACCACCCTATGCTGGTTTCGGGAAAATGACCCCCTACTGGCTTATAGCCATGTGCCATCACATTAAAATCCGGGGAGTTCACAAAAGGGAGTTCAACAGCCCAATCATGCGGAAGGGAAAGCGTCCGCCATGTACTGTCATTAAACTTTGGATCAATGGCAGTATCCATAGCTCCACCTGATTTCGAAAAAATAGTTGCTATGCTATAATTAAAGTCTTTCGTTGGGTCAGCAGCATTTCCAAAATGAAATTTCCAGTCATCATCGATATTTGTCTTTGTACGGGAAACGGATTGGGCGAAAACACTGGTAGATAAAAAACAGGCCGCAAGAAATACGGCATTAAGGTAATGGCTGAATGTTCGCATCAGAATAATTAGTTAATAAATTTATCTCATCAGTTTTTATAAACCGGCGAGTGCTTAAACCAACGATAAGCAATTAGAAAATCATTTTGGTGTATAGTTGTTGGTTATAAAGTCAAATCCCTTTGTGGCATTTCCGTCAAAGTCAAACAGCGTACTGTTGTCCCACGCAGAACCTGTACCCCAAAGATCTTTAGCGTCTGAAGAAATCCAGGCGGGCTCCCAATAAATTACTCCACTCCCACCACCATCGATCATCTTTTGTGTTATTGTCTTTAACAATGCGAGTTGCCCATCAGGAGATACAGGGTACCCTGCAACACCAGTTGAACCGAAGATATTGTTATACCCGTCATTATTAGCGGTTGTCCATGGGTAGGCAGTTTCAAGTATCCAAACTTTCTTATCAAAGTTGGTGATAAATCCAGCTACGGTTTCAGGGAGTTCTGTTAACGTAACATCCGTGTGCCAAATAGGGTAATATGAAAAACCAATAATGTCAAAGTCACTCACACCTCCTGCAGTAGTCATATTTTCAAACCACCATTGTACGTTCACCGGGTCAGCCACATGAAGAATCACACTCGTTTCTACATCAGATGCAGACGAAACATCGCGAACGGCTTTGATACCGCTATTGAATACAGCCCCCATGTTTGCCCAGTTACCATTACAGACATTGCAGGGAGGAAAGCCTGCCGGTACATCTGTAATTAACATTCCGCAGTTAGTTTCGTTACCAACTTGTACATATTCCGGCATGAGTCCTTTATTATTCAAATAGGAAAGCGTTTTGAACGTGTAGTTATAAACTGAATCCTTCAATGTTTCAATATCCTTGACGTCTTTCCACGCATCCGGTATGCGTTGCGTTCCGGGATCAGCCCAGGTGTCTGAATAATGAAAATCCAATAAAACTTTCATTCCGTTAGCTTTCGATAAGTTGATTGCCTTTTCGACATCAAGCAAATCATTGTATAGCTGAGTTCCATTTTCATAGATGTCTTTTGTCCATACCGGATTGTGCCATAGCCGTAAGCGAACCACTTCATTTCCCCGGTCTTTAAATATCTGATACGGATTTTTCACCTCGCCATTATCTTTGTACACACCTCCATGATCAAGAATTTGATTGACATAGGAAAGGTCAGCGCCGAATGTAAAGTCAATTTCCTCTTCTACCGGAAGCTCTTCCTCTTTAGGTTGATCATCGTCATCACAATTAGTAAAAAAGAAAGAGAGAAGAATTAATATTGCAATCATTTTCAAGTGTTTCATGAACTTATTTTATTATTTCCATCTTCACGACCATTCGTCAATACCAATTAATAATAGCGATCGAAGCGTGCCTAAGGACACGGCTTCGATCAAACAAAAATTAAGGATTGGTTTTACTCAAGTGTTACCGTCTTGTTAAGCAAATCTACATGTATGGTATACGTTCCCGTTGATTCCAATAATCGAAAATTATTGTCGCCGCCGCCATCATTTTCAAAATCCTCATCTACCACTTCAAAGTAAAGGTAATTATATTGTTGTGCTCCCCAATCCGGCACTTCGAAGAACCGGAAAATCTCGTTGTTGCTGAAGGTTGTCGTGCCTTCGAACCGGCTACCGCCAAGCCAGGTCAGACTAAAAGCATTTCCCAGGTTCCAACCCTGATCCCCACCGATGATAAACAGGTCAGGCACAGCGGTTGATTCCATGGTGATAACTCCATCATTAACGGAAACGGAAATTTTGAAAACACCTGTGGTACCAACAAATCTAAAATTGTCGTCACCATCACCAGCAGCATTCAACTCTGGAGGAAGGCTGGAGAAGTCACCAGCGCCCATTTGACTGGCATCCCAACTTGGGGTTTCAAAAAATCTGAACGTTCCCGGATTAACAAATTGTCCAACACCCTCATACTTGCCAGGGCCGACATATTCCAATTGTAACGCATTCGCCAGGTCCCATCCTTGTGCATCTCCTATTATAAATAAAGTTGGATTAGAAGCGGGCGCAAAGGGCGTAATGGTTGCGCTGACAGCGTTTGAATTTACAGAAGCAATACTTGCTCCTATGCTGGAGATCGTTCTAAACTCAACCGGCGTTTCTTCACCGGGTTCCAGTCCCAATCCCAGCAAAGCATTATTGATCTGATTGTTCGTCAAAACAATTGATTCATCACTTGTAGAGCCAAGATTAATTGCTCCCGCAAAATCAAATCCCTGTATGGCAACCTGCAGGGTATAGGTTACTGAAGCTTTATACCCAAAATCCGTTGCAGACCAACCAATCGGCTGAAAGTTATTATTCGCTTCCTCTGGCAATAGCGTAACCGTTGAAGGCGACAATGCATTTAATACATTAGGCTGAACAGAATCTTTGATCATTGCAATTTCCCCGTCTTCATCGCAGGAAACAAATGTGAAGCATAGTATATGCGTGAGTAGAATGAAGAATATGTTTCTTGGTTTCATTGTCTTAAGTTTTAATTGCCGGTATAACCAGGATTTTGCACCATATTAGGATTGGCGCCAAGTTCTGCAGATGGTATGGGAAAAAGATCGCGGTGACCTGATGTTGCTACTCCTTCCGCAACATTTCCCTTCCAGGGCCACAGGTAAGCGCCACCTGTGAAAACGCCGAACCGTATAAGATCACTTCTGCGATGACCTTCCCAAAACAGCTCGCGTGCCCGTTCATCGAGAATGAAATCAAGTGTCAGGTCCGATTGCTGAATATTTCCCGAAGTGTTACCATACGCTCTTTCTCTCAGTTGATTGACATACGTTAATGCCTGGCTGGTTGATCCTCCTGTTCCCCCCCGAAGTACTGACTCAGCATACATAAGGTACGCATCAGCCAATCTGAACATCGGCCAGTCGGTATCTACAAACACATTGTGATTGGTTGTTGAAGGATCACCGTTTAATTTTCTATTTCTGAATTTGGTAATTCCATATCCATCCGTAAACACACCAATATCTTTGATTTCAAGATTCTGCCCATCTGACCACAATAATGCCCTTGAGTCGTTGCTTGCATCAAACTTGCTGACCAATGCTGAGGTTGTCCGGAGTCCCGACCATCCATCCTGTGTGCCAAACATATTGAATGCCTGCATCGATCCGCCGATCTGCGCATGAACGAGATACACCATTCCACCGTACGATTGTGTGTTGAGTCCATCATAGGTGATCGGAAAAATCATCTCGGGACTGGTATGATTATCAGCAACAAAATTATGCATGTAGGTATCAGCGATCGTGTAAGGACCACTAATGACTTTATTCAGCACGGAAATCGCTTCCGTGTATTTAGGTTGCCCGATGTATACTTGCGCATTCAAATATAATTTCGCAAGCACCATCCACGCCGCTGCCTGATCTGCGCGTCCGTACTCAAACCTGGGAGCGCCCAGATCATCATCAATGTCGATTAATTCTGATTCGATGTAGGTAAACAAATCCGCCCTTGAAATTTGCTCAGGAAAGAAAGCTCCAGGCAAATCCGCTTCCGTAACGAAAGATGGATTACCAAACATATCAATAGCATGGCTATACGCGAGTGCACGGAGAAAACGAGCTTCCGCGTGAAACTTTAGTACATCTGCATCGGTAGCATCAGCCGTCGCCCGGATAAATTCGTTACACAATGCAACGGTATACATGATCCTGGAATATATCGCCGCGATAAACACATCGGTGGGTGTCCATGTTTGCCAGTGAAAGTCTTTGATGGTTGCATCATTCCAGGAGATAACCGCTTCATCGGTTGTTAACTCCTGGCAATTCCAATACTGGCGAAGGTAATTTCCAAATCCCTCATCAATTCCTTCGATATCCGGCAATCCATCCGGTCCTTGCTGGCCGCTCAGGGCATACGTTGCATACAGTTTTGCCAATCCTTTTTTATAATCAGCCACTGTTTTATACACATTGGCAGATGTAATCAGGTTTGGGTCTTTTGGTGTTACGTCCAGATCGCCAACACAACTTGTCAGGATTATCGTAACGATTACCGTAGCTAATACTTTTACTTTATTATTATTCATAGCTGTAATTCTTTAGTCGGTTAGAAATCAATGCTTACGCCAAATTGGAATGTACGTGGCCGCGGATAGATGTTGTTATCAATTCCATTTGATAACTCCGGATCAATCCCTTCATAATCTGTAATGATAAAAGCATTTTGTACGGTAAAACTAAGTCTTGCTTTTACCTTACTATGCGCCAGGTTTTCTAACGTGTACCCTAAGCTTATCACATCCATCTTGAAGAATGACGCGTTCTCTACATAGAGATCCGACCAATACTGCGGGTTTGTAAATCCGACTTCATAGGCGGACCTTCTCATGTTGTTGAAGAAGTCATTTGCATCATAGAGGCCGGAAAATGTGGAGGTGGACTTCACATTGTTATACACATAATTGTCAATACTGATCCTTCCTGAAAAGGAGAAGTCAATATTCTTATAGGTTAGCGATGAATTAATACCCAGCAGCACTTCAGCTACGGGACTATGATAGTGATACCTGTTGAGTTGGTTGCTGGTAACGAGTCCGCCTGACTCAGACCGATCAACATATATTCCTTCCACCGGCTCACCCGCTGAATTATACACTTGCTGAAAAGGATAGAATGAGAATGGTGCATAACCGACGGTATGTATCTGAATATTGTTACCTACTCCTCCGGAAATACCGCCGACGTTCACACCCGGATCTTCCGGATTATCGGTCTTGGTAAGTTTTGTGATTTCAGTTTTATTGTGCGCCAGGTTAACACCGAGTTGCCAGTTAACATCCGGAGTGCTGATGGGACGTGTGGTGAGCGTTATTTCTACGCCATTGTTTTCCATGTTGCCTACATTCGTGGTGAGGTAATTGGAAAAATTAGTTCCACCCGGGATGGGTATGGTTCCTATCAGATCTTCTGTTTCACGTTTATAAACTTCAATGGCACCTGTTATGCGATCTTTCCACAATCCAAAGTCGAGACCAATATTGTAGGTAGTTGTTTCTTCCCATTTAATGTTTGGATCGTACGGATTAGGCCTGTACGTTTGGATAAATTCATTTCCAAACTGGTAAGAAGCTCCGCCTATGCTTTGGCGGAATAATGCCAGTGCAGGATATTGCGGACTTGCCCCTGCATTAATATTTTGCTGACCCGTAACACCATACCCTAACCGTAATTTCAGCATCGAGACTTGTTCAACGCCGGCAAGAAATGATTCCTGATCGAGTTTCCATGCCAATGCCACGGATGGGAACAATCCAAATTTGTTGTCGCCAATAAAACGGGATGATCCGTCGTTTCGCAAGGTCGCTGTTAATAAATATTTATCATTCAAACTGTAATTCAATCTTCCAAAGAAGGATACAAGAAATACTTCATTAAAGTATTCTGAATCTTCGAGAACCTGGGTACCGTCGCCATTTCTATCAAAGGTTGTTCCCTCGCGTTCGAAATTCTGCCAGGAGTATCCTGCCGTTAAATCCAATGCATTAGATCCAAATCTTTTGTTGTACTTCAGGTAAAAGTCAAGCAGCTTAGAAGTATTGATTCCTGTGTAATCCAATAATCTTCCGTTGTCACCGGTATATTCCCGGTAGGTCCAGGTGGAACCCGGAAGTGCATTGTCAATGCCATCGGTATTTGCTTTGTCAATTCCCACATTTAAGTTGGCGCTCAGTTCCGGAAGGAAATGAAATTTGTAATCCAGTTGAATGTTACCGATCAGTCGGTTTACGTCTGCTATATTTCTTCTTAAGTCGAGCAAGGCAACCGGATTGCTTACGAATGTATTAGCGGCACCGTTAGGATCCATTGATCCATCCGGAAGGTTTTCGGTTGTCCACGTAAAGTATCCGCCGTAACGGGTATTGTTGTTATAGACGGGCTGTGTAGGATCAAATCCAACAGCGGAACCAACAGCGCCCGGGTCTCCAAAGTTTGATTCTGCCAGTGTCTCTTTTACATTAACATTGACGGATAAATGATTATCCAAAAACCGGGGATTAAGATTGGCAGAAAAAGAATGACGTTTCATGGACGTCGTTTTCAGGATTCCCTCATTATCGGTGTATCCATACGAGAACCTGAAAGGGATTTTTTTCACAGAACCTGTTGCTGTAATATTATAGTTTTGCGTTAAGGCTGTTTGAAATATCTCGTCCTGCCAGTCCGTATTTTCAGTACCCAGCCGGTCAACGGCCTGTTGTGTTATTCCGCTGAAGCCATCTTCGAAAAGTCCGTGAATAAGATCACGGTACTCATCACCTTTCAGCACATTGACATACTTTATTGGTTCACTTACGGCCAGTTGAGATGAGAAATTGAATTTCGGTTTTCCTGATGCTCCTTTTTTTGTAGTGATCAGAATTACCCCGTTCGACGCGCGTGAACCATAGATAGCGGTTGCTGACGCATCTTTCAAAACTGTGAACGATTCAATATCGTTTGGATTAATAGTGCTAAGGGGATTTGAGATTCCACCGATAACAGGCGTGCCATTAGCATTGGTTGAGTTATCAACGGGAAATCCATCAATCACAATCAAAGGATCATTACTTGCGTTCAACGATGCACCACCACGAATTCTTATGGTCTGACCACTTCCCGGTGCACCTCCATCGCTTACGACTGAGACACCAGCGATCCTGCCGGCAAGCAATTCCTGCGGAGAGGAAACAACTCCTTTATTAAAGTCCCTGCTTCCCAACGTTGCTACTGCGCCGGTCACGTCTTCCTTTTTCACTTCTCCATAACCGATCACAACAACCTCTCCCAGTGTGTTGATGTCAGTTGCCATCCCTACATCTATGGTTGTTCGGCCACCTATTATTATTTCTTGCGAAACGAATCCGATAAAGGAAAAAATCAGTACGCCATTCTCATTTTGATTGTCAGGAATTGAAATGGAGTATTGACCCGTTGCATTACTAACCGTTCCCACAGAGGTTCCCTTTAAAAGGATATTTACTCCGGGAAGTGGTTCGCCCAACTCATCCGTAACTTTTCCTGTAATTGGTTTCTGCTGGGCAAACGTGGCAGAAACGGAAAACATCAGGAAAAGAATAATTGAAACTGGTAGATTTCTATTCATAGGCTATTATTATGTGTGTTTAAGATCATAAAGTATTGATGTGGCTTTTTTATTAGTGAAGAGGGAAAAAGTGCCGTTCGCAATCATTGCAAAACGGCCACTTCCATCAAACTAACCTTCAACTTGTTTTAAGAGCTAAAGAACCTTAGCAAGGTTAGCATCAATCGATTGCAAAAGGCGAAAAGTATCTTACAGAAATGGACAATTATCCAACATTAGCACGTTACCTGAAGGGTTAGATACTTAAATTAGCCAGTTCTCAGTATTGGATGAGATTTTTTAATGGTGAAACGAATACTATTTGATTTACAGTCAAAATGCCTGGTCCTGCTTTTCTTTGGAGCGGTTTTCCTTGGTCCATGCTTACTTCTGAAAGGAGGAACTCCTTTGTTTTCCACACTTTCTATGCGAGATGGATTGCCCTCCAACATTATTGCCGCTATTGCTCAGGATAAATATGGTTTCATGTGGATAGCGACCGGCAGCGGACTGGCCCGTTATGATGGGTACCGTTTCAAAATATTCAAAAGAACAGAATCTGAAAACTCGTTGCCATCGAATGAGCTTACTTCTATTATTAATGACGGTGAGTTTGTTTGGGTAGGTTCCTGGGGAGGATTATGCAAAATAAATATCACTACCCTTGAAGTAACCCGTATCGACCTGGGTGCGAACAGAACTGTTCGTACACTTTATAAAGGAAAAAACAATGTGCTTTGGATAGGTACGGGAAATGGATTGATCAGATACTTGCCAACCGATAATACCTATCAGCTTTTCAATGAAGAAAACAGTGGATTAAGTCATGATGTAGTAAGAACTATTTATGAAGATTCCAACGGAACGCTTTGGGTAGGTACATACGACAAGCTGAACAAACTGGTGGTGAATAGTAAAAGGTTCGTGACACTTTCCCTCAGAGGCCAGCACAAACCTGCGCTTACCAATCACTTGATACTCGACATCAAGCCTCTCACAAAAAAATCTGATTCACTCCTTTGGGTTGGAACGGAAACAGGTTTATATAAACTCAACACAACGGATGGCACCTTTATCCATTACGGTGAAAATAATCCTGCCTTCAGTAACGAGGTAGTCAAATGTATTTATAGCGATGAAGAAAATCAGCTCTGGCTGGGTACTGACTTTGGCCTTAATGTGTTTAACCCGAAAACAAAATCGAATGCACTCTATTTTCACAATCCACAGGTAACCTATTCACTTGCCAATAATGTCATCTGGCAAATCATGGAAGACACAGGAGGCGTAATCTGGTTTGTCACATCCAATGGATTGAGCCGCATAAATAAGTTTGGAAACTTTTATGAGTACATTGAAATATCCCACCCTGAAAAAGATCAACTCATCGGAAACCAGGTGAAATCTTTTCTGATCACCTCGGAGGGTATCTACTGGCTTGCCACACAACATGGTGTTATACGTATTGACCCGGCAACAAATTCAAGAAAAGTTTTCAACGCAGAAGCGCCGGCTAATAACAGAATTCTTTTAAACAATGTATACGCACTTGAAGAGGATAACTTCGGAAGGATATGGATTGGAACTGCAGGAGGGATAAACATTTGGGATGAAACGAATGTAAAGATGCATGCGATAACTGCCAATGAAACGAATGGGCTTTCCTCCAACTACATTGGCAAGTTCACGAAAACACCGGATGGATCGCTTTGGGTAAGCGCGTGGGAAGGAGGGCTTTATAAAATTGTAGGTAACTTAATGCAACCTGAAACAATCACGTTTGAGCCTGTACAATCTTTACCATCAGGATCGGAAAAACATGTAGCAGGCAATAACTACCTATGGGTAATCGATTATGATGAACTGTACAGAGTCGATCCAAAAAATTTCACCAAAACTCACATTCCATCCTTTAGCAACGCTTCCCATCATCAAATGATCTACTGTGTTTATTTTTCCAGGAAGGGACATCTGTGGGCAGGCACCCAAAATGGGTTAGTACAATACAAACCCGGTGAAGATAAAGCCTACCTTCACTCACTACAATCGGCCAATGATGTTACGCTTAACAGCATTATAGAAGACCGTGACGGAAATATCTGGAGTTCATCCAACACATCATTACAAAAGTTTAATCCTGAAAACCAGCGACTGGAGATTTTTCCACTCGATAAAAACATTCCTCTAAAAAGTTTTTATTACGGATGTGCTGCCCGAACCGCTTCAAACGAAATTATTTTCGGTGGCGACAATGGCTACATTATTTTCTCTCCCGATAAAGTGAAACCCAATCCGTTCAAGCCCAACATTTATTTAACCGCTCTTGAGATCAACAATAAAAACATTTCGATTAATGAAGAAATCAATGGTGAAATACTTTTAAACAAAGAAGTTTCCTTCACCGGTGAACTGACGTTGAATTATGATCAACGCTCCGTTTCATTTGAATTTTCTTCCCTGCATTTCTGGCAGCCCACTATGAATACATTCGCTTACAAGCTGGAAGGCTTTGATGAGGAATGGAATTATGTTTCGGGTGACAAAAATTTTGCGGTGTATTCCAACCTGCCGGCAGGTGCATATACTTTCATTGTTAAGGGAACGAATAACTATGGTATAGAAAGCGATCACATGGCTACGCTTTCGCTAACCATCAATCCTCCCTTATTCCTCAGGAAAGGTTTCATTGCACTCTACATTGCATTAGTGATCGGGATAATTTATTATGCTTTAAAAACATACTCTACCCGTGTACATCTGAAAAATGAATTGAAGATCATTAAGATGGAGAAGGAGCATGCGGAAGAGATCGAACAAACGAAAGAACAGTTTTTCACCAACATCTCGCATGAACTCAGAACACCTATCAGTTTGATTTTACCGCCCATCCATGAAATCCAGAAGAAAGGGAATCTTGATAAGGAAAGCAGTATACTGATCAACCTGGCTGAAAAGAATTCCATCCGACTGCTTAAGTTGCTCAACCAGATCCTCGACCTCAATAAATTGGAAAATGATACGCTGCAAATAAATGTAGCTAACGTGGAACTGGTTGGATTTTGTTATGAAGTATTTTCATTGTTTACAGATCAGGCCCACCGTAATAAGATAGATTTTAATTTTCATGCGGAAGAAAAAGAAAAACCGGTTTGGGTAGATGCCGAAAAGATTGAAACTGTTTTATTCAATCTTCTGTCCAATGCTTTCAAGTTCACCCCAATAGGAGGGAGAATTGATTTGACAACATCGGTTGTCCATGATCTTCCCGGATTCACAGAGGGAGCGTTCTCAATAATCGTCTCTGACTCAGGAGTTGGCATTCCTCCGGAAGATAAGCCAAAAATATTCGAGCGATTCTACCAATCACCGGAAGGAAAGAAAAGAGATGCAAGTTCTGGAATTGGGCTAACGCTGGCAGCAGAATATGTACGGTTGCATCATGGCACCATTAGTGTTGAAAGTGAGGTTGGCAAAGGAACTGCATTTATCATTCACCTTCCATTAGGAAAATCACACTTTCCTCTTGACGCTATCCATGAAGATGACACCATTAGTTTGCTGGCCAGGCGATCGGTTCACCCGCAAAGACAGGATATTAATTCATACCAATATGGATTAGAATCTGATAAGCCGCTTATTCTGATCATTGAAGACAATGTCGATATGATCACTTTTGTAAAAAGTAGTCTTGCTCACAAATATGATTTTGTAATTGCTGAAGACGGAGAAGAAGGATTAACGAAAGCCAATAATTTTATTCCGCAAGTCATCATCAGCGATATTATGATGCCTGTTATGGATGGGTTAACATTATGCAGGAAAATAAAAGAAAATCCGAAGACCAGTCATATCTCAATCATTCTTCTCACAGCAAAAAGTTTGAATGCTCAAAAAGTTGAAGGAATTCGTACCGGCGCAGATGTCTATATAACCAAACCATTTGAAATCGATTTGCTTGAAGCGCACATTGACCACCTTATTCAACGGAACAAAGAGCTGGTGGATTATTTCAGGAATGAATTAATTACACAACCGCACGCGGCAAACAAAAACAATAATGAAGACAACAAATTCATTAAACAGGTTATGGAAATTATCGAAGCCAATATTGCCAACCCGGAATTAAGTGTAGAATTGATCAGCGGGGAAATCGGCATAAGTTCCACACATCTTTACCGGAAATTAAAATCATTGACCAACTACTCTGCCAAAGACATCATCAAAAAATACAGGGTCAAGAAAGCTTCCTTGCTCCTGAAGAACAAAGAAGGTAACATTTCAGAGATCATGTATGATGTAGGCTTCTCAAGCTTATCTTATTTCTCCAAATGTTTCAAAGCAGAATTTGGACTCGCTCCCAAGGACTACCAACGAAAAATGAACAGCACTTTGTTGGATATTGAGAATGAAATTGGTGGTCAATCATAAACGTTCGGGAAAACGCATCTCAAAATTTTAGTTTTTGCTTAGGATAAACCAGTGGAAGTTATACTCTTAAAGGAAGATCAACTATTCACCTGCCCTGATAATTAAAATTATTCCTACCGTAAAGAGTATAAACATTATTCCTAACAATGTCGATACACTTTTTGGAGCGTTCTTAAACTCTTTCCAAATGAATACTCCCCATAATGCAGCTACCAACGTCGCTCCCTGACCCAGTCCATATGAAATTGCAGCTCCGGCTTTTCCGGCAGCAATGAGATTAAGTGAGTTGCCAACACCCCAGATAATACCTCCCAGAATACCAACGAGGTGTGTTGGAAACGTTCCTTTGAAATATTCAGAATAGCTGGTAGGCTCACCGCTAATGGGCTTTTTAAACAGGATGGTATTAAAAACAAAATTGCTGATAAAAATTCCCAATGAAAAGATAACAACCGCAGTGTAAGGTGTCATCATTCCGGTTGCCGGTGTCATAAAGTTATCCAGGTCCATGGAAGCTGCAACAAATCGATAGAAGAACGACATTAATACTCCCGCCACGATGGAGACAACTAGCCCTTTGGAAGAAACTTTTGTTCCTCCTGAAGACGTCTTGCTGTACGCTAATGCATTAATGATGATAGCCACGCAAATCAAGCCGACGCCTGTAAATAACTGTATGGGATCTCCCTTTTGAGAACCTGCATAATTTACAATGACGCCGAGCACTAAAGCAATTCCAATTCCTACCGGAAAAGCTACCGACATACCCGCGATCGCGATCGCTGTTGACAACAATATATTCGCTGCGTTGAAAATCACACCGCCGAGAAAAGCGCTCACTATATTTCCTGTCTCGGCCTGCCGGAGATCTTCCAAAAAAGGACGTCCATGTTCTCCTATACTTCCCAGGGTAAATGCAAAAGCCAGCGAGAGAAGCAGTATGCCAAAAACATAATCCCAATAAAACAATTCATAGCGCCATGTCTTACCGGCTAGCTTTTGTGTATTTGCCCATGAGCCCCAACAGAGCATGGTGACGATGCAAAACAGTACGGCGACGGAATAACTTTGTACGATAAACATTTACTTCACGGTTTTAGGTTGGCTGTCATAAATAAGAAGATTGGATAAATGCACTTCGAAATCAGGATTCGGTTTTACATGTTTTATTGTGACGGTATGTTTTCCGGGAGCAAGCTGATATTTCCAGAAAAGCTCATGCCGCCGTTTAATATAACTCGCCGGAAGTTTTGCTGTCTCTACTTTTTCGTTATCAATATACAGGTCTGCGGTAGCAAAATAGTCTCCCTTGTAATCCCAGCTTGATCCTTTTACCGGGTCACACCATCCCATCATCACAAATCCAATACCTTCAAATTCAAATGTATATTCACCTTTCAGTAATTCATTAACAGATCTCTTTTCTACCGGATAGTGCCCGGTAAAACCTTGCTCGAGTCGAACGGTTTCGGGTTGCTGAACTTTGATCGTCACAGCGTCCTCGGTCACTTTTCCACCGTTGCGTTCAATTACCTGTAGCGAATGTTTGAATCCCAGGGCATAAACATCATTCAATGACATCGTCGTGTATTTGAAGTCGATATCTTCAGCGTCTTTCAATCCCATTTTCCAGTAAGAAGGAATGTTATCATAGCCCAGCATTGTGCCCAATATTCCGCCGGCTGATGAAGGATTGCAATCGGAATCCTGGCCTGCGCGTGTGGAGACATCCATGGTCTTGGTAAAGTCACCATTTCCATAAAGTAATCCCAGCACAATGTAGGCAGCATTGATTTTTGCATCGATGTTGAATGAGGTGAACACACCGTCCGGACAACCCACATCGTCAGACCATTTCTTTTGTATTTCAAACCAGTTGCTCTTCCAGCCGTCAGGATATTGCTCATGCCATTGAATAACATCCTGGATGCATTTGTAAAATGTGCTTTCAGAGGGGATCGTCTTCAGTGCTTCTTTAACAACATAATGAATATCGTCTGATACAAACGCCAGGGAATACATAGCGCCTACATACACACCACCGTACCAGCCATCGCCATAGTTCATGATGTGACCAATACCATCTCCGATAGCGGCAGCAGTGTTCGGCATGCCGGGTGACATCAGACCCGAAAAGTCGGCTTCGATCTGAAAGTCAATATCATCGGCATGAGGATTGTTCAGCCAGTGGCCGGACTCCGGAGGCATAATTCCGTTCAGTATGTTATAACGGCCGGCCTGGTTGGCGTGCCACAAAACATACTCGGCATTGGCATACGCCTTTGCATGAGATTCCACGGGTGCATCAAGTCCTTCCTTTTCAAAGACGTCAACAAAGGTAAGGTCCATATACAAGTCATCGTACAGACCCGGTGAGTCGATCATGGTCTTGCGGATATATCCGTCATACCATACGATGGGCTGGTAATCGTTGATCATGGTTCCTTCAAACCGGAATTCCGTAGGACCGCCAAAAGTGACGCCAATCACCTGTCCGGCCCAGCCACCTTTTATCTTGTCCTGGAGCACTGTTTTCGACAGCGTAATTTCACTGGGTAGAGTTTCTTTTTTTTCTGTTGCTGGTTGCTGGCAGGCGCATAACCCGGCGAGCATAAGGTAAAGTGGTCTAAAGATTTTTCTCATGGTTAATCGGTCTGGTGAACAATATTCAATTTACTGATGAATCAAGAATATCAAACAAGCTCAGATATCCTTTCTCCCCTTGCTGAAGATCTGTCGTCAGCCGGAAGTATCGCTTTTCCGACTTGCTCATCGATTTGACCAGTGAAAAAAGGTGCTCTATTGAATACATAGGATTACCTGATCTTAAAAATCAAAAATTTAGTATATGTCCGGTAAATTCAATAATTTTTGTCAATTCGAAGAGAAACTGTTCATAAAGATTGATTGTGTACTTATTAGGATTAGCTAAACAAGCTAAAAATGGTGTGCTTTTTTTATAGCACATCAAATACTTTTGGCCACTCATTTTAAGAACAAAAATTTTATGGGTATACCTATTTATGTAGTTGGCAGCTCGAATACAGACATGGTAGTGAAGGCAGATAAATTGCCGTCGCCGGGAGAGACTGTCATCGGAGGATCGTTTCTCATGAATCCGGGCGGAAAAGGTGCAAACCAGGCGGTGACGGCTTCAAGACTGGGCGGTAATGTAACCTTCGTAGCGAGCATCGGAAATGATATTTTCGGAAGGCAGGCGATGCAGCAATTCCAACGTGAAAAGATCAATACCACTTTTATTACAACCGACAAAGACCATCCCTCTGGTGTGGCCCTCATTAACGTGGATGCCAAAGGTGAGAATAGCATTGCGGTAGCGCCGGGTGCAAATGCACAGTTAAGTATTATCAAAGTTGAACAGGCGTTAAAATCAATCAGTGATCATGGAATATTGCTGCTGCAACTTGAAATACCTTTAGATACCGTTGAGTATGCTGTGGAGCAAGGGTATAAGAATAATCTGAAAGTAATTCTCAATCCTGCCCCGGCCAATAGCCTCAGCGAAGAAGTATTCAAACATATCTTTGTGATTACGCCCAATGAATCGGAGGCTGAACTTCTCACCGGAATTCGCGTGACTAACCTTGAATCAGCGGAGGAAGCCGCCGCGGTATTGCATAAGAAAGGTGTAAGGAATGTGGTGATTACACTGGGTGCAAAAGGCGCTTATCTGTCTAATGACGTAACAAAACAAATGATTCCTGCACCTCCCGTTACGGCCGTAGATACCACTGCAGCAGGGGATTGCTTTAATGGAGCACTGGCCGTAGCGCTCAGTGAAAATAAATCACTGGATGCGGCGGTGGCCTTTGCATGCAAAGCAGCTTCTATATCGGTTACCCGCATGGGTGCACAATCATCTTTACCTTACCGTAAAGAGCTTGATGAATTGTCGCTTGCCCTGTTGTAGGAAGGGCAAAAAAAGGCCTTGAAATTTTTTGTGTTATTTAGTGTTTTCGTGCTTTAGTGGCTGGCTTACATTTTTGAGTAAATGAAGCCGTCAAAAAACACAAACGTATCTGCTCTTTGCTACTAAACGCAGTAGCACAAATTGATCATATGAAATCAACTTAACGTATGGTAACGCCGAGAGGGTTTATTAAAAATTTCTTTTACCTTTTTATCTTCTTCACAATTCCTGTGTTTTCACAAAAGATTGTGGATAAAAATGAAACGCTGTTAAAAGAAAAGTACAGACCTCAATTTCACTTTAGTCCGCTGACAAAGTGGGCGAACGATCCCAATGGACTCGTTTACTACGAAGGCGAATATCATTTGTTCTATCAGCACTTTCCCGATAGCAGTGTCTGGGGACCGATGCACTGGGGGCATGCTGTTTCTAAGGATCTCATTCATTGGGAACATCTTCCCATCGCCCTTTATCCCGATAGTCTTGGCTATATTTTTTCCGGAAGTATTGTTGTGGACTGGAAAAATTCCAGCGGGTTTAGTTCTTCAACAACGCCCCCCCTGGTGGCTATATTCACTTATCATGATCCGGTGAAAGATAGGAAAGGTGAGCAATGTCAATCGCAGGCTGTTGCTTATAGTACCGACAAAGGAAGAACATGGACGACATATAGAAACAACCCGGTATTGACGAGTCCGGGTATTTGGAACTTCCGTGATCCGAAAGTGAGGTTTTTTGAAAAGAGCAATAAGTGGATTATGACATTGGCCTGTGGTGATCACGTTCGTTTTTATTCGTCACCGGATTTGCTGCGTTGGCGTTTGGAAAGTGAGTTCGGTAAGGATGCCGGATTCCATGGAGGCGTATGGGAATGTCCTGACCTGGTTCCTTTGAAAGTGCAGGGTACTAATGAAACAAAATGGATCTTAATTGTAAGTATAAATCCAGGCGGTCTTAATGGTGGATCAGCCACGCAATACTTTACAGGAGATTTTGATGGCAAGACATTTTCAGCAGATTCAAAGGAAGGTAAGTGGGTTGATTACGGCACCGACAATTATGCTGGCGTTACATGGTCAGATCTTCCAAAAGAAAAAGACCGTCAGATTTTTTTAGGATGGATGAGCAACTGGCAGTACGCCGACAAGGTTCCCACTACCATTTGGCGTAATGCGATGACATTGCCTCGCGAGCTTAAGTTAAAAAAAATAGCTAACGACTACATTCTTTTATCAACACCAGTTCAGGAAGCAGCAAGCCTCAGGCAGGAATCCAGGAATATTCTTGATCCGCTTTCTTCTTCGCAGCAAGTGGAGACAGGCGACTTGTTTGAGTTGGATCTCATAGTGGATATCCCGGCAGGAAAAAAATGTTCTCTTGTTCTCACGAATGCGAACAATGAATCTGTCATTCTTTCTGTAGATGATAAAATGGTGTTCGACCGTACACGCGCGGGTGTAGTAGAATTTGAAAAAGGTTTTGCTGCAAAACATTATGCAGCGAGGCCATCGGGTACACGCATTCGACTCAATCTTTTTGTTGACACTTCCTCCATTGAAGTTTTTGCCAATAATGGTGAGGTTGTCATGACGGAACTTGTTTTTCCAACATCACCATTCTCTAAAATTTCTGTTAACGCTGACCAAGGTGTGGAAATCAAAGAAGCGACACTTTACAGGTTAAAAACAATCTGGCCATAGACTTCACCGGGTTCCGATACTCGGACAAAACGCAAAAAGAAAGATTTCAAACTGATACATTTCCTGAAGAAAGGAATTTCAGATAGATGATAGAATTCTTAATTTGTACTGCCGGGATCAGACTACAAATCCGGATGTAAAAACAAGGAACATGAAAACTATGACCTGCAAAGAATTGGGCGGTGCATGCAATCAAACATTCAGCGCCAATACATTTGACGAGATTGCTATGATGGTCAGCAAACACGCTCGCGAAATGGTCCAACAAGGCGATGCTGCCCATATCCAGGCAATGAACGAAATGCGTAACAACATGACGTCTCCTGACGCGATGAGTGCCTGGATGGATGACAAGCGAAAAGCATTTAACGCATTGCCAAACAATGAATGATAGGGCAGCTTTTTACAGTTGATTAATTATTATTATTCAACGCTAACCCGGCAATGATTTCCTGTTTAACTGCGTTGGCAAGGTCTTCAATTTTGATCTTCTCCACTTACAGAACTCTTGAAAGCTTCCAATGCTTTTCTTCTTATCACCTGTCAATAAGTATTGATTAGCCTCTTGCATAGCCACCTGGTAATTCATCGGTCCCAAGACCTGATGAACACCGGTCACAATGTTGCGTATTATCAAAAGTTTAGAAATCGTGTATGCTTGCATCGCCGGATCTTATTAATCGTTTAGTGATTTAGTGCTACTTAGTTCATTCAATAATCTATGATACAAACGAAAAAATGGCAGTAAGCAAATGGCAATAGGCAATCTTGCCTATTGCGATTGCCTACTTTTCAACATTGGTTAATATCTGTTGATAAAATGTTTTATGTTAGTAAATGATGCTCTCATTAATAAGATGGCTGACATAATTTCAAGCACATCCTTTTGACTGAGGTTTTTATTCAACCATGCCTTTTCATCTTCCTTAGCAATGAAAAGAAAGGTTTTTGATTTTTTTTAATTCGATTAAACGGAATTTAGATTATTCTCATCAGTGGCTCATTTTATCTGCCACCGTTTGAACGCTCCAATTCTTAACAACAACATTTTCGGAACTTTTTTTCTGTAATCGTTAGAAGTAACTTTTTAGTAACATTCCCTACATCACACAATAACAAGCTTGTTTTAACGATACATTGTGTTGTAAAACATTACAAGGCCAATATATCCTATTGCGCCCAGGGGTTATGGTAGTGTTTTTAATGGCAAAGTCTACGCTTTGTTTAATCTAAACCATATACCCTATGCAGAAATGTTCTACTCTATCATTTCGGGGAAGGTACCTGTTGGCTACGCTACTGGGTTCTTGCCTGTTCGTCTACTCAGTACCGCTCCTGGCGCAGGAACGGGTTCTCAGTGGAGTTGTCCGCTCGATCGATGACAATACCACCCTTGCCGGTGTTAACGTCGTTCTTAAAGGCACTTCAATTGGTACCATTACGGATGTCAGTGGCAAGTATTCGCTAAAGGTGGAATCGGATGCCAGTACACTGGTATTCTCTTTTATTGGATACCACACCATGGAAGTCGAGACCGGCGACCGTTCCGTGATCGATATTTCTTTGGGCCAGGATTCCAAACAGTTGGCAGAAGTTGTTGTAACTGCCCTTGGTATCGAACGGAATAAGAAATCACTCGGCTATGCTGTTCAGGGTGTCAAAGGCGAAACACTTACACAGGTGCCGACGCAGAATATTGTCAACAATCTCTCTGGCCGGGTGGCCGGGCTGCAGGTAATGGGCAATGCAACTCCCGGTGGAAGCCCGGAATATGTAATCCGGGGATTTTCATCGGTAAGCAACAACAACCAACCACTTGTGGTGGTAGACGGTGTCCCCATTTCACAAACAACCAATGCGACATCGACAGACCGAAACAACAACCAACGGTTCGGTGGCGGTTTGTCAGAAATCGATCCGAACAGCATTGCTGAAGTCAGTGTATTGAAAGGACCTAATGCGGCCGCTCTTTATGGTTCCCGCGCCGCCAACGGCGTCATCCTGGTGAAAACCAAATCCGGCATGAAAGGCAAGGGGATCGGTGTCGATGTTAACTTCTCAACAACATTCGACGATCCGCTGGTAAAACCGGAGTTTCAAAATACATACGGTGGCGGATCAGGCTACACATGGTACGCAGACGGATGGAGTGGCACGGTGGACGGCTTTAAAGGAACCGCCGGCACGGACGAAAGCTGGGGTTCGCCCATGGATGGCAGCCTGGTTCGTCATTGGTGGTCCGGTACCGAAACTGCCCCTCTCCTCCCTGAGCCCGACAACTGGGAACAATGGTGGCAAACAGGAAAAACGATATCTACCAACGTAGCGCTTAGCGGGGGTACAGAAAAAAGCACATTCCGAATGGCTGTGGGAAGAATGACCCAGGATGGCATGGCCTTCAACAACAACTTCTGGCGGAATAACTTCAGGCTGAACGCCACACATTCCTTCACTGATAAAATCTCACTTACAGCAGGCGGCGAATACATAAAGTCCGGGTCTGACAACCGCGGCTTTCAAAGCAATCAAACTTTTATCTGGCACCATCGCCACATTAACTATGACCAGTTAAGGAACTACCGGGACTACGCCGACGTGCACATTACTAAGGCTGGCGATACGGAACCTCCTAACTGGCAGCACCTGTACTTCACCAACCCCTATTTCACTGAAGAAGTATTGGTAAGGCCGAACGACAAGGATCGCTTCCTTGGAAACATTGCCCTGACCTATGACATAACGCCCTGGCTGAGTGTCATGGCACGAACAGGAACAGACTTCTGGACTGACACCCGGATTAACGTAACGGCTTACGAACGCATCCGAAACGGATCCTTTGGCAGAGGGGCCTATAGCGAAGAAGTCCTGAGGAGCCAGGAATCCAATTCGGATATAATGGTAACGGTCAATAAGTCCATTTCCAAATTTTCAGTCATTGCGCAGGCAGGTGCAGTTCATCGCACCCAATACTATAAGAGAAATTATACACAAGTTCAGCAGTTGACCATCGACGGCGTGTACAATACCGGCAACAATGCCAGTCCCAATGTCGATCAAAGCCTGATCGAAGAGAAAGAAGTCAACAGCATATTTGGATCCGTTCAACTCGGATATAACGACTACCTGTTTCTTGATGTAACCGGAAGGAACGATTGGTTCAGCACGCTGCCACCTGATAACTGGTCATTCTTCTATCCATCGGTTTCGTTAAGCGCAGTGGTTACAGAGATGTTGGGCTTGCAGAGTAACTTTCTCTCGTATGCCAAAGTGCGCGCAGGCTGGGCAAATGTAGGAAGCGATGGAAACCCCTATCTTCTGGAGCAAGTGTTTGATCCAAAAGGCCTGTACGACGGCAGTGTTCCAAAGTTTGCAGAAAGCAAAAGCATTGCTAACGCTAATCTGAAACCAGAAAACACAACCGGAATTGAAATTGGAGGCGAGTTCAAATTCCTGAGAGGAAGAATCGGATTGGATGTTACCTACTACAACCAATCGACGGTTGACCAAATTCTTCCAGTGGATATATCCCGCTCAACCGGGTACACCAGTCTGACATTGAACGCAGGTGAAATTCTCAACAAAGGGGTCGAGATAACATTGAGTGGTACGATTCTTAAAATGCCTTCAGGACTTACTTTCGATGCCGGGATAAACTTCGCCAGGAACAACAGCCAGGTGATTGAACTGGCCGAAGGTCTTTCTTCCCTTACGATCTGGACTGAACGCGGTGCTTCACTGGAAGCGCGCGTAGGACAAGCGTATGGCAACTTCTACGGGAACAAATTCAACCGTACACCTGACGGTGAATTGATATTTACCAACGGATATCCCACCAACATACCCGGACAGCATGTGATTGGTAACATCACACCTGACTGGATCGGCGGTGCATTTGGTACACTGAAGTACAAGGGCTTGTCACTGAACTTCCTGTTTGATGTAAAAATGGGCGGAGACATCTACGACATGGGAACCAGCATTGCCCGGATCACCGGAGTACTCAAGGAAAGTGAGGCTGGTCGTGAAGAAGGAACCATTGGAGTAGGCGTTAAGAACATTGCAACTTCCGATGTTCCGGTATATGTGCCCAACGATGTGGTAGTACCCACCCGCCAACTCATGGGCTATTACAGCGGACGGCAATACCACGAAGCTGCAGTGTTTGATGCCAGCTACGTGAAACTGCGTGAACTGTCTCTTATCTACGCACTTCCTGCAAGGTTGTTTGAGAATAATTTTCTGCAAGGCGTTTCTGTTTCGCTGATTGGAAGAAACCTGGCCATTCTTTTTAAGAATACCACGCATATCGATCCTGAAGTGAGTGAAGGACGGTTGGGCTACAACTACGGACAGTTGCCCAGTTCAAGAAGTGTAGGTTTTAACATCAACGTAAAATTCTAACCTATGAGAATCGAGAAGAAACTTAGATACAGCGTACGAGGGATGGTTATGGGTCTTTTGCTAACCACGCTCTCATGCACAGGTGACTTTGAGGAAATTAATTCAAATCCCAACAACCCTACTGCGGTGGGTGCACAGTTCTTGCTTCCTCAGGCATTGCAGACCGCAGTAGATAACTACTGGGGAAATAAGACCAGAAACGAGCGGCTCAACTTTGATCATGGTATGTCGTGGGTCGGGTATTTCACCCGGAACATCTACGAGAACGAAGGCGACAACTATAACGTACAACCCTCCGTCAACATCAAGAATTGGGAAGTATTCTACACCGACGCGTTAGTAAACTTTCACCGGATCGTAACGATATCGGCGCCGGATGGCAAGAGTCCAAATGCTACATACGAAGGCATCGGGATCGGCATGCGTGCCTGGGTTTTCTCCATGTTGACAGATGTATGGGGGGCCATCCCTTATTCAGAAGCCCTGTCAGGAACCGCTGAGACACCCATCTACTCACCCGGATACGATTCACAGGAAAAAGTATACGCAGGCCTGATTGAGGAACTGGGAATAGCCAATGAAAAACTGGATGAATCCATCACTACCGTGGCCGGTGACATCATGTTTAATGGTAATGTGATGAAATGGAAAAAATTCTTCAATTCCCTGCGCTTCAAATTGCTGAACCGTCAGGCCCACAAAGTGCCCGGGTCCAGCGCCATCATGCAGGAAATGATGAATGATCCAACAACCTATCCAATGATCGGGAGCAATGAGGAGATGGCCAGGTTCGTATACGGTTCAACCCTCGGCACTCAAAATCCATGGAATGACATTCTGATACAACAGGGCCGTACCGATTGGAACATCAGCAGCACACTGGTTGACAAACTAAAAGCCCTGGACGATACCCGGCTGGAAGTGTACGCCATTCCCGGTGAAGATGCAGGCGGAGAAATCACCGGTCACCCGAACGGACTCCCCGGAAACATAGCGGTAGGCTACGTAGGGTATAGCGCCACCGTTAATCCAAGCCTCTTTGCCACACCCACTTCACCTGCAGTGCTTATGAGCTACGCCGAACTGCTGTTCACAAAAGCAGAAGCAGCCCTTGAAGGTGATATTACCGGAGATGCACAAGCCTACTTTGAAGCCGGCATCACTGCTTCCTTCGAACAATATGGACTTGTTCCACCTGTAGGCTACATAGCCAATCAAGGTGCAGCCACCAAAGAAAGCATCATGACTCAGAAATGGATCGCACTGTTTGGTCAGGGAGTTGAGGCGTGGACCGAGCTGCGAAGAACCGGTTACCCGGTAATGCCACCGCACGATCCTCAGTCACTATTCATGAATGATGGTGTTCTGCCTACGCGTCTGGTTTATCCTTCTACGGAGTATTCGCTGAATGCAGCCAAAGTAGGTGAAGCGAACCAGTTGAATGGTGGTGCTGATGATATGAAGACCGAACCCTGGTGGGTCGAAGACGAAGACTGATGTTCAACTACTAAATGAAACTACAATGAAAACATTAACGCATATCATATTGGTTACACTGGTACTCATGGTTGCAGCCGCATGTGAGGAGGAATCGGATCTGGCCTTCACCCGTGTGGTATCTCCTGTCGTTATTGATGTTGCGGATTCAAATCCCTCTGAAATCACGGCAATTGTTTCCGAACTCGACAAGAGTGGCATACTGGATAACACGGTAGGCATCAAGTACCTGCCTGTTTCCGGGTTGGAACTGTCTGTCTTTGTGGGGAGTGTTGAGTTGGGGAAATATACAACAGATGGAGAGGGGAAGATCGTAGTCACCTATTCCGCCGACAAACCCAATGAGTACGCGGGCATCTACAAGGACATTCCATTCAGAATCAAAAAGTAAGATGAAACTCAACATAGCAGCTTGCAATCCTTCTACTCCAAATAACCCCTGGGTTGGGGGTTGCTTCGCTGCTTGTTGATTTTACAGAACGATATTACAATTATGAGTTTGAGTTGTAACACAGTTTGGGGATCCAGGATCCCCTTTCTGATTTTATTGGGCAGCTACTTTATTTCCCCTTTCGTAACCGCAGCACAGGATGCACCCATCTACCGGGGTAATTCTGCCTCACCGATCTCATCGGGAGTAGTCGTCCCTGCAAAAAAGTTGTTCTACTCTTCCGGGAGAGTAGCCCCTGTGTTTGATACCGTTGCCACTGCATCGTACAGAAACAAGGTTGGCGACACAAAAAAACAGTCTGTCGCCATCCTGGATAAGTTGAAGGCAGACCTTGCAACAGAAGGCCTGTCATTCAGGGATGTTGTGTTCATGCGCGTCTATGTAGCCCCCGACAAAGAAACCGGTAAGCATGATTTTCAGGGATGGTTCGATGCGTATGCCCAGTATTTTGGCGTGGCTGAAAACCCAACGAAACCTGCCCGGTCAACGATCGGCATAGCGCAGTTGGTCAATCCAGACAAGTTTATTGAAATAGAAATCGTAGCCGTATTCCCATGAAGCCGACAGAAAATATCATTAGAAACCGGAGGCAGTTCCTCCAGCTTTCCGGAATGCTCGGATTGGGTGTCATCTCATCGTGCGCTCCCTCGCTGAGCTCAACCCATTCCCGTTCTTCGCTGACTCTCCCTAAACTCAACGTATCCCTTGATCGTGTAATTAAGGAAACCGTTGGTCTGCGGCCCTTTAGAAAGAATGGCAATCGACTGGAGAAAGAAACCGTGGGGAGCAAAACTGTTGTGCACAACTATGGGCATGGTGGCTCCGGCTGGTCACTCTCCTGGGGTACGGGTCGCCAGGCAGTTGCATTGGCCGAAACTACCGGTGAGAAAAAGTTTGCTGTAATGGGATGTGGCGTTGTAGGAATTACGACCGCCCGTTTACTGCAACGCAAAGGTTTTGATGTGACGATTTACACGAAAGACCTTCCGCCACAAGTAACATCAAGCAAAGCCACCGGAACCTGGTCACCCTCCTATCGACTCATTGAGGATGAGCACATGACGGACGCATTCAAGGAACGATGGGAACAGGCTACACACTATTCATTCCTCGCGTATCAGAACCTGCTTGGACTCAATGACATTGTTACGTGGATGGATGAGTATGTCGTCAGGCAAAATCCCAGGCAGGTTATTCCAGGCCATTCCGTTCGCCTCGAGGTTCCGAAACTTTTACCGGAGGACCAGGTACTTGAAAAGGGTCAACATCCATTTGCTATTGACACGGTTGTTAAGCACACATCGCTTGTATTCAACATTCCCTCCTATCTAAACAAACATATCACCGACTTTTTCGCTTACGGTGGCAGTATAAAGATCAAAGCATTCAATACATTGGAAGATGTAGATGCGTTACCAGAGAAGTGTGTTGTGAACTGTACAGGACTGGGCTCTAAGGCACTCTTCAACGACATCAATCTCACGCCGGTATCCGGGCAACTTTCCTTCCTGATTCCACAACCTGATTTCAATTACCGGTTGACAACGGATAACGGCTACGCTATTCCCCGCAAGGATGGAATTGTACTCGGAGGAAATGCTCTAATAGACAATTGGGACGATACTCCCAACCAGGAACAAACGGAGAAAGTAGTGAAGGCCTTGCAGGAAGTTATGCGAACAATGAGAGGATAATACCTGATCCCACTTCCCACCAATTCAAGCCAAAGCCCGAAGCAGTGGTATTACTTTGCTTTTTCCTCAAGCACCAATCTTGCCGGTCTTTTTGCAAAGACTACAGCAGGCACTACCGCGAGTGCCAGTAGTATTAAACCCGCGATTGCAACTGGCGCAGGTGTACTGAAGAAGCTGCCCGAGGAATAGACTCCCAGGATGAGGATTACAGAGAAGGGAAGCGAACAAGCGATCACATTCATCGCGAAGTCCAGGTCAAATGTTTTGTTTTCCACATGATTCTTTTTCTCCAGCTTGCTAACGGCAGACATGTGTGCAAATGGCCAGAAACTGCATGCACTCTGCGGGAATACAACTATCAACAATGCGGTACCCAGGTCAGTCACAGGCAAGATGGCAAGCAGAAGACCACTCAGCAGGAAGGCAATACCCGAACGTACGAATAGAAACGTGAAGATGGTACGCACCTGCTCCAGGGTTAGCTTAACAGAAATACCAATGAACAACAGAACAAGAGGAGTCATCATCAAACTGATCTTGTCAATACTCATCTGCGCAAAGGAAGGAAGCGATTCGAAATTCAATCCGAGCGCCAGCATGATTAACGCAACGGCTATCACCATGTTGACAGGCTCTTCAATCAACGATATGACAAGCCCCTTTATTCTTGTCTTGCGATTGCCCGATTGGACGCCGTTCACACTGAAATACCAGCGCATAGCTATTGTGTAGGCAATCACAAGTACAAATACCTTATTGCCAACATCTGCAAGGGCAGCCATTGCGAGTGTGTCACCACCGGAATACTCCATAATAAATGGAAAACAAGACAGTCCGGGTGCGAGGGAAGGGATCAGCAGCGTAAGTGCCCGATACTGATTCGCCGGGACCCCCAGGGTCTTCTGTAACGGAATCTTGTCCAACAACGCAAACACAATGAAGTTGAAAGCAAGTGCAAGAACAGGCACAAGGGCAAGTTCCGGGACGAAGTCTATTTTCAATAACGCGATGAATATAGTCGCTGGTAACGCCAGACTCAGAATGATAGATTTGATTCCATCCTTCTGATCTTTGGAAGCCACCTTTTTTTTCATCAGGTAGCCAATAGCGATAATCAGTATGAGATAAAATGTTTTGGCAAAAGCGGGACTCATTGAATACAAAGGCAAGTGGTTGAAACAATTTCTTCAGAAAAGAAAATCAGCCGGTTCGCCCTGGCCAACCGGTTGACCAGGCTTGTTTATGAAACTATTTCATTCAAGCTCTTGACAAAAAGTTCCACCTCTTCCCTGGTACCCATGCTGACACGACCGTATGGCTTGTCATTAATCGTATAGCCACGCACCATCACACCACGCTCCATCATCTTACCCACAAAATCCTTTGCAGGCATTTCCAGCGGGAAGAGAATGAATGAAGTAACCGAAGGAACGGGATTCATTCCTGCCTTCTTCAACGCTGCAAAAACATATTCACGTGCCTCCGAATTGTTTTTTCGGGTTAGCTCCTGAAAGGCAACATCATCCATGCTGGCCATTGCGCCTTCAGCAGAGGTTACACAGATTCCCATTTCCGTTCTTACCATTTGCCGTATTACTTCAATTCTCTCCGGCTGAGCCACCATGTAGCCCATGCGTAAACCAGCCATGCCATGAATCTTGGAGAATGTGCGGGCAATGATGACATCATATCCTTCGCTAACCAATCCGGCCATGGTCATTCCGGCAAAGTCATTCGTCAGTTCCAGGTAGGCTTCATCAATAAATACAGGAACCCCGGAAGATACCTTTTTACAGAAAGCCTTCAGATCGGCCGCAGGCGTCAGGGTTCCGGTTGGGTTATTGGGATTGCAGACATAAACAAGTTTTGTGTCTGCATCGATGGCCGCTGCCATGGCATCCAGATCGTGTGCGTAATCACTCTTTAAGGGAATGTTTTTCCAGGTAGCCCCGATCTTTTGTGCGGTGTTGACCAGTGACATGTAACTTGGATCAGCCGATATTACATTCCCTCCCTTCATGCAGGAGGCCAGCGCCGTCTTCTCAAGAATGTCGGTGGAACCGGGAGCAAGTACAATGTTATCCACGGAAACACCTTCTTTCTCTGCGACCATCTTCATCATATTGGCCATGCTTTGCCTGGCGTACCGGTTACCTGAACTGGCGTACTCAGCAATGGCACTTACCGCCTTCTTGCTGGGTCCCCAGGGATTTTCGTTGGCGCCAAGTCTCGCCTTCACTTCGGTCATGGCATCGGGGAATGCAATAAATTGTTCCCTGATACTCTGGTTGCCGGATGGTTTCATACCGAAGGCGGCTTTCGCCTGAAGCGATTCAGTCAAAGCCAGGGTAGTGAAGAGACCACCCCCCAGTAGTGCACTGCGCTTAAGCCATTCACGACGATTCTGCATTGTAGAAGTTTCCATAGTTGCTGATGAGGTTTAGGTGTATTGATTATTAGAGAATTCTGATAGAACATTACCGGCGCGAGCAATACACATGACTGTGAAGGTCACCTTGTCTACTCGATAGTTCAACGAAATCTGATCGGTCATTTTTGCTTTAGCAGATTGGGTTAACAATGTCAACGACGATAAATGCCGGTTACAAGAACCGTTATCATCCTGTTGCTAACCCCTAAAGCACAAGAAGCAATTCATCACAGGGCTCAAAGCCTCAATGATTTAGTTTAAAGATACAAAGTGGGAGGCCAGCGTAAAAGGTCTCACTGCAGTATTTCTACACAAACGATCTCATTTGGGATGCAAACGAAATAGTTTTTTAGCGATGGTGATTGTTCGGGGTAGCGGGGTACGGATGATCAGTTCCTTCGGGCACATTTGGAGCCGTAACTGCAATTTTTTTTCGGTAGCTGACTTTCCCCTAATTATTTTTTTAGATATGTCAATCTTATAAAATCAAGCATAGCTTGATTTATCTCCCCGTCCATGTTGTTGTTTTGCTGATCAAGAGTCAACGAAATTCTGTTATCGCCTTTCTTCAGGTAAAAGTCAACACTGTTGCTAAAACCCCAATCAGACCATTCCGAAAGACCTCGTTGTGGCAGCACAACAGTTGCAGTTACATCGTTAACTCTTACTGTTCTAATGGCGCATTTGTTATCCGTATTGACCGGGCCATTTCCGTTGGCATATTTAAAATCAATTGCATAGCGGCCCGCCTTCGGTACAGATACCGTTACCGTGAAAGCATTATTCTTTTGCTTACTTGTCTCAACAAATCCTTTTCCTGAAAATCCCTTGCTGGCGAAGTCTGACGGGCTAAGCAAATCTTCCAATTCTACTTTTATAACTTGCGCTGCTGAATAATAAGGTACCGGCTCACTGGCAAAAGATTCATCATTGTTTTTGTCAACAGCCGCCACCTGGTATTCTCCAGAAGTATTGTCACCAATTTTATAGCCTGGTTCGCTGACAGTTGACACGTGTTTTCCATTGTACAGTATGTTGTATTTAACTGCATTTGGAACTGCATTCCATAATAGCTTATCATCGTTCAAGGAAATAACAGGTGTTTCCGGTGTTACTGAAACCGGAGCGTTATTAATTTCACTACCTGTTTTATTGTTTGCTAATATAATTTTAATGGTGTGCCTACCGGTTATCGATTCAGGAACAACAGGTTTTTGAAGTACCTTACCATCCAGAACAAAAGATTGAATTGTATTACCAAAGCCTTCCATTTCAATATCAAGAACAGCATTCCTGAATTTGAAATTTATAAGCCATCTTTTGCCCTTATAAACTTCGGGCACAAAGGGATTAAAGCTCAACCCATCTTTTTGAAAACCGATTCCAAACAATACTTTGTGAACAAGCGCTATACTTCCTGAAATGCTCCATAACATATTATCAGAATTTATCTGCGTTCCCATAAAATCACCTGTGCTTGCAACTAAATTTTCTTTGTTTGTAAGGAATAGTCCCGAAGCTCTGTACACCGCACTCATTCCATGGGCAACGGCCTCATCATTGCCTGCCTTAGCTGCTGCAAGCACCCAATAGGACTGAACAAAGGGCCATACCGCATCATTATGATAAGGAGGAATGTTGGGTATTTGCGGGTATAAACACGGAATACCAAAATCACTGACCGGAGTGCGTTCGATGATCCTTGTTTGTTGTTTGGCGCTTGCTATGTCAAATAGCACACATAAAGCCTCACCCAGCGACTCGGATCGCGATGAAAGAGTTTTGTAATTTCTTCCATAACGATACTGCCCATAGTAACCCTTGTCCTCCATCCATAAATACTTGTTAATCCCGCTTTTAATTTTAGAAGCTACCCGGTCACATTGTTTTGAAACACTTATGTCACCGAGCTCTTTTGCCATTTCAGACAACACGCGGTTAGCCTGATAGTGAACCGCATTGGTGCCGAGGCATTCACTTTCAAAAATGTCAGCAGGCTGCATCCAGCGCGGATAGGTTTGCTCACGCCAATCGAGGAAAGATGACTCTCCTCTAACCAGACCTGTCTCTGCGTCATAAAGTGTATGATAGTCATCTTTGATCGAATTGCTGATTATTTCATAAGCCTGCCTGAGCCAATTCTCATCTCTTGTAGCAGTATAGACCTCCCATGCCGCAACAGCCCAGATCATGCGATCAGAACTAACCGGCCATGCGCCTCCTGTTCCTGTATCCTGAATGATCCGCTTATCTTTATTTACTTTTTTTAGAAGGCTATACCGCGCTACATTGGGCTGCAAATACGCCATTGATAAAATTATGCTATAGCTAATATCTCTTGTCCATACTCCGCTCCATTCTTTCCCCGTTCTAAAGGTGCTGTCAGGCTCAATGGCTTTTAACATTTCCTCCATACTGAGATTATAGAGAGCGTCTGTGATTAAATAGCCGGACTGATATTGCGGATAACTGCTTATATCTTTGGTTAGCTCCCAGGCCGAAGCTGAGCTGGTATTTGCTGAATGTTTATTCAACACAATGGTAACTTCATATATGCCATCGTGATCAGGATCTGTCAGTTCAAGATCAGGGTGATGAATCAAATTGTCAAAATCCCATGTGAATGGAGAAGTTCCTCCGCCGACAAAAACATTTTTAAAATCCTCTTTGTAGATTTGTTCGCCATTAAAAGTTGTGTAATACCCTTTCTCATCAAAGGCCTTCAGCACATGGCGCATATCCAATCTGATAACCAACTTTGTGTTTGGCGCCAGGTAGTTGTTGCTGCTCTGCACATCGTTAAGCTGTTTACCAAATTGAATCAACGGTGTTTCAGCAACGCCACTATCGTTTTCCCTTATGGTGTAATGATGATCTGAACCGGAGATCATTTCATTATCCTTTCCGTTGATACTGAACTTAAAAGTTATGTCCCGCGATTGAAAGAGATTTGCGGGGCTTTGATAATCAGAAATTATTTTGTTCTTCGTTAAGGCCTCAGCAGTAAACCTTTCCTGTATTATCTTATTTTGATAGATCGAATATTTTTCATTTTCAAATACAGGTGTTTGAGCAAAGACAGTTAAAGAATAAACTGTCAGCAAAAATGTAAGAACTTCTTTTTGATTCATTTTCAGGGGTTAAAAGGAGGTTGCTTTGTGAGCAACCTCTTTTGTGATTATTTTATGATATAGATTACCGGATTTTTATATCCTGATCCTGTTACCGGATGAGTGATGATAATTATATCCCTCTATTGTGGCTGGAAAATAATCGTTTCATATAATTGATTAACCGTAATTTTATAGTTACCCGGCTGGGCTATCTGCCATTTGTTATCCGGATTTCCGCTTTTGATAAACTTCATAGGCATGATGGTATTAACAACGATATCCGGATGATTGGCTGGCGGCATAAAATAATCACCACCCCAGTTACCTGTTCCTAACGGAATTTTAAATTCTCCAGCTATCAGTTCGCCTGTATAGGTGAATACATTCGGGTCACCGGCATCTGCCAGCATAGGATGTGGGTTATCAATGTTCCATCCTGCCGGTGTTGCATCCCCAACCATCCACAACTGCGCATAAGGCGTAAATTGTTTTATCCCGATGGTCAGGTCGCGAAGGTTTAGCGTAATTTTATATGGACCAGGTTCAGTGATTCGCCACTTGTTATCCGGATTTCCGCCAGCAACAAGTTGAACACCGGTCAATGCAATATCTTGTTCATTAACCAAAGGCATGTAAAAGTCAGCGCCCCAGTTACCGGTTGATGTAGGTATTTTGAATTCACCAGCATTCAGGTTTTCATAGTAAGTGAAGACGAAAGGATCACTTGGGTCAACCGTCATTTCATTCGGATTGTCAATGTTCCATCCGTTGGGTGTTGCATCGCCGACAATCCATAACTGCGCATACGGTGGCTCATCCAGTTTCGCAATCGTAATATCCAGCTCAAATAAATCTACGGTTATGCTATAGGCGCCTGTCTCAGGTATTACAAATTTGTCATCGGGCTGGCTATCTTCCGTACGGTAAACTAACGCTGTCTCTGTCGCACCTTTGTTATAGGATGGCAGGAATTGTCCCAGTGTAGTGATGAGTTTAAATTCACCTGCTTTCAAAAGTCCCTCGTAGGTGAACACGGTAAGATCATCCGGGTTTGCCTGCATGGGTGAGGCATTGTCAGCGGACCATCCATTGGGTGCGGCATCTCCAATAATGTACAGGGTTGATGTGACCGGCTCAAAAGATGTAATGATTACTGACAACGCATTAGAGTAAGTCGATTCCGCCGACGCAACTGCAGGTGTTGACTTTACACGGGCCTCCACTCCGGACTCCGTGCCAGGAGTATAACCCATTTCAAGCAAAATAGCATCCAGGTCTGTAGTCGTAAACTTTTTGCTATAGGTAGTCCGGCCCAGTTCGTATTCCAATGGCGCGGCGAAATTGCTTCCTGTCTTATCGAGCTGCAAGACATAATTAATTGAAGCATTAGTGCCTCCGTTATTGCCCGGCGTCCATGACAACGTAAGCACTTCTGTGTTGGCCGTCTTCGGACTTAACACAACAGAAGATTTATCCGATGTGATTACAGGTGCAGATGCTTCTATAGGCTTATAATCCTCATAATCCATACAAGAGAAAGCAATTGAACACATGGTTAAAAAGAACAACCACGCTTTGAAGCTTCTCTTTTTTAAAACATCAATGTTCTTGTTATTCATAAATAATTTGGTTTGTCTCGTAAACAATAATTTTCAAATACTAATATTCCAGGACGATCATATCCCAATACTTTAATTGAGGAAGTACAAAAGATACCTGACCTCCGGCCTGAGAAAATTCAAGCTCGCGCGAAGCGCCGTAATCAAAATCAGGGGATGCTACCCAAACTTTCTTTACTTCCTTTGCTGCGCTTACACGCACATTCATTTGAGCGATAGAAGCCGGCTCAACCTGGATGCCTTTGGTATCCCGCCATTGATCAGTCGTTGCATTCCTGAAGTTGATCAGGTGAACCACCTGTTTATCATTAAACTCTTTTCCGATGACAGCAACCTTGCCATTTACAGCCGGCCATGACTTCATGGTCACTTCTCCATTTACCGATTGCATGTCAACGGCATTAAACATTCCGCCGTCCCGTAATAGATTTTGATAAGCTACCAGGAAGTCGTAATAAGTTATAAGAGCATCCCTGAGATCATTCCTCATTTGCAGATTGTCATTTGGAAAGTATTCCTTGCCCAGCATGTGCTCCCCTAATTCAAGATGCGATGCACCGAAGGCAAACATTACTGCATCTGCAAGCAGCACAGAGGGTGTGTTAAAATGCCCTGTGTTTGCCGCCAGATCATAATTGATATAGGCAGCCAATACCGTGTTTTTGGTGTTGCTGCTCATTGCATTGTTATCCTTTATGACCTGTGCCAGTGCATTGAACGATTCGTTCGGTGACCAAACTTCTGTGTATAAAAAATCTACCGGAGCCTGTGCTATGCTTTGCTGACCATATTGATTGACAGCGTTCATCACCACTGATTTTGAAGGCGCTGCCTGTTTTGCAGCTTCAATAAATGGCTTGAAAGTTTCCGGCAGATTGATCACGTCACCCGAGTAGGTATAAAGTGTTTTGTCACGGTTCCCAACCTGATCCATGTGGTACCCATCGAAATCGTAGGCCTGATAAACCTTCTGGTTCTCTTTATTCAAATAGTTTTGCCAATCAACATTGGAGGGATCGGTAAATAAAATATCGCTTACAAAGGGCGGCTTTGGCAACGTAAATTTATCAATGCCGGAGCGCTCCTTATTGATATACATATACCACGAAGAAGAAACACCGTTCGCTGACGCATTTTCCAGTGCGCCATACACAAGGTTATAGAACATCGCTTTCATGTTTCGATCATGGGCTTGTGAAATGTACTGTTGAATAGTAGAACGAAAATTCTCGCGATCAATAATATCCTTCCACGAGGCAGCGGGAGATTCACCTGTACCGGCAAGAGGCTGGTGATGTTTATAATGCCAGTCATAGAACTGCAAACCATTTATGTGATGCCTGTTAAGGTTAGCAATAACAGATTCGGTTTGTGTTTCACTTAGTTTCGGGAATTTGGACAGAAAGCCATAACGCGGAAATTTTTTCCAGTCAGATGATACGTCTATGCCGATCGTTGCCATTAACTTTTCTTCTCCGGCTGTCGCATCATACAACTCCGCCATATAGCCTTTGAAATCCTCGCCAGCTGGCGACCACGTGATTGAGTTTGCCGATACACTCAGCTCATCAATCATTTTTCCAAGGTGTTTGAATTTGATCAGAGCAGAAGATGACAAGTTGCCGGCAACAGTTATTACGACATCTTCACCCAAAACATATCGGGCTTTATCTGTTGACAAGCTTACTGTCGTATCGTGTGAGGTCGATCGCTTTTCTGTTGCAGATTCAGGTGTATTGCAGCTTATACCACAACACATCACTGTTAAAATGCTTAATACAAAATATCTCATGAGCATACGGTTATCGTGAACATTGAATTCCTGTCAGGCACTGCTGCATGCATGACCGCCTGTAACTCTCTTTAAATTCAATAACCGGGATTTTGCGTGAGATTCGGATTAGCCGCTCTTTCCAGTTGAGGAATTGGCAGGAGCAGAAATTTTTCACTTGCATTGATTTTACCAATACTGTGTAAAAACTCAAGTCCGTAATTCCCGTTTTGTACCCTGATCAGGTCAAACCACCGATGACCTTCAAATGCTAGTTCCATCCTGCGCTCGTGGAGCACTGCATCGCGGAAAGCATTTTGTGACAAGCCTGTAAGGTCTCCGAGTCCTGCGCGGTTTCTGACCTCATTCAATGGATCTTCAGCTTCAGTTGTTCTGCTCAGTTCATTAAGCGCTTCGGCCTTCATCAGGAGAACATCTGCAAAACGAAGAACAGGAAAATTAAGCGGGCTTGTATCGTAAGCGGAGGAAAGAGATCTTGGAACTAAAAATTTACGCAGGTTATAACCGGTAGTTGAGTAAGACGCGCTATAATCCTGTCCATCAAATTGCTCCCCTCCTTCGTATAGTACGGTAATATCCATTCGCAAATCACCAGGCTCATAAGCATCTATAAATTCCTGTGTGGGCTGATTCCATCCATACCCTCCTTCAACCATATTGCTGTTTCGCGGACCCGTGAAGGCGCTTGTCCAGGATGCCTGGTTGTCATCATTCCAGAAACTTGCAGCCGTTTTACCAAAGTATTGTACCTCGAAAAGCGACTCGATGGAATTTTCTGTAAGCGGACTAAAGTTATCGGCATAATTATCGTTCAGCGCATAGCCTAATGTTTCAATTTGTTCACACAGCGCCACTACCTGCTCCCATTGTCTCAGCGTGAGGTAAACTTTTGCGAGCATGCCCAATGCTGCACCTTTGGACGCACGACCTACATCTCCTGAACCATAAGACTCTCTTGATGGCAGTTGCTCACTTGCCTCTGTAAAATCTTTTATTATCTGAGCATATACCTCAGTAGCGGGAGTTCTTGATGGACGAAGATCATCACCGGGATATTGCGGCGTTAATATCAACGGCACATCGCCAAAATAACGAACCAGTATGAAGTAATAAAGACCACGCAAAAACTTTGCTTCACCTAAAATCCTGTTCTTAAGTGCTTCATCCATTTCGATGGCAGGCACCTTTTCCAGGACAACGTTGCTGTAAAGAATCCCTGGAGCCGGACCTCGCCATAAGTCCAGTACCCCGGCATTATCCGGTGTAGTAACAAAATTTGCAAGGTCTTGTGTTTCCTGACCGTCAGTTCCTCCACCCGCGCCAACAATGCTGTTACCGGCAAAAATATCGGAAGTCCACATCCGCAGATTAAAAAGCTTGGGCCATTGTAGTGGCTGGTAAGCTGCGTTTATCGCTGCAATGGCATCGGCCTCCGTCTTGTAAAAGTTAGAAGAGTTTACCGTGTCTTTCGGAACTTCATTCAAGAAATCATCGCATGCCGTAAACAACAGGATGAAAAGTATTATAGAAGAATATTTTATTGATTTCATAAGATAGACGTTAAGGATTAAAAACTAACATTTACGCCAAAGCTTATTGTCCTTGTCACCGGATAAACATTGAAGTCTATACCGTTTACACCAACTTCCGGATCTATGCCTGAGTAATTTGTGAACGTGTAAAGATTCTGACCTGAAGCGTAGATGCGTGCCGTCGTAAGCTTAAGCTTTTCAGTATATGCTTTAGGCAGTGTATAACCTAGGGTTACATTCTTGATCCTCACATACGATCCGTCCTCAATGAATCGGTCAGACCCACGTGAATTTTTATTTGGATCATTATAGATAGCGCGTGGGATTGAGGCGCCAGTATTTTCGGGTGTCCAACGGTCTAGCACGGCAGTTGTTTGATTTTGTGCAACTGACATGCCTTCCTGCCAGATCCTGTTCGCGTTGAAAATTTTATGTCCGGCAAGTCCCTGAACAAAAATGCTCAGGTCAAAACCTTTCCAGGCAAACGTATTGTTTAGGGCGAAAATAAATTTCGGATTTGGATTACCGATGAACGTTCTGTCCTCGTCATCAATGCGCCCATCGTTATTAAGATCTTTGAATCGAATGTCGCCAGGCGATGTTCGGTTGAATGCATCGTCTCCGGGTTGCTGTGTTGCATAGGCATCAACTTCTTCCTGTGTTTGGAATATCCCGTTTGTTACGTAACCAAAGAAGGCGTTGTATGGATGACCATTTTGCTGAAGCGCTACATAATAGTTTATGTTCCCGTCAATCTGCCCGGCAGGTAAAGGAACGGTATCATTCAGATTTACAATTTGGTTCCGTATAAAAGTGAAGTTCAGACTTGTATTCCATGTGAATGCTCCATTCAGATTATTTGTATTTACACTTACCTCAACACCGCTGTTCCTCATTTTTCCTGCGTTCACAAAAGGGCGGAGGTCTTGTCCAAAAGCATAATCGCGATAACCTGTAGAAATTGGCACCGCACCACGCACCAGCATATTCTCTGTATTCTTGACGAAAGCATCAAAGGTTATTCCAATGCGATTGTTAAGCAAGGATGCATCAAATCCCAGGTTAGCCTGCATTACCGATTCCCATCTTACGTTTGGATTAGGCATAGCCTGCGGGTAAGTCGTTTGCACCAGTTGACCGTTAAAATTGTATGATCCGGTTTGAAGCACCGATGCAAATGAATAGTTGCCAATTTCCTGGTTCCCCGTTTCACCATAGCCACCCCGTATCTTAAGATCGTCAAACAGTTCCACACCATTGAAAAAATCTTCATTGGAAATTCGCCATGCCGCTGAAACAGAAGGGAATGTTCCATATCTATTCGTTTCTCCAAAGCGTGAAGACCCATCTCTGCGAACCGTTGCTGTTAACAGGTATTTATCTTTGAAAGCATAGTTTACACGACCAATAAATGAAAGTAACGACCAGGCTGACCCATTTCCATAAGAGGCCATGTTAGTTTGGCTGCCGCTGTTCAACTGTTGCGTTACGTCACTGGCAAACCCCTCCCTGTATCCGCCAATGAAATCAAAATTATTATGCTGCGCACTGATCCCTGCCAGAGCAGTTATATCATGAACATCTTTAATGCTTGTGGTGTAGGTCAGTGTATTATCCCACAGCCAGGTGAACGATTTGTTGCTGGATTGATTAAGGGTTGAAAATGGTTGTGGTAAAGGCTTCCAATCATATTTCGGGCTCCATGTGCGATCGTCCCAAAAATTAGCCTGAAGACCTGCGATGGATTTGAAAACCAGATTTTTTAAAATATCAGCTTCACCGTAGATAGATCCAATCAGGTTGTAACCTTTTGTTGAGTTCTTAATCAGTTCAGCCTGGCCTATGGGGTTGGTCACATCGCCATACCATTGCGGTAACCCGCTTGGGCCGGAGTATGTTCCATCCGAATTCAGGATAGGCTGAACAGGCAAGGCAGCCATCGTATTTTGAACATCATATGCGCCACTTGTCTTCACATCGTGATTGAGCGTAAGATTGTTTCCGAAACGCACTCTGTCAAATACAGTATAGTCGGAATTGAATTGAAGTGTATAGCGCTTAAATCCAGTGTTGATGATAATTCCATCCTGGTTCAGCACATTTCCTGATACATAATAATTTGATTTTTCAGTGCTTCCCGAATATGAAACAGAATAATTCTGCATGGGAGCAGTGTGAAATAAAGCATCGAGCCAGTCCGTACCTTCTCCAAGAGAAGCCGGATCAGCATACTCAGGATTAGTAGCCAGTCCGTTATTTTGAAGCATTTCGTTATTCAATGCTGCGAACTGTGATGCATTGAGCATCTCAACCATGTTTGTCGGCTCTTGCACAGCGTAGTAATAGTTAAGATTCAAGCTGCTTTTCTTGCCTTTGCCGCGCTTTGTCGTTACGATGATAACGCCATTTGCTCCGCGTGAGCCATAGACGGCAGCAGCAGAAGCATCTTTTAATACTTGTATGGATTCAATGTCATCCGGATTTAATGTATTAAGCCCGGATGATACCGGCACGCCGTCTATAACCAATAGTGGACTGCTGTTATTAAAAGTAGAAGTACCCCTGATTCGAAAAGTTGCGTCTGCGCCAGGAACACCGGAAGAGAGCACCTGCAATCCTGCCACACGCCCCTGCATGGCATCACTTATGCTTGGCACCGGAAGGGATTTAAGATCATCAACAGCTACCGATCCCACCGAACCGGTAACATCTCTTTTCTCCTGTGTACCATAGCCGACAACCACTACTTCGCCAAGTGAAATGACTTCAGTTTTCATCAATACATCAATGGTGGTCTGGTCGCCTACTAATACTTCTTTGTTCTGATAGCCAATAAAAGAGAATGTCAATATTGAATTCTTGTCCGTTATCGACAAAACATAGTCGCCGTATGAATCAGTAGAAGTTCCGTTTGTGGTACCTTTCTCTACCACGTTAACGCCAGGCAAGGGTTGACCTGATTCATCCGTAACTTTGCCCGCTACCCTGATTGCAAATTCATCTTCGATTACACCTGATGAATTAAGCGAAGCAGTTTCACGTTTCGGTTTTAGTATAATCTCGTTTTCCTTAACAAGGAATTGAATGCTCGTTCCAAAAAGCTTTTCAAAAACACTGCCAAGGCTGACGTTATTAACCTTCATTGAAACTTTGCTATTAGCTTGCATAATCACCTCAGGGCTATAGGTAAAGCTAACCATGGCCTGCTTTTCAAGCTTGGCCAGAACGGTGATTATATCCTCATTGATTACATTGATGGTGACCTTTCGCTCCAACACCTGCTGGCCATTAATGTCAGCAGCGCACACAAGCGTGGCGAAAGTAATCATCATTGTTATCTGAACCAGGGACACTCTCATAAGGAAATAGACTACATCTTGAATAGATTTAGTTTTATTCATAACTTTAATAAGTTTTTGTTTGGAAAAGGCAGAAACAAGACGTTTCCCCATCTCAATGGGGAAGCATCGAACAGGCCGCTGATGGTAACGACATCATCGGCTTTGTTTTTTTGTAATAAAGGGTTATGTAGAATTTCGCATAAGCAATTTGATTTGGTTAATTATTGATTCTGAACAGGCTCCAATTTTTTGATTTTAATAGTACCATCATCAATGGTATATTCGGCCCCAATGGCTTCACAAATACTGTCAATTCTGTCGAAAAGACTTTGACTGGAAATGGTTATTGTCAATGAGCGATCCCGGAAAACTTGCTGATCATATTCTATTTGCACACCATACATTTTTTCCAGTGCGGTAAAGATCTCCTTAATAGGCGCTGCATTAAACTTCACAATTCGCTCTTCCTCTTCTCTTGAAATAATAATTTTAGGATCGCTAACCAATGTATGGTCTATCTGATCCTTCTCCGCATTATATATAGCCTGATGATTAGCAGTAAGAACTACAGAAGCGGGCGGATCCCGAAAAATATCAAGGATATCTTTTCTTTTGTAAACAGAAACTTTGCCCGTCTTAACGGCAACCACAATATCTTTATCGTTAGAAAGAGCCTTTACGCTGAAGCTTGTTCCAAGTACTTTAGTGACCACTGTCTGCGCATATACAAAAAACGGTTTCTCAGGATTATGTGCGACATCAAAAAAGGCTTCTCCCTCAAGAAAAACTTTTCTTTCGTTGTCATTAAAATCAAAAGCAATGCTTAGCGAACTATTTGGCTGAAGAGAAACTTTTGAAGAATCAGGAAGCTTAACGATTTTAATAGAAGAACTTTCATTGATTATGTGCTCTCTGTTTTTAAAGAAAGAAAATTCTTTTCCGTTCAATGGATCAGGTTTGTCAGGTGTGTATAAATAAACAAACGCAATCCCGATAATTAGTACGGCCGCGGCGGCAGCCAGTGGTTTCCAAAGAGGTAACACACGATGCTTTGGATGAATTCTCCGACGGATCATTCTTAAATCAATCTCATCCAGCATGCGTTGATTTTCATCATCCAATGTAGGATAATCATGTTCGCCTTCCAGGGAAGCGTACCATTGCTCAACCCAACCTTTTTCCTCCTTAGTGGCGGTTCCGTTAAGAAAACGTTCAAGTAGCTTTTTTAAATCTTGCTTTGACGTCATATATGTATAAGTCAACTCAGACCAAAAAAAGGCTAACCGTTTTTGAAAAAAAATTTTAAAAAAGCAATCGGAATCGCAAACCATTGACTTTGGTTTAATAGTTTCTTAACATTGAAACAGAACTTTGCCGAATTGAGTCCATTTTTATCTTATACGGATGAACAATTGTTGTCTTTGATTAAGCAAGACAATGATGATGCATTTGTTGTACTCTATAATAAATACTCCAGGAAGGTGAGGTCATTGGCATTTTCAAAAGTCAACTCCAAAATCATCGCGCAGGAAATTGTTCAGGAAGTATTTGCCAATATTTGGGAAAGGCGTCATTCATTGGAGATCTCCTCGTTGTCTGCGTATCTGTTTGTTGCCGTAAAATATCAGGCGATAAATCACATAAAGAGTGAGATAACGCATCGTAAGCATCACCATCTGTATAAAGCCTTTATTAAGATCAGCGAAGATTCCACGCTAAGGTCTGTACAGTATAATGATTTAACAGAAGCATTGGAAGGCAGCGTACAAAAGCTTCCGGAAAAAACGCAATTGGTTTTCAGGCTGAACAGGCTTGAAGGTAAATCGATTTCAGAAATTGCACTGAAGCTCAATCTTTCAGAAAAAGCAATCAAGTATCACATCTCAAGATCTTTAAAAGAATTAAGGCTTTACCTGAAGGAATTTCTGATCTCCCTGTTGTTATTCCTTTTCCTTTAGAATATTCGTGCAGCCGTTGAAGCATGAGCATCATTGGCTGCGAGTATGACGGTGTTTTTCATGTGTTTATCTGTGTTTATTTCAATGGAAACACATGGAATGGCCATGCAGTAATCATTCCTTTCGGTGAATTTTATCCTTGGCCATTTCATCTGTTAATAGGGTTTAATTTTTAAGGAACAGATGGAATATCCATGCTTCATTATCATCTCTGTGGGCGAACGCTGTGCATGGTTATTTCATGGAGTTGATAGTTGATGTTTTTTTTTAGTCTATCATCCAAACCAGAAAGAGCATGTAGTAAATATTCATTATTCGCTGCTATGGTTTGAATATCTTTTGGGCAATTGTAGCGAGATAGAGTTTGCAATTCATCCAGGTATGGCCTCCGTCAGATACAAAAGTTTCATGTTTGATTCCTTTCTCATCCAATACGGTCAAATACTCTGTGATGACATTGTATAACATATCTTCTTTGCCCACACCGATCCAGAATAACTTCAGTCGTTTGTTGGTGAGCGTCGGGTCAGCGAAAGCCAATGCATTGTTACGTTCGAATTCTTCTTTCAGCATTCCAGGAGCAAAGCCACAAATCCAGGCCGACAACTCTGGATTGTTAAGACCGAGATACAAGGTCTCACCTCCACCTCCGGAGAAACCAGCAATAGCACGGTTGTCCTTGTCAGCTTTTACACGATAGTTCTGTTCAACAAAAGGAATCAGATTGTTGAGGAAATCTTTTTTGAACTCCTGCAAATTTTCCCAGTTACGAAGACTACCGGATGATTTGCTAATAGCAGGATAAGCCCGGCCATAGGGCATAACGATAATCATGGGCTTGGCTTTCCCCTTTGCAATCAGGTTGTCCAGAATGACATTGGCTCTTCCCACTTTAATCCATGTCTCTTCCGTATCAGTAGTACCATGAAGAAGATAGAGTACAGGATACTTTGTTTTCGTTTCCTTCTCATAACCCGGAGGCGTATAAATAACAACCGACCTTGTTCCAAGTTCAGGAGAATTATAATAGCGATAAGAAACTGTGCCGTGCGGAACATTCTGAAGTGTGTGTACAAGCGGTGCCGGTCCCGTAATCTCTACCAGGCTGCTTTGAAAACCTTCGTTGGGAAAGGTTGCAGAATTTCTCGGGTCTGCAACTGAAGTTCCGTCAACAATAAAATGATACGGATATATATCCGGTTTAACGGGTCCCAATGTTACGGACCAAACTCCGCTGGAATCCTTTGTCATCAACACCGGAGATTTTTCAATCTGCGTGTTGAGTTTCACCTCCTTTGCAGTGCGTGAGAGAAAACTAAACCCAACGGTATTGTCTGTCCTGACCTGTGGTGAATTAACCACCGGACCACGCTGAGGTTGTGCATAAAGTTGAGCGCCGCCAATGAGGCTGGCACACACTAACCATATTTTCCATATTCTAGCCGTGATCATAAGTATCTTTTTTTTGAATTAATCGTCTCTGAAAACCATAATCCCAATGTTGTTTGCCAGCGATCTTCTCTGTAATAATTTTAGATACCTGGTGCTTGTCATGCATAGCTGTGAATCGTTAAATGATGAGTTACTTTTCACTGAATAGCAATTGCGCAAAATTATAGAGATTATTTCTCCATACCGGCCAGGTATGTCCTCCGGGATATTCACTATAGGTATATTTTACGCCCATCTCATCAAATTTGCCGAGCATGATTTTACAATTCTTATAGGCGATGTCCTCTTCACCGCCCATAGCAATCCAAAAACTTTTCAGGTTATTGTTGATCGTACTGACGTTACTTTTCATGAACTCATATTGCGGATTAGCAAGATCAGGTTGATTGGCCCACCAACCTGAACTAAACACACCCAGATAGGAGAACATGTTAGTGTTCTTTATTCCTGCATAAAGTGTTTGCAAACCACCCATTGATAAACCCGCGAGGGCCCGGTTACTTGCGTCACTGTGTATGCGATAGTTTTTCTCAACGAAAGGAATTACTGATTGCTTCAATTCATTTTCAAACATGCGAAGATTTTGCTCGCCAAAGTTCGCTATCCCGCCCGCTCCCAGGTTGCCATCCAACATTACGATAAGCATCGGCCGCGCTTTTTTCTGCGCTATCAGATTGTCCAGAATCAAATCGGTTTTGCCTTGAGTGGACCACCCTCTTTCATCTTCACCGCCCCCATGAAGAATATATAATACCGGATACTTTTCAGATGCACTTGCATCATAGCCCGGTGGGGTATAGATGTAGAATGTACGCCATGAATTCGTTACCGATGAAAAATAGCGTCTCATGCGAACATCACCGTGCGGGACATCTTTTACTGCGTAGTAATCATCGCCTTCAAATGGTATTTCAATACCGCTGGCCATGCGGCCCATGCCATAAAAGGTTTCACTTGACGGGTCTGCCACAGCAACACCATCAATCAACAATGAATAATAGTGAAATCCTTCACCGATAGGGTCCGTTGTTACTTCCCAGAAACCATCGCTATCTTTTACCATATCATATTTCTTTCCGAGATCAATCTGCATCTTCTGCGCATCCGGTGCTTTAATGCGGAAGAGTACACGGCTATCTGACAAAATCCTGGGATACTTTGCTGATCGAACGTTGGATGATGCTGCTGAACCTAGCATGTCATATTCCGCAAAATGCGATACATCTACCGGTTTGAAAAGCAATTGCGAAAACATGTATAGGTCGTTCTTCCAAACGTTAAAGTCATGGCCTCCCGGCTCCATATAAAAAATGTGGGGGACTTTATGAATCCTTAGATAATCATGCAAGCGCTTGCTGAATGACAGCAGACCATCATCCACACCACATGAAATCCAAAGTAATTTCAGCAGGGCTTTTGGTTCAGCAGAATCCGGAACAAGAACCTCAGGTGTTTTGGTATTGGGTGCAGATGAAAATCCGCCAACCCAGGCAAATTTATCAAGGTTAGTTAATCCGAAGTTAAGGGATTGTCCGCCACCCATCGACAGACCGGCTATCGCACGATTGTCACGATGGGTAAGAACCGGATATTTTTTTTCAATGTAAGGAATCAGATCCTTGAGCAAATCTTTTTCGAAGGTTGCGAATGCCTGCACTTTGTCGGCGTCAAACATATTTCCGACAGCACGGTCGTTTTTCATCGCTCTTCCATTGGGCATTACCACTATCATGGGTGTTAGCTTACCTTCCGCATACAGGTTATCCAATATCACTTGAGGCGTTCCTCCGTTGAGCCATTCTTTCTCATCTCCGCCAATGCCATGCAGTAAGTATAGCACAGGGTACTTTTTTCTTTTTGAATACCCCGGCGGCGTATAGATCAATGCCTTCCGACTGACACCAACGGTTTTGGATTGGTAGCTGATGGTGTCAATTTTTCCATGCGGAATTTTAGGTTGTACTGTATCAAAACCTTCCGGGGCATGCTTGATAATCGTTTGTGCTCTCAACTGTAAGCAGGCAAAAAGCGAAATCACAATAATCAGATTCTTCATGTTCGTATTCTATATTGGTGGTTAAAACTATTGTCGTCAGAATATTTATTCCTCGAATATCCGCTGTAATGTATTCGCCAGATAAAGTTTGCAATTCATCCAGGTATGTCCACCGGGAACGATGAGCGGTTCTACCTTCACATTCTTCTCTTTGAACATGGCAATGTTCTGCTTTACACTTTCGTATAAAAAGTCTTCAGTACCCACACTGATGGTAAACAGCTTCAGTTGTTTGTTGATCGCGGAAGCGTCGGGTGTCCAGTTGGTAAAGTTCTTTTTGAATTCCTCCGTGGCTGTATAAGGTGCATACGAGCACACATAGGCAAACTTGTCTGGATTGGTAAGCCCAATGTTGAGTGTCTGTCCACCCCCTACAGAAAAACCTGCGACGGCACGACCTTCACTATTAGTAATGACTGGATAATTGGCTTCGATGAAAGGAATAATATCATTGACCACGTCTTTTGTAAAATCGGCCATGGGGGCAGGCCTCACATTTCCGTAAGGCATGACGATGATCATGGGCCTGGCTTTTCCCTGTGCTATCAGGTTGTCCGCAATCAGATTAGCACGTCCTACTTTCGTCCATGTTTCCTCCGTGTCAGACCCTCCATGAATGAGATAAAGTACCGGATACCTGGTTTTTTCATTGGCATTAAATCCCGGGGGCGTATAAACCAATAGGGTACGCGTTGTTCCCAGTGTTGTTGATTTGTAGTAACCGTAACTGATTTTTCCATGGGGTACGTTTTGTAGCGAATGGATCAGGGGTTGGTCACCGGGCACGTCAACGATGCTGCGCTTGAACCGCTCGTTAGCAAAAATGTAAGTGTTGTTAGGATCAGCAATTTGTACGCTGTCGACCCAAAGGCTATAGGGATAAATATCCGGCTTGACCGGTGGAACGGTAACGCTCCAGATTCCGGATGTATCTTTTTTCAATGCCACCGGTCGGGAAAGAAATTCACCTGTCAACCATATCTTTTGCGCGTTGCGTGAAAAATACCGGAAAGTGATGCTCTTATCAGGATGAACATCAGGTGAACTGATAGCGGGTGGTCTTTGTGCTGATGCTGTAATAACGGCGATCAGCAGGATGACGAGGTAAAGTATTCGGTTCATGGTAGTTAATTTCTTTGTGGTGACCAGATTGTATAAACTTGACAGGGCTTTGGCTCCCCGTAAAGTCTTATGTGGGTTCCGGTATCCGTTGCATCATTTGATTATTTCTTACTGAAAGAGTAATTGTGCAGTCTCCGCGAGATACACTTTCGTATTCATCCACGTATGCCCACCGTCCGTAATGAGACTTTTAAAACGGATATTCTTTGCTTTTAGAAAATCCATAAATTCTACTGTTCCTTTATATAAAAAGTCATCCGTGCCTACACTCACCCAAAGCAGTTTCAATTGTTTATTCGTCTTTTCAGGATTTTCATAAATGTGCTTGTAGTTGATTTCCATCAGTTGTGGTGACAAAAAGGCGCTGTAGCAACATATCCACGAAAAAGTATCCATGTTGCCAAACGCAGTTCTTAATGTCTGGCCTCCTCCCCGTGAAAAACCACCAATGGCACGACTATCCTTGTTGGCAATAGCCCGGTAGTTTTTTTCAACATAGGGAATGATGTTTTTCACCAGGTCGTCCTCAAATAACCGGGCCCGGTTAGCGGCATCGGCTGATTCCCTAACCGGATCTGCCGGTTTTGGTTGTCCTGTTTGTTCTGCTACTCTTGCCATTGGATTACCATAAGGCATGACAACAATCATAGACTTCGCCTTTCCTTGCGCAATCAGGTTATCAAGAATGAAGTTGGTATGGCCCGCCTTGAACCATGTTTCTTCGGTATCCGTGGTTCCGCTAATGAGGTAAAACACAGGATATTTCTTGGCGGTTTCCTTACTATATCCTGGTGGTGTATAAATTACCAACGAACCCGTGGAGTTTTTTACCGATGGATAATACTCATAGTGAACGGCGCCATGAGGTACATCGCGCATCGCATGAATCAAGGGCGTATCACCACGAATATCAACCAGACTCGCTTTAAATCTTTCATTCGGAAAAAATGAAACATTGGCTGGATCCATCACCGTAACACCATCCACCTGAAAGGAATACGGATAAATATCAGGTTTGAAAGGGCCAACGGTTACACTCCAGATGCCAATAGAGTCTTTGACCATTTCAACAGGTTTCTTTTGAAACTGACCACTCAGCTTCACAACTGCCGCACGTGGAGCCAGGTAGCGAAAGGTTACGGTCTTGTCTGGATTAACCTGCGGAGAGATAATGAAGGGACCCCTGGGAGGCTGACCGGCAACTGTACTGCAAATACAAAGCAGTGTTAAAAGTATGATGCACTGGAAGGCCCAGACTATCCAATGAGGTTTCATTTTCGATTGGTTTTTATATTTCATCTGTTAATAGTTTTAATTTTTAAGGAACAGATGGAATATCCATGCTTCATTATCATCTCTGTGGGCAAACGCCGTGCATGGATATTTCATGCGTTAATAGTTTTTATTTTTTATGGAACACATGGAATTCGCATATTGAGAGTAGCCTCCAAAACAGGCGCTGCAATTAACCTCCCGTTGGGTATGGTTCTCTTTATGCTCATTTCATATTGTGGTGAGTAAGGATCATGATTTCTTTTTCACGTCAACCTTGATTTGTGTGAATGAATGCGGCGGAAATACGTACGAAATTCTATTATTCTTTATTTCAACATCTTTCTTCGCTGGTTGATAGCCGGAGTACTGATCAAAACCGAATGCCTCCTGAAGTTTATCACTGGTAATCAGACTTGCTTCTGCTTTTCCGGTAAAGGTTCCGGAGGTATTAATGATTTCAGCCGTAATGGCTTTTTCTTTATGCCTGTTCACCACATTAACGTAAACGGTATTTGTTTCCTCAGCATAAACGGTGGTAACATCCAGGTAAGGAATGCCTTTATACAATTCCGTGTTGAACGTATCACATTCAACGAATGTATCAACTGTGGTACCAAGACAATTGTTGGAGAACATTTTAAAGGTATAAAATAAAGGCGTCTTAAAGGTTCCCTTTTCCCGATCACTTCCCAGTAAAGAAGTCATCAATGTATAGTTAGCCATCTTTACTACGTCCGCATGGCGAATGAAAGAATTCAGGTACTGCGCAACGGCGAGCGTTGACATCATATTCTGTCCGAATGGTGCATACTCATCGATTGACAGGTGCATCGGCTTCTTCATCTTGTATAATGCTTGTGCCGTGTATAGTTGTCCCTCAAGAATTTTTATTTTTTCTTCTATATCCCATGCACTCTGGCCAACGTAGGTGTAGTAATCATCCGATCTTTCCCAGTAACGATGGATCGAAATGTAATCCGCAAAATCTCTTAGTTCAGAGATTACTTTCCAGTTCCAGTCAACCCACTCTCCAGGACTATAATGTGATGAACCATTTGCTATGAACTTAATTGAATTATCTGTAGCGCGCATCGCCTTGGCCGCTTCGATAGCTATTTTGCAATAGTCTTCCACATTCTTATGTCCCATTATCCAGGGTGAACCATCCACTTCATTTCCTAGACACCAATACTTAATATTAAATGGTTCCTTATGCCCATACTTCACACGCAAGTCTGAATAGTAGGTCCCGCTTTTCAAATTGCAGTACTCAACCCAGTAACGGGCATCATTAATATTGCCGAGGCCAAGATTAATACAAAGAACATTTTCACTGCCAATAGATTTGTTTAACTGGACCCATTCATCTGTGCCTACATGATTGTTGTCAATGCCTCCCCATGCCAGATCTTTACGAACAGGTCGCTGTTCTTTTGGACCGATGCCATCTTGCCAATTATATCCAGCCACATAGTTACCCCCAGGCCAGCGCATGTTGGTGACTTTAAGTTCCTTCATCGCTGCTATGTAATTCTTCTTGAAACCATTCTCATCCGCAAGCGGAGAAGAAGGATCATACAAGGTTCCATACAATGTGTTGAATCGGACGCTATCCGGCAATCCCATTCTCCTCCCACTGAAATCGATGGGCTCCATGAATACACCATAAATCTTCGGATCGATCTCACCGATGGTTCTGTCGATATCAATTTTGATTTTTGCAGATTGAGCAAATACTAATAGGGGACATGAGAGTAGTAGCACTAAAATTGCCTTCTTCATACTGTGGAATTTTATTTCATTGAGTTTTATTCAAAATCTACAACCGTAAGTCAGTTATCACTGACCACATATTTTGAGCTTATTCAGATGCGATCATTGCCAGTTTTTGTGAGGTTTATAGTCATTTTGACTATTTAAAGATAGAACACAGCATGACGCAGATCAAACGTTTGAACAGTAGCTAATTTAACGGTTAATTCACCATCTGTCCAAACATTTACATAAAAATGTTTATTGTACACTTAATTTTTTTTAAACTCACTGCACTAATTGCAAACGGATGTTAGTAGCAACTTTTTGACTTGAAGATTTGCGCATAAAGAGGCGATGTGGCAACCTTATTCCGAGATCAAATCTGATCAGTGTCGCTCCGCCTGGACGACTGTCGTATAATTAATTTGGGAGAAAGGATGCGCTTTTGCGCAATGAAGTCGTTTCCTCTTTTGCTGTGGTGTAATTGTTCAATGAGTAACTCGGCAGCTGAAGCACCCATTGTTTCACTGAATTGACCAATCGTTGTGATGGATGGTGAAACTTGTGATGAGAACTCCTCATTACTAAAACCAACAATCCCTATATCTTCCGGAATTCTAAAGCCATACTCTTTAATGGCACGGATAGCACCAAACGCCAGGTAGTCACTCACGGCGAAGATTGCATCGGGTGGCTCAGGCAAAGGCAGAAGAAGCTCGGCTACTTTTGAACCGTCATCTTTATTGGGTGCACACTGGTGCAAGTATTCCTTCCGAAACGGAAGTCCATGTTTTTTCAAGGCACTTTTATATTGATAATTCACAAAGAGAGATTTTCGGAATTGGCTCCAAATAGCCGGGCTCCATAAATGTGTGCCTGTCCAAATGATTGGCCTTGAACTTGAATATCTTTGTCGGAATGTTTTCTATTGTATCGCTACCTTCAGTAATGCGCAGGAATTGATTAGGTCGAATATTCCGGAAAAACTGCCTGGTACCCGGATGCCATTGAATTTCGATTTCATCAATTATTTCTGCCCGGCCAATGCCGATCTCTTTCCGGAGCGGAGAAGCACCGAAGCTGCCACCTGAATTGACATCCCGATAAACACTGCGCTTTTTTCCTTCTTCGGTAAACGTTACTTTAATGCGGGATCCGATCGCACTTCGATTCGCCTTTGTTCCCACGAGGTCAAGCACTATCCATTTGTTTCGTTCATCCTGATTAGGGTTGATATAGAAAGCATTGTGAAAAGCATCACCTTTATATGCGCCACCCATCTCGATATAAATATCCTGATCACCATCATTATCGACATCAGCAAATGAAATGGCATGACCCTTCTGAAGATGCCCTACCCTTGCCGGTGTCGTTACATCTACAAACTTTTTTCCTGCCATGTTCTTGAAAAGCTTATTCGGAACGATCGATTCCAGTTCAGGATTACCCGTGCCTAAATACATATCGAGGTATCCGTCGTTATCAATGTCGCCAAAGTTTGCACCCATGGTGAATGCTTTCTTAACCAATCCAACCTCTTGCGAAACATTGGCAAAAGTTCCGTCCTGGTTATTTCTGTATAATATGCACGCACCTGAGGTTCCTGTTGAAATATTCAAAGCTTCGGCTGCTGAATAAGCTGAGATCGGCATATCGAATGTAAAATCTCCCACAAAGATATCGAGCCACCCATCGTTGTTATAATCCCAGAACCATGTGGGAAAGGTTCTGCTGAGTCCCACAGCGGCAACACCTGCCTGTTTTGTAACATCTTCAAACACCGGTATTTTTTCAGAAGCACCTTTGTTCTTCAACAGAAAGCGCTCACCGGATAATGAAGTAACGAAAATATCTTTCCACCCATCATTGTTATAATCACCCGATGTAACGCCCTTTACAAACCCGATCACGTCTACACCAGACTGTGCCGCCACATTGGTAAATGTGCCATCCCGGTTGTTGAGAAATAATTCCGCGGGATGTGAACCTGAGATGGCATTTCCCTCCCACGATTCATTGCCAATGAACACATCCAACCAACCGTCATTGTTAAAATCATTCCAGGTTGCCGTCTGGGTCGGATGAAATGACAATAACCCACTGGCTATTGTAACATCGGTAAAGGTTCCATCACCATTATTTTTTAACAGGGAGTTTGGTTGCTTTCCATAGTTGCCGCGCAGCCAGGCGCCACGTAAAACAAAAATATCTTTGAAGCCGTCATTATTATAATCCATCTGCATCAGGTTCAAACCTCCGGTTAACTCTTTTAGCCTGGTCGCCGCAGATTGGTCGGCAAAAGATCCATCTCCCTTGTTCCTGAAGTAATGCATCTCCTCATCCATGCTCCAGGCGGAAGTTACGATGTCAAGAAAGGCATCGTTATCGAAATCATCGATGATGCACCCGCCTGCCATATTATTTATATCCAAAGAAAGCGGAGACGCCATGTCTTGAAAGGGTTTTATAAAAACACCTGAGTCGATCCGGGCTGTTGAAATTTCGAGACCTGGAACAAGCATGGATTTTGAAACACCTGCGGGATATTCGCCAAGCGTCATATAGGCAATATTGAGAAGCCAACGGTATTCCAGGTTTTGGGGATTCTCTACTACTAATTCCTCATAAATGCGAGCCGCATTGCGTGAACCGTCAGGTATTTTATGAATGCCTGAACCCTGAATTGGAAAAATGCACGTCTCAGCCGAATGATTTTTGATACAATTCATTCTTTCTCCACCTCGCAGATAGGCAAGCGCCAACAGTACTTTCATTCGATCCATCCCCTGAATCTTTTCAGCGATGATCTTTTGCACCTGTGGCTCCAGGATGTTCACAGCTTCATCTTCCCGCCCTAATGCAATTAATGCTCTTGCTTTGCTGTGCGTAAAGAACATAATGTCTTGCGCACTATTCGAATTGCTGATCAATGAATCATAATGGCGGACATGTGCTTCGGAAGCATAAAAATTATCGAACTGATTATATGTTGCCCGCAACTGCATCAGGATATTCAACATCTCCTCATGCGAAGCGTCTTCCCGGCCACACGAGATAATCAGTGAATAGAGAAGGATAAATCCGATGCCGACAATTTTTCTCATGGAATGTTTACGTTCGTAAATACCTCAACGCTTTTCAGTCTTCGCGCCCGAAGTTGTTACTTTTGAAATACCCCCATTTTTAATGATCGCCCGACTCGAAGAAGAAAGATATCCATTACCCCGGTACAATTCCTCCTTTCGCTTTTTTCCGTTGGCAAGTTCAATGATGGCATATTCGTCATCTGGTTTAAGTCGCACAACAGACCCGGCACCGCTTGTTATGTTACCGGGCTTCGTAAATATTTTAAGACTATCTCTGTTCTGCGTAACCAGCAACAATTCCTTTCCTTCTTTGGAAATTAATTTTGCCATCGCTTTGGCATCTCCATCAACAAAAAAACCAGATTGTGTTACCGGAACGGCTTTGAAATTTCCTTTCCCATCACCCCGAAGATAATTGCCTATGCCTGCGTCATAGTAACCGGATAAGACTTCGCAAGCATACGAATTTCCGACTGAAAGTATATCCAGATTACCATCTTCATCTAAATCGGTTATCATGGTTCCATACATCGGTGAAAACTGAGCTTCGGTTGGTAGTGGCTTTATTTCAAATTTGTTGTTGCCGTTATTTTTAATATACACCGAGGAGAACATCGAACTTTTTAATACAATCGCGTTTTCTAATCTCTCTTTGGAAAACAGATCTTGTATACCCATGCCGCCATATTGAGCATAGCGCTGCACCACACCCCGCAGACTAGCTATCTGACCGGTTAACGCTTCCCTCGGATGTACAGGATATTCTTTCCCCTGAATGTATCGGCAAAGAATAGGATCAACCGATCCGTTACTGTCAAAATCTTTTGCGTAAACGGTGACCGGTTCCTCAACGGAAGCTTTATAAATCGAATTCAATCCGAGGTTACCGGCGATGTAATCAATATCACCATCGTTGTCAAAATCTCCACCTGAAATACTGTTCCACCACCCGGTTGAATTCTCCAATGTTAACGTGGTAAATGATTTCCCCTTGTTGTTAATAAAAAATGTTATAGGCATCCATTCTCCAACCACTACCAGATCTGTCCAGCCATCATTATTCACGTCAGACCAAATTGCTGACGTTACCAAACCAGCGCTACCAAGCGTTGAAGAAAATTTTGATGTCTGATTATCGAATTTCCCATCTCCTCTATTGACTAAAAGATAACTCTCTGGCGTTTCCGGATAGCGCATGGGAACAATTCTTCCTCCTACAAAGAGGTCAATATCTCCGTCACGATCGAAATCATTTGCCACTACACAACTCCCGCTGCCGGTAAGCTCAGGTAAAGCGTTTGCATCATGTTCAAAGTCCCCTTTTCCGGAATTTCTGTAGAATCGATCCTGATAATTCAGTTTGTCGCTTTTAAATTCAGAGCTACCGCTAACGCAGTACAGGTCCTGGTCTCCGTCATTGTCGGCATCAACAAGAAGAAGTCCCATATCTTCAGCCACCTTTGCCGAAAGAGAATCTGTTTTAAATGAACCATTGTTCTGCTGTAGAAAAATTTTAGCACGTTTACCAGCTGATCCTCCAACGATAAAATCATCCAGGCCATCACCATTGACATCGCCTACGGTGATACCAGGCCCTCCCTGTGAGTGCTTATGAGGTAACAAAAACTGACCTTCAAGAAAATCAACAAATTCTTCTTCCTGGTGCTGATAGTGTATGCCAACCGATTTATGTGATTCTGTTAACATGGCCTCTGAAGGAGCACCCTGCTCGAGGGTTGCCACGGCATCGCCGTTCTGCACGGAGATGATTTGATTAACTGAAATATTTCGCAAAATCTGACTCTTCCCTCCCGGCCACATTACGATGATGGAGTCAACGATACCCGAAGGCACTTTACCTAGGCCAAAGTGCTCGATGTTTTCGACCGTTGACTTGTAACCTCGTATGGTCTGGTGTTCGGCATAATGCACCTGTCCGGCTGCGTATACGGTGATCTTTGTTCCATACCCTGCAAGATTACCTTTTCCACCCTGTAGTTTGATTCTCAAAAAATGGTGGTCACTCCTGGTTTCATGGTTGATAAGTTCATTGCGGTAAACAAATGCTTCATCGTTGATGTTGTTGGTCACAAGATCAAGATCACCGTCATTATCAAAATCGGCATAGGCGGCCCCATTGGAGTATGATGGCTGATCCAGGCCCCACACTTTAGCCTTATCGGTAAATGTGAGATCACCATTATTCCGGAAAAGAAAGTTCGGCTTTCGCACACCCGGGAGTTTCTCCACTTCTTCACGAATAATTTTCATTCTGTTTTTATCGGTGGTAAACATAGCAAGCTCTTTACCGTATGCGATAAAATCCTGATCGGTAACGTCTTTGCGATAACCATTACCTACAAACAGATCGCGGTAACCATCATTGTCAAAATCAGCAAACAAGCTGCTCCAACTCCAGTCGGTGGCATAAATGCCCGATAAATATCCAATATCACTGAATGAATTGTTGCCATTGTTGAGTTGTAATACATTCCGGATGTATTGATATTCGTACCCCTTTTCACGAAAAAGCCTGAAGCGATCGTAGCCAACGGTTGAGAACATGGTCTTCTGCCGCAGGTTATCATCGGGAAGCATGTCCAATACGACTATATCATTCAAACCGTCATTGTTGATGTCGGCTATGTCGATTCCCATTCCGTTCTGCTCCTGATGCTTGAGCATAGAACGGATACTATTGACAAACTTACCATCACCTGTGTTGATATACAGTTGGTCATTGGACATGAAGTCATTGGCAATGTAAAGGTCGGGATATCCATCGCGGTTTATGTCGTTTACCACAATACCAAGCCCCCAACCCTCGGCCTGAACGCCAACCTCGCCGGACACATCTTTGAAAGCGGGTAATCCATCAACCAATCCTTCATTGCGATAGAATTTATCCACGCTCTTACCCGAGCCATCGTTTCGCAATCCTATGATTTGATTTCTGTTATACGATTCAAGTGCGTTGTTTAGCATATACATGTCAAGATCGCCATCGAGATCGTAATCGAGAAAAGCGGCCTGGGTTGCGTAACTGGAATCTCCCAGGCCAACTTTGGCGGCCACTTCTTCAAATACCGGAATACCTTCCTGGTTGACACCTTTGTTGAGGTACAAAAGATTAGGTACCGGAGGCTTATTTGTATAAGGTTGAATCGTGGAGACGTAAACGTCCAGCCATCCATCCTGATTGATGTCCACCATGGATACGCCTGTGCACCACACATTTGTTTTTATAGAAGCCCTTTCGGTGATATCGTCAAATTTAAAATTGCCTTTGTTGAGGTATAACGAGCCCGATACCATATTACCCGCAAAAAATATGTCGGTTAACCCATCGTTGTTTACATCACCGACACCAACCCCTGCGCCATTATAGATGTATTCAAAACTCAATACATTAAAACTGTCTGATTCGGTCAGTTCATTCCTAAAAGAAATGCCGGTATCCGAAGAGGGAAGTAATTGAAATAAAGTTTTTTTATCATGCCGGTCACAACCAGCTAATAGCCCTATAAACATTACCATGGTAAAAAGAGGACGATAATGAACGTCCCCAAAAACTATCAGGGCATTACACTTTTTCTCTACACGCATAATAGCAAGGGGATATTAAGTATCAACTGTATTTTAACATGAAAAGGAGCGAGAAAACACTCGCTCCTTTTACAAAAAACAACTAGTAACTTATTTTCAGGTTACCATCCTGGATTTTGATCATCCTCTGTCAATACAGCGTTGCCGTTAATTTCCTGTTGTGGTATTGGCGCCAGCAAATGTTTTTCAGCCATATATGAAATAGGTTCTGGAATTACAGTAGGGATTTTTCCTAAGCTTCTCCAGCGAAGGATGTCTCTATTGCGGATCTGTTCGCCTGCCAGTTCAACTCTTCTTTCATGGACAATTGCTCTAAACACTTCGTTGGGAGAATTCGCCGGATAATTGGCAGTGGGATACTCAGGCATTTCAACGCCAACCCTGGATCGCACTTCGTTCAGCAAATCAATAGCGTCACCGTCATTTCCGAGTGCATTCTGAACTTCAGCCATGTTCAGCAGTACTTCCGTATAACGCATAACCCGCATATTGATACCTGATCGTTGATCTTCATTTGCAGCCTTATAAATTTTTTGATATTTCTTCCAGCCCCAATTTGCAAGCACCTCCGCACCGTTATTGTACGTATCCCCTATAAAATAGAAAGAATCATTATACCTGGGATCATCCTTGGCATCACCGTTAGCTACTTTTTCATACTCTTCCATCAAAGAGGTTGAAGGAATGAGGTTCCGCCATGCATTCGGTCCGTATTCCTGTCCACGGAACGTTACTTCCGTGCTCGTTCCTTGTCCTGATGCATCCCAACTTGATCCTCCATTGGCCTCCGTAAAAGCAACTTCAAACAAAGACTCGGCATTGAACTCATCTTCTTCTCTGAAGTTCTCGATATATGGAATATTCGTCCAGCCATCAAAAGCTCCGCCATCGATAATAGCAGCCAATAACGGTTCGGCCAAATTGTAATCCCCGCGTTGCATATGAACACGCGCCAGGAGATTTTGAGCTGCCTCTTTACTGGCTCTTCCTTCATTGCCGCCGGCGTATGTTGCCTTTACGGGAAGATTTGCTATCGCGGTTTCAAGGTCTGAGATAATCAAGGTATATATATCTTCTTCGCTTGCACGAGACTTATCCTCACCGACAGCTTTTGCGTACGTTTCCATTAAAGGCACATCACCCCATACCGTTACGAGGTCGAAATACGCCAATGCTCTCAAAAATTTCGCCTCGCCTACCACACGCAATTTCAAATCTTCAGTAACGGGTGCGAGAGCAAGAGGCACGTTTTCAATTACCTGGTTGGCTTGGTGTATTACTCTGTACCATCCACGCCAAACCTGCATGAGCACGCCATTGGAAGCATCATGGTTTCCCGTTAATAACTGCGCCCTGTGCGTTTCAAGCTGACCACCGCCCGAAGCAACATCGTCACCTCTCATGTCGTGGAGGAAAAAATACTCCCGGCAAAAAAGATCCAAACTTTGTAAACTTGAATATGCTGCATTTACGGCGCTTACAATCTGACCGTCAGTTTTGTAAAACGAATCAGCCGTGAATTCATTGGGATTAGACTTATCCAGTATATTGTCGTTACACGACAAAGTGAACGCCATCATCCCGATCAGTGATAATATTAATTTTCTTTTCATTGCATTACTTATTAATGATTCTAATGAAACCGTTTAAAACCCTACTTGTAATCCAACTATGATACTCCGTGCCTGCGGGAACTGGCCATAGTCAATTCCCTGGGTAAGGCCGTTTGTACCGGCATTCCGGTTACCAATCTCAGGGTCATAACCGCTCTCATACTTTGTAATGGTTAGCAGGTTTTGCAACGTAGTGTAGACTCTAAGTCTTGTCAATGCATTCTTCGTGAAAGAACCTACAGACGCGAAGTTATAACCCAAGGTGAGGTTCTTCACTCTGAAATAGGACCCATCTTCCACAAAGCGGTCAGAAGCTCTAGAATTTTGATTAGGGTCACCTGATACAGCTCTTGGAACGTTCGTGTTTGTATTTTCTGGAGTCCATCTGTCCAACACCGCTGTTCCGGAATTGAACAGCCTGCTCATACCCTCTAAATCATATTTTACTATGCTATAAATTTGATTTCCGGAAACGCCCTGCAAAAACAATGAGGCATCAAATCCCTTCAAGTTTGCAGAGAAATTTAAACCGTACGCAAAATCAGGAAGAAAGTGGCCTACATTTACTTTATCATCACTATTTAATTGTCCATCTCCCGTGATATCCTTAAAGCGAATATCGCCAGGTCTTGCGTTGGGTTGCATAGGTGTTGATTCTCCCTCTTGAAAAAGTCCGTCCATTACATAGCCATTAAAAAAGCCGATTGGCTCACCTACTTTGGTAAGTGTTAAGTTATCTCCATACCAGTCAGCTTGCGCGATGGTAGTACCTTCGTCTCCCAAACTAGTAACCTCATTTCTGACAACCGAGATATTTCCGGAGGCACTGAAGGTAAAGTCACCTTGACTTTTTTCATAACCGAGTTCAAGTTCAAATCCTTTGTTCTCAACCTCACCAACGTTGGCAAACGGATTTCCATCATATCCAAAAGAAAGCGGAATCGGGCGCTGAATAATCATATCCGTTGTCCTGTTGTTAAAATATTCAACTGACATCGTAAGCTGGTTGTTCAGAATGCCCATGTCCAACCCAACATTCGTCATATACGTAGATTCCCAACTCAAGTCCTTATTAGCCATTGTACGGATTGTATAACCAGTTACGGGTGCACCACCAATTTCATAAATCTGGTTACCTGTTATTGTGGATATCCATGCATAATCTCCGCTTGAGTTATTACCGGTAACGCCATAGCTGGCCCGAAGTTTCAGATCACTAAACAAACCATTATTTGCCATAAATGACTCTTCACTGATACGCCATCCGGCAGATACTGCTGGGAAATTACCCCAACGATTGTCGGGACTGAATCGTGAAGATCCATCGCGTCTGAAGGAAGCCCCGACTAAATATTTGCCATTAAACTCATAATTCACTCTTCCGATATAGGATATCAAAGCCGACTCGGACTTGTTTCCAGTGAAACCTATACTGGACAAGCCAACGGGTTCATGTATTTCATTCGATATGGCATTCTCACCATTTCCAGTAATCTGTGAAAAGTTATTGGTCTGCTGTTCGGCAACTACCGTTGCATTGACCGAATGTTTTCCAAAAGTTTTATTAAATGTTAACTGATTGGTAAGAAGGATAGATGTAAAATTTTGGCGATTTTGATTAATTATAGCTGCGTTCCTATTAGAATATCCTCCGGTGCTGTATGCCGGTAAGTGGCTTCGTTGTGTGTAATCAACATAGTCAACGCCTGCTTTGAACCGGTAACTCAGAAAATCAAAAATCTTAACGTCTACATAGGCATTGGCCAACAATTTCAACCGCTGCTGATTTTGTTGATCCATTGAAGCAATTCTTACCGGATTTTCCGGATCTGAACCGTCTACTGCCTGAGCACCAAAAAAACCACCAAAGTTATCCGGGTTATATACGGGGAAATAGGGAGAGCTTCGGATAATATGCTGCAACTGTGTTCTTCCTCCAGACTGCTGTTCTACTTTTCTTTCATCGAACGCAACATAGAAATTTTGCCCTACCGTTACTCTTTGAGATACATTATGGTCAGAATTAATCCGGGCGTCTCCACGTTGGTAGCCTGTTCCAAACATAATACCTTCCTGCTCGAAGTATCCAAGGGATGCGAACATTTTTGATGAAGCTGATCCACCCGATAATTCAACTTTGTGCTGTTGAATCCGGCCAGTTCTGAACATCTCATCCTGCCAATTCGTGTTAGTTTGATTGAATGTCTGTGATGTCTGTGAATTGATCGGCTGATCCAGCCCTCCCAATTCAATTCTGTCTGGAACACTCACACCAGGTATACGATCAGGATCGGTACCATTGGTTTCGTTATAATAAATATCAGCATTGGTCATCAATTCGGTAGCATAATCAATGTATTGCTCTCTATTTAGCAGATCCAGTTTTTGCCATGGCTGCTCAACGCCATAGTAGCTGTCAAAGTTTACGCTGAGCTTTTGATTGTTAGAACCACTTTTTGTCGTGATAATCACCACACCATTAGAGGCTCTGGAACCATAGATCGCTGCCGCGCTTGCATCTTTCAATACATCAACCGATTGGATGTCTTTCGGATTAAAACTATTCAAATCTGAAGTAGGAAATCCATCTACAACAAATAAGGGATTGGCGTTATTAATTGTACCGATTCCCCGCACACGGATAATTGGCGCTTCACCAGGTGCACCGTTGTTAGTTACCGTTACACCGGCAACACGACCTTGCAGAGCCTGGGCTACGTTTACCACCGGTTGTTCACTAATCTCCTTGGCAGACACGGATGAAATGGCACCTGTAACCGAGGCTTTCTTCTGTGTACCATACCCCACTACCACAATTTCGCTTAGCGTACTAACATCAGGCACCATTGTAACTGTGATGCTTGTTTGGGTTCCTACCTGCACTTCGTGGGGCTGGTAACCAATGAAACTGAAGACGAGCACTGCATTGCCATCGGGTACGGAGAGTGAGTATCTTCCCTCCACATCGGTCGTAGTACCTATAGTCGTACCTTTTACAAGAATGTTTACTCCCGGCAGTGGCTTATCGGTTTCATCCAATACCTGGCCCGTAACGGATACCTCACTTACTACAGTTACTGCATTTGAGGATGCCAACAGGCGATTCAGTTCTTCCTTCGTAACAGATGGCTGATGACTATTAAACATCGAAGTGACAGAAATAGCCGTCTTTTTCTTCACCACGATCTGATCTCCCCTCACTTTAAAAATCAAATCAGCTTCATTGGCTAATTCCTTAAGGGCAGTTTCAAGGCTAACGTTTTTCAGAGACAACGTTATTTTCTCTGAATTGCGCATTGCTTTATGATTGTAAAAGAAACGGAAATTCGTTTGAGACTCGAGGTTTTCCAGTATTTCTTTTACCGACTCAGATTCTGCTGACAACACGATTGTATTCTCATTTTCTATGAGCGTATCTCGCGCCTGGATGTTCAGACTACATATGACAAGTAAAGTTGCAATCATAAGTCTGTTCGGTTTAATTCTAAATAATGGCATGAGCCATTTACATGAAAAATCCGATAAAGTTTTTTTCATAACTTTGGATTGGTTGACAATTTATTTACACAAGTGTTAATCAGCCTTGCCGATAACTATTACCTCAAGGTTTGAGCCGGATAGTGGTACGAACACTGTCCGGCTTCTTTGTTATTAATGGTTTGTCATTTTACGGTCATTGTAGTTAAGGTTAATTGATTTGGTTAATCGTCACAGAAGCTGCCTTTGATATAAACATCATTGGCAACAACAGAGTATCCTATGGTGTCGGATGTACGAAAAAGCTCCAACACATCTTGTAAAGATTTGTTGTGAATCTTGGCGGTAAACCGGCAATCCAGTGAATTGACCTCCTCAGTATGAATCGATACATTGAATGTTCTTTCCAGGATGGGCAAGATTTCATGCAGCGGCTGGTCATCAAATATTAACACACCCTTTCGCCAGGATGTATAGGTGTCAGTTTCAACATTGTTCTCCACAAGTAATCGTTTTCTTTCTTTAAGAAATACTGCACGCTGGTTTGCGGCAAGAGTAACATTGTCATAAACAGAATCACCTAAGATGGAAATTTTGCCGTGAACAAGGGTGGCTTCGATCCTGGGTTCTCCCTCGTATGCTTTCACATTGAAGGAGGTGCCTAATACCTTAATTTCAACACCCGCAAGATGGACAATAAAGGGGCGTGACTCATCTGACTTAACATCAAAATAGGCTTCGCCCTGCAAATAGACATCACGGGTCGGCCCTTCTAAGAAATCATTAGAATACTCAAGCTTTGAATCAGCATTGATCCACACCTGGGTTCCATCCCCTAAAATAATTCGCGATCGCTTCCCCTTGGGAATGATATGTTCCTGCAAATGGTTGGTTGAATATTCCTGCTGAACAATAACGGGTGCATCGCTTTCTTCAATTGGAGGAGTTAATAAGAACCAGGAAGTAAATGCAACCAATCCAAATGTTATAACGGCAGCATATGAGTATAGTGTTCTATTCCGTGACGACCGAACGATTTGATGCACTTTTGACGCTGATATAGGTACGTCAATCCGATCATTGATTTGTTGCTGTAACATAATTAGCTTCTCCGTCGGAATCGCAGGAGTCCTGTTGTCTAATAACTTCAGGAATCGAATGGCTTCCCCAATCGTATCGGATTTATCTGGATTTTCAGCAATGAACCGGGACCAAAAGGCGTTCCTCTGTTCATCCGGGCATTTTACCCATTGGATGAAGCTGTCATCCATAATAAAATCATCAGCCGAATAATCCCTGTAGTTTTTCATGATATGCGAATACAATATCTAAAAGCAGGAAACAGGAATTATTTAGCGAAATTTTAAAAGATTTTTATCGCAAGGTAGACCGAAGGGCGCCAATTGCCTGTGAAATAAGGGTATTGACGGAAGCCCCGGAGATATCCATAACAGAAGAAATGGCCTCATTGTCCAATCCCTGAAAAAATTTAAGGTATATAGCTTCACGCTGTCGCCTGGTAAGGGCTTCAATCGCCTGCCGAAGCCTTGCCTTTGTAGATTCTTCTATCTCCTTTAAAACAACAAGGTGCTCCACTGAAAAATTAACTTTCTCTTCTAAGTATCGAAAGTCATCGGTTACCGATTCAAATCGCTTATTACACTGGATAGTCCTTGCTATTCTGCGACGTAACGCCTTTAGCAAATAAAACTTTATGCCATTCGTTTCACTTAGACTTTGCCTCCTATTCCACAGTTCAACAAACAAATCCTGGATGCAATCAAATACCATTTCCTGATTCTTTGTGAATTTGCACCCATAACAAAATAGGTCGTTAGCGTAATGTTTGAATATGTAATCAAGTGCTTCGCGATTGCCTTTGCGAAACGCATTCCAAATCTTCAAATTTTTTTCTGCCGCACTTTCGCCAGGATTAAAGAAAAGAGCGTTCGCTGGAGGTGGATCAATATTTTGAAATAATATTGTGTTCTGGCTATCCATGGGAATCGTAATACCGATGCACTCCGAAATTTAATCGTAAATTCAGGCGAAACAAACGTTTGAACAGAAAATTGTTATTTGTACACTTGTATTTTTGTCAGGGGGTTTAGCACCCCTTTTGACAATGAATCTTTCACGAATACCTGACCACCACCTATTTATTAAAAAAACCCGTGGGAGGAAACAGCATTCCTTTCAGCAAACACAAAATGGTCTTCCTGATCAGCCCCGAACGCAGAAACTGATGACTGTACCCAACAAATTAGATTGTTACGGCCCGTGCAACGAAGTGATCAAACAATTATGCCAACATCAATTTTGATTTTCGCCGTCTGGGCAAACAGGATCCAGCGGAGTAGGTAACAATTAATATATTTTTCATAGGGTATCGGATTTGGTGGTGGAGGTACTGCCTTATTTGCGGGGTTCCATTCTGAACCAGTCAAAATCGACATATCCGCCAGGCGATGCTGTTGCATAATTTAACAGGCATAATTTGTTTCCGGTAAAAACAGAAAGATTGAATTTCATTTCCAGCTCGTTGCCCAGTAGTTCATCTGGGCATTGATGTTAATGGTGTATTTGCTATCCCAGGGGGATGCATTTTATTGTTCCAAATACCCTGTAGGTTAGCTGGTTGTCCGCCAGGTTGTGAAGAGGATATCAACAAATAACGACCTAATTGAAAATAGAGCGTGACAAACTGCGGATCATTGACTGAACTGAAATTCCTCAACCGCTCATCCGTTGGAAGCTATGATGCGTTCGTAACACCAAGATCGAACTTTACCCGGTTAAAATATTCCTGATAGGAAGTGACATGGGCTTTCAAAATGTATGCAAATGTTTTTGAATAAGCCTCATCCAAATAAGTCATCGCTCTTTCGTCTTCATTTCCACTGATGTCCTGATAACTATTGAAGTTGGTAGCAATAGAAATATAAATGGAAACCGCATTTGCATCGTTCACAAAAAGAGTACTATCATTTGATGAGAGGGTACCACCTTCTGATTTAATTCGGGCTAGCCCCTTGAACCGGATTTTACCTTTCACGTCTTCATGATCGATGGTTGTTCCCGCGATGGACAATTCGTTCATGCCTGTAGTTTTAATTGTAGTGTTGGGTTGAGGCGTTGAAAAAGTTGCTGTAAAGGATAGGCTATTTGGTTTGTCAGTTGTTAAATGCATAACGATTTCCTTCGGTGATTTCTTTCAGTCGTTCAGCCATTTTTGGCCGATGCATTTACGATTTGCGTCACGTTAAGTTTTTCATCGCAGAATTGAAGGCACTTCTCATTTATATCCAATGCAATTACTTTTCCACCTGCTATTCGCACAAACTTTATGGTTGCCAGGCCGATGGTACGCGCACCGATCACCAACACAAATTCACCTTGGTTGAATGTCAGCACGTCGAACGCCATGCGCGCCGATCGCCAGTGGTTCGAATGTCAATTCATCCAGACTTAGTTCCTGACCATACAAAAGAGAAGCCGAGCGAACAGAAAGATACTCAATCATTCCTCCATCAACGTGTACACGCAGACCTGCAATTACGAACAACAATACATTTAAAGGTTATTACCTGGTGCTTCTTTTCAATGGTATTATTTCTAACTGACAATTGTCCTGTAATTTTTATAGAAATTCGGTTTACATCATCAAACAAATAGTTTTTCCCTAGGTGCGAACCAACCCTCGTGCGACCACCGTAAATAATCAGCCTGAATCATTATCAGCATCATAGGGTGATCATTTGGCAGTTCAGTAGTTTGTTGCATTATACATCTTAGTGTCTTTCGGATTGGAGTGAAGGGAAAGACCTTGAAATACCCATCCTGTTTGAGATTACTTATTATCTGTTGATAATTTCATTGTTTCCCATAGTAGATCATTTTTTCTGGAAGAGCTAGTGTCACAGCCGGTTCACTGTTAATAAGGATAATAAGGCGGCCTCTACTCCATTACTCTCCGGATGTATATTCTCTGCTCCAATGTAGAGACTCTATAAAAAGCTGACTAGCAAGCCAACTTTCTGATTACTTCAAAATCATTAAAAATTCATCATGATGTACCAAAGGTGGGAATCGAACCCACACATCCGAAGATACACGATTTTGAGTCGTGCGCGTCTACCAATTCCGCCACTTTGGCTTAACTTAAAACCCAACAAATTTCAACAATTCTGGATTTTAATTCAATTCCAATCCTTAAAGGTTTACGAACTTTTAAGTAGGACGCAAATATAATCGAAAACTTTTCGAAGACAACCCGCGAATGCTCAGATTTCAATCAGTATAATAGTAAGTAAATGAACTACTGTCACCTGGATTTTGAGTCTCAATAATTACGACTACTTATTAACTGTGAGCTCTGATTTACTTTCACCGGTTATTACCTTATACAATGTTCCTTTATCCATTTTTTGATCAAGGGTCATTCCATTGAGAACGGCATGTTTATTAAATTTATCTTTGGAAACACCCTCACCGGCAAGTGCATTCGCCAATGTTATAGTAGTGTTGGCCTCTTTAATGGATATCCGTTGTGGCTGTACATTTATTTTTGACGGATCGGTTAAAATACTAAATCCTCGCGCCACTTTCTCAGTTACTGTTACAAGCTGCGAAAATTGTTGTGGCGTTGTGGCGCCGATAAATTCATAGATAAGGTTGTTGTACTTGATCAGAAAAATATTGAGGTGCAACGTCTGATTTTGTGAGGCTTGCGCTGCAAGTAAGTTGACTGCCTCAAAATCTTTGATGCGCGTTCTTTCGGCTGATTTCACCTGCAATCCGTAACGACTTACCAGCGCGTCAGCGGCTTCCTCCAGCGTTTTTTCATGTCCTAATCCCAACACAATAATAGCATCTTTTGATGGTGAAATGATATTTACCTGTTGAGGAGTATTCTCAAGATTCCATGAAACTGGAACGGGGAAATAAAATCTTAATTCAGGATGGTAAAAAGTTTGGTTTTCCAAATAGCCTTGTCGGGGATCATTACCATAAACGAGACCGTTTATTCTTTTTAAATAGTTGCTACGGTTTATCTTAAAGTCTTGTTGGAGTTCCTTGCGCTGCCATTTATCTGCAAGCTCAGACACTTTTTTTTCACGTTCACCAGGATCAGGGTGGGTGGATAAAAAAACAGGTAGCGTTTCACTTGAACCTCCCATTTGCTGGAGTGTATTAAAAAAGTGCGCCATTGCATGTGCATCATAACCGATCTTAGTGCTATACTCTACTCCCAACTTATCGGATTCACGTTCAGCGTCTCTTCCATATTTAAGGAACAGGAGGCTTGCACCCGTTGTAGCGATGTCGGAAAACTGAGCAAAATCTTCAGAGACCATTGATCCTACTGCGAGTCCTAATTGAGCAACCACTGCGCGACTGTACTGCTTTGCAGAATGTCGTGCAGCGATATGACCAATTTCATGACCCAGTACGCCTGCAAATTCCGCTTCGCTATTTAAATGCGCTAGTATTCCCCTGGTGAAATATACATAACCACCAGGCACTGCAAAGGCATTAACAATAGGCGAATCAAGAATTTTGAACTCATAAGCAATATCGGGTCGGTGCGAAACTTCCACCATTTTTTGACCCTGACTTTTAATAAACTGCTGAAGCTCTTGGGAAGGATACAGACCATAGGCCGCTACAATTTCCGGATCTGATTGCTGCCCCATGGCAACTTCCTGATTTTTACTGAGGAGCATAAATTCCTTTTTCCCCGACACTGGATTCACTGCGCATCGGAGAATGATCAACGATAACAGGGTGAACATCGTGAAACATTGTAGCCTCTTCATGATTGAAAAATTATTAATAATATGACTATGGTCCAGACAATAATTTCCGTTATCAACTCGTCAGAAGCATGTTCATCATAAAATTCTTTCCTATTACTTTCTTCTTTCCCGTTGTATTGGCTGTTCTTAAATTGAAAACCTTTGAATGCGAGCATAGCTTTACAGTTAAGCTCTCCGAATCAATCCAAGCACAAGAGAAACAAGCGCAATTACCAGTAGAATGTGAATCAGACTTCCTACACTGTATACAAACACACCTAATAACCAACCTATTAATAGGATTACGGCGATAAAATATAATAATGATCTCATGTTTATTTTTTTATAAATCAAATAGTCAAATGGCTTGCCATACCTTACCAACCTATTTTAATGAGTTACAAGTCATTAATTGTGTAGAGCAATGTAGAGTAGATTCCTCACCTGTGGTTGCATTGGATACGCTTTAGAGTTAGGAAGGAAAATTATGGACGAGAAGGTATCCTACTTAGCTTATTGGACAACAGTTAGACTCCAGTAGATGGGCATATATAGTGTATAATTTGCGTAGACTAAACCTCAATAAATTTAGTCAACGAAAACGCTTCTGCGGATTTATTAAATAATGGCTTCACCCGTGACCAGACATTTTTGAATAAGTCTGACTTCCGGTACGATTCAAGATGTGCTTTATCACTCCAGTGGCTTAATGTAGTAAAGATATTTCCATGGTCAGTATCCTGAAGCAGTTCAAGGTGTACACACCCATCTACATTTCGGATCGCTTCTTTTGTACGATCAAAAATCTCAAGAAACTCATCCACCTTCTCGGGAATAATATGCATGCGCACAATTCGGATAATTATCATCGTTACTACTTTACTCAAATCAATCCTCAATAATTAATTGCTGTCACCAATCGATACATTGATAACCGGCATTGGTACATCATTCCTCAAAACTTATGTTCACCATACTATCATAACCCAGTCCCAACAATTCAGAGGCGTTACCTTTATAAATTCCAATCTCAAGGAGGCCGCTGCTATTAAATAATATAAAACACTCCCCTTCATCCACCTGATTATACTGTGTTTGAATGCGTCTGAATTTTTCTCCGCCGAACTGAATGGTATAAACTTTTCCTTTGCTTACTATGTCAAAGGCTTGTTGAGGTATGTTGGTGATTAAATTTCCAAATGTATCCACGTGAATGATATGACCCGCGATTTGTTTTTTTGTAGCCTTAACCTGGCGATCAATCATCTTCTTAAACATGCTCATGGGTTTACCCAGGTCATTGATGGAAACACCACTCGCCAGCTTTACCGCTGCCGGGGCAAAAATATCGCGCTCTGGAAAAGTGCTTTGAACAGGATTAAGCGAATTCAGCTCTACAAGATTCTGATGCTGTCGCTCACTAACCAATCCAAACAAACCATTGTCTGATCCTACAAAATAATGATCCTCCAACTGAACGACTATATAAGCATCATCCCGGTTCCCCGTAGCATGCACGCCAACAAGATGAACTGTCCCTTGTGGAAATTCACGAAATACAGACCGCAACACGAATGCAGCATGTCCAATATCACAGGAGGCAATCCGGTGCGTGATGTCTATTACTTTTATGCCCGGATTGATAATAAATATTTTTGCCTTTATGGCTGCAACATAATGATCATTTTCACCTGAATCCGTAAGAAGTGTTACCAATGCCATGGGATAATTGAATATTAAGAATTTTACTATTTACGACTTTATTTGCGATTGAGAAATTCCCGCTGTATTCCAGGTATCAAATTAGTTGAGATATGTTTACTTTTGTCAGGTTAATGTCTGGCGATAAAAATAAGTAATAAATTCTTTGATAGAGAAAGTAGTAACACTGGATAACATTTCACTGGTTGATTTTCTGGGGGTAGAGAATAAAACCATTGACTCATTGGCGGCCGCCTTCCCTAAAAGCAAAATTGTTTCGCGTGGTAACCAGATTGTAATTAAAGGAAGCACATCCGAACTTGTTCAGATTGATGATATCCTTAATGCGCTCATTGAACATTACCATAAATACGGCCGCATCACTGAAGAAAACGTACAGAATTACATCACGCGTGAACAGGAAATAATGCTTCCTGATTCCTCACCTTCATCCTCTTCAGATGAAGTGATCATTTATGGAACCAAAGGCAATCCCATAAAGCCAAAGACTGTAAACCAACAAACTCTTGTTACACTTGTAAAAGATAACGACCTGGTTTTTGCTTTAGGCCCGGCCGGTACGGGCAAAACTTATATCTCCGTAGCATTGGCCGTTCGGGCGCTTAAAAATAAAACGGTTAAGAAGATCATCATCACCCGGCCCGCAGTTGAGGCGGGTGAAAACCTTGGCTTTTTACCCGGTGATTTGAAAGAAAAAATCGATCCTTACCTGCGGCCTATTTACGATGCACTCAATGATATGATACCTTACGAAAAACTTAAGTATTATATGGAGCGCGAAATAATCGAAATTGCGCCACTGGCTTATATGAGGGGTCGAACCCTAAACAATGCTTTCATTCTTCTGGATGAAGCACAAAACACTACGCCCATGCAAATGAAAATGTTTCTTACCCGCATGGGGCCGGATTCTAAAATGATTGTTACCGGCGATGCCTCACAAGTTGACCTGCCCACTAAACAGAGTTCCGGGTTGAAGGAAGCGCTACGGATACTTAACGGTGTGAAGGGAATCGGATTCATAGAGCTTAATGAAAAAGATGTTATCCGCCACAGGCTGGTGCGGGACATTATCGAAGCCTACCATCGGGAAAACAGGAGTTAAGGATTATTGATCATTAGTCATAGGTCATTAGATTACGTTAATGTGACCAGATGATTTCCCAATGACCATTGACCAATGACTTTTTCCTCTCACCTCAATTGATTATCTTCCCACATGCTGTCATGGATACCCTATGCGTTTGTGAGGTTCGTTATTGTTCTGGCCGGTGGAATAATATTAGGTATTTATTTCCCTGGCATGATATCGCTTTGGATAGCGATGGGAATGGTTGTGACACTGTCGGTATTTTATTTTCTTCTCATTTTTTTTAGAAGTGCATTATTAAAGTTTATTAATCCCGGCTTATTTGGTTTACCGTTTTTAGCGCTTGCAGGATACGCGATCGTTCCGCTAAAAACGGAATCAAATGATCAGCAACATTTCATTCATTTTGATAGTACGCTCCATCACTATAAAGTCACGATAATCTCTTATCCGGAAGAAAAGAAAAGTTCCTGGAAAGAAGTGGGTGAAGTTACAGCGATTAAAACTCAGGAAGGATGGAAAGCCGTCAGTGGAAAAGTGTTAATGTATTTTGATAAAGGTGAATTTAAGTCTCCGTTTCGGTATGGAGATATACTCCTTATAAAGGGGAAACCGCAAAAAGTTTTACCTCCTCCTAACCCTTATGAATTTGATTACAAAAGATTCCTTTCTTTCCGAAATATTTTTCATCAACATTTCATAAAGAAGAAAGATGTTGTTTTTATTGAGCACAATCCCCCAGGCAGGATTAAAGAATTGATGTTAAATGCAAGGGCATGGTCAGTTACCAACATTAAAAATTTTGTAAAGGGAGAACGTGAGCAAGCTATCGCCTCTGCACTTGTGCTGGGGATTACTGATAATATTGATGAAGATATTTTGCAGGCATACTCTGCATCCGGAGCAATGCATATTCTTGCCGTATCAGGGTTACACATCAGCATTCTTTACTCTATTATTATAGTGGTGCTGACGCCTTTGAAACGTTTCTCTTCAAATCAATGGACAGTGACACTAATCAGCCTGATATTGTTGTGGGGCTATGCATTCATTACGGGCTTGTCTCCTTCTGTGTTGCGTGCAGTGACAATGTTCTCATTCGTAGCGCTGGCAAAACCCTTTCAAAAAAATTCAGATATTTATAACACACTGGCCCTTTCAGCATTTTGCCTTCTCCTTTATGATCCGTACCTGATTATGTCCGTTGGATTTCAGCTTTCTTATCTTGCTGTCCTTGGAATTGTTTATTTCTATCCGCGTTTCATTTTGATGTGGGCTCCATCATCATGGCTCATGACACACGTATGGAAAATAACCTGTGTTTCAATTGCAGCACAGATTGCAACATTCCCTCTTACGCTCCTTTACTTTCATCAGTTTCCTGTATATTTCCTGGTGGCAAATCTTTTTGTTATTCCCCTTTCATTTGTTGTCCTGGTGTTGGGATTATTTCTCATCACTGTAAGTTTTATTTCACCGCTTGCTGAACTGGCGGGAACTATCTTGACTTACGTAATAAAATTATTGAATGCGGGTGTTATACTAACCGAGAAGCTCCCGGGCAGTGTGATCACTCAAGTTCATCTTAGTACGTTTCAGTGTTGCTTATTGATGTTTTTGATCGTGAGTTTTATCGTATTTTTTCAGCTTCGAAAGTTCTGGCTTTTATATGTAAGCCTGGCTTTAACTGCAGGTTTTGCAGTGCCACATTGGGTACATTTTCAGGAAACTCAAAATACAAGCAAGCTTGTTGTGTACAATGTAAGAGGACACTCTGTTATTGATATTCTGAATCGTGGTAATGCGTATTACTTTACAGACTCTTTACTGTTGGCAAGCCCGGAACAAATCGCATATCAACTTAATAATAACAGAACAGCAAATTTGGTTCGATCCGTTTATCCGGGTGATTCGCTTTCCATTGTTCGGAATCTTAATGGTTGCAGGTTGATTCAATGGAACAATGTGTCACTGTTACAAATCACTCATAAAGATTTTAGTTTTACGGATGACTTTTCCGTGGATTACGTGATCATTGCTAACAATGCGGTACGCAGTTTCAAATCAATTCAAAATAAAGTTAACAGCCTTAACTTCATCATTGATAGCAGTAACTCCAGAAATGTTGCGGAAGTATTAATTCAGGAGTCAAGACAAATTAGTCAACCAATACATTCAGTTTTGCACAGCGGTGCTTTTATTGCCAAATTATAATCGTATGGATATTGTACTGTACAATGTAAGTGAACATATTGCTTCAATCACATTGAATCGCCCTGAGAAACGGAATGCGCTAAACCCTGAGTTGATCACTGCGCTAAAAGATGCATTTCATCGCGCTGAACAAGATGATAATGTCAAAGTGGTTATTTTACAAGCTAATGGAGATGCGTTTTGCGGTGGAGCTGATCTCTCATACCTTCAAAAACTTCAGCACTTTTCTTATGAAGAAAATCTCACGGATGCGATAAGCTTGAAAGATTTGTTCTGGCAAATTTATTCGTTCAAAAAAATTGTCATCGCCAAAGTATCAGGCCCTGCGCTTGCGGGAGGATTTGGACTCGCAACAGTTTGCGACTTGTGCCTGGCATCTGAGGAAGCATCATTTGCTTATACAGAAGTAAAAATTGGTTTTGTTCCTGCTCTTGTATTGGTCTTCCTGCTAAGAAAAGTGGGTGATGCAAAAGCAAAACAATTGCTGCTTACAGGAAATTTCTTTACAGCAAAAGAAATGAAAGAGGCTGGTCTGGTGTACAAAATATTTAGTAAGGAACAATTAGATGCAGAAGGGACAAAATTTGCCATGAACCTGGTACGATCCAACTCAGGTTACGCCATGATGATTACGAAGAAAGCAATAAATGATTTCGAGTCGTCTTTATTAAAAGATGCTTTGCATAATGCTGCCGTTATAAATGCGCAGGCAAGGAGCAGCGATGATTGTAAAAAAGGTATTGCTGCATTTCTGAATAAACAAAAAATCGACTGGAGTTTATAACCTATAACTACATGTGTGTGATGTCAATACTTTAAATACTTATATAGCTAAAATTAAGAATCAAAGCACATGTCCTCTCCTGTTTCAATCTTAAAACAATACTGGAAGCATTCGCAATTCCGGCCGATGCAGGAGGAGATCATAAATTCCGTATTAAAAAATCAAGATACACTAGCGTTGCTACCCACAGGTGGCGGTAAATCGGTTTGCTTTCAGGTACCAGCGCTAATTATGGATGGGATTTGCATTGTTGTTAGTCCGCTGATTGCACTTATGAATGACCAGGTAGATCAATTACGAAAAAAAGGAATCGATGCGATAGCTATACATTCTGGAATGGGACGAAGAGAGATTGATATTTATCTTGACAATTGCATTTATGGCAAAGTAAAATTTCTTTACGTCTCACCGGAAAGGCTGCAAACAGAAATTTTTCAGGAACGTGCAAAGAAGATGAATGTCTGTCTCATTGCTGTAGATGAAGCACATTGTATTTCTCAATGGGGATATGACTTTCGGCCCCCATATTTGTTGATAGCAAGCTTACGAGAATTTGCACCCGAAGCTCCTATCATAGCGCTCACAGCAACAGCGATCAGAAATGTTCAGGATGATATCGTTGAGAAACTATTGTTTCGCATTCCGTATGAAACTTTTCGTAAAACATTCGCACGCAAAAATTTATCGCTGGTTATCCGCAAAGTGGACAATAAAGATAAAAAGCTTGTAGAAATACTGCAGAAAGTAAGAGGATCTGCTATTGTGTATGTGCGGTCGAGAAAGGCAACTCAAGCGGTATCAGCAATGTTGTCTAAGCGGAATATCAACGCTTCATTTTATCACGCTGGTATTCCAATGGAAGACCGGTTGAAAACGCAACAGGAATGGATTAGTAATGACGTACGTGTAATGGTAGCAACAAATGCTTTTGGCATGGGCATAGATAAACCCGACGTCCGGTTAGTCATTCATTTGGACTTACCCGAAAATCTTGAATCATACTACCAGGAAGCAGGACGTGCAGGGCGTGATGAGCAACGCGCTTATGCTACCATTCTTTACAATGAGGCGGATGTAAACGCACTTCAAACAAAAGTAGAACAGTCTTATCCTACCATAAATTATTTAAAGAAAGTTTATCAGGCATTGGCTAACTATTTTCAATTAGCCGTTGGCAGTGGTGAAGGTGAAAGTTATGATTTTGATTTGCATGAATTTTCTGATCGCTTTCAACTTCATGCAAATGAAGTATTCAATGCTCTGAAAAAACTTGATGAAGAGGGTGTACTCCAATTTAATGAGAGCTTTTTTAGTCCTTCACAACTTCACATAACGTTTGAGCCCGTCAAGATTTATGAATTCCAGATAGCCAATGCATCGTTCGACCCGTTGATTAAAATGCTTCTTCGCCTTTACGGTGGTGAATTGTATTCAGGGTTTGTTCGTATTTCAGAATCCTATCTTGCCAGAGCTTTGAAAGTTTCAGTCGAAAGCCTGGTAAGCAGTCTCAAACACCTTGATCAACTAAAGGTGGTGATTTATAAACCCGTCAAAGATCAGCCCCAAATAACGTTCACGCTACCTCGTCAGGATGCCGAACGTCTGCCTTTAAACATCGACCGCATGAAAGAGCGGAAAGAGGTGGTTACATCTAAAATGAAAGCAATAATAAATTATGCAACGACTACCCACCAATGCCGCATGCAATTCATCCAGGATTACTTCGGAGAAAAAGGAACTGAGGTATGTAACATTTGTGATGTGTGTATTGCAAAAAGAAAGCAAGAGAACCTGACGGAATCATCAACATTAAAAAGAGAAGTACTGCTGCTGCTCTCAAAAAAAATAATGAGTGTGGAGCAGTTGGAAGAACACATAGCGCCAAAAGACCGGGAGCTTTTTGTTGACGTAATCCGTGAAATGGTTGATGACGGAGAACTTATTTACGATGAAGTGTGGCGGTTAATGAAGGTAGAAAAAAACCATCGTAAGAAAGTTTAAAAGAACCTTAGCGACTCGCCGAACATGTTTGGGCTTATGGTCACGCGTGTAATGATTAATCGAAGACACAGTGGACAATTCTGTCCTTAGCCATCTCCTCTTCCTGAAGACAATATATTAGAAGCTAAAATTGTTAAATTTCATTCCTTAAATTTAACCTTGAAGCTGAAGTTTTATCATTAGCTTCGATTAGCTATGCCAACCAAACTGTTTATTCTCCTCAGCATTATCTGTTGCACAGCGTATGCTCAACCCACTCCCATTGAAGCACGGGTAACTGACTTCAACGGCAGACCGACAATTTTTATTAACAAAAAACCTGAATATCCAATGTTCTATTCCCTCACAGATGTTCCGGGCGGGCGTTGGGCATGGGAAGAAGTGCCTCGTTACAATATGAAATCCTTTTGTGATATCGGCGTTAAACTTATCCAGGTAGATATCGCCTTTGACCACGTATGGAAAGAAGATAACACCATTGCGTTAGACACTATACAACGCCAACTGCGAAGTGTAATTGACATATGTCCCGAAGCTGCCATTTTTATCCGCTTTCATGTAAATCCGCCAAAATGGTGGCAAAAAAAATTCAGCGAGGAGAATACCGTCTATGCAGATCGTGAACCTAAACCGGATATAAGCTGGGGCATTCAGCGCATCATTGAAGATGATGAAGAAACTCCCCCGCGACATAGCCTTGCTTCTGAAAAGTGGAAGACTGAAGCAACTGAAAAGCTAATTCAAATGCTTTCTCAGTTAAAACATTTACCGGAAGCTAATGCACTCGCCGGTATACAAATAGCCGGAGGTGTATATGGGGAATGGCACTACTGGGGTTTTATTGAAAATGAACCTGACATGAGCAACCCTATGCTCTTGTATTTTCGAAATTGGTTGACACAAAAATATAAATCAAACAAAGCGCTGCAATCAGCATGGGGAAACAAGACGGTTACATTGACGAACGCCCAACTGCCAACACTCGCCCAACGTATAGAAACACAAGAAGGAGTATTTCGAAATCCGATTTCAGAACGAAATGTCATCGATTATTACGAAGCACAACACCAGGTAGTAGCAGAAGATATTCTTCACTTTTGCAAAGTGGTGAAAGAGAATTGGCCGAGACCGATTATAACAGGAGCATTCTATGGCTATTTCTATTCCATTTTTGGACGGGAAGCTTCAGGCGGTCACTTACAATTGCAACATGTTTTGAACTCACCTTATATAGATTTTCTTTCTGGTCCGGGAGCATATTATCCAAGTGCAGTAGAGATGGGTGACCCATATCGTTCAAGAAGCCTCATTAACTCAATAACACTTCATGGAAAATTGTGGCTCGATGAAATGGATCAGCAAACGCCGCTTGTACCATTAAAGGAAAACGATTACCAGGTAAGTCTTGAAAAAAGTATTGCCCAGGTAAGACGAAATGTATTGTTCACTTTCAGCAAAGGCCAGGGACTTTGGTTTTATGATTTTGGGCCTGCCGGATTTAACGGAGGGGCAAGACTTAAAGATCACGGCACATGGGGCTGGTGGGATGAACCGACTTTACGGAACGATATCAAAAATCTTAAAATCATTCTTGAACAACAAATGTCTCAGGCATACAAAAGTGATGCAGATGTATTGCTTGTGCATGACACGGAATCATTCTATCATACAGGCAGCAGTAGAAAACATTCGGGCGTGGCGCACTGGGCCAATAACTGGGTACCGGTTGGTATATTTAAAAGTGGTGTCGTGCACGATGCCATTCACCTTGACGATTTGGATAAAGTAAATATTGATCAATACAAAGTAGTTGTGTTTGTGAACACATTTGTATTGAAAGCCAAACACAGAAATGAAATTGCCAGCAAGGTGGCAAAAAATAACCGGCATCTCGTATGGATCTACGCACCCGGCTATAGCGACGGTTCAAAACTTCTTCTTTCAAATATGGAAGACGTAACGAAAATAAAATTAACCCGTGTCAATCTTAACGATACCATAACCATAGATGTAGATACCACAATAGCGAACAGCTATTCCTTCTCCCTAAAAAATGCGATGACATCTCCTTTATTTGCTGTGATGGATGAAAACTCCAGGTCGTTCGGAAAGATCAAAAATTCAAATTATTCAGGTCTCGCATCAAAGACACTCAAAGAAAGTACTTCATGGTTCATGAGTCTTCCTTTTGATAACAATAAGGTTTGGCGCCATATTTTTAAGCAAGCAAATGTTCATACCTACACCGACAGCGAAACTATTATTTACGGCGGCAGCGGTTTATTAAGCGTTCATACTAAAAACGGCGGGCCAATATCTTTTACTTTGAAAAACGGAAAGCAGGTTACTTATAACCTGCCACCCAACACAACATGGCTGCTGAATAATGAATCCGGTGAAGTTGTTCTTAAGTAGTAGTTATTCCTTTATTATTTTTTGGCAAGAACTTCCGATGTGATTCGATTAAATTCAACGCTAACCTCCCTGATGGTTGTTTGTATTCTTTCGACGTAATCTTTGTCCCATGCATTTAACGCAGTACTATTAACCTCTTCCAGGTCGCGCACTATCTTATCCTTGTTTAGCGAAAGTTTGCCAATAGCTTCTTCGAGTTGTTGAGCATCTCCCCTTTTACTCCAGTTTCTTTTTTCCGCTATACTTGCAATTGAACCCTCAATCGTATCCCGCAAGGCGGTTAACTCATCAGCGAGCGCGACTCTTTGTTCTACAAAAACAACAGAATCTTTGACAACATCAGTGGTGTCCTTATTTTCGGAAACAGGTGAGCGTGTACATGCCACAGCAAATATTAAAATAATAACAAGGCTTGTACTCATTGAAAACATATTAATAATCTTTTCCATACCATTATTTTTTTTGTACACACTTGTAGATTTCCATCTACGATTGTAGAAGTCTTTCATTATGTCCTCGACTTTGTTTTTTTACGTGCAGCTTTTTTGCGAGAAGCTTTCTTACGGGAAGTCTTTTTGGGAACCTTAGCGCCTTTTTTACGCGCTTCCGATAACCCAATAGCAATTGCCTGACGCGAGTTCTTCACTTTTGCCCCATGCCTTCGTACCTGTAGAAATTTTTTATTTTAACATTTGAGGGTAGATATTCAATTTCACTTCCTTCAAGGTGAAGGCGATTGCCATTAATAATACGCGCTTCTTCACTTCCGGATTTAGTTAAGTCTTTCCACCGCACATCCAACGAAACCATTTTATCTTGTAAATTAATATTCATGTTAAGTTAAAAAGTTTACTCACCTACACAGAGCAGTTTGTCACCGTTTAAAGATTGCTCCGAATACCAGCGCTAAAACGAATAAGACGAGAAAAATATAAAAGATAATTTTTGCAATGGATGCTGCCCCTGCAGCAATCCCTCCAAAACCGAGTAGTGCTGCAATGATTGCGATAACAAGAAATGCTATTGCCCAGCGTAACATATAATTCAGCAACCCACTCGGATAGGGCTGCATTGGGTTATGCGAAAGCAATAAAAAACTATACGCTAAAGGAATTCGACATTGCAAAGGATTTCTTTACGGAAACACAAATTAAGGAAATTGCAAACAGGCTTAACGTAAATCCGCGTGATCTGATCAACACACAGTCGGATATTTACCTGGGTCGATATGCCGATACAAACTTAGGTGAAGAGGATACCCTCGTTGCATTAAAGAAAGAACCTTTGTTAATGCGCACGCCAATCATGCTGTATCACGACAGCGCACAATTTATAAATTCACAATATGATTTGATCAGTCAACCGGCAGATACCAATACCATTACATCCAGTCATTCAAATAAGGAAGAGAAGAGCAGTGACTATTAATGAGAGCATCATTTACTAATGTAAAACATTTTATCAACAGATATTAACCAATGTTGAAAAGTAGGCAATAGGCAACCGCAGTAGGCAAAATTGCCTATTGCCATTTGCAGCACTAAATCACTAAACGATTAATAAATCCTTGACAAAAGAAAGATCTCCATAGGTTGCTGTAGCAACATTTTTGATTTTTCATAAAATTCTTTATTGTAGTCTTTGGAAAGATACCTTGTCAGGCACTCATCATTAGCCCAGTTTTCATAGAGAAAAAAAGTATCAGGCTCTTCCTTGCTTTGATGCAGATCATATTGGATGCAACCTTCTTCCATTAATGTCGGAACAACAAGGGAACACAGGACTTTCTTGGCCTCTTCCAACCTGTCAAGCTTTGCTTTGAACTTTGCAATTACGGTAAGCATAGCGTTTTTATAAAACTCGTGTTAAACAATATGCCGATGTCCGCAACAATGAACTTGGATAAAACATCAGCGCGACTTGTCTTTATGTAAAATCAATAATGAAGTAACCTGCCAGAAATTCGTGGGTTAAGAGATAATTGATTTTATGTCAAGAATACGCTTAAGTGGTTGGTATGAGCGGGCAATCGGTAAGAAAAGAAAAGCCCCGACAGAATTTCTATCGGGGCTGCCCATTAATTTTGATAGAACTGGTCGCCTACCAAGGTTCTACATTTAGATCACAACGGTTCAAGCGGAAATGGGATAATCAAGTCATGACAACTTAATTGGTTCCAAAATATTCTAAATGGATTAGATTTTCAATCCCTGAGATCAGGGATAAAGAGGAAGTCGTTGAATTAAGAAATCCATTACACAGAGCACCCAGAGAAGGCACTGAGGTACCAAAGAAAAATACCTTAGTGTACCTCTGAGCTTCTTCGAGACCTTTGTGTAATAACTGCATTTGATGGAGCGGAATCAATTCACCAGTGCTTCTTTTTCCATCTCCGCTAACATCATCTCCTTAATATACTTTACGGGTGCACTTCCATAGCTAAGAAATTTTTCATGGAATTGTTTCAGGTTAAATTGATCACCCATCTTCTCTTTCAACGCTTCGCGTAATTCGTAGATTTCTTTGTAGCCCGTGAAGTAAGAACATAATTGCACTTGCGTAAGCGACACACGCCGCCATTTACCTTCAGCTTCCGCACGTTGTTGAAAAGCTTCATTCACCATCAGGTGCATGGCCTCTTCTTTCGTCATGTTCTTAGTGTGCACACTGTAATCCAATATCATATTGCATGTAGCACGAAGATTCCATTTGTAGTACATCATCCACATTTCGGGTGAGTTATTACCATAACCATTCTCCAACATCATTAACTCTGTGTACACGGCCCAGCCTTCCACCATGGCGCCATTGTACAGCACAGACTTTATTATACTTGGCGATTGATTGCTATAAACCAATTGCGCATAGTGTCCGGGTATTGCCTCATGAATGTTCAGTATTTGCAATGTGTAGAAGTTATATTCACGCAAATAACTTTCTGCACGTTCTGCAGTCCAACCATTCAAGCTTCCTACGTTATAATAGGTGTTGGCATTTTTATCATACGGCCCAGGCGCAGAAATGGAAGCACCCGCAACACCGGCCATATATGCCGGCTCCTTGCGAACCACCAACGGTTTAGATGGATCGAGGTAAAGCAAATCTTTTTGCTTCACAAATTCCGTCAGCTCAGGAATCTGCTTTTCAATTGCCACCTGGAAAGAATCACGGTTCACATGCTGAAGTGAAACCTTGTCGATAACAGAACGGATGAGTTTCAATGTATCTGCAGGTTTAGGTGATGAACCCATATATTTTGGCCATAACTCATTTGCCAGCTTAGCTATTTCACTTTGAAGATATTTTTTGTGTGCAATCGCCTTATTAAAAATTTCATCAACCGTATACCCGGATTGTATCTCCAAATCAAATTTCTTCGCAAACAATGTTTCACCCAATCGAAAACTTCTGGGTGTTTTGTTATCTCGTTTTTTCAACCAATCGGCATAACCTTTTACAGCATCAGCTGCTACTTTGGCCCGTGATAGAATTTCCTGTTTTTCCGCCTCTCCCAATCTTGCAGTGTCTAAAGCCTTTTTTAAATCGTCTTCAAAAACAGAAACACCCCCAAGATTTTGCTCGATAGCAAGCTGTGTATGTTCAACAGTGGGATTGCTGATATTCACTTTGGCCGCCTCGTAGTATGCAGGTACATTCCTCATTCTTTTGTGAAAATTCCGAAGACGGTTTTCAAGTGAATCATATGATCCGTTCAGCATTTCAGCAAATGGACCTGTGATGTTGTATGAAGACGGATCCCACTCGTATGATTTGTATTCATTTACATACCACGAAATCAGATGCAGTTGATCGCGAATCATTAAGTAGTCTGTGCGATTATTAGCGGAAAGAGATTTTTCATCTATGCTGCTCAGCGAATCCAGGTGCATTGATGCAAAAGCGTGCTCTCGTTCGCGTGAAGCTTTATCAGGAATGATAAGCACACTGTCATACCTGTGGTAACCAACCGCACTTGCCCAGACAGGATAATGTTTCCACATATCTTCTATAAAGGATTCTTTATAAATATTAAAACGGTCATCTTGTGAGACAACTTGTTGCTCCTCCTTTTTATTGCAAGAAAAAAATCCAATAGAAATAAAAGTAAGCGTCAAAAGCTTAATGACTTTAGTACGAATCATAATGATAAGATAATTTGTGAGATTGAAGACAATAACTTAATTCACGGCATTTATCCAACTGCACAACGAAGACCAAAGGAAACACTTTATCAAACTAACTCCAATTAATTTCAGATTGCCCATATTAAATAGGAAAAGACTCTTTCCAATTTACAAAGCAGGACTAATTGTTGAATGCCTTTCACGCTAAGCGCGCTAAGATTTTTCGCAAAGCCCGCAAAAGTTGTCTTGTCCCTTCAGGAATAAATGGCGTGGGTGGGCAAGATATAATTTTTTGTGCCGAACGTTTTCAACTCTGGACATCGGCTTTGCCGCTGGCTTTTGCATGGCAGGCAGAACCCCAACTAAATGCAGCCATCGTCTTAAACAACTTAATCATGAAATCCTTTAATCCTACAAACCTGCCCGTCCGGCAGGCGGGTCATGGTTCAGACAAATTGGCGCAAGTATGTGTTGCTACTTGCTGCCCTATTCGGACTCTCGGTTATCATGCGCAGTCTGCATTCCTTTTGAATTGATCAAACATGCCGGAGCAGCTTAGCACATTCAATAGTCCCCAACCCAGGAGGCATCAACATCTGAATACATTACAATTGCAACTTAATATTCATGCTGTTCAACACCTTAACAACACCCATAACCAATACCGCATAAGTTGCCGCCCATAGCACACCGGTTATCCCGGAATAGAATATTGTTGGAAACGAGAGGCCGGTTAACTTCATAAATGCATATACAATGGATGGAATAATGTAGGTGAGCAGTGGATTGTAGGCCGCCGGCCGAAAGAAATTTGTCCATCGATCAAATTTTCGAATATCAATAATCCAGTAAACAAACATGAACACCACACAACAGATGGCTGCCGAATACAATCCCCAGGAAGGTGTAGCTTTAATTTTAGATATGGTAAAATACGGGCGAAGAAAATACCCGGCAAGAAAAAGCAGCAATGCAAATATTCCGGCTTCAACATACCTTCTGTTAATGCTTCTGGGTTTGGAGAGTTCAAAAAAAATCAACGATAACATCACGCCGCATAACACAATCATACTGTGCACAGCATGCCCGCCGTGCGCACCCATCCAATGGAGTATTGGAATTCCTGATTTACCCAAAACATAGAAGACAAGACAAAAAACAATTGATGCCAATACAACCCAACGGCTTCCACCGCTAATCTGATAGAAAATGCAACCAAACAAATAGGCCCACCCGATAAGACCGAGAATGCCCCACCACTTCGGTGTCATGTGTTCCGATCCGTCGGGACCGCCGCGATACAAGAGAGCAAGTACAATCAACACAGCAAAACCGGTTCTCCGAAGAATCACAACAACTGAACGGGGTTGCCCTTTGTAAACATTCCAACCCAAAATCACTGCGCCATAAAACAACAACAACCACAGGTGAACAGGCAGGATCATGGCTTCTTCATTTCCGTCATCTGCATTTACCATAAACACACCGAGTACCAGCAAACCCAGTGTGCGAAAGAGGATATGCTTCTGAAGTGCCCACGTGCTCTCACCTTGCACCAGGCGCTTGTTAATCGCAAAGGGAACAGACATCCCCACAACAAATAGAAAAGCGGGGAACACAACATCAACATAGGTCATTCCATCTGCATCCGCCGGCATGTGCATCATCCACTGGGGCATCCCGCTTACCCCGGCAACTTCATTCACAAAAATCATCACCAGAATAGTGATACCGCGCAAGGCATCAATGGAAAGGATGCGTTGGGAGGTTAATGTATTGTACATGCCGGAGGTTGATTTGGGATATGAGATGTAAGAGGAAATTTAGAAACGAAGTGTACTCATTCCTAGTTTTGTTTCTTGTTTTTTGCTAATCAGAAAGCTCAAACCATCAATTGCCTACTGCCTTTTTGCTTACTCCTTTTGCCTACCGCCATTTGCCTACTACCTTTTGCCTACTGCCTTTTGCCCACTGCCATTTGCCTACTGCCTTTTGCCCACTGCCATTTGCCTACTACCTTTTGCCTACTGCCATTTGCCCACTGCCTTTCGCCCACTGCCATTTGCCCACTGCCTTTTGCCTACTGCCATTTGCCCACTGCCTTTTGCCTACTGCCTACTGCCATTTGCCTACTAATCCATTCCGCTTTATTGTTTCTTATCAACCGTCAACTGAAGACTTCCTCCTACAGAAACCGTTCTGCCTCCTCTCCCTCTTGAATCGAAAACGCGAAGCTTGATCATGCCTTTGTAGGGAATAGGTTGTGTATAGATTTTACTTTTGCTGTTGGGCTCGGAGCCATCTGTTGTGTAGCGAATAACAAAACCGGGAAGTTGCACATTTGCTTTCACCATTTCGTTCTCGATTATGGCGCCCGCTGTAGGTATACGATAGCTGAAACCTCCGGCATAGTAATCAAGACGTGGAAGTTCACGCTTACCTGTTGTGTTTACAAATTGAGACCACGCCTGCTGATAGAGCGCTTCTGCGTTTACAGCATCTTTCTCTGTGGTCCATGATGGATCTTGTGCCCAGGCACGCTCAACATATCCGAGTAACTTTGGAAGCAGCAAGTACTCAAGCCGTTCTTCATTTACAAGATTTTCCGCCCAAAGCAATGCTTGAATTCCAACGATGTTAGATCTTCCGTAGTCAGTAAGTCTTTCTTTGCCAACAAAAATAGATGCGTTAACCGGATCACCGTTTCCATCTTCTTTTACATTCTTGAAAAAATCAAATGGAATAAAGTAAAACGGTTTCTCCATGTCTACAAAGCCACCCCAATAGTAGCCTGGTTCGTGAAAGTCTTTGTAATACGCCAGGTCAAAATACTGGTTGCTTACACAAGACAACACTACTTTGTATCCGGCATTGGCGAGACGATAAGCAAGATCTTCAGCTCCCCAACCAATCTTATTATTCCATACATCTACCTGAAAATTATCATCGGCAAAATCCGGATTAGGAATAAAATGTTTTTGTCCATCCAGCATGGTCTTACGCATTCCAATTTCCTCCCAACCATACAGGTAGAGCCCACGTGATTTCGCGATTTCATTAACTTTCCCATAATAATAATACCACAAATCGTCAGCAGATTGAATGGAAGGATTACTTTCTTTCAATTTCAAAAATGCCGGAGACTTCTGCCAAACACCTTCCGGAACTTCATCACCACCATAGTGAATGGTTTTTAACGGAGCACCTGCTTCCTTATACATGGCGATAACCTCATCGGTAACTTTTTCCAGAAAGCGATAGGTGGAAGGAAGTGCAACATCCATTACATTGTCGTTCCAGTGTTGCGCTGAACTGTACACCGACTCATCACCCGGAGAATAAAGTAAAAATTCTTCGGCCTCAGTCTGCTTACCCTCTTTCATCAAACGCTCATACCGCGCCGTCATAGATTTTACTGCAGCTCTTGCGTGACCGGGTGTTTCAATTTCAGGAATGACAAGAATGTGGCGACGATGCGCATACCTGAGTATCTCAATGAAATCAGCTCGTGTATAATAACCACTTCCCGGCTTGCTGTTTACAACAGGTCCCGAACCGAATGACGCTTGTAAATGTGTTTTATTATCGAGTGTATGTCCCCGTTTGGAACCGATTTCTGTTAATTCAGGCAAGCCCGGTATTTCTAATCGCCAGCCTTCATCTTCTGTGAAATGGAAATGAAAAGTGTTGAGCTTGTAAAGCGCCATCACATCAAGCACTTTCATAACCTCCTGTTTGGTTTGGAAGTTACGCGCTACATCCAACATAAATTCACGGAAGGCAAAACGTGGAGCATCTTCCACTTTTACAGAAGGTATAGCTACAGAGGGTGTCACACGAGACCAGGCATTCACCGGCAATAAAAGTTTCAGTGACTGGATGCCATAAAATATTCCGGCAGAAGAAGATGCAGCGATGGTAATTCCATCCGGAGTTACATCGAGGTGATAGGCTTCTTCCGGCAGTTCATTTTTCTTGAACACGATGGAACGACTGGCAGAAGAACTGTTGATGGATAATTTCTTCCCAAGTATCTTATTCAATTCTTCCGCAAGATAGGCTGCTTCATCCTGAAAGATGGCTTCGGTGACGATTGGCACATTGCCATCTAAAATGAATTCACCATTCAGCTCCTGGTAAGAGACAGGTGTAGGAAAAATCTTTGGAAGTTTATCCGATGCAATATCTTCAATGGCAATATTCTGATCATAAACTTTTTCAGGTGTCAGCAGTCCGATTTTATCGTTAGGGCTACGCAAGTATTGACGTGGCTCTGTAGACGGCTTAACAAGATACCGGGTAACCGGGATTCCAACGGAAGGATTTGCATCAAAAACAAAATACAAACCAGCAGGAGCATCTGTAAAATTGATAACCCAATCACCGGATACAAATTCTATTCGCAAAGATGCCTTAGGTTCAATACCATTAAAACCGGCAAGCGGAGTCATTTGAAACAAATCACCATTTCTATGTTCGATCTTCACACCCGCCGATGCAGTTGACTGCGGATCAATGGCCCTGTTAAAATTGAAGAAGAGATTCCAACCTGATTTTGGCAACGCGATTTTATTATTGTTGGTGATGGTAAATGCAGTCAGACTTTGAGATTTACCCTGATGATGATTTTCTACAACTTCCCAGGTGACATAAACTTTATTCACATCAAATCCTTTCGTCTGAGCGTTAGTCACTCCTGCTATGAGCACCCATGCTAAAAAATACAAAAACCTCATTGTTAATATTTTTTTTGAAACGGCCAATATAGCACTTTCACCTATTCAAACACATGTGTGCATCCAGTGTGTTTCTTATGTGTTAAAAAAAGAAATGCGCGCCATGCACTAAAACGAATACCCGATTCTTAATCATTATTTAGGATGCTGGCTAAACTTTTTGTCGGCTAAAACGATTAGATTATTAACCTCTGACATCAGGTACCATTTAAATTAACATCATACCATGAAAAAAAACCACATCGGACTGGATGCAAGCCAGACAAAACTATTAGCTGAAAAGTTAAACCTGCTCTTATCGAATTATCAGATCTTTTATATTAATGCCCGGGGCTTTCACTGGAATATTGCCGGTGACAAGTTCTTCGAGCTGCATGTAAAATTTGAAGAACTTTACAATGATTCACTGTTAAAGATAGATGAGATTGCGGAACGAATTCTTACGCTGGGTTACTCACCCCTTCACTCCTTTACAGATTTTCTTAAAAACGCTTCCATTAAAGAGGCTACCAATATATCCGATGGGAGAAAAGCCATTGAGCATATTTTAGGTGGATTCAAAAAGCTGATTGAGTCTGAGCGGGAACTTCTTGCTTTATCCGAAGAGGCAAGTGATGAAGGAACCAACTCATTGATGAGCGACTACATACGCCAGCAGGAGAAACTTGTATGGATGTATTCAGCCTATTTAAAGTAGGGTGATCCTGGGCGTTATTGGGGAAAAAACGTTAAAAACCATTAATAGGGGATTTCTTTTAAAATTAATATTTTCTCCTACCTTTACTATTGGTAATTGAAGAATTCACCTCTATTGTCGCCTTTTCAAAAAAACAAGACCCGACGAAGACTTAGAATCCTCAGTTCACAAGTAAACCTTATTTATTATTTTATTTCTTAAAACAATGAACATTTATGTTGCCAACATCCCTTTTAAAGCAACCGGAGATCAGTTGAAGGGATTATTCGAAGAATTCGGTGAAGTTAGCTCCGCCAAAATTGTTATGGACAAAGTTACTCAGCGCAGCCGTGGATTCGGTTTTGTTGAAATGAGTGATGATGCCGCTGCACGCCAGGCCATTACCCAACTTAATGGAGCCGATTTTATGGGCAAGAATTTAGTCGTAAATGAAGCACGTCCCCGTACAGATGCCCCCAGAAGTGGTGGCGGTGGAAATCGCGGTGGCGGTGGCTTCAATCGCAGGAATTTCAATAATGATAACTACTAACGGATAGTAAAGTTTTATTGAAGTAATCAACAGGCCGGTTAGCAATAACCGGCCTTATTTTTTTTGGTAGAAACTGTAGACGTAGAGACACGATGCATCGTGTCTCTACGTCTACAGTTTCTACACCTACAGTCAGGCCTTCTCTTTCGTCCAACTGCTATTCACCAAACGCCAGATGTTTAACGGATTTTCATTTTTCAATTCATCGGGTAAAAGAGATGAAGGAAAATTCTGAAAGGACACCGGCCGTGCAAATCGTTTAATAGCATCTGCACCCACTGATGTAAAACGCGAATCTGTAGTAGAAGGAAAGGGTCCGCCGTGATGCATTGATGGGCAGACCTCCACACCTGTCGGCACTCCATTAATAATAATGCGTCCTGCTTTTTCCCTTAGCCTGACAATAAAATCAGCAAATTCTTTTAAGTCATCGTCATCACCAATAATGGTAGCCGTTAACTGCCCGGGAATAAAGTCGAGTGCCTGATTAAGTTCTTCGACGCTGTTGCCCTGTACTAACAAAGAGTATGGCCCAAATACTTCTTCTCTTAACTTCTCATTGCTTATAAAATCTTCAAGCGCCACTGTAGCCAAAGTGGGTCTGCCGTCATTTTCAGAAGGAGCCACTGGCGATTCGGCAACCAACTGAACACCCTTCTGATTCAACGCTTCTTTCCGATTCTTATAAAAGCTGGATGCAATGCCCGGATGTAACATCGTTGAAGGCGGAACATCTTTCATTAATGATCCCAATGTATTGGCGAAGGTTGAAAGTTCATTTCCTTTTACACCTAATAACAATCCGGGATTGGTGCAAAATTGTCCGGCGCTAAGGGTAATGGAAGCGGCATACATTTTGGCAACTTCTTCGGTTCTCTTTTTAAGTGCAGAAGGAAGAAGAAACACAGGATTGATACTGCCCATTTCTGAAAATACCGGGATAGGTTCATTTCTTTCATTAGCCAGATCATACAAAGCCTTACCGCCCGCGTATGAACCCGTAAACCCCACCGCTTTGGTAAGTGGATGTTGAACGAGGGCTTTCCCTGCCTCAAAACTTTTACCGTGTATATGACCAAAAGTTCCCTCAGGCATCTTTGTTTTTTTAATTGCCCTGTCTATACACTCGGCAACAAATTGAGATGTTTGCGCGTGAGCGGGATGTGCTTTTATAACTACAGGACATCCGGCCGCCAATGCAGATGCCGTGTCACCTCCCGCGGTGGAATAAGCAAAAGGAAAATTGCTGGCGCCAAAAACAACCACGGGACCAATCGGTACCAACATCTTTCTGATGTCAGGTTTAGGCATCGGTGCGCGATCCGGCAGCGCTGTATCTACACGCGCTTCAACCCATGAACCTTCTTCAACCAGCGTTGCAAACATTCTTAATTGTCCTGTTGTGCGGGCAAACTCACCTCCGATGCGAGGCTCTGGTAAATTGGTTTCTTTAACAGCGGTTTGAATTAAATTAGCTTTATTATCGTCCAGCTCTTGCGCAATAACCCGCAGAAATTCTGCTTTACTTTTTCCATTTGTTAGTTTATACTTCTCAAAGGCCAACTGTGCCTTTACCATAACGTCATTAATTTCTTGAATAGAGGAATCGTTAAAAGACATAATTTTTTTTATTTTTTTTAAAATGGATGTCAAAATCAGCTCAACAATTTGCCTACCCAGTTGTTAAATATTCCGGATAAAAACTGTGTTGCTGAAACTGCTTATCACTTTACTGACTAACGCAAATTAAACACATAAAAATCGAATCTCAATTGTTTGTTGTTGCGCTGGAATTTTCGTAAACTTTGTATGTCACTAAACGCTGCTGTTTATGAGTGCTATTACCGATGTTGAGAAATGGGGGAATGCGCACCGGCCAGGTTATCTTGATCTTTTCAGGATTGTTTTAGGTGTGTTTATCACGTACAAGGGTTTGTACTTCATTACCCATATGAATGAACTGCACATGACTACTTCAGGAATCAATACATATTTCGCTGGAGTCACCCTTGCCCACTATATAATTTTTGCTCACATTCTCGGAGGGCCGCTCATCATCGTGGGTCTTTTTACGAGAATTGTATGCATGTTACAAATTCCGATTCTCATCGGGGCGATCGTTTTTGTAAACTATCCGAAAGGATTTTTATCCATCGGAAATCATATGGAACTAGAAGTGTCGATAATTGTTTTAGTTGGCCTTATTTTATTCATGGTATTTGGCGCCGGACGATTTTCAATTGATGCAAAGAGAAGAAGAGAGATGGAGGCCGCCACGCATTAGTCCGGTCAATTACCTTAACCTAAACTTGAGAAGGCACCTGTTGAGACGGGTGCCTTTTTTGTTGTAATCTAATCTAACATTGTTGTCCGACTAAAATGTATTCGTTTCAATCCCTTGATTTTCTTGATGTTCTTTATCTGGCCCTGCCTTTGCCGGCAGGCAGGCTCACTCCTACCTCTCTCCGAAGGAGAGAGACTATGGAATCAAGAAAATCAAGGGATTAGGTAGGTGTCGTTTTTTTAGTCGGACATTAGTGATTATCACATGCCTTTGTTGGTGTTGCGCGTATGCTTTGTGCGTTGGCTCACCAACAAAACTACGCACTCTCCTAAGCAAGCAGCAAAATCTTCTCCTGTCAACCCGATTTTTACCCATCCACATGCGTTAAAAATTTCCATCTCCTATCTCCTTTTTGGTAAAACGCCGCACTCGAATACTGATAGTCCTCCGGATACTTGCAAAGCCCTGCCCTTACAGGATTGTTATGGATATAGTTAAGCTTTTGCCAAATAGTTCCCTCAGACCATAGTGGAATACCTAATGAATTCCGTTCCCATACCTGGCGCTTCCGGTCCTTTGCGTTTACAACTAACTCATCCATCAAAATTGTATTTTGCTTATGCAAGTACTTCAATATTTGCTGGCCTGTAAACTTTAAAAAGTCGCGTTGAACATCTTCACGTTTATGATCTCCCATGATTTGCCATATCATATGAAAATGATTGTGCATAATGACAAAAGCATAAATGATGGCACGATTGTCGTCACTTAAGAAGGACATGCTATCCGTAATGATATGTTTAATCCGGTTGTCTTCAAGCACTGGCTTCCATTCAAGGCAGGTGACCGTTGTAAACCCGGCGTATTGTTTTGCATATGTTGAATTTCCGTTTATATCGGTCATGAGCACAACGGTTAATAACTATAAAGTGAGTTTACGATCTAAATGTAATCAAATTCCTTTTGAGCAAGAAATAAGATAAGTTAGCACAGCCAAGTGCCATACTGTTATCCAGGCTCAGTGCTTTTGTTGGTGAAAACACGCAACAAAGGCGCCGTGTGTGCTGCTCATCAAAAAAAGAAACACAGGCAAGGGCTAAGGCTTACGCCTAAAAAATCAAAAGCCCGGAACGTGCCGGTCCAACGTATCAACCAAAAGCTTTATTAATTCTAAAGCATTTCTAATTTTCACTTTCTCCTCTTCATTCAGGTATGAGTAATCATGCTGGCTAGCCTCATACTTTAAAGTGGTTACACCCCTCACCTTTACTATTAGAACAGAAATGGAACCTTCGCTTGAGCCTTCTAAACATACTTGGCGGAAAGACCCTTTCTCGATGTTATCTAAAATCTCTTCAACATTTTTTTGTTCTTCATTGATCAATTGAACTTGTCTTTCCTTCTTTAATAAATCAACAAGAACGATCCTGTCAGTCTCTTTCTTTAGCAGAACTGCCATGTAAAATTTACCTTCCCCTAAAAATCTGTTTATAAAAAAAACTCCATCACTTGCATCCTGGGTGAAATCGATAAAAGGAGTTTCAATCGAGCTTCCCTTTACGTAATCCAACGCACTAAAGTCTGCCTCGAAAAGACGGCAATCGTATTCTATATCTTGTACTCTAACGGTTCGGCAATTGACCGTTAACAAAAAAAATAAAATGTAAATTGAATTGTACCTCATACGCTCATTTTCTTGATTGTCTACGCCTAATAGGAGACACTCCGTGATTCTGATGGATGTTATGAGGTTGATAATAGTTGTAATTTGTGTTATTCAAATCATAGTATGTACCGCCCTTACCATTAATTCGGAACGAATCATATTTTCAATGTGGGGAGCTCCATTTTCAGCAACAGCTTTCCTCCCATGCCTTTATTGGTGTTGTGCGTATGCTTTGGGCGTTGCTCACCAACAAAACTACGCACTCTCCCAAACAAGGTGAATTCCATTAACGAATAACTGAATCCTACCAGAAATAAGAATAAAGGAAAATAAGCATCGCTATGATGATAACCGCTCCAATAGTGAAAGATGTATTCGTTCTGAACATGGATGTATCCACCTGAAGGGTGTTCGTCGGCCTCTTTTCCGGAGGAGTGGAAAGACTGATGGTCACCATTCCTACTATGCATATGATAAACACAAAGCCCATCCTGTCGAGGAATGGTATTTCATATACGGTTGTTTGTGTTTCAGCATCCAATACCGGTACCGAAAATCCAAACGGAGCAAGGAATGAAAGATTCACCACAATAGGAATGAATTTCAGAATTACGGATGAAGCGAAACCTCCAATAATGGCAAACATGGCAGCGCCTGCTGTTGTCTTCTTCCAAAAGAAGCCCATGATGAACATGGCAAAAATACCCGGTGACACGAACCCGGTGTATTCCTGTATAAATTCAAATCCGCCCTTCTTATCAATTCCTAAGAACGGAGAAATCATAACAGCAATTACCATGGCAACTATAACGGCAAGGCGGCCTGTGCTGACAAGGTGCTTCTCGTCTGCATCCTTGTTAAAAAATTTCTTATAAATATCAAGCGTGAAAATAGTAGAGATGCTATTTGCTTTCCCTGCAAGTGATGCTACAACGGCTGCGGTAAGCGCTGCAAACGACAAACCTTTTAATCCCGCTGGCAGAAGATTCAACAACACAGGATACGCGTTGTCTTTGTTTAGTTCTCCGTCTTTCAGCATCTCCACCTGGAACATACCTTCTTTCCAAAGTACATAGGCTGCAATACCCGGCAATACTACAATTACAGGCATTAACATTTTCAGAAATGCGGCGAATAGAATACCACTTCTTGCTGTCGGGAGGTCTGCGCCAAGCGCCCGTTGTGTAATGTATTGGTTACAACCCCAGTAGTTAAGATTCACAACCCACATGGCGCCAATCAAAACGGTAAGACCCGGCAAACTTTTATAGTTTACATTTGTGCGATCAAAGATCATATCAAAGTGATCGGAAGCTTGCGTTGTTAAAAGTGAAAAACCTTTCAAAACGCCTGTGGTGCCAAAATGTTCGGATACAAGATTCAAAGCAAGGTAAGTTGTGGCCAGCCCGCCAAGAATGAGAAAGAATACCTGGATCACATCGGTGTAACCGATCACCTTCATACCACCAAGCGTAATAATGATAGCGAATATGGCCAGGAACAACATACAGGCCGTAAAGTTTATACCGGAAATGGTACTTACTGCCAACGCTCCCAGGTATAAAATAGAAGTAAGGTTAACGATTATGTAAAGTCCCAACCAAAATATAGCCATGATCACACTCACCGTTCCATTATAGCGCTCGCGCAGGAACTGAGGCATGGTGTAAATTTTATTCTTTAAATAGATGGGAAGAAAGAATACCGCCACAACGATTAGTGTTGCAGCAGCCATCCATTCGTATGTGGAAATCGCCAAACCCATCAGGAAGCCGTCACCAGACATACCGATCATTTGTTCGGCAGAAATATTTGATGCGATAAGGGAAGCACCAATTGCCCACCAGGTGAGTGAGCCTTCAGCAAGGAAAAAATCTTTTGAATCCGCTTCTTTCTTTTTCTTTCGTTGATAAACCCAGTAACCGTAAACGGCTACAACTATAAAATAAAATAGAAAGACAATATAATCTTTCGTCTCAAGGCCATGCTGCATAGTGATTAAAAATTAGGTATAGGTATTGGTAAATAATTAGCACCGCAATGGGGTAAATTTTCTGCCATATTGCTTAAGCCAACCGCTAAAAATCAGGTTCTTTTTTGACATGACAAAATGTTTTCCAAAATCGATTGAAATAAATTTCAGTTTAGGTATCAGATCAGGAATTTTCGGCTTTTTCTTTTCGAAGCGTCCAGCCAAGCGTACCCAAAACTACCAAAAGCAAAAGCCAGGAGCTTGCACTGGTTATTTTATCTCCTACTAAATAGGGGGCAGGCTCAAATTTAAATTCAATTGTATGCTTACCTCCGGGAATGATTAATGCCCGTAATATATAATCTGCGCGGAGAATGGAAACTTCCTTGCCATCCATAAACGCTTTCCACCCTTTTGGATAGAATATCTCTGAGAAAACGGCTAACCCTTCCGCCTGTGATTGACTCTCATACCGGATGTAGTTTGGCTGAATTTCTTTTAGTTCAATCTGAGCGGTACTATCAGTTGTCACATCCGGTATCTGAAATTTTGATCCATCAACTACTGCGGTGGTTTTAGTATTCACTTCACATATTCGGGCAAGCTCCTCTGTTGGTGAATTGACTCTTATAACTTCATTTACAAACCAGGCACTTCCGTTAGCTTCAGGACTGGGCAGAATGTTGTTTTGATCTGGACCATACACTACATATTTTACATTAAGCATGTTAAGTGCACCGTACTTTGCAAAATCCAATTTTCCGGATTGTGCATCACCGATTAATTGCCGTGTTTGTTGGTATAAGCAAGAATCATAAAAATCCTGATACCGTCTTAGTTTGGCCCCATGGTAACCTCCTATGGAATTATGAAAGTAGGAAGTGCGCGCTTCGGTAAAAGCACCTTGAATATTATAAACGCGATAGTAGGATTTGTCTTTTAATATCTCCTGATCTGAGGCGTAAGGAACAAAAGCTGTCTGGGTTTTTCTTCGTTGAAACTCAAAGTATCTCCTGTCGACGAATGAGATATCAATGGTTATCAAAAGAATGGAGATGAGATAAAATACAGGATCCTTTATCCAATTCTTTAAACGTGCATAAAGGGCAACTGCAAAAACAGTAATGAACCAAAATGTTCGCCATGCATCTCCGCTTAGCAAATCACTACGATCTTCCCGAAGCGCGTTGGTAAACCATGCGGGCATCTGTTCTTCAAAACTTCTAAGATGACTGCCAAATCCTCCTGTTAAACCTAATATCAAGCATATACCAAGCGTTATACCCAAAGGCCACGCCAATTTTTTAACGGTATTTTTATTCCACCCCTCTTTCAATAAATTTTCAAGACCCAACATGCCAAGCAAAGGCAAAGCAAATAGAATAATGACCAAAGCAAAGGTTACTGATCTGAACTTGTTATAACCAGGAAAATAGTCGAACATAAAATAGTTAAACGCAGAAAAATTATCGCCCCATGTAAGTACAATGGAGAGAATACTAATCGACAATAACCACCACACATATTTTTTCTCAGCATATACAACACCGAGTATAAAAAGAAAACAAATTATGGCACCGGCATAATATGGCGCTGCCAAAGATTGAGGACCCCAGTATCCAGCCGTGTAGGATGCTAATTGGTTGGCCATCTCCTGATCACCTGACTGTACGAGTGCTTTATAAACATTACTGTTGGCATCATTAACGATGAGTTGCATGCTGCTTCCTCCGTAAAAATTTGGGATCAACAATGTCATTGGCTCCCAAATGCCATTGCTTTTGCCTTGAAAAGCATAGTCTTTATCCAATCCTGAAGCATCATTTTCGTTTGCCGATATGATCTCAGAAGGGCCGCGAATGGAATAGCGACTGTATTCCGTTATTCCCCAAAAGGGACCAAAAAAAGTTGCAGCAGCAAGAAGCACAGCAGGAATAAGGAGCGCAACAGATTTAACAAATTCAATTGCTTTTCCTTCACGAATGAATTCAATCAGTCGCACAATACCATACACCACAACTATTAACATGAAATAATAGGTTATCTGCAAGTGATTCTCCCGAAGGTGTAACGCCATGCCCAGGGCTGTCAATCCTAAACCTAAAATCCGTTTCCCGGAAAAAGTGAGATGAATACCGGCCATTATCAAAGGCATGAAAGCAATCGCGCCGATTCTGGCATTATGACCTGCGACAAGTCCTATGATCATGTAAGAACTCAGTCCGAAGGCTACAGCTCCGGCAATAGCCAGATAAGGTCGTACACGAAATGTGAGCAGCAAAATGTAATAGCTGATGAACGCAACAAAAATGTTAGCAATGGGATGAGGCAGTCCGAGAGAAAGAATTTTTTTAAAAGCAAGAACAGGTCCGACGCTCCAGTTTACATTAACAAGATAGGCAGGCATCCCACTAAACATGGTTGGAACCCAAAGACCTTCTTCTCCGGTTTTATCACGGAAATCACGAAGCGCTTTCGATGAACCTTCCCACATTTGTATGTCATACTGATCAAGCGCCTTATTATCAAAAAATACAGGACTAAAGAAAAACAAGGTGATTACAAGAAAGGCCACTACAGCTACAAGATGAGGAAGCACATCTTTCATGAAATTGATTTTTCTCATAACCGGAAATTATTAATCGTTTAGTGATTTAGTGCTACTTAGTTCATTCAAAAATCTATGATACAAACGAAAAAATGGCAGTAAGCAAATGGCAATAGGCAATTTTGCCTACTGCGATTGCCTGTTGCCTACTTTTCAACATTGGTTAATATCTGTTGATAAAATGTTTTATTAGTAAATAAGGTCTGCAAAATAGTTAATTAAGCTAATGTGTCAATTAACCAAACAGCGGATAAAGACGCTGCTATTAAGTTTTTGCGTATTGCTTTTAAAATAAATTTAAATAACGGTTTAAGATATTGAACCCTGCAACAAGAATGAGCACGGCAGTAATCCTTTTAATAATGAGCGGGTTGAATCGTTTCGCGCCCAATCGCGACCCAATCTGACCCCCGATCAAAACGGCAAGAAGCAGGGGCCAGACAAAACCCCAATCAATGCTGGCTGAACGTGTAAATTGCCCGGCCAGGCCACTTATGGAATTAACAAGAATGAAGAAACTCGCCAGTGCAGAAATTTTCTTTGCCTCATCCCAATTTAGCAGATGAAGAATGGGTGATAGAAAAATACCGCCTCCTATGCTGACAAGTCCGGAGAGAAAACCAACGCCTCCACCCAGACCTGCATTCACCCATGCATTGTCAAACCGCCTTGAATCTACTTTCTTTACCTTTTGAAAGTTTTCCTGAAACCAAAGCAGAAACGAAGCAACGATAAGCGAAATACCCAGGATGATGAAAAACGATTTTTCTTTTATCGGGTAATAACCTCCGAGGTATGCCATTGGAATGCTTGCAACTACAAAGGGCCAGCATTTTTTAAAATCAAGTTTGCCACTTTTATAAAAGATGTACGTGCCACCGGTTACAACAACAATGTTACATAGCAACGCCGTTGGTCTCATAATCTCAAAGTTAACAGCAAGGGAACCCATCAGCGCGAGATAGCTGGTACCACCGCCAAACCCCACGGAAGCATATACCATAGCAATGAATCCAAAAACAAGGATGAGAATAGTGAGTTCAGATGTGGTCATATTGTGCAGGCTGCTTCAAATGAAAGAAAGGAAATAATATAGCGGCTGATATCAAGATGTAATTTGAAAAAATATTTCATCCACCGATGGTTGACATAGATTCGGTTACCGGGCGATGGTAACGTCTTTTTTCTTCTGCTTCAAATCCATCTTTTGGCCTTTTGTTAAATGCATAGAGGAGTTGTTCTTTTATCAGTTCATCATCGCTTGAAGTGCGGATAAGATCCCGGATGTTCAGTACGCCATCATCGTATAGGCATGTCTTCAATACTCCTTGTGCTGTAATCCTTATCCTGTTGCAGGTGCCACAGAACGTACGGCTGAAGGCTGCTATCACACCGACATCTCCAGGATGACCTGGTATATGATAATTGTAGGATGTAGAGAATTTCTGATCAACAATTTTAATCATGTTTGGGAAATGGAACCGGATATAGTCGATTATCTTTTCGAAGGTCCATGTGAGTGAAGTGTAATGAGCGCCTTCCCCATTGAATGGCATTTCTTCAATGAATCTTACTGACACGGGATATTTTTTAGTAAGCTCAACAAGAGGAATGATGTCATCAATATTTTTTCCTTCCATCACCACGCAATTGATTTTCACTGGAATGTCATGCCTGATCAATTCATCAAAAGCGCGTATAACCTTGTCAAATTCATTTCTTCGTGTAATCAATTTAAAGCGTTCCTTATCCAGCGTATCCAGGCTCAGGTTCACCGATGCAATCCCAAGGTTTTTCAATTCTTTTATAAACGGAGCGATCAAAATGCCATTCGAAGTAATATGAATATCCTGGATACCCGGAATCTCAACAATGCTGCGAATGAGTTTCATTAAATCTGTCCTCACAAATGGTTCGCCACCCGTGAGCCTTATCTTTGAAATTCCCAATGAAGCAAGCAGGCGGATAAGGCGTTCCATTTCTTCAAAGGAAAGCAGTTCTTTTTTAGGAAGGTATCGAATCCCCTCCTCCGGCATGCAATAGAAACACCTCAGGTTACAGCGGTCTGTAACGGCCAGCCGCAGATAGTTTAAAGGGCGTCCATGATTGTCAAGAAGAGTGCTCAATTTCGTAGCTGTTCTGTCGAAAGATAAGGAATTATCGGCTCTCCATTATTTGCTGTTTGTCGAACGGTAGTGAATATATTTTTAAACAAACTGATATTGCAAATGAGTTAAAAGGTGAATGGACAGGCAACTTTTAATATTTTTGACTCCTATGACATCATTAAAAATAAAAGCATTTGGTATTACGCGCGATATCGTTGGCGGGCGAGAGTTGATATTGGAAATGAAGGGGGAAAATACGGTATCTCAACTGCGAAAAATTTTAGAAGAGAAATACCCTGATATGAAAAAGATTAAATCACTTCTCATCGCCATCAACAACGAATATGCTGATGACACAACCCTTCTGAAAGACGACGACGAGATTGCACTCATTCCACCGGTAAGTGGTGGCTAAGCGGTTTGCGCAATTAATGGGAAATTACCTTTGAATAAATCTGCGAATGCCCTACTTTGTATTAGCATTTCATTTCTTCCATTTCAACCATCTAGCCATGATAAAAATCACAGAAAAGCCTATCGATGTCCAAAAGGTTATCGGTACTGTTTCAAGCCTGGGTGCCGGAGCAGTAAATGTTTTCATCGGAACTGTGCGCAATTCTGCCCACGGTAAGAATGTTGTTTGGCTTGAGTATGAAGCCTACGAGTCTATGGCTGTCGCCGAAATTCGAAAAATTATTGATGAAGCTTCTCATCGCTGGCCCCTGTTAGGATGGGCTGTGAGCCACCGGGTAGGTACCTTAAAACCTGGAGAAGTATCTGTTGCTATCGCTGTATCGTCCCCGCATCGAAGGGATTCTTTTGAAGCTTGCCAGTTTATTATTGATACCTTAAAAGAAACAGTTCCCATCTGGAAAAAAGAAGTTTTCGAAGATGGAGAAGAGTGGGTATCAGCAAGACCTAACGGCGTCTCAGCTTCTTACAATTAAGTTTAATAAAATCACACCACCCGTGACAATGGTCAGGGCGGCAAGAAATCCACCTAAGAAAATCAGGGCAAGATTTCGTGAAATGGGATTTGTGAAGATTCCAGGTAAGGTGCTTTTTGTAATTGCTGCTTTCATAGATTTCCAACTTTTAAGATTGTAACAAAGATAACGTCTGGGCACCCCAATTGTTCACGATTTTAATCATCAGAAAAATATTTTTTAATGATTTGTATCTTTTCTGGCTGCTATTCATTTAGGTTACAGAAAAGATAAACCGATATAATTGAAGCAGGAAATCAAGGCTCATGAGCAACTTCTTAACGAAGAAGAAGTTATAAGAAATACACGGGGAAATCCTGAAAATTTCAAGCCCTTATACGAGAAATATTTTCGTAAAATATTTCTCTTCATTCTGCATAGGGTGAGCGAGAGCTTCAAAGGAACGAGCGCAAGCCATTAAGGAATATCTTGTTGATCGTGGTGTGGCTGCAGACCGGATTATAGTTTACGGTAAGGGTATGCGCTAACCTTTAAATAATAACACGACAGAAGAAGAACGTGCATTGAACAGAGGAGTAGATTTATAAATAGAGTATTCCATAAATGCAGGCTCCCGCAGATCACCGCAGATATTTCTTTGTCTTTTTCTGCGTTAATCTGCGGGATAAAATAGTGTAAATCAATTTCATCGTGCACCTTCATTGAAACGATTCAACTCATCGTTTGAATTGATGTTCATTAAAACATTTTTGTCAGGGACTGAAAGTATCTGAACATCATGCTGCATCAAAAAACTTCTGGGACTGATATTACCTGCCTTGTAGAAAGATTGTAACAAAGGAAATGCCGTTGATTCCCACAATGTAAGAAGGGGTTCAGGATTCTTTCCGTCGGAATCCAAAAAACAAGTAGCGACTTTATCAGCGCCCCGATTGCTTACAAGAAACTGAAGTGTAGCAGAATCTATAAAAGGCATATCAACTGCAAGGGCAAGCCAGGCTGATGATGGATCCTTAGAGAATGCACTCAAGATACCATTCAAAGGAGTTTCAATATCATATTGATCAGGAAGGGGATTAAATTGCTGAGGAACATCCTCTTCACTTTTACAAGAGACATAAACCTCAGTGCAAAACCGGCTTAGTAAATCAAATAAAAATTCGCGCTGAGGCTTACCATGATAATTGATCAGGCTTTTATCATACCCCATCCTTGAACTCTTTCCTCCCGCCAATATCAATCCTTTAATCATAAAATTCCTTTCTTCGTGAAAAATATCAGGTATAATTTTCTTCGAAAACCCATTTCATTTTCGTTTAAAATCTTTTTTGCCCCCCGTTTTTTCCATGAGCCTGATCTCCTGTATTCTAATATCATGCGACAATGCCTTACACATATCATAGATAGTAAGTGCAGCGACAGAAGCTGCTGTCATCGCTTCCATTTCAACACCTGTCTTCGCTTCAATCGTGGCAGTAGTATCAATAATTATTTTCTTGTTCACTACCTGAATTTTAACCTGACAATCATCCAGGCCTATCGGATGACAAAATGGGATAAGTTCTGCCGTCTTCTTTGCTCCCATTACACCGGCTATAATTGCTGTTTGAAAGACCGGCCCTTTCTTAGTGACCAATTCATGATTTTTAATCTGCTTTACTATATCGTCTCCAACATCAATAATGGCCTGGGCTTTAGCGGTTCTCAACGTGACCTTTTTTTGAGAAACATCTACCATCTGCGGCTGACCGGCATCATCAACATGGGTAAGTTTTTTATTCTTCATAAATGTATTCTTGCATTGATCAATAAAGTTCTGAACTTTCGGAAAACCAAATGTACCTTTTCAAATTTAGAAATCTATCAACATGGTAAGTGTATCGGAGGCCAGTAGAATTATCTTAAACAACCTGTACAGTCCTGGAACAATAACATGTCCGTTGACCGAATCAGTTGGTAAAGTAATAGCTGAAACGATTACCGCCGACCGTGACTTCCCTCCTTTCGACCGGGTGATGATGGATGGTATTGGTGTTTCCTATGAGCAATTACTCAGCGGTCAGCGTGAATTCAACATTGAAGGTATACAACCTGCTGGCGTTCCTCAAAAAAAACTAAATATTAAAACCAACTGCCTGGAGGTAATGACGGGAGCAATAGTTCCTGAAGGTATAGACACTGTGATCCGTTATGAAGATGTTGAGATTGCAAATGGAAAAGCTCATGTTTCAATCGATGCGTTTAAACTTTTCCAAAACATTCATGCAAGAGGAATCGATGTAAAGGAGAACAACAAATTGATAGCACCTGGCCAGATTCTTTCCGCTGCAGAGGTGGCATTGCTGGCATCTGTTGGTAAATCAGAAGTGAAGGTAAAATCCACTCCGGGAATAAGTATTATTTCTACAGGCGATGAACTGGTTGATGTTAACGCAGTACCTGAACTTCACCAGATAAGAAGATCAAATAGTTATGCGTTACATGCAGCGCTATATGAAATGGGAATCACAGCCTCATTACATCATGTTATCGATCGTGAGATTGAAATTGAAAATTCACTTAAAGAAATATTAAAAACTTCTGATGCAATTATCCTCTCCGGTGGTGTTTCAAAAGGGAAATTTGATTTCGTTCCAAAGGTTTTGGAAAAGCTCGGTGTAAAAAAACTTTTTCACCAGGTAAGCCAGCGACCGGGAAAACCTTTTTGGTTTGGAACTTCAAATGACAGCAAGGTTGTATTCGCTCTTCCAGGAAATCCTGTATCAACTTTCATGTGTTATTACCGATTCATACAACCCTGGTTAATGAAAAGTCTTGGCACGAGTCACTCATCGCCAACCGCAATACTTGCGAAAGACTTTACCTTTCAACCGCCACTCACTTATTTTTTACAAGTGAAAATAAAAGTTGAAGATGGCAGACTCATGGCTTATCCTGTAATCGGAGGAGGTTCCGGTGATTTTGCCAATCTCGGTGATGTAGATGGATTTCTTGAATTGCCGTTGGAGTGCTCTGAATTTAAGGCGGGTGAAGTTTTTCCTTTTGTCGGGTTCAGGCATTGAATCCAATAATATTATGATATTATTGGATTCAAATCCAAAATGATTATAATATTTTTGGATTTTGCTAATTGTCCTTCACAGTTCTGGTCAGCATATAATTCTCTACCAAATTGGGCCAGCTTTCGTCGATTTCCCCCATTTCCAATAATTCCTTTTTACGATTAAATTTGCACCCTTAACAAAAGAAAATCCATCATGTTCGATAGTTTAAGTTATAAGCTGGAAAAAGCCTTTCAAAACCTTAAGGGCCAGGGAAGAATTACGGAGGTAAACGTTGCCACCACTATTAAAGAAATTCGAAAGGCGCTTATTGATGCTGACGTAAATTATAAAGTAGCCAAAGAAGTCACCGATGAAATAAAAGAGAAAGCCCTCGGTCAGGATGTACTCACGGCAATCTCACCAGGTCAATTGTTGACAAAAATCACCAACGATGAACTCACCCATTTGATGGGAGGGGAAAGTGTTGATATTAAAATTGAAGGTAATCCTTCCGTTATTCTTATTGCCGGTCTCCAGGGTTCGGGTAAAACAACGTTCTCTGGAAAGCTGGCGAATTACCTTAAAAAACAGGGACGATCTGTTTTGCTGGTGGCTTGTGATATTTACCGTCCCGCTGCTATTGATCAATTGAAAGTTCTCGGCGAACAGGTAGGTGTGGAAGTTTATGCGGAACCTGAAAATAAAGACGCTGTTAAAATTGCGAGTGCAGCCCTGGATCACGCCAGGAAAAATAATCATCGCGTAGTCATCGTAGATACTGCCGGCCGATTGGCGGTTGATGAGGAGATGATGAATGAAATTTCTCGACTTAAAGAATTCCTGAAACCTGCAGAAACTCTTTTTGTTGTCGATTCAATGACTGGTCAGGACGCCGTGAACACTGCAAAAGCATTCAATGAGCGTCTTGATTTCAATGGAGTTGTCCTTACGAAACTCGATGGAGACACACGTGGTGGCGCGGCTCTTTCCATACGTCGTGTGGTTGAGAAGCCCATTAAGTTTGTCAGCACGGGTGAAAAAATGGATGCCCTTGACCGCTTCTATCCTGACCGGATGGCGAGTCGTATTCTTGGAATGGGTGATGTTGTTACCCTCGTTGAAAAAGCCCAGGAAGCTTTCGATGAAGAAGAGGCGAAGCGATTGAATCGCAAGATTCGAAAAAATCAATTTGACTTTAACGACTTCCTCTCTCAGCTTGAGCAGGTAAAGAAGATGGGAAATATGAAAGACTTGTTAGGCATGATCCCGGGGATGGGCAAAGCGCTAAAGGGTGTTGATATTGATGACAATTCTTTTAAACCCATTGAAGCAATTATCCGGTCAATGACCCTGCACGAGCGTGAGAATCCGGATATTATTAATGGCAGTCGCAAAAACAGAATCGCAACTGGCAGTGGCACATCTGTTCCAGAAGTAAATCAATTACTTAAGCAATTTCAGGATATGAGAAAACTTATGAAGACCATGAACAAAATGGGAGGCGGAAAGCGCGCGCTGTCAGCCATGAATCCTTTTGGCCGCTAATTCAAATACCCTACCTGAAAAAAAAATTAGATTTTGAAAACTTCATGGTAGGTTAATTCGTTATTCAATTGGTTTACAGGTAAAAATGAACCATATGTCAAAAATGCCCTGATTATGTCAGGGCATTTTTATATACTAGCTGTCAGTTTTAGATTTACATTAACCCAATCATTGATATGAAAAATTCATTGTACCTTATTCTACTCGCGTTATTGGTTTTTAGTTCTGGCTATGCACAGGATAAAAAACCTTTGAGTCCTGAAGAAACTGTAACCGGTAAAATCGACGGTGGCGATGTAACCGTTGTGTATTGCCAACCTTCAGCCCGTGGCCGGAAAATTATGGGTGGCCTGGTTCCTTATGGAGAAGTGTGGAGAACGGGAGCAAATGCAGCTACCACGATTGAGTTTGCCAAACCTGTAAAGGTTGAGGGAAAAGATTTACCCGCAGGAAAATACGAGATATTTACTATACCGGGTGAAACCGAATGGACAATCATATTTCAAAAAGCAGGCAAGCAGTGGGGACACTATAGCTACAAAAAGGAAAATGATGTATTGCGCGTAACAACCAAGTCACAGAAAACTCCGGCGTTTGTTGAAACATTCACCATTGATCTTGATAAAAATGCAGTGAATATGAAATGGGAAAATACTTTGGTTTCCTTCGCAGTGAAATCGTAAGGCGTACATTAATTTTTTGTAAATTTTAATAAGAAAACCGGATGAGTTGTTCTCCGGTTTTTTTATTTTCCTCATCTTGCCATCCAAAGATCAAATATATGTATGTGCTGGGCCGTCATGACCGTGTAGATCTTCCTGAATTGGGTTTATCAAATATTCATGCGAAAGTTGACACCGGAGCTTACTCCTGCTGCCTTCATTGTCACTATGCAAAAATAGTAGAGGGTCGCCTGGAATTTGTTTTGTTTGATGAAGAGCACCCCGAATTTACCGGGATGAAATTCACATTTGATAAATTTGAGGAACGCGATATTAAAAACTCTTTTGGTGAAAAAGAACGCCGCTTTGTTATTAAGACTTCCATAAAACTTTTTGAAGAAGAGTTTATTACAACCTTCTCCTTAAGCAATCGTGGATCATTGAAATTTCCTGTGCTCGTTGGCAGAAAACTTCTCCGTAATCATTTCCTCATTGACGTTAGCAAAAAAAATCAGTCCTTCATGAATAAGCGTAGAAAAGAACGCTCCTGGCAAAGAAGTCAGTTATAATCGCAACAACTATTGTTATGAACATTGCTATCCTCTCGCGTAATACAAAATTGTATTCAACAAAAAGACTTAAGGAAGCCGGTGAAAAAAGAGGGCACAATGTTGAGATCATCGATCACATGAAGTGCGTCCTCTACATAGAGAAGAAAAGCCCAATGGTACTATATCATGGACGAAAGCTCGATTACTTTGATGCTGTAATTCCCCGTATTGGCGCGTCTGTAACATTTTATGGTGCCGCTGTTGTTCGCCAATTCGAAATGATGAAAGTTTTTACGGCGATTGAATCCCAGGCGTTGATTCGCTCACGCGACAAGCTGAGAAGTTTACAGGTGCTTTCAAGAGCAGGAATTGGTTTACCCAAGACAATCTTCATGGATTACTCCCGCGATACGGAAGGCTTGGTAGAGGCAGTGGGCGGTGCACCTGTTGTGATTAAACTATTGGAAGGAACACAAGGGCTAGGTGTAGTACTCGCCGAAAACAAGAAAGCTGCTAAGTCAGTAATCGAAGCTTTTCATGGTGTAAAGACACGCATTATTGTTCAGGAGTTTATTAAAGAAGCCAAAGGCGCCGATCTCCGGGCATTTGTTGTGGATGGTGAGGTAGTGAGTGCCATGAAACGCCAGGCAAAAGACGGAGAATTCAGAAGCAACCTGCATCGCGGTGGAACAGCAACCATTATCAAACTGGATCGCCATGAAAAACATACGGCCATCGCGGCGGCGAAAAAAATGGGATTGGGAATTGCCGGTGTCGATCTGTTGCCGTCCAAACGCGGCCCATTGGTTATGGAGGTGAACTCCTCTCCCGGACTTGAAGGTATTGAAACAGCCACTAAGATAGACATAGCCTCAAAAATCATTCAATACCTTGAGAAAAACGCTGTGAAGAAAAAGGTCCAAAAAGATAAGGTGAATGCTTAGGCAGGGAAATCCCCGGGAGTAAAAGCATACTCTCATCGTTAGCACGCCCGGCGACTGAAGTTTCTCCTTCGAAGAGTGTATTCTTTCGATACGATTTTCCTAACCATTTGGGGATCCCCTACCGGCAGGCAGGTTCGTACACTGCATGTCGCGCATAGCCCCTACCAATGACAAGAAATTTAATTGTTTGAAGTGTATCGTTTTCCACCCCCTCCCCCCGCCAGCGGGGGACAAGTGTGTGCATGTGAATGAGTGTGTGGCTTCGAAGGTTTCCTGGTGTATGTATTCTTCATCACAGGACTAAGTCTCCATCGATCCCTTTAATTCCCTAAAGGGATCAGTCGCGCGGTGTTCCCTTTAGGGATTAAGGGCGTGCGCTGGCAAACGGTACATTCAACAATTAAGAAACTTGTCTTTGGTTGTTTCAAAACCATTGTTCATGCAAAGAAAATGCAAAAGGGTTAAGAGCAGAATGATTTTTGCGGTCTTTGCGAAAAAATCTAGCGCGCTTTGCGTGAAATTGTCATTAGTAGTTTCAAAAACCTTCAGCTTAAAAAGTTGAAATGACAATTGCCGGAGTTCCAGGTTTAAAGTTTAAGGTCGATATTGTAACTTTAAACATTAAACCTTAAACCACTCCTTGCGGATGAGACATATTATAATTGCAGGTAATGAAATCCATCCGGGAGAAACGAAAGAAATTAAGATCAATATTGCACGTCTTCCTTCCCACACACAAATCGATACACCAATATTTGTTTCACGAGGCTATGAAGATGGGCCAGTCTTGGCGCTAACGGCCGGTATGCATGGTGATGAGATCAATGGGATGGAAATTGTAAGAAGGATTCTTGACGCCGGACTCAACCGTCCAAAGAGAGGAGCTGTGATTTGCATGCCCATAGTAAACATCTATGGCTTCCTGAACTATTCCCGCGATGTGCCCGACGGCAAGGATATCAACCGGTCCTTTCCCGGCCATAAAAATGGCTCACTGGCAAGTCGTGTAGCCTACCATTTGATGCGCGAGGTGATTCCTCTCATTGACTATGGAATTGACTTTCATACCGGCGGTGCGATGCGCGCCAACTATCCTCAGGTAAGGGCCGTTCTTCGCGATGAAAAAAATATGGAACTTGCAAAGGCCTTCGCTGCACCTTTTACACTTGATACTCCTTTCCGCCCAAATTCACTTCGAAAAGAAGCGGCAAAACATGGCAAGAATATTATTGTTTATGAAGGTGGGGAGTCACTTCGTTTTGATAGTCATGCCATTGAAGAAGGTATTGCGGGCACATTGCGATTAATGAAACACCTGAATATGATCGACTGGTCATCTGATCCGAAGGAAAAGAACAAAGTTATATGGAGTTCAACCTGGATACGAGCCAAACATGCAGGGTTGTTTCAATCAAGTGTATTATGCGGTCAACCGATTCATAAAGGAGAATGGGTCGGTACCGTTACTGATCCTTTTGGCGATTTTAAAGAACAGGTTGTTGCTCCTGAAACTGGTTACGTCATCGGACTTAATAACATTCCTGTGATCAATGCCGGTGATGCACTAATGCATGTGGGGATGGATAATTTTTGCAGACTGGAGAACCCCCAATAAGTTTAAGGTTTAAAAGTTAGTGCACTCAACTTTAAACTTTGAACCTTAACCTTAAACTTTTGCCATGGAAGAGTTCCTTGATAAATATGGATACTTCGCGCTGTTGATTGGAACTTTCTTTGAAGGAGAAACCGCTATTCTTGTTGCATCATCACTCTCACATACCGGCTTGTTTGAAATTCCTTATACTGTATTGTTTGGATTTGCAGGTTCGTTTATAAGCGATTGGATTTATTACCTGATTGGAAGATTGAATGGAAAATATTTTATTGAGCACCGGCCAAAGCTTAAAAAAAGAATTGAGCCCGTTACTAAATTTTTTCATCATCACAAGATACAGATACTTTTTTCATACCGGTTTCTATATGGATTCAGAATAATCATTCCATTGATTATTGGTATGAGTGGTATTCGCCCGCTTCAATACCTTGGCTATAGTGTTGTAGCCGGGCTGCTCTGGGCAACAGTAATAAGCACGACTGGCTACTACATCGGTAAATTTTTGAACCTTAAAACAGAAGTATTCGAACAAAACATTCTGTTCATCGTTTTGGGCTTTGCACTTTTTGGCTTTCTTGTTGGATACCTGGTGAGGCGTTTTGCACAGAAAGAAATGGATATTCAAACGCCTTAGTGTTAAGTCAATGTCATTAAGTTAAGCGCACCACTCGCCCTCTAACTCCCTAAAGGGAGAACCACAGCGCGCTGGCCCTTTAGGGATACAGGGCGTGCAATGGTTGTATTCCCTTAACTTAATAGCATTGAGTATTAAGTATCAATAGTACACCTCCACATATCCGCGTGATAAAATTTTTATATGACCACGCAAAACACCAGGTCGCCAGGGCGGTCCTTCTTTTATCAACCGGATAGCTTCTTTATCACAAGGAATACACAGCCCCTCTGTGATAATGAAGTCACGCTTAGACCCATCGGTATCAACGGAAAAAGTAATTTTAACAATGCCGTTTAACCTTTCGGCTTCTTTAGGTCGTTTTAGGTTTTTTTCCAAATAATCTTTGTATGCATTCATTCCCATCTCAGGAAAGGGAAAAACACTTAGCTGATCGTAAATGTATCGTTGGCCCTGTTCATCGATGGCAACACCTCTCACTAATCTTCCATTGCGATAGAATTCCTGGTAGTGTGGCTTACCGGTTGCATAATAACCCAGCCAGTTTCCTTGTTTGAGGCCATCTCTGTATTCACCTTCCTCCGCAACAGTTCCGTTTTTATGCCAGGTGATTTCTTTTCCATCTCCGCCTGCTACTTGTTGATTGCCTAAAGAATCCCAGACACTCTTTGTGAAAAATTGATTGCCGTAATAAATTTCATTTTGTAGTTGCCCGTTCTTATAAAAATTTTCCCACTTCCCTACCGGTCGCTCTTTATCGTAGCGACCTAACGATTCGTATTTTCCATCCCGCGTATAGTAACGGAAAATTCCATCGTGCATATCACTGCGATACCTTCCCTTCATTTGAATATCTCCATTGATGTAATAATCCCGAACATCGCCTTGCCATCTTCCCAGTGAATCACGGATACCAATACGGTAAAAATTTGCTTCATTCTGATTCGCGATCTCACGCCAACCGCTATCATAAAAAACGGTTATCACTTCACCGGCCGGCAACATACTCGCTGAAGTATCGATAGATTGAATGACAGACTTAGGTTTATAATTCAAAATATATTTCAGTGGTGGTAATGTGCTTATCCTTTCGTTGACAATCTCAATACTATCGAGGTATACAAAGCTTTCTTTTTCTGCGCCCAGCAATCTGTAATTAATTTCTTCTCGGCGAAATGAAATGTATTGACTTAGTATTGTTGTATCGCTGATCAATCCGGCAGGTACATTAGCGAGCCTTTTTAGTTGTACTGCTGCTGAGTCCCATTGAGGTAATACACTATTCAGACTGTCACTACGCTGATCATCCGTTAGCATTTGACTATACACGCGCTGCAAGCGATCTTCCGTGTTAATTACGACCTGGAATACATTATAGTATTGAAGCTGAACTTTTGGAACCGCCAAAACCAGGAACGGCATTACAATAGCAACGGCTGCCCATTGAAAAACAGGAATTAAAAGTCCGAAAAAGTTTACTATTGAAATCAATGCCCCGGCAACAAAACCACCAATGTGCGCCGGCGTATCAACATTTGCCTGCCTGCCGATTACATAATTAATAGCTATAAAGATTATAAAGTTGATCATTACACTGGAGAGCAATCTTCTGTTTCGAAAATTTGCGAACACCTGCGACATAATCATATAGCCATATAATCCAAAAACGGCACCAGAAGCTCCTGCACTTACGGTATATAAATTGAAAAGTAAACTCGAAAGTCCTGCGGCTATTCCGGTTATAAAATAAAGTAAAGCAAATCGTTGCGTGCCCATGAAAGGCTCAAGCTCCCGGCCGATAACATACAATGCATACATATTTACGGCAAGGTGAATTATTCCCCAATGCATAAAGATGGATGAGAAGAGACGCCAGTATTCACCACCAACAGTAAAGGGATTAAAATTCGCGCTGGTAAAAAGTATAACAAGAAAATCCTGAGGACGATTGAAGAGAATATTCCCCTGGTGAACAGCCGTTAAGCAGAATACCAATACATTGAGAACAAGCAATAAAATAGTAACAGGTGTACGCTTCATGGATTTGGTGATCGTAGATACGATATTCTTATTAAATTGAGAATAAAATATTCCAGAAATGAAAAATATTCAACTCAAAAATGTTGTTTGGAAAGAGGGGGATTACTACGTAGCGCAATGCCTAAATGTTGATATTTCCAGCTTTGGAGATACCAAAGAAGATGCATTAAAGAACCTGGACGAAGCGCTATCCCTGTATTTTGATGATAATGATGATATACAAAATTCATGATACTGTTATAGTTCCTTCGCCCAAAAAAGAAATTCCTCAAGGGACATTCCAATCCGTTCTCCGTCAATCAAAATTGAACAGGAAAGATTTTGACTAGGACGCCTGCTGTTCAATTGCCTCGAGTCTCTTCATTAAAGGAGGATGAGAATAATGAAAAAATACATACCAGGGATGCGGAAATAAATTGCTAAGAGAATCCACTGACAATTTCTTTAATGCATTAGATAAAGCCTGCCCGCTATAAGTCTGTTTGGCAAATGCATCTGCTTCAAATTCATTTTTGCGGCTATACATGCTCATAAACAATCCTGTAATACCAGAGATGGGTGAAAACAAAATGGTAAAGGCCAGCAGATTGAGATGAATAGCATATTGGGTGCCGCCTAGTGCCAGTGAAAGATTTTCATTGTAGATCATTAACGACAAAACCCACAACGTAAAAACAATTTGAATTACAGAAAGTATGTATCCCCAGATGATATGTTTTTTCTTAAAATGTCCAACCTCATGCGCCAGCACGGCAACAAGCTCTTCCGTTGTATGATTTTCAATCAACGTATCATACAATACTATTTTTTTCTTTTTACCGATACCGGAGAAAAATGCGTTGGCTTTTTTTGAACGCTTTGATCCATCGATCACAAAAATATTATCCAGTGGAAAGTTCACTTTTTTGGCAAATGTTTCAATGGCGCTTTTCAGTTCTCCATCTTGTAAAGGAGTCAGCTTATTAAACAACGGAAGAATCAATGACGTATAAAACATGTTCATGAAAAAGATAAAGGCCGATGCAATGAGTGCAAACCAAATCCAGAAGTCTGGCCCGATGATGCGAACGAGATAAATAAGCAATGCAAGTAATCCGCCACCAAGAATGGCTGTTAATAAATAACCTTTTAGTTTATCCAATAGAAAAGTTCGAACGGTAGTTTTATTAAAACCGTATTTCTCCTCAATAACAAAAACAGAATACCATTGAAAGGGTATAGTAATAATATCGGAGGCAAGCATCAGTACACCAAAAAAGGTTAAGGCGAGTATTACTTCATTCTGAAAATGCGGCCTGAGAAATTCATCAAGCCATCCAAATCCTCCCAAAAGCAACATCAATACTGAGATTACAAAACTGAAGCCCGAGGTGATAAAAGAAAAATTGGTCTGATCTTTATGATAGGTCAATGATTTTAAATATTTATCCTTATCATAAAATGCTTCAATCTCACGTGGTATATCAGTACGCTGAGATTTCAGATTAATGTAATCCAATACCTGATCGAAAACATAACTGATGATAACGATAGCAAGGATAATGTATAATATTGCTTGTGGTTCCATAAGGTGACAATGGTACAAAAAACTAAACTGATGAACAATTTGAATCGTTCCTTTGCTTATTGATTTTAATGTATATTAAAGTCCTTTTATAAAATAGAAAATGCAAATCTCGCTAAATACCCCTGCCCTGCTTTTTCCTGCTATCACGTTGTTGATGCTGGCCTATACGAATCGTTTCCTGGCGCTGGCCACCCTGATCAGGAAGCTTCACACAAAATACAAACAGGTGGCAGAAGAAAAGGAAATCATTCATCAACAGATAAAAAATTTAAGGCGGCGCCTTGTTCTTGTCAAACAAATGCAGGCTTGTGGAATTATCAGTTTTTTCTTTTGTGTATTAGCAATGCTCATCATCTACTTTCAATACGAAGGATGGGCCACCGCTATCTTTGGATTGAGTTTAGGATTTCTCCTTCTTTCTCTTGCGTTGTCGTTGAACGAAATATTAATCAGTACCAAGGCGCTGGATATTGAGTTGAGAAATATGGAGAGTAATTAACGAGGATCGATCAGTGGATTAGCTAATGGCCATATTCCTATTGCAAAAGCGATTTAATAGCGCGTTGAGATTGTTCAAATTCAAACTTCTTTAAAATTTCGTCCATCATTCGTTTTACTTCATCATGACATAAGTTGCCAATGCTGCCTTCATGGGTATGGTGAACTTTCGTCTCCGGATTGTACTTACCTTGTTCAATGTCCAGTCCAACTTTTTTATACGCATCACGGAAAGGCATTCCACCCAGAACCAGTTTGTTAACTTCTTCAACACTAAAGAGAAACTTATACTTGTCATCCTGAAGTATTTTCTCATTAACATTAATGCTGCTTAACATTAATGCTGCCATGTGAAGACAATCTTTCAAATTTTGAATGGCTGGAAATAAAAGTTCTTTTAACAATTGAAAATCCCGGTGGTAGCCAGATGGCAAGTTTGCTGTTAAGAGCATTATGTCATTAGGCAACGCCATAAGTTGATTGCAGCGTGCCCGAATCAATTCAAATACATCCGGATTCTTTTTATGTGGCATGATGCTGGAGCCCGTGGTTAATTCCTCCGGAAAACTAATGAACCCAAAATTCTGATTAAGAAACAAACATGCATCCATGGACAACTTTGCTAATGTGCCGGCGACATTCGCAATAGCACTGGCCACTATTCGTTCCGTTTTCCCACGACCCATTTGAGCATACACTACATTGTAGTTAAGATCATCAAAACCCAATAGCTTCGTTGTCATGCTGCGATTTAATGGAAAAGATGAGCCATAACCAGCGGCAGATCCTAACGGATTTTTATTCACAACACGATAAGCTGCTTCAAGCGTGATCACATCATCGACAAGGCTCTCCGCGTACGCGCCAAACCACAATCCAAAAGATGAGGGCATGGCCAATTGCAAATGGGTATAGCCTGGTAGTAAATGCTCTTTAAATTTTTCGCTTTGCTCTAACAGCAGATCAAAAAATTTCTTTACGTCAGTAACAATCTCCTGCAATTCATAACGCAGGTATAGCTTGACATCCACCAGTACCTGGTCATTACGGGAGCGACCACTATGAATTTTCTTTCCAACATCGCCTCTCTTCTTTGTAAGATCAAGTTCTACCTGTGAATGAATATCTTCTACACCCTCTTCAACTTTAAACTCACCCGCTTCAATTTTTCCATAAATATTTTTCAACTCGGCAGAAAGAACATCCAGCTCATGCTGCGTGAGTAATCCAATCGACTGCAACATTTGAATATGAGCCAATGATCCCAGCACATCAAACCTTGCCAGGTGCATATCCATTTCCTGGTCGCGACCGATAGTAAATTTTTCTACTTCTTTTAATGATGTTTTATCTTTTTGCCAGAGTTTCATCGGGTCGGTCTTTAATTCTATTTACTTTTCATAGTATACAATACTCACTTCGGTAATCCTTGTAAAATCTTTATCAGAAGAAATGAGTGGTACACCATAATAAAGAGCTGTTCCTGCAATTATGCTATCAGGAAGTTTCAAATTATAAACTTTTCTAAGCGTGATTATTTTCTCTTTAATTGAATCGTTAATGTCAACCACAAGACATTCATTTAAAAACTCACGGATTTTAGTGGTTTCTTTAGAAGTAATGCCATTGTAACTCAACAGTTCAAGCTGTGTCACAAAAGATACATAGATCGTTTTACCATGAAGAAGGCCAGAAAGAGTTTTATCACCATTTAACAGATAAATGATAATATTAGTATCAAGAAAAAGTTTATTTCCATTCATCTCGCCACCGTTTCTGAAGTATTAGTCCGTCTTCTTTAAACTTAACAACTCCACAATATCGGTGCGCATTTAATTTTTTCTGTGACGATGAATCACTGGCTTTCTTTAACAAAGATGATAAGGCTTTTTTACTACTGCCTTTTTTAATGACAACTACCATTTTTTCTTTTTTCAAAGATAGTGAATATTTAAAAATCAGAATGCTCTGCTATCCAATTAGCCTTTTCAGTTCGTCAGAGCTCAATATTGTAGCATATTCTTCATTCAAATTCGATAAAGAAACCATATGAATCAGCTCGGCTGCAAAGCCTACATTATTATAACCTACTTTATCAAAACAGGCGGTTGCGTCGGAGACTACATATGTTTTATAGCCTAAATCTCCAGCCATGCGTGCTGTTGCTTCCACTGAATTGTTAGTAACAAAGCCAACAACGACAACCTCCTGAATTTTCCTGGCGGTTAATTCATCTCTCAAAGATGTATTTACAAATGCACTTGCCGTCGACTTCGTGATTATCACTTCGTCATTCCCTGGCACAATAAAACTTTTAAAATCATTACCCGATTGTCCAGGTCGAAAAGGTGATTCCTGCAAAACAGAATTGTGCCTGACGAAAAAGATGGGAAGTTTCTTTTCTCTCCAACCAGTAATCAGCTTTTGAATATTCTCTTCTGCTTCAGGATTATTTCTATTCCCTCCCCAATAATCGGAATCATCGATTCCGTTCTGAACATCGATAACGATTAACGCAGGATTTGAAGTGGTCATAAGATAGAGCTTAAAGCAGAAAGCTTAAAGCGGAAAGCTTGTTTGGTTAATAATTATATAAAACATCTCTTTGTATAAAAATTTTAATCGTCGTGAAGAATACAGCTTTATGCTTTTCGCTTTCAGCTTTTTGCTTTCACCAAATTATCCAACAACTTAATATACGTCTCAATTCCCTGGCGGATTTCATCTACGTAAATAAATTCATCTTCGGAATGGGATCGTGCTGAATCACCGGGACCAATCTTCACAGATGGAACGGGTATTAACGCCTGATCCGAAGTTGTGGGTGATCCATAGAGTTCAAGGCCAAGTTTCTTAGCCGACAAAACAATTGGATGATCTTCAGCAATTCCCGAAGATCGCATACGCAAAGAACGTGGTGTCACTTTACTCTTTATATTTTTTTTGATCACTTCCAATGTTTCTTCCAACGTATAACTATCCGTTACACGAACGTCGATAGTAAACGTGCACTCTGCAGGGACAACATTATGCTGACGACCAGCATTCATGATTGTTACCGTCATCTTCATCTTCCCAAGCGTAGATGAGATTTTAGGGAATTCATAATTGCGAATCCAGTCAATGTCTTTTATTGCCTGGTAAATAGCATTCACACCTTCTTCGCGCGCTGCATGACCTGACTTACCTTCAGCAACACAATCAAGCACCATTAATCCTTTTTCTGCTTTAGCCATTTGACAGCGTGTCGGTTCTCCTACAATGGCGAAATCAATTGGTGAAAGGGAATGCCATATACTTTCAATTCCATTGATACCTGAAATTTCTTCTTCAGCAGTTGCGGCCATTACCAGGTTATACTTCAAGTCAGGCTGATCATAGTAATGCAGAAAGGTGGCTATCAACGAAACCAAGGGTCCACCGGCGTCATTGCTGCCAAGGCCAAATAATTTTCCATCTATTACTTCAGCGTCAAAAGGATCGCGCGTATAACCACTGTTGGGTCGAACGGTATCGTGATGCGAGTTTAAAAGAATGGTTGGTTTATTCTTGTTGAAATGTTTGTTGGCCACCCAGATATTATTAAGGTGTCTGTTCGTTTCAAGGCGATTTCCTTTAAAAAAATCCTCAATAATTGTAGCTGTCTTATCTTCTTCCTTACTGAAAGAAGAAGTTGAGATCAATTTCTTGAGTAACTCCAATGCCTGGTGAAAAAGTTGGTCGGAAGTCATTAGTCAATTGTCAAAAGTCATTGGTAGTTTCAAAACCTTCGGCTCAATAAGTTCAGATGACAACCGGTCCACACACTCATTCACATGCACACACTTATCCCCCGCTGGCGGGGGTAGGGGGTGGAAAAAGATACACTTCATACAATTAATTTATTGTTGTCATTGCTAGTTACATTATTCTGTTAACTACTTGGTTATTAATGTTCCTGCGGTATGGTCACTTGTATTTTTAATCAAATCATTAGCATCGCCAATCAACACTTCACTTACACCTTTACGAATGGAGTCAAATGCATTTTCAAGTTTGGGCAAAATGCCATCGGCAAGAACATTCTGTGTTAACAAATCCTTATACTTTTTTTCAGGTAAATGTGTAATAACAGAATCATCGTTGTTAACATCCATCAGAACACCTTTCTTTTCAAAGCAATAAATCAGGCGCACATCATACTCAGTACTTAATGCAATCGCCAATGTAGCGGCAATGGTATCAGCATTCGTGTTAAGCATTACTCCTTGTGAATGTGTAAGCGGGGCAAACACGGGAATTATATTTTCATTCAACAAAGTCTGGATTAAGGTTACATTAACTTCCTCTGGTCTAATATCACCTACAAATCCGTAGTCAATATCTTTTACGGGGCGCTTAATTGCTTTGATTACATTTCCATCCGCACCGGTCAGTCCTATGGCATTACATCCTTTTTGTTGAAGCCTGGCAACAAGCTGTTTGTTTACCAATCCACCATATACCATTGTAACCAGGTCGATGGTAGCTTCATCCGTAATTCTTCTGCCATTTACATATTTTGATTCTATACCCAGTTGCTCACCCAATTTGGTTGCAATCTTTCCACCTCCATGAATAAGAATCTTTGGCTGATTGATCAAGGTGAAATCGTCTAAGAATTTATTTAGCGCTTCCTCTTTATCCAGAACATTTCCACCAATCTTGATGATAAAAAGTTTTGACTTTGCCATAGATCATTTGCTCTTCAATATTTCGCTTAACACAGCTTGCGCTGCCCACACACGGTTTCCCGCTTGCTGAACAACGAGTGAGTTTGGTCCATCGAGCACATCATCAGCGATCACAACATTTCTTCTTACCGGGAGACAGTGCATCACCTTGCCATTATTTGTCTGTGTAATTTTTGCGTTGGTGATCATCCAGGCCGGATCACTATTAATAATTTTGCCATACTCTTTTACCGACGACCAGTTTTTCACATATACATAATCGGCACCTTCAAGTGCTTTGCCCTGGTTATACTCAATCTTTGCGTTACCTGAAAATTTTTCATCCAGCTCATATCCTTCAGGGTGAGTTATCACAAAGTCAACATCATTCCATCCATTCATCCACTCTGCAAATGAATTAGGTACTGCTTGCGGCAATGCTTTCACATGCGGCGCCCAGGTCAATACCACTTTAGGTTTACGTTTTTCTTTAAACGTTTCTTTAATGGTTACAACATCTGCCAGACTTTGAAGAGGATGTAGTGTAGCGCTCTCCAAACTTACCACCGGTACACCCGCGTATTTTACAAACTGCCCGATGATGTGCTCACTATAATCTTCAGCTTTGTCTTTAAGCGAAGGAAAGGTTCTGATGGAAAGTATATTGAAATATTGTCCGAGTACTGCTGCTGCTTCTTTAACGTGTTCCGTAGAATTGCCGTTCATTACAACACCATCACCGAATTCCAGTTGCCATCCTTCCTTATCTACATTAAAAACAACCACTTCCATTCCTAAATTTCTTGCCGCTATCTGAGTGCTTATGCGTGTACGCAGGCTTGGATTGAGGAAGAGCATTCCCAATGTTTTGCCAACACCGAGTTGATTATCCTTAAAAGGATTTTTTTTGTACGCCAATGCTTTATCAGCTAATACATTGAGGTTTGTGACATCTTTAACAGAAAGAAAGTTTTTCATTCAACGTTTATTGCTTTTTGTTTATCCGTTCTTTTTTCTTCTTTTCAAGTTCTTCAATATCCAACCTGTCTTTTGGGCGATCCGTAGCTTTCTTAATTCTGATAAGGTCTCCATAACCTATAATCGAAACTTCAACGCCATCGATTTTTGTAATCAAAGCATTTTTTTTTGCGTCAGTGAAAGTTACACCACCAAGTATTCTGGGAAGAAACTCTATATCAACACCATAAACGGGAATTCTCAGAAATGTCTTTTTTGGATCAAAGATCATTTCTTTCAGTTGAGAAACATCCATTTTGAGATCCTCAAACGCAGCGATTATCTTTATAAAATTATCGTTTGTCGGCTTATACCAAAAATCAACATCATCTGTTGTTCTTGAAAAGCCATGATAAATAACGGCGAATCCTCCGACAACCAAATAGTCAACATGATGCTTGTTGAGCAACTTGCAGATAGTTGAAAAAACTTCCTTAATCGGTGTCATCTTTAAAGTGAAGTTCTATCCAAGGAAGATTGTCCTTACCGGCTGATGTTAGTTTTTTATTTGGTGAAAATGCTATTGCCAAATCAATGAGCTGAAAAGCTATATCCAATCGCTGCTCAGGAGTCATATTCATTCTTTCCTTCATTTGAGCTTCGTGCATGGCGTCAATGTTATCAAATATTTCTATTCGCATCATAATCAAAAGTACAAATTAATTTAAACAGACTCCATTGCAAAATATTAAACTACCACTTCCTTCAGCTGTTCTTTGAAAGCTTCCAAAAAGATATTTGCCTCTTCCTTCGTCATTGCCAGTGAGGGCAATAACCGGATTACATTCGGCTTCGCTTCACCCGTGAAGATATGATGATTATGAAGGAGATTACTCCGAACGGTTTTAAGATTCTCCGGCAGATCAATTCCTATCATCAATCCCCTGCCTCTCAGCTCATTTATATTTGTAAATGATTTAAGCTCTTCCAAAATGTATGATCCAATTTCCAAGGCATTTTCAACCAGTCTTTCCTTTTCTATTACTTCCAACACAGAAAGACCAGCGGCTGCAGCGAGGTAATTTCCACCAAACGTTGTTCCTAACATTCCACTCCACGGTTTAATATCCGGATGAATCAACACTCCTCCTATCGGGAATCCATTACCCATCCCTTTCGCCATAGTGATAAGGTGTGGTTTAATACCTGCATATTGATGTGCAAAGAATTTTCCTGTTCTTCCATAACCCGATTGAATTTCATCGAGTATCAACAGTGAATTATTTTCAGCGCATTTCCTCTCAATAAATTTCAGAAATGAATCCGCGGGTACCTGGATACCACCAACACCCTGAATGCCTTCAATAATCACAGCAGCAACATCCCTATCAAGTGCATTAGATAATGCCGTTTCATCATTCATGGGAAGAAAAACTATTTCGTGTCCTGCATTAAACGGAGCAACAATTTTCGGATTATCTGTCGCTGCTACCGCACCAGATGTTCTTCCGTGAAAAGATTTCTTGAAAGCAATAATTTTCTTTCGGCCTGTAATGAAGCTCGCCACTTTCAATGCATTTTCATTTGCTTCTGCTCCCGAGTTGCAAAGAAATAGTTGGTAGTTGTCATAGCCTGAAACTTGTCCCAGCTTCTCAGCAAACTTTACTTGCAAAGGATTTTGAACACTGTTGGAATAGAATCCAATTTTATTCAATTGATCGGTAAGCGTCTTAACATAATGCGGATGACTGTGACCTATAGAAATCACAGCATGGCCACCATACAGATCAAGATATTTTTCTCCTTTATCATCCCACAGCCAACTGCCTTGAGCTTTAACGGGTGTGATGTTGAAAAGTGGATATACGTCGAATAGTTTCATATTAATATTTTTTTAGTTTACCCCTAAATCCCCTAAAGGGGACTAAGAGATACTAATACGTAAGCACTCACATTCAAGTCCCCTTTAGGGGATTTAGGGGTGGGTCAAAAAACTATACTCTTCAATTTCAACCCCGCCGTCTCCTCCAGCCCGCACATCAAATTCATGTTCTGCACAGCCTGACCGGAAGCACCTTTTACTAAATTATCAACCGCTGAATGGATAACAAGTTTATCTCCCTCCTTCTCCAAATTCAGTAAACATTTATTTGTATTCACTACTTGCTTAAGATCAATGGTGTCATCGGATACAATTGTAAAAGGCTGACCGTGATAAAAGTCTTTGTACAATTTTCGCAGCTCTTCAAGTGATCTATCGACCGTTACTGTTGAGCTTACAAAAATTCCCCTTGTAAAATCTCCACGCCAGGGAACAAAATTGATTGCACCACGATAAGAAGGATGAAGTTGTTTTAAGGAACGGTTAATTTCTTTCAAATGCTGATGCGTCAAAGTTTTGTACGCAGAGATGTTGTTTGCCCGCCACGTAAAGTGAGTGGTGTCCTGAAGTTTTTGACCAGCGCCGGTTGAACCAGTAATACCTGTAGAATAAACTTCACCCAATAATCCCGCTTTAGCCAGGGGTAGTAATCCTAGTTGTAATCCGGTAGCAAAACATCCTGGATTAGCAATGTTATTTGCATTCTTAATCGCTGAATGATTCAACTCTGGTAAGCCGTAAATAAACTCACGTCCATTTACAGATTCACCTAAACGAAAATCCTGACTTAAATCAATGATCTTAACAGAAGCTTTGATGGAATATTCCTCCAAAAATTTCTTACTCTCACCATGGCCCAGACAAAGGAACATCACATCAACATCCTGATGAATGGTGTCCGTAAATTTCAAATCTGTTTCCCCGATCAAATCTTCGTGCGCCGAGTATAACGGATTTCCTGCATTGCTCCTGCTATGAACTGACGTCAACTCAACATTCGGATGATTCAACAACAACCGAATAGTTTCCCCACCCGTGTAACCAGCGCCACCGATAATGCCTGCTTTTATTTTTTTTGTCATCACTAATCTTTTTGAAAAGGTTTGCCCACTGCCTATTGCCCATTTGCCTACTGTTCCTTGCCTACTGCCCTTGCCCACTCTCCCCCGTGCTTTCTTCCACTTGATGATAAATCATCGTCTGGTTGCCAAATATTTTTGAGAATCCGCGAACATCATCTCCTGTCCAACCTAAATTCATCTCGCCGTACTTTCCAAACTTGGATGACATCAAATCATATTTTGATTCAATGCCCATAACCTGGAAGCGATAAGGATAAAGCTGAACATGTACATCACCTGTAACATGCTTCTGCGTGCTGGTGAGAAATGCTTCAATGTCGCGCATAACGGGATCAAGATATTGGCCTTCGTGCAACCAGTTGCCATAGAACTGTGCGAGCTGATCTTTCCAACTCAGTTGCCATTTCGTAAGCACATGTTTCTCCAAAGCATGATGCGCTTTCAACACAATCATTGGTGCCGCTGCTTCAAATCCAACTCGTCCCTTTATTCCGATGATAGTATCACCGACGTGAATGTCTCTTCCGATAGCAAAGGGCCCGGCGATGGATTGCAAATATTGAATTGCATCTGCAGGATGATCGAACGACTTATCATTCACTTTTCTCAACTCACCTTTCTCAAAATTCAAAACGACTTTTTCACTTTCCTTTTTTTCCAATTGAGTGGGATATGCCGTCTCCGGTAACATGCCAAGTGAGTTCAATGTTTCCTTCCCGCCTACCGAGGTACCCCAAATTCCTTTATTAATAGAGTACATCGCTTTGTCAAAATTCATTTGTACACCTTTTGCCTTCAGGAAGCTGATCTCTTCTTCACGGGAAAGTTTCATGTCGCGGATCGGTGTAATGATCTCCATTGAGGGAATAAGAATGTGAAAGATCATATCAAATCTCACCTGGTCATTTCCGGCCCCGGTACTTCCATGCGCTACTGCATCGGCCTTTAGTTCTTTCGCATAGTTTGCTACTGCTAAGGCTTGTGACATTCGTTCAGCGCTTACACTTAATGGATAGGTGTTGTTCTTCAACGTATTCCCATAGATAAGATATCGGATTACCTTATCGTAGTAGTTCTTTGTTTCATCCACATTCTTGTGAGAGACAACACCTAATGACAGCGCACGTTTTTCAATCTCCTTCAATTCTTCAGGCGTGAATCCACCTGTGTTCACTGTGATGGTGTGAACTTCATATCCTTTTTCTTCACCTAAATATTTGACGCAGTAGGATGTATCCAGGCCACCACTGAATGCGAGTACAACTCTTTTTTTCATAAACAAATAAACTTAAAGCAGAAAGCCGTTTGCTTCGGGCTTCAGCTATTCTTGCTTTGATTAAAATTTTTTAAAATTTAAGGATCAAAAGTAGAATGGAAAGAGCTAAGGTCAAAGCTTAAAGTTCAAGGTTCAAAGTTTAAGGTTAAGTTCCTCAACTTTTTGCTTTTCGCTTTAAGCCTGCCTGCAGCAAGCAGACTTTAAGCTTTCACCACAGTGAAAATCCGAACAGCGTAAATTTACGATCAGATTTACTGGGGTCAGCAGTGCCGCTTTTCTTAAGGCCCTTGATCATGACGAATTGTTTATAACGAACCCATCGTTCAAACAGCTTAAGGTTGCCTTTAAGATCGCGCTTGCGTCGTTTCCGAAGTTTGCCGGTACGTGTTACCTCCGTTGAACTTTTCTTTGGCTCCTCGACAACCTTTGGAGTTTCGTCAAGAGCAGGGTCATACAACATGGCCGTACAAAGACAGTTTTTCCGTTCCTTCATTGTCAGTATGTCAAAGTTGACACAGCTCCGGCATCCTTTCCAGAATTCTTCATCGATGGTAAGCTCTGAATAGGTCACAGGTTTGTAGCCAAGACTGGAGTTGATTTTCATGACTGCCAGGCCGGTGGTAAGACCAAATATTTTTGCGTCGGGATATTTCTTTCGCGATAGCTCAAAGACTTTCTTTTTAATTTCCTTCGCTACACCTGTACCGCGGAAGGTGGGTGAAACAATCAATCCGGAGTTGGCCACATATTTTTCATGTTGCCATGCTTCGATGTAGCAAAAGCCTACCCACTCGCCATTCTTGGTAATGGCGATGACGGCTTTTCCTTCGTCCATCTTCATTTGAATATAGTCAGGCGTACGTTTGGCAATACCGGTACCGCGCGCTTTCGCTGACTCTGCCATCTCGTTTACAATGGTATCTGCATAATGTTTGTCATCTGAGGTAGCTGCCCTGACGATGATATTTGAATTTTCCAATTTACTTCAACGTGTTATTAAGTGTAAGAAATTTAAAACTGTGCCGTAAGCACTTCAGGCGCAAGCATCCTGGATGCTCCGCTTTCTCACAAGGGATTCCGTGATGGAGATATCAAATACGCGCGATACGCGCAGGGCGAGGTCGTGTAGTCACCGGGCATGCAATGGCATGTAAGAACTGAAAAGTTCTAAGCGATTCTTGAGCAGAAGTATCTGCAAATCTGGTGATCGTTGTTTTCAATTTCTTTAAATCAGTTTATCGGTTAAAGAAAATGCATTTGGTTTATAGAATGCAAAATTAAACGATAAAGTTTGGATTTCGATAATAAAAACTATACCAAGTTTAAAAATATTTTTTTGGCAAGCTAACGGTGATTAGTAAAGCGGAAAGCTTAAAGCCTAAAGCTAAAAGCCAGAGAGTTCTAATTTCAAAGTTTTCGTCTTGAGCTTAAGGGGCACTGGAATTTATGAGCAACTTACTTTCAGCTTTAAGCTTTCCGCTTTCCGCTCAAAAATCAGGGCACGGTATGATCATCTTATCTGGCGGTGGCTTGCGTGGGTTGCGCATAGGCCAGGTGTATATGAGACTGAATTCATGAGCTCCTCCGGCGCCGATGCCAAGTTCGGAGATGGTGTAATCAAAGCTGTAACCAATGGTGAGCCCGTCGCGGTTGCCGTTCTTATCCTTCCCCCCGATCTTTGTGAAGCCGATGAGAAGAACAATTGACTCATTGTTGGGATAGTCGTTCACCTTCTTGAAAGGAACACCGCGGTACCATGTTCCCAATACAAGGGGTTCAAATGTAAAGTACAAACCCAGATCCAACTGGTCGAACGCCCCCTGGTGACGGTATTGAAAAGCGGGAGAAATACTTCGCTCAGAATTTCTGGCATAAACTCCGCTCCCGGTTACACCGGGGCGTAAAGGAAACTTAAATCCTCCGTGCACGGATAGCTTGAGAGGAAGAGGGGCATCTTCATCAATGATGGACTGATTAGGTTGAGTAAGATGAAACGCGGCTACGCCAAGCCATGCTCTTGGTGTAAAGAGTAATCCGCCAAGAGAGAGATCAACAAATGACTTTTTGAAATCAGTGTTGAACACTTCGGCGGTAGTGGGATTTATAAAATCACCGGTAGCCGGATCATACTGATCGCCGAAAGTCAGCCGGCTGAAGTTAACATCTCTGCTAAAATACGCCACCTGGAAGCCCGGCCTGAAACCTATGTTTTTCGTTATTTTTAACTCGTAAGAATATTGCAGGCCAACACTTAACGAACGGAGACCGGCAAGTCCTTCACGGTCTTGTGTCAGGATGAAACCAACACCACTCTTTTTATCTTCGATGAAGTAATCAAAGTAAACGGAAGTGGTGTTAAAGTTCGCATCGATGGATGGCCATTGATTGCGATAGTTCAAACCCGCACGTGCCTGGCCGGTAGAACCCGTCATGGCAGGATTCAAATATAATGGCGCTGCATAAAACTGAGAGAATTGGGGATCCTGAGCAGTTACCGCACCTCCATACAAGAGCATTAAGACATTAAAAAGCAGGATAACCCTGTACATCAACGTTGATTTTCGATTGTCCAATCAAAGCAAATTAACGGTATAAATAAAACTTTAAAAAATTAAATATCCACGAACCGCATTTATAACCAGTTGATCATGGATGTGAAATTTCAATTATAACATATGAAATAATTTGAATTCGCCCCTTTTCCTGTTCTTAACGTTATTTTATGACAAATTGTATACTTTCGTGGAACTTGGGCGTTTTAAAAATAATTAGCGAACGTGCTGATTAGCCGATTAGCGAATTCGGTTCACCCGCTAACCGACAAATTGGCTAAATAGCTAATTGATTAACAGTGAAGAAAATAGTCATGAGACGACATTACCAATACCCACATCTTTATATACTGCTGCTGATTTCATTCTTCTCATTCGATTTATCGGCTCAGGGACCCAGCGGGGATAACTGGTATTTCGGGAACAGTAATTTGGGTATTCGCTTTGGCCGGGGGACTGGCACTGCTTCACTAGTAAATAATAAGTCGCCAATGGGTACTGGTGGGGGTGCTGTTGCAGCGGATCCTTTCAGCGGCAATATTCTTTTTTATACGGACGGCGCTAATGTTTACGATGTAACGAATACTGTAATGCCTAACGGTACCGGATTAAATGCTAATACAGCAAATAATCAGGCGGTAGCTGTTGGCGCCGTTCCGGGACAGGTACAGGTAAATCAATATTATATCTTTACCAATACCGCAGCCGGTACAATTGCTTACACCATTGTTGATATGGCGCAACCTGGAAACGCCGTATCTCCCACCCCTGCTCTTGGCGATGTAACAGCAACAAAAAATGTGGCCATCCCGGGCCTGACAAACCGATTAGGAGCAATGACTTTGATACCGCATTCTAACGGTACCGACTACTGGCTTGTTACCCAGGAGACGGGTACGTCCAATTATGCAGTAACGCTTATCGATGCAACCGGAAATTTCGACACCACGGTTTATGCCGGTGCGGGTTTTTCTATGACGGCAGCAAATTTGGCATACAATGAGGCGGCTGGTCAAATTGCTGTGTCACCACAAACAACCAATGTCGACATTCATTTACTAAACTTTGACAATACTACAGGTGTAATAGGCTTCAATCAGACGATCCCTAATACAGCTGTTCCTACTTCAAGCGGGCAAGCGATCTATGATGTAGAATGGAGCAGCAATGGACAGTACCTTTACATTTCCGTTGCCGGAGGTGCAGGTATTCAGGCCGATGTTCTCCAGTTTGACTTATTAAATCCCACTACTACACTCGCTTCAGTTCTTCCTCAACCTAATGGTGTCTTTGCGAGTTATGGCTTGCAAATGGGACCGGACAGCACGATCTATCATTTGTACCAGGAAACTGCAGGCGGGCCGTATCTGCTGGGCGGTATTAGCGATACAGACTCGGTAGCTGCAAAGGTAATCTATGCAGAAGAAATCTTCGCTGGTGATTTCGGCGGAGGGCAATTTCCTTCTTTCCTCCCTCAGCTCGATCAGGACATCACCATAAGCTTTACATCTGCGGGTACATGCGCTAACACACCCACTAGCTTCTTTCCTGAAGTCCGTCCCGGAGCCGATAGCTTGGTTTGGGACTTTGGCGATGGAGGCGGTTCTAATTCATGGAGTCCAGTATATACATATGAAGACGGTGGAGACTACACTGTAACGGTGACAGCTCATTTCAACGGGCAAACAGAAACTGCAACGGAAACTATCACTATTCAACCCTTTGATGTTCAGATACAGCTTGTTCAGGATACCACAGCGTGTAGTTGTGAGCTTCCGTTTCCTAGAGCAACAAATCCTAAACCGCCTTGCGGACAGTTTTCCGTAACTGCAACGGTAGAGGGAACATATACTTCAGCGATTTGGTCCGACAGTCATGAAACAACCGGTCTTACATTGCAACCTGATTCTGCAGGATATTATTACCTGGTTGTCACTGATGCTGCTGGTTGTTCAACCTATGCAGGTGTAAATATTCGTGAATATGATGTTCAGGATCAGCGCGCAAATATCTGGTACTTTGGTCAGAATGCGGGAATAGATTTTAATCCAATGCCTGAAGATCCTCCTGTCGGAATTCCAGGACCGGTCAATTCACCGGAAGGTGTAGCAGTTATCAGCGATCGAAACGGTCAGGCAGTTTTTTCAACAGACGGAGAACATGTTTATAATAAGGATGGCGTTGATGTAGCTCCAGCAAGTATTGGTGGATCACCTGGCTCAACGCAGTCTGCGATAATCATTCCTGTACCTGGAGATGAAACGCTGTATTACATTTTCACAACAAAAGAAGTTTACGGTGACGGCACCTATGAAGTACATTATTCTTTGTATGACAGTAAGATGAACAATAATACCGGTGGCCTTATAGAGTATGATCAATATTTGTTTGGTCCAAGTACTGAACGCCTAACCGGAAACGGCAACTGGTTGATTGCACATGAGTTTGGGAACAACAGTTTCAGGGCATATGAAATAACCTCAAATGGCATTAGCACACCAGTTATTTCTGGTGTAGGGTCCGATCACAGTATTGCTATAGCGGAAAACGCACAAGGCTATATGAAGCTTGGCCCGGGAAATAAACTGGCTGTTGCACTTTCAACTCCCGGTGTTTCCAATGTGATTGAAGTATTTGACTTCAACGATTCAACCGGTGTTGTAAGCAATCCACAGGTTGCTAATCTCAACAATACGAATGGACAGGTTTACGGTATAGAATTTTCTCCGGCAGGAAATAAATTATTCGCAACACTATCAGGTACTACTACCTCCGAGATCTATGAATTTGCTTTTGACTCCTTAGGAAATGTTTACCAAAAACAACCACCTCCAACAAATTCCTTTTCCGAACAACTTGGCGCGATGCAGATAGGCCCTGACGGACAAATTTATGTTGCCTCCAACGGCAAACCATATTTGTACTTTTTTCAACCGGCTGAAGATACACTTCAGAAAACACCTCTGACGTTTCAAATCTTGGAAAATCAACAGTTTACCCTCACCGGAACAAGCACGCTCGGCCTTCCCAACTTCATTCAAAACATTTCAAGCCCGGTGCAAGGTCCTACCATTTCTGCCAGCGGGAATTGCCTTGGCGACTCAACAATCTTTAATGCAACAGGCCGCGATCCAAACATTGAATTTTACCAGTGGAACTTTGGTGACGGGCAGGGAACAGCAGCATCCAATGATCCGGCCGCTCAACATTTATATGCTGCGGCTGGTACATACACAGTAGCACTGACGCTTTCTAATCGATGCGACCAGGATACTATATTATATACAACGGTTGTCATCACAGCTCCGCCCGCGCCTCCGACAATCCTTCAGCCAGGCGTTTTTCCTGTTTTGTGTACCGGTCAGTTAACATTGGAAGCAACACCATCGACCAATCCTAATCTCTCGAACTTAAACTTTATTTGGACAACAGGTGATACTACAAGACAAATAACCGTTAATCAGCGGGGAAATTATGGCGTAACTATCGTTGATAATTTCGGATGTTCATCAAATGGATCATTAATCATAGCGGATAACCGACCGATGGTTGAACTCGGCCCTGATCTTACGTTGTGTCAGAATACACCAGTGTTCCCATTAAATGCCCAGAATCCTGGAGCAAGTTATCAATGGGAAATTCTGCAAATGCCTTCAGGAACTCCTCAACCAAATGCCGGAACATCTCAAACTCAATCGGTAGATACATCAGTGCCCGGTGTATTTGAATACAAAGTTGAAGTTACAGATCCTATTACAACATGTAGTGTTAGAGATTCTGTCACTTTCACTTTCAATCAATCTCCGGTGTTTACGGCTACGCCATTCGATGCCACTGCATGTGGAGCAGGTGATGGCCGAATTGAACTTAACATTACTGCCCCTGCAACAAGTCTATTTACTTATTCAGTTACCGGTCCTTCACCAGGTATTAGCGCCATTGATCAACCTGCCAATCCATTACCGTCTGCGCCATATATTGCTACACCTTTAACTACTGGAGTTTATGGAATTACAGTCTCTGATCAAATATCAGGATGTTATACTATTACTACAGCATCCATAAACGACAATGCTTTTGCATTGAACTTAACACAAATTCAAACATGCGATCCAATTTCCATAAATGTTGAATTAGTATCAGGAACCCCAACGTTCCCTGTTGCATACACCGTTACAAGCAGTTCTTTCCAGGTAGTCGATACAGGAAATGGATTTAATGCTTTCCCATTCCCTACAAATGCAGTTTCAAGTAACAACCAAACTTACACGGTGAATGTTACTGATGCTTTAGGTTGTTCCAATTCGGAAACTGTCACAATTCAGCAAGGTCCTCAAGTTGATATAAATGATTTAACTCCTGATGGCTGTTCAAATCCAATTACTCTTAACGTGAGTGGAAGTGGAACAACAACATGGACTTGGTCGGGGCCGGGTATTACAGGATCTTTAACAGGGAGTTCTGTTCAGGTTACACCTCCTCAACAGGGTGTACTAACTTACAATTTAAGAGGTACTCACGCAACGCTCTGTGCTATAGACACTACTGTTTTGGTGAATGTTGACAACATGGTCATTCCTGCAATATCACAAAGTGATCCTTGCGCTGATCAAGTAACTGTTACGGCAACTCCTAATGGTTCGTACTTGTATCGTTGGTATAATAACAGTGGTCTCGACAATAGCTTAGGTGGAAATGCACCTGTATTATCCCAAAGTTATAATGGACAGCGACTTTACGTTCAACTCTATAACCCTCTATCCGGCTGTACATCTCCTGCTTCCAATAATCTTGATATTTCAATAGTCGGAGAACTCGATCTCACATTAACCACAACACCTGCCTGTGAAGGCGATGATTTCATAATAACCGGTACAACCAATCAACCTGTCCCCAGCTATGTGTGGTCTTACGAAGGCAGTGTCATCAACGGGCAAACTTCTTCAACTTTATTGGATACACGCGCCGGTGAATATAAAGCGGTGGTCAGTCTCTCGGGTTGTACAGATACGGACAGCATAACGATATTGCTGTCGCCCATAACTCCAGGCAGTCTTGTTTCGCGCGCAGTGATCTGCAATGATCCGGCGAACAGCGATCCGAATACAAACCAGGTAGTGTTAGATCCCGGAGCAGGATTTGACAGTTATGCCTGGTTCAGAAATGGCGTAGCCCTGGGTGTAACTGATCCGACCTATACGGCTACGGAAGATGGTACCTATTCAGTCGATCTTGTTAATCTATTTGGTTGTGAAAGTTACGATGAGACTGTGGTTGAGATAGAATGCTTACCGAGAATCGTAGCGCCTAATGCCTTCCGTCCCGATGGAGAGGTGAATCCGGATTTCTTCATCTACACATTCTTTATCGATGATGCACCGTTCGAAGTTTTCATCTTCAGCCGCTGGGGAGAACTTGTATATCAATCCGTAGAGCGGCAATTCAAATGGAATGGCAGCTACAATAATAATGCAGCCAAGCCGCTGCCTCCAGGTACTTATTCTTATGTAGTACGGTATAGAAGTTCGTATCGTCCTGAAGATGGCATACAGGAAAAACGCGGCGGGGTTGTATTGCTTCGCTAAGGTACGAAGGACGAGGTACGAAGGAAATACAGTGTACAGTTCCAGTTACCAGTACCAGTACCAGTACCAGTAGAGACGCGATGCATCGCGTCTCTACAAGAATAGTCTCTACAAGAATA
>CAZFRM010000009.1:0-173881 GCA_964521255.1 uncultured Roseivirgaceae bacterium
TAACTTAATGACATTGCCCGAAGGGGTGAAATATGTCATCCCTTCGGGATTCTCCGGACAAGACATTGCCCGGATTCTATAATAATATCAGCCTTTCAGGCTTAAATAATTTAGATGCGTAGCCCTGGCCTGCAGATAGGCAGGTTTCGCAGATCAACGCAGATATTTTTAATCTTTTATCTGCATGACCAGCAGGAAAAACCATCTCCTACCTATTAATCGTCATTCTGAATCTCCCCTCTATTAATCCGTCATTCTGAGTTTCAAAACCTTCGGCACAAAAAGTTGAAATGACAATTACGCTCATTCGCAGACTTGTCCCCCGCTGGCGGGGGGAGGGGGTGGAAAACGATACACTTCAAATAATTAAATTTCTTATCATTGGTAAGGGAAGCATTCAGATTATTTACCCTCCTCCATTCGTTCAACATCTACCCGTACCGTAAGCTTTTGATTTCCTGAGCTAAATACAATTCCTTTGATAGGCGCTATATCCAAATAGTCTCGTCCGTAAGCAATAGTGATGTGCTTGTATGTTGGCAGCAGTGAATTGGTAGGGTCAAACTCAACCCAGCCGATATCGGGAAAGTAGACAGATACCCATGCATGAGACGCATCAGCGCCAACCATTTTTTCTTTTCCTGGTGGCGGGGTTGTTTCAATGTAACCGCTTACGTAACGTGCAGGCAATCCAAAATTTCTAAGGCAGGCAATCATGAGATGTGCAAAATCCTGGCATACTCCCTTTTTTACTTTGAGTACTTCTTCAACAGGTGTATTAACGGTAGTGAATCCGGGTTTGAATTCAAGCGACTTATGTATCTTCTGCATGAGTGCATTACAGACGCTCCATAGTGTTGCATCTTCTGCAAAACATTCTGCAGCGAATGCCTTAATGTTTTCGCTGTAAGGAATGTGCTGGGAGGGAAGCGTATATTGAATAATTTCATGAAGACGTATTGATTCTGACACCAGCATTTCATTAACGTCTTTCCATAAAATCGGTGATGCAGATGAAAGGTAGGTATTGTCTCGGTTCTCCAGTTTTACAATACTGTTTGAATTTATACGAAGTTTCTTATGCTCTTTGTAAATGGAGAAGAACACTAATTCATTTCCAAAGAAATCTTTACGGTATGTGATTTCATCGGGTGTAGGTACGATCTTGATTTCGGATGAAAGACATTCATGATTGAGTTCATTCATTGGCTTAAGACATAGCCGGTTAAAACACATGCTCACAGGTTCCTGGTAAGAATATTCTGTATAGTGGCGAACCCGGTACTTCATATATTTTCTTTTAAACTACTTTGAACTAAACTTGAAATTGAAAGATATCTTTTGTTCCCTGGTACTGATAGGTTGAGTGACTGAAATAATATGCGCTCAACTTTGAAGAAAGTGTAAATATTTTATTGCTGAGCTCATCGCAGAATGCATCCAGGTCAGGTCTCAACCCGGTTTCCTTCTCAAGCTTCATAAGGCTTTCGATGGATACAAGGCGCACTTTGCTATAGCATTCAAAAGCAAGCCGGGATACTTCGCTGTCATGAACTCCTTTGTCTTTCTGTGGAAGCTCATCCAAATATTTCACCAACTGCTCCATTTGCGATAAGATGGATATCGGATTTTGCTTGTTAAGGAACAGCAAATCGATTGCCGCCCCAATATTAAAATAGGTGCGGTATACTGACCGGTAGTTGGTGAGATTTTGATTGCTTACCAGCAACGCTTCGAGGATCTGGAATTCGACACTCTCTTCAAATTGAAAGGTCAATAAAGAGCGGTACTGCGTCAGTTCCAATGTTATCTCTTCAATCAGTTGGCCAATGCGATACATTATCCATCCTTCACCGCGGTACATACTCTGGCGATTCATCTCAAGGAAGGATAGCAATCCCTGGTTCAACTGATCAAGCAATGAAAAGACATGACGAATGTTTTGCGCTTCAAGAATACTTAGCCTGCGTTTTACATTTTCAATGTCATCGATTATTCGCCAGTTGTCTACGGTCCATTTGTCGCGTACAGAGTACATTGCTTTTAGCAAGCTATTAACTGCATGCAACAAACTTCCTGCTTTATCTGGGTTGCAAATGAGCTGGTGTAATTCGATAAAACAATTTTCAATGAGGAAATCATTTTCATCTTCACTTACAAAACCGGGATAGGTGCCTGTAAGGTGTGTTACTGTGTGGAGTAAGGCATGTAGTCCTTCAGACTCTTGCCCATTGTTAAGGTAACTTGATTGATTAAGATTTCGCAACACAATGCGTATGAAGCGCGATGTGCGAAGAACACGTTGTGAGTAACGGCCTACCCAAAATAAATTTTCTGCTGCGCGACTGGGAAGCACATCCTTTCTGCGCAAATCATGATGTTGCAATAGGAGTGGTCCTGTACTCTTATCAACAAACTCAACCCATGTATCTTTTGAAATACCACCTTCCTGGTTAGAAACAATCAGACTTCCTTTTTCAGGAGAGCATCTTGTAAGTCCACCGGGCATTATACTGTAATCATTTTCATTGGCTACGAGAAATGTTCTGAAAACCGTATATCGCGGTTCCAGTTTGCTTCTTGTAAATACAGGTGAGGTGGAAAGATTAAGCGCTTCCTGACCTACATATAAATACGGTTGTGTTTTTATCTTCCTGATCAAATCATCCTTCTCCACCCTCGACATCAGTTGTCCTACACGCGTCTCCGATCCTGTGAGCCGGTCAATTTTTTTAATAACAAGATTATCGAGGTTATCAATGACGTAGTTTAATTCTTTTGCCTGCCCGCACCACCATGTAGCCACCATGGGAAAGATAGGATCTTCGTTAAGAAAATAACGGAAGATGCCATGCATGAAAGCCATGAGACCGGTATTCTCAAGAATGCTGCTGCCGAGGGGATTAAGAACTGTTACATTTCCTTTACGAATAACTTCCAGTAATCCGGGAATGCCTAATTGTGAATCTTCTCTTAACTCCAGCGGATCACAGAAAGTATCGTCAAGTCTTCGTAAGATGATATCTACTTTTTCAAGGCCTTCAACTGTTTTAATCCAGACGTGTGCATCGCGTACAAGCATGTCTTCTCCCTGTACCAGCGTTAGTCCAAGATAGGAGGCAAGGAAAGCATGTTCGAAATATGTTTCATTCCGTGGTCCCGGTGTAAGCAGTACGATGCGTGGTTGTTCTTTTCCCTGCGGTGCGACTTTTGTAAAAGCCTGCATCATGCTGTTGAAGAAGCCGCTCAGTTTTGTTATGTGATGTTCGCGGAAGAGTTCAGGAATTACACGGCTGAGCGCGCTTCGGTTTTCCAACGCATAGCCCATACCGGAAGGAGCCTGCGTGCGATCCCGTAAGACCCACACTTTTCCATCCGGCCCGCGTGAAAGATCGGATGCATAGAGAAAGAGCTGATGCGCTCCGGGTAAGCGGATTTTATCACATGGACGTAAGAAGCCGGAGTGTCCATAGATCAGTTCCGGTGGAATAAGCCCTTCCTTCAAAAGCTTTCGTTCACCGTAGAGATCTTCCATGATTTTATTCAGCACATAGGCCCGCTGCTTCATACCTTTCTCGATCACTTTCCATTCTTCACCGGAAAGCACCAGCGGTATGGTATCCAGCACCCAGGGGCGATTCAATCCATTAGGATCACCGTACACGTTGTACGTCACGCCATTTTCTTCCAGCAGCTTGAGCAGTTCCTGCTGCCGGTTTTTTAGTTCAGGGTAGTCGAGACTTTCAACGTTGGTCAATAATCGCTTCCAATGCTCCTTTACTTCTCCATGCGGAGAAATGAATTCATCTAAAATGGAAGGATTGGAAAAATAACCTTGAGTCCAGGTATTAAGTGGTGTATTTGTAGTGTTCATCCGATAATCAAATCCTCAATGTTGCCTTAAGTCAAGTGTTAGTGGATACTCGGGTATTATTTTTACTGGAGGCAGATCAAATTTGCTTGGAATTTGATTCTTTTCCAAATACCTGACCACACTAGTATACACTCCCTTTGCTATAATTGGACCAGCCGTATGGCCGTTGTTCCAAAACCGGCTTATTCTCCTGCCTTCGGCCTCATAGGCATTGATCGGATAGGTATCATAACTTCTGCCACCCGGATGTGCTACGTGGTAGGTGCATCCCCCTAAAGATTTACCGTTCCATGTATCGACAATATCAAACACGAGAGGAACGTCCGGGCCAAGCGTTGGATGCAATGCACTGGGAGGACTCCATGCACGATAGCGAACTCCGGCAACATATTCACCGCTCACATTTGTTTCCCGCAGAGGAATGGGGATACCGTGACATGTAACTGCAAACCGGGTGGGATTGAAATTATTTACTTTCACTTCTACTCGTTCAACAGAAGAATCTACAAAGCGCGCAGTGCCTCCGCTCGTGGCTTCTTCACCCAACACATGCCAGGGCTCTATTCCAAAGCGCAGTTGTAATTCCATATCGTTAACCACCACCTTTCCATAAAGGGGAAAGCGGAACTCGAAGAAAGGCTCAAGCCATTGAAGCTGGAAAGGATAACCTGCTTCGTTGAGTTCATCGATGACCTGGGCAATATCCTGCTGTACATAATAGGGAAGCATAAACTTGTCGTATAACGCTGTGCCCCAACGAATGAGTTTGTGCTTGTACGGCTTTTGCCAGAACCAGGCGACAAGACTACGAATCAACAACAACTGAACGATACACATCTGTTTGTTGGGAGGCATGTCAAATGCGCGGAACTCTAACAAACCAAGCCGGCCGCTTGAGCTGTCAGGTGAATATAATTTGTCTATGCAGAATTCAGCGCGATGTGTATTTCCGGTTATGTCGACTAAAAGATTTCTGAATATGCGATCAACCATCCAATAGGGAACGTCTCCGCGATCGGGAATTTGACTGAATGCAATTTCAAGTTCATATAACATTTCTTGTCTGCCTTCGTCAACGCGTGGCGCCTGACTTGTGGGGCCGATGAATTGGGTAGAGAACAAATAAGAGAGACCGGGATGATGTTGCCAATACGTTATGAGACTTCGGAGAAGATCCGGTCGCCTTAGCAAAGGACTATCAGAAGGTGTGGTTCCTCCAATGGTAACATGATTACCTCCTCCTGTGCCTGTATGTTTGCCATCGAGGTTGAATTTCTCAGAGCTCAGCCGGCTGAGTCTTGCCTGTTCGAAAAGAACGTCATAGTTATTCACCAATTCTTTCCAGCTTTTTGCCGGATGAATGTTTATTTCAAGCACCCCCGGATCAGGTGATAATGATAATTTTGTAAGGCGATTATCAACGGGAGGTCCATATCCTTCGATAACTACTTTGAGGTTTAATTTTTCAGCGGTTGACTCCAGTGAAGCGATAAGGTCAAGGTAATGTTCAGCATATTTTAACGGAGGCATAAATACGCAAAGCTTTCCATTTCTTAGCTCAACGCACAACGCTGTTATAATGGTAAATATTTCAAAGGAAGGCGATGGTTCTTCATTTTTCTTTTTCTTTGTTTTAACCTTCCGTGGATTTCTCTCATCATCTTCTTCCGGCACATAGGCCGGTTGTAAATATTCCTTTGGCAGTGCCTGTTGGGTAACCGGATGATCATACCGGTCGCTGACTTTTTGGTAATAGTCTTCAAACGGTGGAAGGTCTTCAAACGTACTTCGTTCCACGGTTCTTTGCATTTTGGATTTACTCATGAAGGGCAGCGACTTGAGCGGCAGCCGGTAGCCTATGGATGAATTTCCGGGGATAAGGATCAGCCGGTCATAACGAAAATCCCATTTACAACTCAGCCACCGGTTGCTCCAGAAATTCCATTCGAGGGGAATAACAAAGCCAACGGGATTACCCATTCCTTTTGCTAAGAGCTCAGTAAGTTTTTTTCTTTCCAGCGGGTCATCGAGATTAGTTTTGTACGGATCAAGATTGGCAGGAACTTTACCTTCTTCCCAGAGAAAATAAAAGGCATCTTCAAGCGCAGGATGAATATGCTCTTTTGGAATGTTGAGATACTTCGTTAATTCGATAGCAAAGTTTTCTGCATCTGAAATTGAATTGCTGGAAGTTGCATCATTAAGATCAAGCAATTCATCCTTCTTCCAAAGGGGAGCGTTGTCATTTCTCCATATAGCAGAATATTGCCAGCGCGGAAGAGACTCACCCGGATACCATTTCCCTTGTCCGTGGTGAATAAGTCCGCCGGGACAGAATGAATTTTTCAATCGCCTGATAAGATCGGCTCCGAGGATTCGTTTATGCGGACCATCGGCTGCGGTGTTCCATTCTTTCGCTTCCATGTCATCCACCGATACGAAAGTAGGCTCTCCGCCCATAGTGAGCCGTACATCGCCGTGCATGAGATCTTCATCAACTTTATTACCCAGGCCAATGATTGATGCCCATTGTTCTTCGGTGTAAGGCTTTGTTACGCGCGGGTCTTCATGAACTCTGAAGACTTCATTTTTGTAGCTGAAGGTTACTTCACAAAAATCCGTCATTCCGGTGACGGGCGCGGCGCTAATGGGATCGGGTGTGCAACAAAGAGGAATGTGTCCTTCACCAGCCAGTAGGCCTGATGTTGGATCAAGGCCAACCCACCCGGCGCCGGGAATGTATACTTCGCACCATGCGTGGAGATCAGTAAAATCGGCTTCCGGTCCGGAGGGTCCATCAAGCGCTTTGGTATCTGCCTTGAGCTGTATTAAGTAGCCGGAAACAAACCGGGCCGCCAGTCCCAGATGCCTGCACATTTGAACGAGGAGCCAGCCTGAGTCACGGCACGATCCGCTGTTACGTGCCAGTGTTTCTTCGCAAGTCTGCACACCCGGTTCGAAACGCACGGTGTAGTTTATCTTCTTCCAGAGTTTCTGATTCAGTTCAACCAGAAAATCGTTAGTGAGTTTCTTCGTTGAGGTATCAATTTCATTGAGGAATCCATTCAGCAGTTTGCCGTCTTCGGTAACTTCAAAATAGGGATGAAGTTCTTTTTTTAATTGCTGCGGATAGCGAAAGGGAAATTCTTCCGCCGTTTTCTCGATGAAGAAATCGAACGGGTTGATCACGATTATTTCAGCGATCACTTCAACTTCAAAACTCAGCGAAGTGGTTTGATCAGGAAAGACAAGGCGCGCCTGGTAATTACCGAAAGGATCTTGTTGCCAGTTAAGGAAATGTTTGCCGGGATGAACGTTGAAGGAGTAGGAGAGGATAGGCGTTCTGCAATGCGGTGCGGGCCGAAGCCTGAAAACGTGCGGCGATAAATTTACAGCACGATCATATTGATAAGTAGTTTGATGGCGGATGGCAACTTTTATAGACATTGTGGATCAATTAGTGAATTATCGATGTGCTGATGTACCGGTTTGCGCACATGATTTATCCATAATAATAGCTGAAATTGAAGGGAGTTGCACGGATGAATGAGGGTATTTTTGGCGGGAGGTAAGAAGTGTATTTTCAAACGATTGTGGGGGATTGATTAGTCAATTATTTCCTTGCGCTTTTGCAGTGAGAAATTGAAAGAATAAACTTTTTCACGAACAAACATTTTTTGTTCATAGCAATGACGAAAGGGAATTAAGGGAACCAATCTTGAGTTGAGAACCGGAAAGAATGAAGTTTCAAAGAAGTGGTTATTTAGTTTGGCGTGTGTTTACTGGAATTTTCACCACCAAGACGCTAAGGCGCAAAGTCAAAGAAGAATGTCTCGTCCTGTAACTAATTTCTGAATAAGAGCATGTTACCAAAAGGGTTGGACATGATTGTTAGTCTTTGGATAATTTAGGGGGTGACGTTACCTTTGAGGTTACCAACCAACGCCCAAGACAAGAATTCAATTATAAATTTTCAAGACTTGGTGGTGACAATAAAACGACTTGAAGTATTTGACCAAAAACTAAAGACAAAAATTAAAATCGGGACGCAAAAAGTATTTGATGATAAAGGTGAATTAAAAAGTGAGACGGCTTATAAGTATCAGGACAAAGTAAAAGCTAATTAGATTCGGAGAATATCACCGCCCGCTAACAATGTGGATAAAAAATGGCCTGGCACGGTGTAGGTTAAAAGTATTATCTTTCTAGCACATAGACTATGAGATATTTTTTAATTCTGACCCTTTTAACTTTTAGTTGTGGGGAAAAAACAAAGGATGCAGTAGACGAATACGACCGACTTGACTTAGGCAATACAATTCCCACTTCCAAGGGGACATACAATCCAAAAGTAGACAGCACATATATTTTTCCAGCGGATAGCAGCGACATTATGACTGTTACAGACACTTCAGACTACAAAATCAAGACGACAATTTTTCCAGTGAGAAACAAATATGTGATTGCATTTGTTGAGACCGCAAGCAGAAAAGAAAAAGTCAAATACCGGGAATATAAATTACAAGTTGAGATTTCAGACCATGAAGGACTTTATATAAAAAGAGTCATATCCAAGTATAATTTCCCGGACTCAACTTTAAAACCAAACCCTGACAACTACTTTATCCGAGAAGTAAAATTCAAGAGACTTGAAAATGATGAGTTTCTATTCGACTTAAATGTCTGTTTCTATGATGAAAATTGTCCGACAGCAACGGTCAAATACTACATTCACTTGGTTGACGGTGTTAGATTTGAGAACTATCCTGACACTTCTTACGACTCGACACTTCAAGCACCAGACTGGGATGACAATTAACAAGCTCATAATTTTTTGATTTTCAGATGAGCATCAAAATTGAAGAATGACTAACCTTGAAAATTGCTGACGCAACAGGAATGTTGAACAAACTACCGAAGGTTTAGTTCAACAAAAGTTATTAGCAATTGCTGGGTGAAGTGTAAGCGGTAAGTTTTTATATTCGTTCAACGTTTGGTCACGGTGGACAAATACGTTTTCAAAAGCCAGTCATTGCAAATAACCAAGACGTTAGTCAGAAGTGTAACAATACGCACCACCAAAAATATTAAGCATCTAAATTATGACAAAAAGCGTATTCAGCGACATTTCGAAAAACCCAATCATTTTGGGTTTTGCCTTTCTGGCATACACATTTAGCGTACAACCGTTATTTTCTCAGGAAATTTCTACGCCTACTGAAAATATACCGATAGACACTTTGCATATTGATGCAGGAGGCTTTAAACTTTATATGTTGAAAAAAGGAATTGAAAAAGGACTTACCGTTATAATGGAAGACGGTATGTGTGGCAGAGGCACACGGTGGAATAGGTTGGACGATTCCATAGCCGTGAAAAATACTGTTGTAACTTATAGCAGAGCTTTCTTGGGTAAATCTGAAAAAGGTAATCCTGACAGACGGGCTGAAAATGTGGTCAGGGAACTGAAAACCGTGTTGGACAATGCAGGGATTTCTGAACCTTATATACTGATAGGATATTCATTGGGAGGACATTATACCAAAGCCTTTGCCCGTGCTTATCCTGATGAGGTAAAAGGAATTTTGTTAATTGACCCCTTAAATACCGTTAAATTTTATGAAGAATATAGACGTGATTTTACGGAAGTGTATGAAATAGAGTCTTCCTATTTAAAAGAAACTAAAAAGGAGCATCCTTGTTATAATGAAATTCAATTCCTTACAGATGATTCATCGTATGGAGACGATTCCATGCCTATACATATCCCTACATATATGCTTATTTCTGCTTTAGCAATGGACTTGGAACCGTTTCTTGAAGATTTGATGGATAAAAAAGAGAAGCAGGACATTGATATAGATAAATTGAAAAACATGAACAATGCAGTTCAAGAAGCGTGGGTAAGACATCATTTGAAATGGGCTTCTGCATTTTCGAATGTAATAACTGAAGTAACGGATGAATGTACCCACGCAATGCATGCCGAGCGGTTGGATATAGTATGGAATGCATTTCTGAAATTGATGAGTGACGTATCTGAATAAACATAATTCCAATAATTGTTAAGATTAATTTCCACTATCAAATGATGTGGATACGATTTGTAGGAACTCATAAAGAATACGACAAGGTTGACGCGAATAAAATTTGACGACTATGAACTTAAAACCAATAAAGACTAAAAAAGACTACCAGCAAGCGTTGGACAGGCTTGAAGTAATTTTTGATGCGAAAAAAGGAACTTCACAAGGAGATGAACTTGAGATATTAGGAATATTGATCGACCAATACGAGAATGAACATTTCCCAATCGACCTACCTGATCCTATTGAAGCCATTAAATTCAGAATGGAGCAACTGGGATACACTCAGACAGATTTAGCAAAGGTTGTTGGGCTAAAAAGCAGAGCAAGCGAAATATTGAGTGGAAAGAGAAAGCTATCGTTGGACATGATTAGACGACTTCATGAAAAGCTAAATATTCCGACTGATGTTTTAATTCAAGCATACTAAACGGCACGAACCGCTGTCATGCCTTCGGCAGATAAATTGAACTGAAGCACAGGTAGTTTCTACTATTATCTATGGGATTTTAAAACGGAATACACGCCTTCGCTTTGATGGTGTGGCACGCGGTTGAAGTGGAGGGCCACCTGCGCCACGCTGCGGCTATAGTTCATGATGAGGCTCTCACTGCTTTGTGCGAGTGCAGCCTTTTCGATAAACTGTTGGTAATGAATTTTGAAGTTGGGTACAGCGTCACAAGCCTGCTGCACCAGGGTGTAGTAGTCATTCTTTTTAAAGCTCATAATTTTTTGATTTTTAGATGAGCACCAAAATTGAAGAATGACTACCTTGAAAGTTGCTGACGCAACGGGAATGTTGAGCAAACTACCGAAGGTTTAGTTTAACAAAAGTTATTTGCAATGGCTTGGTGAAGTGTAAGTACAAAGTTTTATCTTCGCTACTACGTTTGGTCACAGTGGACAGATACGTTTTCAAAAGCCAATCACTGCAAATAGCCAAACGTTGGCGGCCATACCTTTGGACAATGAGAGATATTTGACAATTAAAAATAAATAGTTTGACAATGGAAACGATAACATGGAAAAACTCAGACTTAAGTGGACTAAGATTTGACTTTGAGACAAATACTGAATCATTGGGTACTTTGACAATATTGAGTGAATTTAGTTCCAATGCAAGTTTCACCACTGACAGCGACCGACTTCAATTTCACAGGGTTGGTTTCTGGGATAATAAAGTTCTTATTAAAAAGAATGGACATCTGATTGGTGAAATTAAGAATCGACTCTTAGGACAGACTTATATTGAGTTAAATAATATAAACAGGTTCCGTCTATCATCAAACCTTATTGGTAGAAATTTAAAATGGCTACGCGCTAACGGACAACCAATAATTGAATATAAAATGGCAACATTAAATTCAATGAGAAAGGGTTTTATAAAAGTTGGCGACTCATTGACTAAGGACGAGAAAGAAATTCTATTAAGTGCTGGACTTATTGCTGGACGATTTAACACTTACAGACTAATATTTGGAACAATGGTGTTTGCCTTTTTATTATACATGGTGGATAAACTAATTTGGTAGAAAAGGTACGGTCGCCAACATATAAGGCTTAAACGAAGCCCCGCCGCGGACTGATTCTGGCTACGGGGTAGTAATTTTTTAGGCCGGGTTTGATGTAAGCTGCTGTCATGCCTTCGGCAGATAAATTGAATTGAAACACAGGTAGTTTCTACTTATTAACTATGGGATTTTAAACGGAACACACGCCTTTGCTTTGATGGTGTGGCGCGCGGTTGAAGTGGAAGGGCCACCCGCGCCACGCTGCGGCTATAGTTCATGATGAGGCTCTCACTGCTTTGTGCGAGTGTAGCCCTTTTCGATGAACTGTTGGTAATGAATTTTGAAGTTGGATACAGCGTCACAGGCCTGCTGCACCAATGTGTAGTAGTCATTCTTTTTAAAGCTCATAATTTTTTTGATTTTTAGATGAGCTTCAAAATTGAAGAATGACTATCTTGAAAGTTGCTGACGCAACAGGAATGTTGAGCAAACTACCGAAGGTTTAGTTCAATATAGGTTTTGCGTCAGACGGGAGGACGTTTTTCGTACGGACATTTGAGCCCAAATTGAACTTCGGTTCTTCGTATCAAGTGCAGTGCTAAAAAGCCCGCCCGAACGCAAAGCCGCGGAACGTTATAGTCTATGATAGGGCGACTCCTCTAAACCCAACGGACTGACAGCTGAGAGACAACTATAATTACTAAAATCAATAAAAGTGAATATTATGAAATCAACAAAAATTCTTTTGATTATATCAATAGCTTTATTTGGGATAAAAGTTCAGGCACAAGAAGCAGTTGTTTCAGCTAAGGATCCTGACCAACTGTTTACCAGCACCGACCCTGTCTTGCATAAAAATAAACAAGCAGCTTATCACATTGTAAAGGATTTATTGGAATGTAATCATTGGGAACTTGCCGATAAGTACATTGATGAAAATTACATACAACACAATCCAAATACAGCCAATGGCAGAGAAGCCGTTGTGAAATTTTTTACAGAAATCTTAAAGGTTAGACCTACCCCAATTCCTGAAAAAATGAAAACAAAAGTAGTGTCAGTCATAGCGGAGGGCGATTTGGTATCAGTCGCTTTTGTACGGGAAGAAAAAGACCCGAAAGACCCTAACAAAACCTACACTACTACTTGGTTTGACCAATGGCGTTTTAAAGATGGGAAAGCTGTTGAACATTGGGATACAGCACTGTTAATGGATTAGTTTTTCAATAGAAAAATGTTATGATGACAGCAAAAAATCAACCACAGCCTATAACATATAAGGCTTAAACAAAGTCCCCGCGCGCAGAGAATTGGCCACGAAGCTCAAACGATCATGCTTGCCAGGTCCCGGATTTAACCGGATATTAATTACTAACTTAGAATTGTCTCACCTGAATCCTCTAAAAGGGGATGAGGGAATTTTTTTGTGATCCTGTTAAAGATGGTTTAAACTGAAATGTAATATGGATACAAAAGATCAGATTTCACGGAATGAATTTTTGCAACGTGCCGTAATGTTGGGTGTTGCTTCTATCCTCGCACCAATGGCTTCAAAAGCGGAAAACTTTTTTCATCAAACTAAAAAGATAAGGATTGGTGTGATTGGATGCGGTAGTGTTTCCACCCAGTATTTACCTCACTTATCAAAATCATCGTACGTAGAATTAGTGAGCACCTGTGATATCATTTCTGAGCGGGCACTTAAGGCAGCAGAGCTGTATAAAATACCCAATCACTATTCATCTATAGAAAAGATGTTAGCCGGTGCACCATTTGACTTAATGGTAAATCTTACTGATATGCAAGAGCATGGTCGCTTAAATAAGATTGCTTTGCAGGCAGGTAAACATGTGTGGAGTGAAAAACCTATGGCAACAACGTACCAGGAAGGAAAGGAATTGCTTGAACTCGCGAAGAAAAAAGGAATACGAATTTGGGGTGCGCCGGCGGTGGTAAACAGTCCGCAGTTTGCGTTCATGGCAAAAGCTATTAACGAGGGCAAACTGGGAAAAGTAGCTGCAGCTCACGCTCACTATGGACATTTAGGACCACATTGGTCAGCGTTCTTCTATGAAAAAAACGGAGGAAGTATGCCCGATCTCGCTGTTTACAATATCGCCACACTCACAGGGTTGCTTGGACCCGCTAAGTCTGTTGTTGCCATGCTTAATATATTGACGCCCGTTCGCACAGTGGAGAACAGACCTGCTCCAATAAAAGTAGAAGCAGAAGATAATGCCATGATATTGATGGAACATGAAAGCGGCGCACTTTCGCACGTGCAAAGTGGATTCAACTACTTTGATCCTTACGGTCACGAGGGAGCAGGACAGGACAAACCAACCATTTCAATGTGGGGAACAAAAGGAAACATGCACCTGATTGGATATGATTGGGCACCCTTTGGAGTTGATATGGCAACAGAGGGTAATGAAAAAACTACACGCTATGCGACTGATGCGGAAAAATATGTGTGGCAGCAGGGGGCATCTGTTATTTCGGAAAGTCTCATCACCGGCGTGGAACCTTTGATTGCCGCCGAGCACTCACTTCATGTGCTGGAGATCATCGAAGCAGCACGTGAATCGCAGGAGACGGGCAAGCGAATTATCTTGAAATCTGTTTTCAAATGGCCGGTTATTAAAGGTTGATATTTCCTTGGGTTTTATTTTTTTACCTTTTTTATTGTAATGCTCAGCGGATGTCTTTGAGTAAGGCTTGCCACGCTTTCATTATTCCCCCCCGCAGATCTCAACATTCGGTAAGATCGCTATCTTCATAGTTCTTGCAACCATAGAGATTAAGTTGTAAAAATAATTTCCAATCCCTTGCCACCTGGTTCCGCCCCAGTCTGCCTGTATAACGCAAGGCCTGAAGGTATATCTTTCATTACCATCGTCCGGTAAGCGATCATGCATTTTCCGATTTTCGCGGTAGCATAGAGACTGCAATTGTACCGATAATGGCTAGAATAATAAGTGCTGCAAAACCGTTTGTATAGCTTCCACTTTTATCGCGGAGCCAGGCGGCAAGCATTGGAGCAAGTGCTTCAGCAACACCATCGGCTGTAATAACAAGGCCCATGATGCGGCCCATTACTTTTAATCCAAACAATTCAGCAGCCATCAACGGTATGATCATATAATCTCCACCTAAGGCAACACCAAACACAAATGCAAAAACATAAATGACACCTGGTATTGAAGCAAAGTAGAGTAGGGGAATAGATAGCGCTACGAGAGAATAAATGAGAATCATTACATTTTTTTTCTGCCATCGGTCCGCCAGCCAGCCCATGAGTAATCTGCCAAGAATGCTTGACCCCAGCACAATGGAAAGAACATTAGCGGCAATAGCTTGCGTGTATTTTAAATCAATGCTGAAAAATAATTTCAAATTTTGAACTGTACCCGCTACAGCTCCGATCGAACACATACTTCCGATGACCAGGAGATAAAAAGGCCAGCTTCTTAGAATAGGGGTGATATGTGTTTTAGGTTCTTGTTTAGCCTGTTGCAATACATGGTCAGGATTTTCCTTAACGAACCACGCCATCGGAAAAGCAACGGCAACCATAATGATGCCCAATATCATCAAAGCATCGCGCCATCCATAATTTGCTGTGAGTCCTCTAGCGATTTGAGGAACCAGCATTCCACCAACACCAATGCCGATGTAGGCAATGCCCATAGCTTTTCCCCGTGCTTTGTCAAACCAGCGGGCGATCAGCACCTGGTTGGGAAGCGGGCCGCCACACATATAACCCAAAGCATTGAATAAATAAAATAGATAGAACTGCCATAACGAAGTCATTACGCTAAGGCCAATAAGTGCAATTCCTCCCATAACAATACCGGAGAGCATTAGTCGCCGTGGGCCAAATCGATCAATGATCCATCCTGCAACAAATCCGAACAACGGCCCGACAACAATTTTTCCAATGGCATTTCCGGACGTGATCGTTGATCTTGACCAGCCAAAATCGGTTACCCAGAAATCATAGAAGAAAGGAAGTCCATAGAACATGATACCGATGATAGAGAACAGGCTGAGAAAGCCGGTGGCAACAATTTGAAGTTGCCCTTTGCGCAGATTTTCCATTCATTAAGGATACATAGATTCTTTTGCAACGACAAACTTTTTCTATCACAGGATTAGCCATTCATTGGATGACCCAGCGGATTCTCGCCAGGACTTTTTAGAACACCGGTAACGAATTGACTGGTATTTTCGCCAACATTAGCCAAGTGGGATGGTCCTTTCAAAATACTGGTCATCGTGTTTGATTCAATGTGGATACCTCCCTGTAAAATTGACTTCAAATGAAATCCGGGTTCAGCGCTCTGTAAGATGGATGGGTCTTAATATACCTGCTATAATTCCATAATCAGGCATTGACTCTCCTTGTCAAAATAACTATCTCCCTAAGCATTAATATGTGTTTGCGTTAACTTCACGGCGATGAAACAGTTGCTATAATAAATGGAAATTTTGATAATGCTAACTAATCTAACACGGTTGTAAGTACCACGTTGGTGTTATGCATTTTGATATTATCAATTGCTGATTATATTTATTATTGGATTTTAAGCTGCCGATAAATTTATGAGCAAAATGTCTCGCGAAGAAAAGCTCTTCAGGAATGAAAATAATATTCTGACGCACTATCAGGATATGATTACGCGTGAAAATTCACCTGAAGAAACCAGTGATGCACTACGAAAGTTAACAGTACGTTACAAGTCCTTATTGGATCAAACTCGCTTTCTTACCTGGATTAGCGGCCGCCTGGAACGCAAGCTGCATCGCAAAAACAAAGAGTTGAATGACAACAATAGCATCCTGCAGCGAACCCTCGATGATTTGACAAAAGCTGAGGCCGGGCGAAGCGCTTATGCCATCATTTATTTTATCGCTATTGGACTTTTTGTACTGGAAGAACTTTTTGTGGAACCGCTTATCAGAGTAGTGGGAGATAATATCGGTTACGGTATAATGATAAAGCTGGTGATCGTCCTTCTGCTAAAAATATCCGAAGGATTTATTGAAAGAAAAATTAACCGAAACAGGACCGGAAAGAATAGGCCACATTAAAAGAAGCCATTATCTTTTTTAATTTGATAGGAGAAGTGCTTATCAATTCAGGAAATGCACCACTGCCATATTTTCAAAGCGATGAATTTCCCAGGGGTGCCATACTGCGGCAACACGATTGATAAGTTCACCAATTGTAAAAACTTCATGGAATGAATCGGGGTCAGTACCCACAAGGCGGTAGCGTCTCACTTTCATAGCTCACTTTGGTTAATATTAGTCTCGTCTTCGGGTTTTATGCAATAAATGTATTAACCTCTTCCTGGTAACAGTGTGCAAAAAGTCAGATAAAATTAGTGAGGTAATATTTCTTATCGAGTTTGCAAAAAAAACAGACCGGGAAGTAGTGGTTCAGGGCTTAATCGTTTAGTGATTTAGTGCTACTTAGTTTATTCAAAAATCTTGAGACAAACGAAAAAATGGCAGTAAGCAAATGGCAATAGGCAATTTTGCCTACTGCGATTGCCTATTGCTACTTTTCAACATTGGTTAATATCTGTTAATAAAATGTTTTTTATTATGTAAATGATGCTCTCATTAATAACTAAATGACACGGTTCGGTCAATGTCAGTTTGTATTAGGAAGAATTTTTTCAATAATAATATTCTGAAACAAGCCAGGCTCAGAACTGGGAACGGAATGTGCTGAGTGTTCAAACCAGAATAGTTCTTTACGTGGTGCTTCTAACTTTTCAAAATAGGATTCTGTCAGCACTGAGTTTGTCTGAAAGTCTTTTCGCCCCACAAAAAAGTATACGGGGCATTGAAGTGCAGTCGTACTTTCATTGAGGTTATCCTTTGATGCTTCATTAAAAACAGAAAGCCATATTGCAGACCATGACACCACATGACTTTTAGAAAGTTTTGTCTTTGAACCTATATAGTGGAACAACCATTTGCGATGGAAATACAATTGCTCACCATTTTGGAATGGAATCTTAATAGTGGATAGCTCGTTGATCGCTAACTGATTTTTATTTTGCTCAGCATTAGCTTTCATCTTTTCCAGTATGATGCGTTCACTTTCCAATTGATCAATCATAGGGCATACCGGAATGTAAGCATACAATAAGTTTGGATAATGCTTTGCCATATGAAAACCTAAAACTGTTCCCCAGGAATGCCCAACCAGGTACAACTTTGATTGATTGAATTGTTTTAATAAGGCATCGACTAAGTCGTGTGTATCATTTTTAAACAGATCAACAGTGAGAGGGATTGGTGAAGAATTCAATTGCAATGTTCTTCCGGATTCACGTTGGTCCCATTGCACCACTACAAAATGTTCCTGGAGTTTATGGGTGAACTTCTCTGCATAGCTCATGACGGAATTTCCCGGTCCGCCGTGGAGAAATAATAAAAGTGGTGAGGATCTGTTCTTTCCTTTTATGCTCACAAACTGTTTTATGCCACCAATGTTGAGGATTTGTGTAATGTCAATGGGGCGCTGAGAAAAAACGGAGAACGAAATTATGAATAGACTACTAAATAATAGAAAGTTCTTTGGCCTCATCCCAACTGGCTTTTGCTTGCAAAAATATTCTTATTTATAAACTCATTTCTAAACTTACCTTGTGGATCGTACTGGTTGATCAATGTTTTGAAATCTTCCATTCGTTCATAGCGCGAATGAAGTGTATCAGGTGAAAGGGTAAACAACTTACCCCAATGCGGCCTGACATTAAATGGTGAAAGTTTTTCTTCTATTTTGGGCAACAGGTTGCTTACGCCGTCAATGTCTTGCTTTAGTGTGAAATGAATTGCTACGCTGGGTTGATGATAACATGGACTCATCCACAGATTGTCAGCATCAATAGTTCGTATTTCGGAGATCATCAGATACGGTCTGATTTCATCGCGAAGAGTCTCTACAGCGCGGATTGCATCAACAGGCTGTTCACGAGGAATAAAATATTCAGCCTGCAATTCTTCACCACTGCTGGGAGTGAATCCCATCTTAAAATGGGGGAGGCGTTCGTACCAGGGACCGGGTACACCCATTTGTTCGGTGCAATTCTCAGCAGAAATTTCAATGATCGGATGAACGTTTCTCGTTGCTAATGTTGCACCATAAAACTTTTTCTCTGCCGGTAATGCTTCGCTTTCATTAACAACTCGTTTTATCCATACCTGGTTGACATTTGAAGTTTGCCAGTCTGTAAACAAACTCACACTATATCCACCGGACATGATTTCATCAAAGTGGCTTGCCAGTTGTTCCATAGGTAAATTGAGATAAACATCTTGTCGCATGTTGAAGGTGGGAACTAAATCAAGTGTTACTTTCGTGACAATGCCAAGCGAACCAAGATTTACCACTGCAGCATGAAAAACTTCAGGATCTTTTTCGCGTGACAAAGAAATAACTTCGCCATTTGCCTTTACCAGCTCAAGTGCCGAAAGGGCTGTAGAAAGATTTCCATTCTTTACTCCTGAGCCGTGCGTTGCTGTTGCGCATGCACCAGCAATAGAGATGTGTGGTAAGGATGCAAGGTTGTGTATAGCGTAGCCTTTCTCATTTATGTAAGTACACAATTCACCATAACGGATGCCTGCGCCAACGGTTATAGATTTTTTATTTTCGTCAAGAGAAAAAATCTGTTTAAGATTTTCCGTGGAAAGAAGTTGTTCATCCGAATCAGCAATGCGATTGAAACAATGTCTTGTTCCCAGCACTCTGAGTTTACTACTGTTTTTGATTATCTCCTTAACTTCTTCAACCGTGGTTGGCTTAACAACATTCGATGTACTATAGGTAAGATTACCTGCCCAATTTTTGATCTTGTGCTCTTCGTTTTTATTCATGTTGGTACAATTGGCAAAAGGAACAAGTGCGGCGCCTGTCATTATGGTGGAGGAAAGTTTAAGAAATGTGCGCTTTTTCATTTTGCTGATTTGATAACTAAGTTAATAGTAATAAAAAACGGTATTGATTTTCATCAATGATTAGATTTTCCCGGTTGATAATCACTTTAAACGATCAACGCCTGCCTGCCGGCAAAGGCAGGATTAACTAATAACATTTAACTAAAGTGCAAATAAGTTTTTATATTCACAGAGTCTTATACAATCGATTTATTATGGAAAATTCCAACTACTCAAAACTTCAAATGACAGCGCTTGTCGGCCTTCGCTTGCTAATTGGCTGGCATTTCCTCTATGAGGGCGTTGTAAAATTACTCAATCCGAACTGGTCATCCGCCGGCTACCTTGCGGGTTCCCAGGGCTTCTTAAAAAGTCTGTTTATGGGCATAGGGACTAGTCCAACGATGGTGGGCATTGCTGATTTTGTCACTATCTGGGCAATGATCTTCATCGGAGTTGCACTCATCTTTGGTTTTCTTGTAAAGCCTGCCACTTTCCTTGGCATGTTTCTGCTGGCGCTTTTCTACCTGGCCTATCCACCTTTTCCAGGTGTAGAATTGAATGCCCCTACTGAAGGAAGTTATATCATCGTGAACAAAAACCTGATTGAGTTATTTGCATTGATGGTGGTTATGGCGTTCCCTACAGCCAAATCGTATGGCATCGAACGCTTTTTTGTGAAATCAACAATACCTGCTACTAACTGAAAATATTTAAACCTATGAGCGAACAACAAGACAAAAAAGGATTCTCTCGTCGTGATATGCTGAAAGGCCTGGTGGGTATACCCATCGTTGGCGGGCTGTTTGCATCGGCGGCAGCGAAATATACATCCGACAATGAAGTAAGAAACACTATTCTTTCCGGGCTTGACATCAATGCGGTGGCGCCTCCGCCATCAGGACCCATGTCTGGTAATGCCATACGACTTGGTGTAATTGGTTTCGGCATTAGAGGCAAGCAATTAATGCGCGCGTTAGGATTTGCCGATAAGCAATGGAAAGAAGAAATGATTGAAGCAACAAAGAAAAATGCTAACGATAACCGTCTGAAAGATTTTCTGGAACAGGAAAATCTGAATGTGCAGATACGCGGTGTGTGCGATGTATTTGATACGTTCGCTGAAATGGCTGTTGATACGGGAACGGTTGATGGAAATAAACCTACACGTTACCGTACTTATCAAGAGTTGATTGCCGCGTCTGATATAGATGCCATTGTTATTGCGTCGCCTGATCACTGGCACGCACCGATGGCTATAGCTGCCGCTCGTGCAGGAAAGCATGTGTATGTAGAGAAACCCATGACGCATAATATTTCAGAGACATACGACCTCTATAATACCATTCATGAAACCGGTGTAGTATTCCAGGTAGGACATCAGCATCGCCAGACACAAAGTTTCCTCACTGCTATTGACGCCATCAACAAAGGTACATTAGGTCATATCAGTTTGATCCAGACCAATACCAATCGCAATGATGATAACGGTGCATGGCAATATGATATTCACGAAGCAGCTAATGCGCAGACAGTAGACTGGGCTCAGTTCCTGGGTAATGCTCCTCAGATTCCATACAATGGAGAACATTTCTTTCGCTGGCGCAAATGGTGGGAATATGGCACCGGACTTTCGGGCGATTTGCTGACGCATGATTTTGATCGCATAAACTGTTTGTTAAAGATGGGAATACCCAAAACGGTTGTCGCTTCCGGTGGAGTATATACTCATAATGATGGGAGAGATGTACCCGATGTTTTCCAGGTGGTGATGGAGTATCCTGAGTATGTCAGGGACACCAGCCAGGGTAAAGGAAAAGAAAAAGGCATGACTTTTATGTATAGCGCTACGTTGGGCAACCAGTATAACCGTGGCACTATCCTTATGGGCCACGATGCAACGATGGAGCTGGGCAACAGCATGATCATCTATGCCGATCCACGATCCACCCGCTATGCGGAATGGTTGAAGGATGGAACAGCATCTGCAGATGTACCTCTTTACAGCTACGATCCACGGGCGAAAGGGCTTGATGGTGTAACGTCAGCTACTGCTAAATACTTTGCCGACAAAGGACTTCTGTTTACCTACCGTGATGGAAAGCGCGTAGACTCTACGCACCTTCACATGCGTGAGTGGTTAAGCTGCATACGCAATGGAGGCAAACCCAGCTGCGGCATTGAAGAAGGATTCCAGGAAGCCATTGCTGCGCACATGGGAACACTTTCCCTGAAGACCGGCCGTCGCGTAGAGTGGGATGCAACGGCTAAGAAGATTGTAGGGTTTGAAAATGATGCAATCGATAACATATTGGTGAGCACAGGAAAAATATCCGTTTGATCAGTGTTTCTGATTAATGAAGGAGAATTTTAGAAGGGATTCTTTGTTGCAATTACTTTATATTTATTGAAAATAAATTCAACAGGGTATATTTGAGACTATGCCGTCAATCATTCCTGATTTTGAATATGATATTTTTATTTCCTACAGGCATAAAGACAATAGAAGCGCATTCAATTTTTCTCCTCAGCATAGTGGTCATGTAGCTGATGGAAACGGCTGGGTAAGTAATTTTGTACGTCACCTTGGGAAGGAACTGGAAAGTACGTTTAAAGAAGACGTCAGTATATACATGGATACCAATTCCCGGGATGGTCTGTTGGAAACGTATAATGTGGATAAAAGCCTGGAAGGAAAGTTAAGATCCCTGATTTTTATACCGATACTCTCCCAAATTTATTGTGATCCAAGAAGTTTTGCCTGGCAAAATGAATTCTGTGCTTTTAATAGAATCTCGTTAGCAGATAATATTGGCCGGGATATAAAACTTCGCAATGGCAACGTCGCCAGCAGAATCCTTCCAATAACCATCCACCAATTAGACCCGGACGATGTTAACATGATCGAGAATGAAATGCAGAGTAAGCTGCGTCCCATTGATTTCATCTTTCGGTCACCAGGAGTTAATCGTCCACTTATGCCGGATGATTTACGGCAAGGAAACAACATTAATTTATTTTATCGTGATCAGGTAAATAAAGTGGCGAATGCCATTAAAGAAATTATTCATGCTATTAAATACCCAGGAAGAACAGAAGCCTACAGTGTAAGTGAAGAGACAGCAAATGAATCACGGGGTACGGAAGAGAATAAAGTGAACACTGAAAACTCCTTGCTGGAAAAATCAATAGCTGTTCTTCCCTTTGTAAATTTATCGTATGATCAATCACAGGAATATTTTGCCGATGGCATTACCGAAAATATTTTAAGTCAATTATCAGCACTTCCTCAACTTCGCGTAATATCACGAACGTCTGTGATGCGGTATAAAAAATCAACAAAGTCCGCCCCGGAAATAGCCACTGAACTTGGTGTTAAGTTTATATTAGAAGGAAGCGCTCAGGCGCATGGCAACAAAGTACGCATCAATGTTCAGCTTGTCGATGCAATTCGTGATCAGCATATTTGGTCTAAAGTGTTTGTTGATAATATGGACGACATATTTGCTATTCAAAGCAATGTTGCAGAGGTAGTGGCAACAGAGCTCAACTCCTCTATTAATCCGCGGCAAAATGAAAAACTAAAAGAGATACCAACGAAAAACCTGGAGGCCTATGATCTTTTTCTGAAAGGTCGCCATGCCTTTAACCAATGGGGTGTTGATGGGTATCGTGCAGCAACAGAATACTACAAGCAGGCAATTGAGAAAGATCCGGATTTTAAGCAGGCCTATTCCGCGTTGGCAAGTTCCTATTCGGCGCGTATGTCGTGGAATGGTGACCTGGCTCCCAATGAGGCGGAAAAGTATATCAACTTTTATTTAGAGAAAGCGAATGAAGGAGGAATCTCAGACAACTACTACCTTACAAAAGCCTTTCTACAATTTTTTGTAGCAAAGGATTTTATCTCTTCCCAAAAATTGCTCTTACAGGCTATAGACGTCCGACCTAATAGTGCGACTGTACTATATACATATAGCTACTTATTAAATATGATGGGGAGGTTTACCGAAGCGCTTGAATATGTAAATAAGGCAAAGTCGATAGACCCGCTAACCGTGGCTTATTTTAATTACCAAACGATCACGCTATACCTTTTAAATCGTTATGAAGAAGCATTGAGTACATTGAATGAAGCGTTGAAATTATATCCGTCTGTATTGCGATTCTATGATTATCTCGGACGAATTTATTTAACAATGGGTAATTATAAAGAAGCGATAGAAGCAATATTATCCGGACTTCGTTTTTCAAAAATCCGGCCTCCTTCCATGATTGCTTACCTTGCTTCAGCCTATGCATACGCAAAGGAAATCGATAAGGCAAATGAATTGTTGGATGAACTGGTAAAACGAAGTGATGCTAATGAAAAGGGCGTCAATATTTATTTAGTACACGCTTTTAATGCTTTGGAGGATAAAAATTCAGCATGGCTTTATTATGACAAAGCAATAAAGACTAATGATATAGATCTTATCTGGTGGAATGTTGATCCGCTCTTAGAAAACCTTAGAGGCCAGCAAAGGAGTAAGACAGGCCTCTCTCCTGACTTTGATGGAGCAGAGAAGCATATTAACACTATGCTTAACGAGCAAATGCCGAATCATCAATACCACAACATCAAACATGTTTTTGATGTTCTTAATGCCGCACTCACAATAGGTGAAAATGAAAAGTTGAATGAGGAAGAAATCAGGTTGCTGAGATTGGCAGCGCTCTTTCACGATGTGGGCTTTATACATTCACCCGCCAATCATGAAGAGAAAGGAGTTGAGATCGCCAGTGAAATTTTACCTGTGTATGGCTTGAGCAGTGATCAGATTAATATTATCAATAACATGATAATGGCCACCCGTATACCTCAGTCTCCTGCAACTAAACTCGAAAAAATATTATGTGATGCCGATCTCGATTATTTGGGCAGGAACGATTTTTATGAGATAGGGGGTCGATTATTTGAAGAACTAAAATCACAAGGAATTGTGGAAACTGAAAGAGAGTGGAACTTAGTGCAAAAAACTTTTCTCCAGTCACATCGCTATCACACCAATTTCAGCAAAATAAATCGCCAGAGTATGAAGGAACAAAGGCTATACGAAATAGCTGCGAAATTGAAAACTTCTTAGAAGCCATCTCAAAAATCTGGTGGCTCAAAAAGTTGAAATGACAAAGGAGGTTGTTCACTGGTAGTATTCATGGGGCACCTTCGAAGCCGTCATGCCGATGGCAGGCTCTTTATTAAGATGCACTCATGTTCAGTTCGGCATCCCCCATCAGCTCTTCAAGATAGACCCACGCAACTAATTTGGAGATGATGCGAAATTGATCTTTCGAAGGATGGAAATTGAATCTACTTACTCACAATAATCTTTCGTTGATAAGTGCCGCGCTTATTTGCCCATCGCACCACATAATAACCTGAGGCAGGTGAAGTGAGTGTTACTTTTTGAATCATGTCATGACTTTCTATTTCCCAACTCACGGGCTTACCCATTATATCAATAACGTCGAGCTGATTGACCTCATCCTCAATGTAGAACTCACCTAGGTTTGGATTGGGGTAAATAAATGCTCCTTTATTTTCACCCGGAATTCCCGTTACAATATCGCCGGTTCCTTTTCCAAATAACGGTCGTATCATGAGGCTTCCCTGCACATCCGTATTTTGTAACCATGAATTTCCAATATATACATACATCTTATCGCCTGTGTCATTGCTTTTATCGAGGCCTATTTTAAGCGTACTGGATACAGGTTCTTTATAGCCAATGTAAAAGGTTGTATCACGAATAAAAAGTGGTTCTATTGATATGGTAAAAAATTCATTATTACCATTTTTTGTGACCGTTCGACTCAGTGCGCTGTAGATAGGACTACTACTCGGTTGGCCGTTGTCATTTCCATAAACAAAAAAGTCAAGTGTTTCTGAGTTCGGTCCACCGAGATAGGGGAAGTAGATTTGAAAGCCTTGCAGGGTGGCGGTATCAATAAGCATATCAAACCTATAGGCCAACCGGTTGCCAGGTTGTGTTAAGCCGGCTGAGTATTCAGCAGTACCATCATCATAAGCGTAATAATCTTTTAATGTATACCATGCTGAGATTGTATCATTCACACGGAAGTCAATGGGTAAGAACGCAGGAAGTTCCGGGTCAATGCTATCGTTGCTGATCACTTTCATTTTGAGTTGAATCCTGATTTCATCTGCATCAGGATTAAAGGCTAAAGGATTATTTGGATCGGGCAATGTATCCAGTTTCACGCGCACGCGTTCGTAGGGAAGCATAGCGCCGCTTTCACCTCTCACACCTCTGGAGTTTATCAAAGTCTCATTGTAAACAGTTGGCGGATCTTCCCCGATGTAGTTGTAGTATTTTGCTGTCGCCTTATAGTTAATGGAAGCGCCTCCGAAGGTTGGTCCTCTTAAATTCTGCACATCAAACTCCACACTATCCAGCTTCCTGGAGAAAAAGAAATGTTTTACAGGAACAGCGTATTGGCTTTCAAAAAGTTTAGAAATAGCGGATGACGCCGCACGATCAGGAAAAGAAAGCTGACTATTATTTCTTCCCTTATCTAAATAAATATAATCAACCATCCAGGTATCATAAGGTCCTGACATCCTTCCATAGCTTCGTATTGCGAACTGAAAGTCATCATGATAATATTGCGCATCGGTGATGGGAATGTTCACCGAACTAAAAATATTTGGATCAAAATCTCCTCCTCCTGTTATGGTTTGTATGGCTACCCAGTTGCCCTGATTATTTTTAAATTCAAGACGTATATAATCGTTGTCATCAGGAGCTTCTCCATTACCTCTCCACTGATAGAAGAAACTTAAGTAAACGCTGCTCCGCTCGGCTTCAGGTACTTCACTCATTTTAATTTTCCGCGAGATAAGTTTATCGGTAAGTCCATTCATGGTTGGCTCATTAGGACTGTAAGGATTGCCGAGTGAATCAAGCCCATTAAACGTAGCTACATTGATAGAGGGAGAATTAATTCCCGCGCCATCGCTGATAGAGGTAGTTTGACTATTAACCCAAAGTGTATCGGGATATCCTGTAGTAGTTCCTGAAAAATCGTCCCAGAAGGGAAGAGAAATCGGTGCATCACTTTTAATTCTCCCACTGTTACTTGATTTTGAAATCTGCGCTTTCCGCGGAATAGGATGTTCAGTGAGTTGTGCAACCGATAAATGTGTAATAAGAGAGAAGAATAAAAGGGCAGCAATAGTGCGGCGGAGAGATTTGAAAGTAATAACAAAAAGATTATTCATTTTCTTCGGGTACACTGGTACCTTCTTTACCGATCCACAGGTCAATAATGTCACCTATCTTAACAGCTTCAGAAGCATCTGGTTTTTGCTTTATAACGATGGGCTCAATGCCTGTCGTATCCTGAACGAGGCGAATTGTTCCAATGTTAAGGTTGAAGCCGCGGATCAGAAATTTGGCAACTTCAAGAGTTTGTCCGACGACCCTGGGTGCCTCTAATCCTTTGCCCTGTCCTCCGTCCATTACAACAAGATCGATGGTGGATCCCTTAGGAATTTTTGTTCCTTCTTTCACGGATTGCCCATCATACTTCATGCCCTGCACAACATTGAGAAATGGTCCAGGTATCAGTTCAATATGTCCGCGTTTGAGTTCATTGCTTTTTAACACGGCTTCCGCGTTGCTGACAGAACGGTCGACAAGATTTGGAAGCGGAATAGTCGGGGGACTGACCCTGTTAATCGAAATATAGATTTTACGGTTTTCTTTCACTTTAGCGCCTGCATGCGGAAATTGTTTCAGCACCGTGAGCGGCGGATATTTTTCTGAATAGGAAGAATCATCAACTTCCCATCGGAGATTTCGATCCTCAAGGGTTTCTTTAAGTTTATCGATATGCAAACCTTCGATATTGGGCACAGTTATGCTCTCGCCATGATTTGTGACAGAAGGCAGATACCAGTAAAAATAGAGCAGGGCAATTATAAAAAGCACGGCTCCTGCCAGAAACAAATGAATGAGGATGCCTCCTAATGTAGTGTTATTATACTTTTTTAATGTAGAAAACATGAATACAATTCTGTTGATGGGCCAATAATACGAAAAAAGGGTTATTGGTTAAAAGTTAATCCTGCCTTTGCTGTCTGACAGGCGTTAAAGGTTTAAAGTGAAAGGTTGATTAGTATTATGTCAACTATAAATTGACAGGTAATTAGCCTACCTGTGTAGACAGGTTCACAGGACAACACACTGCCGTGATCTGTCATCCTGCTTTTGCCGGCCAGGCTGTGAACCTGGTGTTTATACTCGTGAGTTTAATGAACAAGTGAACTTACTGAAACAGACAAGCAAGGATATTCATTCCTGTTTGTAAATTACCGCTCCGAATTATAACGCGCATCCTTATGGCCCATTTGAGATTCAAAGCTTTAGAAATACTTAGCACCCGTGAGAGTGTACGAGTTGATTTGCCATCCTCCAATGTCTCTGATTTTTTTGGTGAGAATGTATTTGACATGGAACAAATGCGATCTACTTTATCGCCGGCTGTTTTTGGAAAAGTAAGTCAGGCCAACATTCAGGGAGAGCGGATAGATGAAACGACCGCTGATGCTGTTGCTATTGCAGTTAAGTCGTGGGCGATTAGCAAGGGCGCTACACATTTTACACATTGGTTTCAACCTTTGACAGGAGGAACTGCCGAGAAGCATGATAGTTTTTTTGATGGAACAACGGGCATCGAAAAATTTAAAGGAAGTGAATTGGTTCAGCAGGAACCGGATGCGTCATCATTTCCAAGCGGTGGCATCCGAAGTACTTTTGAAGCGAGAGGTTATACAGCGTGGGATCCATCTTCACCGATGTTCCTTTATGGAAAAACTTTATGTATCCCTACCATCTTTGTTTCATTCACCGGTGAAATGTTGGATACAAAAGGTCCGCTGTTTAAAGCATTGAAAGTGATTAATACAACAGCAACAAAAGTATGCCAGTTGTTTGATCGCGACATTCAATATGTTTCATCTTTCCTCGGCTGTGAGCAGGAATACTTTGTTGTTGATAAAGCACTATATATGGCGCGGCCTGATCTGGTAATGGCAGGGCGCACGGTCTTTGGACATTCACCCGCACGAGGCCAGCAGTTGGAAGATCATTATTTTGGTTCTATTCCTCCCCGCATTTACGATTTTATGCGCGACTTCGAAATTGAAAGCTGGAAGCTGGGCATTCCGTTGCGAACACGCCACAATGAAGTAGCGCCATCACAGTTTGAGGCAGCGCCTTTGTTTGAAGGTTTGAATGTAGCCAATGATCACAACCAATTGTTGATGGATGTGATGCAGCGTGTGGCGGAGAAACATAATTTAAAAGTATTGTTTCATGAGAAACCATTTGATGGCGTTAACGGTAGCGGTAAGCATAACAATTGGTCGCTGATATCAAATACCGGCGTAAATCTTTTCGCACCTACCAGCAGTGCGCGGGATAATCTTTTGTTCCTTACATTTTTTGTTACCACTATCAAAGCGGTGCATGAACATGCCGATCTTCTTCGCGCCAGTATTGCAACAGCAGGGAATGATTTTCGCCTGGGTGCAAATGAAGCGCCTCCTGCTATCATGTCTGTGTTTATCGGTTCGCAGATGACGAATATATTGGATGAACTGGAAAGCAAAGGTAACGTGAAGATCCAGAAAGGTGATAACATGTATATGAAGTTGGGTATAGACCACATACCAGAAATCATACTTGATAACACGGACAGGAACAGAACATCTCCATTTGCTTTTACAGGAAATAAATTTGAATTCAGAGCGGTCGGTTCAAGTGACAACTGCGCTACGGCCATGACCGCCTTAAATCTTATTGTGGCGGATCAGCTTGGAAAACTGTATGAAGAAGTTTCTGCTGATATTGAGAAGGGAACAGAGAAACGTCTGGCGATCGTGAATGTATTGAGAAGATACATTAAAGAGTCAAAGCACATCCGGTTTGAGGGCGATGGATATTCGGATGACTGGATTAAGGAGGCACAAAAGCGTGGATTGTCCAACATCAGCAATACGCCCAGGGCCATTCATGCCTATGCTTCTAAAAAGTCACTCGATCTGTTTGAGCGTCACGGAGTTTTTTCCAGTAAGGAGGTTGAGGCGCGACAGGAAATTAAACTGGAGAGCTACATTAAAAGAGTGCAGATTGAAGCCCGCGTAATTGGTGATCTGGCGATGAATCATATCATACCAACTGCTGTAGATTATCAAAGTAAACTGATTGAGAATGCTAATGGCTTGAAGAGTCTTGGTATTGATAATAAAGCTGTAGTGAAGACGATCGAAGAAATCTCAAGACACATTGAGATCATCAAAGTCAATGTCAGAAACATGATTGAAGAAAGAAAACGAATTAACAAACTCACCAGTACCGACAAACGCGCCCACGAATATTGCGACAACATCAAAGAAAAATATTTCGAGGTGATCCGCGACTCGGTTGACAAACTCGAGTTGTTGGTGGATAATGAAGACTGGCCGTTGGTGAAGTATAGAGAACTGCTTTTTCTGAGGTAGTTATCAGTTATCATTTAAAAGTCAATAGACAAGCTTACCAATAACAATTTTCATAATTGCTGAATGTACTTGTTTACCCCAGCAAACTCTTATCTAAAGGTCACTTCGCGACTAATCCCTTCAGTAATAAAAGGACTGCGATGGGGTTGTGAGTACCGAATGGTTCTTAAAAATCATTCGGTGACCCAGAGAAATCCATATTCTCTGTAATCCTCGCACCATCCTTTTTGAACTGATCCATAAATAACTGAATCCTCTTCCTGGCTATTGCCAAATCGGTGTTGTTGAGATTGATGTTTAACAAGTCAATAAACCAGGGGGCTTTTACATTGTCGGGTACATAGGTGTGTGCTATCTCGCGGGAGATAGGAAGTGTAGTGGCCTTGGAATCATCGTGAACATCTTTGTTTTTCGCGTTGAGGAGTTTTCTGTATTCTTCTTCCAATAATTTTTTGAACAACCCTGCATCAAACACATCGCCTTTTTTAATTGCTGTTTCAGGATCATCCTCAGTTAGTATTGCTCCTTTGTGTACCCACTCCCAAAGTATGCTCAATCGTATTTCTCCTGTAGCCATATCTTCCATGAGATATAAAATATCATCATTACCAAAAAAATCAGCAGGCTTCAACGCCGCCGCTTGCATTCCCTGCAAAAAAGCATTTCCATATTGCAGCGCTACACTTAACAAATTACGTGCACCACGAATGGTAGTAGGAGCGGGCTCTAGCAATACAAGTCCATCAGCATCTTGTTGGGTGTACGTAAGTGAAGGAAATTTTCTTCCCAGTTGATTGAGCGCTCCAACTTTTTCCCACACAGGTCGTACGATGTTCACCATCTTCCAATGCGCCACCCACTTGCCACTCGCTCCATCGCGCTGCTCACGTTCAGCGCCGGCAACAGCTTTTGCCATGCTCGTGGCAACACCCTCCTTCGAACCAACGGGAATGTTAGGTTCCATGCCTCCCTGCCACAACGCAAAGTTTCCATTGATATCGGGAGTATTTACCGCTCGCCTTACACGGTCTTCATAATTGCGCATGTATCCATACGTCATGACGATACTTTCGATATTCGGATTAATGAAAGCCTCATCCCATGACATCGCATCCGAGACGGCGTTGATATAATCCCAACGGCCTGTATTAAATCCTACAAAATGATTTCCCAATGCCGCGCGTATTTCCATTAACTGGTACGTTGCTTCCAATTGTTCTACCAGCACATATACTTTAATCGTTCCAATATCTAACCCGGTATGTGCTTCAAGCTCGCTAAGTACATCATTCCAAAGCGCTGCTTCTTCTGAAGTTTGAATTTTTGGCAAGTATAATACGATAGATGATCCCGCCTGTTGTAAGGCCTGGTAGTTATTCACAACATACAATGTAGCGTCAACAATCGAAGCTGCCATAGCCACACCATCCTCATCACGAATGTGACGATCATCGAGGTGAAGTCCCCGTGCACGAAATATCTTTGTCGTGAAATTCAATTGTTCTTTCCAGTCGCTGATAATCTCATAGCCAAGGAAACCTTTTGCCCACATATTCATTTCTCCTGCTACTTTCTCAGCAGCTTTCATGAAGACCTCATCTTTATGAATGGCAAGCTTGAGGTTACGCTGATTGTCAAGCGACATGGCATTAATTTGTCCAAGTGCATCCTCTCCATCAAACATCCATCCATCAGCGCCGGAAAGTAACGCGTAGGCTACATTCCTGATACTATTTTCAACCGGGGCATCCGGTTTTGCTGCAGGTCCCGTTCCTTGTATCCATTGCCTTTGAAGATCATGTGGAATCGTGGAGCCTTCAAACTTACCTTCGCGTGCATCCTTTACCTTAAGGTTTGTTCGCGGTACAAAACTTTCTGGATCAGGAAATGCAATTCTTTGTTTCTTTTGTTGTCGTTCTGCCCTTCGTTTAATGCGAGCAGTCATGACAGCTTTTATATCCTTGTTGAAGTGTGCAAGGGAAGAAAGTGTGGAAAGAACTTCGAGAGTGTAGATGTCTTTGTAAGTTTGTTTGAGGTTTCCTCTAATCTTAATGTTTGAACTCATGGGTTGGATTAATATAAATCTCAATTCAATACAAATTCATTTGCAATATGCCAATTGTAACTGGCTTTCAATTGCCCCTAGCTTTAGCTAGTGGAAATTGAATAATAAAATGGAATGGGCTTTAGCCCAAATTATCCTTTATTTTTTGAAACCCATACCTCTCAATGAGTAAATCATATTCTTCCTTAAAAGTCTTCCTCCCATGATGCTCCTCCTGATTTTTGATATATTTCCTCACCTTATCGACCATTGATTCAGAAACCGAAATTGCAAAATACTCATCTTGCCATTGAAACTTTTGCCTACATAAATTTTGCTTATTTATCCAATAGGATGATTCGCCTTTTATCAATTGAATTATTTTGCTCATGGTCTGATCTATTCCCATAGAAATCAAGCAATGGCAATGCTCTTGATAGCCATTTATTGTATCAATGTAAATCTCTTTTGTTTTGGCATTTTCTTTTATATGCTGCCAGACTTTTTGCCGTATTTCGAATGAATCAAGATATGGTTCTCTGTTTTTTGTCGACCAGACAAAATGGATATAAACTTTTACAAAGGGCATGGTTTTTTGATTGTGTTCTGCAATGTTTATTTGGCTAAAGCCAGATCATTGTTTTGAATTTTCATGCCTCCAGCTAAAGCTGGAGGCAATTGAAGCTAAGGGCAATTATATCATTTTTTTTTATTCATCACCAAAACCCCTCCCGAAATCAAAACCACTGCCACCACCAGCATCATCAAATACACAAAACCTGTTGACACATTAAGAGAATCTTGCGCAGCAGCAGCTCCCATCTTCTCATATTCTGGAATGACCCACGGTGTAACATACGCCTGCACACAGGTGATCACCGATATTATAAACAACATAATGAAGCTGTGCTTTACGGTAAATCGGAAAAGCTCTGACTCTTTTCCTACAAGACCAACTGCGGCAGCGCCGATGGCGATGGACTGAGGCGAAATCATCTTGCCGGTAACACCTCCTGATGCATTGGCGCTTACGGTTACCACGGGATCAACGCCCAGGGTATCCGCTGTGCTCGCCTGGAGTTTACAGAACAAGGCATTGGATGATGTGTCAGAGCCGGTGAGAAATACACCGAGCCATCCGAGGATGGGAGAGAAGAATGGAAAGAATACTCCGGTGCTGGCGAGGGCCATTGCCATGGTGATGGACATGCCTGAATTGTTGGCAATGAAAGCAAAGCCTACAACAGAAGCGATCGTGATAACTGGAAATTTTAATTGTTTTAAGGTCGACCAAAAGATTTTAATTCCTTCAGCATAGCGCATGCCTATCAGTGGAATGGAGATGACGGTTGCCAATAGCACTGCCGTTCCTGGTGCGGAAAGGTAATTGAATTCGAAGGGCTTGATGACAAGAGGGCTTCCGTCCGATTTCAATATAGAACCATTCAAACCGGGAATATCGAATTTAATTATGCCAATGGAATTCAATGCATCTTTAACGGGCTGCAGTCCCCAGGCGACAATAAAGATCGTCATGATAATAAAGGGGGACCATGCTCTGAACACTTCGCTGTTTGAATAATTATGTTTTGTGTCGATGGTTGGAGATGGCTCTTCGCGAAAGTGCCAGATGGATTTCGGTTTCCAGTATTTCAGAAATATCATCAGGCAAAGGATAGAGGCAATGCCCGCCATCACATCGGGTAGCATAGGCCCTAGGTAATTGGCGGCGAACCATTGAAAGAATGCGAAGGAGATTCCGGAGACAAGGATGGCGGGTAGTACTTCCATTGATCGCTTGAATCCCGACATGATGACCACGAGGTAAAAGGGTACCACTACCGATAATATTGGCAATGTGCGGCCCACCATTTGCGATATGGCCATCTCGGGAATATCAGAGACGCGGGATGCCATGATGATGGGTGTTCCCACCGAGCCAAAGGCAACGGGAGCGGTATTGGCAATAAGGCAAATTCCGGCGGCATACAGGGGGTTGAATCCTAACCCAACCAGCATCGCAGCGGAGATGGCTACAGGTGCGCCAAATCCTGCTGAGCCTTCGAGAAAGGCGCCGAAGGAAAACGCAATTAGAATTGCCTGGAGCCTGCGGTCAGGCGTAATGGAGGCCATGAAGTTTTTTATGATCTCGAACTGTCCGCTTGCCACGGTAACATTGAAAAGAAAAACGGCGCTGATAATGATCCAGCAGATGGGGAAGAGTCCGTATAAGGCTCCATGCAATGCTGATGCTGCAGCAAGCTTTAGCGGCATGCCGTAGACGAGCATAGCGATAAGAATGGCAAGCAGTACCGTAAGCAAGCTGGCTATATAGCCTTTCACCTTTTTGATCAGCAAGGTGAATATGAAAATTACCGGAACGGCAGCGACGAGTGCCGATAGCAAAAGGTTATTAAGCGGGTCTGTTAGTTGAGTCCAATTCATATTTTAGCCCTGACTACTTCCACCCAATGTTTTGGCTTGACGCCTGTGAAATGTTCGATCTGATGGCGACAGCTAAATCCGTTGGCAACGAGGGTGGTATTCGCTTTCATGGATTTCACGGCCGGAAATAAAATACTTTCTCCGATTTTTCGCGATAGCTCATAATGTTCCGCTTCATAGCCAAACGATCCCGCCATGCCACAACATCCCGAAGGAATCTCCGAAACGGTTTGATTGCTTTTGCTTAATAAAGACTTCATTCCCGTTGTGCCGTACAATGCTTTTTGATGGCAATGACCGTGAATAAGAATGTTTCCTGCAATGGACTCAAATGCAGTATTCAACTTTCCACTGGCTATTTCTTTTTCCAGGAATTTATCGATCATCATTACTTTCTCCCTGAGTTTGGCAGCGAGCGTTACATCATCAATCAGGTCGGGGAGATCATCGTTTAATGCGGAAGCACAACTGGGTTCACATACAACGATGGTTAAATCCTCCTCTAAATATTTTCGCAATCGTTCAACGGTTTTTGTTCCTTCTTCCTTTGCATCTCTTAAGAAGCCATGTGAAATTTTTGGCCGCTGACAACATCCTACATTAGCAAGTATCACTTCGTAACCACATGAGTTCAACAATTCCAGTGCGCCGATGCCAACATTCGGTTCATGAAAATTCAGGTATGTATCGGCAAAGAGAACAACTTTCTTCTCAGGATTTTTAAATGTATTACCTTTCTTCTCAAACCATTTGTAGAACGGCTCACTTGCATATTCTGGTAATAACCTGCGCTGATCAAAGCCGGCAACTTTTTCTAATAACGATCTGAACAACTTTGTATGCTGAACGAAATTGATCACACGCGAAAATGTTCCCGACAAATACGCCGCCGCCCTGGAAGAATCCCTGATGAGCCGATCACGCATCGTGATGCCGTGCTCATCGTAATACATTTGTTGAACGTCGCTCTTCATTTTCGCCATATCCACATTGCTTGGGCATTCTGATTTGCACGCCTTGCAAGACAAGCAAAGATCCATTACTTCGTGCAGTCGCTTGCTGGTTAATCCATCTTTGTCGAGTTGTCCCGACATAGCGAGTCGTAATGCATTGGCTCTGCCTCTTGTAGAATGTTCTTCATCGCGTGTCGCTTTGAAGCTGGGGCACATGGTTCCTCCCAACATCTTCCGGCATTCTCCTACGCCGGTGCACATATGTACCAGCTCACCAAAACTATTCTCACTGCGATACTGAAAGGTGGTCTTCACGTTCTGATCATGATACTTCGTTCCATAGCGAAGATTGTGTTCGATGGTTTGTGTATCCACGATCTTTCCGGGATTCATGATATTCTCCGGATCAAACAATTTCTTCACATCCTTTAACGCCTGGTAGATCTGTTTACCAAAGAACCGTTCATTGTAAGCGCTTCTCACGAGGCCGTCGCCATGTTCACCGCTCCATGATCCGCCATACTTCACCACCAGGTCGAACGTCTCGTCGGTGATGCGTTTTAAATTTTCGATATCTTCCTGTGTACGCAAATCCAGCATAGGCTGGACGTGAATAACGCCGACGCTGGCATGCGCATACATGGAGACTTCCGTGTTGTGCTTCGCACATATCTTTAACACCTGATCGATATATTCCGGCAATACCTTTGTTGGAATGGCGGCGTCTTCAATGAAGCTCAGCGCTTTCTTTTCACCTTTGATGCCCATCATGAGGCCCAATCCTTTTTTTCGAAGCGACCACACGTCTTCAAATTCTTTCCCGGAAGGAAAGAGGGGATAGGCATAGCCCAGTCCCTGTTGCTGTAATACATTGAACATTTCACGCGGCCGCTCAAGCACCGACTCAAGTGTGTCACCATAAAATTCTACGATCAGTATGGCGGCAGGATCACCATCAATAAAATAGTGAAGGTGTTGTGTGGTGAGGTTTTCTGCGCTTACGTGCAATACCGTCCGGTCGATGATCTCGATGGCAGAAGGTTTAAAGGGAAGCATAGGCTCTACGGCACGAATGGCTTCCAGCAGTTCTGCAAAGTGCACGACCGCTACGGATTTAAATTTTGGTAGCGGTTCAAGGTTAAGTTTCAATTCAAGGGTGACGGCCAGGGTGCCTTCACTTCCCGTAACGAGTTTGGCCAGGTTCCAACGGTCGGTATATACGAACTCATCAAGATTATAACCACCAACTCTCCGCATCACTTTAGGAAAGCGTTGTTTGATCTCTTCACGATTTTGTTCGATGGTCTTTTGAAAGCTCCTGTAAATTTCTCCTTCGCGATCGTGTTGCTGCGTTTTTTTATGAAAGGCATCAGGAGAAAGTTCTTTCAGCAACAGTTCTGTTCCGTCTGCCAGCAATACTCTCGCTTCGAGAACATGATCAACCGTCTTGCCATATAAAATACTTTTCGTACCTGAAGAATTATTGCCCACCATGCCACCAACATTGGCGCGGCTTGACGTAGCGGGATCGGGCGCGAAGTGTAAATTATATTTTGCCATCACCCCGTTCAGTTCATCCCGCACAAGTCCCGGTTGCACTCTTACCCAGTGTTCCTGTTCATTGAACTCCAGTATTTTGTTCAGGTACTTGGAGAAATCAATGACGATGGCTTCTCCCACCGTCTGGCCGGCGAGGCTGGTGCCGCCTCCACGGGGAAGAATTTTTAATTTATGTGTGCGGGCAATTTCAACGGCTTTCTTGACATCCGCTTCATCCATAGGAAGGACCACGGCCAGCGGCTTGATCTGGTAAAAGCTCGCATCCGTAGCATACATCCCCAGCGAATATTCATCGTAGAGGACTTCGCCTTTGATGCGGTTCAGTTCATGGATATAGGAGGGAATATCTATACGTTCTTGTGTAAGCATGCGAGCTGTTATTCAATCGTATAAAAGGTAATGAAAAAAGGAGGGAAGAGGAAGGGGAGTTATTTGAGTTCAGAAGATGTTCTCTGGATTATTATCCAAAATCCAATGGTTTCTCTGACTGATAGTAATACCAATTTTCGTCGAGTTTGCGACCATTCTTTCTCTTGTTCATCCAGTGTTGATAAAAATGTTCTTCTTCAATCTTGAAATCAGTCGGAAAGTATAGTAGATAATCATAGGCTGTTAAATAAACTTCTATAATTCCTCCAAGACGAATTTCGCCGTAGGTCACAATTCCGTACTTCTCTATTAGGTTTTTTAATTCATTAAAGTAAGCGACTGGATTAGTTTTTGAAGCAAACAAGTTGATTTGAATTGAGTCATTCAAAGTCAAGAGTAAAGATTCTTTTTCGTTCCTAAGGAATGCTCTGGAGAATTCAATTGCAGTATCAAGTTCAATTCCAAATTCATGTTGAAATAAGTGAACCCCACCAAGATTAATTATTAATAATTCAACCGAGTCTCTTGCAATGCATCGAAAACTTTTCGATTCGTTTTTGGTTAGATAATAAAACTGAGTTCTGGGATCATAACTATACTTTAGCAATTCGCCATTCTTTATGAATTCATGTGAATATTGTTCATAAAATTCCGTTGCCAGTTGCCACCCGTCCTCTCTCTTTAAGTTACAAGAGAACATGGTTAGCAATAAAATTGAAGCGATTCTGATTTTCATAAGTTTATAAGTCCCTTCGTCACCTTAACCTATAAAAATAACTTCCTTCAAAATTCTTTACTACATTCTCATATGAATCAATTGTAAAAGAAACATGCCCACAATAGTCGAGAGGATAGTTAAGTTCTTTTAAGAATGCTAAGTACTTTTCCTTAACGCTGTCCACAGTTCCATCTTTTTTATATTTTTTTCTTAGTCTCTCTGTTTCAAAAAACAACCAAACGGATAAGCCCTTGTCTGTTGTAACAAATGGAACCACGGTCTCGATTGTATGCAGTTTAATATTTAATCCTCTTGCCCAATCTATTGTCAGATTTTTGACCTTGCCAACAAAATCTAATTGTAGTGGATTGTCTCTTTCCATTTTAAAAAAACTTGCTCCTGGAATATTGTCCAAGTGGTAAGATAATACTTTTAACCTCGACTTGATGGTGTGTGTGTACTTGTTGGTGAGGAACAGGGCAACGGAGGTGATAAGTGTCTGAACCATGACCCGCCTGCCGGCCGGGCAGGTTTGCCTGATTGAAGGATTAGCATGATTGTTTCAGAGATTTGAGTTGTGTGTACCTATCTTGTCGGGGCATTAAACCAGAAGAAAGAATGATGTAATCAATAATAATCGTCTCATAAATTATACGTTAGGTACTCATTTAACAGTTTTATACCTGGACGAAAACTTATTAAAGATTATGAAAAAACCTCTCAATTCATTTCTTTTCATCGTGTCACTTCTCATTTTCTCCGGATGTGAAAATGAAAAACCGATGTCCAGAATTTGCACCGGACCATCCACCATGAGCACGGAGGAATCCTGTTACCAGCCGGAAGATCGCCTTGAAGTATACACATCAGCATGGCAGTCGGGGACCGATTCAATAGCATTTACCTGGCATGTATATCCGCAGACGGATGCCAACACGATTGACGTATCCGAATCCAATGAGAAGTTTAAAGTAACATTGCCATTTGGGCACCGCATCACAATTCCAGGTGAGCACATTAATGAAACGCCGAGATTTGTACTGAGAGCCGATTTGCTCTGTGATGGAATGCCGACGGATTCAATTCAATATGTCTTCAACCTGGAAGATTCAGAGGCAGGATGTAAAACCTGGGTAGGGTCAAAACTATGGTAGCCATAATTAAAATCTGATGAACGTCATGCCGCGCCAGGGAACTAACTATGAAATGCTCACCATACTCGCGCCTGCGTGCCGACCGCGTGTGCTGAGCAATAATGGTGGCGCAGGCACTCTGGCGCGCAAGGCACGGCATCCCCTCGATTGCTCACGATAACAAAGTGACACACTATCACGGAGATGCTATATTCGAAGGGTTTGTCTTCGAAGCAACATTTCCAAATCAATTGCGTAGTTCTATTTAAATGAGCTTGTAAGGGGATGCCGAACGGAAAGTGAGGAGATCAAATTACACTCCTGCTATCGGCATGACGGCTTCGAAGGACTTTGTGCAAGGAGTTTCCAGTAGATGCGTGTGTTCCATTGATTGGGAGATTTAACTTTGGCATCACTTATACCGATACAACTTCAACTTCTGAATCCCATAATCATCCACAGGAAAACGCAAGTGTCTTCCCTGGTGACTTTGATCGCCGTTCATGATTCGGCCGGGTGTCCATTTGTTATTTACAAATGCTCCTTCTTCAATGGTAAGAATTCCAACTCTGCCTTTGTCGGCTTGACCGGAGGAGAAAGTAATAACGACTCCCGTTCCGGCAACAATAAATTCATCGGGTGCGGTCTGGATGATAAGTACGCCGCTTTGAGGCCATTGTTCTTCCTTTGCTTTTGGCGACCATCCCAATGTATAATCATGTTTGATGGTAAAAGTATATTCACCGAATTTAATGGTATCGGCAGATATTTTTTTATCAAGCAATGATCCGTCCATTGTGCTCTTGCCGATGTGATTACTAATCAAGGGTGTAAGTTGTGATAACACCTTATAGCTTTTGCCTAATGGTTCCTCTTCGGGTTTATCCGTCGACTCAATTGAAAACGGTGAAAAGCCAATACCATGATAGTGGCCGATAGTATAAAAAGCTTTGGCAGCAACAGAAGGCTCGAAACGAATTTCAGGAATGAAGAGTGGATTATCTTCCCGTGTGTAAAGATCATTCCAATATTTAAAATCAGGATTGTAAAAGTCTGGGGAGAGAAAATCAAGGGCAGGGCTGGCCGCTTTCCAGATATCGATGAGGTGTGGTAAGGGTCCGCCACTGGGATAGTCACCGGGCTTTACATTTGGTCTGTTTAATGCAGCATTCACAAACATGGGCAGTGGATATATTTTTTTACCTTCCTCTGTAATCTTATTCGTGAAGTCGGCAAAATACCAGGCGATAAAAATTTCATCTGTTGCTAAGCTTTTGCCAAACACCCGTTCCCACGTGCCTTTGGTTTTAAATCCTTCCTTCTTCCACGCCTCCAATACAGATGGCGCTAAGTGATTTTTATTTTTGTGGAGATATTCCATCAACCGTTTCGGTACTTCCTGGTTAAATGCTTTCGTTGCCTCGGGGTGATAATCACGTGCGCTGGGTAGCATCCCAATTTCATTTTCCACCTGCACCATAATTACCGTTTGATCTTTTTCATCCTTCTCCCTGACATGTTTCATTAACGCGCGAAAAGCATTTATATCCGCCTGAAGATTATTGTTGCTGAATGGTGTCAGTATTTCCTGCGGTACACCATTCTGATCATAAGCGCGTGGATAAGCTTTATAATCTTTTTTGATCCACGAAGGAACATAACACGACATGCTGTTTTTCCAGCTTCCAAACCACAAGAGAACAAGTTTTATTTCATGTTTTCGTGCGTCATCAATGAGGCTGTCGAGTAAAGCAAAATCAAAGCGACCTTTCTCAGGCTCTATGAGCTCCCAGTAAACCGGTGTTAATACCGTATTACAATTCATGCGTTTTAATTTTTTCCAAACAGGCCTCATGTATGCTAAATCAGAGGCGCTGGAGTTTCCCAGCTCTCCACCTAACACCAGGAACGGTTTACCTTCAACGATAAGCTGCGTTGCTTTTCCTTGTTTACGAAGTGTTGGTATGGAATGATCTTTTCCTTGAGAGAAAACGGAATTATTGGACGAAATGATGATGAGGAGTATAGTAAGTAATTGCAAGCATTTCTTCATGTTAATATGATGTTTACTTATATGCCGGATAAACAAATCTAAAATTTCTTTTTTAATGCGTGAAAGGTATTACTGATATAAGCAAATTCAAGGTACGTTAGATTGGCTTCGAAGCAACATTTCCAAATCAATTGCGTGGTTCTGTTTTAATGAGCTGATGCGGGGATGCCGAACAGAAAGTGAGGTGCATCAAATTACACTTCTGCTATCGGCATGACGGCTTCGAAGGGCTTGACTCCGACGGGCATCTTGGTTTATTTCTCATGGATGAAGATCTTTTTTGGCAATTGTGCTTTCAGGTTTCCAAAGGTCAATATCATCATCACTGCAATTCGTTAGCTGTAATGTAACATCGTTTGTAACTTTTTTGCTAAAACAGGTATATGTTACGTCCCTTCTATTCCGTGCGACAATTGTGTTAATGGAAAAATCGAATGTAATCTACTTTTGTCCAGGTGGTTGTCGAAAGACCTTTAAATGAGTAGACTTTTTTAAATAGTTATTAAAATGAAAAAAACATCCTCTTTAATTTTATTGTTGTTTTGCGGTATGCTGGTCATACCCATTAGTGGTTGTTATGAAAATTCTGTTACACCAAATAGAACCGATACCAATCCACCAAATAAAACGATTTCAAAGAAAACCATCTTTGATCTGGATCGTGATTTCCCGGAAGGTATCCCAGATGGTGATCTCCCCGAGGGTATTCCGGAAAGTGATAGCTGGCGATATCCTTATCCTGAAATTATTAAGCGAGAGTTTATTTCGCCTCACAGATTCTTCGATCATACAAAATGTCTTGCCTGGAGAATCACCTGGCCGGGCTATGACGGTTCCGCCGATGAAGATAAAATTCCTACTGTATTTGCAACCGTAAACGGCGCCCTGAACAGCTTTGGTTATTTGAATAGCGTAAACCCGCAGAATACCTACAAAACTGATTTTTCATTGTTCTATGATGACAAAGTAGAAGCGTCCGCATCAATGTGGGAAGTATTAGACTATGCTGATGTGAGTGTGGGAATGGAAATACCATACTTCGCGTTGTCTGCGCAACCATTGGATAACATTATTGATTGGGTAACCGAACGGGCAAGCCTGTTTGAGCTCTATTGGCCGGGGGGCAATAAAACTGAGTTGAGTTATAGTGAAGGCGACTTCATCCAATTTTATCTTACCAAGGCTGGCCTGTATGGAGGTATAAGAATTGTTTCAATGGAACCGCGAATCATCGAGGTGTATTTGGCTGTTCCAAATAATTAAAACTTAAATCTCTCGCGGAGTTTCGAAATGATAACCTCGTTGCGAAAGGTACTCCCAGAGGTTATTATAGTACCTCACCAATTTGATTAAGTCTTCTTCTTTGCGGACAGAATGTTTTCTCTGTCCGCAACTTTTTTAAGTTCCTCATGCCGGTTAGGAAATGCTTCGATTACTTTTTTTCAGGCCACTGATCTCTCTCACATCATTAGCATTGAATTTCAAAAAAGCAGAATGCTTCGATCTCTGTATAATTAGCAGGTGTTGAAAGTTGGAAAAATTGCTTTCGTTGTTGGATGGGAATTATAGTGGTGTATTTACAGTTAATTGTCTGAACCAGGATTTATTGGATTTACTTATTACCCTGATTTAGGAGCGCGGTACTTTTTATTGAATGTACTTTTGAGTTAAGTTTTCCATTTACTTTCATAAATTGAGCAAGACCTTAATCCTATGATTGTGAACCCTTCAGCAAAGTGCCTGCTTCTGTCTCTTATTATTTTCCTTTGTATCATATCGTGTCGTGAGAAGAGTGACTCCGTTCCTCCCGGTTTCAAAATTGAAGATGGATTTACACTTACGTTGGTTGCCAGTGAGCCCTTAATCACAGATCCTGTAGATCTGGAGTTTAATGAAAAAGGAGATGCTATGGTTCTCGAAATGCCGGGCTATCCCTTAGGAGATGAGCAAAGCAGGTTAGTGGTGTTAAAAGATAATGATGAAGATGGCATTTATGATGAGCGTATTTTATTTGCGGATAGTCTACAACTAGCCACTTCTATTTTACCGTATAAAGAGGGTGCCTTGGTTGCTGCGCCACCTTTCTTATTGTATGTCATAGATAGGGACGGTGACAACAAAGCGGATGAAGTTGATACTCTCATGGGAGGTTTAGCAAACGAAAACCTGCAACACAATTACAACGGACTAACCTACGGAATTGACAATTGGATTTATGCTGCCAACGGTGGCAACTCTGGCATCCCTTATTGGTGGGGCGACACTACTTCAAGAATGGATCTGCGTGATCAGGACTTTAGATTTAATCTTGATGAGCGCGTGATGGAACGCATAGGGAAGTCGGCTGGTGGATTTGAACTGGGGATGGATGAATGGGGTCACCTCTATGAAACGCACAACCTTCATCATATTTATCATCTTGTTTTTCCGGATCGTTACCGAAAAGGAATGTTGCTGGAACCGGATCATACACGTTCCAATATTTCTGACCATGAAGAAAACGGACTTGCTCGTATCTATCCAATTGGTGAACAGGAGTCGCGCGTGAATCATCCTGAACAATCAGGCTATTTCTCTGGGTCATGTGGTATAACCTGCTACGCTGGTGGAACTTTAGGCGCTGAATACGAAAACACGGTATGGGTAGCCGATGTTGTACTCAACTTAATTCATGTTGATAGAATAAAGCCAAACGGTTCGTCATTTTCCGGGTCGCGAATGCTGGAGAAAAGAGATTTTCTTGCCAGCGCTGACAGATCATTTCGTCCTGTCAATATAACGACCGGCCCTGATGGATCGCTTTATGTAGTAGATATGTACCGCCAGGTAATTGAACATCCTGAATGGATACCGGATGAAATAGAAGAAAAAATTGACTTAAATGCTGGCAAAGACAAAGGAAGAATTTACAGGATAACCAAAAAAAATTCGGAACCGCTTTCTTTCGATGCTAATAGCTTCAAAACCATTGAAGGCAATATAGCTGCATTGAAAAATTCTAATCCATGGGTTCGAAAGACAGCACATCGGCTTCTGGTTGATCAACCTTTAAATGAAGGTCAGTTGGAAAGTCTTGTAAAATTATTGGAAGCTGATTCTGAATGGACGCGTGTTCATGCTTTATGGATACTGGAAGCCAGGAACAAACTGTCGGTTGATCAACTGATGCGTGGACTGGGTGATCGCGTTAGTGGTATAAGAGAAAATGCATTGATCATCGCGGAAAAACATTTCGATAAAAGTGAATCGCTCATTAAGAAATGCCTGGCCCTTTGCAGTGACGACGATCAGCGCGTGAGAATGCAGGCTGCGTTAACCATCAGCACACTCGGGAGGGATAAGTTTGATCTTCATCAGGAGGATATTTTAAATGCACTTATCTCTTCAGCGTCTATGCCCTCCGATGAATGGAATATTAGCGCTATTACCATCGCCTCTGGAGAGAGTGCTGCAGAATTGTTCAACAGGTTAGTAAAAGCTGAAGAAAATAAAATAAATGAAAAGCTCCTTTCGTCGCTCGCCCTGGTTTGTGGAGACAAAAATAACAATTCAAGGAAGGTACTTGAGTCGATCAAAAAAACAACGTTGAATGAAAATGTTAAGGAAGAAATCATTCGTCATCTGACGAAAGGAATTCATACGAATAGAGATGGTAATTCATTGTTGCCATCCATTCGCGCTCTTGAACATTCAGCCAGTATCGGCATGATTTCCGCACTTGCGAGCTTGCGTAAAAAATTAAACTTATCTGCGTCGGAAGAGTTTTTAAAGTATAGCAAGGTTGCGATAAATAAAGTGCTTGACAAATCAATTGATGATAGTATCCGGTTTCAGCAATTGTCTTTAATTGAATTTTTACCTTATGAAGGCAAGGCAGATGTTTTGTTTAAGTGCCTTAAGAATACCGAACCACTAAAGATTCAAAAAGAAGCGCTCAGGCAATTGTCAGTTTACGATGATACCCGTATTGGCGTGAGACTTGTCGCGCAATGGAAAGAGCTTGGTCCTGAAACGCGACGGCTTGCCAGCGATCTGCTGCTTTATAAAAAAGTGCACCACGATGCTTTGCTTACAGGGTTGGAGAAAGGGACCATCAACGTTGGTGAAATGAATTTCGATCTTGAGCGACGACGCATGCTGCTATGGTGGACGGATGATGAAAATACAAAACGAAGAGCTGAAGCAATTTTTTCGGATGCCGGTGTTATGACACGGCAGGAAGCTATTGATAAAATGAGCAGTGCGCTGACATTAGAAGGATCATCCATACGCGGTAACAAAATATTTCAGACTATGTGCAGCGCATGTCATATTTATGGATCACAAGGTGAAAATGTTGCTCCTGTATTGACTGAAATCAATCGCAAGAGCAAAGAACTCTTGTTACATGATATCCTTGACCCAAATGCGGCTGTTGATACCCGTTACATTAATCACCGGGTAGAGACAAAAGAAGGAGAGGTGCACATGGGTATCGTTGAAGCAGAGACTGATCAATTTATTACTATCAAAAAGATGGGCGGCTCCGGCGTGACGATCAATAAAACTGATATAAAAGATTTTGCTTCATTGGGTACCTCATTGATGATGGAAGGATTAGAAGGCAATATGACCCCGCAAGACATGGCGGATTTACTTGCTTTTTTACAGAAGGGGGAGGTGGACTAAAATGATGGTTCGTGTTTAACATTTACATGAAGATTATTTTCTTTACTTACTGTAAGTGTTGCTATTAAAATATTCTATTATCTCCAGGTCAATGGGATTTTCCCGGATAACATTATAGGTCTTCCAAAAAGCTTCATTGTATGTTCCGCTTTGCAATGCCAGTGAAATGTTTTTTGATTTCTTTTTTACCAGCATTTTCCGCATCTCATCGACATCAGATGTGATTACATTGTTGATCATAATCTCACGATGATATTCTTCTGTACGCAATACTTTCTTACGAACGGTATCAAGATTCTTAATGATGTAGTGCAGCGTTGCGTAGCGCAAATAAGGAATATCCTTGTACCGCTTGAAAATAAAAGTTTCCGTGTGCCAGGGACCAAGTGAATAATCAATTTCTTTCTTTTCACCTGTTAAGTCGAAGCGCAGAATAGCATAATCATCGTGACTGATATAAACCTTAAAGCTGGCTGGAAACATTCGTTCATTGGGAATTTCAATCCTGATAATGGAAACCGCTTCATCGTCTATGAATGTATCTCCTTCCCATTCATAGATAAGATTGTGAGAAAGAGTAAAAAAGCTTTTTATAAAATTCCACCCTGCCTCGTCGTTATACTTCACAAGATTTCGCTTTAACAAATGGTGCAAAGCGCTGTTGTCATAATTCCATCCTTTGTTTATCGAGCTCCTTCGAACTTCATTAATGTACACCTCTTCTTCACGTTTATTTTGTGATTTCGCCATCCCATAGCCCGGATCAAAAATAGTTACAGCAGCTTCAATAAGCGTTCCGGGATAACTGATGCTATCTGTGAAATCCACTTTCTCCCAGCTTCGATGAAATCCTTCCATTATATACGATGTGGTGGCATACACAACAGGAATGGCTTCTCTCGCTTTTTCAATAAGTATTTTTGCTCCGTCACTGGTAACAACAACTTCATTTAAAATAAGCGGAGATTCATCAAGATATAATATTGTATCCCGCCTGATGTCAGCAACTCTGGCCATTAAAGTTTTGTAGCCAATATATGAAATCATCAGCGTGTCATCTTCAAAGTGTTGTGCTACATAAAAATCAAAATCACCGGATTGATTGCTTACACTTCCTTTTGAAGCGCCCTGTATACTGATAGTTGCATAGTGCAGCGGCTGACCTGATTTTCTGTCGACTATCCTTCCATTAAGACGAATAGCATCTTGTGCAGACACAGAAGTAGTAATCAAAAAGATCCAACTTACTATTCCTTTCTTCATATTGACCAATATTAACACAAACACAAAAAGATGAAAGCAGTTACTCTACAACCTCCATAAACACCCTGAAACCAAGGTTACCAGCAGGCTCTGAATATTCATGAATACTCATCATTGTACTCTCTTCGGGAGAATGATCCCAACTTCCTCCACATGCTTTTCCTTTTTCGTTAATCATTTCTTCAACGTTGCCGACAACATCATACAAGCCCATGCCATTCGAAAAATACGAGGCTACTTTTCCCGTGAGAAGATAACCATCACCACCTGGCTTTTGAAGAAAGCATGAAACACTTTCCTCGGGTATTTTGAAATTTCCCATCCAGCAATTCTTGTTGTTTTGCGCCCTGTTCCGGTAATCATGCGCGCCATACCATGGATAGAGGATATCATTCCCTTTTACAGCCATCATGATTTTCTTATTCGGAATCATTTCGCCTGGAATTTTAGGTATGCCTACCTCAACTTCATTTTCTTCAATATTCCACGATTGAAATTTCTTATACCCCAACGCGGCTATTTGCCACTCTTTTAACGTTGGGAGCCTGAAAACAACTTTACTGAATTTCTTTTTACCTTCTTCATTGTTGTATTGAGATGAAAGCCATTCACAATACGCTTCAGCAGCTTCGTGAGAAATGTTTACGATGGGGTACTTATCATAGTCAATGCTGTATTTCGTTTCTTTCGATTCCTGGTAGGGGAGGTGATAGCCTTTGAAGAATGTCAGCATAGGACCTTCGTATTTGCGAATATCAGGTTTGTACTTTTCATAAAGATTTTTTTGGTTGGATTGAATGAGGTAGTTAAGAAACTGATTGTATTGTTCATTTGTGACTTCTGTTTCTCCGGCGTACAGATTTCCTTTTACGAGCTTCATGGAAGACTCTGTTTTCTTATGCTCAAATTTATACATACGCTTTGCCAGTATCTTTACCTCATCAAGTACAGTAGCAACCTCTGTCAATGCAAAAGATATCTCGCTGGACGAATTGATCTCTGCGACTTTCTTCTTAACCGTCAGGTAGCCTACATAGGAGACAAAGAGGGTGTCATTTAAAGATCTTGTGGAAATGAAAAGTTCAAAATGTCCATCAGAATCTGTGATGGTCCCGTGAGCGATTCCAACTAACCCAACACTGGCATTAATGAGAGGTTGCTTTGTCTTTAAATCAAGGACAACTCCTTTAAGAATAATTTCTTGTGCTTCGCAGATCGTCATAACACTCCATGCCAGGATATAGCTCATGAAAATGATCTTCATTTTATTCATACTTTAATGTATCAACAGGATTGAGCAATGCCCCTTTTATTCCATGGTAGCCAGAGGTGATAAGTGTGATAGTGAGCGCTATTGCCACGGGGATTACAAAATACCAAGGTGTAAGATCAATATGATAGGCAAAGTTTTGTAGCCACTTTTCAGAGAGAAACCAAATGACCGGAAAGGAAACGATGACTGCGATAAGTAAAAACTGAAAAAAGCTTTTGATATGAAGAATGAATAGCTGCACCACGCTGGCGCCGACCACTTTCCTGATTCCCATTTCTTTTGTTCGCAATGAAGCCAGCAAGGCAGAGATGCTAAAGATCCCAAGACAGGAAACAATAATGGAAATGACGAGACCTGTTTCAAAGATGCTTTTTACTTCATAGTCTTTTTTATACAGACTGAAATATTTTGAATCCAGGTATTCCCATTCAAAAGGAGTTTCAGGCCATTGTGATTTGTAAATAGCTTCGATTGCCTGGACCAGGTTCTGTGCATGGAGTGGATTGGTTTTTATATAAATAAACTGGCTAACCCAATTTTCATCTGCAAGAAAAATGATCATGGGCTCGATCTTGTTATGAAGGGAGGCAAAATTGAAATCGCGCGCAACGCCAATAACTTCACCCTGACGATAAGATTCATTCTGACCGGTCACAGGACCATCAATCTTTTTACCGATAGGATCTTTCCATCCAAATTCACGCGCCGCTGTTTCATTGATGATGAATGATCCGTAATAATCATCTGTATGATTTTTATCGAAAGCCCGCCCTTGTATAATCTTAATATTCAGTGCATCAAAATAATCATGACCACAGATCATCATGGGAGCCAGCAATTGCTCCATTCCATTTTCAGTCTCAACACTGAATACATATTTGGTTTCAATGACACCGGGGTAATATGAGCTACCATCTACTTTGGCTACACCGGCAAGATTTCTAACGGCCTCATTAAAGGCCAGCACCTGGGAATCGTTTCTATTGCGAAGTGTAACAACAATAGTGTTCTGGTCATCAAATCCTTTATCGGCTTCGTGAATAAAATGGAACTGATCAACGATGATAATGATCAGTGCAATCATGATAATGGAGAAGGAAAGTTGTGTACCGACCAGTATTTTTCTCAAGGGTATTCCGCTTTGCCGCGCGGTTACTTTTCCTTTCAGCAAACTTACGATGTGCCCAATTCTGGAGAGCAGAAAACCGTTTAGTTTTGAAGCGGCTAAAAGTAAAACCAGAAAACTGCAGCCAATAAATATAAATAGCGGATTTGTAATAATGTGTTTGTCAAAATGAATGGACAAATATGTATCACTGGCTGTCCAGCCGATGTACCCAAGAAGTAATGCGGTAGGCACAGCTATTAAAAGGGTAAGCAGTGCATCAGAGAAAATGATTCTGTTGTGATTGCCTTCCAGTCCGCCGAATACTTTTAAAATACCAATCCTTTTAATGTTAGCGGTAAGCTCCGCCATAGTAAGATTGAGGTAGTTGATCACTCCTGTAATAAAGAAAAGAGTAATCACGGCAAGCAGGATTAACAAGTTGCTTTTGCTGCTGGTTGCAACAATATCCTCGTCTAGTATTTCACCGTGTTGTATGCCGGTGATTTTCTGAAAGATTGGTTCGTAGGTGGCCTTATACTCACGCGCTACTAATTCATGAAAGGTGGCAAGTACAGGGTTGATCTTTTCACTGAGATCATCAATGCTGGCTTCAGGTCTTAACAGTAAGTACGTATAGGCATTCAGATTTCCCCAATCGTCCCAACGTTCATATGTTTCCCAGGAGATAAGCGCATCAAATTTAAGATGAGAATTGACCGGAACATCATTTATAACACCCGTTACTTCCAGTGAAATGTTTCCGTATTCAACCATGCGGCCCAGCGGATCATCTTTTCCGAAAAATTTTGTAGCCACGCTTTTCGTCAATACAATTTTATCGGGACCAGCCAGCGCCTTCGTTGTTCCCTGGAGGATGTCAAAAGAAAGAATTTGCAGGAAGTTACTGTCAGCCGCGAGCGTTACTTCATTGTAATAAATTTCATTCCCTACATGGAAGACGGGTTTATCTTCATACATAAAACGGAAATAGTTTTCCACCTCGGGGATACCTTCCTTCAAAGCTGCTCCAATGGGAAGAGGGGTGACGGCGTAGTGGGTAATCTGATCTTGAAAAGTCACTTTCGACGTAACACGATAAATACGATCATACTTTTTATGGAATTGATCAAAGGTAAGTTCATTGACAGCGAAGGCTGTGAGCAACAACACAAAGGCAAGACAAATAGCCAGGCCAAGTGCTTTGACAGAGAAGATCATCTTGTTTCGTCCGGCGTTTCTCCATGCAATTTTAAAATTGAAATTCCACAGAGCCTGTTGCAGATGTTGATTGCGTTGTGTTCGCCTGATATTCGACCAACGGAAAAAACGAAGAATGTCCCAGGCATATTTAATATCCGCCCAGCGTTTACCATCCTTATTGATCCGCTCAAAATACAATTCGTGCGCATCACCTTGGATCTCTTCCAGAAAGTCTGGATTGCAATACCATTGGAGAAATCGATCTATCCACTTCGGTGGCTGATGGCTCATACGAATTTCAGGGAAAAGTTGGGAACACGTTTGTAAAGCTCCAACTTGAGTTTCATGTTTTCCTCAAGTGTTTTCTTTCCACTCACGGTAAGGGTGAAATAGCGTTTTCTTCTGCCGCCGCGTTCTTGTGTAGCGCCGCCCATTTTTGATTTCAAAAAGCCTTTTCGCTCAAGTCTTTTCAGCACTTCATGTACAGCGCTAATGTTCACATCGCGTCCTGCTTCCTGCGAAATATAGTTCATGATGGAGACGCCGTATGCATCATCCAGCAGGGAGGCGGCGGAGAGAAGCACCAGCTCCTCAAATTCTCCGAGATAATATCCTTTCGTGTTCATATATGTTATACAAACGTGAATCTAATTAATATATTTCATATTTGTATAAGAAATGTTCTTATTACCGAATAAGGTAGGAGGCTGTTTACTTAATTTTTAACGGATATTTCGTGAAAGTATTTTCTCAATAAAGCAAAATGCTGTATCCACATTTCAACACTCACTAAAACAGAATCGATTTAAAGGAATAGCTGGTCTTATCATTCATTCAGTTTGCTTCCGCAATACTTACAAAATATTGCATCGCTGTCGTGATTTTGCTCCATGCAATTCGGGCACGTTTGTGTTGATAGTTTTTCTTTTTGTTTCAGATGGATCATCTCGGATGAAACAATTCCGGTAGGAACGGCAATGCAGTTATTGTCTCAACCAGGATTTAATGGATTTACTTATTACCCTGATTTAGGAGCACGGTACTTTTTATTGAATAACCTTTTCACTCTAAACTTGTAGTTCCAAAATTTATCAGCATCCCGACTTCCATGTTATATGCTTCAAGATAATTCAGCGCTTGTGCCAGGTGAACGTCTTCTAGTTTGACTATTGCTTTCAACTCAACCATAATGAGTTTCTCTACAAAAAAGTCAACTCTCCTTGTTCCGATATCCTTTTCACGATAATATATCCCCATTTCTTTCTCTCGTTCAAAGGTCAAATTCTGATAAGGCATTTCTATTTCCATTGCTCGCTGATAAATCACTTCCTGCCTGCGGGCCGTACTGCCCTTCGGCAGGCAGGCCTGAAATCCATTGCCTAAGGCGCTATGCACTTTCATAGCTGAACCTATAATTCTCTTGGTAACCTCCTCGTATTTATATTCCATTGTTTAAGGGGATTGTACTTGTTTATCTATTGCTTTGATTATGGGCTGGCATGGCCTTCTAATCCGATCGAAGATAATCAGATATAAATAAAATTCAAGTTCTGGCATTCAATCTGGGCAATCCTTTAATTAGTCAAATCCTGGTTCAGACAGGCTTATCATTCATTCAATTTGCTTCCGCAATACTTACAAAATATTGCATCACTATCGTGATTTTGCTCCATGCAATTCGGGCATGTTTGTGTTGATAGTTTTTCTTTTTGTTTTAGATGGATCATCTCGGATGAAACAATTCCGGTAGGAACGGCTATTATCCCATAACCAAGTATCATGATAAAGGAAGCCAGCGCCTGACCAAATTCCGTTTGAGGAGCAAGGTCTCCATAGCCGACCGTTGTCATGGTAACGATCGCCCAGTAAACGCTTTTTGGAATGCTGGTGAAACCGTGTTCAGGACCTTCAATAAGGTACATCAGCGTTCCTGAAATGAGTATGGTCGTCAACACGGTAAAAAGAAAGACAGTGATTTTAAAACGACTTGCCCTTAATGCAGCAATAAGATTTTGACTTTCACCAATGAAACGTGCAAGCTTTAAGACGCGGAATATTCTAAGCAGTCGAAGACTCCTGAATACCATCATTGAGCGCACACCCGGTACAAGCAGATCGATGTAGCTTGGCAGGATGGAAAGAAGGTCAATTATTCCAAAGAAACTAAAGATGTAGTTTTTCTTGTTGGCCACAATATATATGCGGGCGAAATATTCAATGGTGAAAATTACTGTGAAAAACCACTCAACAGCTTTTAACACACCACTATACTTTATTTTGATCTCGTTAATACTTTCAAGTGTCACAACCAGGATGCTGGACAGAATACAAAACATCAAAATGATGTCGAAAGCCTTCCCGGCAGGAGTATCTGCTTCAAAGATGATTTCGTATAATCTGCTTTTTAGTTTGTCCACTTTGGTTAAAGAATGTTCCGAATATTCTGGTTGAGATGAAAATTCTATTATGGGCATCTCTAAAAACTATTTTTTTATTGGCCTCATCCCTTCCCTTCTCCGAAAGGAGAAGGACAGCGGAGGTTTTTAGAGATGCCCTTAATATAAATACAGGAATTGACAGAATGTTTAATTTCCCCTGACTTATTTGTAGCCTGCTTTTGATTTCATTGTCAGTTGATAAGGATGAACAATTAATTCCCAGTTATCCGTAAAAAACTCTCTTCATTTTTTTTTCTTACTTTCAATCCGGTTACCAACAACTGAAACATGCAGGGCGAATCAAACATTTTAGAAGTAAATAATCTTACCAAAACCTATAATAATGGAGTGCATGCTGTAAAGGGAGTTACCTTTTCTGTAAAGAGGGGAGAAGTATTTGGTATACTGGGGCCCAACGGTGCAGGTAAGACCACAACACTGGAAATGATTGAAGGGCTTCGCTCGATAACGTCGGGTACTGTAGTATTGAATGGAATTAATACAAATGATCAACCATTTAAGGTAAAACAATGCATTGGCATTCAGCTTCAATCATCGGCCTTTTTTCAGAACCTGAAACTCACTGAGTTGCTGGAGATGTTCCGCGACTTATATGGTTCAAACATCAAACCGATCGACCTGCTTGCCGAAGTGGGCCTTGCCGATAAAGCAGAATTTATGGTTAAAAACCTTTCCGGCGGACAAAAGCAAAGGTTCTCCATTGCGACCACGCTGGTGAATCAGCCTGTTATGATCTTTCTGGATGAACCGACAACAGGGCTTGATCCTCAGGCCCGTCGCAACTTGTGGGATTTAATCGCTCAAATAAGAAAAAGAGGTACGACCGTTATACTTACCACGCATTATATGGAGGAAGCGCAATTCCTTTGTGATCGCGTCGCGATTATGGATGATGGTAAAATTGTTGCGCTGGATGCGCCTCAGCAACTGATCAGCCAGTTGTTGGCTCGTGGATTTATACCTCACACGGAAGTACCACCCGCAACTTTAGAAGACGTATTTATTGACCTTACCGGTAAACACCTCCGCGACTAAACATGAATCAAAACACACGTTCCTTTTTCGCGCTCGCGAAAGCTTCCTTTAAAATGTACTATCGTAATAAAGGCGCTATCATCTTCAGTTTAATTTTGCCAATAGCCTTAATGGCAATCTTTGGATTTCTTTCAAAAGGAAGAGGCAATGCTTTGAAAATTGGCTTGACCGATAAAGCTGCAAACGAGTTTTCCATCCGGTTAATTGATGCCCTTCACAAAGTTGAGGCATTTGATCTTACAGAAGAGACTGAAAAGGAAATTGCAGATGAATTAGGGAAGGGCAATATTGATTTGCAAGTCATCATTCCTGAAGATTTCGGAACATTGGAAAACGGCAAGCTTGTAGCCAGTACAGTGCAGACACGTTATAATAAAGCCAAGCCACAAACAGGACAAATGGCCAATATGGTGATCGTGGAAATCATCTCTGGTCTTGATCGTCAACTTACCAACACACCGGCTGTGCTGGAAGTAAAAAGTGAAGGTGTAACCACGAACAACCTTGGTTTTTTTGATTTTGTTTTGCCTGGCCTTTTGTCCATGAGTATTATGCAGTTGGGAATTTTTGGTGTTGCCTTTAGCTTTGTAGCGATCAAAGCAAGTGGAGCATTAAGAAGGATTCAGGCTACTCCCGTTCACCCTCTTTATTTTGTATTTGCCCAGGCCTCCGTGCGCTTATTGGTAACGCTTGCTACGGTCACCTTACTCCTCGGCTTTGGTACTTACTTTTTCAACTTTCACATGTTGGGCAGCTACTTGAATTTCATGCTGGTGGCTGTGTTGGGTATTTTGGTGTTTCTGGGTTTTGGGTATGCCATTGCAGGTTGGGCAAGAGATGAAACGCAAGTTGCTCCTGTTGCCAACCTTATTCAACTTCCGATGCTTTTATTGTCGGGCGTATTTTTCAGCCGCGATGGTTTTCCTTCGTGGCTTAAATCAATCACCGATTTTTTTCCGCTTACGTATGTAAGTCATGCCCTTCGTAAAATCGCCAATGAAGGTGCAGGGCTTTCACAGATAACTCCGGATTTAATCGGGATAGTGGTGTGGTTGATTTTGATCTACGCTTTGGCTGTCCGTGTTTTTCGTTGGGAGTAAAATTCAATCCCACTCTTTTCCCGCAGAATTCGCCTGCCTTTGCCGAAACGGCTTCGTGCAGGCAGGCTGATCGAATGCACGCAGATTTGCGCTGAAGATTTATCTGCGCCTTTTCTGCGGTATTTCAATCTGCGTGATCTGCGGGAATGTATTTCAGACGCAAGATTTTTGGCAGCTTATCTTAATTTCCCTTGCACTTTACTTTATATAAAGTACTTGATAACCTGCTTTTAAATGATAGAATTAAAATTTCAAAGACATTATCTTTTTTCAGCAGACCCTATTCAACGATCATTGGCGATTTTTCAAATGTATAAGGCAATGGCTGAGAACAGAATTGGAGCTAAGGCAAATAGGAAGATGAAGGAATCACCTTTACTTTTTCTTTTGAAAACTTCCTGCATACATCATGAATGAATCTCAACTTCTCTATAACAGGTGGTGAGATGATAAAAGGATAAAAGTCAGCATAGCCCATGCTTCTGTTCAAACTGTTCACAGCAAAGGTGAGCGGAAACCACATATCAATGATTTCCTGAAAGTTTTTGCATGTATAAGGATCTTTGCTGATCTCGGTATCTATAATTTTTTTTTGCTCCTTTTGTGATGGACGAATGGCAATGCCAAAAGTGTGCGCTGTTTCAAGTGTATCCATCATATGCATGTAGTGCGACCAACTCTCTGCCCAATCTTCCCAGGGATGTGCAGTAGCATAAGGGCTGATAAAATTGCTGGTCCAGTCTGTTGGTGCACCCCATTCATAATAGCGTTGTAGTGCCTGTGTGTAATCTAAAGTTTCATCACCAAATAAATTTCTAAATTTCTGGTGAAGCTCGCTGTCCTTAATAAGGATGTCCCAATAGTAATGCCCCACTTCGTGGCGAAAGTGCCCCAGGAGTGTGCGGTATTTTTCACGCAGATTAATTTTATTACTCACGCGTTCAACTTCATCTGCTTCAGCTGCATTGATAGTGATTACACCATTATCATGTCCGGTTGTCACCTTTTCCTCGGGAATGATGGTGTTGAGGAAGTCAAATTGCAAACCGATCTCTTTTTTTTCTTTCTTCCGCTCAAGAGGAAGTTCCAGTCTTAACAGTGAATAAATCAAACGATGCTTTGCAATTTCGAGCCTCTTCCAATTATCTATATTATCCTGATTGTCAAGCGAGGGAATGGTACCGTTAAAGCTGCAGGCAAGGCAAAGTTCATCGGGCTGATCAGTTGGAATGAGCCAATTGCATGCATTGTGTTGTTTATTCTTGCAGTATCGATAAGACTTATGTTGATCAGAGATATCGATAAGCCAGCCATTGCGATCTTCCAGTGTAACGATTGAAAGTTTATCGTGAGAAAATCCTACTGCGTGATAGCACTGCAGGCAAAGATCATTTTCGAAGTAAAGTAAGTTTCCGCAATTATCGCATGTATATGTTTTCATAACTGTTCATTGAAATATCGAGACCCTGGCAAAAGCTGATCCAGATCCAAAAAAGTCATTGGCCAAAGGTCATTGGTCAATGGTAGTGCTTATCTATGAAACATAATTTTGGGATAAAAGTTTGAAATAAAATGTTGCAGCAAAGGGACCCTCTATTGCTTACGAGGTCTTCATTTTCACCACACGGTGCAAGGGCGCTTAGGTAAATAGTAAAACATCGACAATGATTCAGTGGTTTTACCAATGACCAATTTCTAATAGAGTACTCTGAACTTAATCGTATGTTCAATCTTTCTCAATTCCTTAATCACTTCCTTATCGTACTCTTTGTTGATGTCGGTGATCACGTAACCGATGGTCTCGTTCGTTTTCAAATATTGACCAACGATGTTGATACCATTATCCGCAAGTACATGATTGATACGTGCAAGAATTCCCGGTACATTCTCGTGTATGTGAATGAGCCGATGAGCATTTTCAAGTGTGGGTAATGTGAGATTAGGGAAGTTGACACTGTTGGACGTGCTTCCTGTATTAATGTAGTCGATGATCTTCGCGGGTACAAAATGACCAATGTTCTCTTGTGCTTCTAATGTGCTTCCGCCGATGTGAGGGGTAAGTATAGTATTCGGTAAACCTCGCAGTTCAGATTTGAATTCTTCATTATTGCTTACTGGCTCGTGCGGAAATACATCGATGGCACAACCAACTACTTTACCGCTCTCAATATTTTTTTTCATTGCAGCAATGTCAACGACATGGCCACGGCTTAGATTAATAAAGATGACACCCTTCTTCATCATTTCAAACTCGCGTTCGCCGATCATGTTCGTATTGGATTCGCGGCCATCAACATGCATGGAGATGACATCAACTTGTTCCAGTAATTCGCGCATGGTTTTGCATTTCGTCGCATTGCCTAATGCAAGTCTTTCTTCTGCATCGTAGTAATACACTTTCATACCAAGCGCTTCTGCAATTACGGATAATTGTGTGCCAATATTTCCGTAGCCGATAATACCAAGTTTTTTTCCTCTTACTTCAAAGCTGCCCTTCGCCGATTTATCCCATTCACCTTTGTGCATACGGGTAGACTTGTCGGGAATGTTTCTGATCAGCAGAATCATTTCTGCAATGGCCAGTTCTACAACGGAACGTGTGTTGCTAAAGGGTGCATTAAAAACCGCTACACCTTTTTTAGTTGCTACTTTAAGATCTATTTGATTTGTGCCAATACAGAATGCACCGATTACCATTAAGCGGTTGGCATTCTGCAACACTTTCGCAGTAACTTGTGTTTTGGAACGAATACCAAGGACAGAAACATTTTTTATTCGCTCGCAAAGTTCTTCTTCCGTCATGGCTGCTGAATGGATATCAACATTAAAACCTTCAGCTTTCAATGTTTCAACTGCAACAGGATGTACATTCTCCAGCAGAAGAACATTGATCCGGTTTTTAGGATAAGAGATCGCAGTGTTCAATTTATTTAAATATAAAACTTCATCCAGGCTTGGTGTAACGTGATCGGCATTGCTGATCACACTTTCGCGTTCTACATTTTCAGTAAAAGCATAAAACTTGTTTGCTAATCCGGATTTTTTAATTTCATAATCCGTGTAGCCATCACCAATCACATAAACATCTCCCGTAAGGTTGAGTCTTTTAAGTTGTTCGGATTTTCCGTTATTAACTGACAGGGGATTATCCTTGTCAAAGCCAACAACTTTACCATCTGTGTCAAAGATAAAATCATTTGCCAGAACGTTTTCAGCTTTTATACCAAATTCTGTAACGATAGGAATAATGAAATCCTTAAAGCCATTTGAAATGATGAAGATATTGTCGGCATTTCGCTGAAGAAATTCTTTATTACGCTTGAAAGAAGTGGAAACCTTTTGCCTTAGTTGCGTGACAAGTGTATCAAGATGTTTTCTGTGCGGCTCAAGTAGGTCAAGCCGTTGTTCCAGCGATTCACGGAACGAAATAGAACCGCTCATGCCCAGGTTTGTAATGTCTTTTATTTTTTGAACCCTCTTTTCCCTGTCGGAATGGGTGCTTAGTGAAATGTCAGCCAAAACGTCAAACGCTTCAACCTGTGTAAACGTGCTATCAAAATCAATGACGAAATATTTGTCCAGCTTCATACGGTTTTTAAATGAAGCGCAAATGTAACAGGAAGGAGCTAAAACATTAAATTTTCAGAAATGATCGTTATCATGACCTATTAAAGTCAATAGTCACTGGTTATTGGTCATTGGTCATTGGAATGTTCCTGCTAATGGCTATTGACCAAGAACTAATGACCTTTCATTCACACGATTGCAATCTGGTTGTACAACAATTTAATTATGGAATACAATCGTTCGGCACAAAAAGTTAAGAAGGCATCTTTCGCCCACCGCCATTGGCAGGTGCATTCCCCAATGACTTTTGACTAATGACAAAATCTGCTGCATCGAAGGAATGTTACCAATAATTTGTATTGATACACCTTAGTTTGCCAAAACCAATTCCATACACACAGCGCTTTCTGAACAGACTTCGGAAAACTCAGATGACATCTTTACTTCCATAGGCGCGGCATCACGGGCGATGTCTGTAAAACCTTTTCGTTTGAAAAAAAGCCTGGCAGACTCTGTAAGGAGGTATATGGATTTAATGTCGCGTTTCTTCGCTTCAGCGACCAGGTCATCTGTAATTCGTGACCCGAGAGAGTGTCCGCGCATGGCATCCATCACCGCTAACGATCTGAGTAAGGCATAGGAACCGTAAATCTCCAGGGCACCGGTTCCGATGAGTTTATCATCGTCATAATACCCAATGAGGACGTTTCTTTTAAAATCCAAGTCAGTATGAGGCAGCCCTGCTGTTTTGAGCAGGGTGCAGAATTCAGTAAAGCTTGCTGCATCCTGAATTACTGTGCTTTTGATTTCCATTTCCATATTGGTTGTGAATTTGCGTAACATATCCATTCGCAGCAAGCTAATTAGGGATTTTTATTCGCCTTAAAAAAAGACTATTTTAATTTAATCACTCCCTGAACGCTGAAGACCAGAGGTTTCTGGATTCCCTGAGTTAATGAGCTTTAAAAGTTTCTCTAAATTATTTCAGTCATTTTTGCGGTTGATGAAAACCTCATCAATGGTATAATTAAAAGTTGAAATATAGTTGTCATACTTGAAGGACACTGTAGGTCGCGCCGGATTATGGTATGATGCAATATTTGGTGTTAACAAGGGAACATTGTTACTGCTAAAATTGCCTGATGACTTCAATACCCCAAAACTATATACGCCATTGGAAAGATCAACCGTGACAGAAATAGTATGCTGTTCATCGTTGGGAATAGTTCCAATATCATTTCCATCGTTAGTAGCAATGTTAGTAATCAATCTAACGGTACCGTCATGCGCCAATCGGATTCGTGCCGCCACTATTGCACTTCCATCAGAAATATCAATGAAAAGGTTAGAGCCTGAACTGGGAAAACTTCGCCGGGCTGACCAAAGGAAGGTGACAGGTTTTGCGAAATTACTTGACTTGGCCTTAAAACCTAACCAGGCGCTGTGCCCCGAAACATCCACACCTATTGATGTTCCCCTGTACCGCAGCGCTTTAGTAGATCCTGATGCGGAACTGGCAACAACCTCTAATTGTCCCTCAATTCCTGCGACATAAGTAATTTCATCCCCTGAAGGATTTCCAGGGAGATTCTTGTTCGGAAGGTTTCCTACAGTATCGGATTCGAATTTAGCTGTTAACAGACTGGTGCAGTTAGAAAATGTGAGAAGCAGCAGCACGACGGAGATGGAAATATTCCATCTGCCGATTAAATAAATCAGAAGTTTCATGGGGTCTTAATTTTTAGTTAAAAATCTTTTGACTAAGATAATTGTCCCATCACCTATAATGCCATGACTTTTGATCACAGGTAAAATGATCTTGGTCTGCTCGAAGACTATAATCTATTAATTGATAACTGATAACTGGTACCCTAATAATACCTTCCCATCAGCGGATGTTCAACAATGGCTTTTTTAAGAGCCAACATATCAACAACACCCTGATAACTGTAAACCACTTTTCCTCCGGGCTCTACCAGCAAGGTATAAGGAAGTGCACCATTCCATTTTGGATCTACCGCTTCGATCAGCTTATACTTATCTGTTCCGCTGAATAAATAATTTTTTACCGGTGAGCGTTTCGATTGCAAAAAAGAAAGTGCCTTATCCTGATGCTCCGGATTGTCTGCAGATAAGGATATAAATTCAAAATTTCGTTGTCCATACCAGCGTTGGAGTTGAACCAACTCCGGATACTCCGCCACACATGGTGCGCACCACGTAGCCCATACATTAATAAGGCGGAGTTTGTCTGATGGATTGCTTACTAATGCTGCAATACTATCGGTATCCACGGGTCTTATCGTTACGGGTTTGTTGTTCCATTCTTCTGTGACCTTCTTGCCATATCCGCCTTTCCAGCACCATTTAACAGAGCACCCAAATGCTTTTGTAATAGGATTTTCAATTTTTCCTCCACTCAATACAGCATCAACTGCTGCGCGTAAGTCTTCTGCATTTGCTGTTCCTGGTTTTTCAGAAGCATCCAGGCGTCCTGCATATTGGAGCTTCTTGTCAGCGTCAAAGACAAATGCATGCGGAGTGGTCGATGGTCCATACTTTAATGAGGCCGCCTGGTCGTCGCCATCATATAAATAGAGAAAGTTGTATCCTTTATCTTTTGCGCGTATCTGCATTTCTTCATAAGAGTCATTGAGGTCGGTATATCCGCATTCTTCCGGCAGTAATCCCATAACACTGTTTGGCATTATACCAATCAGGGTTACACCTTTATCCTTATAATCGTTGGTGAATTGAATGATTCTATCCTCATACGCCTGGGCAGTAGGGCAGTGGTTACAGGTAAATATAATGACAAAAGCCTTTGCATCTTTGAAATCATTGAGTGAGTAAAATTTCCCGCTGATATCCGGAAGGTTAAAATCGGGAGCTGCATCACCTACAGCAAGGTTGTGAATTTCCTGTTCAGGAACATCCTGGGGGTTGGGTTTAAAGCCTACCGTTTTTATTGTCTCTTCATTTGTGGATTCTTTTTTCGGTTGACATCCAAAGAAGATAGCTGTTGCTAAAAAGAATTGAATAATTATATGGGTACGCTTCATGGTGAAATTTAAATTGTTTTAATATGTGAAAATTATGAAAGAGAATCCATTATATTTTCTAATATTATCTGCATGGAACAATCTGGGTTTTTAAATGGTCAGATCAAGATCGAACGGATTGCCAGTTGGCTTTTCGTGGTAGCTGTGGTGGTTGTGTGCCTCATATACTTCAGTAATTTCCTTCAACCATTGGTGCTGGGGGTGATGGTTTGGTATTTGATCTATGTATTTAAAGCTTACACAAGAAGAATAATAATCCGCAGGAAGCGATTGCCCGAATGGTTGCAAACAACATTGGCTTTCGTTTTTATTTTTTTGGTGACCTTTGGAATTGTGGAGATGGTAAGTTATAACCTGGAGTTAATCCTAAGCAGAGCGCCTGTCTATGTAGAGAATTCTAAACCTATGTTGGAGAGTATCCAAACGATAGAAGGATTTGAACAACTGCAGCATCGGTTGATTGAGAAGATAGAAGACTTTGACTTCAGACCTTTGATAACAGGATTATTAAATGGCATTTCAAGCTTTGCAGGAAACATTGTACTCATTATTGTATATGTTGGCTTTTTACTTGCTGAGCAAAAATTTTTTAGCAAGAAGCTCCATTTGGTTTTTGAAGAGTCAAAGCAGGGATCAGTTTACCTGCCTATTTTACAAGAAGTGAATAGCGCCGTGCAAAAGTACGTGTTTGTGAAAACGCAAATGAGTCTTCTTGTAGGTGCACTGACCTACTTTATTTTATTGGCTTTTGATGTTGATTTTCCTATTCTATGGGCATTTCTAACCTTTCTCCTTAATTACATACCTTATATCGGCTCACTCATTGCATCATTGCTACCTGCTGTGTTTGCAATTTTGCAGTTTCAATCCTTTATGATTTTTGTCTGGATTTTTTTGGCACTTGAATTAGTCCATGTATTAATAGGGAATGTCATGGAACCTCAGATAATGGGTCGTACACTAAACCTGAGTCCGCTGGGTGTTTTACTGGCGCTTGCTTTTTGGGGAATTATCTGGGGAATATTAGGTATGATAATATCAGTTCCAATTACCTCTATTTTAGTGATTACAGCCTCACGCATTCCGAATTTGCGTTTTATAGCAATCTGGTTGTCAGAAACAGGAGAATTGTATAAGACTTGATCGTATCCAAAATGTTGATGATTATTCTTATTTTTGTCAACAGCGCTCTCAGGTATTCTCTCCATAATTTTTAAATGAGGATATCGTTGATTTTTTTTAAATTTCCCGACTGGTATGTTCTGCCGATGGTTTATTGTTTGCCTTGTTATACTTCCTGCGCTATCCCTGGCACAGCCGAACAAGCATGAATACAAATTTACGCGGCTTGATGTCAATCAAGGGTTGTCGCACAGTCAGATCAATTGTTTTCTGCGTGATCGAAAAGGGTTCTTATGGACAGGTACAATGTCGGGGCTCAATCGCTTTGACGGATACTCCTTCAAAGTATTTTCAAATAGCGCACAAGATTCTACATCGCTTGTTGATAATGCCATAAATAAACTTTTCGAAGATCCCGATGGAAGAGTATGGGTCACAACTTATTTCGGAGTATGTGTATACAATCCTTATAGAATAAACTTCGACCGTAATCCCAATAGACTTTTGAGAAGTTACGGAATTCCGGAAGGTACAATTTCAGATATTGTCAATGACCATCGGGGTAGCTATTGGTTTATTCATCAGGCATCAGGATTGTATCGCTATGACTCAGCGAAAAGAGAATCCTTCCAGGTAAGGTATACAAAAGATGATGTCATTTCCTCTGTGGCCGTAAATAAAGCAACCGGTAATGTGTGGATTATTTACCGTAGCGGAACATTTGAAGAACTTGATAGCAAAAGCTATAATGTGATCTATACCAATACCGATCTTCTGCGACCTCACACATCAGAATTTCTGGATTATAATTTACGGCTCGATAATGATGGTGATCTTTGGATATTTGTTGCTAATGCAAATCTTGGCGTCTTTCATTTGAATACGCGTGACAGATCTATAAAGCAATTCAATCAGAGATCTGCAACACTTCGGCTTAACAGCGACATTGTACGGAATTTGGCAGTGGCAAAAAACGGACTTATCTGGGTTGCAACGGATCATGGAGGTGTTAACCTTATCGATAAAAAAAACTGGACGGTTCAATATCTTTTAAATGATCCCGGTGATGATAAAAGCTTAAGTCAAAACAGCATTAATGCACTTTACATAGATAATGAAGATATTGTTTGGATAGGAACCTTTAAAAAAGGTATTAATTATTATCATCATCACCTTACAAAATTCCGACTCTATCACCACCTGTTCACCAATCCAAACAGTTTGCCTTATGATGATGTGAATGCCCTGGTTGAAGACAAGGATGGCAATCTCTGGATTGGAACGAATGGCGGCGGCCTCATCTTTTTTGACCGGAAAGAAAATACGTTTAAACGTTATACTTATGATCCTAAAAATTCAAACAGCCTGGGCAATAACGTGATCGTTAGTTTGCTGATTGATTCTCAGGAAAAACTTTGGATAGGGACATACTTTGGAGGACTTGATTCTTTTGATGGAATAAACTTTAAGCACTACCGGTCCAACCAGTCAGATCCGGAATCAATATCCGATGATAATGTATGGAGCATAATGGAAGATGATGACCATAATCTTTGGATTGGTACACTGGTTGGGGGATTAAATCTTTATCAAAGAGACAAAAACAAATTCAAGCGCTTTTCCAACGCTGATGGAATTTTCACCGGCTATGTTCCGGTGTTGATGGAAGATGATGAAAAAAATATATGGGTCGGCACTGGTTTTGGAATTTCGTGGCGAAAGAAAGATGAAAACAAGTTTACGCACATCCTTGCAAGCAATACCCCTGGAAGTTTAAGTAACAACAGTATTACAGCCTTGCACCAGGACAGTCGTGGGTTTATCTGGATAGGTACGCAGGATGGTCTTAATGCATATGACAAAAAGAATAAAACCTTCCGGGTTTTTAGAATGGAAGAAGGCTTACCTCACAATTCAATACTAAGTATACTGGAAGATGAGAAAAATAATCTTTGGGTAAGTACGCCCAATGGAATTTCCAATATTATTATTGATTTAGAGCAAAGCTCCCATCAACTTAAACTGCAGTTCAAAAATTATGATGAGTTGGATGGACTCCAGGGAAAACAATTTAATCACCGCAGCGCTCTTCGTACACGTGAAGGTGAATTGCTTTTTGGCGGACCGAATGGTTTCAATCTTTTTACACCAGACAATATTGTTTTCAATGAAAACAAACCTCCTGTAGTTCTGCTCGACCTTCAGATTTTTAACAATAGTATTGGCGTAGGGGAGAAGTTGGATGGTAAAGTAATTCTTGAAAGATCAATAACAGAAACAAAAGACATTACGCTTAAGCACAATGAGAATGTTTTTTCCATAGAGTTTGCAGCGCTGAGTTTTTTTCATCCGGTCAAGAACCAATACAAATACAAACTGGAAGGATTCAATAAGGATTGGCTCAATGCGGATGGAGATTCCCGAAAAGTTACCTACACAAACCTTGATCCCGGTGAATATGTTTTCCGTGTTATCGCATCTAACAATGATGGCGTTTGGAACGATGATGGAGCGAGTTTAAAAATTACGGTCTTACCACCTTTCTGGAAAACAAAGCTTGCAATGGTTTTGTACCTGGCTGTTATACTGGGTGCGCTGATGTTAACGCGCCAGGTTATTCTTCAACGCGAAAGAATGAAAGTTAAAGTAGAACAGGAGAGGGAAGAAGCTCACCGGATTCACGAACTGGATATGCTTAAACTGAAATTCTTCACGAATGTCAGCCATGAATTCAGAACACCACTGACGCTCATTCTTACACCGTTGGAAAAATTACTGAAGCATTCCAAAGAACCTGCTGAAAAAGGTCATCTTCAATTGATCTATAGAAATGCCAGAAGGCTTTTGAACCTTGTAAATCAGTTATTGGATTTCCGTAAGATGGAAGTGCAGGAGATCAAACTTAACCCTACAACGGGTGACATTATTCACTTTGTCAGGGACGTTGCTTATTCATTTTCCGATTTGTCTGAAAAGAAGAATATCCGGTTTTCATTTAACTGTAATGTTGAAAATCTCGAAACGGTTTTTGATCACAACAAGCTTGAAAGAATACTTTTCAATTTGATTTCAAATGCTTTCAAGTTTACTCCCGAAGGAGGGAAGGTTTGGGTAGATATCACAGCGCTTTCTGAAAATAGCGGTCGCTGGTTACAAATCAAGGTTCGCGATACGGGTATTGGTATACCGGAAGATAAAAAGGATTTGATATTCGAACGTTTCTTTCAGAACGATACACCCGGCAGCATGGTTAACCAGGGAAGTGGTATTGGACTTTCCATCACAAAGGAATTTGTCAGAATACACGGCGGGACGATTGACGTTGAAAGCGAACTTGAAAAAGGGAGTTGTTTTATTATCATGCTCCCGGTAAGAGAAATAGGAAACACGCATAAACTGGAAGCAAGCATCGAAGAAGATGAAGAGGTAGCCTTAAATCTCACATCTTCTGTTAATGATCAACCTTATAATAGCAAAAGAAAGCCAGTCTTGCTCCTGGTTGAAGACAATGAAGATTTCAGATTTTACCTGAAAGATAATTTGAGATTGCGTTACCATGTTATCGAAGCGCAGAATGGAAAAGATGGATGGGCAAAAGCTACAGCGCAAATACCTGATCTTATTGTCAGCGATGTAATGATGCCTGAGATGAATGGTATTGAATTGTGCCGAAAGATAAGGAGCGACACACGCACTTCACACATACCTTTTATTTTGTTAACCGCACGTGCGGCAGATGAGCAAATGAAAGAAGGATTTGAGATTGGCGCCGATGATTATGTAACAAAGCCATTTAGTTTTGAAATACTGCAAAGCCGGATTAAAAACCTGTTGGCACGCCGCGCCGCGTTTCAAAAATCTTTCGCTAATAAAGTTGAAATTAAAACCAGCGAGGTTAAGGTATCTTCACTGGATGAAAAGCTGATTGAGAAGGCGATCAAGTTTGTAGAAGAAAAAATTTCTGATCCTGATTTTTCTGTTGAAGACCTTAGTTACGAACTGGGTATGAGCCGTGTGCACCTTTACAAGAAACTCATTTCACTAACGGGCAAATCGCCGATAGAATTTATTCGCACCATAAGACTTCAACATGCGGCCCAGCTACTGGAGAAAAGTCAATTGACGGTAGCGGAAGTTGCCTACAAGGTTGGCTTCAACAACCCAAAATACTTTGCGAAATATTTTAAAGAACAGTTTAACATCCTTCCTTCATTGTATGCATCCAATAAAAAGATGCAATGATTGAGAAACATGTAACAATTTGATCCGTGATCATAACGATTTTGTAGACCACCTCAATTGATTTACGTGGTAGATTTATAATTCTAAATCGCTACGCAAAATGCCGTCAAAAGATTATCGAAAGAAGAGTAACCGGATGTTGATTCTTGAGATTGTCCTCTATTTTTTTATTGTTGCCTGCGTAATTCTTGTCTTTTTCCTGTAGAAGCCTGCTTTATTAATCGTTTAGTGATTTAGTGCTACTTAGTTCATTCAAAAATCTATGATACAAGCGAAAAAATGGCAGTAAGCAAATGGCAATAGGGAATTTTGCCTACTGTGATTGCCTATTGCCTACTTTTCAACATTGGTTAATATTTGTTGATAAAATGTTTTTATATCAGTAAATGATGCTCTCACTAATAATAGTCTCTTTGGCAAATTTAAAATCCCGAAACTTTATTACATGTTATTTCTCAAAGAGGTGGAATGGGATAAGTGTCTCATTTCTAATGAGATTCCGGGGTGGCTGTAACATTTTATATATCTACCCGAAACATTTTGATACCCTTCGTTAACCGATAAGCCGTCATAGAATAACATTTCCATACCCTTAAAGTCAAAATGACTATGCATCTTTGACTGATTAACTACAATCGATTGCGAAACCCAATAGGTGCACTCGGTTGTGTGTGCTGACTGGGAGGAAGTTCCCTTTAAATATAAGCATTGAAAAGCGTTCTGGTTCCTGCGCCGCATAGTGGTGAAGGATCAATAAAAAGAAACTGGATCAAGAAACTTTCACATGGTTTGGGTGAAGAATCTGGCCTGTAGTGGGATTTATTCAATATAGATCCCACCCAGGCGATCCGGCAAATGAGTCTCTAATTACTAAACCATAAATCAATTTAACCCTAAACAAAATCTATGAAAAAAATCTACCGAAGCTTAACAAGATGGGCTTCCGTAATGCTTCTCCTTTTAGGATTTGTTGTTGCCAACGCGCAGCAGCGAGTTGTGACAGGACGAGTAACGGATGACTCAGGCAGTGGTATGCCTGGTGTTAACGTAGTCAAGAAAGGTACCACTATTGGTACCGCCACTGATGGCAATGGAAATTTTTCTCTCGAAGCTATTGACGATGATGTTCTTGTGATATCCTTTATTGGATATCAGTCACAGGAAATTCGAGTTGGCTCGCTGACGCGGGTCGATGTTAAACTCATTGAAGATGTTGAAACGCTGGCAGAGGTTGTAGTGGTTGGCTATGGAACGCAAAAGAAGAGTGATCTTACCGGGGCTCTGTCCTCAGTTACAGGTGAAACCTTACGGGGTTCTGTTACAGCCAGTGTAGACCAGGCGCTGCAAGGCCGGGTAGCCGGTGTTCAGGTAGCTCAGAACTCAGGTCAACCCGGTGGTGTAGTATCGATCAGGATCAGGGGTACTAACTCCCTTACACAAAGCAGTGAACCTTTATATGTTATTGACGGAATTCAGGTTGGTGGTGAAGCGGGCACAATTACCGGATTCGATTGGGCTGGAGGAGCTGGCGGGCAACAACGTGCTGCAACCAACCCCCTAGCAGCTCTCAACCCTAATGATATTGAGAGTATTGAAGTTCTGAAGGATGCGTCGGCAACAGCTATTTATGGTTCCCGGGCGGCCAATGGTGTGATTATCATCACCACGAAGCGAGGCAAGAAAGGTCAGTCGACTATAAGCTACAACGGCTTCTATGCTGTGCAGGACGTGTATAAAACTTTCGATATGATGGATTTGCCTACCTATGCTGGCTATAATAATGAGGTGGCACAGGAAGTATCGGGTATCAATCTCAATCCAAATTTTGCTGATCCAAGTCTTCTTGGACCCGGCACCGACTGGCAGGATGCTGTATTCCAGCATGCCCCTATGCAAAGCCACACGCTAACCATTGCGGGTGGAAATGACGCAACTAGGTACGCAATTTCCGGAGGATATTTCCAGCAGGAAGGTATCATTATTGGCTCTGAATTCGAACGCTTTAACGTACGCACTAACATAGATACCAAAGCAAAGGAAAACATTAATTTCGGAATTAGCCTGAACTTCTCCAGGCAAGACCAAATTATCACCCTTAGTGATGGCGGTGACGGGGTAATTTCTCAAGCGGCTCAAATGGCGCCTCATATTCCAGTTAAGAATTTTGATGGAACCTATGCTGGTCCCAGTCAGCAGGAACAATCGGCCCAGATGGGTAGAAACCCGGTTGGATTGGCCTTGTTAAATAATAATACTGCGGTTAATAACCGCCTTATGACCAACTTTTACGGAGATATCGGAATTGTTGAGGGATTAAACTTCCGTTCAGAGATTGGAGTGGATTATAATAACACTTTTAATAAGGCTTTTTTCCCTACCTATGAGTGGGGAAGAGTAAAGAATACTATCAGCCAGCTTTCACAGCGGTCGGATATGAGTTTCTTCTGGTTGTGGAAAAACTATTTAACATACCATCGGAAGTTTGGTGATCATGACCTGACTGCGATGGCTGGTCTTGAAGCTCAAAAGAGTCAATTTGAAGGGTTTACAGCTTATAAGATAAATGTACCGAATGATATTCCCGTAATGGGACAGGGTGAAATTTCAAACAGAGCCAATGAAGGTTATAAAGGGTGGAGTTCATTGTATTCCCAGTTTGCCCGTGCCAATTATAGCTTTAAAGATCGCTATCTGTTAACGGCAACGATCCGTAGAGACGGCTCATCCAAGTTTGGTCCCTACAACCGCTATGGTGTATTCCCTTCTGTATCTGGAGCATGGAGAATATCTGGTGAAGATTTTATGTCGGGATCTAATACGATCAGCAATATGAAATTGAGAGTGGGATATGGTGAAGTAGGTAACCAGCAAATTCAAGATTATGCCTTTGGTTCAGCCTTGGTTAGTGAACCTTCTTATTTCGGTCCGGCTACACGTCAAAATGCTTATTCAAATCCTAACGTGCAATGGGAATCTACCGCACAGACCAATATAGGTCTGGATGTTGGGTTCTTCGGTGGAAGGATTGATCTCACCGTAGATGTCTACAAGAAGATTATTGACAATTTGCTCCTTCGGGTTAATCTGCCAAATAATTTCGGGTCCAATGTTCAAGGCCCTATGGCCAACGTAGGTAAGATGGAAAACACGGGTTTTGAAGCCACCCTGAAGACTTACAATATTGATAAAGGTAAATTCAGGTGGACAACCAATGCTAATATCTCAGTGAACAGAAACAAAGTAACTGAAATGGGAGGCGGCAGATTGGCGAATAATTTATACTGGTACCCAGGTTTCGAAACGGCATCTGTAACTGATGTAGGTTATCCGGTAGGTCAGTTCTACGGCTATGTAATGGATGGTATTTTTACTTCCAAGGAGGAGATTCAGAATCATGCCGTACAAATTGTTGACCCCCAAACTGTTCCTACACAGGACAATCCGGAACTTGTTCCTGAAAACCTGATCGAAAGAACAAAAGGCGTTTGGCTGGGTGATATTAAGTGGAGAGACTTGAACGGTGATAATATTATTGACAGCAATGATCAGAAAGTGATAGGGGACCCAAATCCTGACTTTACATTCGGATTTGACAACTCCTTCGAATATGGTCCATTCACGCTGGACGTATTTATTATTGGAGCGGTAGGGGGTGATATCTTGAATTATTCGAGGGCACGGAATGAGCAGATGGTCAGCAATTTTGACAATCAGGCTATGACTGTTCTAAACCGGGCACGCACTCAACTTAAAGAAGGCGGTACGGACATCAATATCATTGACCACGTAGAGCTGATCAATCCGGAAACCAATATTCCCCGGTTTGACAATGGCGGTGAGAACCGCAATCACTTTATGTCATCCCGGTGGATTGAAGATGGTACTTTCGTAAGGATCCAGAATGTTAAATTGGCTTATACACTTCCTTTGGCTATCACGCAGAAGGTTAAGATCGACCGTGCACAGGTGTATGTCAACGTGCAAAATGCGGCCACATTTACTAATTATTCAGGGCTTGATCCCCAGATTGGCGCCTTTAATCAAAGCTCATTGCAACAAAATGTTGATATGGGACGCTATCCTTCACCTCGTGTGTTCACGTTCGGTATTAATCTAGATTTTTAAAATGGAAGCTATTATGAAAAGAAATATAAAATATTTGTTGACGGTGCTGACCATTTTACTCAGTGCTTGTCAAGAAGAATTCCTGGAATTTGTTCCGGAGGATCAGGCTACTGTTAATGCCTGGTATCGCAATCCCGCAGAGATTCGTCAGTCAACGGCGGCGCTGTACGGACGTGTGTGGTGGGCTGTTAACGATCAGTTTTCTTGGCTTACCGGTGATGTAATGTCAGGAGATATGCATCATAACTGGGATGCTGAAGGACAGTTTTTCTACATGTCTTTTAACGAAAGCAATCAATACATCGGCCAGGGCTGGCAGGGATTCTATGATGTAATTTCTTACGCCAATCTGATCATAGATGACATGCCAACTATTGCAAGAGGCTATGGCGTGGATGAGGCAGTTATTAGTGCTGGTTTAGGCGAAGCCCGGTTTATGAGGGGAGTAGCCTATTTTATGTTGACAGAATATTGGGGTGAAACTCCTATCGTTGAAAAATCTGCTGAAAAAATTAGTTCAGGAAATACGCAGCTTCCTAAAAACACGACGGCCAGCCTGTATGAGTTTGCAAGAAGAGATCTTGTTTTTGCGGCAGAAAATCTGCCGTCTGCGGATGATGCAGGCCGGGTTACTTCTTGGGCAGCCAAAGGTATGCTCGCGAAGTTGCACGTAACCCTAGGGCAAAGAAGTGTAGGAGGAGGATCGATTGGGTCGGCTGCCGATTTTATAACTGCAGCAGCTTATGCAGAAGATGTGATCAACAATAGCGGGCGTACTTTAGCAAGCAATTATGAAGATTTGTTCAAAGTTGCCAACGAGCATGACCCCGAGATCCTTTTTGCGCCCCAATTGATTAATGGCGGATGGGGTTATGGAAGCAGCCGCCAGGCTCGTTTCGCCAGAAGTACTGAAGTTACCGGTGATGCAACGGCATGGGGTTCCGGAAAATGTCCTACGTTAAGTTACATAAGTAACCTTGAAACAAACGCTGAAGGTAAAGAAGACAAGCGGAGAAGGGCCATTTATATGCAGAATGGTGATGTATATAATTATGTAGCAACAGAAAAAGGAGGCTACACATATTACATCGTTTCTCGCGATGATGAAAACACTCAGGTAGAGGGACAAACGCCAACACTAACCAGTATGAAGAAGCAAGTTATAGGCAATGATAAAGATCATGGCTATGTTATTACTAACCAGGATTCTCCGCTTGATATTTACTATCTGCGTTTGGCAGATGTTTATCTATTGTATGCTGAATCGATGCTTGGTGGCAATGCTTCTTTGTCTGGTGGACCGGGCTATGATGCCTATCTGGCTGTCAGAGCGCGTGCCGGATTAAATCCTCCATCCGATGGTAACATGACTTTTCTGGATCTTTTTAATGAACGCAGAGTTGAGTTTGGTTTTGAAGCTCAGTCATGGCTGGACGTAAAACGCAGATACTATCGAAATAACGAAGAAGCTATTGCATACCTCAACAGCCAGAATCGCGCTGATCGCTATTTCAGAATTAATACTCAAGACGCTCTTGAGAATGATCCTGCGGGATATGAATTAGTGCCTGCCGGGACAACGTCAGCCAATGGAAATCAAAATACGGATACTCAAATCGTGATATTCAATTATCACATGCAACTACCTTTACCGGGTAGTGAAGTGGTAATAAACCCTTTATTGGGTAAGGATGAAGAGGCCGTTGAATATGTTTTTGAATAAAAATTTGATCACAATGAAATTAATACGAAATAAATTTCTTTCAATAACCATCGTGATGATCATTCCCTGCCTGATCATGAGTTCGGTATTGCTTACGTCCTGCTCGGAAGATGGGGATGGAATGAGCCTGGAGTCGCCCAGCGGCCCGGCAATAGTTAGATACATTAGGCTGGCAGATCCTATGAAAGCTGATTCATTGATTGTTGCTGCCAATCTGGGAACAGGAATTGTTCTCATGGGTGAAAACTTGGGAGGAACCCGTGAAATCTGGTTTAACGACCGAAGAGCGCCAGAAATTGCACCTACATGGGTAACCAATAATACAGTGTTTGTCAGCGTTCCCAGTTTAGCTCCTGATGTGATTACCGATAAGATGTATGTGGTAGATGCCAATCTGGATACTTTAGTGTATCCCTTTATAGTTTCTATTCCTCCTCCGGATCTTTACTCAGTACGAAATGAATGGCCTCAGGAAGGTGAGAATCTGATTATCAACGGTGACTTTTTCTTTGAGCCATTGACAGTAGTTTTTTCAGGTGGCCAGGAAGGCGAGGTTATATCTGTAGGCCAGACCAGTGTAGAGGTTTCCGTTCCGGAGGGTGCCGTTGAAGGTCCCGTCACCTTGGCAACGAATTTTGGTGAAACAGAATCCACGTTCCATATATGGGATAGCCGGAATATAGTTCTTGATTTTGACACCAAGGTGGCGAATGGATGGCGCATTGGCCTTAGTGAAGACACTGATAATCCTGTTGCTGGTAAATACCTGGTTGTACGGGGTGACATTGCAGCCAATCAACGTGATGAAGGTCCGGGTGCTCCTGCGGAATCTCCGCTTGCAATGGAATATTGGGGTGGAAATGATGCTGACCGTAGCGAAAACTTCTATCCTTTATACCCCAATTCATATAAGGATTATGTCCTGAAGTTCGAGGCCAAAGTTAACAAATGGTACGGAGGTTATCTGAATCTTTGCCTGTCTACACCAACTCATGCCGGTAACAACCAGGAGATATGGAGTAACGATCTTAATGCACGGGCTATATGGGGACCATGGGCTGACGCTGGAGAAGAATTCAGTACAGGTGGAAAATGGATTACTGTGGTCGTACCTATGACAGAGTTTCAATATCATATGGGAGCACCAGGCGGGGTAGTAACCTACACACCCGGCCAGCCATTCATAGAGACTGCCGCCGGATCGTTCAGTACCTGGCTGCTAGGCTCCCCAGAAAACAGTGGTAATGAAATTGAATTCTATATTGACAATATCCGATTTGTTGAACCTTAACAGTTGCCAGAAAATGAAAAATGTATTTAAATATAAAATTCAAGGGCTTGCCTCATTGCTTATAGTGGCAGGCTTGGTATTCCTGTCCGCCTGTGATGACAAAGAGGACCCGGCTGCTGGTCAGACGGTACTGCTGAGTTTCGGGCCATCAGGTGTACACCATGGCGATGAAATAACCTTCATTGGAAAAAACATGGATAAGGTTACAGCAGTTGTTTTACGGCCTTCCGTTGAAATACCCCGTAGTGAGTTTATTTCCGCTACCGCTGAGCAATTTAAAGTAAGGATTCCCAATGCTGCTGAAGCGGGTAAAGTGATTTTGAAAACGCCTTCCGGGGATATTGAGTCAAAAACAATTCTCAATTTTGACGTTCCCGTTGTGATTACAAGCATCACGGCAGAAGCGAAGCCTGGAACTAAAGTCACCATTACGGGTGATAAGCTTAACTGGATTGAAAGGATAACTTTTGCCAGTGACGTGGTTGTGGAAAAGGAGGCCTTCGACAGCCAGTCGCTAACGAGCCTGGAGGTAACGGTGCCTATGGAGGCCCAGACAGGCTTCCTGATCTTTGCCACCGGTGGAACTGATCCATTAACTTTTGGAACGGAAGAACAGTTGATTGTAACCTTACCGGTAGTAAGTGAGTTGAATCCGACTTCTATCCGGCATACCGAAGATATTACCATATCAGGTACAGATTTGGATTTGATCAATGAGGTTGTATTCGGTGGAGACGCTTCTGTTTTGAAGGCAAACTTTATAAGCCAGTCAGAGACAGAAATCGTTGTTAGTGTGCCGGCGACTGCCGTTAAAGGCAAGTTAACTTTGAAGCAGGCATCTCCTGTCGATGTTGTAACAGGTGATGAGCTAACTATTATTCTTCCGGTTGGAACTTCGATTACACCATCGCCTACTAAACCAGGTGAAGATGAGATTACCATTGCGGGTACTGATTTAGATTTGGTTGCCAAAATAGTACTGCCTGGTGCCGGTGAAATTCCTTCATCTTCCTTTACGGCGCATAGCGCTACAGAGATCAAGTTGGCGGTACCGGCATCGGCCACCCAGGGCGCTGTTGAATACGTAACGATCCATGACTTTGCAGGACCGCTTGGCGTGGTACTGAGACTTCCTCCTACAGGTTCGTTCCCTGCGCTGGACTACTACATTTATAAAGATGGAATGCAAAATGGATGGCAAGCCTGGGGAGGCTGGGGCCATGTATCCCAGGATTATGATAATACCGACAATCCTGCTGATGGAGAAAAAGCGATAAAGTCAGTATTCAATGATGCTTATGGTGCTGTTCAACTCAAGAATACCGCAGGTGCAAATGTTTTTGCTGGTTACAATTACCTGGTGTTCTATGTACACGTAGTCGGAGAGAATTCTGAGATAATTGTTCAGATCAGGGATACTGGCGGTACGGATCGTGCAGATACCTATCCTCCTGCATTTACGGGTGACAAGTATCACCAGATAGTTGTGCCATTGGCAAATTTGGCTGGGGCAGACAATGTTGACCAACTTTTCATTAAGAACAATAATTCGGATGCAGCTACCAATAACACGACCGTATACATCGATGAGATTGGGTTGGCTGCGGATGTGCCAATGGGACTGTTACCTGACCTTGTTACTGTAATTTATGATGACCAGGCGAAAAGTCCTTTTGGAATTGGAGGCGGTTGGGGAGGCACATCAACTGATGCCAGCAGTGTAGAACAGCAACGGGCTGGGGATGTATCTATCAAAGCCACCTATGTTGGCGGCTGGGGTGGAGCAAGCCAGTTTGGTGCATGGGGCAACACTCCCTTGTCCACTGCCGGTATGCAATACTTTGCTTTTTCTATCTATGGAGGACCAGGTGCCGGAGCGAATATTCAGATTAATATCAAACCAACTACGGATGGTACTTCTACTTCAGTTCAGGTGGATATTGAACCCGGAAAATGGAAAGATGTGCAAATCCCGTTAGCAGACTTTGGTAGTCCGCCAACAATTGGAGAAATACAATTCCAGGATACAGATTGGGCAGGTACGGTATTCATCGACCATGTAGGACTTCAATAAAGTGAATTGAATTTGTTAAAAAAACCGGCTCTCATGGGCCGGTTTTTTTATGACCCACTTTTCCTTTACGAAGCAGAAACTTTCATTCAGCACAATTGACATCAAAGAGCCGGGCTATGTGTTTGTTTACCTCAGCTGTGACCATGCATAAAACAATTGCCCTGTCTGCCGTAGCTTTTTTGCGAAAGGGGTATATTTCGATGACTTAAAAATCACGCATACGAAAACGAACGTAATACAATACAACGAATATTATCCTTTCGGCTTGCAGGCCAACACCAGTTGGACGCGTGAAAACTCGAAGAACGATTTCCTCTATAACGCAGGGTCTGAGCTAAACACCACGAGCGGGTGGTATGAGACGTTCTATCGTAATTACGACCCGGCGCTGGGCAGGTTTACAAGCATTGATCCATTGGCTACGAAGTATGCTTCTGTGAGTGGGTATCATTACGCTGGCAATAATCCTGTGATGTTGAATGACCCGACGGGGGCTTATTGGAATGGATACGAAGAGCAGGAGGGTTATAATGGTCCCAGCGGCTGTAATACATGCTCGGCTGACTATTGGTACGCGTACGATCAGCAAATGCTCAATGCGGATATTGCAAACTTTTACGCAAAAATGGGAGTTGGGAATCCTGGTAATTGGGAGGCGCAGGGTATGGCTCAATATCATATTCAAAGGAGTCAATTGCTGCGTCAGGCTCAAAATGGAGATGTAAATGCAGCAAGGGCATATGCAGCAATGAATGGAGATTTACAAACCGTTCATAGCGCTGGTGATAATAGAAGTACAATAATATATTACACGGTGGATGGAGTAACATACATTGATGTGTATGTCGACCCACGAGTTCAGCAACTGCAAACAGGGCCCCAAGATCCGTGGCCTAAAACTGCTGAAATTCACGAAAGATGGAGAGATAGCTGGAGGAATGACTTCGTCAATCCACTTGTAGAGAAATATAACGGAACAAGTTTTGACCCTCGTGATCTTGTAAACGAAATAGAAAGTTTTAATTTCAGTAAGTTAAAGGATTCAAAAGGAACAGGTTTAACATTACGTCCTGTCTTTGGTAGGTTAGCTGTTCAAGAGGCACCTGGCACGCCCTACTCGTTTAGTGAAACATTATTCGATGTCCCTGACTTTTTAAGAATTCGTCCAGAGTATGCAGCACTTAATCCAGGTATGGAGGACAGACTAATTTATATCACCAACAATCAAGGGCATCTTGCTGCAATCGTAATTAGAATGGAATTAGTATTCCCACAATAACCCCTTTTAGCCTCATGAAAAAGATTTTAGTAATAAGTTTATTTGTAAGTTTTATCTGTACAGGTTTGTTTGGCCAATCTAAGCTTGACAGAGATCTTTTAAATAAACTCTCAGAGTTTTCAATAAAGAACTTGGTTGAATCAACGAGCTTTGAAAATGAATTTTTAGAAAGCAGCAAATCTATTATACTCATCAATGATGAGTTGAGAAAGTCTGCCTCGGTTGAAAATGATTTTGAGGTAGTCGATTATAACAATGAAAAGGTTTATTTTCTCTCTAAGACTCACTTGTTTGAAAGTGATGTAAAAACTTATATTGAGTTTACTAAAATCAAGGTTAAGCGAAGGAAGGTTACTGTTGAGTATAATTTGATGTATCGTGTAGGTTTAACGGATAAGGTTGTGAAGAGTGGAAAATCCTCCATGAGGCGACAATGAATTAAGAGTAATCATCGATGTTCAAATGCAAAGTGATCCTAGGTATGACAAATTAATGGAAATTGGTTGATGATGAATTCTGGTACTTCCGCCTCCGTTGAGTCTCCTGTTAAGGGACTCAACGGATTGAAAGCTTTCAGCCGCAAACGGCCTCTTTGTTTTTAGACTCCGCGATGTAAAAATATTATTGAATCACTCTATAAATAAACCTCTGTCATTTCTTATTTTTAACCTATGCCTCTCCGTTTAGCTGCCATCTTATTCTTACTCTTGTGCTGTTGGCACATACAGGCTCAGTCATTGGATAGTCTTTTGGATAAACAGGCTCAACGGATACATTCATTGGATACTATTTTTCAGAGAATGTATCTTCAGTCACAACGTATCTTCGTTTTGAGACCTCGCGTTGTAAAAGCAGAAACTTTCATTCAGTACGATCAACATCAAAGAAGCAGGGTATATATTTGTATATCTCAGCTATGACAATGCATCGAACAATTGGGTATATTTTGATGACTTAAAAATCACGCATACGAAAACGAACGTAATACAATACAACGAGTACTATCCCTTCGGCTTGCAGGCCAACACCAGTTGGACGCGTGAAAACTCGAAGAACGATTTCCTCTATAACGCAGGGTCTGAGCTAAACACCACGAGCGGGTGGTATGAGACGTTCTATCGTAATTACGACCCGGCGCTGGGCAGGTTTACAAGCATTGATCCATTGGCTACGAAGTATGCTTCTGTGAGTGGATATCATTATGCTGGCAATAATCCTGTGATGTTGAATGACCCGACGGGGGCGGAATATGATCAGTATGGCCGGTGGCATGATCCCAGGACAGGTGGCCGTCATTTTGGTCCGTATCAGGATTATATGGGGGGTAGTGGAGGCGGAGGATCTGTAGGAGCCGACGGGATGACTAACGAGCAATGGCTTAATGCGTCGCGGCCGGACGCCCCTCCTGGACTGGCTCATTATTATGCATCTCAAAACTGGCATTACCAGCAAACAATGCTGTATGAAGCACGGAAAGGCAATGCAGATGCAGCGAAGGCATACGGAGCAATGAATGGAGATTTACAAACTGTTTATAGTGCTGGTGCAGGTATTGATAATAGTAGTACAATAATACATTATACGCTGGATGGAATAACATACATTGATGTGTATGTAGACCCACGAGTTCAGACGCAGGGAGACCCTGGCTTACGATTACTTGCTTCTACAACCCTTGTCAAGGATGGAGATTTTAAAACAGAATCTGGAGATTTTAAATTCTTAGGTGGTCAGCACGTTCGTATTGAGTTGACAAATATGAACATTCTTGGAGTCCAGATTGATTTAGCAGACCAGTCAAGATATTATGTGAAGAAAACATGGTTGGGTACAGAAAGAAAGGTCTACTCTGGGGATTCTCATTCCCTGCTTCTGTTACCAGGTCAGACTAAGTCATTTGATTTTTATCAGTTTGACTACTCTCCAATGCTGTGGCAATTCGGGCTTGACTCGCAAATAAGTGACGCGGTTAATGTAAGAGTCCGAATTTACAGCACTTGGATACCAGGTGATCCAATAGATCCAAATCATCCATACAAAAATGAATTAGGACCAAAGTAGAATACCATGAAATTGACGAGATTATTATTCATCGTTGGACTCTTAATTTCATGTTCTGCGCAGGAACAAAAAAAAGAGTACTTTGACAATGGGCAATTGAAGGAGCAGATTCCGTACAAAAACAACACCCTTAATGGAGAATATCAGACCTTTTATGAAAGTGGTCAATTAAGAGCTCAGGGCATTTACAAAAATGGAAAGATGACTGGCTCTTGGAAGTATTGGTACTTGAATGGCCATCTTCTGAGCGAGGCTTCATATAATGATGAAGGAGAATTAATTGACCTTAAGGCATGGGATGATTCTGGAAAGCAAACGATAAAGGATTGTACTGGAAAAGCCATTCTTTTGTATCCCGATGGAAAGCAAATGAGTCAAGTTTCCTATAGAAAATGTAAAATGCATGGTCAATGGATTACATGGTTTGAGAATGGGCAGATTGAAAATGAAATCTATTACGAAGAGGGAATTCCTGTGGGTACGTGGAAATATTGGAATCCTGATGGGACTATTCAAAAAGTTGAGAGGTATGATAAGGGAGTATTCCGATAAACAAGAATAATAGTTATGTCTATGGCATGGGTGATGTCATAAGAGTTCAACAAACGCAGGGAGGTGTACCAACAGATTGTCTAGTAATTCAAACTGGGCCTTCCGCCTCCGTTGAGTCTCCTGTTAGGGGACTCAACGGACTAGACACTTTCAATCGCAGTAGGTCTTCGTTTCGAGACTCCGTGATGTAAAAATATTATTATTTCGTTCTACATAAAATGCCAGTCATTACTTATTTTTAACTATGCCTCTCCGTTTAGCTGCCATCTTATTCCTACTCCCGTGCTGTTGGCAAATACAGGCTCAGTCATTGGATAGTCTTTTGGAAAAACAGGTTCAACGGATACATTCATTGGATACTATTTTTCAGAAAACGTCTTTGCCGGATAGCCTATTTGCCGGACAGTCGGGTATCAGTCAAAAATCGCTGCATTCGTTAGACTCCATTCAAACAGCGGCCGGCGCTTCTTTTAATAGGCTGAAATACTCCTATGATTCTGTCAGTACGGTTGCCGCTAAAGCAACGGGACGCCTTCAGCAGCGCATCGACAGCCTGAACAATCTCAATTTTTCAACAGCCAGCCTGGTGAGCAGGCTGGATAGTGTAAACCAATGGAAAGATCAGAAGCTCAGCGCCATTCAATCCAAAGCAGATTCTTTAAAGGAGAAGGTCAATAATAAAATTCAATCGCTTAACCTGCCGGATGAGTTGCGTGAGAAAACATCACAACTAACTTCCATGATGGATAAGCTGAACGTATCATTGCCTGATGCAGCTTTTCCTGATCTGAATTTCGGAAAAGATATGTCAATTGATCTTCCGGGCGTAAACACTTCATTGCCTGGGCTTGATAATTCTCTTCCCGGTTTGCCCAATACACCGGGCGTAAATCTTCCTTCCGGAGACCTGAATGGCCTTACAGACCAGGGCAAATCTTACCAGGCCAAAATTCCTCAAAACATTCCAACCGGTATGGAAGACATTTCTGCCGTCATTGAAAAACAGGCGGGTGAAGTTGTACCGTTGGGTGAAATACAAAAACAAATAGGAGAGGCGGATCAGTTGAAGGAAATGGCCGGTCAGTTAAGCGACCAGGAGGCACTTCGGCAAAAATTAAAAGAAGAAGTACAACAACAGGCTATTGATCACTTCGCCGGTAAGGAACAACAATTGCAACAGGCTATGGAGCAAATGGCAAAGCTCAAGCGCAAATATTCAAGCCTGAACAGTCTGAGTGAAATACCAAAGAAGCGGCCTAACGAAATGAGAGGTAAACCATTTATCGAACGGGTTGTTCCTGGTATCGCTCTTCAGCTTCAAACGAAAAATGATCATATCCTTACCGATTTCAACCTGTATGTTGGCTATCGGTTCACGGGCCGTTTTACCAGTGGCGCCGGCTGGAACCAGCGCATAGGGTATGATACAAAACAGTATACATGGAGCCCGTCAGAAATGAGCATCTACGGGCCAAGAGCATTTTCTGAGTTCAGGCTGGGCAACGGATTTTATCCCCGTGCTGAAGTTGAAGTGATGAATGCGTTCGTTCCTCCGCTTATCCATAGAGCCACACCCGACGCCGGTCAGCGTGAGTGGGTGTGGGGTGCTTTTGTTGGGATGAAGAAAGAGTATCGGTTCATCAAAAATGTGAAAGGCACTGCGCTTATCATGTTCCGGCTTTTCAATCCAGATCACAAAAGTCCCTATGCCGATGTATTGAATGCCCGTTTCGGTTTTGAATTCCCTGCGAAGCAGAAATGAAGAATCAAAGAAGTGCAGGATTTTCCTTAATTTTAACAAAAATGCTGTCGTTATGAAAAATGAGGATAAAATAGTAGAGCTATTAGCTGAAACCCTGTTGAAGCAAGACAGGCAGGAGGCTTTGCTGGAAAAACACGGGGCTTTATTGGAAAAGCATGGAGCTATATTAGAAAAGCTGGTTGTTGGCCAGGAAAAACATGGAGCAATATTGGAAAAGCTGGTTGTTGGCCAGGAAAAACATGGAGCAATACTGGAAAAGCTGGTTGTTGGCCAGGAAAAGCACGCAACGTTGTTTGAAACAATGACATACGAGCTTAAAGGTTTACGTGAAGACTTTCACAAAATGAACGATCATTTGCTCATCCGTCAGGAAAAAATGGAAGAGCGGATTAGCCGTCTTGAAGACAAAGTATTCAAAAGTTAGTACACCGTCGCAAAAATAAACATACAATACACCTCGCTAAACCATAGTGAACCAATGGATTATACCCAGCATGCGTGTACCGGTATTTTTGCTATGGCGCACTCGTGATAATACACATTAGCTGGTTTGTAGTAAATCCCGGACTTTCTTCCATCGGACGTAAGCAAAGATAAGGTAAATGAAATCCAGGATCAGATATTATATAAAGCTGATACCCCTAGACCATTAGCGGATACGTTACAACAACTGCCGGTGAACCTGGAACCCAAATAATGACCGGATCAAAAAAACCGGTTCACATCATAACATGTTCTTTGCGTATTGTTCAATAAATTTTTTTGGCGTAATCACAGGTAGTTGTTGTGATACTTTTTGGAAGTCTTTCAGGTTGTTGGTAATGAAGAGATCGAGTGTATCTTCCTGGAGAGCAGTGAAATATTGAAATGCATCTTCAAGATCATTGAAGGAGGAATCGAGCGAGTTTCGCAAAGTGTATTTGTATGTCGGTAGAATCGAAATAAAACGAAGGTAATCACCTAAAAGTTTACGGGTTTCTGATGCCGAAACACTCTTGCGGATTACATAAGCCAATGTATAGAAAGACGATGAAGAGGTATATCCATCAACATTACCTTCTTCGCATATTTTCAGCACATCAGATGAATATTTATTTCGATCAAGGAGGTGATCGAGAAAAATATTGGTATCCAGGAATATTTTATAGGCCATGCTTTTCCCGGTAGTATTCTTTGTAAATATCCTTATCAGTCAACTTGCCGAATTTTCTTTTAAGTAACCCCCTGGAGGCATCCACTACGGATTGTTTTGATTTTTTTCCGGGAAGGCCTCTCAGGAAATTTTCTATTACCGATGACAGGCTTTCGGATGTTTTGCCGACATGTTCTTTTGCTTTTTTTACGGTTTGCTGATCGATCGTTAATGTGAGCTTTGTTTTCATATAGCACGTGTATTTCAACAAAGATACGTATTTCATATAAGAGCAGCCATTATTTATTAATCGTTTAGTGATTTAGTGCTACTTATATAGTTCATTCAAAGATCTATGATACAAACGAAAAAATGGCAGCAAGCAAATGGCAATAGGCAATTTTGTCTCTGCGATTGCCTACTTCTCAACATTGGTTAATATCTGGAAATCCATAGCACAAATCACAGAGGAGACGCAGTGGATCGCAAAGAAAATACCTCCGTGTAACTTTGTGCTTCTTTGAGGCCTTTGTGTAATAACTGCATTCCTCTTAACTTAATAACATTGCAGAAACCCTGGATGGAATAAGCCCGCCGTCTCAACACACAATAAAGTTGTGTTCATTTAATGTGCATTCATTGCCGCCAGGTGCATTCTGTCTTTGTTGCGTTTGACAAAATTCCGTTGCGTATTATTCTTGAAGAATGTTTTTACCATGAAACATACAAAATCCAAAGAACTCGCTAGCTCAATGATGAATAATAGTAACACCAGCGGGTATGCCATCCTGCATGCTGCTTTCTTATTGATTGTTGCACTTTTTGTCTGCTCCTGCAAAGACGACGATAACCCGGATCCGGATTGTGACACTTTTTCACAGGAGAATGCTACATGTTTTTGTGCCGGGCATCCGGATGATGCCGCCTGCAAAGATGAGGAGGATGAAGAAGAAGATGATGATCTGGAGCCGTTCATTATCACACAAATGAATGGAGAACCTGCCGGTCTCTCTCCTCATCCAACCAATGGTACACTCTGGTGCAGCACCTTCATCATAGGCACATCGTTATATGTGATCGATCGCGAATCGGATTCTCCGCAAGATGTCATGATGTATGACCTGGATGAAGATGAAGGATGGCAACAGGCCGCGGGTTTTCCGGGAACGGGATATGGTTTGGTTGGTTCCGCCAACGGAAAGGGCTACGCAAGTTCATATGCATCAAAGAAGTTCTGGGAATACGACACAGTGAATGATAAGTGGAATGCTTTGGAGGACCTTCCCTTTGGACCCGGTAATGTGCATTGGGTAGAATACGAAAATAAATTCTATGTACCCGCCTGGGGTGGAATGTATGCGTTCGATCCCGCCACCAAAGACTGGACGAATATCTACGATGAAGGCCTCACCGGTACTTTTGATGGCGTTTTTATTATCGGCAGTGTTATATACTGGTATAGTATCAACGGGGATGATATTTATTCATTCGACCTGTCTGACAACTCAACCGAAAGTCATCCGCTTCCGGAAGGTTTCAACATCAATACAAGTTTCGCCAGTCCGTTCACACTGGGAAATCATGCGTATGTCATCGATCGTTATGACGTATGGACGTTTGATCCGGATACAAATACCTGGTCTGTTGAGGAAGACGCCTTGTCAAACGGAATTTACCCGCTGGATGTACAAGTGAAAGGTAACACTGCCTACCTGGTTTCCAGTACAGGACATTTGTTCCAATTGTCAGAGAAATAACTCCAGGCTTTCATTATTCTCATCACCACCCTGTCTAGTCCCTCCGTTAAGTAGCATGTTAAGAAACTCAACGGGATTAAAAGGCTGAACATGGGCTGGCACTGGCCCGCCACAACTTCATGAAGCAGAAACTTTCCATTCAGCACGATCGACATCAAAGAAGCAGGCTACGTATTTGTTTACCTGGGTTATGACAATGCATCGAACAATTGACTTGAAGTACACCGCCGGCAGTTACAATTTAATGTCCTTGTTTAGATAATTTATTCTGCAAAGTAAAAACCCATCATACCTTGTCCACCTTGCATTACAAAACCTTACAATAGGTGCATACTTTTAAAGTGTGGTGCTTTTTTTCTTTCATTGTTTAGTGTGATTTGATCTTATCTCACTCCGGGCCTCCACTACCAACTGAACAGATTTACTGTACCTCAGGGAACCACAAGCAAACAAGTTGGTACAACATTGAATATCTGATTTAAATCATGCTATACACCAATTCAAAATCATTGAATTAGTTACTCCCGGGAAGTACTTTATGCTATTGTGTTTCATAAAACATAAAGACACAATGAAACTACCAGCATGTTTTTCATCCCCTTATTTCCAAACTTAAAATAACCTATTGAAATGAAAACTACCCTCTCTCTCAGGAAAGGCCTTGTAAAAAAGGCCCGGTGTAATGCATGGCATGTACTGCCAGCCATCTTATCAGTAGTGAAAAAGCAGAAGATGCTGCTGATAGGTTTTTTCTTATCCCACATTTTCTTATCCTCGTTTGCTCAGGAGACCACCGTTTTCTTTTCAGGATATGATTCGTGTCATATTCATGCTCCACAACAGTTTCCTTTTGCTCTAAGAGCTGTCAGTGTGGGTTCGCCGGTGGTACGGGTGGCTTATGTAATTCCTTCTAACCGGGCAGCACAACCAAATGGAGTGGTCTATTTGCAAAACGCCATTAAAACAGGACAACAATGGTATAAAGAGCAGATGGAACAGAATGGCTTTGGAGCCAAGACATTTGTTTTTGAGACAGATTCAGACGCAGTAACGCCATTGATTCATGTGGTGCATGTTAATGAGACAGATGATTTTTTACGTGGTGATATTTGGGGCAGAACCATCCAGGCGGCCAGTAACGCTGGCATTACTGTATGGGCATCAGGAGAACTGTGGGTGCTGATCCCGGAAGCGCATCTGATGCTACCCGATGGTACAGTTACAGGCGGGGCCGCCTTAGGAGCGGGTTCTGGTACAGGTAATAGTCCGGGCGTCGCTATGCTTGGTAGTGATGCTTTGCCTTTCTTTCTACCGGAATTGATGACAGATGATACTCCTTATGATGGTAAGGTGTTACCTGATCTTGGATCTTTTCCCATGAAACAGGATATGACAGCTCCCTGGTTTGAAGGCAATAGCTTTAGTTCAGTAGCATCATCACGACTGGGTGCTTTATTTCATGAAATGGGACATGCTTTTGGTCTTGCGCACGACTACCGGAATGATAATAATTTCCACGGCAATTTGATGTTTAATGGTCTGCGTGGTATTCGGGGTAGTCTTTTTCCGGAAAAGTACCCGCAGGATTATACCCGGCTGGAGTATGCTTCTGCCTTGATTCTTAACGTGAGTCATTATTTTAACAAAGACAAAAGCGTAACATCTTCTCCTGTCGTTTCCTATTTTATTCCTCCCTTTAATATTCCGCAACAAGGGCATCTGCGTATTTTGTTTCAGGCTTCGGATGATGATTCCCTCAGCCTGGCACATTTAAGATACAGGGGAGATGTTGTTGCTGAAATGGTGTTGAAAGGCGGTAACGTAGATACCACTTTTGCTGTGCCCTACTTTACGCAGGGTGATACCAACCCCTATACCCTGGCAGTGCATGACAAGCAGGGAAACACAAGTTATAGTAATTTGCAAATCAATGTTCAGGCTGGGTTTAACCAATCCCCTATTCCCTTTATCCGGGTTGATCCTCCTGTGCCGGGAGTGAATCAGCCAATTAGGTTAGACGCATCACAATCACAGGATGTGGATCATCCTCTTTCATCCGTGCTGGCGGAATGGGATGTAGACAATGATGGCCAATTTGATACCGAACCCAGTTCCGACATGATGGTGCAGTACCATTATGAAAATCCGGGGAATTATTTGATCAGGCTGAAATTAACAGACCCTGATGGTGCTCAGACAATTTCCACCCCGGTGAGCATCAACATTCCCGGCGAAAAGAAAATTGCTGTGGAAAGTTTCACGCTGTTCAATGTAGACAAGGATGAAGATGTGGCTGATTTGAAAGAAGGTACGGTGATTGATCTCACTGCATGGGAAGGAAAGAAATTCAGCGTACGTGCCAATACCTCTCCCGGGATGATCGACCGTGTAGCGTTTGACCTTAAAGGTCCGATTACCCATCAACAGGAGGAAAAAACATTGCCCTATATGCTTTTCGGAGAAAACTCCAAAGGAAACATTATCGGCAGAAAGTTACAGGTGGGCGAATACACGTTAACGGCTACACCATTCTCTGCTTCAGAACAGGGAATTGCATTAACAATTTCGTTTCAGGTAATACCGGAAAGCAATGAACCTTCAATCGTGCGCGACAAAACCCTTGGGGGGACACATGATGACCATCTTTACGCTGCTATTCTTACCCAGGACGGAGGTTATTTGTTGGCAGGAAGTTCCATTTCACCTGCTTCAGGAGATAAAAGTGATAACAGCAAAGGTATAGACTACTGGGTCGTTAAAACGGATGACCGTGGGAATAAAGTTTGGGACAAAACCTTTGGCCGTGACTACAATGATGAACCCCGCAGCATAATCTCTGCCCATGATGGTGGCTACCTGGTGGCAGGATCGTCCAGCTATGATGATTTCGGAAACGAGATTGACTATTGGATCATTAAAATAGATGAACAAGGTAACAGCATATGGGACAAAACTTATGGTGGGACAGGAAGGGATATTCTTCGCACAGCAATCGCCATTCCCAGAGGAGGTTACCTGCTGGGCGGCGATTCAGAAGCTAATGCCTCCGGGGATAAAAGTGAGAACAGCAGAGGAGCAAGTGACTATTGGATAGTCAAAATCGATAACCAGGGTAATAAAGTATGGGACAGAACTATCGGAGGAGCGGGAGATGACCTATTGTACAGCATAATTACTACAAATGATGGAGGTTGGCTTCTGGGTGGATTGTCCACATCGGATGCATCCGGGGAGAAAAGTGAAAACGGTAAAGGTTCAGTTGATTTCTGGATAGTAAAAATTGACAGTTTCGGAAACATAGTATGGGACAAAACCATCGGGGGAAATGGTCATGATTCATTTGACAGCGCAGTGCCCACTGCCGATGGAGGCTATTTGCTGGCCGGCTCTTCTAACTCTGATATTTCCGGAGATAAAAGTGAGGCCGGCAAGGGGGATTTTGACTTTTGGATAGTAAAAACCAATGCACAAGGCCATGTACAATGGGACAAAACTATTGGAGGAAGCAGTAGTGAATCATTTACCAGTGCCGTCCTGACTCCTGATGGAGGCTATCTGCTGGGGGGCGTCTCCAGTTCTGATGCCTCTGCCGATAAAAGCGAGAATAGCAAAGGTAACGGTGACTACTGGATCGTAAAAACAGATGCTTCTGGTAACAAAGTCTGGGATAAAACCATAGGAGGAAGTGATGCTGACAATCTTAACAGTATCGTACCTCTTCCAGATGGAGACTATCTGCTGGCCGGCTCTTCCATGTCAAATGCTTCCGGAGATAAAAGTGAGAATACCAAAGGGGGCTGCAACGACGTTGGAAAATTCTGCCGGTTTGACTACTGGCTCGTTCAACTTAAAGTGCCAGCCACTCCGGTAACTATAAGTTTCACTCTGATGAATGCCTATACGGACCAGGAAATTAAAGAACTCCATGACGGAGATACGATCCTTTTATCAGAAGCTGGCCACAGGCCACTGGACATTCGTGCTAACATAAATGCAGAAAAGATAAACAAGATAGCTTTTGAGCTAACAGGTCCGATCAAACAGCGACGGACAGAATATCTATTCCCCTATGCGCTATTTGGTGATGTTGAAGGTGACTTTCAAGGCAAAAGATTGTTACCGGGCGAATATGTCCTGAAGGCTACAGCCACGATCAACGACACAGAGAAGACTTCCTTTACCATTTCCTTTGTAGTCACCGATGACATGGCAATCAACAGCTTCACGCTCATCGATGCTACATTAAATAAACCATTGGGCACACTCTCTGATGGCGATGTCATTAATCTGTCTTCACTAAAGGGCCATAAACTCAGCATGCGCGCTGATACACAATCAAAGCAACTGGATAAGGTGGTTCTTACGCTGAAAGCTGGTCCTATTGCGTACTCCAGAACGGAACAGTATTATCCTTATACTTTATTCGGGGATGTAACAGGCAAGAATGGTTCTACAGATTATATAGGATTTCCACTGCTCCCGGGAACTTATACACTCACCGCCACTCCCTACGCAGGTGGCGTCAGGGGTAATTCCCTTGCTATCACTTTTACAGTCATAACAGGATGGGAAGTGCCATGCCTGCGGGTAGAGGTATATCCTATACCGGCTACAGACGTGATCAACATCAAACACGAAGGAAATGTGGAGAAGGCTTATATGATCCTGATGAACGCTAATGGATACGTGCTGCTGCACCGGCCCTTGAGCCGTCAGCCGGTTGAGCAACTGGATGTGAGTGCATTCCGAAAAGGGGTATATTATCTTAAGATAGTAAGTCCTGCAGGGCTGCAGACCATCCGGCTGTTAGTGGAGTAGTAAGATTCAATTCCGATTTTTTTTGGAATCGATTTGAAAAAATGAAGCCCTGATTATGTACTTAGTCAGGGCTTATTCAAATCTGTCCGTTTGTCGGGATATTGTGCGATCGCTGCTTTCAGGTTGAACTATAATGCTGGCAATAATATTGATGACCATCAGCTATTGGAAGTGTGATATTTTACTTCTTCGCAATATTCATGTAATCAATTTAAGAAAGGAAAAAGGAAATTATAATGACCAGAATGTAAGAATAATAGTTGCTTTTTTGAGTTGATCGGAGGTAATTTCCTTTTGGATTTAAGAAGATATTAAAATACGACTTAATAATGAGCATGTATAAAGGGCCTTACATTTTTGAATATATAGGAGCACTTATGCGGTGGTTTTGTTTGATTTTATTTTCTCCAAAGTATAGAAATGAAAAAGGTCTTTTTAAAAAAATTTTAGCTGGAGATAATCCTTTGGGTGAAAGATCTTGGGAAACATTTTTATTGAATTTTCTAATAGGGATAATTGCTATTGTCCCGATTGTTATTGCAATAATATATCTTAGATATAGATAAGCACGGCAAGTTACGGGTTTTAGTTCGTTTGTCTCCCAACTTTACTTCTTCGCAGCCTCCTGCTTCTAAGGATAAAGTTTAAGTAAACCGATAGCCTATTTGTTAATATTAAAACAAGGTGTTTTTAACTACTGCATTCACAAGAATCCGTGCCGGGAAAGTGGAATTTGGTAAGACAGCCGTGAGAGCATGTTAACATTCGGCTAAGTTCTATAGTGAATCATGAATTGTAATTCATTTATTACTAATGTATATTTAATACATACTTCCTTTAACTAAACCTGCCAGGTTCTGTTATGAAATTATCCGCAGTGTTGATTTTATATTTTGCACTATCACCTCTTGTTGCACCGGCTCAAAAAATGATCATGCTTGATCCGGCTTTAAAGCAGAACAGTACACCTATGCAGGTGAAGTGCAAAGGTATTGGCGCTGTCGGCAAGTATGAATTTGGAGTTTACCAACTCGTATCGGGCAAAGCGGGCTGGATTAAAACACAAACCAAATCCACAGCACGGCAGGAAGTGATCACCTCACAAAATAAAAAGTCGTTTGTTGTTGTCGCCAACAAAAAAGATTCAGTAATAGTGAATGTGTCCAACCGGTCGATACTGGAAGGTGACAAAGGCAGTTGGTTTTCGCGAAATATTCTAAACTGCGCTTACATTGAAGTAGTAACCAACGAGGAAATTTTTGAAGGTGTGTTCACTTTTCTTTCCGATAGCAATATCTGGAACATGGCGCTGATCTATCTCATAGACCATGAGTATACAGGTAACGGACCTCAATTCAGAGGGGTGATGTCAGATGGTACCACAGACATTGAGATAAGACATGTAATCGTAAATGAAGAAGGAACAAACAACATGCTGAACCCGGTAATGGGTTTTGAGTTTTTTATTGAATCAAAATCCGTAGCCGCAGTACAAGTGATGCCCAACAATAAAATGGTGGCCTGGATACACCGGGAGGCAGATAAAAAAATGCAATTCGTGTTGGCGAGTGGAGTTGTCGCGTTACTTGTAAAGACAATGTAGTGTAGTGTCAACTATAAATTGTCGAATGATGGTTTCACAGCTTGCCTGCCGGCATAGGCGGGATCACAGATCACAGCCATACACTACTGTGTTGATATATTAATGAGAGCATCATTTACTAATAAAACTGTTTATCAACAGATATTAACCAATGTTGAAAAGTAGGCAATAGGCAATCGCAGTAGGCAAAATTGCCTATTGCCATTTGCTTACTGCCATTTTTTCGTTTGTATCATAGATTTTGAATGAACTAAGTAGCACTAAATCGCTAAACGATTAATAAATACCATTGGTGGGAATTGAACGTACCCACAGGTGATGTCTGAAAAAGAACTTTCTGGTCTTTGTTCACTCTTTCAACGCGTGGTAAGTGAAGCTTTCTGAGACAACAAATTTTTTCCACATATTTTATTACATTTATTCTATGATAGAAGTTCGCGATCCGATAGTTCTATACAACAAAACCAAATTTTCAATTGAAGAATACCTGCGTTTTGAAAAAGAGTCGCTGGAGAAGCATGAATTTTTTCAGGGCGAGATTTTTGCCATGTTGGGTGCAAGTGTCAGGCATAACATTATTTTCTCGAATGTCTTTGGCGGCATCGGTGCACAGCTTAAAGGCAAACCCTGCAAACCATTTGGCAGCGATATGCGAATTTATGTTGCTGAAAATACTTTGTTCACTTATCCTGACATTTCTATTATCTGCGGAGAGATCGTGTCATCGCCGATGGATGAAGATACGGCTACACAACCAACGGTATTGATAAAAATTTTATCACCTTCAACAAGAAACTATGACAGTGGCGGAAAATTCAGATTATACCGTGATATACCTGCACTTAAAGAATACATACTCGTTGATTCAGAAGCCATCGCCATTGAAGCTTTCCGTTTGAACACGCGCGGTCACTGGGAGTTGGAAGAGTATAAATCCATTACTGATACTTTCAATATTCCCACCCTGAACGTATCGTTGTTACTCTCGGAAATTTACGACGGGACAAAGCTTTAGGTTCTTCCTTTCCCAACAAAAAAGCTTTTTAGTTCCCTTGCCTTAATGTCCATTAAGTTATGAGGAATACAGTTATTCGCTGAGTATGCCAGGCCCGTAGCTGAATTTGCTCATGAAATGCTGACAAAGGATAAAAGCAGGAGAAGAAATCTATACAATCAACTTGGAATGAAAGAGGATCAAACGGTGAAATAGTTGAATGATTACTCTATGTGTTGATGTACTAATTACCAAAATGAGTTTTGATATCAGAACCTTTAGCATTAAATCAAACAGAGCGTCTGAGAATAAACCTTATCTTTGTAAAACAGAAGGATATTAGCGAAGATCATATGCTCGTAACAAATAAAAAATCATTATTGGATCAATTAGCTTTACACGGAAAAAATATTCGGGCTTTTGGGGTAAAGCGGTTATGCTTGTTTGGTTCGTTTGCGAATGACAAGGTACGTATGGACAGTGATGTGGACTTTTTGGTAGATTTTGAACCAGGTGAAAAAACGTATGATAATTTTATTGGACTTTCATTTTATCTTGAAGAATTGTCAGGTAGAAAGGTGGAATTAATTACGAGACAGTCGTTAAGTAAGTACATCGGTCCACACATTTTAAAGCAAGCAGAAGATGTTGCCATCTAACCTCGAATTACTGCAACATATAAAGAAGACCGAAGAATAATTTTCTTTTTGATAAGATTGAAAATATATTGAGTGCAAAACCCAACAACATGACAGTATTAAAGGACAAAGTAGCCTTGATAACAGGCGGTAGCAAAGGAATAGGATATGGCATAGCCGCATCACTTCTTGAAATGGGTATGAAAGTGGCTATAACAAGTCGTACACAGAAAGCTGCCGATGAAGCAGTAGCTCAACTAGCTAAGATGGGACAAGGAGAGGTAATAGGAATTGAATCAGATGTTCGTGATTGGAAGTCACAACAAAGCACGGTTGATCAGGTCATAAAGAAGTGGGGAAAACTGGATGTGTTAGTAGCCAATGCAGGACTTGGATATTTTGGATCGGTTGAAGAGATCACTAATGAGCAATGGCTTGAAACAATTGATACAAATCTCACCGGAGTTTTTTACAGCGTGAAAGCTGCTGTTACTGCATTGAAGAAAACGGAAGGATACATAATAACAATTGCAAGTTTGGCAGGAACAAACTTCTTCGCTGGTGGTTCGGCCTACAATGCCAGTAAGTTTGGACTAGTCGGCTTCACGCAAGCCATTATGCTTGATCTTAGGAAAAGTGGAATAAAGGTTAGCACAATCATGCCTGGATCCGTGGCAACCTATTTCAATAATCATGCACCCGATGCATCTGATTCCTGGAAAATTCAGCCCGGGGATATTGGTGAACTGGTTGTCGATTTATTAAAGATGAATCCCAGAACTCTTCCCAGTAAAATCGAAGTAAGACCAAGCCAACCAAAGTGAGGTACGAAGGATGGCATTCACATTCGTACCTCGTACCTCGTCCTTCGTACCTTAAAATAAGTTATCTTTAGGTTAATCCAACCTACTCATGAGACGTTTAGCGGCTATAATGTTTACGGACATTGCCGGATACAGTGCACTTTCACAAAGGAATGAAGCGCTCGCACTTGAGCTTTTGGATGAACATAGAAAAATCCTCAGACCATTTTTTGAAAAACATGAAGGACAGGAAATAGAAACCGCCGGTGATTCTTTCTTCGTTGAATTTAACAGCGCTGTGGAAGCTGCTAATTGTGCCATAGAAATTCAAACTGAACTTCACGATCGAAATAAATCGGAACCCCCTGATCGTCAAATAAACCTTCGCATCGGCTTACACATTGGTGACGTTGTGCATATGGACAACCATGTGCATGGCGATGGTGTGAACATTGCCGCGCGGGTTCAACCTCTTGCAAAACCAGGAGAGATTTGTGTTTCTGAAGACGTTGCCCGCCAGATAATGAATAAAATAAATTATCCTCTGGTGAAAATAGGAAGAGGTAAACTCAAAAATATTTCCATGCCTGTGGATATTTATTTCATACAGCTTCCGTGGCGTAAAATTGCCAATGGTTCAAAACAAAAAATTCTAGCCAACAAGATTTTTTCAGTTATTGGAGTAGTTGTATTGGCGCTAATAGCAGCTTATTTTTTCTCTTCCAGAAAAACCAAAATTGAATTTGATGAATCAAGGTTCAGAATAGCAGTGCTTCCATTGAGAAACATCAGCGCGAATAATGAAGATGAATATTTCGCTGATGGAATGACTGAAGAATTAATTTCAAGCCTCTCTAAAATAAATGGATTAAGAGTGATAGCGCGTTCGTCCGTCATGAAATACAAAAATGTACATAAGAGCATTCGGGAGATAGGAGAGGAATTGATGGTCGGATCTGTATTGGAAGGTAGTGTGAGAAAGGTAAATGAGAAAGCCAGAATAACCGTTCAGCTTATAAATGTATCGACACAGGAACCGGTGTGGTCTATGGATTATGATCGCGAATTGAAAGATATATTTTCGATTCAAAGCGAGATTGCCCGACAAGTGGCCAATGAACTTAAAGTGATTCTTGCTCCATCAGAAAAAGAACAACTGGAAAAAACCTATACGGCTGACATGTCGGCCTTCCAGGAGTATTTGATTGGAAAATACTTTCTGAACATGAAGACATCGGATGGCATTCGGGCCTCCATCGTGCATTTTGAGAAAGCTGTTAGTTATGACAATAAATTCGCGCTCGCTTACGCAAGTCTTGCCTACAGTTATACATTAATTGGTGTAGCGGGCTATGGTGGGACGCCAAAAGAGATGGCGGAGAAGAAGGCAAAGGAAGCGGTTATGCGCGCCCTGGAAATAGATGAATCGTTAGCCGAAGCGCATGCGGCACTCGCATACATAAAGTTCAGAATAGATTGGGATTGGGATGGAGCGGATAATGAATTTAAAAAAGCTATCGCTTTAAAACCTGGCTACTCTACCGCTCATGAGTGGTACGGATTGTACCTGATGATCCAGGTACGAATGGATGAAGCATTGCGTGAGTTAATGTTGGCGCAGGAATTGGATCCATTATCACCCGGAATTAAAACTGGATTAGGTCGCCTGTATTCTCATACCGATAATTTTGACAGCGCTCATTTTTACTTTCGGGAAGCACTTGAGCTTGATCCCAATTATACAGAGGCACACTTTGGTTTGGGTATGGCCTACTACAAAGTGGAGGAATACCAAAAGGCGGAAGATGAATTAACCAAAGCTGTTCACCTTTCTAAAAGACGACCGGTAGTAGTTGCCTTTCTGGCCATAGTTTATATTCATGAGCGAAAACTGGATGAAGCAAATAAATTATTAGAAGAACTGGAACAGCAACCTGGTAATAACGATAAGCTATACGGGGTAAGCATGATCAAGCAGGCTCAGGGGAAAGAGGATGAAGCCATGGATATTATTGAAAAACTTTACGAAGATAGGTATGGCTTGCTGATTTTTCTGAATGCAGAAAGGCTAATGTTTCGTGAGGGAACGTTTCATGGAAAGAATAATGAACGGTTGAAGAAAATAATTATGAAGATGGGATTTAAAACTAACAATTCTTTGGAGCCTATTTAAGGCAGAATAACTTTTGCGCGCTTTGCGTGAAAGGGATTCAACAATCAGCACAAAAAGTTGAGAGTACCAGAGTTTATTCATACCGTAAAGCATCTACCGGGTTTGTTCTATTTACTTTGAACAGGGTGGAAGCAACAGAGAAAAACATAATCAGAATCAGCAGTAAGATTGGAACTGCATATTGCCACCATTGCAGGGAAATCCGCTCTGAGAATTTTCCTAGGTACTGAAGTGTAAGGTAGGTAGCAACTGGTATGCTAAGTACTGTTGCAATAATAACCTGACGGATAGTGGTTGAGAGTAACAGGAAACTCAGTTGATGGAATTCAGCGCCTAATACTTTTCGAATTCCCATTTCTTTCGTTCGTTCAACAGCTTTGCTTCGGATTATCCCAAGTAGCCCAAGACAGGCAATACCAATGGCGATAATTGTAAAAAAGGTAATTTGATTACGGATTGTTTTTTCTGATTCGTAAAACAGACCGATCTGCTTATCAAGAAAATTCCAGTTGAAAACGTCGCCGGGAAAAATACCTGTGTAAAGACTTTCCACTTTATGAATTGTCTCCTCAAAATTATTTTGGTCGACTAACAATGAAATCTTTTGTGCAGGAACAATACTGGAAGCGAGATAATCCTTGTACGTAAGGGCAATGCCATCACGGTTGTTGACACTTGAGAACATAGGATCAACTTTATAGTCGTCAAGAACACCAATAATTTCAACTACGGTACTTTCATCCTTCCACTCAGCGGTATTAAGTTTTACTCGTTGACCTATGGCTTCAGCAGGTTCACTAAATCCCATTTGCTTAGCCGTAGTGCGGCTAATGATGATGGAAGTTTGATTGGATGGATTTTCAGGTTCAAAGTTTCTTCCTGCTATCAATTTGATCTCATACAGGGGTATGAATTGTTCATCCACACCTCCGTTGGTTTGAGGAGAATAGGATTTGCTATCCTTTTCAATGACGAAAAATTTTGATTGAAATCCAGGTAATGAATTGCTGACTGTTTTATTCACAATGCCAGGCACTTTTATAACTTCTTTAGAGAAAGAATTGAGTGAGCTCTCAAAATTAGTTTGTCTTGTGATGGGGAGATCTATTGTTACAATCTGATCTTTTCTAATCCCTAAATCTTTGTTAAGTATAAAATCAAGTTGCAGATGAACCGAAAAAATCCAGATGATAAGAATAACGGCGAAGGAGAATTGAACCGTTGTGAGTGCCTTGCTAAAAGTATTTCCCTTCTTCATTGCTTTGGAGTATCCAAACAAAACACGCGGACTATTTTTTAATGTAATGAACGCTGGATAAAGTCCGGTAAACAGAGTTCCAAAACCAAAAGCAGAGAGACTGATGAGAATAGTTGATAGCGCTACGTTTTTAATATCCGGAATATAGAATTGAAGAAGGCTCTCGGCAGGATACCGGATCATTTGCACAATTACAATCGCAGCTACTATCGCTATAAAATTTATAATGAAAGATTCCATTATAAATTGAATAATAAAGTCGGAAGTTTTTGCCCCAACGGTTTTACGGGCCGCAAGTTCTTTGATTCGTTTAAGGTTAGCGCTGATGGCAAGATTAACATAATTGATCCAGGCCATGACGAGAATTAAAACGGAGATTGTGCCAAGTACAATGAACAGGTATTTTGATTTTGGTGTGAAGGCGTCATACCAGTAGCCTGTGTTGAACGGAACTTCATGCAAGGGTTGTAAGTAAGGTTCTGAATTGCATGTATTACAATTGGCTTGTAGCAATTGATTGTAGCGTGCATTGACGAAAGGTTTGATCTTTTCTTCAAGTTGAGCCTCGCTTACACCTGGCTGAATCCTTAGATAACAGTAAGGCCCTCCGTTTGTAATGGTAATTTTACCGATGCTTTTTTCGATCGTTAAAGAAGAGATGGCAATATCGAACGATAAGTGTGTGTTTCTTGGTAATGTCTTGAATACTCCTGTTACTTTTAACGCGACTTCATTGTTGAGATGTAAAACTTTGCCTAGTGGATCCTGATTGCCAAAATATTTTTCAGCGATACTTTCGGAGACAACTACGGTATAAGGTTCCGCCAGCACGGATGAAGAATTTCCTTTTGTCAAAGGGAAATTGAAAAAATCAAACAGATTAGGATCAGCATAAACCACATTGCTTTCAACAAATGAATTTCGATTGTTGCTTTCATCGGTATAGGTGAAGAAGATTTCCTTGCCATGCATTGGAATGTAATCTTTGGAAAAATTCTGCTGTACAAATACGCGGGTGAAATCTTCAATCTCATTAAATTCACTTGCCAGGCTACGTGTGAGTTCAGGATCATTGATGGCCAATTTGCCTTCCTTCGTAGTACCGTCTCCGGCGAAACGATAGATGGTACCAAATCTTACGATGCGTTCCGAACTCTTGTGAAATTGATCAGACTGTAACGCTGACTGCGAATGTTGCCAAAGAATAAAGAACGTAGCAAAGCCAACCGAAAGCCCTAAAACATTTATTGTGGTAGTAAGTGGATTTCTAAACAGAAGTCTTATGGCAAGTTTGAAATAGTTCAAAAGCATGAATGTAAATCTTTAAGAAGCCAGATTTTACCTACCAAGAATTAAGCCGGATAGAACATTGAAATTTATTCGAAATCAAAGGGATACTTAAAGTCAGTTGCCCGCATACGATCAAGTACTGTCCTTTAACGGGCACAACAAATTAGCTTAAACAAATCTTCAGATTAAGACAATGCTTTTAGTTACTCCTTATTGGCAAATCCTCTCTTTATCAACAGCGCTTCAATCTTTGGATCGCGTCCTCTGAATTTACGATACCCATCAGCAGGGTCAATGGTGTTTCCCACGGAGAAAACATTTTGTGTTAAGCGTTGAGCCACCTTCTTATCATAAGGTCCACCGGCTTCTGTAAATGCTCCAAAAGCATCGGCTGTAATTACATCCGACCAGAGGTAGCTATAATAACCGGCTGAATAACCGTCGCTGGAAAAGATGTGACCAAATTGAGGCGTGCGATGGCGCATGACAATTTCTTTCGGCATGCCCAATGCATCTAAGGTTTCTTTCTCAAATTTATCCGGGTCAATCTTCGCCTCTTTTGATAAATGAAGTTTCATATCAATTAAAGCGCTTCCAAGATATTCGGTTGTTCCAAATCCTTCGTTGAACGTTGATGCACGGTCAATCCTGTCGATTAGCTCCTGGGGAATAGGCTTACCGGTTTGATAGTGTAACACATAGCGCTGTAGTACTTCTGGTGTTGACAACCAATGTTCCAGTAACTGCGATGGAAACTCAACATAGTCGCGTGCAACGGCAGTTCCGGATAGGGAAGGGTAAGTTACATTTGATGATAGACCGTGAAGGGCGTGACCGAATTCATGAAACAATGTTTCTGCATCTGTCCATGAAATAAGTACTGGTTCTCCAGGCTTTCCCTTAACAAAGTTCGAGTTATTTGAAACAATGGTTGTGATGTTGCCTTGTACACGTTGCTGACTGCGATAAGCATTCATCCATGCGCCGGAGCGTTTGCCTTCTCTCGCGTATGGATCGAAGTACCACAAGCCTATGTGTTTGCCGCTCGTTTTGCTTTTTACTTCCCATACTTTTACATCGGGATGATAAACGGGCACATTGCTAATGGGTGCAAAACTGAAATCAAAAAGTTCTCCTGCCACCCAGAACATTCCCTCGCGAAGCTTGTCTAATTGAAGATAAGGTTTCAATTCATTGTCATCAAGATCGTATTTTGCTTTGCGCACTTTTTCCGCGTAGTAGCGATAGTCCCAGGGCTCGATGGTGATATTATCACCTTCTTTTTTTGCCAACGCCTGCATGTCGGCTACTTCTTCTTTCACTCTTCCTACGGCAGGCGTCCAAACGGTCTCCAATAGTTCAAGAGCTCTTTCCGGTGTTTTTGCCATTGCGTTTTCCAGTCGCCAGTGTGCATGAGTTTCATACCCCAGCAGTTTGGCTCGCTCCATACGAAGTCGGAGGATTTCTGTTATAATGGCATTGTTGTCATGTTCGCCACCATTGTCTCCACGATTCACAAACATGCGCCATACTTTTTCACGAAGGTCACGACGGCTTGAGTTTTTGAGAAATGGATCTACCGATGAACGTGTATTGGTGATCACCCACTTGCCTTCAAGTTTTTTATTTTTTGCTGCTGTAGCCGCTGCATCTTTGATGGATTGAGTAAGTCCTTCAAGGTCTTTTTCACTTTCCAGCACGAGGTACTGATTCATTTCATCGAACAGCAGATTTTGTGTAAACTTTGTGAAGAGCCCTGCCAGTTGTTGATTGATTTGAGAGAGTCGTTCCTTTGACGCAGCATCAAGTTTTGCTCCTGCGCGTACAAAGTTTGTGTAGTATAGCCACATCAAGCGTTGTTGTTCCGGAGTGAACTTGTCTTTAGGGGAATTGTACACCGCTTCGATGCGTGCAAATAATTTTGGGTTTTGTACGATCTGGTCGGAGTGGGCCGCCAGTTTGGGTTCCATTTCACCTTCAACGGCTTGAAGCTCCGGATTACTCATCGTGGAACGCCACACGCCATACACTGTTTGCAAACGTACGAGGGTTTGTCTTGAAAGCTCCATAGCCACAATAGTGTTTTCGAAAGTTGGTGGGTTTGTATTGCCTGCAATTTTTTCTATCTCACCAAGATTCTCAGCCATCGCGGTTTCCAGCGCGGGTTTGAAATCTGCTACTTTAACTTTATCGAAAGGAGGGAGCCCGCCGTAATCGCCGGTCCATTTTTGTATTAATGGATTCGATTCTTCGATATCAACTGCTTTCGAAGTATTAATCTTAATGTTGGAATTCATGCTATTGGGTGCAAAGATTGTAAGGCTTGTTGCAACAAGCAACAAGATGCCTGGGGTGAACAGATTTGTCATTCGTTTAGGTTTTCTAGTGGCGTGAATATAGTTTTTTTTCTTAGACTGCTATTAACCGTTGAGGTAAATGGTTATCAGTTAATGGTTAATAGTAAGAGCGTGTTGATGTTAGGTTTCAACAATTAAAATTATCACGCCTTAAGTAATTACTATTAACTTTTAACTGATAACCGATAACCCTTAACCGATAACTGATTTTACTTCTCCAACTTCTTCAATCCCGCGTTAATGAATTCTTTCGACAGCCATTTGCCGTTCACCATTACACCTTCAATGTTTTGAGTTTCATTAATATTGACAAGGGGATTTCCACTTAACAATACGAGATCTGCAACAGCGCCTTCTTTAATAACACCGGCATCTTTCATATTCAAATACGAAGCAACATTTACTGTGCCTGTCCTCAACGCCTGATAAGGTGTAAGGCCCGAAGCAACGAGATATTGTAATTCATTGTGTGTTGAGAACCCTGGAACATTAAAAATTTGTGGTGCGTCACATCCCAGCAGTAAACCCACATCATTATCCTGGCATGCTTTGATCAACCTGCGACGGAGGTTTACAAAGTTTGTAATTTTTGTAGGGTCATATTGTGGATTGGCAAGCAGATTCTTTTTGTTCTCAATCCATTGGTCAACCGTTTCTTTATTCATGTACTTCGTGGCCGGATCGTGAAGAAAATTTTCTGCAGTGAAGGAAGGAGCGAACCACCTTTCTGCGAGCGATTGTGTAGGTACAACCCAAATGTTATGGTCTTTCAATCCTTTCATCAGCTTAGGTGTCTGGCTTTCATCTGCACGATCCGCAATAAACATTCCGAACAATCCGGTTTGTTGCTCAACCATATTTTCAATGCCGGGCACCATCCCTTCAATAAAGCCATCCAGGTGATCGATGGAAGAATAGTCTGCATCAATTGCGCGCCATATGCCTACCTTAAATGAAACGTGTCCAACGTACGGGATACCCACTTCTTTTGCTGTGGATACGATTGCCGGAAAAGTTTCCATCGTAAGACCGAAAAGCAATTTCAGAAAATCATAACCGGCAGCTTTTTGATCACGCACCATCTTCGCTGCATCGTCTGCTGTTTTTACATTGAAACCATTGAATGATGGTCCTGTGGTAAAAAGCCGGGGACCGAGCACTTCTCCTTTATTGATCATCTCGCGAAGTTCAAGATGTTTTGGATGACCAAGCATTCCGCGTATGGTAGTGATACCATTCATGGCAAAGAGAAGGAGCACATCCTTCATAGGCTTAAGATCATCGATAGGTGGAACGTGAGCATGCATTTCTGCAAGACCAGGAATTAAATACCTGCCCTGTGAATTGACGACATAAGCTCCCTTGCTGTATTTTAATTTTGGTCCGATCGCTACGATCTTATTGTCGCGAATGATTACGGTTTGATCAGTAAGAATGCGCTCGCTGTCCATAGGAATTACACTAACACGAAGCAAAACAATTTCTTGCGTGCGCGAATCTACTGGCTCCTGGCAAAAGGCTGTTTTGGAAAGAGCTAAAAGGAGAATTATGATAATCTTCTTCATCGTATTGGAATATACAAAATGATAATCGTTAAACTAAAAAATATTATTTGTGCAGTTTCATCGTTATTGGGAGGGACAAAATCCCATAACTTTTACGAAAATTAAACTAAATTTAAAGAACAGGTAAACCACAAAAAGATGAGACGCACAGCCATTGTAATTTTATTTATATCAATAACACTTATTTCCTTTGGTCAGACTGAAAAAAAAACACCTACTATTAAGGTACTTGGAAATTCACGAACAATGGTTAAGCCTGACATCGGTGTGCTGATCATACAGGTCACCAATAAAAATATGAACTTCAGCGAAACCCTGACGGGATTGAATGCTAAAACGAAAGATGTTACAAAACAGATCCTTAGTGTTGGTTTTAAGGAAAATGATATTAAGACTACTGACTTTCAAATTCGTGAGAACAGAATTTACCGTAACAATAGTTATATCGATAGCGGCTATGTGGCAACACAAAATGTAAAAGTGGAATTCAAATATTCAAAGGATAACATTACAAAAATACTCACGACCTTTTCAAAGAGCAAAACGGATTTCAATTTGAATTTTGATTTTAAACTTTCTGATGATCTGAAAGCAAAATCTCAGCAAGAGCTTATCCGGCTCGCTATTAAAGATGCCAAAACTAAGGCCCGGACCATTGCTGATGCAGCTGATGTTAAACTTAAGCGAGTGCACGAAGTAAGTTATGGTGAAACTTTCTCCACGCGTTATATGGCCGAAGCCTCGGATGCAAGATTTAAAACCATGGCGGCAAATGAACCCATGCAAAGCTTTACACCAGAGGATATATCACTTACTGATAGCGTAATGATGATTTGGGAGATTGAGTAGGAGAGTCCGGAAGACCGGAATCGGAAAGTCCGAAAGTAAGTACAGGTAGAATTACGAGTTGATGATATTTTTCGGATGGTATAACTTTTAAATACTTTGAAGAATGTCTGTTTCAGATTTCGGATTGCTTTTGCGTTAGCGATTTTACTTTCAAGTTTCACCGCAGAGACGCTGAGGCGCTAAGGTACCGCGAAGAAAAAAGTTAATCTTCGCGGTTCTCTGCGTCATAGCGCCTTTGCAGTGAAACTTTGAAAGAATGCCCGTTTCATATTTCGCATTACTTTGTGTAAGCGATTCACTTTTCAATATTCACCGCAAAGACCATTTATTCAATCACTCAATATTCAATCATTTCTCTTATGCCCCTTACCTACGGACTTACTCACATTGCAGTAAAAGTGCGAGACCTCCAGGCAACAAAAAAGTTTTATTGCCAGGTGTTTGACATGGAGGTTATGTATGATGAAGAATCTTTTGTTCAGCTAACTACGCCTGGTTGTAATGATATTTTAGTTTTTGAGAAAGCAGATAGTAGCGCGATCGGTAATGCTGGTGGAATTATTCATTATGGATTCCGATTGGAAGATGCCGGTCAGATTGATGTTGTTGCAGAACGAATTGTAAAGGCAGGCGGAGTAATAAAAGACAAAGGTGAATTTGTTCCTGGCTCACCTTATATTTTTTTTAGTGATCCTGATGGGTATGAGGTTGAGGTGTGGTATGAGAAAGAATAGTTGAGTGTTGAATATTTAAATAGTTGAATTAAGTTTACACAATAGGACCTCAGACAAATATATTCAAAAGAGATAAATGACAATTTTAAAATGCCCTATTCATTTTATATGAAAGTTAGGTTCGACATATATATTTTACTATTCTTGAGTTCATGTGCACTCTTTGACAAGTATGATTTAAATCAACATTCGGCATACCACCGATCATTGACCATAGTAGAAAGGGAAGAAATTAATTCGAAGGGCCGAATAGTGAAGCAATGGAAAGGAACAAACAGTTTAGGAGACTACGAGGAAGGTGACCTGTTGATTATAAATAGCACCAATAATACTTACAAGTTTATTCAAATTGGACATTGGGAGAGCTCTCACAATTTGACAAGAGGTAATAAAAATTTAGGGACACTAAAGCAAATTATGGATTTTGATTCTCTTGGAAATTTGCGATCACGTGAATCTTACTTAAAACCCCAAGAAGCCAATAATTTCTATTTGGCTGAGAAACTGACATCTACAATCAATCAGGAAAATAAACTTGTTCAATTTTCAGAAAGGATGGATGCGGATAAACGCAAAATGTATCACATCCACTTCAGATATATGAACTATCAATTCATGGACAATGATAGACTGAAGAAAAAAGAAATCGTTGAGATAAAATATTTTGACAAAGAGGGAAACGAAGTTCCCGAGTATAGGGATCAAGAAATAGACGGGATAGTGAGAATAGTACGAATGAAAAATAGCGCTTCATAACAAAGATTTTGATACTAACGGAGGTCGTTTCTCCCGGATTGACATTAAACGCTTTGTTAAAAAGATTGCAGAATGAACCAGTTGCCAAAAATGTTCTACAAATTGATCTTTCCTCAAACACCGATACGAATTTAGCAATTGACTCGGCAAACTTCCCCCTTTAATTCAACTACTCACTCCTCAACGCCTTCACCGGATTAGTTTGCGCGGCTTTCATTATTTCATATCCAACAGTCAATACGGTTATTAATAATAAGCCAACGAGGCTTCCAATGAATAAGTCAGGTTTGATGGGTGAACGATAGACAAATTTCTCCAGCCAGTTATCCGCCAGGAAGTATGTAGCCGGTAAGGCAATAGCGCAGGCAATGAAAAATATTTTCATAAAGATCCAGAGAAACATGCGAACCACCTGACCAACATCTGCACCCAGGACTTTACGTATCCCTACTTCTTTTGTCTTTTGTTCAGCGGTGTATGATGCCAATCCGAATACGCCGAGAACGGTTATCAAAAACCGCGCACGTTCAATTGGATAATTAAAGGGATGCGTCTAACTTCAGGAATATGAATAAAGGAAGAATCGTTATTGTTGCATATAAACCTCTGCCAGGAAAAGAACAGGCTCTGCATCAACTCATGCAGACGCATGTGAGCATTCTTTACGGAGAGGGATTGGTTACAGAAAGGAAACCCATCATCGCTCAGTCTGGAGACGGTACGATGATCGAGATCTTTGAATGGAAATCAATTGAAGCGATTGATCTGGCACATACAAATCCCCGGGTTCAAAAGATGTGGGAAGAATTTGCTTCTGTATGTGAGTATGTTCCCGTCAGTGAAGTAGCTGAAGCAAAAAACCTGTTCTCTGAATTCGAACCTTTTGATCCATCTTTCTGAAATATTTACCAGCAGTAATTCAGAAATTCAAATCATCTTTGGCTTTGATGAAAACCCTATCCCCATTTTCATTGATAAGTAACCAGGATGCAAGACTGTTTTCAGGGAACAACGATTAAAATGGAATACAAAACTTTTTAATCTCTTTTGTAATCTTCTTATAAATGATAATTTAATACCAAGCTTCTCGTTCTACATTACATTTACTTAAACCTAAATTCGGAGTTATGAATAAAATCCTCACTATAGCCTTTTTCGCTACTTGCCTGTTCTACATATCTTGTGAAAAAGAAAACAAGTACACCCTTAAAACAGGAGAAAGCAGTGGCTATGCTTACGAGTACGTCACTAACGATCCGCTCAAGATCAGAATCTATACACTTGAAAATGGATTGAAGGTTTACCTTAGCCAGTACAATATTGAACCTCGCATTCAAACTCAGATTGCAGTTAAAGCCGGAGGTAAAAACGATCCTGCAGATAACACCGGACTGGCCCACTACCTCGAACATATCATGTTCAAAGGAACATCAGATTTTGGTACATTAAACTGGGACAAGGAGTCTGTCTACCTGGATAGTATTGAAAATATGTTCGCCCACTATGCAACACTTTCTGATTCTCTTCAACGCGTCGGCTACTATAAACAAATTGATAAGGTTTCCAACGAGGCATCAAAGTTTGCTATCGCCAATGAGTATGATAAAATGGTAAGTGGAATTGGCGCACAGGGAACGAATGCTTATACCACTGAGGACAGAACTGTATACATAAACGATATTCCAGCCAATCAACTTGAAAATTGGTTGCAAATTGAAGGCAATCGCTTCAGAAAGATAGTGCCACGCTTGTTTCACACTGAACTTGAGGCTGTGTACGAAGAGAAGAACCGCTCACTCGATAATGATTACTGGAAAACTTATGAATCTTTGTATGCTGGCATGTTCCCCAAACATCAATATGGCACACAAACCGTTATTGGTACTATTGATCACCTGAAGAACCCGTCCATTACAGCCATTAAAAAATATTTCAATACGTATTACCGCCCTAACAATGTAGCCATTTGCTTAAGCGGTGATCTTGATTATGATAAAACCATTGCCATGATCGATAAGTATTTCGGTGACTGGCAACCAAATAATGATCTTACTACACTAACTCCAATTGAAGAAGATCCTATCACAAAACCTGAAATAAAGGAAGTCTATGGACCTGATGCCGAATGGGTCTATCTGGGGTTCCGGTTTAAAGGTAGAAGCAGCGATGATTTTAAATTATTAACATTAACCGATATGATCCTGGCTAATTCACAAGCGGGACTTATTGACCTAAATCTTAGACAAGAGCAGCGCGTACTCCAGCCAGAATGTTATGTAGACTATCTCAATGACTATTGCATCCATACCTTCACAGGCCGGCCTCGTGAAGGACAAACACTTGATGAAGTAAAGAATCTTTTGCTTGAACAGATCGAACTTGTTAAAAAGGGAGAGTTTGAAGATTGGCTTTTGGAAGCGGTAGTCAATGACTTAAAGAAATCTAAAATTGAAGAATCTGAAAATAACTGGGCACGCTCTAATGATCTTGTTATATCGTTTACGAGTAACCTGCTCTGGCAGAATTTTGTCTCTGAAATTGATGACATGCGTAAGTTTACAAAAGCAGATGTGATGAAGTTTGCCAGCGAACATTACAAAGACAACTATGTTGCTGTTTACAAACGCACGGGAAAAGATACCAATACCCAACAGGTTTACAAACCTTCGATCACGAAGGTGGCTTTGAACAAAGAGGACAAATCAGCCTTCCATGAAAGCCTCTCGACGAACGAAGTTGAAAAACTGAAAGCTGTTTTTGTTGATTATGAGAAGGATATTCAAAAACTGAAAATGAACAAAGACATTGAGGTACTTTTTACTCCCAATACTGTGAATGATCTTTTCTATCTTTATTACCTCTCTGATGTTGGCAGTAATAACGATCCAAGAATGAAAGTGGCTGTTGATTACCTTCAATATGTTGGAACGGATGAAATGTCTGCTGAAGATTTTAATAAGGAGTTTTATAAGATCGGTTGCGACTTCGGTGTATGGGCGGCAGAAAATCAGACCTATGTTTATTTGACGGGGTTACATGAAAACATGGAGAAAGCAACACAGCTTTTTGAAAAGCTATTGGCAAATGCAAAGGCTGATGATGAAGCGTTAAAGAAAATGATCGATGGTGATTTCAAAAAACGTGATGATATTAAGAAAAACAAATCGGCCATTCTGTTCCAGGGGTTAATGAGCTATGGATTGTACGGCGCGAAATCTCCTGCTACCAATGTATTGAGCAATAAGCAGCTTCGTGAAATAAAGGCTGAGGAATTGATTGATATCATTAAAGAATTTACGAAAACTGAGCACCGCGTTCTTTATTACGGACCAGGTGATGGCCAGCAATTGATTTCCATGCTCAACCGGCAACACATTCTGCCGGAGCAACTTAAACCAGTCGCAGAGCCTGTTAAGTTTGATATGCCCGATGTAAAGAAGCCAAATGTATATTGGGTTAATTACGATATGGTTCAGGAAGAAATATTGTTCCTCACGAAAGGAGAGACGTTTGACAAGAATCGTATTCCCATCAGCAGAATGTTCAATGAATACTTTGGCGGTAGCATGAGCTCGCCGGTGTTTCAGGAATTGCGTGAAGCTCAGGGATTAGCGTATGCTGCATTTGCTTATTACGGCCCGGCAAACAGGCCGACCGATAATGACCTTTTTTATGCATACATCGGTACACAAGCTGACAAGCAGGCAGAAGCGATGAGTGCTATGAAAAAATTGATGGACGATTTCCCTAAAACAGAAAATGGTTTAGCGATAGCACGAAACGCTATTCTTAATAATATTGAAAGTGAGCGTATCACCAAAACAGGAATTCTTTTTAATTATGAATCTGCGCGCAGGATGGGTGTGGATTATGATATTCGTAAAGATGTTTATGAAAAAGTTCCACAATTCACTATGGATGATTTGACAAGGTTTCAGCAAGAATACATTAAAGGAAAGAATTTTAATATTGTTCTCATTGGAGATAAAAGCAAGATCAACTTTAAAGAACTTCAACGTTATGGAAATGTTCAGGAATTATCATTAGATGAAATTTTTGGATATGAAAAGCCTGAGAAGATAAATATAGAAAGGCCTGATCAATAGCTTAATTTTAATTAGCCGATTAGCCAATGATGGCACATCATAACCATTTTTTATTTTGGCGTACAAAGTGCAGAACAAAAAGCTGAACAAGTAATAAAAGGACATACGTTTTCATAGTGATCTGGGTAAAAGGTGATTGATTTATTTACTCTTCCTTTTGGGAAGTCAATCAGGCGGGCCCACCTTGCATGGACCGGCATAGTTTAAGTACTGGCTTCTGCAACGTAAAGTCGTGAGCTAGTCATGATTTTGCCTCAACAACGTTCTGCATTTAGTGCAACTAGCCGTTCCAAGGCCCTTTGGTAATCGCCTTTATTCATTACATTTATTTCACCCTTTCACCAATCCTCTAACCCAAACCTAACATGGTATCCACTGGAATTCTTGCACCTACAGGCAGCAAGGAACGAATCAGTTCCTTAGATGTAATGAGAGGAGTTGCTCTCCTCGGAATTTTGTTGATGAACATTGCCGGCTTCGGATTGTCACATGCTTATTTTGATCCCACTGTTTCAGGAGGAGCAACCGGATGGAACCTGAAGGTGTGGTGGATCAGCACCATGTTTTTTGAGGGTACGATGCGCGGATTGTTTTCCATGCTTTTCGGAGCGGGTATTGTTTTATTCATGAGTCGTCCGAATGTAAGTATAGAGGGAGTTTCTGTTACCGATGTTTTCTTTCGCAGGTTACTTTGGCTATTCCTGTTCGGTGTAATACATGCGTATATTTTACTATGGCATGGTGAAATACTTTATCCTTACGCCTTGATTGGCATGTTTGTTTTCTCCTTCAGGCACTGGAAGCCAGCATACCTTGTTATTGGCGCCGTGGTACTTCTTTCCGTATCAACAGCGCTGGATGTTAAAGACTATTTCCAAACAAAAAATTCTTTTGATAAGTATAACCACGCAGAGGCTAAGCAACAGGTAGGACAAACATTGGCAATGGAAGATAGTTTGTCTGTTACTGCCTGGGAAAATATAGTGGCTGAGCAGAAGCCAACGAAGAAAAAAATTGACGAAAGCATTACGGCATTTCACAAAGATTATTTCAGTGTGCTGTTGTATAAGGCTCCCATCAACCAGAATATGCAAACCGTTATTATGTACCGTTACTTTTTCTGGGACATCTTTGCCATGATGTTATTGGGAATGGCTTTTCTGAAGAATGGTATTTTGAAAGCATCAAAATCAAACAGGTATTATTTGATATTGGCTTTGGTGGGATATGGCATTGGTATAACAACAAATTATTTTGAAACAAGAAACATTGTATCACATCAGTTTGAAATAGTCCCTATGGCATTGTCGGGCGTAACGTATAATTTAGGAAGAGTATTTACCACCCTGGGACATTTGGCTGTGGTCATGTTATTCATCAAGTCGGGCATACTTCCATTTTTACAAAAATCACTCGCGGCGGTAGGGCAAATGGCTTTTACGAATTACATAATGCAGACCATTATTTGTAATACCATTTTCCTGGGATTTGGTTTTTCAATGTACGGAAGATTGCAGCGTTATGAGCTGTATTATATTGTATTTGGAATCTTGATATTTCAATTAATTGTCAGTCCGGTATGGTTGAAGCATTTTCGTTTCGGTCCGATGGAGTGGTTATGGCGGTCACTAACCTATTGGCAAAGGCAACCTTTCAAAAAGACAGACCAAAGAAAATCCTTGATTGAAAATGAGATTGCAGATGTGCATGCATGAAAGTCTTATAAGGCCATCCAAAAACTCAACCATTTATCCTAATCCCTTTTGCATTTCTGAAGATAGCAGGCGACCTTAAGGCTCTGTATGCAACTTTTTGCCAGGTTGCGTAAGCCTGAAATGTTTGTTAAAAATTTTGATCATGAAGAAAAATACTAAACCTGCAATCTCAAGACGAAAGTTCATTTCTACCTCCGTTAAGACTACCGTTATTTCATCGCTCGCATTAAGCGGATTTCCTGCCATTGTTCCTTCCAGTGTTTTTGGAAAGAATGCACCCAGTAACCGTATCAATATCGGTGCTATTGGTACAGGCCGCATATCAAGAATTCATGACATTCCCGGCGTTTGGAAATATGACTATGCGCAGATTGTGGCGGTCTGTGATCTTGATACAAAGCGTGCAGAGGAGGCTAAGATATTAGTGAATGAATATTACACTAATAAGAATGGCAAGCCTTACGATGGTGTAAAAGTTTATCATGATTACCATGATGTGATTAAAAGCAAAGATATTGACGCCGTGATCATCAGCACACCTGATCACTGGCACGCGTTGATTGCCGTGGATGCCGCGCGTGAAAAGAAGCATATCTATTTACAAAAGCCTGCTTCATTAACTATTTCAGAAGGACGAATGATGAGCGACATCATTGGAAAGAGTGGTGTGAAATTTCAGATTGGCAGTCAGCAAAGATCGTCCGAACAATTCCGCTATGCGGCGGAGCTTGTAAGAAATGGTCGTATAGGCCAGTTGAAAAAAGTATATGTTGGTCTTCCCGGAGATCCTTCCGGTGATGAAGAGCCGGAAATGCCAGTACCTGAAAATCTGAATTATGATATGTGGCTGGGTTCTACGCCAGAAGTTTATTATACAGAGAAGCGAGTGCATCCTCAAGTTGGCTATGACAGACCGGGATGGTTGCGCTGTGAGCAGTTTGGTGCAGGTATGATAACCGGTTGGGGCGCGCATCATATTGATTCTGCGCATTGGGGAATGGGAATGGAACGTTCTGGTCCGGTTGAGATTTGGGGTCATGCCGACTTTCCTACTTCCGGCTTATGGGATGTGCATGGTATTTTCACAACACATGCTTTGTATGACAACGGAGTTGAAATGACGGTGAGCAATGAGTTGCCAAATGGTGTTAAGTTCGAAGGAACAGAAGGATGGATTTTTGTAACGCGTGGAAACTACCAGGCTACTTCCAGCGATCCTGTTGTCAACAGAGACGGCACAAAACCTTTGGATGCCAGTGATCCGGGGATTATTAAATCTGTTATCGGGCCGGATGAATTTCATTTTATGGTGAGCGATGATCATCATGGAAATTGGCTCGAAGCTATTCGCGATAACAAACCGACCCTTGCACCGGTGGAAGAAGCGCATCGTTCATGCTCTGCCTGCTTGCTTCACCACGTTACGATGAAGTTGAAGAGAAAAGTATATTGGGATCCTAAAACCGAGAAATTCAAAAACGATGATGAGGCAACAGCGATGTTGTCTCGTACACAACGTAGTCCATATATTGTAAAGATTTAAAATCTTGCCACGAAGGCACAAAGACACAAAGAAATTCAAATTCATAAGAAACATCTTAGTGCCTTCGTGCCTTCGTGGCCAAAATAAAAGTACAGCCCTATATCTTAAATTAAGTCCTAAACTTTCAGAGTTATTGCATGAAGTACATTCCTATTCTTATTCTCTTTACTTTACTATTATCCTGTCAACCTCCCACTGAAGAAAAAATGAATGATAAAGTAAAACTGGTCACCTTAGACCCCGGACATTTCCATGCAGCATTAGTACAAAAGTCAATGTACGATGATGTGGATTCTGTTGTGCATGTTTATTCACCCGGCGGATCTGATTTACAATTACACCTAGGCCGCGTAGAGAATTTTAACAAACGGGAGAAAGACCCAACCCATTGGAAAGAAGAAGTATATGTGGGGCCTGATTATTTTGAAAAGATGTTGAAGGAAAAGACCGGCAACGTTGTGGTGTTATCAGGCAATAATAAAAGAAAGACTGAATACATTACTAAATCACTCAAAGCCGGATTCAATGTATTGGCTGATAAACCTATGGTTATTGATGCTGCTGGCTTTGAAATGTTAAAGCAAGCCTTTACTACAGCAGAGAAAAGTAATTTACTGTTGTATGATATCATGACAGAGCGTTATGAAATCACTACTATTTTACAACGCGAATTCTCCATGCTTTCAGAAGTATTCGGACAAATTGAAGCGGGCACGCCTGAAAACCCATCGATAACAAAAGAGAGTGTCCATCATTTTTATAAATATGTTTCAGGAAGTGTATTGACGCGGCCCGCATGGTTTATGGATGTTGAGCAGCAAGGCCAGGGCATTGTAGATGTGTCAACGCATTTAGTGGATCTGGTACAGTGGGAATGTTTCCCTGATCAGCGTCTGGATTATACTAAAGATGTTGAGCTTATATCAGCTCGCCGGTGGTCTACCGATATGACGCGAAGCGAGTTTAATGCCATCACGAAAATGGAAGACTTTCCGGATTATTTGAAGAAAGATATTGTAAATGATTCCATCCTTCGTGTGTATAGCAATGGTGAGATCAATTTCAAGTTAAAAGGAATTCATGCGAAGACATCCGTCATCTGGGCCTATCGTTCTCCCGGTGATGGAGGCGATACACATTATTCCATCATGCGTGGAACAAAAGCAAATCTTATCATCAGGCAGGGAGAAGAACAACAATTCAAACCTACGCTTTATATTGAGCCAGTAAAAAATGATCCGGCATTTGAAACTGCTTTATTGAGTGAGTTAAAAAAGTTACAAAGCAAGTATGCTGGTGTTGAGTTAAAGAAACTTGAAAGCGGTTGGGAAGTACTCATTCCAGATCATTACAAAGAAGGTCACGAAGCACATTTCTCACGCGTCACTGAAAAATTTTTGGAATACCTCATGAACGATAATCTGCCCACTTGGGAAGTGCCTAACATGATTTCCAAGTACTATATCACTACAAAGGCTTTGGAAATGGCAAAGTAATAAGTTACCGGTTATCAGTTAATAGAAAAATACGGATAACTGATAACTATTAACCGATAACTGCTATTATTGCCGGCAACAAAAGCAAACACGTTGAAGAATATAAAGACCATCATCTTCGACCTCGGTGGGGTGATCATAGATCTCGATGTAGAAAGAACCATCAACGGCTTCTCATCGCTTTCCGGATTTTCACCGGAAAAGGTAAAAAAACTATACGCTACACATCCTGTCTTTCACGACTATGAAAAAGGACTTGTAACAGATGAATCTTTTCGCGAAGAAATCCGTGGTCTTTTTCAGTCGGAAGAAGTGGATGATTCCCATATCGATGATGCGTGGAATGCTATGCTGTTAGGTATTCCAAAACCAAAGCTTGAACTTTTGCAAAAATTGAAAGAACGTTATAAGGTGATGATTCTCAGTAACACGAATAATATTCATGTCCAGCAGATGGAGAGAAATATTTTGCCGAAGGTATCAGACTTTTCGTCATTAGATCATTTTGTTCACAACGTTTACTACTCTCACATTCTTCGCATGCGAAAACCGGATGCAGAAATATATCAATACGTTTTGGATGATCAAGGTTTGCGCGCTGAAGAAACGATCTTCCTTGATGATAATGCCGACAACGTGAAAGGAGCGGAGCAGGTGGGCCTTAAGGTAAAGTACATTACAGATTCTAATCAGATTTTTGACTTGTTTAATTGATCATGGATAAGGAGACACGAAGGGTACTGTTACAAGTTTTGTTATTCATTCTCACCTTTGTTACCACAACATTATCCGGTGCAGAGTGGGCGTATAGCAAATCTGTTTTCTACACTGATTTTACGTGGAATGATTTTTTAAGCGGAATGAAATTTTCCGTTCCGTTTTTACTCATTCTGTCTGTACATGAATTCGGACATTATTTTACGGCCATTTATCATAAGGTTCGTACTTCACTTCCATATTACATTCCGATACCGCCAATATTTTTGTCGATAGGAACGTTGGGCGCTATTATCCGTATCCGAAGTAAAGTGTATTCAAATATTCAGCACTTTGATATTGGGCTAGCCGGACCGTTATCAGGGTTTATTATTGCTTTGGTCGTTCTCTTCTATGGATTCAAAACATTACCACCGCCGGAATATATTTTTGAAATTCATCCTGAATACGAACAATACGGTTTGAATTATGCAGACCATGTTTATACAAAAGAGTTTTTAAGAAGCCGGTTGTTGGAGCAAGGAGTCCCTGAGGACACCTTGACAAGTATTCCGGATATTTCGTTTGGCAGTAATTTGATCATGGATTTTTTTTCAAAGTTTGTTGCTGATCCGGAAAGAGTGCCCAACCCCCATGAGCTAATGCACTACCCTGTGTTGTTTGCCGGGTTCATTGCCCTTTTCTTTACGAGTTTAAATTTACTTCCCATCGGTCAGTTGGATGGAGGCCATGTGATCTATGGATTGTTCGGACGCAAAGGACATAAAATCATTGCCACCGTTTTCTTTTTGATGCTGATTATTTATTCGGGCCTGGGTTATATTGACATTCGGACAGAAAGGGAACAGCTAAGCTGGGTCATTCCAGCCGGTGTGTTATTTTATTATTTATGCCTCCAGGGACTTGGTCTTTCAACCCGTGATACATTAATGTATTCTCTTTTGATCATTCTTTTCCTTTTAGGTATGGCCTGGTTCTTTCCAAATGTGAAAGGCTATTCCGGTTGGCTGTTTTTTGGCCTGATCGTCGGGCGGTTGCTGGGGGTTCATCATCCTCCCACTGAAATAGAGCAACCGTTGGATACGAAGCGGCAAATTTTAGGATGGATATGTTTGCTGATCTTTATCCTGAGCTTTAGTCCGCAGCCGCTTATTCTTACGGAGGTTGATTTGAGTAAGTAAGTCTCAGAGAGGATGGTCAATTGCACAGGCCATGATCATACGTTCTGTAATAGCGCGTTCCGTTAAGATAGGTTTTTTGGTTAGAAAAACTCAACTGGTAGGTAGTGATAGTGCCGTCGCTGAAGTGTAATTCAAGTATACTATTGCCCGCGCTATCACTGGTAACTTTCCATGTGCCGGTACCTGATTCCTTTCCTCCGCTGCTTCCGAATGCGCCGCCACTATCCATAGACATACTGTTATTAGTGCTATAGGAAAACTGTTGACTGGAGCATAATAAAATTTCTTCGCGGAAACTATACCCGCTGTAGGTACTGTACCCGCCATACGAAGAGCCGCCGCTGTAATTGGATTTCATATACGTAAGCTTTGCACCAGTTAAGGCGCTTCGCCATTCTGTGGAAACGGCGGACTCTTTCGGTTCACTGAATTTAAGGCTCAACGCTATTTCCTCTGCCAGTTGTTTATACATTGATGAATAGTGTGCGTCATCCGTTGTAGCCATGATAAGCACTCCCATGCCAAATGGGTTGATAACCCCGACCACGTATGCCTTCACCTTTGTTCCCTGGATGGTTCCGGAAAATTCAGCTCCGATTCCTTCCGCCCCGACCTGTTGAATGTCACCTGTCCTTTTCAGATCAATTCCCTCGTCTCTGATGCCCTCCTCAGCCAATGACCTGAGCGTCGACAATTGAGATTCTTCATGGGGTAATATGATCACCAGGCCTGGCGTTATATCGGAAGCGATCAGGAAGACCTCACCCGATTCCGCACCTTTCCATCCGTCCGGTATTGCGAACCTGATTCCGAGGGCCGGGTAATTTACCTCACCTGTTTGTTGTGCTGTACATTTACCTGGCAGGAAGAACATAAGGATAATAAGAACCAGCAGGGCTTGTGTCTTCATCAGCAGTTACCGGTATGGGTTGAATTTTTCGTGTAACAAATCAATCAAGGTACCAGGAGGTATCATTCTCGACGATACCTGCATAAGCGTTTCCAATAATCCATATTTTATCGTCAAACACAGCCGAAGCATGGTGCGCTTTTATTGAATAGGGAGGTAACACTTTAGTCCATGCGACACCATCGGCAGTAAACCAAACATCATTGGAATTAAAACCAGCACCGCCAATGACCCACAGCTTATTATCAAAAGTTACAGATGTATGCTGCTCACGCGATGAAAATGCGTCTTCCGGTGTAACTTCTGTCCACGAAGTGCCATCGGGACTGGACCATACATCGTTCAAAAAGTCACTGCTATTCAAATCATAACCCCCGATAACCCACAACTTGTTGTTAAACGCTGCGACCGTATGCCCGGAACGTGCCGCAAATGGTGCCGAAGAAGCGGCTTGCGTCCATGAAAGGCCATCAGGGCTGAACCATACATCATTTTTTGCCCCGCCATCATATCCACCAACGACCCAGATCTTATTATCGAATACAACAGATGCATGAGCCACCCGGGGAGAAAATCCCGCGCTGAGGGTTACCGCTTCCCAGTCGGTTCCGTTAGCGCTGGACCACACATCATTTTTCCTGCTAAAGGCATCAGCCTGGCCGCCTATAACCCAGATACGGTCATTGAATGAAACACTTGTGTGGAAACGTCTTGCCGGGAACACGTTCGTTGTACTTAGCTTGCTCCATGCCTTTCCGTTAGTGCTCACCCATACATCATTTGAGATATTACCCCCACTTTCTCCTCCCATAAGGAACAGCCGCCCCCTGGTAACAGCAAGAGAAGCGCCCCACACGGGAAGAAAAGGCTCTTTGCCGGCTACCTGGGTAAACAGGATTCCTCGTGTCTGAAAACTGTTGGCCGGGCTGGCGCTGCTTCCGCCCTTTCCATCAGTAGCGATTACTTTCCATGAATACGTTTCGGCGGTGTACAGTCGCTTGTCAGACTTAAAAGATCTTCCGGGGCCGGAATACAAAAGTGTTTCGGAATTATCTTCGCCCGTAACATATAGTTCATACGTTATATCGTCTCCGTCCGGGTCAGTTGATGTCGACCATTCGAAAGCTGGAAATACACTCACCGATGTGGAGGCATCAGCGGGCGCGATCAACTCAACAGCGCCGGGACTTTGATTGACCGGTTCAATAGGGTCGTCAACAGGGTCGGGGCTTTGATCGACCGGTACAATCTCTGCTTCACGCCCCTCACTGCAGGAGATAAGCAACAATACGCATACAATGCAAAAAAGCTGTATGGTAAAATTCTTTTTCTGTGGAATCCCGATTTTCATACTGTGTGTTATAGATTAAAAATTCTGATTGGTGATACTAAACTGATGTTGTTGTACAGTCGCTTGTCAGACTTAAAAGATCTGCCGGAGTCCGAATACAAAAGTGTTTCGGAGTTTTCTCTGTCTGTAGCTTATCAAAAAGCATAGGATAATGGTTAGTAAAATATTATGGTAATTTTTCATAAAAGATGTGGGTATTTTCAGTTCAATCGACAAACCAGACATCATTAAGAATATTACCGGTGGTGCCCTGGCCCCCAAATGATCCACAACTTGTCATCAAGCACTGCGGAGCATGCTATAGCTCTTTTCGGAAAGGCAGCGGAGGAAGTAACTTCGATCCAGTTGATACCATCTTTTGTGTACCAGATATCATTATTCAGATCACTCTTAAATCCGCTTATCAACCAGATTTTGCTATCATAGACAATACAAACATGATACTGGCGAGGAAACAACGCAGGAACTTCTTCAGCAGATACTTCCTGCTTCCACTGGATCCCATCGGCACTTGACCACACCCCGACCCCTCCGATTACCCAAAGTTTGTTGTTGAACGTTATGACCTTCAGCCCTACTAATAATCCCGTTTTATTCCAGACAGAAGTTGCCGCCTGTGTCCAGGTGGCACCGTCTTCGCTAAACCAAACATCATTGTTGTATCCAATATCACTGTATCCACCGATTACCCATATTTTATTATCAAACACAGTGGCTGTGTGGAGAACTGCTTCTGGGAACCCCGCAGCGGGTGTAACTAATTCCCAATTCTTACCCTCTTCACTGGCCCATACATCATTCATTATGCCATCCTCACTGATTCCACCAATCACCCACATTTTTCCTTTGAACACGACCGATGCATGGCCACCCCTCCTTTTAAAAGCCGCATCTTTTGCAGCAAGCGTCCATGTATTTCCATCGACGCTGGACCACACTTCACTGGTTCTATCCAAACCGTTAGTATTAAATGAACCCCCGATTAACCAAAGCTTGTTGTCAAAGGTGACACAGGATCCGTGTAAACGAGGCTTAAATTTTGTATCCGCGGTGACCTGCGATACCAACGCGCCACGCGTATTAAATGAATTGATTTCACTTTCACTGCTTCCGCCGTTCCCGTCTTTTGCAATGACCTTCCACCGGTATTGTTCATGCAATGAGAATCGCTCATCGGGTGTAAATGAAGTTGCCGGACCGGTATAAATAAGCTCAGTTGAGTTACCTGCGGGGCCATTATACAATTCGTACGTAACGCGATCACCATCCGGATCATTTGCTGCCGACCACTGGAATGTCAAAAGGGGGGAAATATTTTCGGAATCCGACGCAGGGGCCGTCAGGTTAACAGCAGAAGGGTTACGATTGGGCTGTACGGGATCTCCATCTCCATTTTCATTGCTGCAACCGGAAATACCAACCAGCAGGGCCATAGTGAATAATAGGGCAAGTGCTTTCATGACCAATTTTACTTTGTTTCAGGTGAGTAAAAATGCCTGATAATGAGCGGCCATGAATCCGGTCAAACCCGGATAAATTTTTTTACTGGAAAACCCTGATCACGGGTTACAGCGAAAAATGAAATGATTAAGGTGGAGATTGGAGGGAGAGGAGTTCAATCGACTAATCCTTTTTCAATAGCGATGCGGACAAGCCCTGCGGTATTGCGAACATTGAGTTTTTGCAAAAGATTTTTTCGGTGTGACTCGACCGTTTTTATGCTGATGAATAGTTTATCGGCTATTTCCTGGGTGGTTTGTTCATTCACAATAAGCCGAATGATTTCCTTTTCGCGTTTGGTCAGCTTTGGCAATAACGCAGAGGTTGATCTTCCTTTCTCTTTCATCATGGATGAAAGTAACTTTTCTTTTATGCTCTCAGGAAAGTAAGAACCTCCCTTGTAAAGTGCATGAATAGCGTTGAGCAGTTTTTCTTTGCCTGTGTTTTTCAGTATGTAACCTTTAGCGCCATTCTTGATCATGCTTGTAATCAAGCCCCCCTCATCATACATCGATAAAGCCAGTACGGTAACCGTGGGATGCAGCTTTCTGATTTGCTTACAGGTATCCACACCATCCATCAACGGCATGTTAATATCAAGGAGGACAATGTCAGCTTTTGTATCTTCCAGTATTTTTAACACCTCCAGGCCATTGGTAGCGGTTCCTGCAATCCGGATATCCTGTTCTTCCCGCAAGAGCGAAGTAAGTCCGTCAATCATCATTTGGTGGTCATCGGCTATGATAATATTAATCATCGCTTCATTCGTTTGCGTCATGAACAGGAATGTCAATGTTTATCGTTGTGCCATTTCCGGGCTGTGACTCAATAGTTAATTCACCGTTGAGGTATTTGACGCGTGATTCCATATTTTTCAAGCCCATGCCTTCTTTCTTTTTCGCTTCCACTACGTCAAAACCTTTACCATTGTCTTCTATGGTGACGGTCAGGTGTTCTTCATTCTTTGAGAGTTGAATCAGCACTTCAGTGGCCGCGGCATGCTTCACAATATTGTTCAGCGCTTCCTGAACAAGACGATATACGGTTATTTCCATTACCTCTGTGAGTCGCTTCTCCAATCCAAAGGCATGGAATTCAACTTGTGTCGTTGAGGAAGTTTCTATTCGTTCACACATATCTTTAAGAGCGGGGATGAGACCGAGTTTGAGCAGGGTACCCGGCATCATGTTGTGCGCGATCTTCCTCACTTCGGAACACGCTTCATCCAGCATTTCATTGGCTCTCCGGTAAACATCCAGCCGTTGCAATTTGTCAATCTCTTCCTGGACGGCGCTGAATTGCATTTGAACACTTGAAAGCAGCACACCCAGACCGTCGTGAAGGTCCTGGGCAATTCTGCGGCGCTCTACTTCCTGGCCGGTGATCATAGCATCGAGTGCATAGAGTTTTTGATTTTTTTTCAATTCCTCTAGTTTGCGCCGGTTGATCTCTGCGTCTCGTTGCATGGTTAGCTCACGGTTTTTCATTTTCTGACGGTAATATAGTACGAGTGAAAAAATCATAAGAACCAGGAGAACCGCGCTGACAGTCAGGAACCATCGTGTTCGTTGTTCTTTTTCCAGTTCGACATTTTGAAAGTCACGTTCTTTATTCAGCAAAACAATTTCCGCTTCTTCCTTTCTGTTTCGTATTGAATCTGCAATTGATTGATGTGCTTCGTGCTCTCTTCGCTTAAAATGCTGTCCTTCACAACTTCATAAGCCTGGTGATATAACAGGGCATTTTTGAAATCATTCCTGGCGGCGTACGCTTCTGAAAGGCTCTTATTTATATCCATGCGTAAATCCCGGGCGCCTATATTTTTAGCTATGTCAAGCGCCTCGTGAAGGTGGGCCATTCCTTTATCAGTTAAGCTCATTTTCAGATAAACCCGTCCCATGTTGGAGAGGTTAAGCGCAGTGGTTCGCTGATCGTTTAATGATCTGCTGATGCTGAGTGCCTGAGAATACAATTGCAATGCTTTTTCATAATCACCTCTCTCACTACTGATGAACCCGAGTTTTTCCAACACTTCAGCTTTGCCATCATCGTAGTTGATTTCATTGCTGATAGCGAGTGATCGTGACAGGATTGCCTGAGCGCTGTCATAGTTTTGCATGGCGTTGTAGATGCCGCCGATATTACTTAACGTGTTAGCCTGGTCTCTTTTTTCGTTTAGTTGATAAAAAAGGTACAGTGATTTATAAAAGTATTCCAGTGATAACTCGTTTTTTTTCTGCGCCGCATAAATATTACCTATGCTGTTGCGTACAGAAGCTTCCGCATATTGATCACCTGCATCTTCATATATTCTGAGAATTCTGTAATAGATATCGAGGCTCTTATCATAACTTCCGAGAAGGCGATGAATAACGGCAACCTGAAAAAGCGCAGCCGGAAGTGTCAGCGGATTTTTAGCGTGTTCAAAGTATGCAATGTTTTTGTCAAAGTGATTCAACGCTGAAATATAATTCCCTTCCAGCCGGTCGAGAAGACCTAACATAAAGTGAGCGGATGCTTCTCCTTTATCATATCCCGCATGTTGTGCCAGGCGGAATGCACTATCCGCATACAGACGCGCGGCCGTTAAGTTGTGATCTTTTCGCAGGCTGATGTTGCTGAGCTGGTGGTAAGCATTTACGCGGATTGTATCGCTACCGGTCGTCAAAATTACCTGCCGGAGGCTGTCCTGATCCACAAAGTTTTGTGCTATGGAAAAATAATCGGGTAGGCAAAACAGAACGATCAGAAAATAATTCTTCAAAGCGAAGGTATTTTGTCAGGTTAATATAGGCACAAAATCCATTAAAAATCTCTTGATCGAATCCTGATATACCATCTGATTTTATCTTCATGGAAAACCCTGGTGTTTGCCGTTACCGCCACTCACCAAATGTTGGGGATCAGATCACCAGGGCAGGACTTTAATTGACAGGTTCCATCTCTACCGCAGGATTGTATAGTTATATAACGAGATCAAACGGATATTGCAGCCCATTTCCCTTGTTATACAAAGCCTGCACTTCTGCTGATGTTAACGGGCGATCCCATATTCCTGCTTCGTCAATTTTCCCCCTGAACCATCTGCTTGTAACATAGGCAGTCTGCCAAAGTCTTGCGTTGCCAATAGTAACCCGACCGTTAGAAAAGGACAGGTTGGAATCCAGGCCGCTGCCCTGAACAGGGTTTGAACCATCAGCAACTCCGTTAATATACAATTCTATATCACCGCTGTTGATGACCGCCACAACATGATACCATGTGTTTAATGCAATGCTGGTACTGCTTTCCCTTGACATTACATCTTCAGATCCATGGAATGCCCCATTCATTGTGTGATACATGGCCTCCAGCTTGTTATCAGCAAGAAGGGATAGTTTTACTTCTGCTGCTCCGGCAGCCATTGCGCCAATGCCGCTGTTCATGCCCATAATGTGCATCCAGGGGTTAAGGGCATCGTTGTCGACATCCTCCTGCAGGTAAATCCAGGCCGCCAGCGTGTACGTATTCTTGTCCCCGCTGTTAATACCGGTTTTTTGAAGATAACGGTCGCTGGTTGTTCCGAAATCAATGGCGTCATTTATTTTTCCTGAAGACGACCACGCCGGGCTGTTTACGAGGGTTAGATCCCAGTCACCTGCCGCATCGCCTGCGTCCTGCCCATCCAGTTTCCAATAGGAGATCAGGCCATCCAGTAAGCTTGAGGTTTTATCGTCAGGCGTGATATTATCTTCTCCACAAGCGCCAATTAAAAATACCAACATCCAGATAGCTGCTACCGGATATGGAAAGTGAAATTTAACTGTTTTCATCTTGATAAATGTGGTTATAAGTCATGTGCCGGTGTTCTGTTACCGGTTGCTCAAAATTGGCAGGAAGAGTGTCGCCGGGCATCGGTCAATACCCCAATAAAAAAAATTAAGGGTATACCCTTATATAATCATTTCACATGCAACCGATAATGGTGCATTTTAAATTTAGATGCGTCAGCCCTGGCAGACACGAAGACGAAGGAATACCAGATACCTCTGTGTAACTTTGTGCTTCTTCGAGACCTTTGTGCAATAACTTCTTTCCGACTTTTATATCCCGTGCTTCCTCATCCTTCTATACAACGCAGTTCTCGTCATTCCTAACGCTTTGGCTGTTTGGCTTACATTACTTTCATTTTCATCTAAGGATTGCAAAATGAATTGTTTCTCCATTTCATCCATCGTAAGCGCCTGCATTTCTTTTTTTGGCTGGAAGTTGTTGACACCTATTAACATTTCTGCCGATTGAATTATTTTTTCTTCATTCAATATAACAGCGCGTTCAATGGCATGTTGCAGCTCGCGAATGTTTCCAGGCCAGTAATACTTTTTCATTTTTGCCATTACTGTCTTGTCGATTTTCATTCCCGAACGTTTATACTTTTTTCCATACACATTCAGAAAATGATCAGCAAGCAAGGGAATATCATCACTACGTTCGCGCAGTGAAGGGATTCTTATTTCTACTGTGTTAATTCGATAGAGGAGGTCCTGTCGAAATTTTTTATCGCCCGTCATCTCATTCAGTGGTTGGTTGGTGGCGCTGATGAGACGAACATCAAATGCTATCGGCTTGTTAGAGCCAACCCGTTGTACTTTTCTTTGCTCAAGTACGGTCAGAAGTTTCGCTTGTAACGGAAGAGAGAGATTGCCGATCTCATCAAGAAAGATTGTTCCTCCGGAGGCAATTTCAAAACGTCCTGGTTTATCTTGCTTTGCATCAGTGAAGGCGCCTTTCACATGACCGAATAATTCACTTTCAAAAAGTGTTTCTGTAATAGCGCCAAGGTCAACGCTGATGAAGACATTGTTTCTCCTGTTCGACTTTCGGTGTAAGGCGCGTGCAACTAATTCTTTTCCCGTACCATTTTCGCCGAGGATCAAGACATCAGCGTCGGTAACAGCAATTCGATCAATCAATTCATGAATACGTTTGATAGCTGGGGATTCTCCAATAAAATCAATGTAATTGATGTCAATGTCATCACTCAGCTTTGCTTGCGTTACTTTTAGTTTTTCTACTTCCTTTTTTGACTTCCGTAGTTGAAGGGATGCCATAATGGTACCCAGCAACTTTTGATTTTTCCACGGTTTGAGAATAAAGTCTGTTGCTCCAAGCTTCATAGCTTTTACAGCAAGATCCACTTCGCCATAAGCGGTGATAAGAATAACCACCGCTTGCGAATCAATAGATAAGATTTTGCTTAGCCAATGAAACCCTTCTTCACCATCGTTCACGCCTTTTTTAAAATTCATGTCGAGAAGGATAACATCGAAATCGTGATCGTCCAGGAGTTGTGGTATTCGTTCCGGATTTTCTTCAATTTGAACATGAAGGAATTCCTGTTTTAAAAACATGCGAGCGCTTTCCAGCACATCGCGGTCATCGTCAATTATTAGAATCCTTGCGGTGTTCATAGGGTTAAAATATTAAGTCTTGCCTTATCAGGTTCTATCTTGCTATCCGGCATATTTCTAAATCCCGAAGGGATGTTATTGATTATAGAAATCATGTACAGGAAAATTTCTGATATGATTCGGTGAAAATGTGCCTGCCATAATTTGTGCCACCCCTTCGGGGTTGTGTTCATTTGTTGTTTCTGTTTCTATAATCCTTTCACCCCTTCGGGGTTATGTGGTTTTTATGATTCGCTTTCTCCTTGCCTTCTTTTCAGTTCGGCATATTTCTAAATCCCGAAGGGATGTTAATGACTATAGAAATCATGTACAGGAAAATTTTTGATATAATTAGGTGAAAATGTGTCTGCCATAATTTGTGTCACCCCTTCGGGGTTGTGTTCATTTGTTGTTTCTATTTCTATAATCCTTTCACCCCTTCGGGGTTATGTTGGGTTTTATGATCGTTCGCTTTCCTTCCTTACTACCATTGATTGTGAGGTTCTTTTGAGCGCATTGGCTATTTTAATTCCAACATCAGTGTATCGAATACAAACATATAAGTGTATCGTATGTGATACAACTGTTCGGTATCAACTAACTTGAACAATTCCATTATATGTTGATTATCAATATATTGTAAATATGGTACAAACTTTGGCTAGTCAGTTCCCATGATTCGAAATTACCTTACCGTCGCCCTTCGGAATTTCTTAAGGAATAAGAACTACACACTCATTAATATTATGGGTTTGTCCATTGGTCTTACTTCCTGCATTATCATCTATCTCCTTATAACCTATGATCTGAAGTTTGATAAATTTCATTCCAACTATGATCGCATTTATCGCGTAGTACGTGATGTAACAAGTGCATCCGGTGTAAATAGCGAAGCGGTTACTCCCTATCCTTTTGCCGCGGCTTTTCGCCAGGATTTTTCTGATGTTCCTTTGATAACCCAATTTCATTTTCAAAGCGAAGGATTCTTAAATGTCGGCACAGATAAGCAACGTATTGATGAAGTCATCTTTGCTGATTCGATGTTCTTTACCGTGTTTGACTTTGGCGTTGTTTCAGGGAATCCTTCAAAAGATCTTTCAGAACCCAACAAGGCCTTCCTAACGGAGTCGTTAGCGGCTAAATTCAGGTTAGATACAAACGATAAGATCAAGCTGGATAATAAACTTGAATTGGAAGTTGTTGGGTTAGTGAAAGATCCTCCACCAAACTCACACATTCAATATACAATGATTGTATCCATGCCATCCTTTACGAGAGAATTTTTTGGATGGCCTGTTGATCGATGGGGATTAAACTCTGCTGGTTTCAGCTACGTTGCTTTGCCTGAGAATATCTCTACGGAGCAAGTCACTAACCGTTTTAAAGATTTTGTTAAAAAGTATTACAACGAAGAAGAGGCAAAACGGAATACCTATTTCCTTCAGCCCTTGCGTGAGATTCACTTTGACACAAAGTATTCAGCTACCCCGGGTCGCGTATCGAATGTTGAATTTTCTGATTTATTTATCCTTGGAATTCTCGGCCTGTTTATCCTGATCATTGCGTGTATCAATTTTATAAACCTTGCAACTGCGTTGGCGGTGAAGAAATCCAAAGAAATAGGTATTCGAAAAACATTGGGAGCAAAACGAATTCAGCTATCGGCTTATTTTTTAAGCGAGACTTTTTTACTTACCCTTTTTGCCGTGCTTATTTCCCTCGGACTTGCCGAATGGGTATTACCCTGGCTGAGAGGGTTTGTAGAGAAAGACCTGCACATGAATTTGTTTTCAAATCCTTCTCTGATAAGTTTTCTTTTTCTCCTTGCCATAGCTGCCACCCTGTTTTCAGGTTTTTACCCTGCGGTAATATTATCAGGATTTGACCCCGTAGCAGTTCTAAAAAATAAGATCACAGCAAAAGGAAGTTCAAGTTCATTTGTGAGAAGACTGTTAGTGATCTTTCAATTCTTAATTGCACAGGTCATGATCATCGGAACACTGATAGTATCCGACCAGATGAATTATTTTAATTCCAAGCCGCTTGGCTTTAATCATGATGCTGTCGTAAATATTTCATTACCAAAAAATGATCAAAACATTCTCGATAATTTAAGATCACGACTTGAGTCCAACCCGAAAATAAAACACATTTCATTTGCAGTTGGAGCGCCAACTTCGGATAGTAACATTGGAACAGGATATAATCTTGCAGACAAAGGACTAGCGGAAGAAAACTTTGGCGTTGGCATTAAAACCGTTGATTATTATTACAAAGATACGTATGGCTTAAAGCTTAACGCCGGCAGATGGTTTTATGAAAGTGAAGCGAAAAGAGCAGCCGACACCACTATTAATAACCATGAACGTTATACTTTCGTGTTGAATGAAGCGGCAGTCCGCAAGCTGGGCTTTAATGATGTAGAGGAAATTATTGATAAGCGTATCTCTATCGGACTGGATGATATTTCTGGTCCGGTCATTGGCGTAACAGAAGATTTTCACACGTCGTCACTGCGTAATGGAATTGACCCGGTAGTGATGATGATTTTCCCGTCGCTTTATTTTGATGTTGGCGCCTCCATCAGTTCTGATGACATGCCTGCTACCATTGACTTCATCAAAAAAACATGGAGTGATATTTTTCCTGAATACTATTTTGAATATGAATTCCTCGATCAGCATTTAGCTGAACTCTACCGGCAAGAACAACGGCAACTGGTGTTGTTCAGAATATTTGCCGGTATCTCTATTTTCATTGGTTGTCTTGGGTTGTTAGGTCTTGTTTCGTTCATGGCCAATCAGAGATTAAAGGAAATCGGTGTTCGCAAAGTGTTTGGCGCCACAGTGCCAGGCATATTACTCTCTTTTGTAAAAGAGTTTGTTCGTCTTGTAATAACAGCATTTCTTTTAGCTGCACCGCTCTCCTGGTATGTGATGAATAAGTGGCTGGAGAATTTTCAATATCATATTGACATTCACTGGTCCGTCTTCGCTATCGGCTTAGGTGTTACAATCATTATTGCACTGATCACAGTCAGTTATCGATCCGTACGTGCTGGTCTTGCTAATCCTGTTGATTCATTAAGAGCAGAATAATCGATATGGTACGCAACTATTCAAAAGAAATAAATACAACAGTATGATCCGGGAAACCGCTTTGTCGGCCACCGCCAATCGTATTGATGGGCGGATCAGTTAAACAGAGACAAAAACTAAACAACATCATGTTTAAAAGCTTTTTCACCATCACAATCAGAAATTTACTTCGTGACCGTTACTTCGCGCTGATCAATGTTTTTGGTTTGGCGATCGGCCTGGCTTCGTGCCTCCTGATATTTTCTTATGTGAAAGATCAGTTGAGTTATGATAGGGATCATCCCGATGTGGATCGGTTGTATCGCGTCAACCAGACGAATATCTGGAATCCGAAAGGAGGAGTGATGAGTTCCACCGGTTTGCCGTTAGCACAGACTTTGGCCAATGATTACCCGGAAGTAGAAGATGCTACGAGGATCAACACACCGTTCGGTCAGATCGTACGCTACGATGACGGTAAGGAGATCAAGGCGTTTTATGAGGAAAGCATTCTTGCTGCTGACTCAAACTTTTTTTCGTTTTTTAATTTTCGGCTCCGCGAAGGTGATCCTGCAACTGCATTGAAAGGAGTAAATAAAGTGGTGATATCGTCAGAAACTGCGAAGAAATTTTTTGGCGATCAATCTGCTATCGGTAAGACGCTTATAATTGGAGACAACCGCATACCTGTTGAAGTAACCGGTGTAACGGAAGTACAACCGGAGAATAGTCATTTTCATTTTGATTACCTGTTGTCCATGTACACCAATACGTATATCAAGGAATTTGAATGGAGCTGGATCTGGACACAGGTGGTTACCTACATCAAGCTGAAACCCGGGCATGATCCAAAACCATTGGAAGAGAAATTCAAAGCGCTGGCATCACGTCATGTGGCGCCAACTTTTGCCCGGTTTGGAATAAACTATGATGACTTTATCAAAGAGAAACATGGCTGGAATTTCTACCTGCAGCCCGTACGGGAGATTCATTTATACTCGCAAGAGATAGGAAACCGTTTGGGCTCCATTGGTGATATAAACTATGTCTATATTTTTACGGCTGTCGGGTTGTTCGTCATGTTGCTGGCGATCATCAATTTTATCAACCTTACCACGGCCCGTGCTGCGAATCGTGCCAAGGAAGTGGGTGTTAAGAAAGTTCTTGGTGCGCGTCGCCAGTCGATGGTGTTACAATTTCAATTTGAAAGTGTCATGCTCGCGTTTTGTGCCATGATACTTGGCCTTGGTTTGCTGGAACTTCTCCGCATCGGAATAAGTGTCACCCTAGGTGTGCAGATACCTTTTCTGTCGATTTGGCAAAATGATATTTTCTGGTTGCTTCCGCTAATGACTTTGGTGGTGGGAATTCTTGCCGGCGCATATCCGTCTTTTTATCTCACTGCCCTTCAGCCGGCTTCGGTACTTAAAGGAAAAGTATTCAAAGGATTTAAACGATCAGGGCTGCGTAATTCATTAACGGTGGTGCAATTTGTCATATCCATCGGCTTCATAGCGTCTACCATAATTGTTTATCAGCAACTCGAATTCTTTAAGAACAGCGATCCTGGTTTTGATAGGGAAAATGTATTGGTGATCAATCATGCAGAGAAGCTGGGGAATCACATAGAGTCTTTCCGCAACCAGGTGGCCAATGTTCAGGGAGTAAAGGTAGCTTCTGTTGCTATGAGTGTTCCGGGACGGGGAGCCTACGAGAATGTTTTTACACGGGAGGGAAGCGATGAGAAGCTTCCTGTGGGAATGCTGCAAATGGATGAGCATTTCACGGATGCCCTGGGTATGAGCTTTGTTGCCGGAGAGGATTTTGAAAAAGATGTTGCCTCCGACCTGGGTAAAGTGCTCATTAACGAAACGGCTGCGCAGTTGTTTGGATGGACACCCGAGGAAGCCATTGGCAGGAAGATCATTGAGATGGATGATGAAATGGAGTCAAAAGAGGTGAAAGGTGTTATCCGGGATTTTTATGTTCAATCGTTGAAAACTGATATAGCCCCCGTGATCTTTTATCACACCAATTTTCCCACATGGAACAACAACCGTATTCTCGTGGTGAAAGTATCAACAGCAAAGGGTAATGAACTTTTGGAGGAATTAAAATCAAAGTGGTCTTCCCTTGTCCATGATGCGCCCTTCGAATATTCGTTTCTTGAAGAAGAGTGGATCAACAAGTATAAGGAAGAGGAACGGCTCGGTGGCCTGTTCACGCTCTTCACATGCCTGTCAATTTTAATTGCCATGATTGGAATGATAGGACTCGTGACCTATTCGGCTGAACAGCGGAAAAAGGAAATCGGTGTTCGCAAAGTACTGGGCGCTACGGTAGGGCAGATGGTTTTATTACTGAATGGTAACTTTACTAAATTGATTATTATTTCTCTTGTATTGGCCATTCCGGTTTCCTGGTATGCGATGTTCAAGTGGCTGGAGCAGTTTCCTTACAAGATTACCATTAATGCGTGGGTTTATATAGCTGCCGGAATTGTAATCCTGTTGATTACCTGGATAACGGTAAGTTATCAATCCATCAGGGCAGCATTAACAAATCCGTCGGATGTTTTGAAGGAAGAATAATCGAATTTTTTTTCACGCTAAGCGCGAAAGCAGTACTGACCTTATTTCTTCTTTGCGTTCATTGCGCATTAACTTTGCGTTCTTTGCGTGAAACAAAATAAACCACAAACTTATAGAGATGTTGGCTCCTGAAATTCGTTAGAGTCTTTCATTGCATAAGAACACAATAAATTTTATTTTGTGTTTCGCTTTTGATCCTTAACGTTATGTACACCATTTTTGATGAGAAAGAAGAGAAATACATTCAAGTAGAGGAGCCGGACCCTTCGCTTTCCTATACATACGCAGATTATTTACGTTGGAAATTTGAAGAGCGGTTGGAGCTGTTCAGGGGAAAGATTTTTCAGATGTCTGGACCAAACACCAGGCATCAGGTTGTAAGTGGCAGACTTTTCGCCTGGCTGCATTATCATCTTGAAAAACAAAAGTGCCAGGTATTTTCAGCGCCGTTCGATGTGCGGCTGCCTGCTAAAAATCGCCTTCGTGATGATGAGATCACTACGGTGGTTCAACCCGATATCATCGTGGTATGTGATGAAGCCAAGCTGGATGACCGCGGATGTTGTGGCGCACCTGATCTTGTAGTAGAGATACTCTCGCCGGGAAACTCGAAGAAAGAGGTAAGGCTTAAGTATGAGCTTTACGAAGAAGCGGGTGTACGTGAATACTGGATTATAAATCCATCCGAAGAAAATGTTGTGGTGCATGTGCTCAACGCATCAGGAAAGTTTGAAGGCCTGAAAATGTATGCAGGAGGTGACATCATTCAAAGTATTACTGTTACAGGCTTTTCCCTGGATGTGGACAGGCTGTTTGAAAAGTAATCATGTAATTCAAGGCATAGCCGGTTCCTCCCTTAACGATCTCCTCAATATCTTCCCAACATTCGTCTTTGGTAATTCGGTTTTAAATTCAACATACTTGGGTTGTTTGTATTGGGTGAGATTATCTTTACAGAACGCCTGAAGTTCATCTTCCGTTAAGGAGGGATCTTTTTTAACTACATAGACTTTTACCACTTCACCACAACGATCATCCTTTACACCAATGGCGGCAACTTCCAATACTTTGGGATGGGAAGCAATAACACCTTCCACTTCATTGGGGAAAACTTTAAAACCGGAGACAATGATCATGTCTTTTTTGCGATCGACGATTTTAATATACCCATCATCATCCATCACAGCAATGTCGCCTGTCTTAAACCAACCCCCTACATGAAAAACTTTTGAATTATCTTTTTGCCAGTAGCCGCTGAAGACCTGGGGTCCCCTGGCACAAAGTTCACCGGGTGTTCCATGGGACAATTCATTTCCGTCATCGTCCATGATTTGTACCTCTGTTCCGGGAATGGGTACGCCAATGTAGCCCATGCGTTCCTTTCCTGAAATTTGAAAGGTAAGTACCGGTGATGTCTCACTTAATCCATAACCTTCTGCTATTGTTGTTCCTGTTTTTTCTTTCCACCTTTTGAAGACAGCTTCCTGCAAGGCCATTCCGCCGGCGGTAAAGCCCTTTACGGCTGATAAATTTATTTCGTGAAAAGAGGGATGATTTAGCAGCGCATTAAAAAGTGTGTTGACGCCTATCATGGTATGAAAAGGTTTTTTCAGTTCAGTGATAAACGCTTTAAGGTCTTTCGGATTGGTGATCAGCCGGCAGGTCATACCCTGATTTAAATAGATGAAGGTTGCTGTCAGCGCATAAATATGATATAACGGTAAAGGAATAATAGCAACATCGCCTTCCTTCATCTTGCCATTTGAAGAGTTTTCAAGCAGCGGTTTTGTCTGGAATATATTTGACATTACATTCTCATGCGATAACTGGGCTCCCTTGGATACTCCAGTAGTACCACCGGTATATTGGAGAAAAGCCAGGTCCTTTCGCTGGGTTTTCGGTCTTACAAAAGCCGTCTGCTTTCCTTTTGCAAGAGCGTTGGAAAAAGTTATCGCTCCAGGTAACGAGTAGGGTGGAACAAGTTTTTTTACACTTCTCACAATAAAATTGACAAGCATTTTTTTAAAGCCACCTAACATGTCCCCAAGTTCAGTAACGATTACCGTTTTGATAGAAGTTTTATCAATGATCTTTTCAAGGTTGTGCGCAAAGTTGGCGAGAATCAGAATGGCTACGGCGCCGCTGTCCTTAAATTGGTATTCCATTTCCCGCGCGGTATACAGTGGATTTGTGTTTACGAGTATTAATCCGGCTTTCAACGCACCAATCATCGCCACCGGAAATTGGAGTGTATTGGGAAGTTGAATGGCAAGGCGATCACCAGGCTTAAGATGACATTCATTTTGAAGAAATGCAGCAAAGCAATTTGATAAGGTATCCAGTTCGAGATACGATATTTTCTTTCCCATATTTTCAACAGCGGTAAGATGAGTAAACTGCTTTACATTCTCATCCCATAGTTCCGTGATGGAATTTTGATCAAAGGCAGGCATTTCTGCAGGCATGTAGTCTGGATAATGCCGTAGCCACGGTCTGGATGTAGTTGTCATAGGTTAGGTTAAAATCTAATGTAATAAAATTATCTCATCCGATTTCGAATAGGTAAAGTAGATTTCGATCCCCAGGTCGTTCTTTTTGAAGAGTGGCTCAGATCGTTCATTTTGCTTTCCCTGTATCTCATTTTATCGTTACATTTATAAGTTAATCATTTTGTTAGCACCAATGCCGTTGGACAAAGTTGACAACATGAAAGAAGGAGAAATTGTAACCAGTGACCAAATGAGAAACGAGTGGACCAATGTTCTTTCGACATATGACTTGTTTGTCAACGGCGGACACAAACTTAGGCCGATAAGGTTTATAATAAGATATGTAATTGAAAAAGGTTACGACAAGGTCTTGTTTCCTGGGACATCCATGTACTCGTTACTCATTTATCTTCCTTTGGACAACAGAGTGAATTACAATAAGACTTTGAGAATTGAGTTTGATCATTTGACTGAAAATTTGAGATTCAGATTCAGCGACTGGACTGGAATTGATCGACAGAATTCAAACTTCAAAAAGCAAATCAAATGGGAAGAAACGTGTCAGTCGACAGAAGGAACTGCTCTTCTAGAAAGTTTTCTGGCTGACAACGAGGACTTCAAGAAAGCAATAAAAGACGAAACCAAAGTGGAGTAACGGCACTGGCGCTAATAAATGTATAATCCATTGCGGGTTATAGTTTAAGGTGTAAGTTTTATCAACTTAATATTTTGTAACGAGGAACAATTTTGCAATCTTAAACCCGCAACGGCTTATACATAAACGATATGCGGGGACTTTTATCAGTACTGATTCTTTTACTAACGGCTTCATTTTATTCGAACGGGCAAACCTTTACTTCTTCCAATCTGCCTGTTGTGGTGATTGATACGGATGGTCAGTCCATCCCTGATGATCCTAAAATCATGGGCACTATGGGAATTATTGAAAATGGAGTTGGTGTGCGAAATAATGTCACCGATCCTTTCAATAATTATGATGGTAAAATTGGAATAGAAATACGAGGCTCATCTTCACAGATGTTTCCAAAAAAACAATATGGTGTGGAATTATGGGATGATGAAGGAGAAGGTATTGATGCTTCCCTGCTGGGATTACCAGAGGAAGAAGATTGGGTATTGTTTGCACCTTACAATGATAAAAGTCTGATGCGTGATGTACTCGCCTACAAACTTGGGAGAGATATGGGACGATATGCACCGCGAACAAAGTATTGTGAAGTAGTACTGAATGGTCAGTATAACGGCTTGTATGTATTGATTGAAAAAATTAAACGCGACAAATATCGTGTTGACATAAATAAGCTCGATCCCGATGAGATCAGCGGGAACGAGCTTACCGGCGGTTATATTCTCAAGCTCGATAAAACTACCGGTGATGGCGGTGAAGGCTGGCAATCAACTTATCCACCTCATCCCAATCAAAACGGACAGAAGATATATTTTCAGTATGAATCACCAGAGTATCCAGACCTTGCCCCTGAACAAAGGCAATACATTCGGCAATTCATAACATCATTTGAGAATGCATTAGCGGGAGAAAATTTTGCCGATCCGGTTAATGGGTATGCGAAGTATATTGATGTAGCTTCTTTTATAGATTATTTTATTATTAACGAAGTCACTAAAAATGTTGATGCGTACCGCCTCAGTACATTCTTTTATAAACAACGAGATTCCGATGGTGGAAAACTTGTGATGGGTCCTATCTGGGATTATAATCTTGGATTTGGCAATGTTGATTATTGTACGCAAGGCAATCCTGAAGGATTTGTAAAATCATTCAACACTGTTTGCCCGCAAGACAGTTGGCTTGTTCCTTTTTGGTGGGACAGGTTATTTAGAGACAGAGCATTCCGCCAACAGGTAGCGGATCGTTGGACTGAACTGAGAGCAGGAACTTTTGCTACGTCAAAAATCCTTTCCTATGTAGACTCTGTATCAACCGTGCTAAATGAATCACAGCAAAGAAATTTTCAACGATGGCCAGTACTGGGTACGTATGTCTGGCCCAATTATTATGTAGGGAGTACGTATGAACAGGAAGTAGACTGGTTGAAAAACTGGATCGAACAACGTATGGACTGGCTTGATGTTGCTATGCAGGATATTGTAACAGGGGAAAGCGATGAGGTATTAAATCACAACCTGAAAGTATTTCCAAATCCATTTGACCAGGATTTGATCTTTGAATATAATCTTACAAAGTCCCGTTATGTTACTATTGAATTGTTTGATCTTATGGGTAAAAGGGTAGCTTCATTCGATGAAGGAAATCAACTACCTGGAAAGCATACGATCACTGCCAATCTTCCCGGTATATCAGGCGGAATTTATTTTTATAAATATCGTTTTGGTAATGGCACTGCCGTAACCGGAAAGGTCATTAAAAAATAATTACGTTTTGTCATAAGCGTAAGCAATGCGCCCTCTTTGAAAAATTTTAGTTCTTCATTTGAAAGCAGGTTCTCAGGAATTTGTATATAAAGTAAAGTGCAAGGGGAGCCTCAAAAAATCTTGCGCTTGAACATGTATTCCCACAGATCACAGATTGAAATACCGCAGAAAAAGTCGCAAATAAATCTTCAGTGCAAATCTGCGTGCATTCGATCTGCCTGCCTGCACGAAGCCGTTTCGGCAAAGGCAGGTGAATTCTGCGGGAAAGAATGGGATTGAACAGATTTTAAATTTGACTAACTCCTGCTGACATACTGTTGTCAGTACAGGTTTTTAATCTTTAGTGACAAAATAAAATCCACAACCATGAAAAAAGAATTAATAATTAGGAACAGCATTGTAATTGATGCTCCGGCTTCCAAAGTATGGAATGCCCTTGTTGATCCCGAACAAACAAAAAAGTATATGTTCGGATGCGAAGCTTTATCCGATTGGAAAATCGGAAGCCCGCTTTTGTGGAAAGGAACATACGAAGGTAAAGAGATGGTTTTTGTAAAGGGAAGTATTATTGACATTAAGCCGGAAGCGTTTTTATCTTATACAGTAATTGATCCTAACTCGACTATCCCTGACATTCCTGAAAACTACCTGACTGTGACATACACATTAAAAAGTGAAAATGGTAAAACCAGCTTAACCGTTACCCAGGGTGATTACGCGACTGTTGCCGATGGTGAAAAACGATACAACGATTCCAATAATGGGGGAGAAGGATGGAACCCGATATTAGTTGAGATTAAAAAAATAGTGGAAGCCACCTGACATTCCTGTAATAGACATTGCTGGTCTACCCACGACTTTATAAATTGTATCCATCAAAATCAGAATTTAAATCTTAAATATTCCCCTATGCGAAAAGGAGATGGAATGACCAGGCGCAAGTTTATTTCAACGGTTACCGTTACTGCTGCAGGTGGCTTAATGGCTTCTCCTCTTGGCGGAACTTTATTTGCACAGGATACAAAAACCATTCAGCACGTGATCGACATTCTCATTGCTGCAGCCAACAGCGGGATTTATCCAAAGACGGTTGATACAGTGAAATCAAGTAATGCAGATCAGCCTGTCAAAGGAGTAGTAACTACTTTTATGGCCAATGCCGAAGTAATTAAGAAAGCTGTTAACCTTGGCGCTAACCTTATTGTTACCCACGAGCCAACGTATTATAATCACGAAGACAAAACGAATTGGCTGGAGAATGATGACGTCTATAAATACAAACGACAATTACTGGAAGATAACAAGATCGTCATCTTTCGCTACCACGACTACATGCACGCCATAAAACCAGATCCGGTGGTAACGGCTGTTACAGATAAGTTAAACTGGCAGAAGTATGTTGATAAGGAAAATTCCGGGTTATGTACAATTCCTTCTCAAAAATTGTCAGCCCTTGCCAAAGAAATAAAGATGAAGCTCGGTGCGGAAAGCATTCGCTTCGTTGGTTCGCCGGATATGTCGTGTAGTAAAGTTGGTTTGTTAGTGGGAGCATCGGGCGGAACGAGTCATGTTAACATGATGAGCACTATCGATATTGATGTATTGGTAGTAGGTGAAATTCACGAGTGGGAAACGAGTGAATATGTACGTGATGCCATCGCTTCCGGAAAGAACAAAGCCGTTATAATTGCCGGCCATGCCCCGACAGAAGAACCCGGTATGCAATGGCTCGCACAATGGCTTCAACCTAAGTTACCAGGTATAAAGGTTAGTCATGTACCGGGCGTGAGTCCGTTTAAGTATGTTTAGGCACCTCAATCTTTTTCATGTAGTCTTTGATGAGTCCCTTCAATCACTGGATACACATTTCATAGGCTTGATCAGTTCTCAATAATCAAGCAACCCGCTTTGTAACAAATTTCTCCGAGGTACGATGTATCGTTCATACATTAGATGATATAAATGCTTCGTGTAATTTATTACATTTACTGGCTAGCGTTTATTCTAATCCAGTCTATCAATATTTCAGTTCTATAACTTATGAGACATAATTCATTAATGTTGATCGTATGCTTGAGCATCACCGGTTCTTTAGTGGCTCAGGACAGATCTTCCGGCAGAAGCTTTGCCACGCGTTCTGAGGTGCTTGCCAGAAATGGAATGGTAGCTACCAATCACCCTTTGGCCACGCAGATTGGTGTGGAAGTTCTGAAGAAAGGTGGCTCAGCTATAGATGCTGCTATTGCTGCCAACGCATTCCTCGGCTTTGCCGATCCGGGTATGAATGGCATCGGCGGTGATCTCTTTGCTATAGTTTGGGATGCAAAGACAAAGAAATTTTACGGACTCAATGCCAGTGGAAGATCACCCCAGACTTTGACGCTGGCCAATTTGAAAGAGAAAGAGCAACAGAAAAAATTTCATTACCGCGGGCCACTCTCAGTAACAACACCAGGTTGTGTTGACGGTTGGTTTGAACTTCATAAGAAGTTTGGAAAACTAACAATGCCTGAACTGCTTCAGCCTACTATTCGCTATGCTAGAGAAGGTGTTCCCATTACACAGGAAACTGCCGATAATTTTATGGAAGTAGAGAAAAGTGTTCAAGAGTCAGATATCAAAAATTTTAAATCAGTCTATTTTATCAATGGTCAATTTCCACGCAAGGGAGAAATTTTCAAAAACCCTGACCTGGCAGCGACATTAGAAATCATAAGTAAAAAAGGGAGAGATGGTTTTTATAAAGGTGATGTTGCACAAAAGATTGCTGCACACATGAAAGAAGTTGGCGGCTTTCTTACTGCCGATGATCTTGCTAAACATTATTCAGAGTGGGTTGATCCTGTTTCAACAAATTACCGGGGTTATGATGTTTGGGAAATGCCTCCTAATGGTCAGGGTGCTTCCGTATTGCAAATGCTAAATATTCTGGAAGGCTTCGACATTGGCAAGATGGGTTATGGTTCAGCGGACCATGTTCACCATTTCGTGGAAGCAAAGAAGCTTGCCTATGAAGACCTTGCCGCTTACTATGGTGATCCGGCTTTTGGCAACATCAAAATGAACGAACTATTGTCGAAAGATTATGCAGCACAAAGAAGATTGTTAATAAATCCGGATAAGGTTGGTGAATTTTATCCCGGGCTTACTTCTGAAAGTCATACGATTTATCTTACAACTGCAGATAAAGACGGTAACATGGTTTCATTCATTCAAAGTAATGCGGCATTGTTCGGATCGCGGGAAGTACCAGCAGGGCTTGGGTTTGTTTTGCAAAACCGGAATGCTGGATTTGTTCTTAGAGAGGGACACATAAACACCTATGCTCCTGGTAAGCGGCCTTTTCACACCATCATTCCCGCTTTCATCACCAGGGATGGTCAGCCCTTTATGAGTTTTGGCGTGATGGGTGGTGATATGCAACCACAAGGTCATGTTCAAATTGTAATGAATTTAATTGATTTTGGCATGAACGTACAGGAAGCCGGTGACGCACCACGCATCTATCATCGCGGTACCAGAAGTTCTACAGGTCATGTAGAGAGCACAGGCGATACTTATTTGGAAACAGGTTTTTCACCTGATGTTCTGCACGATCTCCTGATAAGAGATCATTCGATTCGAATGGCAACGGGTATATACGGCGGTTATCAGGCCATTATGATTAAGGGTGGCGTATACTACGGAGCATCCGACTCCCGAAAAGACGGACAGGCTGCTGGTTATTAAGTGAGGAAACAGCAGAATTAAATTATGTTATTTGAAATTAACAGAGAGTTAAAGATGAGAAACCCCAGGATAGCAAACGTAAAAACTGAGATAATAGCAAAGAACAGGTTCACACTGAAGAGAGTTACAAATGACTATCAGAAAAAAGATGGCAGTTGGGAAACGCAAGAACGTGAAATATTTGAAAAGGAAGATGGCGCTACAATACTTCTTTACAACAGAGAGAAAAGAACTATAATCCTTACCAGGCAATTTCGGATGCCTACATTCCTGAATGAAAATGAAAGTGGAATGTTAATTGAAGCATGTGCCGGACTTGTAGAAGACGGTGATCCGGAAAATTGTGCCAGGAAAGAATCTATTGAAGAAACCGGGTACGAGGTATCTGAAGTAAAAAAAGTTTTTGAAGCGTATATGTCACCGGGAGCGGTTACTTCACTATTGCATTGTTTTGTTGCTCCTTACACAAATGAAATGAAAATAAGTGATGGTGGAGGTCATGCTCACGAGCAGGAAAATATTGAAGTTTTAGAAATGTCTTTTGATGAGGCTTATCAAATGCTGGAACGTGGGGAAATAAGGGATGGTAAAACGATAATGCTTTTGCAGTATGCTAAGATCAATAATCTTGTTTGATGCGTAATACTGTGAGGATCACCGATCCGTTAACGGTGAACTTTTTTATAATTTCTTTCATAAGAGTTGCACATAAAATTTCACCTTACACAATGATTCATTCGGGCGTTTATCAACGGATGAAAGTTTTTCTAACCTTTAGTCTGATCTTACTTATACTGCTTCCTGCTTTAGCTCAGCGGGAAGGTGATCCGGCAACCTACCTCAAAACGTCAAAGAAAAAAGTTTCTGTAATCCTGAAAGCTGGAAATTTTAAACCTGGGGAATATATAGTGGATATTGGTGCAGGAATAGGATGGCTTGACGCCGCTATTGGTATCTATGAAGACAGCCTGAATTTTTACCTGGAAGAAATAGACAGTTCTACTATTAAGAACAGCAGATTGCAGGAAGCCATCAATGAGTTTGTGAAGGTTAGGGGAAAGCCATTCACTTGTACATATTCCCAGGTAATGGGAACCAATACAAGCACAAACTTACCGGATACTTTATTTGATAAAGTGTTGCTTATCGATACGTATCATCATCTGCAACATCGTGATGAAATGATCAACGACATAAACAGGATTTTAAGACGTGGAGGAAAACTTATCGTCTATGAGCCTTTGGCTTATAAACCCGGAGAGATTTTTAAGCCGTGCAACACAATGCTTTATACTTCTCATGAAATGATTTCCTCCTTTCGTGAAAAAGGATTTCAACTGGAAGGTACCTATGAAACGGTAAGATCGGCTGGTAAAAGAGTAAAGGTTTTTGTTTTTGGTAAGGGGTAGCAAATCCACTTGCGTTTTTTAATTCTGTACCAATGTCGGTTAGTTAAGCAATCTCTTCGGAGAGGTTGGTTGAGCCTGCGGGCAAAGACAAGCAGGTCAATTAAGAAGAATAGCGTAACTAAACGACATTGAATTCTGTACTATAGTTCTCAATTCTTTATATTTGTTTTGATGCATTGATTAAGCATTAGAAGAATGAAAAATGTGAAATTGAGTGGAGTAGTATTCTTTTTAAGTTTATTTATTACTTGCATAGTTTCAGCACAGCAAGGCAGAAACCTTGATGATCATGTGCTGATTAAAATGTCTCAACAGAGCGTATTTGAAACTGAAGTGTATGAAGGATCTCCTTATTCTTCTGAGACGTTTATTAATGGAGATGTTTATACGTTTGGAGGGATGTATAAGGATGTTCCACTTCGTTATAATATTTATAGGAATAATGTGGAGTTCAAAAAAAATAACCAGGTTTATATTCTTGACCCAGGTGTTCAGATTAATAAAATAACTTTAGATAAGCATACCCTCGTCGTTCAAAAGTATCCTTTCAGGGGCGCTGTAAAATTTGGTTTTCTAAACTTATTGGATAGTGGTAAGGTCACACTATTGTCAAGGTATGTGGTTAGTTACAGACAATCCCAACCCCCTAAAGCCCTGGAGACAGAAGGGAAACCTGCTCTTTATTCAAGGCTGCCTGATATCTTTTATCTCAAGGTTGGAGACGGTGAAGTTAATGAAATAACAAACCTTAAAACTTTGATCCGGCAATTTCCTGATAAGCATAATGAGCTCAATGAATTTGCAGATAAGGAAAAGATTTCGACCCGAAAAGAAGATAATTTGATTAAATTAGTCAGGTATTATAATTCTTTGTAGGCATTCCCACATGAATAAATCTATACTCTTTTTGTGTTTGATACTTTTAGCTTGCGAAGATGAGCCAATGGATCATTCTTCAAAAGGTCAGTTAAGCCAAATCACGGTTAATGGAAAAATCAACTCTTCTTTTGAATATAAAAATGGTTTATTAACTAAAGAGAATTTTTTTTGGAGTTGTGAAAGTACCCCCACTGAGGAATATATGTATGATTATCAGAATGAGTTGGTAAAAAAGTTCACCCTTATCACCAGGAGTTTTTATTCCAATACCGCTTCTCACTGTGATCCCGATCTTGGATTGCAATACGAAAACACTTTTGAATATGATGATAAGAATCGGTTAGTTAAAGTAATACGCTCTTCAGGATTCACCGAATATTTTTATAATGCGGATAACAGAGTCGAAAAGCAGGTTATCCATAATAACTCCGGGGCTATTACATCGGAAGCGAATTTCAACTATGACCATGTGGGAAATTTGATTGAAGAAAGGAATTTTATAGGAGATATAGTTCACTATAAATTTGACAACAAACCCAATCCATTTTTCTTGATGAACCAAAGACCTGATTGGATAAGTCCGTTTAACAAGAGCCCCAATAACGTGATCAAAGCAAGTGGCGCCATTACCTTTGAGCGGGAATTTCAATATGGTCCTGGTGGTTTACCTGTAAAGGTTACAGAAAGCAGTAACGGACAGGTTTACACCTATGTTTATGAGTGAGTATACTTTTGTGCTCTCTTGATTAATAGCTGATCGATCAGACATTTGTCTCCTTCATTTTAAATTCACATTCAATTTTCAATGACCCTTACTGAAATTGCAAAGCAACGTTTACATAACCAGGGAATAATTGGAAAGGAATTTAAAAGTGCTGGTGACGTTGTTAGTTGGTTGGGCGCTGTTCAGGCGCAGGAATATGCGCAGGCTAAATGGAGTTTAGGATTACGCTTGTCTACCCTGAAAGATAGTGATGTTGAGAAAGATTTTACAAAAGGAAAAATTCTAAGAACACATTTACTTCGCCCCACATGGCATTTTGTTACAGCACAGGATATTCGCTGGTTATTGTTATTAACCGCTCCACGTGTAAATGCAGCGAACGCATATATGTACCGGCAGCTTGAATTAAACAACTCAATTTTCAGCAAGGCAAATAAAATTCTTGTCAAATGTTTAAGCGGAGAAAATCAATTGACAAGAAATGAAATCAATGATGCATTCAGAAAAAATAAAATTATTACTGAGGGCCATCGGCTGAGTTATATTGTGATGAAAGCTGAACTGGATGGAATTATCTGCAGCGGAGCAAGAAAGGGAAATCAATTCACCTATGCATTACTCGACGAACGTGTTCCTGCATCAAACAAAAAAAATGTGGACGAAGCTTTAGCGGAATTGACTGACCGGTATTTTAGAAGTCGCGGGCCTGCCACTGTTCATGATTTTTCAACATGGTCGGGCCTGACATTGACTGATTGCAGGAAAGGCATTGCAAGTACAAGAACTAAATTGATTAATGAACGAATGGGAGAGGATGACTATTTTTTTTACGAATCTCCGTCATCTCCTAAAGATCTGCCTGGTAAAATGCACTTGCTTCCTGTTTATGATGAATTTATCATGGGCTATAAAGACAGAACACCCATTTTGAAATTCATGAGAGGGCTTGAACAGAAATCAACTTTTGCATTCGACAGTACAATCGTTTTTGACGGACAAATAATCGGAACATGGAAGCGTACCGTTAACAAAAAGGAAATAGAAGTTGAGTACAATTTTTTTAAACCGCTTTCACGAAGGCAGGCCAATGCTTTTGAGGAATCGATTTATCGTTTTGAAGAGTTTACGGGACTAAAAGTTACTCACAAATAATTCTTACCTTTCTTTATCTTAAACAAAGCATCTTTACTATGAGCCAGGCATTTGTTCGTGAAGGAGATGACCAGTGGTTGAGTGATGTTGCCCCCTCTATAAACGGCCTTATTATTTTTCTGACACGTGAGAATAATAACGTTAGGGTTTACGAGAAGAAAAGTTACACGGATGCCAGCGGAAAACAAATCCATGAGATGAGTAACGGCCTATCCTACACAAAAGATGAAAATGGAAGATGGTGTATTGTTGAGTAAGACTTGATCACAGAAACTACACCACCGTGATCCGTTAACTGTGATCTTGTGAACTTCAGTTTCCTCACATAATGGTTTTAAAATGTAACAGAAAGCTTTACTTTAAAGCACTAACTATTTGCTTAAATATGAAGAATCTTATCCCTTACCTCTTTCTTATTTCACTAATCTTCTCTTCCTGTAAAGATAAATCTGCTGATGATCATGCTTCTTTAGCGGACGCTATGGAGAACTCTATTAAAACAGAGCTTCTCAACAAATGGTATCCGCAATCACGTGATACCGTTTATGGAGGATTCTTCAGCACGTATACATACGACTTTAAATTGACCGGCTCGCAAAACAAGATGATCGTGTCTCAGGCGCGACACATTTGGACCAACGCCAAAGCTGCTACGGCTTATCCTGAGGTAAGTCACTATTTAGAAAGCGCGGAGCATGGGTTCAAATTTTTGCGTGATGTAATGTGGGATAAAACCTATGGTGGTTTTAATACGCTTGTTGACAGACAGGGAAATGTTATCAGCAATTGGAATGAAGAGAAAACAGCATACGGAAATTCATTTGGTATTTATGGACTGGCAGCCTACTACATGAGTTCAAAAGATACCAGCGCGCTGAACCTGGCGAAGAAAGCTTTTATGTGGTTGGAGCAACATAGTCATGACCCTGTTCACAAAGGTTATTTTCAGCACATGAGAAAAGATGGAACGCCCATACAAAGACCTGATACAATTCCTTCCACTGCAGAGACAGGTTATAAAGATCAGAACAACTCCATTCATTTGCTGGAAGCGTTTACAGAACTTTATCAGGTATGGCCTGATGCGTTGTTACGTACAAGGCTGGAAGAAATGCTTTACTTAGTGCGAGATGTGATCACTACAGAGAAAGGATACCTTACACTTTTCTTTTTGCCGGATTGGACACCCGTTACATTTCGTGATTCTTCCGAAGCTGTTATCATGAAGCATCACGGACTTGACCATGTTTCCTTTGGTCATGACGTTGAGACGGCCTTTCTTATGCTGGAAGCTTCTCATGTGTTAGGAATTGAAAATGACACAATAACTTTGCGCATTGCAAAAAAAATGGTTGACCATGCATTGAGAAATGGATGGGATGATAGTGTTGGGGGTTTTTACGATGGAGGATACTATTTTAAAGGAGAAGATAAAATCCGCATTACCCGCGATACTAAAAACTGGTGGGCACAAGCAGAAGGTATGAACGCGCTCTTGCTGATGGCTCAACTTTTTCCGAACGATGAGATGCAGTATGATGAGAAGTTTAAAAAAATGTGGAGCTACATTGACACCTACCTCATCGATCATGAATATGGTGATTGGTATGGTGGTGGTTTGGATAAAGAGCCCGACCAAAAAACTAAATTAAAAGGACATATCTGGAAGGCAACATATCATCATTATCGTGCGCTGGAGAATTGTGTTAAGATGTTAAGGGAAGAACAAGGTTGAGGGACGAAGGACGATGTACGAAGGAGGGAGGATGATGTACGAAGGGGACTGTCGGTTGTAGAAAACGTCTGTTGTAGAGAACGTCTGTTGTAGGGAAGTATTTGTAGTGAGGTATTTGTAGAGACGCGATGCATCGCGTCTCTACAAATACCTCACTACTACAGTGTCGTGTCATATTTGAGTTGACGGTTCATCCATCGCTTGCCCCTAGCCCCTAAAGGGGAAACAGCGCGCAGGAATGTCCCTTTAGGGGTTAGGGGCTGCGTAGGAGACATGAAACTTATTGTTGGCACAACACTAGCTGCCAATCTATTTCAGGACAAAACATTTCCCTGTACTTCATCCCTCGTACCTTCCGATTATATTCGTATAACGTAAAACATTTATGGAAAACAAAACCCTTCCTGCCGCTTTGGTAATTGTGCTGGCAATAGCATGCATTGTTATTGTGATTATTGGATTACGCAAAGTATTACAGCGTTCGTCATGGTCGCCCGAACGACAGAAGAGAGCATTTAGTAAAACGGTTATTGCAATTATAGCCTGGATCGTTCTCCTGGGGATATTGGCATTGCTGGGATTTTTTAATCTGTCTTCTCTGCCACCACGCCCGGTGTTTATTTTTCTTGTAGCCATAGTGGTTGCTTTTGCGCTCGCATTCTCAAAACCAGTGAGTGAATTACTGAAAGTGACGCCCATCCATTGGCTGGTGTATATTCAATCCTTCCGCGTTCTCGTTGAATTGATTCTTTGGCAGGGATTCAACAAAGGACTATTGCCCGTGCAGATGACGTTTGAGGGATATAACTACGATATACTCAGTGGTATTTTTGCTATTCCATTTGGTTGGATGATGAGCCGTAATCCAAAATCTTCAAAGATTACAGGAGTGTTTTATAATGTAGCGGGCATAGCGCTTCTTTTAAATATTGCTACCATTGCTATCCTCTCCATGCCTAATTCATTGCGTGCTTTTACGAATGAACCTTCAAGCGCTATTGTGGGAGAATTTCCATTTATTTATATACCCGGTGTGTTTGTAGTACTGGCTGTATTCATGCATATTTTTTCGCTAAGACAATTATCTTTCTCAACACGAAGTGATGTCAGGTGAAGTATAATTTTGGTGATGAATTGACCGACCAGTAATTGACTATATAATAAATGAGATGCGCTGCAAGTCTTGCCGTTCGTGAATCAATGTCAATGGAAGGATTGAGTTCAGCAATGTCGAGGCTGATGACGGTTTCATTTTCAAATATTTTTTTTAGGATTTGACGAACCACTTCAGGTTGTACGCCAAATGGTGCAGGCGCACTTACACCGGGAGCAAAAGCCTGGTTAATAACATCCAGGTCTAAAGAAAGGTAGACGGCTTGAACATTGCGCACAAAGTTTTCTATTAAAGTGAAAACACTTCCCAGGTTATCACTTGTACAGGCCGAAGAAGTTTGCCAGTGTGTACCGAGATTTTTCGCAGTATTAAATAACGCTATAGTATTAGCAGCTTCATGTATACCTAATACGAGATAATGAAACTCCTCTTCATTTGTTTTTAACAATTCGTTGATCTGCAGGAAAGGTGTTCCTGAGTTTCCCTGCTTCTCGAATTTTCTTAAATCAAAATGAGCGTCTATGTTAATGATGCCGATTTTTATTTTCTGTTGTTGGGTGAAAGTATGGATACCCTGAAAATGACCGAAAGCAACTTCATGTCCGCCGCCAAGAACAATAGGTTTGTAACCTGCCTGTAGAAGTTGTGTAATTTTTTTACCAAGCATTTCCTGGGCTAACTCCATTTTGTCTTCTACACAAATGATATCACCGGCATCATATACAGAAATTTTTGCAGGATCAAAATGAACAGCAAGGTTGCGCAAATTCTTTCTAATGTTGATCGGTCCTTCTTTTGCGCCAACACGTCCCTGGTTTCTTCGCACACCTTCATCACAACAAAATCCCAGGAAAGCAAATTGAATTGCCGTGCCTGATGTTGGCTGAAGTATTCCATAAAGATCAAGTGGCTTAACAATATGATGCCAACGTAATCCGGCATCACCATCAAGCGGATCAGTTCTTCCTCGCCATACAGACAAATCAGGTGATTGATACATAGTTTGATGTGTTGATATGCAAATTAGCGAATGTGCGGATTAAAGTTTTGAAATTGATGGTCTATATTTGTAAGTTATGCACAATGCCGCTGGAGAGTAGTGCTACCAACGGGTCCAAAGGACACTACAAATACGAGACACTTGAGAATACTGGCGACATTTTGTTTTCTGTTTGCAGCTCTATTGACCAATGCGCAATCAATAACGCTTGACTTTGAGCCCAGTAAACCAGTGATTAGATTTTACTTCGACAGCTTGACTATTTACAGTGACTCGAGTGCCCTTTTTTATGTCTATAAACATTTCGGAACGAAAGGATTTGAAGACTACGATCAGCGAGTAAAGAATTTTGTCCTTCGACAGTTTAATGAGATCAAGGCAGACACCATTTCCTTTTCAGGCGACTTAATTCCCTTTAATGACGGGATCGACAATAAGAATCAAAAAGCATGGGCTGTTGGTTGGGCTATAGAGCATCTAACAAGACAGAATTTGTTGAAAATGTATGACAAACATGGACAACTTGTGAGAAAAATTAAGGCAAAAAAAATTGGGACAAAGAAAAAAGGTTATGTGAGACGTGCTTTTATAAACAAGGACACTAACGAGGAACTTTTTCACGAACTTTTATTCTTGCGGACAGTACACCCGAAATATAGACATTAAAAATAATGCGGCACTGAGCATAGCAAAAGTTATAAAACATATACTGTATTGTAGGTTCTTAAAATGTGTGCTGTTAAATTTCGTCAGCAACGTAGGACAAGGAATTAGGTATTTAAACGCATACGTTTTATAGCTAAACGTTGGACATCATGCCGTAGGACAATGAAGAAACAACTAATAACATTTATTTTAATCACATGGACAATTTCGTCACGGGCGACTACTGTGTTGGATACAATACCATATTGGCATTTTTATTATGGTAAGATGATCCTAATTCAAGGGAATACGTCCCAAACGGCAACGGAAAAGAGAGAAATAAGAATAAAGCGAGATGTTGTTTGGGAGTTAAAAGTCTCATTTAACTATGATACTCGGGAACAAATTGACGATGAACTCGAAATCAGAACTGGCGACACAATTCTTAGGACTTTAAAAAGTGTAATAAAGGAAGGTGGTTTTTTCATAGTTCCCACCAGAGAACTAATTGACACAAAAAGTAAGGGAAAACGGTACGAGCTTGACTTCTATTACAGTGATGACAAAGGGACAAAAAAGTTAAAACTGGGGACGATAATATTTATAACGTAATCGTAACGGCACGAAAAGCTATAAGTCATTGCTGGGTTTAGTGTAAAGTAAAAATATTATCTGAGACGAGACATACAGACATTATTAGAATAATTCAATTCAGGCAATCGTAAATATTAAGGACACGATTTTCTACGGGGCAGCTGATCAGTTCTTTCTCTCCATACAGACAAATCAGGTGATTGATACATAGTTTGATGTGTTGATGTGCAAATTAGCGAATGTGCGGTTATAGTTTTTATAATACTGTCCTATATTTGTATAGTTGTGGCCAATGCCCGGACAAGATTTCAACTAATACATGAGACTAATTTGTATTCTGACCATTCTGACCATTTTGACAAGTTGTGAAAACCAATTAAAGTTCGACAGCAAAAAATGGAATGAATACCAAGACTTAGAAGTTTATCCATACCGAGAATTAATGCTTCGGGACATAGTTGATAACAAACGACTACTTGGACTAAAGTATCAATCAATTATTGACTCTTTAGGACTACCCGAAAAATACATTGACAAAGCAGAGAATGAACTTTGGTACCTGGTGACAGTGAACTACGGAACAGATATTGACCCAGTTTACACAAAACACTTAACGTTGACAGTTAATGGCGACTCGATAGTTGATAAAGTTGAAGTTAAAGAATGGAGAAAATAGGCAGTACGATATACTGCTAAAGCATAAAGGCTAGCTGGATATTGAAAAGTATGTGCGCTAACACTCCCAACCTGTGAAAGAGAAAGACTGAATACCATCGGTAAGCCGTGTGAAGGAAACTTCAAGCACAGTTTGATGAAGGAGGTACTGCCAGTGGTTGATAATTTTATTTATCTTCACTGGCAGGCTCAACTCTTCTAAGCAAGCCCGCTAATCAAGATTTATGAACAGGACTTTAATCATTGTGACAATTGCTTTAGTTTCATTGGGACTCGGATACTTTATTGGGATGGTGAAAAGTTCCGTTGATGAAAAATTTGCTATTGTTGACAGAGAATTAGGCTCGCTTGATACCTTACAAAAAACAACAGGGACAAGGACTACAGAAAATAAAGAAGACTTTGATAACTTCATTTATAAATTCATTAGTGACAGTTTGTATCAGTTGGACAGAATTAAATTTCCATTAAAATCACAACAATGGGATTCTGACGAGGTTGACTCAACAAGAATTGAAAAGAGTAATTGGAAAACCGTAAGATTTTTTTGGGGAGAACAGTATCGACCTCAGATCTACGACAACTTCAAGAGAGAAATGAGAGACACTGACGAAAGACTTTTTTGTTGGGAAGGAATTGAAAACGGAATAAACGTTGAGTATCGATTTAGTAGAATCAAAGGACTATGGTATTTGACGGAATTTAACGACTTCTCCGATTAAAGATTGTGCATGTAGTCAGCTTACAAACCAAAGCTAAACGCAATTGCGAGTTTCAGTTAATGTATAAAGTATTTTCAACTATTATTAGAGCAGGCAACTTGCAACGTGGACAGTGAAGCGGCTTCGAATTCCTGCAAGTGCTTTTAGTCTAAACCTTCCCCGGATCAGGATGGACCCATGGCTCTCTGTAAGTCCGCTGAAGTAAAGCAGTAGCTTCTGCATCATCTTTTACAGTTCTGGTTTTTGGATCATACACCATTTGTTTTCCGGTTTTCATTGAGAGGTTTGCCAGTATACAACTCGCTGTGGAAATATGACCTTCCTCTATATCGGCTACAGGTTTACTTTTCGCATCAATGGCTTTTAAGAAATCCAGCATCTGTCCTCGTGTGGCAGGCGCAGTGTGAATCTCAATGTCTTTTTCTGTAACATCTTCCGGAAATTTTTCTTTTTCCAATACCACATCTTTGTGAATTTTATCTCCTTTGCTAACGGGAGTGAAGTCATATTGGGTTACACTGCACGCTAATGTTCCCTTGTCACCATAAATTTTGAATGCCCAGGGATATTCCGGGTCGGCAGATGTGCCCCAGGAGCGATGTGTCCAAATGCAATTCAGCTCATCGTGCTCAAAGGTGGCGAGTTGTGTATCAGCCGTATTTGCTTTGCTTTCTTTTTGAACATAGATTCCTCCGGTAGAGCTTATCCGCTTAGGCCATCCGAGGTTTAGCATCCAGCGTGTGGCATCGTACATGTGAACGCACATATCGCCCATAATTCCGTTTCCATATTCCATATAGGCGCGCCATCTTCTATGCGGCAAGCCATCATAAGGACGTAATGGAGCAGGGCCTGTCCATAGATCATAATCAAGAAAAGCAGGGACAGGTTCTGGTCCCGGATTGCCCGGACCACGCATGTGATAATAACAACACATTTCTACATGAGATATTTTTCCAAGCAATCCAGCTTCTACAATATTTTTCTTTGCATCAATGAGATGAGGTGTGCTTCTTCGTTGCAATCCCACCTGAACCACACGATTATATTTTCTTGCTGCTGCCAGCATCGCTTCGCCTTCCAGCACATCTACGCTGATGGGTTTTTGTACATATACATTGGCTCCCGCTTTTACAGCATCGATCATTTGTAGTGCATGCCAATGGTCAGGCGTTCCGATGAGGATGATGTCAAACTGATTTTCAGCGAGCATCTTCCTGTAATCAGTATAAAGCTTTGGAGTCTTTGTCGTTTTTAGGCGTTGCTTCACAAGATCAGCTGCGCCGTTCAACATATTTTTATCAACATCACAAAGTGCTACGACATCTGTTTGAGTCACTTGAATTAATCGAAAGAGATCACTTTTACCGTACCACCCGGTTCCGATTAATGCCACGCGTCGTGCCTGCTGGGGATAGACAATATCCATCGCGTTAGCCCCAAGTGATGCAAGTGCAAATGAAGCGGCGGCTCCTTTTATAAATCGTCTTCTGTTAATGTTAAATGTATTTATTTCCATGTATCAAAAATAAATTTAGTTATTGCACAGAGGGTCTCAAAGAAGCTCAAAGTTACACAGCGGTATTCTCTGTGTCTCCTCTGTGGACTTTGTGCTATGGATTTCTTTCGTGAATTTGAAACGCACTCTCAATTATACTTTAATGGTTAATTTCTGCGCGTGTTCCTGGGCCTTCAGCGCAAGCTCCGTTGCTAAAAAGCAATGTTCTTGTGTCATCGCTGTCTCCGTACGATTGAGAATATCATTCACCAATTGTTCCCCGTAGGGAGTTGCTTCATTCTTACAGTCAATATAAAGTGTCTCTTTGTTATCAACAAGAAAGAGATGGTTGCCACCTTCACGACCACCTATATCTATGTTCTTACGAAGCTCAATAAATCCATCGGTTCCAAGTATTGTTAAGCGGCCATCACCCCAGGATTTAAGTCCGTCGGGTGTAAACCAGTCTACGCGTATATACCCGGTTCCTTTATCTCCGCGCATGGTAAGATCACCGAAGTCTTCAAATTCAGGATACTGGGGATAATGCACATTTCCTGTTTGTGAGTACGCTACATCAGCTTTAGTCGATCCCGTAAAAAACAGAAACTGATCGCATTGATGAGAGCCAATATCACATATAATTCCACCGAAATATTTTTTATCAAAGAACCACTCAGGCCGCGACTTCAAATTCATTCTGTGAGGGCCAAGTCCGATAGTTTGAATTACTTGTCCGATGGCACCCGCTTTCACAAGGTCACCCGCCTTTACAGTTGCTTGATTCCCGAAACGTTCGCTGTACATAATAGAATAAATTCTCTTTGTTTCCTTTTGTACACGCCGCACTTCTTCAAGTTGCTTCAGCGTGATGATTCCCGGCTTGTCAGCCATGTAATCTTTCCCATGTTTCATTACCTCGATACCAAGCGGTGCGCGGTCAATTGGGATGGAAGCGCTAACGACCAGTTGAATGGATTTATCTTCTAAAATTTCCTTCTCACTTTTTGCAAGCTTTGCCTGGGGATATCGCTTTGTAAATGCAGCAACCAAATCGGGTTCTTTCGCATAGAATGACACCAGTTCACCACCACCCTTGATCACAGATTCCACCTGTCCATAGATGTGACCGTGGTTAAGGCCAATAGCCGAAAATTTGATTCGTGCTGCACCGGTCTTTGCTGGATTAGCTTTTGTTGAGGATATCACTCTTATTTTAGATGATGCCTCTAAAGCAGAGGGAAGTGTTGTGGTAGCAAGTCCGGCCGCTGCGGTCAGCGAGTGTTTGATAAATCTTCGCCTGTTGGATTGTGCGTTGTTCATAACAAATTTTTGGGAATGGTTACAATCTTATTCGTTTACAAAATAGGACTTAATAATTTAGTATTATTTACCTAAGATAAAATTTGGTGTTGATAAATTAAGTAAATAGTGCTTGTTTGTAAAATGACACGCTAACAAATTGGATCAACGGTTATGGGTTTCATCTTAGTGGTATGATTGAATAAAAAAATCATTGTTTTCCGACGAATGAATGAATACCATGTATCCCTGAATTTTCTTATTTACTCTCTTGGGATGATATGATAAAGTGTATTTTGGTGTGATCATTGGCTAATTAATTTAGCAGAGTGAAGATGGAAGGAAGAGTGTGCCTTCTTTTTGTGTCTTTGTGCCTTCGTGGCTAAACTAAATTCTTTTGCCACAAAGACACTAAGACACTAAGTTGTGATTCATACTAATGTCAGGGGGATTCCTGCGCGCTGATTCCTTTTAAGGGGCCAGGGGAAAGCGATGGATGAACCGTCAACTCAAATATGACATAAATCTAAGAGGTCATTAAATTTTCGATATGAAAAAAAATAAGATATCGCGAAGAAAGTTTGTAACAGCAAGCGCTGCTACAGTTACAGGATTGATGATGATGGATTTGCCTTCCCTGGGCCATAAACGTAGCGATGAAGTTATTCGCCTGGGCATTATCGGTACGGGTTCTCGTGGGCAAGGCCTTGCATCTTTGATTAAAGAGATGAAGGGTTTTGAATTAGTCGCCTGTTGTGATGTAATTCCTGATCACCTTGATGGAGGAATGAAGTATGCCGCGAAAGGAGCGAAGGCTTACACTGACTACAGAAAATTGCTCGATGATAAATCCATTAATGCCGTCATCATTGCAACACCGCTATATCTTCACCATGCAATGTCGCTTGCAGCGATGGAAGCCAATAAACATATCTTCCTGGAAAAATCATTAGCCTTTGATATTGAGCAGTGCATCGATCTTGTAAAGAGAGTAAGAACATACAAAAATATTTTCCAGGTAGGATATCAATACCGTAGCTATGCTTTGTATCACAAGGTGAAAGAAATTGTTGAGCAAAACTGGTTAGGGAAGATCACCCACTTTGAATGTCAGTATAACAGGAATTCGAATTGGCGGTTTCATTGTCCTGATCCAAAAATGGAACGTGCTATCAACTGGAGAATGTATCGTGAATATTGTGGCGGACCTTTAACTGAATTATGTGCTCACCAGATCGATGCTGTTCACTACTTTACCAATAGTCATCCCCTCAAAGTAACTGCCATTGGTGGAGTGGATTACTGGAAAGACGGAAGAGAAACCTATGATAACATTCGTGCAATCTATGAGTATCCAAATGGAATAAAAGTGAGTGCAACATCCATTCTCTCCAACGCCTATAACGGTTATGGTATTCGCATTTTGGGTGACAAGGCGACGCTGGAAATTCAGCGCGATAAAATATTGATATATGCGGAGTCAACCAACAATGCCAAAGGAATTGTAGATGGTGTGTCGGGCGCAACGCTAAAAGCAATTACGCAAGGCGAGCCTGTAGAAGTTGCATATGTTCCTGCGGGAGAACAGGCTTCTGAAGCTACTGTTACAGCACTGCGGGAATTTTTGGATTCAATACGTACCGGAAAGAAACCGACATCCAATGTTGAGACAGCTAAAGATGCAGCCATTGCAGCACACATGGGCAACGCGGCTGCTGACACGCAAACATTTCAACTTTGGAAACCGGAGTATTCGGTGTAGTGGAGCACAATTGGTTTTCCGCATATTTCGCAGATGACGCAGATAAATTTCTTCAATAACATTCTGCGAAAATCAGCGTGATCTGCGGGAAAAAATATTGATATGCCGTAGGCACGAAATGTTGGATTGTTAGAGAAGGAAGGAATCATTGTCAAATGAAACTATGATGAAAGAATTAATACAGAATTTATCGCAAGAGATTCATCAGTCGGTTGTTAAGCATAGAAGACATTTGCACAGCTATCCTGAATTATCATTCCAGGAACACAATACCGCAGCTTACATCAAGAAGCATTTGGATGAAATGAATATACCGTGGACATCGGTTGCAAACACGGGAGTGTTAGCCATAATTGAAGGACTGCCTTCCGACCAGGCGGTAGCCTTGCGCGCGGATATCGATGCCTTGCCGATTCATGAATTAAATAAAATTCCTTACGCATCACAACATGCCGGTGTGATGCATGCGTGTGGTCATGATTTTCATACATCATCGCTGTTGGGCACAGCAAAAATTTTGAGTACGTTAAAAGATAAATTCAAAGGCACGGTCAAACTTCTTTTCCAACCTGGTGAAGAGGTGATTCCGGGTGGCGCTACGCTGATGTTAAAAGATAATGTACTGGAAAATCCAAAACCACAAGCCGTTATCGGCCAGCATGCCATGCCTCGAATTGAAGCGGGCAAAGTTGGATTTAAAAGTGGGAAGTTCATGGCTTCAACGGATACGTTGAAAGTAAAAATTACAGGCAAAGGAGGTCATGGCGCACAACCTCATCAGAACGTTGATCCGGTTGTAATCGCATCGCATATTATCATTGCCTTGCAACAAATCATTAGTCGTAACAGGAATCCAAGAGAACCCAGTGTACTCTCATTTGGAAAAGTAGTAGCGAACGGAGCATTTAATGTAATACCGGATGAAGTTTACATGGAAGGAACCTTTCGCGCCATGAATGAAACCTGGCGAAATGATGCTCACAAAAAAATGATCACTATGGCTGAGCGAATGGCAGAAGGAATGGGAGGGAAGTGTGAGTTCAACATCGTTCGTGGTTATCCTTTTCTTATCAACGAGGAAAAACTCACTGCACAGGTACGCGCCTATGCAGAAGAATATATTGGAAAAGAAAATGTACTGGATGAAGAAATATGGATGGCAGCGGAAGACTTTGCTTATTATTCACAAGTAGCGGACTCATGTTTTTACCTGTGTGGTGTTGGGAATTCTTCACGAGGAATAACATCATCCCTTCACACACCCACTTTTGATATTGACGAGAATGCGTTGGCTTTGAGCACAGGACTTATGGCTTACATTGCTGTGAAAAGGTTGGGGAATTAATGTAGATTGATAATTTAATTCCACCCCAACGTACTCTTCAAAAAACTTTTTAATTCTTCAGCAATCATCTTATGATCATTCATATCCGGATGTCGATCACAGCCGTTATTCCATCCGCGTGAAAGGACCCCTCTCATCCATACCTGTCATCCTAAGTTTCAAAACCTTCGGCACAAAAAGTTGAAATGACAATTACACTCATTCGAAGACTTGTCCCCCGCTGGCGGGGGGACAATGCTATTAAGTTAAGATTGTCTTGTCCTCGCACGCCCTGTATCCCTAAAGGGGCCAGTGCGCTGTGCTTCTCCCTTTAGGGAGTTGGAGGGCGAGCGGTGCGCTTAACTTAATAACATTGGGCGGGGGGAGGGGGTGGAAAACGATACACTTCAAACAATTAAATTTCTTGTCATTGGTAAAGCATGTGGGCCTGGTTTGCGCGTATGAACCTGCCTGCGGCAGGCAGGGGATCCCCCGAAATGAAAGCATATACTCATCGTTAGTACCCTCTAAGAACGTAGCCGCTACCTTCGAAGGAACATCGTTTCGACAAGGAATTGATTCCAGTATTAATTCCAATGGAGGTGATGTACCAATGTGTCAATGTACCGATATACCAATTAGAAAAATGCATTCAATCGGTACATCATTTTAGGCTTGCCTGTTTTTTGTAAATTGTTTTGCCCGCGCTTTTACTTCTTCCCAGGAGAAACCTTTTACTTTTCCACTTTCAAACTCCATTGTTCTTTTACTGAGTTCTTCGATAAATTCGTCTGTCCAGATGTTGACTTCCTGTTGTATTTTGTTTTCAATCATTGAGTTGGCTGTGGATTTGAATTGGTACATCGATTAAATCATTTATAAAGTTTATCCCTGATTTCCTTCCAGGTAATCAATTGAATGTTGTTTTCCTTAATAAGAGTCTTACACTCGGGACTAGTGAAAAAATCGAAGTCGGCCTGGCGCCATGCAGCGCCGAAGGCAGGGCGGTCAATTGTTACGGCTTGCATTTCATCGTTGTCATATGCAGCGTGCAACAGCAGAACATTTAGTCCGGGCTGAATGGCTTTGAAAACACCAGGGTAAAAGTTTTTCATTCCTTTCTTAAAGTCTTCTTCGCTCGCCATGAAAATACCGTCGGTTACAACATCCTTATCCGTAATTAAAGTGTTAAGATCAAGATTGAACATCATTTTAAAAGCCTGGTGATTCAGCAACACAGGAACTTTATACTCTCTGCTCAGCTTAATGTATACTTTAAGATATTCCGGATTTGAAAAGGCGGCGCCCATGTGTCCATCGAAGTGTGTAGGGATGATGCCGAAAGCAATAGCCCTGTCAATTTGAGCGCGCAGCTCTTTTTCTACTTCTGCTACCTTTGCATTTTTGATAAGGTCAAGAACATTGTCATAAAAAAATCCATTGTTGTCAACAAGACTTGGTACCTCTGAACGAGGAGATACAGGCCCCCATTTATAAAGCTTCCATTCACTGGTTAAGGTGAGGTGTAAGCCGAGATCAACACCAGGATGCTTTTTTACATAGTCTGCAATCTCTGGAAACCAGGGACAGGGAACCATTATACTTGCGGAGTTTACGCTTCCTTCCTCCATAGCCTTTATTGTTGCGGAGTTTTGTGAATGAGACACACCTACATCATCGCCGTGAATAATAAGTAGCTTGGTATTCTTTGCATAACCCAACTTCTCTGCAATAGTTGATTGGGCTTTGACGGATGTGAATAAAATGAAGAACAGAAGAACGAACGTAATTCTTTGCATGTCAGTAGTGGTTTGGAAAAGAAATATTCAGCTTAGAAGTAAACCAATTTATCGCTTAAATCAATATGAACAAAATCTACCTCTTGTTACAGTTTTATATTACCGCTTTCAATAGCCCTTGTTGCGACTTTTAGTGTATAGATCTTAGTCTAAAGAAAAACTCACGGCTGCTGCGGCGTGAATTTTCGTTGTGTCAAAAACTGGTACGGCTATATCCTCCGGGTTAATCAGGAGAGGTATTTCGGTACAACCCAGGATAATTCCTTCTGCACCCTGCGTAATAAGTTTGTCAGTTATATTGATGTATCGCTTCTTACTTTCGTTGAGAAAAACATTTCTTCCAAGTTCTTCAAAAATGGTGTAATGTATAAACTCCCGGTCGTCAGGCTCAGGAATAATGACTTCTATGTTCTGCTCAGCAAGCTTCTCCTTGAAAAAATCATGTTCCATGGTGAACTTTGTTCCAAGTAGTCCGACTTTTTTAATATCCTGTTTTCTTATTTCAGAAGCGGTAACCTTAGCAATGTGAATGACCGGAATCTGAATGTTTCGTTCAAGTTTTTCAGCGATCAAATGCATTGTATTCGCACATAGAACAATTGCTTCTGCACCACTTCGCTGTAAATGCTGAGAGGCTTCAGTGACCATACGTAAAGTAAGATCCCAGTTATTGCTGTCGTTGTTTCTTTTTATATCCTGGTAATTAAAAGAATATACAATGCACCGCGCAAAATTCAAGTCGCCAAGTCTTTCATTAATCCCCTCATTGATAAGTTTATAATAATCAAGCGTGGAAACCCAACTGATTCCTCCGATAAGTCCGATGATTTTCATTTTTCTTAAATTATTTACACATAGTTGAAGGATCAAACGGAATAAAGTTAATAAGAGCAGTATGACTTTTGCGCCCTTTGCGAAAAAACTTAGCGCACTTAGCGTGAAAGAGCAGCGATCGCATGGAAAATCAACTCCCACAATTCCCTTTTAACAAACAGTAACTAAACTATTAACAAAGTGTGCCGTCAATCAAGCGAAAAGAGCTCCTTGAAATTTTCATTTTGATTTAATTTACAGCATAGAAATACTTTTATGCAAAGACAATTCTACAGATTTATTGCTTTACTGTTTTCCTTTTTCTGTTTTGCCATTTTATCGCATGGGCAATCTTTGAGTAAATACATTGTTGTTGATCAATTTGGTTACTTGCCTTCCTCGAAAAAAATTGCTGTTATCCGCGACCCGCAGACAGGCTTTGATGCTTCAGAATCGTTCGCACCGGGAACATCTTACGCGGTAGTTAAAGCGTCAACAGGGGAGCAGGTTTTTACAGCAAACAGAACCACATGGAATAGTGGAGCTACAGACCCTTCATCAGGAGACAAGGCCTGGTGGTTTGATTTTTCAGTCGTTACAGAAGCAGGAAAATATTATGTGCTGGATATTTCGAAAAATGTACGCTCTTATGAATTTGAAATATCTCCTGTTATTTATAATGAAGTTCTGAAACATGCAGTACGAACTTTTTTCTATCAGCGTGCTGGTTTTGCCAAGCAGGCTCAGTATGCAGGATCGGCATGGGCTGATGGCGCCAGTCATATTGGATCTTTACAAGATAAAAACGCTCGTGTTTACAATGCATCAGGTAACGCATCCACTGAAGTAGATGTAAGCGGAGGCTGGTATGATGCAGGTGATTATAACAAGTACACTAACTGGACCGCCAACTACATCGTTGACTTCATGCACGCCTACCTTGAAGCGCCACAGGCATGGGGTGATGATTATAATATTCCCGAGTCGGGTAATGGTATACCGGATTTGCTGGACGAAGCGAAGTGGGGTGTTGATCATTTACTTCGCTTGCAAAAATCCGATGGAAGCATGCTTAGCATTGTTGGCCTTTCTCATGCGAGTCCACCGTCCAGTGCAACGGGTCCAAGTTTATATGGAACACCCAACACCTCCGGAACACTAAATTCTGCAGGAGCATTTGCCATTTCATCGAAGGTGTATGCTTCATTGGGAATGACGGCTTACGCAGAAACATTAAAACAAAGTGCAATCAAGGCGTGGGATTGGGCCGACGAAAATCCTAATGTGATTTTTAAGAATAACGATTCGGCTTCCGGAACAGGAGGCCTCGGAGCAGGGCAGCAGGAAACAGATGACTACGGAAGGCTTACAGCAAAAATTGAAGCGGCCATATTTCTTTTCGAAATTACCGGCGAAGCAAAGTATCGTGATTTTGTAGATGACCATTACGATGAAGTGAATCTTATACAATGGAACTTTGCGTTTCCATTCCAAACCACTAACCAGGAAATGCTTTTGTATTATGCATCGCTTCCGGATGCGACCTCATCTGTTGCCAACCATATAAAGAACGTTTACAAAAACGCCATGCTTACCGGTAGCGAAAATTTTCCTGCCCATACTTCGAACAAAGATCCTTACCGGGCGCATTTAAAAGATTATACCTGGGGAAGCAATGGAATTAAAGCAGGGCAGGGGCTTATGTTCATCAACATGATCACATATGATCTCGATGCCGCCAAAAATGAAGATGCTAAAAATGCAGCGGAGCAATACGTTCATTATCTCCATGGGGTGAATCCTCTTAACATCGTTTACTTGTCGAACATGTACAATTATGGTGGAGAGAATTGTGTGAATGAATTCTATCATACCTGGTTTGGAAACGGAAGCACCAAGTGGGACAGGGTAGGAACGTCAACTTACGGACCGGCTCCTGGCTTTCTTACCGGAGGGCCTAACCCAAGTTATGATTGGGATGGCTGCTGTCCTTCCAATTGTGGTGGAGGAAATAATTCAGTTTGCAATTCTGAATCGCTTACACCGCCAAAGGGGCAGCCTGATCAGAAATCGTATAAAGACTTTAATACCAGTTGGCCCGTGAACTCCTGGTCGGTAACCGAAAACAGCAACAGCTACCAGATTAATTACATTCGGTTATTATCACATTTTGTTGATGCAAGTTATGACTGCAGTGGTACACAAAATGGAACTGCCTTTATAGATGTTTGTGGACAATGCGCAGGAGGAACAACAGGGATAACGCCAATCACAAATGAATCAGAATGCCCCGGCGCCGTTACCGGTGTTGAAGAAGATTTGTCGCTGCGTTTTGAAGTGTTTCCTAACCCGACTTCCGGAGTGGTTAATATTGTTACCAAGCGAAGAGACTCTTATAGCTACTACGTTGCAAATTCCGTTGGAGAGAAAGTCATTTCGCGAACAAGCACAGGCAATTCGTCATTCACTTTAAGTTCAAATCCTGCAGGCGTTTATCTGTTGGTCATCCGTCAGAAGGGGAAGAACAAAGTGGAGAAGATTGTGAAGTATTGATGTTTTGTCAAGTACATAAAGGTCTGCCAATACCGATCTCGTGAAACGCTACCGTGACCATCAAGAGAATACTATCACGTAAAGTTTTGTGTTTTCATATTTCGTGGAAGAAAAGAGAGAAGGTCTTTATTAGAAATTTATGATAACGAAATGTTAAGCGTTTCCCTTGTTTCTGGATTAAACAATCAACCTTTGGTATCCAGAAATCGAATGATTTCTTTTTCCAGGTCTTGAAATACATTTCTGTACTCCAGTTCATTTTTCACATCACTCATCATCCTTTCCTGATAAGTTTCTAATGTTCGTGCAGTAGAATAGAAATCTTCGCAGAGGGATTTGAACTCTTCATTATTCATGTATTCATCAAGAATCAGATTCCGGTGACCAGGAAATTTACTTAGCATGAAAATGATGTCATCACCCATTTCGCTATGACTTACTTTGTTACGCTTCACTGGCATTCTTTTTAAACTATTTCCAGCGTTTGGTGTTCTACTGATGACCTGACTGGTAGTTCGGTTTAGGATTGTCTAAGATAAATGGATTGGTTCAGGTTCGTAAGTAATTCACGGTGATTAACGGTTTAAAACAGAAGTTTAAAGGGAACTAACCTATGGAGAAATTTACCCACAATAGAATAATTGATCAGGTAAACCGAATTCTTACATCATCTCAAATCTACAACTCCAATGTATTGACTGAATTCTTAAAGTATATAATCAACGAAACACTTGAAGGAAGAAGCGGTGAATTAAAGGAATACACCATCGGTGTAGCCGCATTGCGACGGGAGATTGATTTCAATCCGCAACTGGATTCAATCGTGAGAATTCATGCCGGCAGATTACGACGCGCGCTCAATGACTATTATCATGAAGAAGGCTCTTGGTGAACGAACTAAAAAGAGGAATAATGAAAGTGAGTTTGAATTAATAAAAGTCAGAAAGTCCGTAAGTCGGAAAAGTCCGAAAGTAAATTGGCGTAAACGGTGCGTAATTGTAATTGATCATTTAAGTAAGTATCCTTCTACGCTGGCAAAGGCAACTTCTTTCAGACTTCCGGACTCTTTATTAATTAACGGTGAATCACCGTGTTTAACTAACATACCCGGTAAATTAACCCTAACTAGAATTCTTTGTTAAGGTTTATCGAAATGACCTTAACCATTTTCATTTTTTGTAGAATAGTTACCATAAACTTAACGATTAGATTATGAAAATAAGACGACAGGTTTATGCTGCATTTCTTTGTATACTCCTCATCTTGTCAGGATGTTATCCACAAGGGGCCGAATACATTGAAGACTATGACCTTGTAATTACTAATCACGACAAGGCATTTGACTTTGGCTCTGTAAATACTTTTGCCCTCCCGGACGAAGTAGTAAAACTTACAGGCAATCTTATTAAAGGTGAAGACCCTGAATTTATAGAAGATGAATACGCTGATATCATCCTGAACTCTATTCGTGAAAACATGGAGGATAAAGGTTGGACAGAAGTCCTTAAGGATGAGGACCCCGACGTTATCATTTTGGCATCAGCTGTATCATCCACTACACTTATATGGTATTACGACTGGTGGTACTGGGACTGGTGGTATCCATATTATTGGTGGGGATGGTATTATCCTTATCCAATCTATGGTGGATCGTATACCACAGGAAGTGTTTTTATTCAAATGACTTATCCTGATGGTATTACCGCTGCTGATAACATACCCGTTATCTGGTCTGCTATTCTTAATGGATTGCTGGAGGGGGATGTCGATAAAATTGATGATCGCATTGAGAGAGGTATTGATCAGGCTTTTGATCAGTCACCGTACCTGGATCTGGATGATGACTAAAAATAAGGAGATACATATGAGACATATAATTACAATAACACTTTTCATCTCTATGGTTATAGGAATGAATTGCGTCGTCGCTCAAAACAGTGTGATGATGCAGTATACAATTAATTTCCCGATGGGCAACTCCAGTGATTTTGTTGGAGAACCCAGTTTCCGGGGAGCCACCTTCGATTATCGACATGGCATCTCACCCCATGTTAGCGTTGGTTTTAGCATGGGCTGGTATACTTTCTATGAAAAGAATAACCGAGGCACATATACCTCTCCTGATGGGTCACAGGATGTTAATGGCGTTTTATATCGCTACATAAATAGCGTACCCTTTCTGTTGGTGGGCGACTACTATCTAAACCCCCAAGAGCACTTTTCACCCTTTTTTGGATTAGGCATAGGGGTAACGTATAATCGTCTCGACAATGAGATGGGACTCTACTATGTACGCAACGAGGCCTGGCAGTTTACGATCGCTCCTGAAGCTGGAATTCGGTATGGTATAAGGCCCGAGCTCTGGGGATATGTTTCCCTGCGATATAATAACAGTTTTGAAGTCGATGATGTGAAAGGGCAGTCTTACCTGTCACTAAACCTGGGACTAATGTTTGGTACGCTATAGTGATTCAGGGAAAGCCTGATAGAAAAAAAGTAACTGATAATTAATACAAAAAAAGTCAACGATGAAACATTCTATCCTAAAAGCAAGAGCAAGCGTTATACTGATGGTCATGATGCTTGCATTAACCCACGTCTTTGCACAGCAAAAAAAACCTAACATTCTTGTCATATTTGGTGATGATATCGGAATTCCACAGATAAGCGCATACTCCATGGGGATGATGGGTTATCAGACACCAAACATCGATCGTATCGCGAAGGAGGGATGTATCTTCACGGATGCCTACGGTCAGCAGAGTTGTACCGCCGGACGCGCATCATTCATTCTCGGACAAGAACCATTCCGCACCGGACTACTAACGATAGGTATGCCGGGTGATCCTCATGGTATTGCAGACTGGATGCCAACCATAGCTGATGTTATGAAGACTCAGGGATACGCCACTGGCCAATTTGGTAAAAACCACCTCGGTGACCGCGATAATCACTTACCAACCAAACACGGCTTTGATGAATTCTTTGGCAACCTCTATCACCTGAACGCCGAAGAAGAACCGGAAGGATATTTCTATCCGAAAGACCCTGAGTTTAAAAAGAAATATGGACCACGTGGTGTATTGAAAACTACTGCTGATGGTAAGGTAGAGGATACCGGACCACTCGTAACGAAACGGATGGAGACCATTGACGAGGAGTTTCTCGCTAGCGCAAAAGGTTTTATCGATCGTCAGGCAAAAGCGGACAAGCCATTCTTCGTGTGGTTCAATTCAACACGTATGCACATCTTCACACACCTTAAAAAAGAATCCCTGGGAAAGACCGGTGTGGGCATTCATGCCGATGGTATGGTAGAGCACGATGGACATGTGGGTGAGTTACTGAAGCTGCTGGATGATCTGAAAATTGCCGACAACACCATTGTTATATATACTACCGATAACGGGGCCGAAATCGCAATGTGGCCGGATGGCGCGATGATACCATTTCATGGCGAGAAGGGAACAACTTGGGAAGGAGGTTTTCGAATTCCTATGATGATCCGCTGGCCAGGTGTTATCAAGCCTGGCATGATCAGCAATGAAATCATTTCTCTGATTGACTGGTTCCCCACACTAGCTGATGCGGCGGGTGCCGGGGATATCAAAACGAAAATGGCGAATGGATTTTCAGCCAGAGGAAAGAATTTTAAAGTCCATCTTGATGGCTATAATTTCCTTCCTTATCTCAAGGGACAGCAAACAAAAGGGCCACGTGAGGCGATATATTATTTTGATCAGGGCGGTAATCTAAATGCCGTGCGCTGGAATGACTGGAAGGTAAGTTTTGCGACTGCTTCCGAAGGAGGCAATATTGCAACAGCAACTCGTGAAACTCCCAGTTGGGCGATGATCACCAATCTTCGCATGGACCCTTATGAAAGAGCGATGCATGAAGGCGGTAAATTCTGGGAATGGTATGCCCAGCAAATGTGGTTGCTTGTACCCATCCAGGGGAAGGTCAAGGAATTCTTTACTGACTTTGACAAGTATCCTTACCAGATGGGTGGTTCCCTGAATGCCGGGGGTATAAACTACGGAACGCTTCGACAGCAGGATGCAATGAAACGACTGAAAGAGTTGGAAAGCTTACGACCTCGATAATTTAAGAATGAATTTCTCGTTCCCCGAATATTCAATTTCGGGGAACTTGTTTTAGAAGTAACGTGACTTGTCTATTGCTACCCTGGTAAAAACAAACTTATTACACTCTAAACCATATGTTAAAACCCGGAAAACTTTTTATGCTGCTGTTCGGTCTCTTGATGACCAGCAGTTTGTTTGCCCAACAAAAGAAACCTAATATTCTCGTAATCTTTGGTGATGATATCGGCCAATCGAATATCAGCGCTTACAGCCGTGGACTGATGGGTTTTACGACACCTAATATCGATCGCATCGGTAACGAAGGTGGTGTGTTTGTACAATATTATGGACAGCAAAGCTGTACTGCAGGAAGAGCTGCCTTCATCACTGGTCAATGTCCATTTCGTACAGGTCTTACCAAAGTAGGATTACCGGGTTCCCCCATCGGACTGCAGAAAGAAGATCCTACCATTGCCGAGTTTCTCAAACCCCTGGGCTACATGTGCGGGCAGTTTGGAAAGAATCATCTTGGAGACCGTGATGAATTTCTTCCCTCCAGGCATGGCTTCGATGAGTTCTTTGGAAATCTTTATCACCTGAACGCTGAACAGGAACCGGAAAATGAAGACTACCCGAAAGACCCTGAGTTTAAAAAGAAATACGGTCCGAGGGGAGTATTGAGATCAACCGCCGACGGCAAAGTAGAAGATACCGGACCATTGACTAAGAAACGCATGGAGACGGTAGATGAAGAGTTTCTTGCTGCTGCGAAAAATTTCATGACAAATCAATCAAAAGCCAACAAGCCATTTTTTGTTTGGTTTAACGCCACGCGCATGCACGTATTCACCCACCTGAAACCTGCATCCAAAGGAAAAACCGGACTTGGCATTCAGGCGGATGGTATGACCGAACATGACGGACAGGTAGGTGAGCTTCTGAAATTGCTGGATGATCTGAAGATAGCCAGTAACACCATCGTTATATATACCACGGACAATGGTGCAATGAAAAACATGTGGCCGGATGGTGGATCATCACCCTTCCGCAATGAAAAAGACACCAACTGGGAAGGTGCATTCCGCGTGCCTGCGCTGATCCGCTGGCCAGGCGTTGTTAAACCGGGAACAAATTTCACGGGACTCTTTTCGGCTGAAGATTGGTTGCCTACACTGGTCGCTGCTGCCGGTGGTGAGCAGGATCTTCCTGCCAAAGCGAGAGCAGGCTTCTCAGCCGGAAGCAAAAACTTCAAGGTGCATCTGGATGGCTATAACCAGGTCAACTACCTGAAAGGTACAGCTCCTACAGCACGAAAGGAGTTTGTCTATTTTGATGACGATGGGAATTTAGTCGCCTACCGCGATGAACGATTCAAATATGTTTTTGATATCCAATACGCGATTGGAATGGACGTGTGGCGTCAACCTATGACCAAGCTTCGTGCGCCAATCGTTATTGACCTGCTCTCTGATCCTTATGAATACGCAGTAGATGCTGCCGCCGCTTATGAGAATTGGTTTATGGATCGCGCGTTTCTTGTATTACCTGCCGTTTCCAAAGTGGGCCAGTATCTCGCCAGCTACAAAGATTTTCCACCACGACAACGGCCGGCTTCGTTCTCCATCGACCAGGTAATTGAAAAGCTGGAAGCAGCAACAGGTTCACGATAAACTTAAGAAAAGTAATGGCCTCTCTCGACCAGGTAAAAGAACTTAAAACACGTATTCAATCTTCAATCATCGGACAGGAAGATGTCATTACCAAAATTCTTATTGGCCTGCTGACCGATGGTAATGTATTACTTGAAGGCTTACCCGGTCTTGCAAAAACAAGAGCGGTAAAGAGTCTTGCTAAAAATCTTGATTGCAAACTCAGTCGCATCCAATTCACGCCTGATCTGCTTCCGTCCGATGTTACCGGCACGGAAGTATATCAGCCGGAATCGCAGGAGAAATTTATTTTCCAGCAGGGTCCCATCTTCAGCAACCTTGTGCTGGCAGATGAAATCAATCGTGCTCCGGCCAAAGTCCAGGCAGCGTTGCTGGAAGCGATGGAGGAACGGCAGGTATCGGTGGCAGGAAAAACCCACACCATGGAAAAACTCTTCATGGTGCTGGCCACGCAAAATCCGATCGAGCAGGAGGGAACGTACCCGCTGCCAGAAGCACAGCTCGACCGTTTTATCATGAAAATAGAAGTGAATTACCCCAGCGATGAAGATGAAGGCAAGATCGTGCGCCTCAATCGCGAAGAGTCTAAAGGTATTTCGCAAACGGTGCAGCCCATACCCCAACAAGTGGTGTTCGATGCGCGCAACGAGATCAGCAATGTCGAAGTAAAAGACGCTGCGGAAAAATATATGGTTGACCTGGTCAGTGCCACGCGTTACCCGGATAAGTTCAGCAAGGACCTCAAGCGGTGGATCAACGTAGGGTCTAGTCCGCGAGCTACGATAGGGCTGGACAAATGCTCACGCACAATAGCCTGGCTGGCAGGAAGAAATTATGTCACCGCTGATGATGTCCGGTTTATCGTTCACGATGTACTGCGACACCGCTTGATATTAAGTTATGAGGCCAACGCCGATGGCCTCAGTGCAGACAAAGTGATTGATGAGGTTCTGAAAAATGTTTCGGTCGTGTGAAGCATGGGGAAAACAAAAATATTACCAAACAAAGAATATCCTCCGGAAGTTGCTGTCACGCTGCACGACCTCATGGAATATGAATACCTGGTGCAGTCAGGTAATCTCTTGCCTTCTCATCCTGTCTACGCGATTCTTGCAGGGCGTCATGCCTCCAAGCTTCGTGGGCGTGGCCTTGATTTTGAAGAAGTACGGCTCTACGTTCCAGGTGATGACATTCGCAACATCGACTGGCGTGTAACGGCTCGTACCGGTCAGACACATTCCAAAGTTTTTAATGAAGAGAAAGAGCGGCCTTCGTTCCTGGTGATCGATCAGACCAGCGCGATGTTCTTCGGCTCACAGCGTTATACAAAATCTGTCATTGCAGCACAGGCCGCCGCGCTCGGTGCGTTTTATACACTAAAACGAGGTGATCGTGCTGGCGGACTTGTCTTCACCGACGATGATCATCACCTCGTGTTTCCAAAACGCAGTAAAGCGCTGGTGCAATATTTTCTTCAGTTGATTTGTGATGCCAATCAGAAACTTCCTGAACGTACACAGGTAAAACCCAATACTACCGTGCTGAATGAAATGCTGGACCGCACCCTCAAAAATATCACACATGATTATGTGGTCACTGTAGTCAGCGACTTTTCTCATCACGATGATGATACAAAAAAACTGTTGCAGAAGTTGTCATATCACAATGATGTTATCGCAATGCACATATCCGATCCGTTAGATGAGCAATTGCCGGATGGAAAAATTGTGCTCACCGACGCCCTTCACCAGATACAATGGCAAAACGATAGAAAAGATTGGGGAAAGAAATACAAAACATCGGCTGTTGACTTCCGGAAGCAATTACAGGACGAACTGAAGAACTACCGCATTCCGGTAGTCTTCTATACAACGACCGAACCGGTAGAAGACCAGGTACGGCAATCGATGGGTAAACTAAAAGCGAGACGATGAACAATGATATCGGCACATTGGTAGAACCTGCGCCCTTAACCTTTACATGGGGAGCGCCGGGTTGGTATGTGCTGGCCGCTGGTGTGTTACTGCTGTTGATATTGGTGGCCATCATCATCTATCGTCATTATCAGAAGAATAAATACCGCCGCTCAGCGCTTTCCTGGCTGGAAGAACGGGAAGGTATTCTTTCTGCTCAACCGGATCAACTGGTTTACGATGCCACTATGCTGATGAAGCGTGTTGCCATCACCCGGTATGGCAGGAGTGAAGTAGCGGCGCTGCGTGATAAAGAATGGATCGCGTTTCTTAACAAAGCGTGTGAGTCGTCCTTGTTTACAGAAACTGACGGCGCGTGGCTGAATAAAATCCTGTACATGCCGGGAGAAACGGTGAAAGAAAATGAAGCCCGTGGTTTTATAGCGAAAACAAAAAAGTGGATCAGGGATCATCGTTATGCACTTTGAGATTGCTTACAAGTGGGTGTTTTTTCTGCTGCCCCTGCCGATGCTGGTGTATGCGCTGCTTCCTGCCTTGCGTAAACGGAGGCTTGCGCTGATTACACCATCGTTCATGCGGGCTGCAACGATATCCGGACAGAAACCGGAAAAGCGTGCATGGATAACACGAAGAAACATTTTCGGGTGGATAACGCTGATGCTGTGCTGGATATGCTTACTCGCCGCGGCTTCATCACCCCGCATGGTGGGAGAGCCTGAAAAGAAAACGAAACTGGTGAGAAGTTTTCTCATTGCCGCCGATATCTCTTTCAGTATGGCGGAACGCGACTGGGTTGTGGATGGTAAACGCATGACACGCTGGGAGGCTGTACGAAGTATCATGAAAGATTTTGTCGAACAGCGCAAGAGCGACCAGATAGGGCTCGTCATGTTTGCAACCCATGCCTACCTGCAGGCACCCTTAACGGTTGATCTGCCCACCATCACGTGGCTGCTGGATGAAACCGAAGTCGGCATGGCCGGACAAATGACAAGTCTCGGCGAAGCGATTGGGTACAGCATAAAAGTTTTTCGCAACGATACCATCAAACAGAAGGTAATGCTGTTGCTCACTGATGGTGTTGATTCCGGAGAAGACATTGCTCCCCTTGATGCAGCACAGGCTGCCCGTAAGGATTCAATCACCATTTATACACTGGGTATCGGAGAAGCACGTGGAAGCGGCGGATACAACATCGATGAAAAAGGAATGACGGAGATCGCGAACATTACCGGCGGAAAATATTTCAATGCCATGAATGAGGGTGAACTGAAAAAAGTCTATGAAGAACTGAATAAGCTGGAACCGGTGGAATACGAGGAAGAACAATACAAGCCTGTGCAATTACTTTACTATTATCCGTTGCTCGCAGCAGTAGCGTTGGGATTGCTATTTCATTTCGTCAATGGTATCGTTCATTTATTTAGAAGCGGTAGTTAGTACAATGATCATTTAATTATGGAACATAATCGAGTTATTCATTGGTCATTAGCAGTTTCAAAACCTTCGAGACAAAAAGTTGAGATGACAACGAGGAACACACTCAGTCATGTATTTGTCCCCCGCTGGCCTTGCTCTGCTGAAGCTCCGCGAAGGCGATGCGGGGGTTGGGGGTGGAGAAAGATACTCTTCATACAATTAAACTTCTTGTCATTGGCAGGTGCATTACCAGTGACGTAAGCCTTAATTTTTTAAAGTGAAAGAGTTTTATAAGATGTTGAAAGATTAATTATTCACAACACCAGTATGAAAATACTGAACGAATTAAAAAATATCATCACCGGAATCAACTGGGAAGAGTTTCATTTTCTCCGGCCGCAGGCTTTTTATCTTTTCTTTCCGCTCATCCTGATTTTCATTTTGCTGCTGATAGGAAATAAAAGTAATGCCAAATGGAAGAACATCATCGCGCCACACTTGCGAACGTACATGTTCAGCAAAGGAAACTGGTGGGCGATGGCACTGCCATTGATTACCTTTGCATTGGGTTCAGCGATTTCCATTCTTGCTGTGGCAGGACCAACGTGGAGCAAGGCAAAAATTCCGGGACAGCGCGTTCACGCCGTTACGCTCATCGCATTGGATCTTTCTTCTTCCATGCTGGCAAAAGATATTCAGCCCAGTCGCCTTGAACGGGCCAAGCTGAAGATCGATGATTTTCTCAAAGCCAATCCCGGATCGCGAGTCGGTCTGCTGGCCTATGCAGGTACCCCGCATCTTGTATTGCCTTTTACCTCAGACTATAATATCATTAAGCATCATGCCGCCAGTTTGCTCAACCGCGCCATGCCGGTGCAGGGAACGGATTATAAATTACTGGTGGAAAAGATCGATACGCTGATGCACCCCATCGATGCGCCCAGCACCGTATTGCTCTTTACCGATGCCCTTGATGAAAATGCAGCCAGTGCGTTAGCCGATTGGGCAAGTAATACGCCCCACCACGTTGAGTTGGTATTATTTTCCTCACCCGCCGGAGCGCCAGTACCGGGTTTCGCTGATGTGCAGTCGGTGCAGGATCAGTTTGTAATTCAGAATCTCTCACAAAATGAAAAGGTGGTTATCACTCCCCTGACACTCGATCCATCGGATGTTGAAAGTGTAGCTGACCGCATTCGCAAGAAACTGGTATTTCAAAAAGAAGAGGATAAGAAAGAAGATGTGTGGGAAGACCGCGGTTGGCTGCTCATCTTTCCTGCTTTGCTGCTAAGCTTGTTCTGGTTCCGTAAAGGATGGGTCATTCAGTGGTGCTGGCTTTTACTGCCAATAGCCCTTACGTCCTGTGGTGTAGACAGCAAGCATCCCGACTGGTGGTATAGCAAAGACTACCAGGGGCAATTGCTTTCAAATGCACATGAATATGATTCGGCGGCTGATCGATTTGAATCAGAGACCTACAAGGCTGTTGCATATTATAAAGCAGGAAATTATGAAGCAGCATTGGACCTGTTCTCCCTGGATACTACAGCAACGGGAATTTACAACCGTGGGTTAGCGCTCGCTCAGTTAGGGCGATATGACGATGCCATGGAAGCATTTGACAGTGCTGCGACGCTGGATCCCTCCATGAAAGAAAAAGCAAATGAAAGCTTGTCGAAGACTCAGGCCATTAAACAACGTGCTGATAGCGTACTTCAATATGACCCCACCGAGCATGACGGTAAGCTGAGATCACTTGATGAAAAGAAAGACAAAAAGGATCCATTGAAAGAACGCAAGGCGCAAAGTAAAGATGAACAGTTGAGTTCGGATACAGAGGCAAAGCAACTTCCAAAGTTCGGCAACCGCATAACCGATGAGACGATGAGCAGCACACATTCTGCGCGTGAACTGAAGGAACCTCCCAAAGACTTCAAGCTTGAAAAAGCCCAGAGTGAAACCGATATTATTTTACGACGTTCGGAAAGTGATCCGGGAGAATTTCTGCACCGCCGTTTTGAGTTGCAGAAGAAGCGCGACTATCCTGATGTCAAACCTTCAAAAGAACGCTGGTGAAACGATTACTTTTCATAATGCCCCTGCTGATGTTGCTTTATAAGGTTGAAGCGCAAAGTTGTTTTGCACGTGTTCAGCTTGACCGCAGCAGCGTATATGTGCAGCAACCTTTTAAAGTGACGATCACCGTATTGACCGCCACCTGGTACACCGCGCCCATTGAATTCGATAACCTGCAGGTGCCAAACGCTTTTGTACTTCCCTTCAACAGGACTACGCCCGGAATGTATGACCATAATGGAGAACAGTATGCCGGCATCCAGTTTTACTTTATTGTGTTTCCTTATAAAGCCGGACAATTCACTATACCGGCCATTACCGTTCACGCCACAACTCCACCGAAGGGAAGCAGCGAAAGCAGGCGCATTACCATCAAGACACCCGTGCAACACTTCACGGTTAAAAGTATTCCTGATAATGTAGAGGGTGATTGGTTAGTGGCGAAATCCATTACCCTTCACGAACACTGGAATAAGCCGTTGTCTGATTTAAAAGTAGGGGATGTTATCGAAAGAACGGTGACGGTACAGGCCCGTGGAACACTACCGCAATTCATTCCGCCGTTGACGGAAGAGAAACTGAACTTCGCCAACGTTTATCCCCAGGATCCTGAGTTGAAAGACACGCGTAACGCGTACGATGCCAACGGCGAATTAACGCAATCCTTTATTTATCTGTTGGAGAAAGAAGGCGAGTTTGTCATTCCTTCCATGAAAGTACAGTGGTGGAATCCCAACGCAGGAAAAATAAATGCACGCAGCTTGCCACAACATACCTTACACATAAAGGCCAACGCCAATCTCGGTATGGTGACCACGATCAGAGATAGCCTGAATGTAGCGCAGCAAGTTGTGCCGGCTAGTAAAGCGAAGGACCAGTCGTTGATGATCCTTGGGATGCACTGGTATTGGTTTATGGCATATGCACTTACAACATTATTCATTCTTTACGTTTTCGTGCAGGTAATCATACGGCTCGTTCGTCAGCTAAAAAAACGGTATGCCAGTTACAAGCGCAGTGAACGATATTGGTTCCGGTCGCTGATGCGAACGTCCGATCCAATGGTGTTTTGGAAACGCCTCTACCAGTGGTGGGACCGTGTGGATACAGAAAATAAAAACCCTGTGCTGCGGGAATTGATCGCTGAATATAATGACGCCGATCTGAAGAAAACGCTGCAAACGGGCAATGAAAATTTTTATCACGCAACTCAAACACCGGGTAAGATAGCACCGGGAGTTAAAGGCAAGGCAAGACATTTCCGGAGATGGTTGTTTAAGCATGAAACCCTTGGCGATAAATTGAAGGTTTCAGAGCGACAAAAAGAGTGGGAGGGTTAATGGTGGTAGGTTGCGATTATCCTCTTCGAATTGATCAGACTTAAAAATAATTATATGATAGCAAAGTACATTCTTTTAACTACGTTACTATTCGCAATAGGGGTAAAGGTCTTGCATGCCCAGGAAACCCCCAAACCAACAGGCCTCTCGGAAGAAGAGTTGAAAAAAGCAAATGATCCCATGGCTCATACCAAGGCGTTGAATATTAACAATTATATCGTCTCATCCATGTATGGATTGGAGGGCGCCTCAGCAAATCAATTCATCATTCGTTATGCACAGCCGGTAGGTAATTGGTTGATCAGGGCCAGTATGCCGATCGTTGTATCGGCTCCCCCGGAAGCAGGACCCACATCAGGCCTGGGTGATTTCAACGCGTTCGCCATTTATTGCACCTCAGAAAACCACCTGCTTGGCAGGTGGTAATGTTCTGATGGCTA
>CAZFRM010000010.1:0-126633 GCA_964521255.1 uncultured Roseivirgaceae bacterium
GGCTCTGCCCTCATCCTCTTAAAAAACCCACCTTCTAAGAAGGTGGTGGTTTAGTAATCAGTTTCTGCTGTGCGATTTCAGCCGAAAACTATTCGAAGCAGGTTGCGACAGTGCATTTGCCCGATGCATGGCGAACCGGGTCCGTATCCGGTATTTGTGCTAGCGGCGGATTTGATATTTCAATGAGTTGGAAAGACGGGAAGCTGGCCGGTGTTGATGTTCTTTCGAAAGCAGGAAATGAATGTAATCTTAATTATAACGGAAAGGCAGTAATGTTTCGCACCCAACGAGGAGGTTTATATCACCTGGACTCCATGTTGAAATTGAAAAAATGATGAGCAACGCCGTTCAGTTGGTTTCTTCACCTAATAAAACAATTTCGTCAGTCAACGCGGCATTAGCTCTACTTTTGGAGAAGCATTAATATCCCTGAACACTTACAATTTGCAAAACAGGCAGTTTTTTTCCAGTAAGCATTATGCACTTCGATAGAAGTCAAATTTGAAAACAAAAAAAATCAGTTTTTTAATTTACCCATTGAAATATGAAAACCTTTAATTTCTTTTCCCTCAGTTTCAATTTGCTTTTTCTAATCTGTTAAAGTAGAGTTAATATTCAATGAAAACTATAGTTTTAAAAGGACCTGGAAAGCTTGAAGTAGTACAGATGGATATTGACTCCGCATTACAGCCCGATGAAGCATTATTGAAAGTTCACAGGATAGGGATTTGCGGAACGGACATGCATGCTTTTAAAGGGAACCAACCTTTTTTTTCTTATCCGCGAATTCTGGGTCATGAGTTAGGCGTGGAGGTTATAGAAATAGGGAAGGGCGTCAAAAACCTGAGCATCGGGGATAAATGCTCGGTGGAACCCTATTTCAATTATAAAGAGGACCAGGCGGTCAGACGCGGTAAGACTAATTGCGGAGAAAATATTTCTGTCTTCGGAGTTCACGAAGATGGGGGCATGAGAGAGTACATTAAGTTACCTGCAAAATATTTACACAAATCATCGACACTCGACTTTGAACAATTAGCGCTTGTGGAACCGCTAAGCATCGGTTGTCACGCTGTCAATCGGGCTGATGTCAGAGACAATGACAAAGTTCTGATCATAGGAGCCGGAGCTATCGGGTTGGCTGCTATGCAATTTGCAACAATCAAAAAAGCACATGTCGTGACGATGGACATCAATGAAGAGAGGCTTGACTTCTGTAAAAGGCAAATGAAAGTTGACGGAACAATAAATGCGAAAACGGATAATGTATTGCAAAAATTAAGAGAAGAATTTGATGGAGATTTACCCACAGTGGTAATGGATGCTACCGGCAACCCTCAGTCAATGAAAAACACCTTTGATTATGTAGCTCACGGCGGAAAGATTGTCTTTATAGGCTTGTTTCAAGGCGATTTTACATTTTTCGATCCACTCTTTCATAAAAAGGAGGTTACGTTATTAGCCAGCAGAAATGCATTAGGAGAAGATTTTGATCAAATAATTAAGTTAATAGAGGAGGGTGTGGTTAATACAAAGCCCTGGGTTACACATAGAGTATCCTTCAAAGAACTAGTAAGGCAATTTGAAACGTATTTAAAACCCGAGACAGGGGTAATCAAAGCAGTAATTAATTTATAACTCTATTAGAAGATCGAGAAAAAACTTGTTCTTAAGGAATTCATTCTTCGTTTTGCGTTGGTAACGTTCCGCTTGCGCTGTGGTGTTTGCCAATGATATTACAAATTCTATGGTTGCGGCGTTTAAGACCGTGCTCGAAATATCTCAAACGTAAAACGGCCCTGATCCAATTGGCATTTTATGGTGGATACTTAAGTAATGTACTGACTATTAAACTGTTGATGGGATTTTGTTTGGGTTATTTAGGTGTCTCATTTCCCGATGCAAAACTTCGAAAAAATATTAGCCAATAGATCATCCGATGTAACGACACCTGTGATCTCTCCAAGGTAGTGTAATGCCTGGCGGATGTCCATGGCGAGAAAGTCTCCGGTAACTCCGGTGTCCATTCCTTCCAAAACGCGATCCAGCGCTTCATGCGTTTGAAGGAGATTCTGATAATGGCGCAGATTGGTCACCATTACATCTCCTGTTTTTACTTTTTTTACTAGGAAGTTGGAAAGGATCTTTTCTTTCAAAGCTTCAATGTTAGTATGGTTGGCCGCCGATATAAAGATGAAGTCATGAGTGGCAAGTTCGTCATGCAAATCCGAAATAGCCCGGTCTATTTTATTTCCTACCTTAACGTAGGGTATACCTAATTTTCGTAGTTCAACTTCCTCCAGTTCAATTTCATCAAGCGAAGTACTGGAAAGATCAAACATGTAAATGATCAGCGATGCTTTTTTCATTTGCTCCCGGGTTCGCTCAACACCGATCGATTCGATGATGTCTTTGGTTTCGCGCAGCCCTGCCGTATCGATAAACCTGAAATTAAGTCCACCGAGAATTATCTCGTCTTCAATTACGTCCCGGGTCGTTCCTGGAATATCCGACACAATAGCGCGCTCTTCATTGAGCAATACATTCAACAGCGTTGACTTTCCGGCATTGGGTTTTCCTGCAATAACAGTAGGGATACCGTTCTTAATGACATTTCCCTGGTCAAATGAGTGAATGAGTGAATGCGTGAATGACTGAATGTTATAAATAAGTTTCTTTAGATCTTCCCGGTTTGCGAACTCTACATCCTCTTCACCGAAATCAAGTTCAAGTTCAATCAACGAGGCAAAATGAATCAGTTGTTCGCGAAGAAGATTGATTTCGCGGGAGAAACCACCACGCATTTGGTTGAGTGCCGCCTGGCGTGCATTATCCGTATCAGCATTGATGAGATCGGCTACGGCTTCGGCTTGAGCAAGATCAAACCGGCCATTTAGAAATGCGCGCTTTGTAAATTCACCGGGCTCTGCAAGACGAGCGCCATTCTTAAGAAGCACCTTTAAGATTTCTTTTACTATCACGGGTGATCCATGACAGGAAATTTCTACAGCATTTTCTTTCGTGAAAGAATTCGGTTCATGAAATACGGAGACAACAGCTTCATCAATTAGCTTTTCATTATTATCCCAGATCGTTCCAAAGTGTACGGTGTGAGACGGTTGATCTTCCAGATTTTTTCCCCGAAAAACTTTTTGTGTGATAGCGATGGCATCTTTTCCTGACAACCGTATTACCGCTATTGCAGAAACACCTTGTGCTGTGGCAAGTGCTGTGATGGTGTCATTCAAATGTGCTGGCATGGCGCAAGATAATGACTAATAAGTGTCTGTCCATAATGTCAAGCTCCCGCAGATTTCGCTGATCAACGCAGATATTTTTAGTCTTTATCTGCGAAAATCTGCGAGATCTGCGGGAGAAATCCATCTCCTTCTTTACTTTATAGACAGACCTAATTAATTGGGTGATGTGTAAAATGTCAAAGTTAAAGTAGTGAATCTATTTATCCTGAACAATCAACACAGGAATACCAACACGGTGACGAACGGTGTCTACGGTTGTTCCAAGGATAAGGTCTTTAAATAACCTGTGCCCATGAGCACCCATAACTAATAGATCAGCATCAAAATCTTTCACCATCCTGGGAATAGTTCTCCTCGGATTGCCAAACCCAATTTGTGTATCTACCTGATAACCTCTGTCGATTAGCTGTTGCGCATATTCGCGAATATTCTGGGCGTCTCTTCCGGATTCAAAATCTGCGATCTCACTTCCATAGATCATGGCACCGGCCGTTTCGACAATATGAAGAAGTAAATAATTTGCTTCCTTTCCGCCCTGTGTCAATGCGCTTCGTATCGCGACTGAATCCATAGCGCTAAAATCAATACAAATAGCTATGCGCTTGTAAGCTGAGCCACTGTCAATTTGCAAAGGAGCTGCAGTGCCATGAGGAAGTTTGACCTCTTTCTCCATCATTCGTTTTTCCAGCCAGGGTTTAAAGGTGATGTATAATAAAAGTCCTAGTGCAGCAATGCAAACGGGGATAACAGTAATCCAGATAATCCAGGCATTTTGTCCTGCATCTGCTAACCAGACTTCAACTTCCTGAATAACAAGCTTCACATTTAAGCTTACAATGATGGCAGCAACGACCCACGCAGCAATTTTCATCCATGGCTTTATAACATAAATACCCATTGCTTTTTTATCACTGTTAAAATGAATAAGCGGTATGACCGCAAAGCCAAGCTGAAGGCTTAGTACAACCTGGCTGAAAACCAGTAAGGCTCCCGTTTCTTCCTCACCGTATACAAGAATAACGATGTACGCCGGGATAATGGCGATAAGCCTTGTGATAAGCCTTCTTAACCATGGGGCAATGCGGAGGTTGAGATAACCTTCCATCACAATTTGTCCGGCTAACGTTCCGGTAATTGTCGAGCTTTGCCCGGCGGCAACCAGTGCAACACCAAATAAAGTTGAAGCATATTCTGTTCCCAATAATGGCGTTAGCAACTTGTAAGCATCCTGAATATCGGCAACTTCGTACATCCCTGCGCGAAAGAAAGTGGACGCAGCTAAGACCAATATGGCAGCATTAACGAAGAAAGCTGCATTTAAAGCAATAGCGGAATCAATGAAATTGTATTTTATCGCACTCCATATTCCTTTTTCAGTGGTGTCGATTCTTCGCGTCTGAACCAACGATGAGTGCAGGTATAAATTATGCGGCATAACCGTAGCGCCAATAATACCGATTGCAATGTATAGGGCTGTATCATCGGGAAGGGAGGGTATAAACCCTGTTACCAATTCACCCATGTCTGGTTTTGCCAAAATCATTTCCACTACGAAAGCGCCGCCAATAATTCCTACCAAACCGATGATAAATACCTCCATCTTCCGCATGCCGTAGCTGTGCAATATAAGGATGAGCAAAGTGTCTAATACGGTAAGGCTAACCCCCCAGATAAGTGGCAGTCCAAACAAAAGTTGCAGTCCAATTGCCATACCCAGAACTTCAGCAAGGTCACAGGCGGCTATGGCAATTTCTGCCAAAAACCATAACGCATAATTTACACTCGAAGGATACGATCTGCGGGAGGCTTGCGCGAGGTCTAATTGCCGAACAATTCCCAAACGTGCACTGAGGCTCTGAAGAAGCAGTGCCATAATATTTGACATCAATAAAACCCAAATAAGCGCATAACCAAACCGGCTTCCTCCGGCAATGTCGGTAGCCCAGTTTCCGGGGTCCATATAACCTACGCTCACCAGATAAGCGGGGCCAAGAAAGGCTAACAACTTTCGCCACCCGCGGCGATTAGTTGCATCGATGGTGCCATGTACTTCACTTAACGACTTGCCTTGAACGGCTCCCCTGAATTCCATAATTTATAGTATCATCTTTTTAAATTCTTGTTAAACTATCTTTCATTCTGTTCGGCAATAAGGAGATTATCTGATGCCTCACGGGATATGAAAACTCGTTTATTATTATCAATCATCACTTCCAGTGATCCGTCAAAATCAATCTTATCTAGTATGCTGATGGAAGCGCCGATGTGCACACCAATTTTGCTGAGGTACTGAAGAAATGTAGGGGAGGCGTCCTGAACAGAACGTACAATTCCTTTTTTTTCTTTTGTGAAAGATGACAAGGGCACCTGTTTCACATCCTGAATTTTTCCATTCTTATCAGGAATAGGATGGCCATGCGGATCTACTTTAGGATGACCTAAAAAGGCATCAAGTTTTTCGATGAGAAGTGGGGATTGAATGTGCTCAAGTTGTTCGGCTACTTCGTGAACTTCATCCCAGTTGAAATTTAATTTCTCCACAAGAAAGGTTTCCCACAGCCGGTGTTTGCGAATCACTTTCAATGCCGCAGCTTTTCCTTTGTCCGAGATATTTACGCCATGATATTTTTCGTAGCTGATAACTCCCTTGGACGAAAGTCTCTTGATCATGTCTGTTACGGAGGCAGCTTTGTTGTTCATGTTGTCCGCCAATGCATTTGTCGTAACAGGACTTTTTCCGGCTGCCGACAAATGGTAGATAGCTTTCAGATAATTTTCTTCCACAAGACTAAGCATGGAGGTAAAAGTTAACAGTTAAAAAGTTAATCGGGTCTAATAAATTAAACTGATGTACAAAAATAAAAGTTTAGGTTAGTCTAAAAAATATTTTACACGTTTATTTCTTACCTGGCTTTCTTTCCCGCAGATTACGCAGATAACCGCAGAAAGCATTTATATAAAAATCTGCGAATATCTGCGGGAACTATAGCGTAAACATCAGTTCTTATCTTATCTGAATTTTTACAAGGTTGAATTTATCGCCTGAATGAGCTTTTCTGCCTCATTTTCCCAGAAAATGTCCTTTCCTGGGAGAGTTGTAAAGAATTGTTTAGTGAACATTTGGGAGAGAATGTCGTCGGCATTGTATTCAACCGGATTAAAAGTTATGGCAGCCGGATAAGGTTCGCATCGATCCATCCAGGGTTTATAATCAATAAGCAGAATAGGAAGACATGCGCCAACATATTCGAATAGTTTGGTAGGCATTGTATTGCGTGTGGAAGGATTTGGAGGATAAGAGATAATGCCAAAATGCGAATTGCTGATGGCTTTCATAACTTCATCATGAGGAACAAGTTGATCTCCGCCTTCGAGTTGAATGAAACTATGACCTCTGATTTCTTCGTGAATTTGTTTTAAAACACTTGCCTGTGCACAATAGCCGATGATTCTTAATGAGACTCTAGAATCGACTGCGTGAAGTTTTTTGCAAAGATCGATCGCCGTAAAAACGCCTGTTGAAACGGCCAATGTTCCTGAGAAAAGTAAGCGAATGGAATTTTGATTTGATGCTCTGGACGCATCTTTCAAGGAAGATCTCTTTACTTTATTCTCGATAACGATTGATTTGCTTCTCATAAAGGTGAGTTCTTCACCGTAACCATAATCGGAAAAAATAAACGTTGAAATGAATGGTGTATATAAAATTTCTTTTAGACGAACATAGAGGGCAAGGAGAGGCCTTAAAAGAATGGGAAAGGTTGAGAGAAAAAAGATATTGCGCATATAGTTTTCCCGAACATCATAAACAATCTTGGCGCCCGTTAACAATTTGAGCGAGAGGCTAAAAAAGAGTAGTTCGTGTGTAGTAATAATTACTATTGAGGGTTTTAGCTTTCTTGCCTTGATTATTAATAGAAAAGGAATGAGCAAACGATGAAGACTCAATCTTTTGAACTTTTTGGAGGGATGAAAATAAACATTAGGAAAAGAAATTTCACGGTGGGAAGGGTAACCTAAGACGTGAACATCATATTGTCCTGTGGCCGCAAGACTCTGTCCCATTTTTTCAAACATGCGCGTATCATCAACAGGCTTTAGTACTGAAGCGATGATGATATTTCTTTTTTTTATTACTTGCGACAAAATGGTAACGAATCCATCTCAAACAAACACTAAAAATGGAATTAAAACAACTTATTGAAAAGGCATGGGAAGACCGCTCAATGCTTCAGCGGGAAAATGTACAAGCAGAAATCAGAAGGGTAGTGGAGAAACTTGATAAAGGAGAATTGCGCGTAGCAGAGCCGTTGAGCTCAGGTTGGCAGGTGAACGAATGGGTTAAGAAAGCCGTGATTATGTATTTCCCGATACAACAAATGGAGACAATCGAGGTTGGTCCGTTTGAGTTTCATGACAAGATAGCACTGAAGAAGAATTATAAGGCATTGGGAGTTCGCGTTGTACCGCATGCTGTGGCCCGGTATGGATCATACATTAGCAAAGGAGTAATTATGATGCCTTCTTATGTAAATATTGGTGCGTATGTTGACGAGGGTACAATGGTAGATACATGGGCCACAGTAGGAAGTTGTGCGCAGATAGGTAAGAATGTTCACCTGAGCGGAGGCGTTGGTATTGGTGGTGTACTTGAGCCGGTTCAGGCCGCCCCTGTAATCATCGAGGATAGCGCCTTTATCGGCTCCCGGTGTATTATTGTTGAAGGTGTGAGAATTGGTAAAGAAGCTGTTCTTGGCGCTAATGTAGTATTAACGGCAAGTTCAAAGATCATAGATGTAACCGGAGAAAAACCTGTTGAATATAAAAGTTATGTACCGGAACGGTCTGTAGTTATTCCGGGCACCATTCCTAAAAAGTTTCCGGCTGGCGAATACCAGGTTTCGTGCGCTTTAATCATTGGTAAACGCAAAGAGAGCACTGACAAAAAAACATCCCTCAATGACGCCTTGCGAGAAAATAATGTTTCCGTTTAACCTCTTTGGTTAAGTTTTGGGTCTAATGTAGTGTGTGCTACTGCCAGGTCGGAGTAATTTTTCTGAGCGTAAGGGTAAAAGCTTCTGAAATTGTCTAAGAAATCTAAGGGAGGGAGTTAGTGCGTAAGTCAAAGACAATAATGGGGCTTTTATAATTAAAGAAATTTTCAATTGGCACCACCTTTGAATCATTTTCATCGTTAGAGCATCATTGATGTATGGTTTTCCCCGAAAAAGGGATTCCTTATTGATGCTCAACCAGTTAAATTTATGGCATGATTCGCTTTCTGATTGGTATTATAGGGATCGTATTTCTTTCGGCCTTTGTCGTAAGAAGCGATATCTATATGCAGGTTAGAAATGACAGCTTTAGAAGAGGTGAGGTTATTGAATTCAAAATGACCTATGGGGTTTTCACTGTAGGCAGAGGTTCCGCACAAATCCATTCCAATTATTTTAAGTTAAATGACAGGAGCTGTTTCAAGGTCGATGTTTATGGCCGAACCGTGGGAATGGTTGACTGGATTGCGGATGTTGACGATCATTGGGGCGCTTACATTGACACTGTTGCGCTTGTTCCCCATCAATTTTATAGAAGAATTCGCGAAGGGAAATACAAAAAAGATGAGTGGACGAATTTTGATCATGAAAAACAGAAAATTGAAGTAAAGGTGCTGGACAATAAAACCGGCAAACTTAAAGAACCAAAATACTTTGATGCTCCTCGTCAGGTACGTGATATGATTGGCGGGTTTCTTTTTCTTCGCACAATGGACCTTTCAAATATTAAGCAAAATGATACAATAACTGTAAATGGATTTTTTGAAGATTCTTTTTATAGCCTTAAAGTAATTTATAAGGGTAAGGATGTGGTCAAAACAAAGGTTGGGAAATTTCGTGCGATAAGATTCGTACCCATCATGCCTAAGAATAAAGTCTTCGATGGTGAAAATTCCGTCACCGCCTGGTTTACGGATGATCGTAACAGAATTCCTATAAAGATCAATGCAGAAATGTTTATTGGAAGCGCCGGTGTAGAACTCACAGGCTACTCAGGTTTACGAAATCCTATTAGTATTATAAAGTAATTTCTCGCAACGGTGCATTAGTCAAAAGTCATTAGTACGTGTGTCCAGTGACTATTGACCATTTCCCTCACGCTGCGATTTCTGAAATTAATTCTGCAAATTTTTGCTGGCTCACCGGTTTGGTAACATATTCTTTTATTTCGCGGATGGCTTTCGCTCGTTCAACGTCTTTTGGATCGATTGATGAGCTTATCATGTAGATCCGTATCATCTTATTAATACGCGACTTAAGAGAGATATAATCCTCCATAAACATCCAGCCGTCCACCAGTGGCATGTTGATGTCAAGGAATAGCAAATCCGGAAGGGCGTTCTGGTCATCAGCATGTTCCTCCAGGTATTGTATCGCCTCGCTACCATTATTAAATTGAAGAATTTTTCCGGAGAACTGCGTAGCCTTTATACTTCGCGAAGCGATTAGCTGAAAAATTTTATCATCATCAACGAGGGCTATGACTGGATTTGATAAACTCATGAGTTTTGGTTTTTGTTAAAGGTAATAATAAATGACATTCCTTCATTTACTTTTCCGTGTGCGGTGATCTCTCCACCCATTGCCTCTACCTGGCTCTTTGTAATAAAAAGTCCTACACCGCGAGCTTCCGGATGATTATGAAAAGTTTTTCGCATTCTAAACAACTGATGGCCATAGCGGTCCATATCAATTCCCAAGCCATTATCAGTCAGTTCCAGAATTGTACTCTTGCCTTTTTTGAACGTCCGAATGCAAATATGCAGACTTCTTTCAGAAGATCTGTATTTGACTGAGTTACTGATCAGGTTTAATAATATGCTTTCAAGATAAATAGTAGGGTACTTAATGCCCGTGACAGAGAAGTCAGTTTTAATTTCAGCTTTGGATTCTGCAATATCAGCGCTCAGCATATTTTGTACATGATTCAAAATCTTTTCGAAATCAATTTCCTGTCGTTCAAGATAGTAGTCTTGTTTGATTCGCAGAACCTCATTCAATTCATTAAGCGTTAGCGAAATATCCTGACTGACTTCCTTTAACAGGTTGAAGTATTCCAGTTTCTCAGCTTCGGAAGCAGCATTTTCATAATAGGTTAACAACGTGAGAATATTACCAACGGGCGATCGTAAATTATGAGAAACGATTTGAGTGAATTCTTCCAATTGCATAACTTTTCTTCGTAACTCCTCCGTAAGAGAATGAAGTTTTTCATTTTGCTCTTGCAAGGATTCACTGACGTTCTTCTGCTCGGTTATATCTTTTGTTGTTCCTATAATCTGGATGGGTTTTCCGCTTTCATCACGTTTGAATATGGAATTGACAGTTAACATCCAGCGCCAGCTACCATTAGAATGCTTTATCCGGTATTCACCTGACCACACTTCACCATCGCGCACATCATTTATGATTTGAGAAATTTTAAACAGGTTTTGCTGATCATCAGGATGAAGCAGTAAGTTGACATTATCGCGGTATAAGGAAACTTCGGGTTCTTTATACCCCAGATTCGCCACAAGACTTCGATTAGCATAAATTGCCTTGCGGGCCACTATGTCAAAGACATAAATGGTATCGGGAAGAGCTGCAGCAATTCGTTCTATGAAGAAATTTTTTTCCGTCAGGTCTGTTTGCGTATTGACTTGCTGCGTGATGTCAATCATCATGCCTAGCATGCGGTTAGCCTTACCATTCTCATCGGGAAGAAATGTGCCCTTATCATGCATGATGCGATAGTGACCCTTTTTATCACGAAAGCGATATTTCACATCAAACATTATAAGCTCAGTCCTGGCTTTTTCCAATTGCTGAAAAGCATTTGCGCGATCATCGGGATGGATCATTTCTCCCCATTGATCAATGTTGCCCATTTCCGAAAAATCAAAACCAAGAATACCACGGGTGTTTCCGCCCCAGATTATATTTCCGGTAGGAATGTCATAGTCGTAAACAACCTGGCCGAGTGCATCGGTGACAATTTCATATCTTCTCTTCCAGTCTTCCTTTTCCAGTTCAATAATCTTTTTCTCCGTTATATCGACTACGGTACCCAGCATTTTTATCGGCTCCCCTTTCTTATTGCGATAAACTTTTCCAATTGCTTCTATCCACCTGATATTGCCATTAGGATGAATGATCCGGTGTTGAATGAAGTAGTCTGTACCCTTGTTAACGGCTTGCCTGATGGTATTTAATACATGGTCAATATCTGCCGGAAAGATGAGGCTTTGATAATATTCAAAAGTGATTTTCTGGGATGGATCGGTCACTCCGAATAATTCTCTCACTCTGCTCGTCCATTCAATTTTGTTTGAAGTAATGCGCCATTCCCAAATACCCATTTTAGCTGCATCCAACGCAAGTTCAAGTTGCTGCTGATGTTTAGATAAGGTTTTTGTAAGTGTCTCCGTTTGGCTCTTAACTGGCAAGGATGTCCGCTTCGATCTGGTGGTCTGCTTTTTTTTCTTGCGGGTCATTGGGAATATTTTAGAAGCTGTTTAATTTCAACTACACACAACGAGTCCGGTTAAATTTAAGAACATATATTGCACAGGATTGTTTAGACTGAAATAGAATTTTATAAAAAAACCTTAAACCATATGTTAAACGAATTCAAACAATTTGCGCTGCGGGGAAACGTAATCGACCTCGCAGTGGGTGTTATCATCGGAGGAGCCTTTGGTACTATTGTAGGTTCAATTGTCAATGACCTCATCATGCCCCTGATTGGCACAATATTCATGGCTGACTTCTCTAATTTGTATTTTCCACTTTCTGGCAAAGTATCAGCCGCGCTTAATGCAGACCCCAATTTACCGCTAGCCAAAGCGAAAGAATTGGGACCCGTGTTTGCATGGGGCAGTTTCATCACCGTTGTTATTAACTTCATCATTCTTGCTTTCATTATTTTCCTTATGGTAAAAGGAATGAACGCATTGAAGAAGAAGGAAGAAGCAGCGCCGGTTGAACCACCGGCGGATATTAAACTTTTAGCTGAGATCAGAGATTTGCTGAAGAAATAAGTTTAATATTAATCATGGCGGTTTTTGATTTCTTAAACACCTTTTAGGTGGAAAAAGAAATTATGGAAATGATTATCTTTATACCGTTATAAGAAAAATTATGGACATAGCATTAAAGAAAGTAGAACTCATAGAGTGGTTGGCAAGATTGCAAGACGAGTCGCTGATCCAAAAAATTGAAGTTTTAAGAAAAGGCTCTGTAAAGGATATGTATGAGCAAAGGATGCCCAAAACAATGGAAGACCTGCAAGCAAAATTAGGCCGTTCCGAACAAGATATTAAAGAGGGAAAAATACAGACTCAGGAAGAAATAGAATCCTTTTTCAAAAATAAGTTTGGTAAGTGAAAAAAATTCAAGTGGTCTGGTCAACAGAGGCATTAGTTGATCTGGAAACAATCTATGATTTTTTGGCCGAACACTCTCAACTTGCCGCACAAAATGTTATCGAAACGATTTATCAAGAGCCGGGCAAATAGAAACATTTCCTGAGTCAGGTGCAACACAATTCACATTGACGAATACAGACAAAAAATACCGCTATTTAGTAGAAGGGAATTACAAAATTGTTTATCGGATTATAGATCAGCAAGCATACATCGTAACAGTTTTTGATACACGATATAACCCAGATAAATTGAAAGGATAGGGATACATTAACTAAATCGCGTCGCTACAACCATCTCTTTACTTCCTGTTTTGTATTTGTAAAATCCTTCTCCTGATTTAACACCGAGATGACCGGCTTGTACCATATTAACCAGTAGGGGGCTAGGTGAGTATTTCGGGTTTCCAAATCCTTCCTGCAGTACACGTAAGATGGAAAGGCAAACATCAAGCCCGATGAAGTCGGCCAACTGCAATGGCCCCATAGGGTGTGCCATACCAAGCTTCATCACGGTGTCAATTTCTTCCACGCCTGAAACGCCCTCATGCAAAGTATGAATTGCCTCATTGATCATCGGCATTAGAATTCTGTTGGCAACAAATCCAGGGTAATCATTTACTTCGACAGGAGTTTTCTCAAGCTTCCTGGATAATTCCATGATTGCATCGCTGACATCATCAGCGGTTTGATAGCCGCGAATTACCTCTACCAGTTTCATAACCGGCACGGGATTCATAAAATGCATTCCGATTACTTTGTCGGGTCTGGTTGTTACAGCGGCAATCTTTGTAATTGAAATAGAAGAAGTATTAGAAGCTAGTATTGCGTGAGATGAACTATACGTATCAAGATCTCTGAAAATATTTAGCTTGATGTCTATGTTCTCTGTCGCTGCTTCTACAATGAGATCGCAATCTGAAACTCCCTCTTGTAATGCTGTAAAAGTCTTTATGTTTTGAAGTGTATTTTTTTTTACGGTTTCCGTTATGATGTTCTTCGTTATTTGGCGATCGAGATTTTTTTCAATAGTACTTATTGCTTTGCCTAATGCGTCTTTAGAAACATCAATTAACGAAACAGGAAATTCATGCTGAGCAAATACATGGGCAATTCCATTACCCATAGTTCCTGATCCTATCACTGCGATTTTTTTAATCAGCTTCATACAAATCTTGATTTGTAGTAAAGGTAAAAGATTCTCTCTTCTTTGGAAGACAAGCAGGGCAGGAGGTGATCGTAAAAATTTTAATATCAATCGATCGCTACTTCCTTTGCTAATCCCATGGCATTGAAACGAATGTTGAGTCTGATCGAGTTGCTAATGGTATCGCCGCAAGCAGGAGAAGGTTCAAGGTAGTAATGATAAAACTTTTGATTTCGTTTATATAATTCATTCTCATCGGGCCTTCCTAACAACTTTATGATTTCCATTTCGGAGAGGCCGAGTAATTTGTTCTTTTGCGACCGAAACTCTTCGATCATGCTTTTTCGAATACCCTTACATCCCAACTGGTCTTCTTTCCAGTTTTGAAGGTCGATGCCTTGAATATCAGGAGTAGCTTTTCCACAACCAACTACTAAAAGTGTGAGAAGTAAAATAAGTTTATGCCACCTGTACCTTTGAATCATTTCGTTGAATGGAGTAGAACCAACTTGCTGAGATGATAAAATAAATTAAGGCAGCAAAGTACCATAAATTAGACAATTCAAACTGATACGTGGCAATAGAAAGCAACAATGGATATAATACAATGCGTATCCACTCCGCTACGCGAACCCATGACCTGTTTTCAAATAGAACGCCACAATTAACAACTACCCAGGAGATAAGCACAGCAAATATGGCCTTTTCACCTAGCGAAAATTTTCCTGCATTGAAAAGAAAAAGAGCTGTTCCGATAACACACAGAACATATTGAAACAAGACATAAAGATTAAGCTGCATGAAAGAGGGGGTTTCATATTTTTTATACGATGTTTTGTCAACTTCAGGTGCGGCGCGATATCCACCGAGATACTCCGGCAACCATCCCGGCTTTTTGAAAAGATATTTCACTTTGTCGCTCAGGTATGGAATTCTTTTCAAGTCCTTCGACATCTCTGCATAGTGACTCATATTCGCCCACAAAGCATTCCAACTATTAATGGGTTTTGTGATTCCGTAAGTAGGGCGTTCTTCTTCCGGTTGAAAAGTTCCGAACAACTTATCCCATATAATTAAAGTGCCTGCATGATTCTTATCAATGTACTTAGGATTGCGGCCATGGTGCACACGATGATGGGAGGGAGTGTTAAAAACATATTCAAACCAGCCCATCTTGTTAATGGTTTCCGTATGAATCCAGAATTGATAGAGCGTATTAAAAGCTGCGATCAACGCAAAATCAAATGTCTTAAATCCCAGCAAGGCAATGGGAAGGTTGAAAGCAAAAGTCCAGACGACTTGTAACGAACTTTGTCGCAAAGCCACAGATAAATTATAATCTTCGCTTTGATGATGTACCACATGTCCGCCCCAAAACAAATTTATCTCATGACTCATACGATGTCCCCAATAGTAGGCCAGGTCAACCAAAAAGAAGAGGCCTACCCAATACCACCAGGCAGAATTGTCTAAAGTAAAAAAGGCAAATTTTTCAAAAAGCAATTGATAAACGCCAATGCCAAAAATGGTCAGGAATAATCCGCTTAATTGTGAAGTAATACCACAACTTAAGTTTGCTATTGCATCGGGGAGACGATAGAGCTTCTGGTGAGTAAAGCGCTCAACGAGGAGTTCAACCCCTATTAAAATAAAAAAGATTGGAATTGAAAGTACGATTGGATTTACGTTCATTATAAAATTCCTTTACCCGATGAGAATGCAAAGTTAGTGATCTGAAGGAATTCTTTACAGCAACTAAACGACCAGGGATATTTCAAATTCACCATACCATAATATTTCATCCTTACGGGTCAATGTCATTTAGTTGAGAGGAATACTGGCTTCGCACACCCTGTATCCCAGAGTCAGCGCGCTGTGGTTCTCCCTTTAGGGAGTTAGAGGGCGTGTGGTGGCTTAACTTAATGACATTGTCTTGCGGGAATTCAGGTTTAATATGATTTGTTATTTTGCCCCGCCATCTGACGCTTAAGTCCCATTAGGGATTTATATATCGGTAGGCCTTTCAATAATTTATTTAATTTTGCCCCCATTTTAATAACCATTAACTGATAACTAACACCATGGTCATATTGCGTCTTTTTAAAGCCTTTTGGTTTGTTTCATTGTTAGCCGTCACGGTTGTCCTGTTATATGGTTATGCCTCTTTGCAAGATAGTGTTGAGGTCTTTGAAAATGGAACAGAAATTATGAGGATTGACAGGGACACCTTCTTTTACATTGTCCTGGGCTTGCTGGCTTTTATCAATGTTCTTGTGTTTATCATAGCAAAGGTTGCTCAGCAAACTGAGTTTCGAACCTGGTTTTATGGTCTCATAATCACGTTCAATATATTTTTCATAATCGGGATAAGCTTTGTTACACTTTATAATAGCGGAGAGATTTATAACTATTCACGGCTCCAATCTATTATTTATGGCAGCATCGCTTTGTTTTCGTTATGGACCGTTGGATGGCCCCTTTACATTGGATACAAAAGATTTTTAAGCCGATCTTAAGGTTTTATACAAAGCTTTCCAATTTCTGATAATCAGTAAGTTAAGAGTCGTCACTTAAGAAATTTTTATAAGTGGACCTTTAAGCAAATCGGTGGAAATTCATTCAAATTTCACGTTATTAACGTAATTCGCATTTTTTAAACTCGATTACATTTACTTTTTATGGCAAAAGCAGCGGAGAACTCAAACATGTTTGAGTACACAGAAGCCAGTATTAAATCCCTCGACTGGCGCGAACACATCCGGTTACGTCCTGGAATGTACATCGGTAAGCTGGGCGATGGCTCATCTAAAGACGATGGCATTTATGTGCTGGTTAAGGAAGTTATGGACAACTGTATTGACGAGCACATGATGGGCTACGGTAAAGTGATTGATGTGACCATTACCGATTCGCGTGTTATCGTCAGAGATTATGGACGCGGAATCCCTTTGGGAAAAGTAGTTGATGTTGTTTCAAAAATAAATACCGGTGCCAAATATGATTCTGGTGCTTTTCAAAAGTCCGTGGGATTGAATGGTGTTGGTACAAAGGCAGTAAATGCACTTTCAAATTATTTCAAGGTACAGGCCTTTCGTGATGGACAGGCAAAACTTGCCGAGTTCAAGAAAGGGATATTAACCAATGATCAACGTGTTGGCAAAACGAACGAGAAGAATGGAACGCTGGTAGAGTTTGAACCCGATAATTCTATGTTCAAGCACTATCATTTCATTCCTGAATACCTGGATGACTTGATGTGGAACTACGCCTTCCTCAATGCAGGTCTGACCATAAATTATAACGGAAGAAAATTTTATTCCAAAGATGGTCTCCTCGATTTATTGAAACAGAAGACTGATGCGGATGAATTACGGTATCCAATCATACACATCAGTGGTAAGGATATTGAATTTGCCCTTACGCATGGAAATCTATATGGTGAAGAATACTATTCATTCGTCAACGGACAAAACACAACGCAGGGTGGTACCCATTTAGCAGCTTTTCGTGAAGGTGTTGTAAAAGCAGTGCGGGAAATTTTCAAGAAGGATTACGATGCTTCGGATATTCGCGCGTCAATTATTGGTGCAATAGCCATTCGGGTTCAGGAGCCTGTGTTTGAATCGCAGACTAAAACCAAGCTGGGTTCATTGAATATGGCGCCAGACGGAGCCACAGTTAAGAGTTATGTTAGTGATTTCGTTGCCAAGGAATTAGAGATATACCTTCATAAGAATCCATCGACAAGAGATGCGCTTGAAAAAAGGATCACCCAATCTGAAAGGGAACGCAAAGAAATTGCCGGTATTAAAAAGCTGGCAAATGAGCGAGCTAAAAAAGCAAATCTCCATAACCGAAAACTACGCGACTGCCGTTTTCACTTCAGCGACGAAAAAGGAGGAGAGAGGAGCCAGGAATCGGTTATCTTTATTACAGAGGGTGATTCGGCGAGTGGTTCAATTACTAAATCACGTGATGTTGAAACACAGGCAGTCTTTAGTCTCCGTGGAAAACCGCTCAACTGTTTTGGCCTCAATAAGAAAGTTGTATATGAGAACGAAGAGTTCAACCTTCTTCAGCATGCTCTTGACATTGAAGATGGACTTGATGGACTACGATATAACAAAGTAATCGTTGCTACCGATGCAGATGTTGACGGTATGCACATCCGTCTTTTATTGCTTACGTTTTTCCTTCAGTTCTTTCCTGACCTGGTGAAGGCCGGTCATGTTTTTATTCTCGAAACACCGCTGTTCAGAGTACGCAATAAAAAAGAAACCATTTACTGTTACAGTGAGGAGGAAAAGCAAAAAGCCGTTAACGCACTGGGCGGCAAACCAGAGATAACACGGTTTAAAGGATTAGGTGAAATTTCTCCTGATGAGTTTGGAAAATTCATTGGAGATGACATCCGTCTTCAACCGGTTATTCTTACAAAGGATAGTCACCTTTTGAAACTCCTGGAATTCTACATGGGCAAGAACACACCGGTTCGTCAGGATTTTATTATTGATAATCTTCGTGTCGAAATGGATATTGTCACTGAAGAAAAGGTTGAAGTGGAAGCATGAAGGTATTAGCAAAACAAATCAGTCAGGTTGTGATGGAACATGCAACAATAATTCGTTCAATACCATTAACTGATTTTGATTTCAAACCATCTCCGGTCAAATGGAGTAAAAAAGAAATATTGGGACATCTTGTTGATTCAGCCCAAAACAATCTGCAACGATTTGTTCGCGGTCAATATGAAAGTGCGCCACCGAAGATCATTTATTTTCAGGATGAATGGGTGAAGTTGCAACGGTACGGTGATTACGACAAAGAAGAATTGATTCAACTCTGGGTATCACTCAATAAGCATCTTTGTCATACATTATCCGTGATGGATCAATCCAATGTAGAAAAACAATGTGATACCGGTAAGCCGGGAACTGAACTTCATACACTGAAGTTTTTGGCGGAGGATTACCTCACACATATGAAGCATCATCTTGAACATGTAACTGGAAAATAAAAAAAAAGATTTAAGCCGAAGTTTAAAATACATGAGCAAAAAGAAATCAAAAACTCCTCCTGGCAAAGGAACCGACAAAGTTCCCCCAACCAATGGCGCAGGACACCATGGCGATGTTAAACATGATGTAATTGCACTGGAAGGTTTATACGAAAGCTGGTTTCTGGATTACGCTTCTTACGTAATCCTTGAACGTGCAGTACCTCGTATTGAAGATGGCCTTAAGCCGGTACAACGAAGAATCATGCATTCGTTGAAAGAGATGGATGATGGTCGCTTTAACAAAGTGGCTAATGTCATCGGAAACACTATGCAGTATCATCCGCATGGTGATGCCGCGATAGGTGAGGCGATTGTGAACATTGGCCAGAAAGATATTCTCATTGAAACACAAGGTAACTGGGGCGATGTACGAACCGGTGATGGCGCTGCAGCTCCGCGTTATATTGAAGCGCGTCTTTCAAAATTTGCGCTTGATGTTGTGTACAATGCTCAGACTACGGCATGGCAACTTACGTATGATGGCAGAAAGAAAGAACCTGTCACGCTGCCGGTAAAATTCCCGCTACTCCTCGCGCAAGGTGTTGAAGGTATTGCCGTTGGACTCTCTACCAAAATTCTTCCTCACAATTTTATTGAACTGATAAAAGCATCGATTGATATTTTGAAAGGGAAGAACCCTAAAATTTATCCCGACTTTCCCACCGGTGGTATTGCTGATTTTGCTGAATACAACCAGGGACAACGTGGTGGCAAAATAAAAGTAAGAGCCCGAATTGACGTTGTGGATAAGAAAACATTGGTGATAAAGGAGATTCCTTTTTCTACTACCACTACATCGTTGATTGAATCCATCGTTAAGGCAAGTGAGAAAGGAAAGATCAAAGTGAAGCAGGTGATCGATAACACTGCAAGAGATGTTGAGATTATGATTCATCTTCAGCCTGGCCAGTTACCTGAGATTGCCATCGATGCATTATATGCCTTCACCGATTGTGAGTTATCTATTTCACCCAACGCCTGCGTGATTGTTGAGGATAAACCTCAATTCATGACGGTGAGTGAAATATTAAAAGTTAATACAAACAATACCCTTGAATTACTGAAGCAGGAGTTGCAGATCAGGAAGGGTGAACTGATGGAGAAGATACTTTTTTCTTCACTGGAAAAAATATTCATAGAAAATCGAATTTATCGAAACATTGAAGAAGCGGAATCGTGGGAAGAAGTGATTCAGACAATTGATAAGGGATTAAAACCTCACAAGAAAAAATTCTATCGCGAAATCACTACGGATGATATTGTTCGGCTTACCGAAATTAAAATAAAACGCATCTCAAGATACGATTCCTTCAAAGCTGATGAATTACTAAAAGACCTTGAGAAGGAGTTAAAAGAAACGCAGCACCATCTTCGTAATCTTGTTGATTATGCGATATCCTACTACAGCAACTTGCTTGAAAAATATGGTAAAGGCAGAGAGCGTAGAACGGAAATCAAGACCTTCCAGTCGGTTACAGCTACGGAAGTAATTGCCAACAATCAAAAGCTTTATGTTAATCGCACTGATGGTTTTATTGGCTGGGGGTTGAAACGGGACGAGTTCATTGCTGATTGTTCTGAATTGGATGACGTCATTGCCATTCGTAAAGATGGTAAGGTGCGAGTATCCAGAATACAGGAGAAAGTTTTCATGGGTAAAGACATTTTGTATGTAGGCGTTTGGAAGAAAGCCGATGATCGCATGATCTATAATGTGATCTATACCGATGGGAAAACCGGGAAAGGTTTTGCGAAACGATTTGCCATGCCCGGAGTGACACGTGATAAGGAATATGATCTCACACAAGGACATCCGAATTCAAAGATCCATTACGTAAGCGGAAACTTAAATGGTGAAGCTGAAATTGTTGAAGTAAAATTGTCACAATCCAGTACAGCACGTAAAAAAGTATTTGAGTTTGATTTTGCTGATTTGGAGGTTAAAGGGAGAGGAGTACGTGGAAACATAATTACCAAGTATGCTATTCGCAGGGTTGATTTTCTGCAAGCTGGCACTTCCACTTTAAGTAAACTTGATTTATGGTATGACGATGCGGCAGGACGATTGAACAAAGACAAGCGTGGAAAATATCTTGGCAAGTTCGATGGTGAAGATCAGATCATCGCCTTCATGCGAAATGGTTCCTATAAGATTACAAACTATGATCTCGCCAATCGTTATGAACCAGAAAAAACATTATGGGTTGAGAAATTCCATCCGAAGAGAATCGTATCCGCTATTTATGTCGATGGTGAATCCAAACAGCACATGGTGAAGCGTTTCTTGATTGAGACTAGTACACCAGATAAGGAGTTCAACTTTATTACAGAAGCCATTGGCTCACGACTGGTATTGATCACTACCAGTGACAACCCTGAAGTTGAAATGGAAATTTCAAAAGGAAAGGGAAAGGACAAGAAAGCTGAGATTATAAATCTTGAAGAGTTAATAGATGTAAAAGGCTGGAAAGCTTTGGGCAATCGACTATCGCATGACAAAGTACTTAATGTGCGATTGACGGAGGAGCCCGATGAATCGGGCCCGGAAGAACCTGACGATGAAGAAGCGTCTGAAGTTGATGGCAAAGCCGGAGATTCTCAGGGGCTAAAAAAAAAACAGAGCCAGAACAGCACCTCAACCCGGGTCAGCAAGCAAGCCTCTTCGGCGAAGGGCCAGTCCAGCAACAAAAAAGTCACCCAAAGCCAAAAATCAAAGCCGAACAACAAAGCCTCTTCAGGGAAAGCCAAAGCGAAAAGGGGAAAACAAAAAAAGAAGGGGAAGTAAAAAAGGATAAAGACGCAAAGAAATTAAAAGAGGGAAATGGAAAGGTAAACGATTCTACAGACGGCAAGGCGTTTGGCGTGGGAGATACTATAGAGTTCGACCTATAATTGTATAAAGTTTGGACTTTTAATTGCAGTAGTACGAAAACGCTTGGTACAATCGAATAGAAATATCAAACTTACCAGAATAATGAAGTTACTTAGTCTTATTGTCATCTTAGTTTCGCTTTCAATTTCTCTCTTCAGTCAGAACAAAGAGTTACTGGTTCAAGGCAAGATACTTGATGCATCAACAGGTAAAGGTGTTAAGTCAAGCATTCGTTACAGCAGTATTCCCACAGAAAGTATTTTCGGAAGATTTAACGACAGCACTTTTACATTTTCGATATTCGGATCTGCAAAATATCAGATCACTGCCCAGTCGGAAGGTTATAATCCTAAGACTGTGATTGTGGACCCTAAAGATGTAGGCTCTTTGCATCGTGATATAATACTAACGCCGAAAGGTCAAACGGTAATTCTTAATAACCTCATCTTTGCACAAGGAAAGGCAGCCATTGATCCGAAGTCCTATCCTGAACTGAATGAAGTTGCCCAGATGATGAAAGAAAGTCAGAAAGTTGTAATACAGCTTGAAGGACATACTGATAATGTGGGTAACGCAAGTGCCAATATGAAATTATCAGAAGAACGGGTAGAAGCAGTTAAAAAATACCTGGTCGCGCAAGGTATTTCTAAAAACAGGGTCAAGACCAAAGCTTTCGGCGGAACTCAACCGTTGCGTAATGAAATGACAACGGAAGCACGCGCTAAGAATAGAAGGGTTGAGATGAGAATACTGGAAGAATGAGTCTTACTCAATACAAATCTCTTAGTCAATAGAGTATAAATCCAATCTGAACAAGGAGCATGTTTGTTGATGTGTACCTGTTTCGTAGGTAATTAAATTATTGCTAATGTGCACAACAGCTACTAAAATAATACAAATCAAGCCAAATTGTGGTGTACAGATTGTACATCATCATCTCCCTCCAGTGTTTCCACCAATCTTAATACTTCATCTTGCTGGTCTTCCGACAGCTCCTTTGTTGTAGTGGGCAGGTATTGAAGCTCAGAACTTTTTGGCTCAAGATGGCGCGATTCTAAAAACTTTTGCATGTTGCCAAACTCGGTGAACTTCGTATAGATAAGTGTCTCATCTTCATGTTGTTCGATATCTTCAGCGCCGGCATCTATAAGGTCAAGTTCAAGCTCTTCAAGGTTAAGGGATTTCGGATCAAACTTAAACACACCTTTTCTTTCAAACATAAAAGAAACAGATCCTGAGTTTCCCATAGCCCCGCCATTTTTAGAAAAGTGAAGGCGAATATTTGCAACAGTCCTTGTAGGATTATCTGTTGCGCACTCTACAAGTATAGGTATACCGTGTGGCCCATATCCCTCATAAACTACTTCCTGGAAGTCCTTTTCTTCCTTTGAAGAAGCACGCTTTATGGCAGCTTCAACTTTGTCCTTGGGCATATTCAATCCTTTGGCGTTTTGAATCGCCATGCGCAACTTGGGATTATGTTCAGGATTAGGGCCGCCATGTTTTACAGCTATGGAAATATCCTTTCCTATGCGAGTAAAAGCTTTGGCCATCCGGTCAAACCGGGCAAACATCTTATGCTTCCTTTTTTCAAAAATTCGACCCATCAGTTTTTATGTTTACTTGTTCAGGCAAGTGCGCAAAATTAAAAAGTTGTGGTTTTAGTCCAAATAACATTGCTACAACATCAAGAATAGACTTTGCAAATTAGGGTCAAACCCACCGACATGGAGGGCGCTCCAACATGGAAACATCCAATAATTTAAAAGTTAAAGAATTCTAATATTCATTATTATATAATACACTGACAATCATTTATTTATTATCTTAATAACGAATAACTAAATAACCAATACCGACCAGCTTCCTTCAAAGTAAGTTTTTTACTAGATTTGTTGGTCTACTGTTGCTTTATCATGCGAAAACTCTGCTATCTGTCGCTTCTTGCTGGCGTCTTGCTCTTATTTACGAGTAAGATTTCGCGTGCCCGGAATACAATACCAGTTATTAGTAGTCAGAATTTCACACCTGTTCTTGATGAAGATGACTTTTTTCGCAGCCTCGCAGACAACATTCCTCCTTATGAGAATTCAACATTCGCAGAATTTACATTAGCCCTGACTGATGTTGCTGATCCCATTGCTGCGGATGACTCTTACGCCGTGGATGAAAACACATCACTGAATATTGGCGCTCCCGGGGTATTAGGCAACGATACGGATGCTGATGCAGACGACCTCACTGCTGTTTTGGTTACCGGCCCATCAAGTGGAAGCCTGACGTTAAATGGAGATGGCAGTTTTACGTACACGCCGAATGCGGGCTTCAGTGGCAGTGACAGCTTTACCTATCATGCCACTGACGGAACGACTAATTCCAATGATGCCATCGTTACCATAGCGGTAAACGAAGTGAATAGTGCCCCCGTCGCTGGGAATGATTCTTACGCCGTGGATGAAAACACATCACTGAATATTGCCGCTCCCGGGGTATTAGGCAACGATACGGATGCTGACGCAGACAACCTCACTGCTGTTTTGGTTACCGGCCCATCGAGTGGAAGTCTGACCTTAAATGCTGATGGTAGTTTCACTTACACACCGAATGCGGACTTCGTAGGTGACGACAGCTTTACCTACCAGGCCACTGACGGAACGACTAATTCCAATGATGCCACCGTTACCATTGCGGTAAACGAAGTGAACAGTGCCCCCGTCGCTGGGAATGACTCTTACGCCGTGGATGAAAACGCATCACTGAATATTGGCGCTCCCGGGGTATTAGGCAACGATACGGATGCTGACGCAGACAACCTCACTGCTGTTTTGGTTACCGGCCCATCAAGTGGAAGCCTGACCTTAAATGCTGATGGTAGTTTCACTTACACACCCAATACGGACTTCGTAGGTGACGACAGCTTTACCTATTATGCCACTGACGGAACGACTAATTCCAATGATGCCACCGTTACCATTGCGGTAAACGAAGTGAACAGTGCCCCCGTCGCTGCGAATGATTCTTACACCGTGGATGAAAACGCATCACTGAATATTGCCGCTCCCGGGGTATTAGGCAACGATACGGATGCTGACGCAGACAACCTCACTGCTGTTTTGGTTACCGGCCCATCAAGTGGAAGCCTGACCTTAAATGCCGATGGTGGTTTTACGTACACACCCAATACGGACTTTGTAGGTGACGACAGCTTTACCTACCAGGCCAATGACGGAACGACTAATTCCAATGATGCCACCGTTACCATAGCGGTAAACGAAGTGAATAGTGCCCCCGTCGCTGGGAATGATTCTTACGCCGTGGATGAAAACACATCACTGAATATTGCCGCTCCCGGGGTATTAGGCAACGATACGGATGCTGACGCAGACAACCTCACTGCTGTTTTGGTTACCGGCCCATCAAGTGGAAGCCTGACCTTAAATGCCGATGGTGGTTTTACCTACACACCCAATACGGACTTTGTAGGTGACGACAGCTTTACCTATCATGCCACTGATGGAACGACTAATTCCAATGATGCCACCGTTATCATCGCAGTAAACGAAGTGAATAGTGCTCCCATCGCTGGGAATGACTCTTACGCCGTGGATGAAAACACAACACTTAATATTGCCGCTCCCGGGGTATTGAGTAATGATACGGATGCTGATGGAGACGGCCTCACTGCTGTTTTGGTTACCGGCCCATCAAGTGGAAGCCTGACGTTAAATGGAGATGGCAGTTTTATTTACACACCCAATACGAACTTCGTAGGCGACGACAGCTTTACCTATCATGCCACTGACGGAACGACCAATTCCAATGACGCCACTGTTACCATCGCAGTAAACGAAGTTAACAGTGCACCCGTCGCTGGGAATGATTCTTATGCCGTGGATGAAAACACATCACTGAATATTGCCGCTCCCGGGATATTGAGTAATGATATAGATGCTGACGCAGACGACCTCACTGCTGTTTTGGTTACCGGCCCATCAAGCGGAAGCCTACTACTAAACGCTGACGGCAGTTTTACCTACACACCCAATACGGACTTTGTAGGTGACGACAGCTTTACCTATCATGCCAATGATGGAACAACTAATTCCAATGACGCCATCGTTACCATCGCAGTAAACGAAGTGAACAGTGCACCTGTCGCTGCGAATGATTCTTACGCCGTGGATGAAAACGCATCACTGAATATTGGCGCTCCCGGGGTATTAGGCAACGATACGGATGCTGACGCAGACAACCTCACTGCTGTTTTGGTTACCGGCCCATCGAGTGGAAGCCTGACTTTAAACGCTGATGGCAGTTTTACCTACACACCGAATACGGACTTCGTAGGTGACGACAGCTTTACCTATCATGCCACTGATGGAACGACTAATTCCAATAATGCCACCGTTACCATAGCAGTAAACGAAGTGAATAGTGCCCCCGTCGCTGCGAATGATTCCTACTCTACCAATGAAGACACACCCCTTACGATTGCTGCCCCTGGCGTGCTGAGCAATGATACGGATGCTGATGCAGACAACCTCACTTCTGTTTTGGTTACCGGCCCATCAAGTGGAAGCCTGACCTTAAATGCTGATGGTGGCTTTACCTACACACCGAATGCGGGCTTCAGTGGCAGTGACAGTTTCACCTACCAGGCCACTGATGGAACGACCAATTCCAATGTGGCAACGGTAATCCTAACAATAAACAATGTTAATAGTGCACCTGTTGCTACAAATGATTCCTACTTTACCAATGAAGACACACCCCTTACCATTGCTGCCCCTGGCGTGCTGGGCAATGATACGGATGCTGATGGAGAGACGCTTACCGCCATTGTAGACGTGACTACATCAAATGGAAGTCTTACATTAAATGCCGATGGTAGTTTTACCTACACACCGAATGCCAACTACAATGGTAGCGATAGTTTTACGTATCACGCCAATGATGGAACAACCAATTCCAACGTTGCAACTGTAATCATAACGATAAACAACGTTAATGATGCACCTGTTGCTGTGGATGATGGTTATGTAGTCAATGAAGATGCACCTCTTACTATTACTGCACCCGGCGTGCTGATCAATGATACTGATGTTGATGGAGGAACGCTTATTGCTGTTTTAAATACGTCGCCGTCTAATGGAAGTCTCACATTAAATACCAATGGGAGTTTTACGTATACACCAAATGCCGACTTCAACGGCATCGACAGTTTTACCTATTACGCTAATGATGGAACGGCTAACTCCAACGTTGCTACCGTAACCATAACAGTAACACCGGTTAATGATGCGCCTGTTGCTATAGATGATTCCTACACGACCGATGAAGATATACCACTTATTGTTGTAACCCCTGGTGTATTAGGCAATGATACAAGTGATGGTGGAATGCTTAGCGCTTCTATAGGAACAGGTCCATTAAATGGAATTCTTGCTTTAAATGCCAATGGTAGTTTTAACTATGCGCCTAATGCTAATTACAATGGCAGCGACAGCTTTACTTATCGGGCTAATGATGGAATGACAGATTCTAACGTTGCTACTGTAACCCTAACGATAAACGCAGTTAATGATCCACCCCTGGCTATTGATGATTCGTATGCGACTAATGAAGATACGCCACTTACTATTGCCGCGCCAGGTGTATTAGGTAATGATATTGATATTGATGGAGGACCACTTATTGCTGCCATAGGAACAACTCCGTCGAATGGAAGCCTGGCATTAAACATTGATGGTAGCTTTACTTACATACCGGCCGCAAGTTACCATGGTAGCGATACATTCACGTATCATGCTAATGATGGAATAGCTAACTCCAATGCTGCCACGGTAACCATAACGGTAAACAGTGTAGATGACGCACCGGTTGCTGAGGATGATTCCTACACAATCGATGAAGACACACAGCTTAGTGTTGCTGCCCCCGGAGTATTAGGTAATGATACGGATGGTGACTTAGATGACCTCACAGCTGTCTTAGTGAACGGCCCCTCGAATGGAGTTCTGACATTAAATGCCGATGGCAGCTTTACTTACACACCAAATGCCAACTACAATGGTCCCGATAGTTTTACCTATCATGCCTTTGACGGAACAACTAACTCCAATGATGCTACGGTAACTATAACGGTAAACGGGGTTAATGATGCACCCGTTGCTGTGGATGATTCCTACACAATCGATGAAGATACACAGCTTAGTGTTGCTGCCCCCGGAGTATTAGGTAACGATACGGATGCTGACGCAGACGCCCTCACTGCTGTCTTAGTAAACGGCCCCTCGAATGGAGTTCTGACATTAAACACCGATGGCAGTTTTACTTACACACCAAATGCCAACTACAATGGCCCTGACAGTTTTACCTATCATGCCTTTGACGGAATAACTAACTCCAATGATGTTACGGTAACTATAACGGTAAATGCGGTTAATGATTCCCCCGTTGCTGTGAATGATTCTTACGAAATCCAAGAAGACACGCAGCTTAGTATTGCTGCCCCCGGAGTATTAGGTAATGATACGGATGATGACTTAGATGACCTCACAGCTGTCTTAGTGAACGGCCCCTCGAATGGAGTTCTAACATTAAACCCCGATGGCAGCTTTACTTACACACCAAATGCCAACTACAATGGCCCCGACAGTTTTACCTATCATGCTAATGATGGATCGACTAATTCCAATGATGCTACTGTAACTATAACAGTAACCGGGGTTAATGACCCTCCAAGCTTTGCTTTTATTAATGATGTTGAAGTAAATGAAGACGCCACGGCGCAGGTCATCAACATTACAGACATTTCACAAGGAGGTCCGGGTGAGACGGGCACGTTAACGTTAACTGCATCTTCTGATAACGTCGGAGTTGTACCTAATCCTGTGGTAACTTATAATGGAACTGCAAGCAATGGAACGCTTACCTTTCAACCCGTTGCAAATCAAAGTGGAGTAGCACTTATAACTGTGCGGCTGGTTGATGCAGGATCACTGGATTTTATACAAACATTTACCATTACCGTTAACCCGGTAAACGATGCACCGACGCTAAACGCAGTTTCAAATGTATTTGTTCCTAAGAATGCACCAGCTCAGGTAATCAGTCTCGCTGGCATTACTGCGGGCCCGGGCGAATCGCAGAGTCTTACCGTTACGGCAACACATAATGCTCCGGCTTTGCTGGATGATATTATTGTTAATTACACAAGTCCAAATTCAACGGGCTCAATTACAGTAACGCCATTGCCAAACGTTTTTGGTCCCGCAACTGTTACGGTAAGGGTAGAGGACAATGGCAGTAGCTCACCGCCTAATGTTAATTTTTTCGAACGTACTTTTACGTTTACCGTTATCGATGTAAACTCTCCCCCAACCATTGATCCGATCGATAATGTTACCATTGATGAAGACAGCCCTGCTCAAGTGGTTGATATTACCGGCATATCCCCAGGGCCAAGTGAAACCGGATCCGTTACCATTACGGCCACGTCCAGCGATCCAGCTATTGTTCCTAATCCGGTCGTAACACACGATGGTACATCTGCAACGGGTTCGTTAACTTTTCAACCGGTTGCCAATAGAAATGGAACGGTCACCATATCTGTCAGGGCCGTCGACGAAGGAGCAGCAGAGTTCACGAGAACTTTTGCTGTAACGGTTAATGCAGTTAACGACGCGCCAACGTTAAACGCCATTGCAAATGTATCGGTTGAAGAAAATTCTCCTGCACAAGTAATTAATTTGACTGGCATTAGTGCCGGAAATGCTTTTGAAACACAGACATTAACCGTTACTGCCAGTCACGATAATTCCACATTACTTGATCCGGTTACCGTTTCTTATACCAGTGCAAATCCAACAGGAACGCTGACCATAACGCCAAAGCCAAATGTGTCAGGAACAGCTACCGTAACCGTTACTGTCACCGATAATGGAAGTTCCGTTTCGCCAAACGTAAATACCTTTCAGCGAACCTTTACTTTCACGGTCAATGATGTTAATGATCCTCCTTTTTTTGATGTCATTGCTAATGTATCTGTATTGGAAGATGCCGGTGCACAAACGGTAAACATAACCGGGATATCACCAGGCGTTGGAGAAACAGGGACCGTTACCTTATTCGCAACATCATCCAATACCGCAATAATACCAGACCCCACCATTACTTATGATGGTACTTCAACATCCGCGATTCTGAATTATCAGTCAGAACCAGATAGAAACGGAACAATAACCATTACCGTAAGAGCAGTCGATGCTGGATCCCTGGAATTTACCCGGACGTTTACAATTAATGTCCAGCCTGTTAATGACGCACCTACTTTGGATGCTATCGCTGATGTTTCCGTTAATGAAGACGCACCTTTGCAGACCATTACTTTATCGGGCATCAGCGACGGAAGTGCATTTGAAACGCAGATGTTGAGCATGACAGTTTCTTCCAATAACAGCGCTTTGTTTGAAGTACTCGCTGTAAACTACACTTCGCCTCAGGTAACTGGTGTTTTAAACATTCAGCCTAAAGCCAATATTACCGGATCGGCCACGGTAACCGTTACTGTTACTGACAGTGGATCAGGAACGGCGCCAAGCGTCAATACGTTTTCCCGGTCTTTTACCTTTACTGTCAACGATGTGAATGATCCGCCCACCTTCAACCCGATCAGCAATGTAAACATCCTTGAGGATGCTGCCAGCCAGACAATAAACATCACCGGTATTTCCGCCGGTCCGGGAGAGACTCAGGAGGTTATGTTATTGGCTACGTCAGGTAATACAAGTATTATTCCGAATCCTGTTATAGCGTATGACGGAGTATCGTCTACAGCAACATTGACCTTTGAGCCCGAACCAAACCAAAGTGGAAGTGTTATTATCACTGTGAGAGCAATAGATGAAGAATCGGCGGAATATTCGCAGACATTTACCATAAATGTTCAAAGTGTGAATGATGCCCCCACACTGGATGCATTGGGAAATATTACTATCCAGGAAGATGATCCTGAACAGACCATCAATCTTACCGGTATAACGGCTGGGCCATTGGAAAACCAGACTCTTACCGTTACGGCATCCACCGGTCAGCTTGCTTACTTCGATGTGTTTGCCGTAACCTATACAAGCCCTCAATCAACCGGGCTGCTGCGGATAAAGCCGAAAGAAAATGTGGCAGGGATGGCCACGATCACGGTTACGGTGACCGACAATGGAAGCAATGTTTCACCGAACGTTAATACTATTTCAAGAACTTTTAATTTAACCATCGAACCCGTTAACGATCCACCGGTAATCACAAATCAATCGAATATAACAATCAATGAAGATCAATCTTTTACGATACAGCTATCCCATATAACCATCCAGGATCCGGATAATACATCAGGTTTTACGTTGAGTGTAGCCGGAGGCGCTAACTATTCTGTTTCAGGAAACACGATTACGCCGTCTCCTCACTATTATGGGCCGCTGACCGTACCGATTACGGTAAGTGATGGAACGGCTTCCAGCGCTCCTTTTAGTTTCGCCATTACAGTTTCTCCAGTTAATGATGCTCCTGAAATCATCGGACAGAATCCTGTTAGTATAGAAGAAGCCCAACCGATAGAGTTAACCCTGGGAATGTTACTGGTTGAAGATCACGACCCGGAAGATATTTATCCCGATGATTATACGCTTAATGTTTTATCAGGGCCGAACTATTCGGTATCGGGGAATACCGTTACACCTGCCCTGAACTTCAGCGGGGTACTCACGGTAAGGGTGTTTGTAAATGACGGACAGGCTAACAGCAATACGTATGACCTTCAGATACAGGTCGATTTTGTTAACGATCCCCCCGTAATCACCGGGCAAAATGTGGCTATTACTATTAATGAGGAGCAGTCGACAACATTGTCCGTCACTCAGCTTAACATCAGTGATCCGGACAATGGGCCAGGAGATTTTACCCTTACGATTTTGCCCAATACCAATTATACTTTTTCGGGATTAACAGTTACACCGAATGAAAATTTCTTTGGCGATCTTTCCGTATTTGTGACCGTTTCCGATGGATTTGTCAACAGCGCTCCGTTTACCATGCACATAACAGTAGTGAACGTGAACGATGCACCGGTAATAACAGGTCAGAATGCCGTTACTACGGCGGAAGATACACCGGTAACTTTAAAGCTTACCGACTTGCTGGTTACTGATGTGGATAACCCTTATCCGGGTACGTTTACCATGACGGCGTCGCCAGGAACAAATTACACGGTTTCCGGCCTCACGATAACACCGGCGTTAAACTATTTTGGTATGATAACAGTCCCGGTAGTGGTCAACGATGGCCTGGCAAACAGCAATACATTCAGTCTGCAAATCCAGGTAACACCGGTAAACGATCCTCCCGTAATTGCCGGGCAGACGCCAAACCCGTTAACAACTTCGGAAGATATTCCCGTTACTATCGAATTTGAAAATCTGCAGGTTACGGATGTAGAAAGTCCAAACTATCCTACCGGTTTTTCTATCATTGTTCAGTCGGGCACGAATTATACATTTAATGGCACTACAATTACACCGGCACAGGATTATGTAGGCCCTATCACGGTGGTTTTGCGTGTTAGTGATGGCAGCGCCCTGAGTCTGCCTTTCAATTTTCAAATAATGGTAGCAGATGAAAACGATCCCCCCGTTATTAGCGGGCAACATCCTGTAAGCGTAAATGAAGACGTTTCTCTAACCATCGAGCTTTCTCATCTGATCATTGAAGACCCTGATGATGATACGTTTACGCTAACCGTCTTGTCAGGCTCTAATTATACCGTTTCAGGAACAACGATTACACCCAGTCCGAATTTCTTTGGAAACCTCTCCGTGAGAGTACGGGTAAATGATGGGGTCAATAACAGTGCTATTTACCTGATGGCCGTACAGGTTACACCGGTTAATGATCCCCCTTCATTTGATCCGCTGGCTGATCTTATCCTTGCTGAAAATGCTCCGGCACAGAATATTGAAATTCAAAACATTTCTCCCGGGCCGCTGGAGAACCAGCAATTGAACCTGACTATTGTTTCCTCGCATACCGATGTAATAAAAAATCCGACGGTAACCTACAATGGCACAGCCACGAGTTATATTTTCACTATTCAACCGGAGGTAAACAGAACGGGGGAGGTCACGATAACCGTCACTGTGACAGACCCTGGGCTATTACAATTTACCCGGTCATTCAATGTTTCTGTTACCCATATCAACGATCCCCCTACACTTGATCCCATTACCTTTGGCCCCATCCTGGAAGACGCTCCGCTACAATCCATTAATCTCACCGGCATAACAGCCGGACCGCAGGAATCACAATTCCTTACCGTAACAGCATCAACGGATGAACCCGAGCTATTTGAAATATTTAGTGTAACGTACACCAACCCCCAGACTACGGGTACCCTGAATATAAAACCCAAAGCAGATGTTTTTGGAACAGCCTCTATAACCGTTAAGGTTACCGATGACGGCAGCAATGTTGCACCCCATAAAAATTTTATTGAACGAACTTTTACCTTGACCATTACGCCTGTAAACGATGCTCCGGTGTTCGTCTCCACGCCAATAGAAACGGCTGTAATAGGGGAGGTGTATGAGTATGCGATAGAGGTAACGGATGTTGACCCCGACGACGTGATCACGATCACGGCTATTGAGATGCCATCATGGTTAACGCTCACGGCACAGGGTAACGGTCTGGCACGGCTAAGCGGAACTCCTCCGGCCAACGCTGTGGGGGCAGTATCGGTTAAACTACAGGCGAAAGATACGGGCAATGCCATGACATCGCAGGATTATACTCTTCGTATCAATACCCGCCCTGTAGTCAGTGATTTTTCTGTAAGCCTCAATGAAGATGCATTGAAACCTATCGGGTTACCTGATTTTACAAACGCTTACCTTGACGCAGACAATGATGCGCTTCAGAAAGTACAGATTGTAGAGCTGCCGGGGTATGGTCAGTTGTTATTAAATTCTCAGGTTGTCAACCCGGGGCAGGAAATAGAGGCCGCTTCACTGGCTAATCTTGCGTACCGTCCTCAGCAGGATTATGCCGGAAATGATACCATTGTATGGAAAGCTTCAGATGCCCTGAACTATTCTTTGAACAATGCGAGAATTTTTTTAAGCATAAGCCCGGTTAATGACCCTCCCGTGATTGTTGCCCTTGAACAGGAAATCCTGGAGTTCAGTGTGGGCGAGGGACCTGGCGTAATAAGTACAGTGTTTGAAGCGATAGATGTGGATAATGAGACGCTGACAGGAGCTGAAATCGGATTCAGGAGACAAAATTTTGTTCCGCAGATCGACATCCTGAATTTTATAAATACCCCTAAAATAACGGGTACCTATGATGCGATCGCCGGGATATTGATCCTTAGCGGTGTGGCTACAGTACAGGAGTATAATATGGCTATCCGGACCATCACTTATGATAATATTTCGGAAGTATTCACCGATCAGCAGGTCATCAAAACAATTTATTACACGGTGAATGACGGAATAGCCTTAAGTGATACGCGTGACCGGGAAATAAGACTTATCGACTTGTTTGAAGAGCTTGTCATACCGAAAGGTTTTACACCAAACAATGATCCTAAAAATAATACATGGGCGATCACTAACATTAACCGGTATACAGAAGCTATTGTAAAAGTTTATAATATCCGTGGAATGGAAGTCTATTCTTCAGAAGGTATTTATGAAGAGTGGGATGGAACATATAAGGATAAGTTCCTGCCATCGGATACCTACTATTATGTAATCGATCTAAATTTGCCATTTAGAAAGAAAGTTTATACGGGTGCAGTCACAATTCTTCGATAGCCATGAAAAAAATTATAATAGTTGGATTTTGTGTGCTGATGATGATAGGGAAATTGTCTGCGCAATTTGTTCCAAATAGTAGCCAGGCGTTTCAGCTTATGCAGTCTTATAATCCTGCTTTTACTGGCTTTGAGGGATTTACCAGCCTGAAGTTAGGGTATCGCAGCCAATGGGCTTCTTTTCCCGGTGCTCCGCGTTTTATCAATGTTGTTGGCAGCGGCCGGATTCAGAATCCAACTGATGTGATTCATAACGCCCTAAGAGTAGGTACGCCTGTTAAGGAAACTGAAATTCCCAAATCAAAGCGCCTGATTCACGGGCTTGGAGGAACATTCTTAAATGTTACAAACGGTGCGCAGGGGATAATAGAAAACACAGCGGGAGGAGTGACGTACGCGCTCCATTATCCACTGGAGTCCGGTATGTACCTGGCAATGGGTCTCGCAACAAACTTTGAGAGCATCCGCGTAAATTGGGATAGGCTTGAGCTTGAGGATGATCCGCTTGTTACAAACGGAGGTGGCCCTTTCACTAATTTCAATATCCGCACCGGCGTGCTTTTATATACATCTAAATTCTACATTCATGCTTCATATTATGAGCTGTATTCAAAAACCAATACAGGAACATTACAAGATATAGGATATCACTACAAGGGATCTGCTGGATTAGGCCTGCGATTTGATGCCAGTTCTTCCATTGAATTCAGACCTAGTATTTTGATGCTTATGGATCAGGAAAACAATATTGATTTAGATTTTTCAGTGAAGATGTATTATAACGACAGGGCGTGGGGAGGAATTTCTTACCGCGATAATGGTTTTTTGGCCTTCGTTCTGGGTTTTGAACTTAATTCCTTAGTTGGCTTTTCATATTCTTACGAAATGTCAACCGGAGGTTTACAGGGATTTAACAATGGAAGTAATGAATTTATACTTGGCTTAAAATTGGCGAACTTGCGGAAATTAAATCCATCCATATGGTGATGTTTGTTCGATGTGTATTTTTTTATTGGACATTTTTGTTTCCCTTTTTAGTTCGCGGCCAGGCTTATGAATTTGCTGAACCTAAAGTGATGCCATTTAATATTAACAGTGACGGTCAGGAAATATTACCGCTACTATCACAAGATGGAAAGTTACTTTTCTTTTCACGTTCTTTCTATGACCTGAACATTGGCGGAAAGTATGCTGGGCATGACATATGGATTTCTGAACGAACCAAGTCTGGTTGGGCCCGCGCATCGAATACATATTATAGTTTTAACACTAAGGGCAATGAGGCAGTTATTGGCACAAGCCGAAATGGTGAAACGATATACTTAATGAAGACCGTTGCGAATAAAAAAATTAGTGGAATTTATTCCTCAAAATTTACGAGAGGAAAATGGAGCGAGCCAGAACTTATTCCGATTGAAGGATTGGACTCGGAACGTTCGCTTGGTTTTTACATGCATCCCGATGAAGATGTATTGCTGATCTCTATGATGTCACCTACGTCGCGAGGAGAGGAGGATTTATATATAAGCACAAAATCAAATGATGGAAAATGGTCACCGGCGCGTAACCTTGGCACGGCAATTAATACAACGGGGTTTGAGATATCGCCCTTTCTATCTGATGATAAACGTACGCTTTATTTTTCCAGTAACGGCCATAAAGGACGCGGCGACGCAGATGTGTTTGTATCTACACGTCTTTATGATTCGTGGGAAACATGGACCGTTCCACAAAACATGGGGGACAAAGTCAACTCTGCTAAGTTTGATGCGTACTTCACAATTTATGGTGATAGCATAGCGTACCTGGCAAGTAACAGGGGTGGTAAATTCATGGATATTTTTTCAATAAAGGTGTCGCCATTAGACCCAGAACGGAAGCTCATTCCACTAGAGCCAAAGGAAATTGATTCCCTCATAGGAAAGAATGTCAACCGAAAAGTTGCCTTTAATGGTAAGAGTACATCATTAACAGCTAACCAGCGCGAATTGCTTTGGTATATCGCCAATAAACTAATCGGACAGAAAGATGTGCGTATCATGCTTGTTCCATCTAAAGATGACGATGAAGATATTACCAGTAATCGCCTCAACTCGATAGTGGCACAACTGGCTGGTGCGGGCATAGAGGGGTCACGAATAAGAAGAACCATAACGCCAGATCAAATGGCTGTGGTTACTCAGTTACCAGACTCACCCATTAAGGGTGAAGTTCAAATAGTGTTAATACGATGATGAACTATTTTTTTAGTATTAAAAAAAACTTTAAGCGGATGGAATTGCTCCTGGCGTATCCATAAAAAGTTGTTATGCGAATATTAATTTGTTAAAAAATTCAGTAACGAAATTTCAAATTAATTATGCTAACAGTATTTAAACGCTTGTCAGAGTAATGTCATTTGATCAGAGAATATTTTATTGTAAATTATTGCTAAACGGATATAAATAAATGAACTGGAGAGGGGGAAGTAAAATTCTATGGAAAAAGAGATGGCTGCTCATTCTTGCTCCATTGGCTGTCATGCTCGTAGTTTTTACCATTCGGTTTTTTGGCGATTGGCAATATCTGTCAACCGCCCAGATATCAACAGGCATTACCTCAGGCAACAAACTTGTTGATAAAGGGAACAGGCGGGACGCAAATGAGATGCAGATCGAATTCAATAACCTGGTTGAAGTTATTAAGTCACCGGTTGTCATGAACCAGGTCTCGTATCGATTGCTTCAGCATGATTTGCCAACGGCATCTTATTCATTTAGAAAGCCTTCAGAAAATTATGTTAGAAAGGAACTGGGAGTCAGCCTCCTCGCTAACGAGGATTTATTTAAGCACATTCTTGATAAAAAATTAGATAGCCTTACCACATTGAATGCAACTTCTGAGGATGAGCGGCTACTCCAAAAGCTTATTGATGTATATCGATATGATCTTCAGTCTATACTGAATTCATTGACCGTTACGAGGGTAAATAATTCCGATTATCTTGAGATTCGCTGTTTGTCAGAGAACCCGGGGTTATCGGCTTTTGCTGCCAACGCAATATGTAGTGAAATAATACGATACTATAATACTTTACAAACCAGTCAATCAGACCATTCTCTAAATTCGCTGGCACAACTGGTACTTGACCAAAAGAAAGATCTGGATGAGCGGATGAACCAGCTTCAGTCGTTCAGCGCCAACAATGAGATGGTTAATCCGGATGTCGAGAGTATTTCAAATATAAGTCAGCTTAAAAGTTATGAAGACCAGGTAACCCTGGGCCAACAGAACATAAGAGCATTAGAATTAAATATCGCCAATCTTAACGATAGAATTCAGGAAGCGGAATTAGTCGGATCTCCTCAACGTATAAATGAAGAAACCGGGAAGATCAGACGCAAGATTAACTCCCTGAATGAACGGTATGTTACCGGGGGCCAATCTGATCAGAGTTTGTTGGATAGCATAACATTTCTCCGTACTAAACTTGAACAGTTTAATAAACGCATTGAGCAATCGCCAAGGTATACTCCCGCAGAATTAAGGTCAATGAAGGATCGTAGGGATCAGGCAAAAGTAGATATGCAGATTGCCCGTGAAAACCTTGCAACCTTGAATAGAACCTTGAACTCGAAGCGTAATAACATGGGCAGCTTTGCAAACAAGGAAGCAACGCGCAAGCTGTTAGAGGAAGAGGTAAAGCTTGCCCGTGAAGAGTATCTCAATGCCCAATCACGCTATGCTGAAGCAAAAGATAAAGTGCTTGCCAGCAAATTGTCCATTAAGCAAGTGGTTTATGGTGAACCAGCGGATAAACCTCTTGTCAGGAATGCTGTGATTCTTGTTGCAGCAAGCGGAATAATAAGTTTTATCTTGTGTGTCTTAATTATTTTGGGCAGAGAAGCCGGCGATTCGCGTATACGAACAGTTACGAGATTAAAAGCATTTTCACGAATACCAACTGTGGGTGTTGTACCATGCCTGCCCCGGGCTATCAAAAATCCTTCATGGAGCTTCTTCCTTGAAGCCAGTATCCAAACGGAGGAGATGAGCCGTTTGAATGATGAGTTGAGAAAAATTCGTTTCAATCTCGACAGCTATAAATCGCAGGTATTTCTTATCACGAGCACGCGAAAAGGGCAGGGAAAAAGTTTTGTTGTGATGGCCCTGGCTTATACGTTAGGCCTTGCCCGTAAGAGAACGCTTATTATTGACACTAATCTTCGTCATAATAGTTTAACAAGATTGCTAACGGCACGTGTTCACCTTAAGCAGTCCATTGAACATTACACTACGACTGTCAGGCAACTTACTACAGGTGATGGATATAAAGATTTGTCCCTATCGGACGGAAGAAATCTCATTACCCCCACACATAATGAAATGGTTGATGTGATTGGAAATAAAATCAGTCATTTGTCTCCCTCAGAGGTCATCCCAAGTGCTGATTTTAAGTTTCTGCTTGAGTGGCTTAAGGCGCAATATGATTATATCATTTTGGAGGGGGCAAGTTTAAATGATTATTCTGATTCTCGTGAATTGGTGGGTTTTGTAGACAAGGTTATACCTGTTTTCGACGCAGAGTCAACGCTTACAGAAGAAGACCAGGAATCGTTACACTTTTTACGATCTCTAAATGGCAAATTGGGCTGTGCTATTCTCAACCGGGTTGTGGCTGAGGAAAGTAGTAGTATGGCAGCCGTCTTTTAGTAGTAATGGACCTTATATTATCCCTTCGTTAATCTTTCACTGCTGAAGTTTTTTGCCAAAATTCTCTGGTTATTTGAGACTTAGTAGTAAGCAATACCACAGAGTTTCATTAAAATTGTAATCAGGCCAATTAAATCATTATTTTCTAACAATAATTACAGCTATGAAAAGATTTACACAAGCTCTTTTAGTTGCCGTTTTACTTTCCCCATCAGTTGTTGTCGCACAACAAGTTGATTACAATAAAATTATTCTTCCATTGGGTGCTTCCAATATCAGTTATGAAGAAAGGCTTGTTCAACTAGCCTGGCAAAATAATCCCGCTAGTGAGATAGCAAAAAGTGATGCGCTTGCTGCTGAACAAGATGTGAAGGCCCTGGGCTCCCAATGGTTAAGACAAATCGGCATTACAGCTAACTTGAACAAGTATTCACTGGAAGAGATCAATAACAATCCTAGTGCCAATGAAGTATTTAATTTTTACCCTGCATACAATGTATTTCTGACGCTGCCATTGTCCACTTTTTTTGAAGGCCCACATCTAAAAAAGGCTGCACAAAATCGCTTAAATGCATCGGAAGAACGCATCAATCAACTAAAACTAAATCTGCGCGCAGAGGTTTTGAAACGTTATAATGATTACAAGATGAATGAAGAAATTCGAAATATCCGCAAAGAGGCATTAGCGGATGAGGAATCCAATTACCTGGCAATCGAGGAAAAATTTAAGAACGGTACCGCTACTGTAGAATCATATCAACTATCGTTGAAATCCCGGAACGAACTTCGTATCCAGGCTGTGGAAGCAGAAAATATGCTCACTAAATCCAAGCTGGATTTGGAAGCTTTGATTGGTGTTAAATTGGAAGAAGTAAAATAGTCGATTGCCCAGTTAAGCCTGAAGCTGAATCTTTGACGACAGTGCTTGCTCAACGGTTTCTATCAGCATTGGCGGCTCAAATGGTTTTACCATGTACGCATAAGCCCCAAGGTTAAGACACTCCCTGCGTTTAGCAGGGTCTTCAAACCCGGATAACATTATTACCGGAATTTCTTTAAATGATGATTTACCATTTAAATTCTGAAGCAGTTGAATACCGTCAAGGGAGGGCATCTTCAAATCAGAAATAATTAAATCAGGATAGTTCCCATCGGATAGCCATGTCCAGGCATCTAATCCATCATTCATAATTACGACATCTGAATTTGCGCCGATAATTTTCTTTAACAGCCAACAAAGCAAAGTGTCGTCTTCAATGACCAAAATCTTTCTCATAGGTACTGTTTTAGGACCGTTTAAAATGAGCTTTACAGATCTTGAGATTAACAAAGGCAGGATCCCTAAAGCCAACAATAAGTATAGACATACCAAAAGTAACTTTTTTTCTCGAACGGCACAATTTTCAACGGCAAAAAAAGGAATCAGTTAGCATTGTAATGAGCGTTAATGGAGATTGGTAGTTAAAGGTAACCCAATAGGCTGTTTTATAACTGGCTTATTGTTTTCAATCGGTTTATTTTTCCGGTTGGCGTTTCGATAAAGCGGGTCATAAAAATGGTTTGCCTGGGCATTTCAAATTTTAATAATTCTTTAGCCAGTTCATCATTAATTTCTTTTCGTATTAGCGGGTCAGTTGATATTCCTTCAACAATTAAAACAATCTCGGAACCCAGTGTTTCACTTGGAAAACCAGTAATAAAAAAGCGGTTTTGAATGTTTAAACGTTGAAAAACAGATTGTATTTTTTCCTCCAATATCTCCGGTAAAATTTTAATCCCACCTGTATTGATAACATTATCCCATCTTCCCAGCCATTTGAAGGATTGATCAGAGATTATGTCTACAATATCATTAGTGAAAACGGGCTCTTTTAAAAAAGGGGTTTCAATTACAATACAATTTCTTTCATCTGTTCTGATCTCCACTCCAGGAAGTATTCTGTAAATGTTGTTATCGTCGCTAATGTTTTCTAAAGCGATATGTGTAATCGTTTCAGTCATACCATAGGTGGCAAATACATTAGTTTTTAATTCTTCTTTAATTCTTCTTCGTAAAGTATTACTCAAGGGTGCGCCCCCAATAATGATCGATCTTATTTTATTCAGTTGCTGTATTTTGTGATCATCAAACATGTTTTGTATCTGCAAGGGAACAAACGCCGCAAAATCGATTTTTGTATCAGCATCAATTTTCTTCAGTGGATTGGAAGAAGGTTCTACGATGATCAACTTCATGTTGTTGAGAAGCGATCTGACGAGCATCATCTTGCCCGCTATATATTTTGTATTGAGACACACCAGCGATGAATGCGATGGTAACAGACCGAGAACTTTTACAGTTGCATCAGCACTCTGAATAATCTGATCCCGGTTGAAAGCTATTTTTTTTGCTTCTCCAGTAGAGCCGCTGGTCTGAAAATAAAAAGTTTGTTCTTCACTTAACCATTGGTGTATAAAAGAGAAAGTTTCATTCTCAAATTCTGTGAGAGCCTCTACAGTTTGGTTAAGTATCTCTTTTAACTGAACATATCTGCCATTAATAAGAATGGTATCATGATAATATCCAGTCATTGTAATTTTGAGAAAATCTGAAAGTTTATCTGGTGCTAAGGAAATTTAGGAAACTTTGAAAAATCCGGATCACGTTTTTCCATAAATGCATTCTTTCCTTCTTTTGCCTCATCTGACAAGTAATATAGAAGTGTAGCATTTCCTGCGAGTTCCTGTATGCCGGCCTGGCCATCCAATTCAGCATTGAAAGATGATTTTAGCATTCGTATTGCCAATGGACTCTTCGTAATAATTTTATTTGCCCATTCAACATAGGTCTCTTCTAATTTTTCAAGTGGAACAACTTTATTTACTAAACCCATCTCTAATGCCTCCTGGGCATTGTATTGATCGCACAGGTACCAAATTTCCCGTGCCTTTTTCTGACCAACAATTCTTGCCAGGTAAGAGGCACCAAATCCACCGTCGAAACTTCCAACCTTTGGACCGGTTTGTCCGAAACGCGCGTTCTCTGCAGCTATTGTCAGATCACATACAACATGCAATACATGTCCACCACCAATAGCCCAACCTGCAACGGCGGCAATAACGGGCTTGGGGATAGAACGAATCAGCTTTTGAAGATCAAGTACATTTAGCCTTGGCATGGCGTCTTCACCTACATATCCTCCATGACCACGCACACTTTGGTCTCCACCACTACAGAAAGCTTTTCCTCCTTCACCGGTTAATATAATCACCCGTACATCCGCATCTTCGCGACAGATCATCATTGCGTCAATCATCTCTTTTACGGTAGTGGGAGTAAAAGCATTATGCACCTCAGGACGGTTTATACTGATTCTTGCAATGCTATTATACTTGTGAAAGAGAATTTCCTTGTACTCCTTTACCGGTTGCCAGGAATATTTATTGTTCATAACTTCTTTTGATATGCGTTTTAAAACTTTCAAATATAGCTTTGCTTAACTGTGATGTAGTTTCCAACTCAAGAATTTTTGGTGAATTTCCATCCTCGAAAAAATCCTTCAGCATATTTTTCACTTTCCTGTGATGATCCAGTTTTAAATATTCGAAACCATATTCTTCACAAAGTTTTTGCGCTGTTAGTTTTTGTTGTGTCACAAAGAATTCATCTGCTTCAGGAAGACTGGCCGGGCCATCGATCATTTTGAATATTACTCCTCCATGATTGTTGAGTAAAACTACTCTTAAGTTTGATAAATTGTAATTGTGCCAGAAAGCATTTCGATCATAAAAGAATGCCATGTCACCTGTAATTAAAACATTGGTTTGATTTCCTGAAAGTGTATGGCCAACCGCTGTGCTTGTGCACCCATCAATTCCACTGGTACCTCGGTTTGAGAAGACTTTAATGTTTTTTTGCTGTGAACTCAGTCCAACGAAGTTTGCATATCGTACGGCCATGCTGTTTGCGAGATGAAGATTAGTTTCTTTTGGCAGGGCTTTAATGATTTCGCTGACCAATTCAAATTCACCAAAATCATCTTGAGGAAAAAATTGTTCAAGACTTCTCAGCATTCTGCGTTCTTCAATTTCCCACAGCTTAAAATAATTGTGTTGCTTCTGTTCCTCAAAACTTTCAGTTCGTTCAACTGATGTGATGCTATTAAAAAATTCTACAGGTGTTGTACGGATAATCCTGGTGAGGTGTTGAAAAGTATCCGCTACTGAGCCGGCAGGCTGAATGTGCCAGTGCGCCTTTGGAGAATATTTCCTCAAGAAAAGTTTTAACTGCTTTGAGATAACACTTTTACCAAATGTTATCAACAAGTCTGGCCGGAGACTTTTTTTTACATCATCAGATGCCTGACCAAGAAACGTATCTGCATGACAGATAAATCTGGTGTTGCCATGAAGATTACTGATAACATCGGCTACAATTGGAACAGGATTGTTTGTTGAGAACTTATCCAATGTATTAATCAACTCTTCCTCGAAATCATTTTGGCCACTTACAATAAGTATATTATGATAGCCCGACCATTCCCTGATAAGTTCATTTTGTTCTTTTTTATCAAGCGAATAGGAGGGAGCAAGATCTGCAATTGTTCGAATGTTATTTGAATACGTAATTTCTTCCTGTGCTTCCGGATAGAGTGGCTCGCGAAACGGAGCATTGATGTGAACAGGTCCTTTTGGTTCCTGTACTGTAAAATTTATTCCTTCATTAACGATACGATTAATTGCCCATTGATTGTCTGCATACTCGTATTCCTGGGGAAGCGTGAAAGATTGTTTTACATGATGGCCGAAAATACCATTTTGAAAAATGGTTTGTCCGTCAAGTTGAGCAACCCATTCTCGCGGGCGATCAGCAGTAATAACCAAAAGTGGTATTTGATTAAAAAATGCTTCCGCTATTGCCGGTGCAAAATTATAGGCAGCAGTTCCAGAGGTACAAAGTAACACAACCGGGCTCCTGGTTTCCTGCGCTATTCCCAATGCAATAAACGCTGCACTTCTTTCATCGCTAAAGGTATAAATGTTAAATCCTTTGTAACGTGTAAAAGCCAAAGTAAGTGGGGCGCATCGTGAACCCGGACACATTACTACATGTCTAATGCCTCGCTGATAACAAAGGGCAGCAATATCATAGATGGATTGGAACTGCACGTATTAGAAGATGATGGTGGATAAAGTATTTAATTTGATTTCGGTTTCTTCCCACTCACTTTCCGGGATTGAGTCACCTGTCACGCCTGCACCAGCGTAAAGCAATGCTTCACCTTTACGGAATTGAAGACAGCGCAGGTTGACGAAAATATGTGTATTGTTTTCTATGTTCACCGGGCCAAGATACCCCGAGTAAAACTCACGATCATATCCCTCATATTTCTTAAGAAACTCTGTTGCCACATCAAGAGGCATGCCGCAGACGGCTGATGTAGGATGCAACAAGCCCAGCATGACAGAACCAAGCTGGGGAAAGTTAGTGGCTTTCATATCAACTGTGAAATCAGATTTTAAATGTAAGAGATTGCCCGCCACAACTGTTTTTGGACCATGCTCGTCGTACTCGCGAAGTCTTATTTTTTTAAAACAACTAATAATATAGCGCTCCACCAAAGCTTGCTCTTCTATTTCCTTTTGTGTCCAGGCCACGGACTTGAGATTGATTTCATTGTGATATTCTTTTGTACCTGCCAGCGCCACCGTTTTAAAGAGAGCACCATTTTCTACACTGACGAGAATCTCAGGTGAAGCACCAAGCCATGTACCGACTTCAGGAATATGTACAAATGAAACTAATGTATTGGGATATGCTTTGCAAAGTTTCTGGAATGCCTGCATCACATCAAATCCTTCCGGAATTGTGACTTGTTTGAAACGCGAGGGAACTACTTTTTCAAAAACATTTTCCTCTATCGCTTTGAGGCCCGCTTCCACCATCTTCAGAAAAGTTTCTTTGCTTCTTTCCTTGATTGTTGAAGAAAGCTTGAGGTACTGATGTATTGCCTTCCTGGGATATCCTTCTTTCGCAGATAACCAGGTTAAAGATTTTTCCTGGCTAGAGGATACAGGTGATGCAAGCTTTCCTTCTTTGAATATGAAGTGCAAATCACTTTCCAGAAAAATACGATCCTTACTACTATCAAAAGGAGCGAACATGAATCCGGAGGGAAGATCCTCCAGTGTTTTTTCCTTTTCAATAAATTGATGACGCTCTGCAACAATAAGATGGTGTGATGGATCATCAGGTAAACGCCACAATGCCATCGACATGCCACTGTCAAAAGCGACAGAGGATATTAGTGACAGGTATTCTATTTCGGATTTATTGATTTCGTTAGCTACTTGCATATCATTCAAACTTCTTTCAATTTTTCTTATCCAGGATCGCCACCGTAATTCTGCTGATACAAACAAGATCGCCAGAGGTTTCGTTTGTTATTCTGATTTCCCAAACCTGCGTTTTTTTTCCTATATGTATGGGTGTCACCTTTCCTTTAACAAATCCTTCCCGGACAGATTTAATGTGGTTTGCGTTTATCTCAAGGCCTACACAAAACTGAGTGTTGTTGTCTATGCAACAGTAAGCAGCAACACTTCCCAGGGTTTCAGCGAGCGCAACAGAAGCGCCACCATGCAAAAGCCCTAATGGCTGGTGTGTGCGATGGTCAACAGGCATCCGTCCCTCTATGTAGTTCTCACCAATCGCTGTAAATTCAATACCTAAATGCTCCGCTAAAGTTTTAGGCGAAAGTTTGTTGAGAGCTTCTAATGTAATATTATTGTTAAAAATCATCTCGAATGCAGGTCTACATGCCTGCGGTCTGTAAACTAATTCCGTATTTTTGCACCTTTTAATCTTGTAAGGCTACAAGGCTAATTGGGCGCAAAGGTGGAGCAAAATAATTTAAAATTGAGCAGTAAAAAAATTTACCTGATTCGTCATGGTCAGACGGATTATAATAAGATGGGAATTGTTCAGGGCAGCGGTGTTGATACCAGCCTGAACGATCTGGGTCGTGAACAGGCGCGGGCATTTTACGAAACCTATCGGGATATTTCATTTGATAAAATTTATACCTCAACGCTTAAACGTACCGTTGAATCAGTAGCCAGCTTTATTGATGACGGAATACCTTATGAGGCCCTTAGTGGTCTTAATGAGATCTGTTGGGGAAAAAAAGAAGGTCAACGCATAACACCTGAGGAAGATGCGTATTACCATTACCTGTTGGAGCAATGGAGGCGAGGCAAAACATCATTGCGTATCGAAGGGGGAGAGAGCCCGGAAGATGTTAGAGCGCGACTGATACCTGCAATTCAACACATATTTTCCAGGGAAGATGAAAAGACTATTATTATTTGTATGCACGGCAGGGCCATCCGAATTCTACTTTGTCATCTGTTGAATTTTCCATTGAGCAACATGGATAACTTCGAACATACAAACCTTGGATTATACCTCCTTAGATTCTCTAACGGAAAGTTTGCCATTGAATTGCATAATGATTTAACACATTTGCGTGTGCTAAGTTGATGGCGCATTTATAAAAACGTATGACGACTGATCGACCAAGGATTACTGAGATTTATGAGGACAAGGTTCTTACAAGGACTGAGAGAAACGAATTTGGACAATGGGAAAATGTTCAAAGAGAACTCCGTTACAAAAGACCTGTTAACGATGTATCAATAGGACTTAGACTTGTTAATGTTATTATTGACTTAACAGTATTCAGAATTTTGGGATATGTCTTAGGAGAATTGGAATTCCTAAACTCGATCCTTTTTTCAGGACTGATTTTCATGTTTTTGTTTCCTATTTATTATATCGTAGGGGAATTTTACTTTCAGCGAACCATTGGAAAATTCTTTACCAAATCGGTCGTAGTAGATGAATACGGAGACAAGCCCGACTTTCAGACAATTTTAGTAAGGACTGTCATTAGATTCATACCTTTTGAACCATTTTCGTTTTTTGCAGATAACAGGGGCTGGCATGACAAGTGGACCAAAACTTATGTGATTAAGAAAGATGAACTTGAGAAGATAAAAGAACTAATGACGAACCCTGATAATTTGAGACCATGAATATAAACACGGGCTAATAAAAACTATAAACATGTGCTGTGATGAAGGTAATTATAAAGTGTGCTATTTACTTCACTCATCACGTGGGACAATGAATCGGGTTTCAAACGCACATGTTTTATAACCAGACGATATCTTCTTTCATCTCGAACGGCTTACCTGGACTTGTTAAGTTGAGTCAAAGCAGTCTTAGCCTTGCTATTGATAGAGTTTTTGTACTCATGCCTGGGATAATCACGGGCCTGCTGAAAGCAAGTGCGGGCGGAAGCTGTATCGTTTTCAGAAAGTAAGATATAGCCGAGTTGGAGATATGCATTGGGAGCGAAATACCACGGCTCATTACCAGCCAGGTTAATCGTTTCACGATATAATTTTTTTGCATTTTCAAAATCATCCATCTTATGTGAAAGCCGGGCTTTACGGTATGCGAACTCTACTATATCACGCTTGCGTGGAAGTTCTGAAGTTTGAATAGAGTCTAGTGTATTTTGCGCAAGTTCATAATAACCGCCATCAGTATAGTAACGTGCTTTCGATAACGGAATGTTAGGAAGTTCATTGTCAGCGAGACGTCGTGCTGCATATTTATCTGCTTCAGCATCCTCTTTTCCTAACTTCTTAGCCTGTTTGAATACTTCCAGTGCATCGTTATTATTTCCATTCAGCCAGTAACACAATCCTATTTTATACCAGGCATCTTTAATACAATTCTGCCCTTTGTAGTTATTGATAAACCAACGGAATGATGTTATTGAATTGAGATACTCTGCTTTGTTAAGATAAATCTCACCCTTCAGATAATATGCGAATGTAAGTGGTAGGCCTTTGGTACTTTGTTCTACTTTCAATAAAAGGTCAAGAGCCTCTTCACTTTGAGAATTTTTTATCAGCAGAGAGGCGCCGATAAAATTGATAAGGTTATTATCAGGATAGGGGATTAATAATTTTTTTACTTCACTTACAGCTACATCACTTTTCTGGAATACATAACCTTGAATAATGGCATAAAGAATATCTGCTTCTCTTTTAAAAACATTTTCTTGTTGACGTAAACTTTCAATATCGGCAAGACCATTCTCAATAGATCCTTTCATACCCATTAGTCCCAATACCCAGTTATATTTTTCGGGAATGGAACCGATCAGGATATCCAGCACACCCGATGTTTTTTTAATGGGTTGAAACGATGGAAATTTATTTCTACAATCCTGTACATTAAGATAAGATTGACGCAGGTTCCAGGCTGCTTCAATCTCATGACCAAACTTGATTTGAACAAAAGCCCATTGAAGCCGGATCTCGGCCTGAAGAAACAGGTCGTCCTGCAGAGATGATTTTGATCGCTTCTCTAAACGATTCTCGTATTCCGCATAGTAGGTTTCATATTTTTCAGCATCCTCGGTCAGGATTAATTCAAGCGCCTGGGCAAGTGACACGACATAATTTTCCTGGGCATTTTTTGGTTCGGGAAGGAGCTGTAAAGCTTCATCAATTTGAAGATTGAGCGTGAGGTCGTAGGCCTGCTGTACTTTGCTATCGAACGTCCAGTTTTGCGCTACGAGGTTTTGTGATGTGATCACGAATAAAAAGAGGCAAGCCGCCTGGCCTGCCTCTCTTAACTTTTTATGAAGATTTTTGCTATTCAACTTTCTTTCTTCTGGTTGTGGTTGTCGTAGCTACTGCTCTTGCTGTCTTTGGCTTGTCGCCTTCGTCAAGAGAATCCATATCTACGTCTGCTAATATACGACCAGAGTGTTCATCAATAACAATTTTTTTCTTTTCGCGAATCTCAGCGATCTTTTGAGGAGGAATAACAATGTTGCAGCCCTCGGCAGCTCCACGCACAACTCTTACCACAGCGAGTCCATTGGAAAGGCTTCCTCTCAGTCTTTCGTAATATTTTAAAAGCTTGTCTTCGATCTTGTGTCCCGCCTTTTCACGCTCGGAAAGAAGATTTTGCTCTTCTTCCTGACTTTCAGCAAGAATGCTGTTCAATTCATTCTTTTTATTAGTGAGATGATCGTCGCGTTCTGTGATCAGGGTGTTGGTTTTTTCAATTTCATCTTTCTTAGCCTGGATCAGATCTTTGGCTTCTTTGCTTTTCTTTTCGCAGATCTGGATTTCCAATTCCTGAAGTTCAATTTCTTTCGTTATGGCGTCGAATTCCCTGTTGTTGCGTACGTTCTTTTGTTGTTCGGTGTACTTTTTAATAAGCTTTTCAGCTTCTTTAACACCCTCTTTGTTTTTTTTGATACTATCCTCAAGTTCTTTCAGATCATCTTCGAACCGTTTATGCCGGGTTTTGTATCCTTCGATTTCGTCTTCAAGGTCCTGAACCTCGTCGGGGAGGTCACCTCTTAATTTTTTTAGCTGGTCTAGTTTTGAGTCAATGGACTGGAGTTTTACAAGCGCTTCGAGCTTCTGGGCAACCGATTGATTTTCCATTCTTTAGAAGTAACTTATTGGATTAGTGACAGTTTTAGAAAAATTGATCGCAAAAGTAGGAAATTTTTTCATTAAAATCTCTTTTAAAAGATCTTTGGTGAAAACCTCGCTTTCATAATGGCCTATATCAGCGATTATGATCTTTCCTTCTGCATCAAAGAATTCGTGGTACTTGAAATCAGCAGAAATGAAGGCATCTGCCTTTGATTGAATTGCCAAGGGTAACAGAAAACTTCCGGCACCCCCACAAACAGCGACTTTTTTAACTTTTCTTTCCAAAAGGGGAGTATGGCGAATGATTTTCAAATCCATACTGCTTTTCAAACGCCCGAGGAAATCTAATGGTTCCAAGGCATCGCTAAATTCACCAATCATTCCTGATCCAATTTCCTGGTTCTCATTGGTAAGAGGGCTCAGGTAATAAGCAACCTCCTCATAAGGATGATTTTCCCGTAAAGCGTTCATTATACGGCCTTCCAGATGTCTTGGAAAAATTACTTCTATGCGGGTTTCATTTACGCGCTCAAGCGTTCCCTTGCTTCCAATTGTGGGATTGGCATCGCCGCCTGGTAGAAAGGTGCCTGTTCCCTCAATCCGGAAGCTGCAATTTTTATAATTACCGATCTGACCGGCTCCAGCCTGGTGAAGCGCCTCCATCACTTTCTCAGTACTTTCCGATGGAATAAATGTGGCAAGTTTGGCCAGGGTGTCTTTTTTAGGCGAAAGCACCTTAATGTTCGTTAATCCAATTCGCTCACAAATTTTCTTGTTTACGCCCTGAAGGACATTGTCCAGGTTAGTGTGGATAGCATAGATAGCGATGTTATGCTGAATTGCTTTTATAATGGTACGCTCCACATAGTTGCTTCCGGTTAGCCTTTTTAGTCCTTTAAATATGATTGGATGATGGGCGATTACCAGGTTAGCTTGTGTATCAATGGCCTCCTGGATAATTTCTTCAGTGCAATCAAGGGAGACCAAAATACTCTTTACTTTTTCATTAAAATTTCCCGTTATAAGTCCGGCGTTATCATAGGATTCCTGATAGGTTCCGGGTGCAATAGTTTCCAGAAAGTTGGTAACATCTTTTATGGTCATGAACAATTGTGTTCCTTGTGAAAGATTATTTTTGTGTGCCCTCGTGTGTGACCAGTAAAACTACGATTATTTGATGTTCCTTCTGCGTGTAATTCTTTTTCCCTTTGCAGTTTTGTATGACATCGTCATGCGGATTAGAAACCGGCTTTATGATTTAAGCTTAAAACCTTCCGTGTCGTTTGAAGTGCCCATTATTTCCGTTGGAAATCTTACCATAGGGGGTACTGGAAAAACACCTATGGTGGAGCACCTCATTCGTTCTTTAGGTAAACAAGCAAATGTTGCCACGTTAAGCCGCGGGTATGGACGAAGAACAAAAGGCATGCGCATAGCCAATTCGCATGATGATGCTTCAACCATTGGTGATGAGCCATTTCAGTTGTATAATAAATTCAGCCATATCGTACTTGTTGCTGTAGGTGAAGATCGTGTGATGGCTGTTACTCACCTTGTGGATCAGTTTCCAAAAATAGATTTGATATTGATGGATGATGCTTTTCAACACAGGCGTGTTAAACCATCGCTGGAAATTTTACTTACCGATTATCATCGACCGTTTTACAATGATTACTTGTTGCCTGCAGGCCGATTGAGAGAATCAAAAGTCGGTGCGGAAAGAGCAGACGCCGTAGTGGTTACTAAATGTCCTGCTGAAATATCCGATGATGAGATGATGGAGATAGAACAATCAATCCGAAAATTTGCTGATAAGCCAATTTTTTTTGCGGGTATCCGGTATAGTAATCCTATTCCATTCGGGAATCATTCATTTGATCTGCAGGATACCATTATATTAGTCACCGGCATAGCGAATTCAGAAACCTTGAAAAATTATCTGGCAACAAGATTCAACCTGGTTAAGCACTTTGATTTTCCTGATCATCATCACTATACGCAATCTGATCTTCAAAAAATTAAATCACTGGTAAGTCCATCTACATCTATAATAACAACGGAGAAGGATATGGTCAAGCTTGATGGTGAGGAGTTTAAGCAATCTATCATCGGTCTTCCTTTCTTCTATTTGCCCATTGAAATGAATTTTATAAAAAATGGTGAGGATTTTGATGCCTTGGTGCAGACCGTTTTAGCATGAAGCCATATTTTTGCCCCTTCAAATGACAAAAAAATTACTGATAATATTTTTCTTAAGTGCTGTTGCTCTTTCGGCTTCAGGTCAGGCACAAAGGCCGGCCCGATCGATAATTGTCAATGACTCAACTAAACAAGTTCACGGGCCTACCACATCAAAATATTTTTATGAAGAAGATGTCTTTTACAACCAGGATACGCTCCATTTCATTGATACGCTGATTCGAAACTTTCACCGCTTCACCTACGTGCAACGATACGACTATAAGTATCAGGATTTGGGTAACATAGGAACTGCATCACGTTCTATTTTTTATGAGGTACCAACCTACATTGGCGTGAACCCTGGCTTTGAGGCTTATGATCTTTATTGGGAAGGGCGTAACATAAGATATTTCGATACAAAGTCGCCATATTCAAATCTTAATCTTAACCTTGGCGGTCGTGGTCGTTCCGTGACTAATGTGGCGTTTAGCCGTAACATTAACCCACGATGGAATTTTGGTTTTGATTATCGTGGCCTCTTCATTGACAAACAAGTGCAAAGGCAAGGTAAAGGTGATCGAAATGTACGGAGCAATTATTATGATTTATTTACTACCTATCACACCAAAGACAGTACCTATCGGGTGTTCTTCAACTTTGCCCGCAACAATCAGGAGGTTGACGAGTATGGTGGTGTATTGCATGCTGAAGATGGATACAGTTATTCCGATTTTTTTAAACAAAATATACAGCCTACTCTTAATGAAGCCTCAAGTCATGAGTTAAGGATGAACATTCATTTGTTCCACCAATACAAAGTGGGCTCAGCGCTTCAGGTTTATCATACACTGGATCGCTATCGGCAGGGAAATGATTTTTATGACTTCCCAAATTCAGAGCCGGCGGGTTATTTTGATTATACAGAGGCGGCTATCGAAAATGATACCACTTCCGATCGTTCTAAATTTATTTCATTGCGAAATGAAGTTGGTATAAAGGGAAATCTGCTTAAGCTTTTCTACAATGGTTATTATGCAATCCGTCATTATAACATGGATTACAAATATATTAATGACGACACTTTACGAATCGCTACAAAAGGGAATGAGAGCTACATCGGTGGGAGAATGGCCCTACAGTTAGATTCGCTAATGCAGTTGCGGGGATGGGTGGAGTTGATGCAGAACGGCAATTTCAGAATAGAAGGAACACTGAAAAGCAAATGGCTGGAGGCAACACTTAAGCAAAATAAATATGAACCGGCCTATATTTACCAGGCCTATAGAGGAAGCCATGATGTCTGGACTAACAATTTCAGCCCTGTCGATGTCACACAGCTCAATGGATACCTTCATTTTCGTTCGCGCGTTCTTAATATTTCTCCGGGCGTCACCTTTACAAGATTAAATAACTATTTATTTTTTGATCAGGATACCAGTCGTCTTCAACATGTGCTTCCCAGGCAGTCGTCGGGTAGCCAGGTGATATTTTCACCGGAGGTTCGGCTATCATTAAACGTTATGAAGCATGTTTACTTACGCGGTCAGGCCATTTATACTTCCCTGCTTGACAATGCTGACAGAGCCTTTAGTATTCCCGAGTTATTTGTCAATGGACAACTTGCTTATGAAAATATATTGTTCAAAGGCGCGCTCGACTTACATACCGGCTTGGATATTCACTGGCAAAGCGGATACGATGCGTTGAACTATGACCCTGTCATTCAACAATTCTATATTCAGGATCCAAGAATTGCATTCTATTCCCCTTCTTTTCCAATCGTTGATATTTTTCTCAATGCAAAGATCAAACGCGGTAGAATCTTTTTAAAATACAATAACTTAGTACAGGCATTCACGGGAGAAGGTTACTTTCCTACACCTTTCTATCCAGGCCAGGCGAGTGTGCTTGACTTCGGATTTGATTGGTCCTTCTATGATTAATGAGTGATTGAATGAATTAGCGATTGAGTGAATGTTGAAAAGTAGGCAATAGGCAATCGCAGTAGGCAAAATTGCTTACTGCCATTTTTTCGTTTGTACCATAGATTTTTGAATGAACTAAGAAGCACTAAATCACTAAACGATTAATAATAACCAATAACCACCCACCATGGAAGCAAAAGATAAATTTACGCTGGGGCTTGAACTTCCAACTGATCCTCGCTGGGTTAATGTGGCTGAAAAGCATATTGAGGATATTTTGGTTGACCACGCCTATTGTGAACAGAAAGCTGCTTCATCGTGTATTACCCTTATTGTTCAGTATTACGACAAGCAAAAACTGGTTGAAGTTCTTTCACCTGTGGTGGCTGAAGAGTGGAGTCACTTTGAACGTGTGGTAGCAGAACTGAGAAAAAGAGGATATGAACTTGGTGCTCCTCGCCGTGATGAATATGTAGAAGCGTTGAATAAGGTTATCAGAAAAGGAGGCAGCCGCGAACAGCAATTGATGGAAAAACTTTTAATGAATGCACTCATCGAAGCGCGTAGCTGTGAGCGTTTTAAAATCCTGTGGAAAAACATTCATGATCATGAACTGGCAGATTTTTACCATGAACTTATGATCTCAGAGGCAGGCCACTATAAAACTTTCATCAAGCTTGCCAAGGAATATGTACCTGAAGATGTAGTGATGGCCCGGTGGCGTGAACTACTGGAGCAAGAGGCCGAAATTGTTAAAGGTATGGAAGCGAGAGGGGACAGGATGCACTGAAAAAATGAGTGAGTGAATGAAATAATATTGAATAGTTGAATAATAGCTCACTGACCCTCGTAAATCGTACCTCGTACTTTTTTAAGTTTTCTGTTTCTTCTTCTTTGCAGCGGGGAAGAGTACGTTGTTAAGAATAAGCCTGTAGCCAGGCGACTTAGGATGAAGGTTTAAATCAGTAGGTTCTTCGCCAACCTGGTGTTGATAGTCTTCCGGGTCATGGCCTCCGTAAAATGTCCAGAAGCCTTTGCCCAAAACGCCGTGGAGATACTTCGCTTCCTTTATTTCTTTATTTTCACCCATAGTCACCACATCTGGTTTAATCAAAGAAGATTTGAATCCGGTTGTTTGTCCGAAGAATCCTTTGATGATCTTGGTGTGATTTTGTGTAAGCATAGTAGGGATGGGATCCCATTTTGCTGAGAACTCGAAGAGACTAAAGTAATCGTTATCCTGACGAAGTCCACGCTCTGTTGGATGATTATCAATATCAGAAAACTCATAACGATACGGATCAACCTCCAGACGAAAATCAGTAAAGGCAAAAGTGTTTTCGAAATTCAGTTTGTTTTGCGCCGTATGATCAGCCGCATCCCCATCGTACATCCGTTCACAAATGTCAAGACCTTCAGCTGCCAATGCGATATCATAACTATCCGTAGCAGAGCACATAGCAAACATAAATCCGCCACCGGCAACAAACTCTTTTATCTTTTTGGCAACGGCAAGTTTTAATTGTGATACTTTATGAAATCCATGCTTGCGCGCAAGGTCTTCCGATTCTTTTTGCTGTTCTACATACCAGCCCATGTTATGGTATGATCCGTAGAACTTTCCGTACTGTCCTGTAAAATCCTCATGGTGTAAATGAAGCCAGTCGTATTTGGGTAGAACGCCTTCCAGCACCTCATCATCATAAATCATATCATAAGGTATTTCAGCATACGTCAGCACCAGTGTAACGGCATCGTCCCAGGGTAGTTTGCTTTTTGGCGAATACACGGCAATGCGTGGATACTTCTCCAACTTCATTACATCATAGTTTACTGCAGGACTTGCTATTTCAGAAATGATTTGGTTGGCTTTTGCGTCTGAAATTACTTCGAATGAAACACCACGAATAACAAGTTCATTTTGTATGGCTGGATGATATTTGCACATGAAGCTGCCGCCGCGATAGTTCAGCAGCCAGTCCACTTCCATTTCACTTTTCAGTATCCAATACGCAATTCCATATGCCTTTAGATGATTGCTCTGTTTTTCATCCATAGGAACAAATATGGAATTCGCAAAAGAAGCCTTAAACAGAAGTGTAAATGCCAGCAAAAAAATCCATCTCTTCATACACTTATATCAATTAATGTTCAAAGTTACCGAATGGTTATTATAAACGCCTTTCTATGTAGTTATTTTTCAATAATTGGCTTTAAATCTGTTATTTTTAGGCTTGCCTGTAACATTGTTAGGCCTGCTTGTAACATTTGTCAGGCCTGCCTGTAACATTTGAGGCAGTATCATCAACATATAGGTGACAGAATTTTTTCCGGCATATGGATTTAGTTGAAAATATCAGGGAAGGCTTACGATCAGTAAAGGCAAACTTGCTCCGCTCTGTGCTTACGGCCATGATCGTGGCCATAGGCATTACGTCGCTGGTTGGTATTCTGACAGCAGTTGATGGGATAGAGCAATCCGTGATGGAAAAGTTGTCTTCTCTTGGCCTGAATACTTTTGACATCAATTCAAAGGTGAATCGTGGCGCTAACCGGCAAGGTGTGACTGAAAAGAAATACCCTTTGCTTAAATATGATGAAGTGAAACGTTTTGTGTCTCTTTATAATGTCCCTTCTTCAGTCAGTATTTCTGCTCGTATATCACAAATTGCTGAGATCAAACATCTATCCAAAAAAAGTAATCCTAATGTTCAGGTTGTGGGTGTTAATGAAGAATACCTTGCTATTAAAGCATTGGAACTTGACAAGGGAAGAAATTTCTCGAAGATCGAGATTGACAGGGGAGGGCATGTTGTGATATTGGGCCATAAGCTTGCCGAATCATTGTACAATGAAAAAGAAGAACAGATCAATACAAAAGTGACTGTGCTTGGTACAAGCTTTCGTGTAATAGGTGTGCTTATTGAGAAGGGAGGACTACAGGACGATAACTACGATAACATGGCCCTTGTTCCCCTCAACGTCGCCAATCAATTATCGGGTGGGCGGTCTTTACGTTATTACATGACAGTAGCGGTAGAAAGACCGGAGATGTTTGATCATGCCATGGGTGAAGCAACGGGGTTAATGAGGAAGATACGCCACGATAGATTAGGAGATGAAAATTCTTTTAACGTTGAGAAAAGTGAAACCCTTGCTGAAAACCTTTCAAACATAACCAGCGGACTTTACTGGGGTGGATTCAGTGTAGGATTTGTTACTTTACTCGGTGCTTCCATTGCTTTGATGAATATTATGCTTGTATCCGTTACAGAGCGTACCCGTGAGGTAGGTGTACGCAAAGCTCTTGGTGCAACGCCAAAAAGAATTCGTCAACAGTTTGTCATTGAAGCGATAGTGGTATGTCTTCTTGGCGGGATAGCGGGGATAATTCTGGGAATATTGATAGGAAATCTTTTGGCATCTTTTTTTGAAATCAAACAATTCCTGATCCCCTGGCTCTGGATGTTTATCGGTCTTGTTGTTTGCGTATTTGTTGGTTTGCTTTCTGGCTATTACCCCGCCCATAAAGCTTCACGGTTAGATCCTATTGAGTCGCTGCGATTCGAGTAAAGCCCATCATTCAACTACCTGCCTGACGTCAGACAGGTTCAATACTCTCCGCAGGAGTCCTTCAGACAATCCTTCTCCGTAAGAGTCCGGAGTCCTTTCAGACAATTATTATCACTACAGATCAACGTTAGTGTCCTTTGGTTTGCCGACATAAAATTGATCATTTCTAAACATGTTAAAGGACAGGGAGAAGTAAAAGATATTCGCATCAATGCCCTGATATGGCATCACGGTATTTCCACTGTCATCTTTCTCTTTGTAATCTTCATTGAAAAATTTTGTGAGATAATATTTGAATTTAAGGTTTGCTCCATAAGGTAATTGAATACCGAGGAATAAAGTGTGAAAGACAGTGTTCGTGCGATCGCTGAACCAGGAATTGAACTTGTCTTCCTTATCGTCGTTGACAAATGTTTTTTCCTTATAGTTTATGGGCAGTTCAATTTCATATCCTCCATAGAGGAAAACTTTGTCAAGATTTCCAACCTTGAAACCTAATGGCAGACCAATATTATATGTCCTTGCCTTTTTGCGAATGTTGGAATCAGGTACGTCATAAATAAACCCGATGTTTTTAATGGAAAGTCCGGCAAACAAACCAAAGGAATGACTTAAATCGTAATTCACTAACGTTTGTGCATTGAAGAACGCAGAAAAGCGTACTACCGGATCCACATTCACATCATCATAAGTCATGCTTGCCAATGAAAAAATAAGCTCACCTCCTGAAGTTGTATAAGCTTTTTTTATTTCACTTTCCTGCGCCCATAAAAAAGACGTTATAAGAAGAGAAACGACCAATACAAAAGTTTTCTTTATCATAGTTTGCCAATTATTAATGAGAGCATCGTTTACTAATATAAAACATTTTATCAACAGATATTAACCAATGTTGAAAAGTAGGCAACAGGCAATCGCAGTAGGCAAAATTGCCTATTGCCATTTGCTTACTGCCATTTTTTCGTTTGTATCATAGATTTTTGAATGAACTAAGTAGCATTAAATCACTAAACGATTAATATTGTGTTTAACAATGTATAACTAAAAGGGTTCAAATAGTAGAGTTGTAAATTCTTACAAAGTAACGTTATCAGGGTGATACTCCCACGAGTATTATTCCCAGCACAAACATCAGGACAGAGACTTACAATTCTTAGATCGGTATCAATCTCTGCTTGTTTTCGTAAGTCATGAATTTCGTTAGACATGAGGAAAATCTATAATTTTTGCTTGCTATCCTGAAATGGCTGAATTCACAATCTTCCCGGTACTAACTTTTAATTAAAAATAAACTTTCAGAAATATTTGAAAGTTTGAAACATTACAGTACATTTGACCGTGGAATACAAAGAAGCTAAGCAGAAATTTATCCAGGCATGGGGAACACTGGGATCCAATTGGGGAATCAACAAAGCGATGGCCCAAATTCATGCTTTGCTTTTACTGGCTACTGAGCCATTATCGGCGGAAGAGATTATGGAAGAACTGCAAATGTCACGGGGTAATGTAAATATGAATTTACGAGCGCTTATGGATTGGGGAATTGTAAAGAAGGAAAACAGGGTGGGAGAGAGAAAAGAATTCTTTTATACCGGAAAGGATGTTTGGGAATTGGCGAAACAGGTTTCTCGTGAACGAAGGAGAAGAGAAATAGAACCTATACTCAATGTGTTGGAAGAAGTTCAAAGCGTATCCGGTACTGATAAAAAAGCAGTCGCTGAATTCAAGAATGTTACGAAAGACCTTTTCGACTTTTCCCTCAAAGTAGATGGCATGATCGATAAATTCAGCAAATCAGATCAAACGTGGTTTTATAAACTGTTGATGAAGTTGTGATATTTTTTTAATACTATATTTCAAATATTTCTGAAAGTTATGAATAATATGAAAACTGTATGCAACGTAATGCCACTCATTGCGCCTAAAGTTAACCGCGAGGCAACTTCGCTATCAAAGAGAGAACAAATTATTAACTATTATGAAAAAGCAGGTCCGGATTATTATGCATGGAGTAATCAATACAACATGCATTTCGGATATTATAAGCCGGGTATGAATCCATTTTCCCGCGAGGCTATGCTTGAAAAGTTAAGTGATGAAGTTTATAAAAGACTCAACATCTTATTATCAGCATCATTTACTTTAGCTGACTTTGGTTGTGGACTAGGTGCAACATTACGTCATGGCAATAAGCGTTTTGCTAATGGATCATTCAAAGGTATTACGCTTGTTCCCTGGCAAGTTGAGAAAGCAAATGAGCTTAATGTAAACGAGAGCAACAATATAGAGATCATTCAAGGTGATTATTGTCATACCGGCTTTGAAGACAATTCACTCGATGCTGTCATCGCCATTGAGAGCAGTTGCTATGCTAGTGGTGATAGTAAGTCGGATTTGCTCAATGAGATTCACAGAGTACTTAAACCAGGAGGAAAGTTTGTTATCGCTGATGGCTTTCTAAAAAAACCTCTTCCTTCACAAGGTTTTTTAAAGAAGGTTTATCACCAACTGTGCACTTCCTGGGCATTGACTGAATTGGGTAACATTAATGAGGTACGCAAGCACCTTGCTCACTTAGATTTTACTAATGTTCAAATTGAAAACGTGAGCATGAACATAGCGCCCTCCGTTGCACATGTTCCGTTTGTTGTAAGTTCTTTTCTTATAAAAGAACTCTTATTTGGAAAAGAAAAGATGAGTAAGGAACGGTGGGACAATCTTAAATCACCTTTGCTTACAATGATCTTAGGATTAGCGCAACACTATTTTGGATATTATTTTATCTCTGGTACAAAAGTATAGCTAATTCCGGTTTCTCATTTAACGTCTGCCCATGAAATTAAGAGTCGATCACACTACTGGAAGGTTCTACGTGGTATTATCACAAGATAAAACCCGTAGCCTACTGGCGACTTTGGTCCGAGTACATCATTCACTCCATCCATGAAAGGGTTTTGAAACATATTAAAGTCGTTTCAGAAAAATAAAATCATTGACACCGCTAGCCATCGGGGTTAGGAGTAAGCGATGGATGAACCGTCAATTCAAATGTAACACGACACTACTTAAATGCCACTCAACGATTAGCCATTAACTGATAACGAAACACATTTTAACGGACCCTCAATGCGCCTCTTTAATATATCCCCATCCTTCGCTCTGCTTAGTAACAATTTCCATAATAGCATCGGGCACGGTACCTACGCCAGGGACAAGCATTGACTTATCAGCATTGTAGCGTTTCATGGTTCCTTCGCAGGCTTTGAAAAATACATTTTTATTAATGCTTAACTCTTCAATGCCTTTCGCCACCGTGGACTTATCTTTAAGAAACATCGGTAGCGCACCACCATATACAACCACTTCAAATTGTGATTCAGGGTAAGCCTTTGCCATAAGGGATACGTGTCGCATGACGGTCTGATGATCCAGCGTGTCTTTGCTGGTGATGTCGAATACAACCTTGGCGGGTTTTGCTTGTGACCAGGCTGCTCCGGTCGCAAGCACCACCAGAAACAGGGACATGATGGGCTTTTTCATAGGAGTTGAATTTTATTTAGGGAATTTAACGAAAGAGACAGAGCAATGATTAATGATATTGAGAAAAATTTAAAGCACCTGTGTTAAAAGATAGTTTTATATTTGAACGACAGCTAAAATGGAAGACAATATAAAACCTCAACCTAATCACAAATTGTATTTGAAAGTTCTTCGGGGCATGACTTCTGCGCAACGATTAATGAAGACGTTTGAGCTTTCTGAGCTGACAAAGAAACTGTTTCTGTCGGGGCTAAAGAAAAGATTTCCCACGAAGAGCGAGACGGAGATCAGAAGGATTTATTTAGAAAGAATTGCGAAATGTCACAACAGAAACTATTAGGGCATCTGCTGTCTTTTCCTGATCAGTAAAAGATTGACATCGTAATCCAAATACAGGTCGGTTCACACCTGGAAATTTTTTACTCTACTCTACTCTAATCCAATCAAAGTCTGCGAAACCTTTGCTGTCATGAATGTTGGGGTTGATACAAAAGAGCCCAACCTTTGCACCAATCCATCTTCCTTTCTTAGCCTGAAAGGTTGTACCCAACGGATGATACGTAGCGCCATCAAGACTGTATGAAAATGTACAGATCGCTCCGTCAGCAACTGTTACACGCAGGTAACATGTATTCTGATTGATTGGTACGGACTCAGCCTTTTGTGTTTTATCATACCCTTCAAAATAAGATCCGGTGTACATACCCAGCTCCAAACCATTTTCTGTTTTTAGCATACCAATGTAGGCCCACTCTTCACCCATTACCACAAGTCCGCATTTCTCGCCAGCAAGATTAAGGCTTGCTGTTACTTTGCTCGTTGCTGTAAACGATGGTGCAGAAAATTTTTGTAACAATAAATTAGGAACAAACCAGAGATTTCCCTGCTGCGTCATATTCTTAACGGCATGCAGGCGCATCGATCCCGGTTGAGCGGAAAGGGAGTACCAGCTTTCTTTAGGATTGGCATGCCATTGCCACTGCAAGCCTAATTTATTTTCATTGAATTCATCTGAAGCTTGTGGAACACGTACCGGGTGCGTTTTTCCTGTATTTGGCTTTTTCCATTCCATCACCGGCTCCCCTGTTCCATCGCCATCGTTATCTTCACCCATCACCGGCCACCCGTCTTTCCAGGCAACGGGCTGAAGATGCACAATGCGACCGTACGCACCTCTGTCCTGGAAGTGCATGAACCACCACTCGTCTGATTTTAATTCAACAAGTCCTCCCTGGTGCGGACCGTTAATGGTAGTACTTCCGGTATGCAATACTATTTTATCTTCATAAGGGCCATAGATATTTTTTGACCGCAGCACGGTTTGCCAGCCCGTAGGTACACTCCCTGCCGGCGCAAGTATGTAGTAGTAACCATCCTTCTTCAAAAACTTCGGCCCCTCAATAATGGGCTGCCTCTCGACATTGTCGAAAATAACGGTACCGTTATCCAGTAACTTCTTTCCATCGGCACTCATCTTGTGGAGGTACAAAACATCGGCGCGTAGCTTGCTGCGCACGAGGTAAGCATTTCCATCATCATCCCAGAAGGGACAGGGATCTTCCCATAGCGCAACATTTACAATGTGTTCAAGCTTCCATTTACCAGCCGGATTTTTTGTAGTGGCAACAAACAAACCTTCCTGCGGCGTGCAGAAGTAAACATAAAACATCCCCTTGTGATAACGAATGGAAGGCGCCCACGAGCCCTGTCCGTGTGCAGGTAAATTGAATTTTTCAAAAGGCAACTGATCATACACATGGCCAATGATTGTCCAGTTCACAAGATCTTTTGAATGCAGAACAGGTATGCCTGGCATGCAGTTAAAGCTTGACGACACCATGTAAAAATCATCGTCCACACGAATGACATCCGGATCGGAGTAATCTGCAAAGAGAACGGGGTTTTTATAATTGCCGTTTCCTGCATCAGACACCCACCCCTGGGCAAAGCAGGAAACCGTTACCATAATGAAAAGAAATGTATAGGCTGTTCGAATCATTTTGAAAGATAATGGATCGTAACGAATAGGTATTCCATCAATACTAAAGATTTTTAGATGAAGAACCGGATGAATAAAAATCAAAAGGACCAAATGTGGAGGATGTCTGTTTTCTATTTTATTCCAAACTCAAAAAATTACGCTGCTTGTCCGCTTACCCACCTTTGCCATTGCTTTTTGCTATTGTCTCTTTAAAATTAATTCCTGCCTGAGATTTCCGGATGTCGATAAATGAAGCCGTATGGCAGAGCGGAATCGAAATACTATCGAATAACAGCATGCATTTTTAAACCTTGGAGCGTTTCTTGGGTCAAAGCATCATAAAAATTTAAACTTTTATGAATATGAAACGGAACATAGCAGTAGTATTTGCCATGATGATGACGTCAATCATCTTTGCACAGGAGAAGGAGAATGCGCGTCCCCATCATTATCAGGGGAAAAGCATGAGTGAGATCCTTTCATTGGATGAGACACAATCGGAAACGATTAAAAAGATCAATGAGAAGTATACGGAAGAGCAGTTGAGCATAAGAAGAGATTCTACGTTGTCGCGGGAAGACAAGCACAAAACCGGTCAGTCATTGCGCAAGCAGCGTGAAGAAGAGATTAAATCAATTCTTACGCCGGAGCAGAATGAAAAGTGGAGTAATTATAAATCAGAACGTGCTGCCCGTGCAAAGGAAAAAAGAACGGAGGCGTTGGAAAAACGTGAAGCATACTTGAAAAAGGAACTGTCCCTGACTGATGAACAGGTCACTAAAATGAAAGAAGCTCACAAGGATATCAGAACGAAGATGGAGCAGTTGCGAAAAGATGACAAGGCAGATAAAGAATCATTTAAAAAGCTGAAAGACGAACACGAGTCAACGATCCGATCCATCCTGTCGCAAGAGCAGTATCAAAAGTGGATGGATCAAAAGAAGGAATTCAAAAAGAAAGGGAAGAGCCGAAAAAAATAAACCACCTGGTTTTAAAATGACCGCCCTGTAATGGGGCGGTTTTTTTATTTTATGAAAATAAATTTTCTGCAAAGAAGCATGGTAAGGTAAAGTTGTTCTCCTGTTTTGGATAACGGTCACCAGAACCTTTCGAAAACCGAAATAGAGTTTGAGGTCATGATAATCCGGTGATGTTGATAAAGAAAGAAAGTTTAAGGTAGTTGAGGAGCATGGTTTTGTTGGTTTACTAACTTCCCTTCAACATTGAAATCAACTATACGGATGCACATAAGGAACTCTGTATTCCCGTTTCAACATGGCCAACGCATCTTTGTTGTTTTTGATGTCCATTGATGCTGAATCAATATTCAGGTTGGCTTTTGTGCGGAAGGCAATATCACCATACGTCACGCACGCTGTTGTTTTTTGAGCGTCTTCAAACGTATTGGTAATTCCTTCATTGGATTTTTTTTGTACTCCATTGGCAAACTCAGTGAAGAGACCAATTATCATTTTTGTGTAAGTGGCAGCGACCTCCGGTATCCAGGGTGTGAACCTTACTTCCCCATTCGATATTTTGGTTCCGCCCGCAGGATAGACTTCCCATCCCAGGTCACCGGCAAAAATGGTGGCCTTTTCACCATAGTAGTAAACGCCATATCATGCTCTGGTGTGGGAGAGGTGTAGCCCCAGGCTTTGTGCGACCAGTATACAGGCAGCTCGCCAAAACCAAAACGTACATCCAGTTGATCGGGATTATCGCTGGTTAAATTACGTGTAGTCCCTCCGATAGCTGAGATGGTATCAGGTATGCCAAGATTCAACACTCTTCTGACGTTGTGAATGTAATGGATTCCCCAATCGGCCATTATGCCCCGGCTGAAATCGTGTTGTCCGCGCCAGTCCGGTGTGGTTCCATTCTCGTTGCAAAGAAATTTCTTTAGTGGTGCAGGTCCGCAGAAAGTGTTGAAGTCTATGGTTTTTGGAATTTCTTTTTCAACCAGGGTGCCTTCCTGATTATTAATATTGGCCAGCACCTGGTATATCCTTCCGGCTTCACCGCTTTTAATATATTTCTTGACCTGGTCGTTGGTGTCTACCATTACCCTGGGGAAATCGACCTGAACTACAATATTGGCTTTTTGTTTAGCTTTCAGCATAGCCTGTCCTTCACGGATGTCGTAGCTTATAGGCTTTTCAAGAAAAACGTGCAGATCTTTTTTGCAAGCGTCGATAAATTGTAAGGCGTGCCAGTGCGTAGGTGTAGCGATCGCCACGGCTTCAAGTCCGGACATTTCATACATTTCTTTATACGATGTAAACAGTTTGGGTTTCTTTGCACCTGTATTCACTACAATGTTAGCTGCATTTTCAAGCGCAAGTGAGTTTACATCGCAGAGGGCAACGATTTCAAATTGTCCGGAAGCCAACGCATTGGTGAGCAGGATATCAGTTCCCCACCATCCGGTTCCAAGAATGGCGAGTTTCACTTTCTCGTCTTTTGCTTGCAGTGAAAAGGGTACCACAAGTGTGCCTGCAACTACTGCACCTGATTTGATAAAATCTCTTCGTAACATAGTAAGGGGTTTTGGTTGTTTGATATTTGGCTTAGTGAAATGCGGTTGCTTAATAATTTTTTAAAGATGAAAAACGGATTTCGTACCAGCAGGTGAAGGGTAAGTTTAAGATAGTTGAGGAGCATGGGTTTGTTTTTTTATCTATTCATACTTAAGTGAATCAACCGGATTAGCACGCGCCGCTTTCCAAAGCACGGACGCGATAGTGGCAAACATGATCAAAATTAAGATTGCCACCGGCAAGGCAAAGTGCCACCATTGCAAACTGATCCGCTCGGAATATTTCTCCAGGTACTGTTGCGTCAGGTAATAAGCTGCAGGAATTCCAATCACAATGGCAATTGCTATTTGCTTCACAGTGGTGTTCACCAGAATGTGCGCAATCTGGTGCAGTTCCGCTCCCAACACTTTGCGAATGCCGATCTCCTTGGTTTTTGAGATCACCTTATTGGAGATCATACCCAGCAGACCAAGGCAGGCAATCAGCAAGGCCAGACCGGTAAATAATACGATCTGATTCCGGGCTGTCTTTTCATGGCTGTAGGCCCGGTTGGCATGTTCATCCAGAAAATACCAAACAAAAGGATTTCCCGGAAATTGCTCTTCGAATAAGGTTTGTATACCCCTGATAGTTTCCTCAAAGTTATTGGCCGACACCCGTATTGAAATCTTCTCCGCATTGGAGGGGGAACCTGCAAAGGATTGATTTTCATGCATCAGAACAAAACCCGCCCCTTCGTTGGTTGCTTCTGTACTGCTTTCTATTGGAGTTAGGAATGACTGAATACGGAAATTCTCAAATACACCAATTATTTCTGCATCCATCCAATTTCCGAACTGCATATCAAGATTGATTCTTGAGCCCACTGCATCTTCGGGTGATTCGAATCCCAACCGGGTTGCCGCAAAGCGGCTGATGAGGATGACATCCGGCTGATCGTCTGCAATGAAGTTACGTCCTGCCAGCAGGCTGATGCCATAAAGCGGAAGGAAGTATTCATCTACTGAGCATCCACTCATTCCAAAGCTCAAGTCAGACCCTGTTCGCCTGGTTACAGGATTTTCAAGATTGTCTCCGGTGATATCAACACTGCTGCCGGTCACACCCAGTACTTTTGAATTTTTGGAAACCTGGTCTCTTAGCGAATGCCATATCTGGTTGTAGTTAGCCGGTTTAACAACCGGACCATCGATCATTATTACTTCATTTTTGTTGATGCCGGTGTCTATATTCAACACATGATTGAGTTGATCAGATATTACAAGACCAAGCAGTATAAAGACTACTGCCACTGTAAGTTGGCTGATGGTCAGCAGGGAAGGGATCACTCGTTTATCCGACTCCGTTGATTTCAAATTGAATATTACCGTGGGTTGGTAGGCCACCGAAATCATAGCCGGATAAACTCCTGATAACAGGATGCCAGTAATAACAATGGTGAGCAAAATAACTACAGACTCAAGACTAAGCGATGAAAATTCGGCAATCGTAATATTGAAAAAGAGCAAGAACGGGTTTCGGATTATTTGAATCAAGGTAATGGCAAGCACTATCGCTATTGCGTTGGTCACGCAGGCCTCGGCAACGAATTGTATAACCATGTTAACCGGCCTGGCACCCGAAACCTTGCGGGTGGCAATCTCCTTATACCTTCTGGCAATGCGGTTGACCGAAAGGTTAATGTAGTTAATCCATGCCATCGCCAAAACAGAAAGCGCAATAAAGGCAAGTGTAAGAAGAAAGGGCTTCGATTTAGGGCGAAAGGTATCAGTACCAAAATTCTGACTGAACGGAATCTCTGCCAAAGGCTGAATAAACATTTCGGGTTTAGCGTTGGGAAAATAGCGCAGTGATTCAGCGAAATATTCGTTGGCCCGCTTATTCAATTTGATTTCAAAATGCTTAAAATCTGTATCCTTGAGTTTAACATAAGATGTGATCCAACCTGACCGACTTCCCGGAGAGGCATTCCACTTGGTTTGTAGCGCGATACTTGAAATTACCATGTTAAAATTCAGATGAGAGTAGTGTGGAAGATCTTCAAATACACCTGATACTTCCAGCGTAACGGAATCGTTCAATTTCAATAGTTCTCCTGTGGGGTTTCCTGCTCCAAAATACTTTTCTGAAATTGACCGGGAGAGAACTACATAATTCGCTTTGCTCAATACTTTGTCAGGCTGCCCATACACCAATGGTATGGTAAAAAAAGTAAACAGGTTAGAGTCTGCATAAGCTACATTCTCCTCTTTAAAGATTTTAGCCTGCTCTTTTTGATTGTCCGCTGAGATGACAATTCCGTTACCATGATTTACTAACGCAGGTACAAATAGCCACTGATTCAAAATACGCAGGCCGCTTTCCACTTCAGGATAATCTTCGTTCACCATTGGAAACATGGATGAAGTTGTGGCTCCGACAATTATGTTCCCCCATGTCTTGCCGCCATCATCGGTCCATTGCCAGTTCACGCCAATTCTTGCAATGCGATCTGAATTTTTGTGATACTGATCTGCTTTTAATTCAGTGATGGCATATTCCCACAAGGCATAGAACGAAGCAAAGCCGATTGATAATCCGAGCACGTTGATGAATGTGAAGAATGGATTTCTTAACAACAGGCGAAAGGAGAGTTTTAGGTAGTTGAGGAGCATGGTTTTAAAATTTATATCATACTAATTTAAAACTTATCCAGTGCAGCTACACGACTTATGCCAATGAGCAGAGATAGTATCAGGAGTTAATGATTAATGTATTTTCATTCAAATCACTATAAGGTGCAAATCATAGCCTTGCATGCATCATGCCAGCAAATGAATTTGTTATTGGAAGCGTTGCATTTGAGGATTTTTCAAGTGCTCGTATCACATACTGATCCAAAGTGAAACACTGGATTGTTTCACTTCAAAACAATTCCCTGGTATACATACATGAATATGGTTATCTCGATTCTCAAAAGCTTCTGGTAAATTCATCTAAGCGGGAGATTTCTTCGTGCTTTGTGATTTCGTGGCTTTAAATTGCTGAGGCCACAAAGACACTAACACGCAAAGGATGCAAAGTATAAAGCTAATTTTGTTACCACGACATTTCAAGTTGTCCAAGTTCTAGGCGAGTGGAATTTCGGCAAAGGAATCATACGTTTTTTTGACTAACCATGGAAGCATTACGAAGCAACGATCCCGGTCATACTTCGTAGCCAAAAACTAAGATTCGGTTATCCAGTTGGGTTCGGCCTGCAACAATAATCTAATGCTGTCGCCACGTCTGATCGTATCCGCATTGGCACGAACACGAATAGTTTCCGTTCCTGTCCGCACCACCAATTCTCTATGGCCCCCGAGAAATAAAATACCTTCAACAATGCCTGTCAGCGTATTTCGTCCGCGTGATACAATGCGAAAGCTTTCAGGGCGAGTGAGCATTTTTTTACCATTTCTATCTTTGTAACCCAACGCTTTAAGTTGCTCGTGGTTTAGAATAGAATAGTGCCCTAACAGTCCGGCTACATATTCATTTACAGGTTTTTGATATACTTGCTGAGGCTTACCTTGCTGAACGATCGCACCGTCTTTCAGCACGATAATTTTGTCGGCCCAGGGCAATGTATCAACTGGATCGTGCGATACCAGTATGCTGGTTATCTTAAGCTTGTCACCCACATCTGAAATTACTGACTTCAATGTATCCTTATGAACAAGGTCAAGGTGTGAGAACGGTTCGTCCAGCAGCAACAGCTTTGGCGACATAATCAGCAATTTTGCCAGGGCTATACGCTGTCGTTCGCCGCCTGAAAGCTGATCGGTTTTTCGTTTTAGCAAATGGTCGATTTGGCAAATCGTGTATAATGCTTTCGCGTCTCCCTCGCTCATCGTGTTGGCGTACGCCAGCACCTGTTCGACGCGAAGGAATTTGGCAAGCTCAAAATGTTGTGACAGGTACGCAATTTCCGGATGGCCCGGCACAAGCTTCTCTTTCGGTCCATCTATCTTTTTCCCTATGAGCTTAACTTCGCCAGCATCCGGTTGAAATAGGCCTGCGATAATTTTCAGAAGGGATGTCTTGCCCGAACCGGTCTCACCGGCTACTGCTATGCGTTGATTTTTCTTTTGCTCAAAGGATATATTCTTCAAGGCAAAGTCATCGTTGCCCTGCAGACTTATGTTGGTTACCGTCAGTAAGTACATGAATGAAAAGAGATACTTGTCGCAAGTAAGGAAGAAATAATAAATATTTTAATGAACGAAGTAATAACTCATCCATTCAATAAGAAGACTGTTATCCGATAAAACATGAACGTTGTTACTTTGCATTTAGACAGCAAATGATATAGCCAACACTATGCTTATGAACATACGGGGCAGGTTACGCAAAAAGATTTTATCTTTGGATGTATTTCAACGTCAGTCGTTGAAGAGACAGAGTACGTTTCACAGCTCGATCATTGTGCGTCATTTCATCCGAGAAACATAATGATCAAAAATTTAAACCAATACTATTATGACTGCCTTAAGAGAAGCATTTGAAAGAGAAAATTATACTGAAATACCATTTTCTTTTAATGGACTTGGACACCCGACCATATATTTAAAACTGAAAAATTATGATGTATGCTTTCTATTGGATACAGGTGCATCAATTAATTTATTGGATGTTGAGTTCGCAAAAGAAATCGGACTTGCACTCACAGATACTGGAGAAACAGGTGGCGGTGCCGGCGGACTTACACATGATATTTATAGCATTGGTTCAACAACTTTGACGTATAAGGATTTAACCTTTTCTTTTGATGAATTCTTTGCGATGAATTTTGATACCATTAAACATGCCTTAACAAGCAGAGGTGTCACCGAAGAATTTAATGGTATTCTTGGCTTTGGATTTCTGAAAAAAACAAACAGTTTTATTGATTATTCGGGAGACAGAATTTATGTACGACCATAAAAATCAGAAATAGTATTGTCAAGACAGCAGGCTTTTGAAGTTGAAATATTATGAAAGATTAACCCTAAATACGAGGTATGAACAACTCCGATACACACCATCAGCGTATAGCAAAAATAACCTTCGCCTCGGTCTATCCTATGTATGTCGAAAAAGTAGAGAAGAAAGGCAGAACAAAAGAAGAATTGCATCAGGTCATAACGTGGTTAACAGGCTTCGATAACAAGAAGCTGAAAGAACTAATAAAAGAAAAGGTAACTTTTGAAACATTTTTTCAACGGGCTTCGCTAAACCCCAATGCACACCTCATCACCGGAGTAATCTGTGGTTATCGCGTAGAGGAAATCGAGAATCCTTTGACACAGAAGGCCAGGTATCTGGATAAGCTGGTGGATGAGTTGGCGAAGGGCAGGAAGATGGAGAAGATTTTGCGCGGCTCGTAGGGCGTTGTTTAAAAAATTAAGGTTACGTCACCACTGGTAATGCGCTTACTAATGACAAATTTCTTAATTACGGAATGTACTGTTTATCCCAGCGTACCCTTAATTTGCACTCCCATAAATCATAAAAACTGACTTTAAACCTATACACATGAAGACCATTAAAATCTTTTTCATCTTACTAACAACACTCCTGTGGACTGAGGGATGCAAAGAAAGCCAACCCTCTTTTGAAGCTCCTGTATTGAGGAACATCGGGGACTATAGCATTGCTGTGACAACCCAATCAAAGCATGCTCAGATGTTCTTTAATCAGGGAATAATTATGGCCAATAATTTTAACCATGCAGAGGCGGAGCGGTCGTTTAGAGAGGCGGTCAGGCAGGACACCACGTTTGCTATGGGGTATTGGGGAATAGCCTATGTGTTGGGTCCGAATTTTAATTCAGTTGACAATATGGGGACGGTTAACGAAATAAGAAAAGCGGTAACCAAAGCAGTCAGTTTAAGTGAACACGTATCGCCGTGGGAGAAAGCAGTTATTGAAGCCATCCAGATAAAGTTTCCAATGGACACTACTTTAACTGATGAAGAAGGTTTTGCAAATTCCATGAAGCAAGCATATATCCGGTTTCCTGATAATTCATTTGTTGCGACCCTCTATGCCGAAGCGGTGATGAATTTACATCCCTGGGACTTTTATACTGGTAAAGCCGGAGAGCCAAGACCATGGACTCCTGAAATTGTGACGCTGCTTGAAAAAGTGATTTCAATAGATCCAGAAAATCCATTGGCTAATCATCTTTATCTCCATGCCATGGAAGCAAGCCCTGATGTTTCGAAAGCGTTGACCAGTGCAGAAAGGTTAAAAACACTTGTACCCTCAGCCGGACATTTGGTTCATATGCCATCGCATATTTATATCAACACGGGCGACTATCACGAAGGATCATTGGCCAATGAGGCAGCTGTGATTGCGGACAGCATTTATATAGCGGAATGTAAATCGCAGGGATATTATCCGCAGATGTATTACCCTCACAATTATCATTTCCTTGCTGCGACTGCAGCATTTGAAGGCCGGGGTGCACGTTCTATCGAAGCTGCTTACAAGACGGCAAGCCTTGTTGATAAAAAATATTATCACGAACCAGGATATGAGATGGTGCAACACTACCTGACAATCCCCAACCATATTTTGGTCAAGTTTGGGCAATGGGAAAAGATTCTGACGCTGCCTAAACCGACTGACGATTTGATTTACCCTACGGCTATTTGGCATTATGCCCGGGGTATGGCCTATGTCAATTTGGATGATAAAGAACAGGCAAGAAAGGAACTCAACAAATTGAACGAGCTTAGTCAGGCTCCTTCAATCGCTGAACAATTGAATTGGGGGATAAATAAAGTGACAGAAGTCTGCAAAATATCCTCCAAAGTCCTGGAAGCAGAACTTTATATAAAGGATGGAAAATACAACGAAGCAATTCCACTGCTTACCGAAGCAATTAAAATTGAGGATGGCCTTAACTACACCGAACCACCCGACTGGTTTTTCTCCGTGCGTCACCTGTTAGGCAACGTATTGCTAACGATAAAGGACTATGGACAAGCTGAAAAAATTTACAGGGAGGATTTGACATATTGGCCTAAAAATGGATTCGCACTGAACGGACTATTTGAAAGTCTGAATGGACAAGGAAAACCAAAAGAGGCAGAAGAAGTGAAAAAGCAATTCAATGAAGCCTGGAAATATGCCGACACAGACTTAAAGGCTTCGGTAATTGATCCGGAGAAGCGAATGAACCTGACCTTACGAATCGATGAGCAATCACCGGGTGCTTTAGTTTATTTGGCAAGTTCTGTTTGTATGACAAAGTAATAGCATGAAATAGTACAGGAGTTATCTGATTGGAACGTAATGAGAGCGTTGAGAGAAGGTGAAAATTTTTTCCTTGGTAGTTGAAGATCCTTAAAGTACATGCTGGTAAATTTCAAAAATTTCAAGGGGAACTTAACCGCATACGTTTGAAAACCGGGCGTTGCCAGCAATGTTGATACACAAAAGTATTTAACCATTCCGGCTACATCACCACCTGTGGACGGAGGAGTGGTCGGTTGCAAATTATTCTTCCTGATAGGTTTGGGATTTTTTAACTTGCGCTTCAATATCAACAACCTCTCATGCGCCAGCATTGCCATCAACACCAGGTGAGTGCAACCGTTGAGTTTTCTTCTTTTGATCGATAAATATTTTTTTTCTGCATCGTGAAACGAACAATTAAGTATTACAGAATCATATGGCTTAAGCATGATTTGCCTGCGGGGCTTTCAGTTTTCCTTGTAGCACTTCCGCTTTGCCTGGGAATAGCCCTGGCTTCGGGGGCGCCTCTTTATGCCGGTTTGTTATCAGGCATCATTGGTGGGCTTGTAGTTTCCTTCATTAGCGGTTCACAACTGGCCGTTTCAGGACCAGCAGCAGGCCTCACAACTTTGGTCGCAGCTTCAATTATCTCTCTTGGCGATTTCAGCGTTTTTCTGCTGGCCGTCATAGTGGCGGGTTTGTTTCAACTTATCCTCGGCTTTCTAAAACTTGGAACGATAGCAAACTACTTTCCTTCATCAGTTATCAAAGGAATGTTAGCCGCAATTGGTATCATCCTCATCTCCAAGCAAATTCCGATAGCACTTGGTTATGATCATCCTGACTTTTGGACAAGTGGCTTTCTAAAGCTTTTTTCTCACGACAATTTTCTTGGAAGTCTTGAACACTTCAACCATCACATTACACGAGGAGCAATTTTAATCACCGTCATTTCTTTAGCACTTCTTATTTTATTTCAACAACCTTTTGCGAAAAAATTGAAAGTAATTCCTGCACCGCTTTTAGTCGTTGTGATTGGTATAGTCTTAAACATTCTCTTTATAAGGGCAACGTCAGTTTTTTCACTCAAGCAAACACAATTGGTAAGTATTCCTTCCAATGTTTTTGCCAGTATCTCCTTGCCCGATCTCACAATGCTCTTTTCCAGCAAAGAGATTTGGAAAGACGGAATGATCATCGGTTTGCTGGCATCTCTTGAAACATTGCTCTGCGTGGAGGCGGTTGACAAATTAGACAGGCGAGGCAGAATTACGCCGGTTAACCGTGAGTTGATTGCACAAGGTATTGGCAACATTACCTGCGGACTTCTTGGAGCAATACCCATGACGGCCGTTGTAGTGAGAGGTGCAGCAAATGTTGATGCCGGTGCAAGAACAAAGCTTTCAGCTTTTACCCATGGACTTTTTCTGTTACTTGCTGTTTTACTTGTTCCTTTTTTACTCAATCAAATTCCTTACGCTTCCCTATCTGCCATACTTCTCATTACTGGTTATAACCTCACAAAGCCGATGCTCTATCGCAACATGTGGAGTTTGGGCTGGAAACAATTCATTCCATTCTTAATTACTATCGTTGTAATTCTTTCAACTGACTTGCTGATCGGTGTTACCATCGGGCTTTTAATTTCAATTTATTTCATCGTTCAGAACAACTTTAGAGCGGAATATAAAATCACGAAAACAGAACACATGGGAATTGAAACACAATACATCAAACTCAACTCTAATGTTACTTTCTTAAATAAAGTGAAGTTACGAAAGACATTGGACGAAATTCCCGAATACAGTGTGCTGACAATAGATGGCAGTGAATGTAATTTCATTGACTATGATATTTTAGAGATCATAAGTGAATACGCAAACAAAGCACACGACCGGCATATTGAATTACATTTAAAAGGAATTCAGAAGGTAAACGTTACAGCGATCCATTGACCCAAGAAGTAGAGTGTCACAAAATTTGAGAAAGGTGCAGTGGCACTTTCACTTTATTAGAAAAATAGTTTTGCGGAAATATCTCCGAACCCTTGCCATACGGCAGTATATCGCAGTTCCCACAGGAGAGAATAAAGCACCATCAGCATCACAACAATGAGGTTAGGCTTGTAGTCGCGCTTTTTCACAAGGTCAACGACCAGGAAGGCAATTGAAATCAGGGCTACTGCAGCGAGGCTAACGGATATACCTAATGGTGGCGGCATTTTAAAGTAGACAATTAAGCCACGCCCTAGCCCCGGGCCCATCATTAACAGGCCGGTTCCAATCATGTAGCGCATATGATAATAAGTTCTTGTCTTGTTAGCAATGGCCAGACCATAAAATATTCCGAAGATGATAATGGCTGGAATACTTAAGGAGATTATGGCAACAGCATCTGTCAGGGTCGGAAGCGCCTTCAAATTGGCGTGAAAGGTTTCCCTTGAAACAAGAAAAATGGAAAACATAAGAATGGGTGCGATGACAAAAGACATCTTGCCAATCGCTTTATGAATTCGATGTTTCTTCCTGGCGATCAGCCACGGCTGAACGACAAGGAAAGCCATCCATAAAAGCATAACCACTCCGTGAAAGTGGTGAACAAATTGAAAAATTTGTGCTATCGGCATGACGTTCTTCGTACTACTCAGCTTCCTATGAAATATCCTTCAGATAGGGCATGATAAGCAAAGTGATGAGTTGTTCCAGCTAAGCTGTCTTAGCGCTTGTGGTTCTATTTACGTGAGTCGCGATTCAATACGTGGTTCTATTTCAGTGAGCTATCTAGGGGATGCCGAACGGAAAGTGAGAATAAGTAAAAAAAATTGTGCTATCGGCATGACATTCTTCGCGCCAGGGAATAGCAAAATCTTTTGCCAGGCAAAGAGCCATGAGTGAGCAGGTCAATATTGTTTTTTTAAATGTCTATTATTGTCAGGGAAGCTTTCTTTCAAACACATTCATAAGTTATGCGCGCATACTTGCTCTTCGTTATAATTATTTTGGTAGGGTGTAACGTTCCACGACCGTCTAATCTCAAAGCACCGACCCATCTCACCTGCGAATATTTGAACGACCCCTCCATCGTTGATGTAACACCCCGGTTGGGCTGGATCAACATGACAACAGCATCACAACGCGGTGAGAAACAAACAGCCTACCAGATCCGCGTTGCCAGCGCGGAGTCATTGCTCGATCATGCTGACTTGTGGGACAGCAAAAAGATCGCATCGAACGAATCAATAAGAATTGAATACAATGGAAAACCACTTCAATCGAGACAGGAGTGCTATTGGCAGGTGCGCGTCTGGGACAAAAACGGGAATGCCAGTCCGTGGAGCGAAACCGCCCGCTGGCGAATGGGACTTTTAAGCAAGTCGGAGTGGAAAGCACAATGGATAGGAGCGCCCTGGCAAGGGGAAGATGCTCTCCCCAAACCCGATGGCGGACCCAACGGCGTTCCCAAAAAATTTGGTCCGCCTGCACCCATGTTTCGAAAGTCATTTGAAGTGACGAAGGAGATAAAGAAGGCTGTTGCTTTCGTAACCGGCCTGGGCTATTTCGAATTCTACGTCAATGGCGAAAAGATCGGTGATGATGTACTGGTACCCAATCAAACCAATTATGGAAAACGACCCGGAATAGAAACCGCGCTCATCAGCCTGCCTGACAATTTCAGGAAGTACAAAGTGATGTACCTGGCGTACGACATTACCAGCCAGTTACAGAAAGGTAAGAACGCCGTGGGTGCTATTCTCGGCAATGGCTTTTACAATCCTGCCAAATTCTGGGCGGAAGGTTATGGAACGCCAAGATTCCTCGGACAGGTGCACCTCACATACACCGACGGCTCAGAGGAAATCATTGTCAGCGATACGTCATGGAGGGTTCATAAGAGTCCCATCGTCAGAGATATGGTTTACTACGGGGAAATCTATGACGCCCGTGAGGAACAGGAGGGATGGAGCAAGGCGGAGTTTGATGACCAAACCTGGCAACAAGCTGTTGAGCGGCAGGCACCTTACGGGGAGTTGGTAGCGCATACTTCACACACCGATAAAGTAATGGAGCAACTCAAACCTGTTTCTATTGATCGCCTGGGCGAAGGCCACTATAAGGTTGATTTCGGTGTTGAAATTTCAGGCTGGGTAAATTTCCTTAATGTAGATGGCGCCGCAGGACAAGCCATTGACATCAGCTTCAACGGCAATTTGTATTCCGGTGACAACACGTATATCTGTTCAGGTAACGGCCCGGCTACCTATGCTCCGCGATTCAACTGGTTCGTGTTTAGCGGTATTGAAATTAAGAACTGGCCCGGTGAATTGACAGCGGACAACCTCATGGCAGAAGCCGTGAACACATACATCGAACCGGCAGCACGATTCGAGACATCCAATGCGCTCTTCAACCAGATCAACACCATCTGGCGACGGAGCCAGCTTGACAACATGCATGGCGGTATTGCCAGTGATTGCCCGCACCGGGAGCGTTCAGCGTATACGGGCGACGGCCAGGTGGCTTGCCCCACCGTTATGCTCAACTTCGATGCACGAAACTTTTACCATAAGTGGGTGCAAGACATGTTCGAAGCACAAAATATAGAAACCGGGTACGTTCCTAATGGTGCTCCCTGGCAGCCTGGATGTGGTGGTGGTGTGGCCTGGGGTGCTGCCATCTGCATTATTCCCTGGGAGTTTTACATGACGTACGGTGCACGTGATATGCTCGAAGATAACTATGAAGGAATGAAGGGTTACATTCGCTACATGCAGACGTGGGTGGATGCGGATGGCATCATGTTCTCTCAGCGTAAGAATTACAAGGGTGAGGAGGTGATGTGGTACAACCTTGGCGAGTGGCTGGCACCAGGCAAAACCGTCTCCGATGAAATGGTGCATACTTTTTACCTGTGGTATTGTGCTGATATAACTGCCAGGTCCGCGAGGGCATTGGGTAGTGACCAGGAAGCAGCTCAGTATGCTGAAATCGCCGACAAGGTCAAACGCGCTTTTCACGCGCGATTCTACGATGAGCAAGCCGGCACGTATGGAGACGGCGGCGGCAATATCCTGGCACTCAGGATGGGTGTGCAGGAAGATCGGTACGACAAAGTAGTATCAGCGCTCAAACAAAATATTGCGGCCAATGATGGTCACCTTGACACTGGAATCTTCGGAACGCGATTCTTTTTTGAAGTGCTGGCGGAAAACGGAATGAACGACCTGGCCTACGCAGCGATGAATAAGACAACGGAACCCAGCTTTGGCCATTGGATTGAGCTCGGCTCAACCACCACCCGGGAGAATTGGGACGAAGGAGGCTCGCACAACCATCCCATGTTTGGCGGTGGGCTCGTGTGGTTCTACCAGAACCTGGCCGGCATGAAGGCCGATGAAAAGCAACCCGGGTACCGGCATATTATTTTTAAACCCCAACCCGTACCGGCGATCACCAGCACACATTACACCACCGGAACATCGTACGGAGAAGGGGGTATTGAATGGAAACAAGAAGGTGATCAGTTTGCGATGGATATTACCGTTCCCGTCGGATGCACGGCCACGGTATTTGTTCCTACAAACGAAGGTCAAACTGTTTCGGTGGCAGGTGGAATCGAATCCGAGTTTGTTGCTGAGACTGGCAAGGGAAATGGCTTTACGCAATTTGAAGTGCAAAGCGGGAAATATCGTTTTGAAGTCAGGTAGGGGGAGGGATAAAGAACACACTTCGAGCCATTAGTTGAACAGCGAGTTTAAGATAGTTGAGGAGCATGGTTTTATCTTTACTAGCGTTATTAGCTATTCACATTTAAGAGCATCTACTGGGTTTGTCCTCGCTGCTTTCCACAATACTGAAGCAATTGTTGAAAACATGATGATTACTAAAATCAAAACCGGTAAAGCAAAGTGCCACCAATGCAATGTGATTTGTTCTGAAAAACGCTCGAGATAACGTTGCGCGAAATAATAGGCTAACGGAAGGCCTAATATGGCCGAGACGGCGACTTGCTTTAAAGTGGTGTTCAGCAATACACCAACTATTTGAATAGTTGGCGCGCCCAGAACTTTTCGGATGCCAATCTCCTTAGTCTTACTTAAGACCATGTTGGAAATCATACCTAATAACCCCAGACAAGCGATACCGATTGAGAGAGAAGTAAAGAACAGGATTTGATTGCGCCAGGTTTTTTCATGCCGATAATGCCGGTTGAAATGGTCGTCCAGAAAATACCAGTGGAAAACATTTCCTGGGAACAGCTCATCAAAGTCTGCCTTGATATTGGCGATGAGGTCTTCTAAATCTGTGGTATTGATCCTCATCCCAATTCGCTGCGGTGGATAGGGTACAAGGGTTGACCTGTAGGTTAACGCAATGCCCCGATCTCCCTTATCCAACTCGTTACCATACCGGAGGGAAGGTCGAAGCCGATATCCCTCAATTACCCCAATGATCTCCGCCCTATTCCATTGAGAATCATTTCCTGTGAGATCTTGATCCAGGACTTCAATCCACTGGCCAACAGCCGCGGCTGCATCCGAAAAGCCAAGCCTGGGAAGTGCACCTGTGCTTATGATCACTGCATTGCTCTTCTCGTCTGGATGGAAATTTCGACCTGCCAGGATGTTTAAGTTGTAAAATGGAATGAAGTGCTCATCAACGCCGCCATTGCTGTCAAGAATCATTAAATCGTTACTATTTCTCCGAAGGGTCATCAGATTTGGTTCGTCGCCCATCACGGAAGAACTTATCGTCGTCATGGCAATGTCACTGTATCTTTTGCTACTATGAGCGAATTCGTGAATTGCATTTTCAAAATTTTCTGGTCGTATCACAGGGGCATCGACTACAACCACAAGGTCTTTTTTAAACCCTAAATCCTTATTCAGAAGAAAGGTGATTTGCCTGTAGACTAGAAAACTGGAAACCATCAGAGCAATGGCAAGGCTGTATTGAATTAGAGCGAGAGAAAGGAATTTATTGTTCTTAGTGCTGTATCGAATGGCTCCGGCAAGTAGCGCCCTGGGCTGATAAGAGCGAGCCATGTAAACGGGATAAGTGCTGCAGATCACTATGCAAGTTATGATGACTGCAATGAGCATGGCATTGACCTCTTTCGTGCTGTCTCCAACCGGTATCTGAAGCAAGGATTGAAGCGGACTCTTTGCTACTTGAGCGAGGGTTAAACTTAGCCCGATGGCCAGGATAAAAAGGACTATGGTTTCAATAAAAAACTGTTTGAAAAAATCACGCTCAAGGGCCCCGGTCACTTTGCGGGTTGCCACCTCCTTCATGCGTAATGCGGTGCGTGACGTGTTCAAAATTATATAGTTGATAATTGCCAGAGCAAGGACAAAAAAACCGATGACCTGAAAGGTGATCAAGAGTGGCCGAGACTTTGCGACGAACCCGCTCCATGTCCATTCTTCAAAAGGCATTTCGCGCAAGGGCTGAATTCGATTTTTTACGGTGGCTCGGGGAAATGATTTGAGTACTTCTCCCCAATGCTTTTCCAATGCAAAGGGTTGATTTATTTTATCTTCGAATGATTGCCAATTTAATCGAAGTCTACTTTTGACGTAACAAATGGCATTAGGTACCGGCATTACCGCTGACCAATAGTCAATGAAAGCGCTATTGGATAAAGCCATTTCAAAATCCAGGTGCGTGTTGTGTGAAAAGTTGGCGAATATTCCGGTTACAACGAATTGTTTCCCATTGATGATGACAGTCTTTCCGAGGGCATCCTCCAGGCCAAAGTATTTTTTTTCGAGACGTTCGCAAATCGCAACCGAATTGGGATTTCGCAATGCAGAAGTCTGGCTGCCGGATATAAGGGGAATCGGAAAAAATTCAAAGACGTTTGCATCTGCGCAAACTACCTTATCTTCCTTATAAACAACCTTTGATTGGTCGGACCTTTCTAGAGACACAATGATCTCTTGGGAAAGGCCAACGTTGTCTACCGTGAACCAGTTTTGATGCATGATGCGTGTAAATGATTCCAACTCCGGATAGTCGCTTGTTAGCTGGTTAACAATGTGAGGTCCGTTGCTTCCAAAGATCCGCTGTTGCCAGGTGTTTCCGTCATCAGACCAGGTCCATTCAAAGCCAAGTCTTGCTATTCGATTAGAATCCTTCCATTGTTGATCACTATTAAGTCCAGACTGAGTATACGGCCACAAAATAAAAAACACGGCAAACCCAATGGCAAGACCAATCACATTAATACACGTAAAGAAGGGATTTCTTATCAGTAGTCGAATGGAGAGTTTAAGGTAGTTGAGGAGCATGGTTTTATTGATTCTTGGTTATTTATTGCCAGACGCTATCGCTACAACCAACAACTACCTGCAGATCAATCCATGATCAGGCCAAAAGAAATTTCTTTCCTGATAATCAAAAAATCAAACGTCAAAGAAAAAATTTGTTCTGGAATGAAACAGCAGAACATTTCAAAATGGAACAATGGCGCTGCTGCCGGTTGAGATTAGAATATCGAATGCCGCTCCAAAAAATAGGGCACAACCGGCAGGTACTTCACTTTGATGTGTTGTATTGTTTCTTCTTTTTGATCTGAAAAGGACAGAACTACTCCCTTTTTTAATCCCAGTTTTGTGCAGCAGTGAACAAGGCCTTTGAGTTCTCTTTCTTTCGTAACTGGGTCGTCAAGGCTATAACAGACCTGTACAGGCATTAACTTGTCTTTTTGTTGAAGGACAAAGTCACACTCACTGGTATCTTTATAATAAAAGATTTCGTAACCATTTCTCCTGAACTGAAGATAGGCGAGATTTTCCAACATCTTTCCTTTGTCTTCGCTGAATTTAAATGTAATGGCATTGAGCAGGCCGTTATCGACAAAATAATTTTTCTTATCGCTGCCCGATCGTTTCAGTTCAGCATAATCAAATTTTGAAACTGGCAATGACAAATAGACTGCCCTGGCTGCTTCGTTTACTTGGTATAAATAGTTTTTATCAAGCTTGTATCCCTGTGAACGCAGGTCGTTGTACAATTTATTTAATGAAAGGTACGAACCTGCGGATGCTGCTATTCTCTTAAGAAAATATTTTATAACGGGAAGGTTCGTGAAGTTATAGCGCTCCACGAGGTCTTTGTACGTCATCACGTCAAAGTATTCCTGTAACGCCTGATTTTTCAAACTGTCAGCCAGAAACGTTACTTCGGGGTAACCGCCTTCAAACAAATACCGGTCAAAAAGTTTATTGATTTTTGCCCGGGAGGTGGAGTCGTATTTTTCCGGGACCACTTTCTTGAAAAGCAGGTATTCCCTGAAAGATAAAGGCAATATCTCATACGTTAGCGTCCGTCCGCGGAGTGCGGTAGCTATTTCCGAACTTAAAAGATTGGCATTTGATCCCGTAAGGAAGATGTTCTTTGTGATCGTGTCGTAGCAACGCCTCACAAATTTTTCCCAATCTTTTATGTTTTGTATTTCATCGAAGAAAAAATATGTATGCTTCAGATTAATGTTGGAATATAACTCCCGGTAAGCCTGGAGGATTGCATCAAAATCACTACTGGTGAGTTCGAAACGTTCGTCTTCAAAGTTTATGTAAAGTAAATTTTGTATGGGTACGTTGCTGTCAACGAGACTTTTCATTAACTGAAAAAAGTAATAACTTTTTCCGCACCGCCTGGGGCCGGTGAGCGTTATGATTTTGCCTGACTTCACAGGAAGTTCCAATTGCCTTGCGCTTACAGGTTCCAATTCTGAGGTGTGAAAGTCGCTTATTATCTGTTTGAATGTATTTTTTATGTCTTGGCTCACAAGACGAAAGTAATAATTGTTTCTTGGAATACAAGAAAAATTATATTAAACTTTCTTGTATTCCAAGAAAGTTTAATATCATCTATCCAACAGGGCAAGACATGTAATGTTTATCGCCAGAAGAGCGAAAAGGACTGAAGTCAATGAAGTTAGTCGCTTTTCATCGACTTGCTGCCAGGTGAAAGCACGAATCCTTTACCCTTACTTGAGGCATAAAACTTAAATTAACCCATACTTTATTACAAAATATTAATACTTTTACCGTCACTTTATTACAGGAAAGTCAGTTATTAACCCATACTTTGTTACAGAGACATAATGTTTGGCCGTGATATACATGCGGAGCTTCTGAAATGGAAAGATAATCCGAACCGTAAGCCACTCATAATCAGGGGAGCACGTCAGGTGGGGAAGACCACCGTCGTGAACCAGTTTGGGGCTGGGTTTGAGCAATACATCTATCTGAACCTCGAGAGAGAGGACGATGCCAAGCCCTTCCGGGAGATAAATGATATTGGCCGGCTCGTGGAAGCGGTATTTTTTCTTAAGAACAAGAGCAGGCAAATAAAAGATACACTTCTTTTTATTGATGAAATACAGGAGGTTCCGGGAGCAATAAATCAACTGCGTTATTTTTATGAGCAGATGCCGGAGCTTTATGTTGTTGCGGCAGGTTCCCTGTTGGAAACAACGCTGAATGAAAATGTGCATGTTCCGGTTGGGCGCGTTGAATACAAAGTAGTGCGCCCGGTATCGTTTCGTGAATTTCTGGGGGTTTTGGGTGAAACGGCTGCGCTGGAGCAATTAAGCAAAATACCAATTGCAGATTTTGCTCATGACAGGATTCTGCGCCTGTTCCATGCGTATAGCCTCATCGGTGGAATGCCGGAAGTAGTCAATCATTATGCTACTCATCGTGATATCGCCGGACTGCAATCTATCTATGAATCGCTCATTATTTCTTATTTGACTGATGTGGAGAAGTACGCCCGCAATACAACCCTTACACAGGTGATGAGGCATTGCATCAGGGCATCTTACCCGGAGGCAGGTTCCCGCATCACCTTTCAGGGATTTGGCCATTCAAATTATGGTTCAAGAGAAGTGGGGGAAGCCATGCGTACGTTAGAGAAGGCTATGCTTATTCATCTTGTATATCCTACCGTGTATGCCGTGCTGCCTTTGCTGGCGGATATGCGAAAATCGCCACGCCTTCAAGTATTAGATACAGGTTTGTTAAATCATTTTGCAGGCATACAAAAAAGTGTGTTAGGTGCATCTGATTTGCAGTCTGTGTACCAGGGAAAAATTGCAGAGCATATCGTTGGGCAGGAAATACTGGCTTCTCATTACGGGGGATTACATCAATTGCATTTTTGGACGCGTGAGAAGAAGGGGGCATCCGCTGAAACGGATTTTGTTATTCCCTGTGAAGGTTTGCTGATACCTGTGGAAGTAAAAGCCGGGGCCACGGGTAAATTGAAGTCGCTTCATCAATTTATGGACCTGGCCCCTCATGCTTTTGCAGTGAGACTATATGCCGGAACGACAAAGATTGACTCAGTTGAAACAACCGGAGGGAAGAAGTATTCACTGTTAAGCATGCCCTATTACCTGGCTTCCCAATTAAATGAATACGGTGTATGGTTGATGAATCAATAGCGATTTGGAAAGATGCCAGGTAATCTTCACTATATATTTAATTGCACCTTTCTCCACTTCATCTCTAAAAGGTGTGAGGTACGATTTACGAAGTACGAATGGGTACATTCATATTCAACTCTTCTTCGTAGGAGTCCGGAGTTCTTTCGGACAGCTATTTTTCATTCACTCATTGTCTATTAGCAGCTAAACGTCATCGTGAACGCACTCCCTCTTCCCAATGTTGACCGCACCGATATATCTCCCTTCTGCCGCTGCATGATCTGTTGTGAAATGCTGAGTCCAATGCCTGATCCGCTTTTCTTTGTTGAGAAGAACGGAATAAATATCTGTTCAAGGTTTTCTTCCGGGATGCCCGTGCCCGTGTCGGCTATGTGAAGATTGATGTAACGTTGACCAACCTTTTCAACAGAGATGTTGATGAATTTATTTTCTTTGAAGTTGCTCATGGCTTCAACTGCGTTTTTGATCAGGTTGATGAGCACTTGCATGGTAAGACTTTTGTCTGCATATACAAGAATCGGATCTTTGAGTTCGCTTATCTGAAGAACTATATTTTCTTTCTGAAATTCTTTTGTAAAAAGGTTGGCGGCTTCCTTCACCATTTCACTAAGTGTGACTTTGGATAGCTTGGGCTCCGGAATGGTATTCACCGTTCGGAAATTCTGAACAAATTCTTTAAGCGACTGACTGCGATTATCAATGGTCCTCAGGCTTTGCATCAGGTCGCCCCGTTCTTCTTCCGTAAGTTTTCGATCCTGCACCTGCGCTTCCTCCAGCATTTCACGAATGTAACTTGACAGTGTTGAGAGCGGAATGGCAGAGTTGGATATTTCATGCGTTAACACTCGTAATAACTTTTGCCAGGTCTCTGCTTCCTTCATGGCGAGCTCGCTGCTCACATCAAAGAAAGCTACCAGCTTTAGTTTCATCTCCTTGAAGAGAATATGCCTTGATGTTACAGAGAGAAAGGTGACTTTTGAATTGATCACCAATCGAAACGTAGATTTCTCTCCATCTTTAATTTCAGTTAAGAACTCTGGTAACGTTGCATCCACCCGCGAAAGTGAAGTTACTTTTTGGAGGAAAGGAATCTTGAACAAATCTTTTGCAGCCTCGTTGATGAGAAAGATTTCGTCATTGGCTTCGTCATAACAGATAAGCGGCACCGCTGCATGCTCTACTACTATCTGCAACAGTTGGTGCTGTGACTCCTTGTCAGAGCGAAGCGCTTTATACGTTTCGTTTAACTGGTTAAAAGCAACATGCAAATCGTAGTCGTCCGACTTAGTGTTTTCAGAAAAGGTGACAGAAAAATCATTTTGATTCAGTGACTGAAGGAAGGCTGTGAGTTTGCGTTCAGATTGATCTACAAATCTTACGGTTTCATAGAACAAGGCAACGGTTGCGAGGGCTGTCCATATGCCCGCCATCCAGTAAGGTGAGTTAAAAATCAGATAGCCCGTCAGACAGCCGAAGAAGCAAATACCCAGTAACCTCAAAGCAACTTTAGGGCGAAGTAATTTTTTTATGGTAGGTCTTGTGCTCAAGTTTTTGTTACGCTGGTTGAAGCCTGCAATATGCTTTATTAGAAGAATCACACCCATTGCCCTCTGCTCACAAGTCCCCCTTAGAAAGGGGGGCGATGGCCTCAAGCGATGGCGGGGTTGTAACACTCATTCTTACTTATGCATACTAAATCGTGAAAGGGGACAACCCCGCAGCCGCACGATCTACGCCCCCCTTTATTAAGGGGGATTTGTGTGGGTGTGGTGTTGAGTGTGTGAGTGTCTGCTAATAGTTGAAATATTAGTCATCAGCCCATTCGTTAACAGGCACATTCGCTAATCAAATCTTAAATACAGTTCCCGCCAGTTGGCAGGGATTTAGGGGTTGATCCCATACTCTTCCATTTTTCTATACAATGTTGTGCGGCCTATGCCCAGCTCTTCGGCTGCTTTGGTCAGATTGCCGTTTGATTTCTTCAATGCCTGTTTTATCACTTCACGCTCAACTTCAGAAAGATTGAGTGATTTTAAATCAGTTTCATCTCCAAAGGAAGATTGTTGAAGTTGAAAATCGCGGATCGTCAATTCGGGTTGTGAACAAAGTATCACCGCCCTTTCAACGGCATGCTGCAATTCGCGAATGTTACCCGGCCACCTGTATTTCATTAGCTGTTGAATGAGAGGAGGATCTAAAGTAAAAGTCTTGTGATAACGTTTCGTGTATTCCTCAAGGTAATAGTTGAAGATTGCCGGGATGTCATCCTTCCGATCCCGCAAGGGAGGTAAATTTATTTCAACCGTGTTGATCCGGTAGTAGAGATCATTTCTAAATGCACCGCTTCGTACAAGATCATTTAATGACGCATTCGTGGCGCAAATGACCCGCACATCTACATCGATCACTTCATTTGAACCTACTTTGGTTACTTTATGACGCTGTAAAACGGCGAGCAATTTCACTTGTAGCTCAGGAGATAAATTGCCTATCTCATCGAGAAACAAAGTTCCTTTGTTGGCGAGCTCAAATTTTCCAATGCGTTTTTCTTTCGCATCAGTAAACGAGCCTTTCTCATGGCCAAACATTTCTGACTCAAACAGGGAAGGCGTTATGGCGCCGAGGTCTACTGATATAAAAGGTTCATCAGCACGTGATGATTGATTGTGAATAGCATGCGCTACCATTTCTTTTCCCGTTCCATTTTCTCCAAGAATCAACACATTGGCATCTGTTCCGGCAACTTGTTCAATTGTCTGTAGAACATTTTTCATGGCCGGTGCGGAAGCAATAAAGGGTCTGTGATTTTGATTGAGATGTTGCTGAATGGCTTTCTGCTTATTCTTTAGTTCGCGGTTTTCTTTTCTGGCTCGTGCCTGCTGGTAGGCGTTCAACATGGTTGTAACAAGTTTTTCTTTGTCCCACGGCTTGGCCAAAAAATCAACAGCGCCTTCTTTGATGGACTTGACAGCAAGGTCGATGTCACCGTACGCAGTTTGTAATACAACTTGCGTTAAAGGAGAAAGTGTATGTATTCGATTTAGCCAGAACAGTCCTTCGTTCCCTGAAGTTATACCGGCGCTGAAGTTCATGTCAAGAAGGATAACATCATAGTCTTGCTGCCTTAGTTTGGTTTCAAGTGTTTTGGGAGATGACAGCGACTCAATGTTTTCAAAGTATTGCTTCAGGATCATGCGTGAAGTAAGAACAACGTGTTCGTCATCTTCAACTATGAGTATGTTGCCACTGTATTTCTTCATATGGTTTTAGGGCGGCTATTAATTTAATCATTAAAGTTCAATGTTGCTTCACTTGTCAAGATTAATACCAACGGCTTAAAATATGGGATTCCGTTTAAATTGGCTACTGACAGAGAGTGTGGATTTAAAATTATGTATCAAAACGAAACGGTGGGAGAGTAACATAATGAAACAATGAACAGAAACCGCAAGCAGGTTATTAGTATTTTTTGATGATGGGAAAGGAGCGGTATGACTTCTAGGGGAGCACGGCCTACCTGTTTCTGGCTATTAAATTTTAGAGTATCATAAAACGTTATGAAGATCCAGATTTGATTTCGACGTAATACCGCAAATTGAAAAATGCGTTTTGCACGAGATGTTGTTCCTGGTTTTATTCCTGCAAATTCCAAACGGAATTATAGTGATGCATTTTTATTCTAACAATGGTAGAAAACCCATTTTCTTCTTTAACAATTTTGTAACAATCTTTATTCTATATGTAACTAAACAACATTGCGCTTGCAGAGCTAAATCCATTATTCTTTAAATACGGATAGATTTTAAATGATCATTAGTATTGGTGTTAATTTCTGCGGGTTTGAAAAAATTAGCAGATGATTTAATTTCGATTACAATAAAATTGTTAGAGCGAGTCATATCCGCCGCGAGTATAGTCTAACACATAAAAACCCCAAAGCAATGAAAACTTTATTCTTCACCCTATTATCCTTACTTGCCTTATCCTCTGTTTTGTTTTTATCAAACTGCGAAACAGATCATAAAGTAAAGGTATGTCACAAAGGCAAAATTATCTGGATTGACAGTCATGCTCTGAAAGCCCATAAGGGTCATGGCGATGCCGTTGATAAAGATTGTGATGGCTATTTCGATATTGAAAGTGCCTGCGGTGAAGTGGACTGTGATGATACAAATCCACACATCAATCCAGGTGCTGAACCACCTAATAACTGCAGCGAAGATGTTTGTAGTATTACTGCCTTTCAACTTCTTAATGCTACTTGCACCGATCCTACTAATACCTACGATTTACAACTTCGCATTACGTATGAAAATGCACCAGCTACAGGTACGCTTGATGTTACAATAGATGGCGCATTATCCTCGTTCCCGATTGGTATATCTCCCCAAATCATTAATGTTTTTGGATTGCCGCCGACAGGTGTGGGTGTAGATGTAACCGCTAGTTTCTCAGATGATCCAGCGTGTCAACTGGTTGTGAATGATTTGTATAATGCGCCGGATTGCGGTTTACCCTGAGCCTGAAAAAACTTTTGATATACACTTTTGAACTTTACTGACGCAAGTCTTTTTACCGATGGATAAAGACTTGCGTCAGTCGTTGTCTTTTTAGCTAAAATCTTTAACGAATAAAAATCCATTATGCTGCGAATAGAAATTATTGTCAACTGTCAACCTTGAACTTTTTTAAACTTATCTCTCCATCACAATTCCATCAAACCTGTTAAGCCTGCTTATACCCAGCGTTATGACACCTTCATTCCAGGTGAATTCAATTTCAGTCTCATCAATCATTGAAAAAACTCTTTTTGGTTTAAAGTCAGACTTGATCTTAAACTCCAGGTCATACACTGGCAATGGATCGAAATATGTATTGCCACTGAATCCTGTAAGGTTAACAAGGTGGAAGATCAAGCCCTCATCATTTTTCTTATTAAAGTTTTCCGGAATGTTTTTTACAAATTTTTGCAGGATGACCTCGATGCGTTCAGGAGCGTTTGTTTGGATAAGACTTTGTACCTCAGGAAAGACATAATCAATCACATCCAGTAAAATGTTCTTGTGCTGTTCGTAACCATGAAGGTAGTATAGCCGACCAAGATTCATCGGCAAAATAACCGCGTTGCCTGATTGATGATTTTTAATGCCCATAGCAAAATAACCTGTGGGTTCATGACCGCCAATTATTTCTGGTGGTCCGGGTCTTCCAGGTGTGAGAATAGGAAGTAAGGCAGTGTCAGCGTCAGTAAAATCGTAAAGACTAAGATTGAATTTCCAGAAGAGAAGTTTTTGTTTATCAAATCGCTTAAAAATGTTTTTGTTATCCGGACTTAAATAATATCCTGCGCCGTCATGATCTTTATTTATAATTTTCGCGCCAAATAATTTCAATAGAGCATCAGGTTGGTTAGCGAGGGAATGGTTGGTGGCGATCAGGTTTGTTCCCGCCAGGCATGCATTGTACAAAGCGTTAATTGATTTTTCATCGAGCTGTATTTCAGGAAGAATAATAAGCTTGTATTTTTTTATTGTCTCTTCAAGATTGCCGACCTGGCTGTTCTCAATAATATCATATTGAATGTGGGCTTCCTTAAGCATGAGTTGGATTCCTCTGTACTCTTGTGCAGGTTCGCCGGATGGCCACGAGCCAGGAGATATTACAGCTACTTGTGCAGGAGAAAAATATCGACCATAGTAAGGCTCAAATTTTTTGTGATGAGCATACACCTCTCTGAATACATCGTAATTGCGTTCATCTTCATAATCCTGGAAATCGCCCATGAGGCTAAGATCAAGCCCTGATCCGTTGGCAATGTTTTCATACAACCTGATAAAAACTTCTTCGGGTTCAATTGCATTGTACCTCGACTGAAAAGAAATTTGCTGAATGCTGGCATTGCTCACGATGTGGTTAGGGTAGGAGTGTATCGTGCTGTTTACATTGTCAGACGCATTGTATGGCCAGTAGGGCAATGTATTGGTTTGTGATTCATGGCGGATGATGTCTACATTTTTTTCTGAGTATGTGCAGACGGCAATCTGCGGATTCTTTGATTTCACAAGCTTGTTTAATCTTTCAATAATTTCGTCTGCCGTAAATCTTTTGAATGCCACGTACTTCTGAAACACAGGATCGTTATTATTTTCTTCCTGCGGCAGTTTCATTCCACCACTGAACTCAGCAAAGCGTTTCTTGTCATATTCATTCTGGTCGATACCATGATACTTGCCTACATAAGAATTTCTGGTTTGGTATCCCGGCATGTTAATGAAAACCCCATCAATCGGATACAAATTGATAACCTCTTCTATAATCTTGAATAACCACTCCTGTTCATAAGGTGCATTAATAGAAACTACATACATGTCATCATTAATAATGCGTTCACCTTTAGGAGAAATGTAAAACCAGTCAGGATGTTTCTCAAAAATACTCTTGTGCGCCCGACTAAAATCAAATCTCACGATAACACGTATACCGGCGTCATGACATTTGTTGATCACATCGCCGAGCATATTGGGATTCATGTACGGATTTGTGTATTGGTATTCCAGTTTGGTAGGATAGAAAGCCATTATGCCGCCTGCATTAATGATCAATGTATTTGCAGAAAAATATTTCAGATCGGCTATCAATGAGTCAACATTCAAGCCTCCTTTATATGCAGGTAAGTTGGTTTGAATAGTACGAAGATTGTTAGCCTTCCACCAGGGGATAGAGTCTGGCCAGGTGTATGATTCTGATTGAGGCTCTGTTTTCTTTGCAGGCGTTGAGCATTCTAAAAGAAGAAGTGGCAACCAGAGCAGCAGAAATTTTCTTGTAATAGTTTTCGCTGACATTTCAATTTATGGGTAGTGCGAAATGTCAAATTAAGGATAAATGTCAGATTAAAATTATGATGATATGGCAAGTGGTAAATGGCATAAATAAAAAAAAGCTGGCCTTGAGGGTCAGCTTTTTAGTGGATAAAAAATTGTCTACTGGCAAATGTTCACGGTAAAATTACCGTTCACGTTGTTTTCGGCATCCACTTTAGCATCTATACGGCCGGAAATCGTGGTTTCCGTAATGGCCGTTATTTCAATGACTCCTTCTGCAGCAATGCTGTTCATAACCCCTTCATCTTCAAAGAGAGTAATGGTTTGGCTAGCTTCCAGATTATTAAGATCAAATTTTAATTTATAAACGCCTACCTTATTTGGAACGTAAAAGAACACCTGGTTTCCTTCCGGAATGCTACCACACCCTTCGCCATCCACGTCTTTAAACATATCGATGTAGATCTCGCTATCATCGCCAGTTCCATAAATTTCAGCATAACCGTCTCCATAGGCCCACGGTGTGTTGGCTATTTTACCGGATAGCGTTTGGTTTTTAAAATTATGCGATGGCTTTTCATCGTCACCTCCACATGAAAACAAGACTGCTGTGATGCTTAAGATAAGTAAGGAAGCCTTTTTCATTGGGCGTTAATTTCAAATCAAATCTATAGCAATAGACTATCAGATGTGTTATTAAAGCATTATCAAATATTACCATGTAATAAATTTCGAAGTAATGATGTAAAACCCGGGTTCATGTCTATTTTCCTAACCTAGTTCAATACTATTCCTTAAGCCTCCTGCTAATTTTAACTTGAGTAAACCTGAATAACCAATGAGATCTGTAAAGAAGATTCATCAGGCAATACATGCCCCAATTGATGATCTGATTACTTACCGGGCCATGCCTACACCGTCTATTGAAAACCTTGACCCGTTTCTCTTCCTCAATCATCATGGGCCACAACACTATCCGCCAGGTAATCAGGGATTGCCATTTGGTCCGCACCCACATAGGGGTTTTGAAACCCTTACTTTCATTTTACAGGGTGATATAGTACATAAAGATTCTTCGGGGGGAGAAAGCGTTATAGAGGCTGGGGGAATTCAATGGATGACAGCAGGCAGGGGACTGATTCATGCTGAGGTTTCTTCTGCACGTTTTAAAAAGGAGGGGGGAACGGAGGAGGTGCTCCAGCTTTGGATGAACCTCCCTGCAAAATATAAAATGGTAACGCCTCATTATGTTGGCGTTCAAAGTGAAAGCATTCCTCACATAAATCTCGATAACGGAAAAGTGACATTGAATCTGGTCTCTGGCAAGTGGAGAGAAGTGAGAGGACAGGTGAATTCACTCACCGGATTATTCACATCCAGCATTAATTTTAAATCAGGCGGCGTGTTCAGAACTTCAGTTGACAAAAGACACACCATTTTGCTATACATTGTCCGAGGTCAGTTACAGGTGAACAACCATTTAGTAAGGGAGCGTTGCCTCGTTGAATTTGACGGGCATGGAGAAGAAATAGTTATGGCGGCCCTGGCTGATTCTATTATTCTGTTCGGGCATGGAGAACCATTCCATGAACCCATTGTAGCACGTGGCCCCTTCGTAATGAACTCCGAAGCCGAGATACAATTAGCCTATGATGATTATCAGGCTGGCGAATTTGGTAAATGGATTGAGTAGTGTTATCGGGTTTTCAGTTAATAGAAAAACCCAGAGACCGGAAATCGGAAAGTCCGAAAGAAGGAGAACACTAAGAGATTTTCCCAATCGACAAGAACATTTTGGTTGTAGAGACGCGATGCATCGCGTCTCTACTGTCGTGTCAGTCGATAGCGATTAACCTATTCCGCCCGAAGATATTTCTGAGCCTTGGTTCTAAGCATGTCACGATCCGCTGTGATGGTAGGATCGCTGTAGATATGTTGAGAAAGTTCACCTACTACACCTTTTTTGTATCCAAGCCGGTCTGCGATCTGTTCACAAAAAATGATTTCGCTTCTGAATACCTGCCCGTCCATCTTCATTAATTGGATGAGATAATAAAGGTGTTCAAACTTCTCGTCCGGGGTAAGTGTGTTGATATTGCTTATAGGCTGTGGCTTCTCAAGCAATTGGTCAATATCCTCTTTCGAAATTCCATTGGCTTTACCAATGAGGTGAATCAATTTGGCTTCGCGTGCAGCTACATTTTTGTCGCTCGCCGCAAGGTTGATAAGGACATTTAATTCTGCTTTCTTGTCGAAGATCATATGCGTAAAAATGAATTTAGGTTCAAAGTTTAAAAAATTACCCTTCAAAATCACCGTAAAATACGATGTTTTGGTACATCTTCAAAAATTAATCCCCTGGGGCTGTTCCATCTGAATAATCATTGAATAGGAGTTAAAAATAATGAAATGACATCACGCAACCCTTATATTTAAGTCCTGTCTTTAAGACAAAAATTACTAAATGGCTATGATGCGTATTCGATTTGTTTATTTGTTTTTTCTTTTGCTGGGGTCAATGGCCACAATGGCTCAGCAATCCGAAACCCGTAACGTGGGTTCTTTCAGGAGCATTGGAGCGGGTGAGGGAATTGACGTTTTTTTGAAGCGAGGAGATCAACCCAACGTGCGAGTTGAGACGGATGGTAAAACTAATCCGTCAGATATAATTACAGAGGTTTCTGGTACTTATCTTAAAATTCATGTTCGTGATGCCAGGAACGTTAAAAATGTTCGCGCCAAGGTGTATGTCACTTATCAATCGCTGGAAAAAATTTCAGTTAGCTCTGCAGCCAATATTTATTCCGAAGGAACCATACGGACACAATCTCTTAAGTTAGGTTGTTCCAGCGCAGGGTCGATAGAGCTTGACCTGGAAGTAGGGAAGTTGGATGTTAATGTTTCAAGTGCAGGAGATGTTAAATTGAAGGGCAAGGCTCGTGAGTTATCAATTGATGTTAGCAGCGCCGGTCAGTTGGATGCTTATGATCTGGAATCAGATGTTGTAAATATACAAGCCAGTTCAGGTGCATCAGCAAAGGTAAGTGCAGTAAAAGAACTGAATGCAAATGTCAGCAGCGGCGCTGATGTTCGTTTTAAAGGAAACCCATCCAAGTCAAGAACAGACTCGAGCAGCGGTGGTTCTGTTAAGAAATCATATTAAAGCCTGCTTGGAGCAGGCAAGCTTAAAGCTAAAAGTAAAACCCTTCTGTTAAACGGAGACTAACCAATAACTAAAACTTAAGTGCTGATTGAAAGTCGCGGGCGATGCGTTGGCTGTGTTGATGCCTTTCAAATGCAAGGGTAATAAGACGCGTTATAAGAGAAGTAAAATCTATTCCCCGTTCTTTCCACATCATGGGATACATTGAAGAGTTTGTGAATCCTGGTATGGAATTGATTTCATTTACATAAGCTCCTCCATCCTCAGTAATAAAAAGATCCACCCTGGCAAAGTCTTCGCAGTGTAACGCACGGTATGCATCAAGGGAAATTTTTCTCACTTTCTCAGCAACGTCTTTTGGTATGTTTGCCGGCACATCAATGCGCACAGCTTCACCATCTACATACTTTGCTTCGAAGGTGTAGAATTCGTATTTACTGCTGATCACAATTTCTCCGGGATAAGAAGCTTCCGCAGGATTATTACCAAGAATAGCACATTCAATTTCTCTGCCCGTAATAAACTCTTCTGCCAATACCTCTTGATCGTACGAAAAGGAATCTTCCAATGCCTTTTGAAAATCAATTTCATTTTTCACTTTCGATACACCTACAGAAGATCCGAGGCTTGCTGATTTGAGCATGAAGGGTGAGCCTAATTCTTTTACAATATCCTTGTAATTGATAGTACTCTTTTCCGCAAAAGAAAAAGTTAAGAATCGCGATACAGGTATGCCTCCTTCTTTGAGTAATCGCTTTGATACAATTTTATTCATTGAAATGGATGATCCGAGAACACCCGTGCCAACCATTGGGATATCAAGTACTTTAATCAACCCCTGAATGCTTCCGTCTTCACCATCCGTTCCATGAAGAACCGGAAAAATAATATCAACCTTCAAATGTTCCATGGGAGAGAGAACAATCAACCCGCCGTTTTCAGGATCGAGACTAATACCAACAGGCTTCCCTTTTTCAATGTCCTTGTTCACGCCATCCGTCAGGAACCACTTTCCACTTTTGGTTATCCCTACAGCTAAAGGGCTAAATGATTTTCTGTCCAGAAACTCAAAAATATTTTTCGCTGAATTTACCGACACACCATGCTCCACCGAGCGGCCACCATAAAGAATTGCAACAGTTTTCTTACCGTCCATGATTTGTATAATTAAAAAGTGCGTAAAGATAATGAAAGTTGGAAAGTCCGAAAGACAAAGGAGAGTGCTGCATTGCTTTCGGACTTCCCGACTTTCCGACTTTCGAACTCTTACTTTAATTTTTGCTGATATACACCTTCGATGCAAAATACTCTTTCCCAATCTTCAGCCGTACAATGTAAATTCCTGTAGCCGTGTGACCTGCATCGATGAGATACGTTTGATTTAACACACCTTCAATCCGTTCATTAACGATTTGTCTTCCCATCATGTCCACAATCTCATAATTCACAGGTTGAGGCTCATCAAGGTTAAATGTGATATAAAAATTTCCAGGGTCGTGGGGATTTGTTCCGTAGATGAGATATAGATCATCGATAGGATAGGGGTTTGGATTGTCAGATGTAAAGAACTCTATGTTATCAAGGTAAAGGTTGTTGCCATTGGCGTTGGTTACAACAAAGGCAAGTCTTACATTCTTCTCACCAGCAAGCTCATTCAGGTTTACAAATTTTCGTATCCACTCAATTGAATCGGTGGGCAACCACGAAGATGAAGATGAAGTTACGGCAAGATCTTCTCCGCCTTCGTCGAAGCTCACCATGTCAAAACTGTTTCCACAATCCCTGGATGTCAAAATTCTTAGTTGATCATAATGTGGAGAATTGAAAGCGTAGGATACATCAAAGAATAAACTCGCTGATGATGCATGTGTGAAATCCAGCACAGGACTTACCAACCAGGCCTCATCACCTATACTGGTATTGGTAAACGAATTGAAATAGACGGATTGATTATAGTTAGTTGAGATGCTTTCCCACAACTCACCTTCAGAAGGATTAACAATCAACCACTCATAATTTTGATCGAAATTTTCACGAAGGGGAATTATGTTGGAATCGTTATTTACAATTGTTATCGTTGACCGGGTGTTGTCAGAGGGATTGGTATCGATCAGGTCATTCGGTGCAGAGAGTGTAAAAGATAATTTATTGCTTCCATTAATTAATGTTATCTCAGGTAAGGTTATCGTTGTTTCCTCTCCCGGCTGAATGGCAACGCTAATTTCATGAATCTGAGGGGCGCCCTGATTGACAACAACATCAACAAGAAAAGACGTGATGGCAACGGTACCTCCGTTTTGTACTTTTAATTCCGGTACAACTGTGTTTTCACAGCGCACCGGCGCAGGACTTACGATTGATTTTAAAACAATATCTTCCTGTGATGTAGTGATGACAGCAATCTTGTCGAGATAAAGATTGTTGCCCCAGTCATTTATTCCAACGAACGCAAGCTGCACACTTTTATTACCCAGGAATGCAGAGAGATCAATGATCTCTTTTCGCCACTGGCTATTGTCAGAAGGTGTAAAGGGTACACTGGTTGAAGGTGCCGTTGCAAGTTGTGTTCCGATTTTTTCATAGACTGTTGTACCTTGATTTATCGTCTGGCAATCGGTTAACACTACAACCCGCAATCCATCATTATTTCCCTGAAAGACAGCATAAGCAACATCGAAAGTAAGGTAAGCGCTTGGTTCCGTTGTCAAATCAAATACAGGTGTGACAAGCGCATCTGCTTCTCCATAGCGGTCTTCGTAGTCATAAAAATTCATATATATGGCGGTGTTACCAGGATTTTCATTCGGTGCAACTTTGGTTTGCCATGTGATGAGTTGATCCGGATTTTCGATTTTCCATGTAGACGGAAGAGTAGAAAAATTTTCAGCGAAAGGAAGGCCAATAGATGAAACAAGCTGAGCGGTAATGTCCCGGAGATTATCATCAGCGTTTCCATCAGCGGTATTGTTTGTTTGCAGGATTTCAAAGGAAAAGAAACTGTTGCCTGACGAAACAGCTACAGGGTTAAAAGAAATTTCAGTTGATTGTTGGGGAGCAAGATTTAAGACAAGGTTTTTTGTTTCAGCAGGACTACCATTTAATGAGAATCTTATTTGTGCAGATGTAATGGTATTGCTACCGTAGTTTTGGATTTCAATTGTTGGCGTTTCTGGTGTGCTGCAAATACTTTCACCGGGCGATAGAATTGTTTTTATTCCAAGATCATTTGCTACGGGTGCGGGATCAAGAAGTCCGGGTGATGTTAACAAGCTTGCCCTTCGCGGACTGTTTTCAACAACCACTACCATCCTGCCAGCCTGCCCCATAGTGAAAATATTCATGCACGCGTCATTCGTGTAGTCGAGAAAATTCATGTACATATTATTGTTGCCACAGGATGTTCGCGTGGCAGTCGGGCATCCGCTGGTACTAACGAGTTGATTGGGTGTATCATCAACATAATCTGTTCCGCTACATTTATCAGATTCATTTTCATCATCGCCCCAGATGTGGCGTAAGCCAAGGAAATGTCCGATCTCATGCGTGGCAGTTCTTCCTTTGTTGTATTGTGGATCGAGGTCGAAATTACCGGCATCAATGGTTCCGAAGGCGGTGTAATCAATGACCACTCCATCGGTTAGTCTGTTATGGGAAGAGTTCTCAAGGCCAGGTAATGTAGAGACAGGAAACTGCGCAAATCCTACATACGATGCGGTAAGACGTGTCACCCAAATGTTCATGTAGTCTTCTGCAGGCCAATAGCTTTGTGATTTTAATTCGTAGTTATCATTGATTGACCATGTGGTTTTGCTTCCCTGCACACGCACGATACCATTTGTTGCAAGGCCTTCAGGAGTTCGTTTGGCCATCACGAATTCTATATCTATACTTCCGGCAACAGGAAGGAATTCTGATGGAGTGTTAACGGCGTCTGTATTTAATCTTTTGTAATCTTTATTAAGCACATCAATTTGTGAGAGGATTTGCGCTTCGGAAATATTCGTCCCGGTACCAATAGCCTCACCATTATGGATGACATGAACAACAACGGGTACCTGGTACGTTGTAGTTTGGCGGCGTTTCGTGTCCAGTGCTTTTTTTCTGTTTTGTATTTTATTCTGAAGCCATTGTTCAAATCCGTTTTCGTTTTCAAACTGTAAGTTCTTCTGCTGAAGGTTTTTCATGTATGGAACAGTAGCACAACGATCCTGCGCTGAACTCTTGATGGAAAGGAAAATGAAGACGGCAAGCAAAATGCTCCGTAAGAAAGTTTCTTTAGATGTCCAGGGTTTGAAAATCGACACGCATCAACCGTTTTAAGACTACATCATCCAAATATAATAAGAGTAACCGGGAATATGACCCCATTGCTAACGTATGGCCGATCGATGTATTTTAAAGGCCATCAGATGTTTGATGCAGGATTTAAGCTACCGGTGTGAGGTTGGTGACTTCTATGGATTTGATTTCAGGAACGGCTTTTTTTATGGCCTCTTCAACACCGGCTTTAAACGTCATTGTTGACATGGGGCAGTTGCCACAAGCTCCTACGAATTCCAACCGAACAACTTTATCATCAGTGACTTCAAGAATTTTTACATTGCCGCCATCGGCTTCAAGGTAAGGACGGATGCCATCAAGTGAAGCTTCAATTCGCTGTGTGAGTTCTTCGGAAGTAATGTTGACGCTCATTGTTATAGGGAACTGGTTTTTGCGGTAAAGTTAAATATTATAAGTCAAACTATTACGATGCAGCCATCGCCGGCTGCTGAGCATTTCTTATGGCAATCTGACGAGCAAGTGTTTCAGCCAGTTCCATAAATGCTTTCGCGCTGGGTCCTTCCTTAAGAACAGCTGGTAAGCCGCTGTCACCACTTTCACGAATACTTTGTACTAAAGGTATTTGACCCAAAAACGGAACGCTGAATTTTTCCGATAAGTTCTTACCGCCATCCTTACCGAAGATGTAGTACTTGTTATCAGGCAATTCCTCAGGCGTAAAGAAGGCCATGTTTTCCACAACTCCCAGAATTGGTACATTGATCTGTACCTGGCGAAACATTGCCAATCCCTTACTAGCATCAGCCAAAGCAACCTTTTGTGGTGTTGTAACAATAACAGCTCCCGTAACAGGAACGCTTTGCACTAATGTTAAATGTATATCACTTGTCCCTGGCGGCAAGTCGATCAACAGGTAATCCAGTTCTCCCCAGTCCGCATCGCTGAAAAATTGTTTCAGGGCAGAGCTGGCCATAGGTCCGCGCCAAATTATAGCGCTATCCGGCGGAGCAAGAAACCCAATTGATATCAGCTTGACGCCATACTGCTCAATAGGAATTATAATATTCTTTCCATTCACCGGCTTTACATGGGGTTGTTCATTTTCACAGTTGAACATGGTGGGAATAGAAGGACCGAAAATATCAGCATCAATCAATCCGACTTTAGCGCCCATTTTAGCCAGTGCAACGGCCAGGTTCGTTGTAACGGTAGACTTGCCAACACCACCTTTTCCGGAAGCAATAGCCACAATGTTTTTTACACCCGGTAAAAGCTGAGCATTATCGCGAAGTGATGTTACTGAAGATGTCATTGCTATGGTGATGGAGATTTTGTCGCCTGCAACTTTGCGAATAGCATCCACACAATCCTGCTTGATTTTTTCTTTTAGCGGACAAGCCGGAGTGGTAAGTACTACCGTGAAACTCACCGCTCCCTCATCAATCTTCACGTGTTTGATCATATTAAGACTGACGAGGTCCCGTTTAATATCCGGATCAAGAACGGTTGAAAGTGCCGTTAAAATATCTTTTTCATTGAGGTTTGCCATTTCAAGCTAATATTAATTGAAAATCAATGAATTACACCTAATCAATCGTATTAAAAGATTAACTTAAAAGATCGGGTAATCATTCCAAAATCACTTCATAATTCCGGCGCAAGTTAGAGATGTTAAATCCCTTTTTATGAAGAATCTTAAGGAAATTTGGAATTATCCGGTCATAAAATAAATCCAGAAATTGTAAGGTAATAACACAATCACGTTTACAAGTCCTTTTGAACCTGGCTAGATTTGACACTTATGAATTACTCTGGTACAGAAATCGTATCTTTGAAAGTAAATTATAGCGTTATGGATTTACATATTGAACTTCGACAAGGTCTTCACAAAATGATCGATCAGGTAAAAGATGTCAGTGTGTTGCAAGCAGTGTATGTAATCCTGGAGCGGGAAAAACAGCATGAAGAGGGAAAGGAAGATTTTTATGACACGTTGCATCCGCTATTGCAGGCATCTATTGATCGGGGATTAGAACAAATTAAAAATGGGCAAACAGTTTCTCATGAGGAAGTGAGCAAGCGTTACAAGAAATGGCTCAAATGAGAAAGATTGAATGGTCTCTGGAAGCACAGATCAACTTGAATAACATCATAGCATATTTGGAAGATGAATGGACGGAAAAAGAAGTAAGGTATTTTTCTGAACGGCTCGAAAAACAATTATCGATCTTACGTCAAACACCAGAGATATATAAACAATCCATACGAAGAGCAGGGCTTAGGGAATGCCAGGTCACCCATCATAATACGGTTTTCTATAGCTTTAATGATGAGAGGGTATACATTGTTACTATTTTCGATAACAGGCAAGATCCGCAGAAATTGAATCTGTAATCTGTAAAAAGGTTCTCATAATTTTAAGGATTAGGCCCTTTTCATGCTACGCTACGCCTCGTCACTTTTTGTTTGGAATGCCCATCAGACTTACTCCAAAAAGGTATCTTTGAGTCCGAACCCATTGGTTTTTATATGATTTCGCGTACAACAATAGATGAAGTGAAGAACCGGGCCGACATTGTAGATGTTGTGGGTGATTTCGTTTCCCTGAAACGTTCTGGCCAGAATTTCAAAGCATTAAGTCCCTTTAGTAACGAAAAAACGCCCTCATTTTACGTAGTTCCATCAAAAGGCATTTTCAAAGATTTCAGCAGCGGGAAAGGTGGTGATGCCATAACGTTTATTATGGAACATGAGGGAATGAGCTATGTTGAAGCCATTCGTCACCTTGCAAAGAAATATGGAGTTGAGATCGTTGAAGATGCATTTGTTCGCGATGAGGCCGTGCAAAGTGACCGCGACAGCTTATACATTCTCATGAACTTTGCGAAGGACCACTACGCTGACCTGCTTTTTAATCATGAAGAAGGTAAGAGTATTGGCCTGAGCTATTTTCGTGAAAGAGGTTTTAACGATCGCACCATTTCAAAATTTGAGTTGGGTTTTAGTTTGAAGGAATGGGATCATTTCAGCAAGACGGCGTTAAACAAAGGCTACAGTAAAGAGATGCTGGAGAAAGCGGGACTGATGATCCAGAAAGAAGGTGGGAAATTTTACGATCGCTTTCGCGGACGCGTGATTTTTCCTGTGCACAATCTTTCAGGAAAAGTTATTGCCTTCGGTGCACGCATCCTTACGAAAGAGAAAGATCAACCCAAATACATCAATTCTCCCGAAACAGAAATTTACCATAAGAGCCAGGTGCTGTATGGTATGTTTCAGGCCAAGAATGCCATTCGAAGAGATAACTTTTGTTTTCTTGTTGAAGGTTACACAGATGTTATCTCCATGCATCAGGCGGATGTGGATAACGTGGTAGCTTCTTCGGGTACAGCATTAACGGAAGAGCAGATACGACTTATCAAACGTTTCACAGAGAACGTAACGGTTTTGTTTGATGGTGACGCTGCAGGAATAAAAGCAGCCATACGTGGAATTGATCTGGTACTAAAAGAAGGATTGAATGTACGTGTTGTACTGCTTCCGGATGGAGAAGATCCTGACAGCTATTCTAAAAAGCTTGGCAGCACTGCTTTTAAACAACACCTGAAAGATCATACCAAAGATTTTATTTCTTTCAAGATCGATTTGCTTGCAGAAGAAGCTCGTGACCCCATACGAAAAGCCGAGGCCATCCGTGAAATCGTTACAAGCATCGCGTTGATTCCTGATCCGATCAAACGATCAGTCTATATCCGTGAGACGAGCGACCTGATGAGAATTGAAGAAACTGTTCTGCTTACCGAGCTGAATAAAATTCTTATCCAGGAAAGACAGAAGAGGCAACAGGAAAAAATCAAAGAAGAAATCAAAGAGCCAAATGTTCCGGTAGAAGATTTCACCAGCATTCACAAGACTGATACATCAGCAATGGTGCAAATGCAGGAGCGTGAAACAATCCGGCTCTTGCTTAACTATGCTGAGAGCGCTTATGAAGAACATCGGCTTGTTGACTTTTTACTTTCTGAATTAGACGAGGTCGAGTTCACAAATCCTGTGTATAATGAAATTTATAGTGCCTTTCGATCTGGCGCTGAGCGTGGAGAGGTAGTAGATACATTTTATTTTATGGAGAATGGATCGGATGGTGTCAAGAAAGCTGTGGCTGATCTGATTACCTCGCGATATGAAACGAGCAAACACTGGAGTGATAAATACCACATTTACTTTCCACATGAGAAAGAGGTGATCCATGAGATTGCCTATTCCAATGTTCTGCGCTTAAAATTCAGGTTGATTCAAAAGTTAATGGATGATAATCTCCGGCTCATGCGCAATGCAAAAGATGACGCTATAGATCAATATTTCATGGTTCACGAGCAACTGAAAAATGCTGAAAAAGAATTGGCAGGGATATTGGGAATTGTCATTCCCCGTTAGGAACACTTAGTAATGTTTTATTGTTGATTGAATTAATAATCACATGATTGAAGAAATAAAGTTTAACACGATTGAAGAAGCCCTTGATGACATAAAGAACGGTAAGGTTATCGTTGTTGTGGATGATGAAGACCGCGAGAATGAGGGTGACTTCATATGTGCTGCCGAATGTGTAACACCAGAGATTGTCAACTTTATGGCAACTCACGGCCGGGGATTAATTTGTGCCCCCCTCATAGAAGATCGGTGCGAAGAGTTGGGACTTGAATTAATGGTAGGAACGAATACCGCATTGCATGGCACACCATTTACCGTTTCAGTGGATCTTATCGGACATGGGTGTACAACGGGAATCTCCGCGCACGACCGATTCAAAACCATTAGAGCCCTGGTAGACCACGATACCAAGCCTGAAGATTTTGGCAAACCCGGACATATTTTTCCTCTTATGGCGAAGCGTGGAGGTGTCTTAAGAAGATCAGGGCACACTGAGGCAGCTATAGATTTTGCAAGGCTGGCCGGATTTAAACCCGCCGGTGTTTTGGTGGAGATCATGAATGAAGATGGTACCATGGCCAGGCTGGCTGATCTTAAAAAAGTAGCGCATCGTTTTGGATTGAAGCTTGTGTCTATTAAGGATCTCATTGAATATCGCGTTAAGAAAGAAACCCTTATCCACCGCGATATTGAAGTAGATATGCCGACAGAATTCGGACATTTTAAACTTGTTGCTTTTGAACAAGTCAATACAAAAGATGTTCATATGGCATTGGTTAAAGGAACGTGGGAAAAAGATGAACCGGTGATGGTACGCGTACACTCCTCCTGTGTTACAGGGGATATTTTTGGGTCGTGCCGGTGTGATTGCGGTTCACAATTGCATGCCGCAATGGAAATGGTTGATAAAGAAGGTAAGGGAGTTGTACTGTATATGAAACAAGAAGGCCGTGGTATCGGTTTATTAAATAAGTTGAAGGCATACAAACTTCAGGAAAACGGTTTGGATACAGTAGAGGCCAATTTGCAATTAGGATTTGATATGGATGAAAGAGATTATGGTGTAGGTGCGCAAATTATTCGTGATCTGGGTATATCCAAGATTCGACTGATTACAAACAATCCTAAAAAGCGTGTGGGATTAATGGGTTATGGACTGGAAATTGTGGAGAACTTACCGATAGAGATAAGTCCCAATATGCACAATGAACATTATCTCAAAACCAAACGGGATAAACTTGGGCATACTATTTTGAAAGAAAAAAAATAGGATGAGGAGAAAAGTCATTTGTTTTCTTTTGTGTTTAATTGCCACAGCCACTGCATCGGCCCAGGAATGGCCTTTCGAATATTGGCACGAAGGTAAAGTTGTGCTGGTAACAGGCGATACATTAAGAGGAAATGTAAAGTACGATCTTCAGCAAGACCTTGTGCAGTACGAGCAGTCCAATACAAAACCCGCTGTTTTTACAGCACGAAAAGTTTTGTTCTTCGAAATTTTTGACAGAACCGTCAATCGCTACCGTACCTTCTATGCACTTCCTTTCCAGGCCACACAAGGGTATAAGACTTCAATTTTTTTTGAATTGCTTGAGGAAGGCAAAATGACATTACTGGCGCGTGAAGGACTGGAATACCGGACCTACAGCTCAGCTTATTATTTTGGATCGTATTCCCGGCAGGTGCTTGTCTATAAATATTTTTTCCTTGAGGAGAATGGCGACATAGTTGAGTTCCAGGGAAACAAAAGTGATTTACTTAACCGGATGGGAAATAAATCAGAAACGGTTGATAAATACATTCGCTCTAACCGTCTTAAGTATGAAGAGAAATACGATCTTGCCAAAATAGTAGCGTATTACAATTCCTTATTTGGCACATAACTTTTTTACATCCATTAAAAATGAGTAAACCCTTAATTCTGGTCTCTAATGATGATGGGATCACTTCTAAAGGCATTCGCACTTTGGTTAACGTAATGAAAGAGATCGGTGATGTTTTGGTGGTTGCCCCGGATGGACCTCAGTCAGGAATGGGTCACGCGATTACAGTGGGGGAGACCTTGCGCCTGGAAGAGACAACAATTTTTGAAGGTGTGCGTGCCTTTGAGTGTTCAGGAACGCCGGCTGATTGTGTTAAGATCGCCCGTCATTTTGTGTTGAAAGATCATCGTGAACCGGATATCATTGTAAGTGGAGTTAATCACGGCAGTAACACCTCAATAAGCGTTTTATACTCGGGTACAATGTCTGCAGCAATTGAGGGAGCCATTGAAGGCACACCGGCTATTGGCTTTTCTTTATGCGATTACTCACACAATGCAGATTTTTCTCACACCGAAGAATACCTAAGGAAGATAACCTTGCAAGTTCTGGAGAAAGGCTTGCCAAAAGGTGTGGCGCTTAATGTAAACTTCCCTCCAAAAAGATACGAATCAATCAAAGGCTTGCGTGTCTGCCGCCAGGCGAATGCAAAATGGGTGGAAGATTTTGACCAGCGTTTTGACCCCAACGGCAGAAGATACTTCTGGATGGCCGGTAACTTTGTCAACTTCGATAAAGGTGAAGATAATGACGAATGGGCTATTGCCAATAACTATGTATCCGTAGTTCCCTGCCAGTTTGATTTGACAGCCCACTCAGCCATACCGGTGTTGAATGAGGATTGGGAGATATTGGGGTAGCGTTAATTGTAAGTCAACGAGTTATATATTGTCAACTATATCCTTTACGTGCGTGTGCCAACTATTATTAGCATTTTATTCCTTCTGTCACAGTCCAGAGTATTTCTGTATATCCAGGAATTCTAAATTCAACTTTCCCTGACAGTAGATGGGTTTTTACTAAGTACACTTTAATACCTTTTTTCATTTGAACAATAACCCCAGCCTTTAATAGCTTTTCTATAGCCACATAATCTTTGTCAACCGAATATCTTACAACATCATCTAAATATTTTTCACTTGTCGCTGCAATGTATCCTTCTTTAGTATAGCAATCAGCAACTGTATTTGCTGTCAAATATGATGATGAGTCAACCCGCTGATTAAATATGGTCAGAGCGCAAAGTAGAATTAGTGTTTTCATTGTATACTTTTTTTGGGTTCAAACTATTTATTCTCTCTGTCCAACGTTTAGCTATGAAACGTATGCGTTTAAATACCTACGTCCCTGTCCCTACGTTGCAGACGAAATTTAACAGCACGCACTTTACGAATCTACACTGCAGCACATGTTTTATAGCTTTTGTGTGCCGTTAAATTCGTGAAAGCTCTTTGTCAATATAGTTCTCAATCTGATTCAACGATAATTTATTGAATGGTCTTTGATACTGTCTTTCAATGTCAATTTTTGAAAAACGGATTATTGATTTAAGATGAGAGTTTCGCTTATCGAATTCCGCAATGTCTCGAATGGTGTCAAAGTAAGCCCTTTGTGCAATTCTGCCTCCTAGGAATGGAAAATCCTGCTTCGGTTCTACATATCCATTCCCTTCCTTGCTATATTTCAGAATAATATTTTGAAATTCCTGAAAACTACCAATAATTTCGCCAGAATGATATTTAACTCTATTCTTCTTGAGCATTCTATTTTGATAGTCTATATCATTGCAAAAAGAAATATACTTAGTCCAAAAGTCAGGCTTATACCATTGTTTTATTCCGAGTAAAGCTTCTCTTCTGAAAAAGTTAAAATGCTGTTCCTCGTCAAACTCTATTAGCCTTGACTCTAAAAGAGGATGGTCAATAATCATCAAGTCCAAATATTGATATAAGCCTCCATTGGAAAAGTGGTAACTGCATTTTAGTTTCTTAGTTAAAAGATGCAAATTATTTTGGATACTCTCGTCTGTTTGAAATAATCTAAAATCTTTATCAATAAAAAGGTGGTCTTTTGATATTGGTTTAGCAAGTTTATGAGACAATAGATATTTGTCTGATAAAACATTTGATATGGCCTTCAGAAATATTATCTCGTCTTTTCTGGTCTTCATATTAATGGCCTACAGCAACCGCACATGCCTATTGCAGATATATCCTTTTATCTCTTATGATAATAAGACCGATACTATAAACCGGCAGCAGCTCCTCCACTTTTCAAAGAACCTATCCAGCGCTCAATCTTATCCTCTAAAATATTTAAAGGTAAGCTTCCTGAATCAAGTATTTGATCATGGAATTCAGCAATGACAAACTTGTCGCCGAGTTCATTCTCAGCTTTCGTTCGTAATGCACGAATCTTGAGTTGACCAACTTTGTAGGAAAGGGCCTGTGCCGGAAGTGCCATGTAGCGTTCAATCTCAGCAATAACTGACGCTTCCGTATCAGCTTCATGATCGAGTGAATATTGAATGGCTTGCTCGCGCGTCCAGCCTTGAGTATGTATACCAGCGTCTACTACCAAACGAATTGCACGATGCATTTCTCCGCTTAACATTCCGAAGTATTGATAGGGATCAGTATAAAGTCCGAGTTCTTTTCCTAATGATTCGGTATAGAGCGCCCATCCTTCAACATACGCAGAGTTGTACATCAATTTTCTGAATTTGGGTAACGCTGTATTTTCTTGCATGAGGGATATCTGGTAGTGATGTCCCGGTATTGCTTCATGCAGGAAAAGACCTTCGTCAGAAAGTGTGTTATATTTTTTTGCATCAGGTACCGGAACATAAAATACGCCCGGCCTTGTTCCGTCAAGCGAGCCAGGATTATATTCTGCGCTGGCAGATGCCTCACGGAAAGCTTCTGTTCTTTTTACCTCAAATCCCGTTTTAGGTTTTTTGTTGAATAGCTTTTCAAGATTAGGTTTCATGCGCTCATGAATCGCGTTGAAATTAGCGATCACTTGTTCAGCGCTGGTAAAGGGCAACAATTCTTTCTTTGTGCGAAGATGAATAAAGAATTCTTTCAGATCACCCTTGAAACCTACCTGTTCCTTAACAGCTTCCATTTCATTAGTAATGCGTTCCACTTCACGCTTACCCAGTTCAAAAATTTCTTCAGCTGATGAATTGGTAGTTGTATAAACTTTTATCAGGTGATTATAGTATTCTCTTCCGTTCGGTATGGCCGAGATGCCGGAAGTTTCACGGCATGCGGGAATATATTCTTTCGCCAGGAAATCACTTATTTTTTTATGCGCGGGAATAATTTTACTGCTAATGGTTTCGGCATAGGCTTTTGTAAGCCGGGCTTTATCTTCTATTGAAAAGTCATCAGGGAATTTTTTTACAGGAGAATAGAATAAGTGTTTCTCCACTGGTCCGTGGTCAAAATCTTTTATTTGAGGAAGAGCTTTCTGTGCCAGCGGTTTTGGAAGTACATATCCTTCTTTTATTCCTTTTTTCATGTTGACCACTGCTGTATCACACCATTGGGTGTAGTCATCCAATCGTTTTAACCAGTCCTCATAATCTTTCACTGTTTTAAAGGGTTGGAGGCTGCTTCCACTGGCAAGCTGTCCAATCAATAATGGGGTTGACCAAAATTGATTAAGAGGTAAAAGGTAATCTTTGAAATTAAGGGAAGCCAGTTGTATATCACATTCGCGCAAAAGAAAATCATAACTCAGTTTTTGGTTTTCTGTTATTGAATTCCTGTCGAACCCTTCCAGCTTTTCCCGATAGGTCATATAAAATGCTTTAACGGCCTGCCGGTATTCAGCAGTTAAGTCATTGGGTAATGTATCGTTGTAGCGATTGTCCCCGGCAACAGTAGCTTCCATCGGCATAAGCTTAAACCGGTCTTCGCCAAATAAGGTAAGAAGGCTGTCAAAGGCAGAGCTCTGGTCAATATTTGTCTCTTTTTTTGATGACGTGCAGGCTAACATAAGTACTAAAGACATCAATGGTAAAATTGACTTCATAAGAATGAGTTTATTATGTTTAAGTGAAACGTTTAGGTTTGGCAATATGCATTTGTATTTTGAAGATTCAAAGATTCATTCTTATGTATGGAGGTTATCCCCCATGCAACGTGAAAAGAGTTTACAAAACAAGGCAAGAGGAAGAGATGTGAATGGATACGTAAAAGTTTTAGCCTTGTTGAGTATAGATTGACTACGATTTACTTCCAGCAATGTTGATTTGAAACCATTTGATTATTCCTATTACATTTGAATGATCCGGTAGATACCGGTAAGCGCTATGAAAAATGATGTAGTAACAACAGATGAACAATTTGATATCATTATAGTTGGTGCAGGACCGGCGGGATCCGCCTGTGCCTTGTCATTATCCAATTTGGAAATAAAAGTTTTGCTTATTGATAAAGCAAAATTTCCTCGGGATAAGATTTGCGGGGATGCCTTAAGCCTCGATGTAATTAATCAATTGCCTAAACTTTCCGGAAAACTTTTGCTTGACTTTGAGAAGTGCACTATGAAGATGCCATCTTCGGGCGTAAGATTATTTTCTCCTGATCTCACCTGTATTGATTTACCGTTCATGTACAATGGTGAAAAGAAGAATGGATATGTTCTGGCCCGACAAGATTTTGATAATTTACTTTTCGAGACAATCAAAGAATCCTCAAATATTCATGTAAAAGAAAATTGTGAGGTGCGCGGTGTGAAACCAATTGATAATGGCGTTCAGGTTTTTACTAATCAGGGAAATTACAAAGCAAAAATGATCGTTGGGGCTGATGGTGCAAATTCAGTTGTGAATCATTTGGTGGGAAACAAAGCTATTGATCGTGATCATCATAGCGCCGGATTGCGAGTTTATTATCAGGGTGTTCACCATTTTCATAGTGAAAATTTTGTTGAGCTGTATTTTTTTAATGACATACTTCCGGGCTATCTCTGGGTTTTTCCAATGAAGGAAAACAAAGCCAATGTAGGAATCGGTATGTTGTCTTCAGGGGTATCGAAAAAGCGGATCAATCTGAAAAATACACTACATTCATTACTTTCAACTCATCCTGTTTTAAAAGAGCGATTTAAAGATGCTCGTCCAATGGAAAATGTTAAGGGTCATGGATTGCCACTTGGGTCTAAGAGACGGAAAATATCCGGTGAACGTTTTTTGTTATTAGGTGATGCCGCAGGACTTATTGATCCCTTTACAGGGGAAGGTATTGGCAATGCCATTCGAAGCGGGAGAGTGGCGGCTGAACATATCAATAGATGTTTTAAGGCTAACGATTTTTCTGCAAGATTTAATAAGGCCTATGAAAATGAAATATACAAGAGGATGCAAAAGGAATTTCGTATGAGCAGGGTTTTACAAAAACTTTGCAGATATCCGAGGCTGTTTAATTTTATTTTCCATAAAGCTAAGCGTAACCCACAGTGGCAGAACTTTCTTACCCAGGCGCTTTCCGATGTTGATCAGAAAAAGCAATTTATTAACCCCTTATTTTATTATCGATTGTTGCTTGGATAAGCATACCAGAAGGAGCAGGACATTATCAAGTCCGGGTTAGTTTATAATTATAGAATATTTTATTGTCAATTTATGAAACGAGTTGCTTTTAAGATGAAGCTTAAGCCTGGCTTTGAAGATGAGTACAAGCGAAGGCATGACCATATCTGGCCGGAATTGAAGAAGCTATTAAATGATGCCGGTATTTATGATTATACTATTTTCCTGGATGACGAGACAAATACCCTTTTTGCTGTTCAAAAAAGTAAAGAAGAAAAAGGCTCTCAGGACTTAGGTAAAACTGAAATTGTTCAACGATGGTGGAAATATATGGCTGATATCATGGAAACAAACCCGGATCATTCACCAGTCTCCATTCCTTTAAAAGAAGTTTTTCATCTTGAATAAATTTTTCATGCAACTGCTTTATATAATCGCTACGAGAAATGGTCTCTCATTATTCTTCCTCTGTGTTGTACTACTTACAACCCCTTCATGTGACAATGCAGATCAGGATAAAATTTCATGGCCTGAGATCACAAAAGAATCTAAACCCTGGACACGATGGTGGTGGCAGGGAAGCGCTGTTACAAAAGCGGGAATAACGTATGAACTGGAGGCTTTTAAAAAAGCAGGCCTCGGTGGAGTTGAGATCACACCAATTTATGGTGTCTACGGAAGTGAAGATAAATTCATACAGTACCTGTCACCTCAGTGGGTTGAAATGTTGGAGCATACATTAAAGGAAGCAGATCGTCTCGGACTGGGTGTAGATATGGCCACCGGAACAGGCTGGCCTTTTGGGGGACCGTGGGTGAGCGATGAAGATGCCTGCCGTGATATGAACTATAAAGTATATGAGCTGAGTGAAGGACAATCTATCAAGGGCCCTATTAGCTTTCATCAGGAACCATTTATTCGATCTGTGGGAATGCAGATTTATGAGACGCATGGCATCTACAAAGTAGAAGGGCAGGAGACAAAGGGCACCATCCAGGAACCGCTCTTGAAGGATACACAAAAGAAAATTACTATCAATGGTCTTGTAGAACCTGTGGAGGCTAATAAAAATTTGCAAGCTCTCGCACTCGATCAGGTTAAGTTTGATAAGCAACTTTCACCTGTAACCGTTATGGCTTATTCAGAAAGCGGAGAAACCATTAATCTTTCGGATAAAATAGATAAAAACCAAATGCTGAATTGGATTGCACCGAAAGGCAAATGGAAGGTTTATGCAGTTTTTCCCGGTTGGCATGGTAAGATGGTTGAGCGAGCCGCGCCGGGTGGAGAAGGAAATGTGATTGATCATTTTTCAAAGAAAGCGCTGCAAAATTATTTACTGAAATTTGATGAAGCTTTTAAAGGTCGTGATATAAAACCTCTCCGTGCATTTTTTAATGATTCTTATGAAGTAGATGATGCCCGAGGAACAGCCAACTGGACACCTGACCTTTTTGAGGAATTCAAGAACAGGAGAGGCTATGATTTGCGTGAACACCTTCCTGCGCTTTTCGGACAGGCTGATCAGGAAAAAAATGAACGCGTTCTTTGTGACTATCGCGAGACGATTTCAGAATTGATTTATGACAACTTCACAACCGTTTGGAAAAATTGGAGTAACAGACAAGGCAAAATTGTTCGTAACCAGGCTCATGGTTCCCCTTCAAATATTTTGGATCTCTACTCGGAAGTAGATATACCAGAAATTGAAGGAACGGAAATCCTGCGAATTAAAATGGCATCGTCAGCTTCAAATGTATCAGGCAAGAAACTCACCTCATCAGAATCTGCGACATGGTTGAATGAACATTTCCTTTCCAATCTCTCCGATATAAAGGAATCCCTTGACCGGTTTATGGTAGGTGGTGTTAATCATACTTTCTACCACGGTACATGCTATTCACCGAAAGATGAACCTTGGCCGGGTTGGCTTTTTTATGCGGCCGTTCATCTTAATCCAAGGAATCCCATGTGGCAAGATTTCTCAACCTTAAATCAGTATGTATCACGGTGTCAATCCTTTTTACAAAGTGGAACGCCTGATAATGATATACTACTATATTATCCTGTATACGATCGCTTTTCAACACCTGGCCAGGAAATGATTGAGCACTTTGATGGGGTAGACCGGCAGTTTGAAGGAACAGCTTTTAAGGAGAACGCAGAAGAGATGGTAGCCAAAGGTTTCACATTTGATTATGTGTCGGACAAGCAGATCAGGAATCTCAAAGTAGATGGTGATGAAATAAGAAGTTCACCGATATCATCCTATCGAACTATATTAATTCCTTCCTGCAAATACATTCCTTCGGAAACATTTAAATCATTAATGATGCTGGTGAATGATGGTGCGACAGTTTTGATATACAATGATTTTCCATCAACTGTTTCAGGGTTTAGCGATTATAACATAAAGAAAGATGAATATGCTAACCTGCTTAATGAAATTTCATTTACAACATCCAGCGTGGAAGGTGTTGAAGAAGCACATATTGGAAAAGGAAGATTTATAAGAAGCAATCATCTTACAAAGTTGATTGAGGAAGCGGGTGTTAAACGTGAGCAATTAGTTGACAAAGGTTTGCAGTTCATTCGTAAGAAAAATGATGATGGAACTTTTTATTTTATAACCAACTGGACTGATGCAAGAATTGACGGTTGGGTACCGTTATCAAGTAAAGAAAACAAATCAGTTTTGTTTGACCCGATGACAGGTAAAATGGGTGAAGCAAGAATGCAATCCGGTGATACCGGTACCTCAGTTTATTTGCAATTGGATAAAGGAGAATCCTTGATTGTCCAGGGATATGATGAAAACGTGAAGGTGAACTTATATGACTACAAAGAGCTCAAAGGGAATGGTGTTCAATTGAATGGAAAATGGAAACTAAGCTTTATACAAGGCGGACCAACGTTACCGGCGGCAATCGAAATGGATGCACTTACATCATGGACTAATTTTAGTAACGAGGAGTTGAAGAAGTTTTCCGGCACAGGCTCTTATGAAATTTCATTTGAGAAACCTGATGGTGAATTCACCGGATGGTTGCTCGACCTTGGTGCTGTTCATGAAACGGCCCGTATATTTTTGAATGAAGATTCTTTAGCTACACTTATCGGACCTACCTACCAGGTATACGTGGATCATTCTCTTCTTAAGGACGTCAACAAACTAAGAATTGAGGTATCAAACCTCATGGTTAATCGCATTGTGGACCTTGAGAAGCGTGGAGTTCTCTGGAAGAAATTTTATAATGTAAACTTTCCTGCAAGACTGGCTGAGAACCGGAAGAATGGCATATTTGATGCATCACAGTGGGGGTACTATGATTCGGGATTGATAGGGCCGATAGTGTTGCGCCCTTGTGAACAGAAGCCGTTCAATTAGTTAATTTAGGCTGGAAATGACAAATGAAGATGCCCAAACCGGGTACCTTCATTTGTTCAAAATCTTTTCCCGATTAAACTTTTAACCCCATCAAACTCCAGCCACTCTTCTTTTATATTCAGCAAGCGCTTCTTCTAACCGCTGCTTTTCTTTTCCATCGCCGGCAACATTGTGCGATGGATGAATGTAAAGTTTAACACCACGATCAGCTAATATTTCGGCAACAGTCGTTACGGTCATCCAAACCGTTGTTACAAAAGCCATTGTAGAAACAGGTCCTACTTTATCCTGGTGATTTTTCAAAACAACTGACGCATCTTCAGTGGGTGCACAGGAATCCACAACAAGATCAGCAATTTCAAAAATAGTTTTCCCACTTGAATGCCGCGACTTCTTTCCCTTCGCGCCTTCAGCCGATCCGTAAGCAATCACTTTCATGCCTCGTTTTTTTGCTTCGATAGCAACATCAATATTTACATTGTTGATTCCTGAATGGGAGAAGAGCCACATGGTATCGCGTTTATCGAAATTGTAACCTTTCATAATCTCAATTCCATATCCTTCCACGCGTTCAAGAAATACAAATTGATGCACACCCATCTCACCGGTAATGCGTGTAAAGAAAGTTAACGGCAGTTCGATCATAGGATGAAAGCCTACAAAGCCCCCGATACGCGGATACATTTCTTCAATAGGAATAGTGGCATGTCCACAACCAAAAGTATGCACCCATCTTCCTGCCTCAATACTATCAGCCATTATCGCTGCTGCCTTTTGGATGTTATCCATTTGTGTTTCTTCGATCCGGGACATGATTCCTCTTACATTGTTAAGCCATTGTTTTGCGAGCATATAGTTAGTTTTAAGATTTGTTTTTCTTTAAGATGATAAGTGATAAAATCATCATGCCACTCCAAAGTATAAAAGAAACAGTAGTGAGATGTTGTATACCGTATCTATCAACAATTAAACCCATCAGGAAGTTAATGATCATATTGCCGGATAATGCAATAAAAAGCACAATGCTGAATGCTGTGCCGGAAAGTTCTGAATAGCGATTCCCCACAAGTCCCATCATTATAGGGAAGCCGGCGCACAAACCTATCCCTAATGAAATTAATGCTGTAGCTGCCATAGCAAATGATGTTGCAAATTGTAATAGGAGACAGCCTGCCAATAAAAAGGTGAAACATATAAATAGAATGGTACGGGGCGTACTATTTCGCATAAAGCCTCCGATCACCAGTCTCATAGCAGCCATTCCGGCAACATGCAGTGACAAAGCGAATAATGCTTTATTACCTGGAATAGAAAGTTCTCTTGACAGGTAAGTGGTTGTCCAATTATTGACTACAGCTTCAAAGCTACTTTGACAAAAGAGAAAGAAGCCAATGAGAAGAATAAAATCTTCTTTAGCCAAAGCCAAATCTTGTGAAAGGGGAATGCCTTGTGTTTGCTTTGGAGCAGGAAAAGGTGTAGCGACAAATAATCCTGCAATGAATAGCGATACATATCCAACCGCAGAAATAATAGTTTCGAACGAAAATTTATTTTCAAGGGCTCCCAAAATAAAAGGCATACCCAAAGCTCCGATGGCGTAAAAGATTCCCAGCAAACTCAGATTTGCTCCTTTGTTGGATTGGCTGATGTCGGCTACCACCGCATTGGTTGCTCCGTTTATTGCACCACCTCCAAAGCCAAAAAGAAATACACATATTTTCAGAATGCTCATCGATGATGAATAAGCAATACCCTGAAACCCTATGAACATGCAGAGCGATGAGATGACGAGGAAAAGTTTATATCCGTACCGGTCTGAGATAGGTCCGAATATCAACGAGCCCGTTAATATTCCAAAAGGAAGAATAGAAAAGAGTGTTCCGGCAGAAATTGCATCAAGACTAAATTTTTGCTGCAGATCTTGTGCTAGAGAACCAAGTGTGATTACACTAATTCCAAAAAGCAACATTCCTGCACACGCTGAAATGAATACCAGTTTATTTTTTTTCATTCGTATTATTCCTGATTCATATTTTTCATGGCAAGAAATGCTGCGCCATACACTGCGGCATCGGAGAGTAATGCGGAAGGTTCAAAGCTGACTTGTGTAATGCTGATCGGTTGGGCCCATTTTTTTGCTTCCTTCTTTATTGCTGAAATAAATTTTACACCAGGGCCAAAAACTCCACCACCAAAAATAATTTTTTCGGGATTGAAGATGCTGACAAGGTTGGCAGTTGCCATTCCCCAAAATTCAACGCACTGCTTAATTACATTTATGGCCAGCGTATCATCCTTTTCATATGCATGGAATACATCACGGGCCGTGAGTTTTTCCCGGTCAGAATTTTTAAGTATCCCATCATACGTGGGGTTTGCTTCCAGGGTCTCACGTGCGAGACGTACAATGCCTTCTCCGGAACAGTAATATTCGAAGCATCCGTAAGTATCAAATTTTTTCTGATAGGGTTTCTCAAGTGCCATCCAGCCTACAGCCCCTGCGATATCTGCAGAGCCGCGAAGAATTTCTCCATTTACCAGTATGCCCGCGCCTATCCCAGTTCCTACTGCAAGAAAAATGGCATCTTTACATTCCTGCGCATTACCTTGCCATAACTCACCAAGAATTGAACAAGCGCGATCACTGTCCATGCTTACAGGAATAATTCCGGCGGTATTTTTTATTTCCTCTAACAGGGGATAGTCGTCCCAGCCGGGAATGTTTGGGGCCCAAACGGTGCCGGTATGCCTGTGACTTATTCCGGGAACGGAAACGCCAATTGATTTAAGTTCAGTACCTTCATTCTGAAGATGTTTTTTTATTTCACCTGTAATTAGTTTCCCTACTTCATGACCTTTCCTGTGATTCAAATGCGTGACGTCATTTGATCTGATCTCACCGAGCTCAGAGAAAAGAGCACTCGATAATTTTGTACCCCCAAGATCGATTCCTAAAATTGACATGGTTCAATTTATTGGTTAGTAGTTGAAAGAATTATTTAAGGAGTTTGTCAACTCTTACAAACACGTACTTCTTGTTTCTTAATTCATTAATAAGCTGATCCAATTTATTATAAAATTTATCATTTCGGCGTGGATCTGTTCCAATATGAATCAGTAAGATAAAACCATTCAATCCGGTTGGATCATTTGCCTCATAATCTACTATTGATTGATAAATTTTATCAGATGCTAAATATCGATTGCCCATTTCCGGATAGGTGTAATCCGCTGTTGATCGTGTTCCTGGTGTGAAGTTAATAAGTTGAAGATACATTTCTTTTGTCCATGTCGCTACGGTTGAATTATACCATTCAAAAGGTGGAAGAAATAAAGGTGCATCCGACTTTTTAATCCCGAACTTTGTCATTCGCTTATAGTTGTCTTGCAGATCTTGCATAAACTCTTCTTTTGTTACGAGAAGACTATCGCGTTTATTCCAATCTGCATAGAGAAGATGTTTATCTGAATGTGCGCCCAGGTAGTGACCATCCTGTTTTAGATCTTTAATCAAAGATTCAAATTTGGGATTGAGGTAAAAGTCACCCGTTAAAAAGAATCCTGCATGAACAGCGTTTCTCTTTAGAATATCTATAATAACATTACTTCCGTCGGCAAACTCATGGCCGGTAAATACGAGGGCTATTTCTTTCTTGTTTATATCGCCGCGAATAATTGCTCCATGATCATCGATAATAATATTTTTATTTGATGTCTGGCAAGCTGGTAACAACATGATGACAAAGGAGCAGAATAACTTCATGATTATAATTTCAATCGCACACCTCGTTTGCTTAATAGTCCTGTTATAACAACACACAACAGAGCAAACAATAATGATTTGATTAATCCGATTCCTCCGGTTAATATTATGTCAGGCAAATGAATTCCCAATACAGAAGTTGTCGCGTAAGCAAAGTAAGGTATGAGGTAACAAAGTAATGTATCTGTACCGGCAGGCCGTATGAATGAAAACCATTCTGCTTTTCCCCATACATCAGCGATCCAGTAAATAGTCAGGAATGCAAGAATAGTAAACGCGCTGCAGAGGAACAGCCATGCAGGTGTGGCGCCAAGTTTTGCTAATCCCCAATAGGGACGGGTAACAACAGACAGAACAATTAACAAAACGGAAATAGATATGAAAGCAATGGTGAGGCCTTTATTATCTTTTTTATCTCTGAAATATTGGAAGATCATTGCTATTACAACTCCACCCATTGTAAGGCCAGCCAAAGTTCCTCCAAGAATTGCATTTGGAATGAAGGAAAGAAAAGGAGGAACAAGACCTGCGTGTGACAGCATACTTAAGCAGGCAAAGAAAATCCAACTACCAAGAATTACATAGAAATTCTTATTCGCAAAAACAGTAATCAAACCGCTGGCAAGATATGCCCAACCAATTAATCCTAATATTCCCCACCACTGAGGAGAAAACCGGTATCCCTCTTCGCCACCACGATAGACAATAGCAAATACCACTAACGTGACAATGCCGATACCTTTAGCGGCGTACACTAAATTTTTGTTGGCTGATTTTGGATAACTGTTCCAGATGAGAATAAAGCACAGGCATGAAACCGGATACCAGATGTACTTCGCCATGCCCGTTGCTTCTGCGTTAAAGGTTTCTCCATTGACAAGAAATACGCCCATAACAAGCAAAGCGATTGTTCTTATGAGAACATGCTTAACCAGTTGCCATTTTGTATCTCCTTTTTTTCTTCGTGCATCGATAGCATAGGGAAGGGAAAGTCCTACAATAAAAAGGAAAGCTGGAAATACAACATCGGCAAGTCCTATTCCATCCACACCGCGTTCAACATGTTCAAGCCATGCCGGTATGTTAGTCAACGACCACAGATCATTCACAAATATCATTAAGATCATAGTGAGCGCTCTGAGAATGTCAATGGATGCAACGCGCTGTGCTTTAATGATGTTAATCGCTTCGATTGTTTTTTCTAGAAGTGGTGAAGCCACCGTTGAGTTTTCTTTCATATTTTATAAAATAATTTATTCGACAACAATTTCATCCACCAACATATAAGCAGGTCTTCCGGCGCCGGGATGCCAGCCGGGTGTATTCCCAATGGTGTGAGCAACTACTTTCACATACCGTGCATTGCGTGGTGTAAATTCAGTAATAAAGTCGCGTTGTTGTCCCCCGTACTGATCAATGGGTAAAGTATTATCAACAGAACCGGCCAATTCATAATTTTGACCATCCTGTGAAGTATAGTATTCCACTTTTGTGGGGAATAAACGAAGCCAGAAACCATATTGATAGTATGCAGACTCAATCCGACGAATTTCCATTATTGCTTCAAGGTCAATAACTGCCTCAAGGTTTTTGCCCTGAAAGGTAAACCAATTGTACGCGTAGTCATGACTTCCGCGTATACCATCTGTTAGCATGGATTTTGATTCCGGTGACAAGTCTTTTTCTTCCGGACTAATAAACGTAACCTTTTTGCCGAAGGCTAAATGTTCATTCATTCCCTGTGAAAAGAGACGATACATGGCAGCGCGATATTCATCAGGTGAGGTACTCCATTCTTTTACTTGCGTAACACCTTGCCGGATGCATAAATCTGTGAATGGATCAATCTTCGATCGTATTGCTGTTCGAACTTCCCATTTGCCATTAATCTTTGTAAATATTCCACGCTCTCCTGTAAAGTTTTTCTTCGCCTGTTCCAAAATGGCAAACTCCAATGGAAGGCGGGCAATTCTCACTCGCTCCAGTAGTTCGGGTGATGTTGAAACAGATTTTTCAGCTTCATTAAATAGTACTTCGTATCGTTCGATGAGGGCAGGAGTGAGGTAGCTTGTTGATGCTTCATTGGGACTACCAAAAATTCTTAGCGGTTGTTCCGATGCAAGCAAAGCCTCTCGCATTTCATCAATGTATTGACGAATAGGTTTTGATGCAGACCCGTAGTAGCCTCGGAGAAAATCGTTCATCAATGTATCAACGTTCTCATTCGGATTCCATAGAAGTTTTGAAATGAGATAAGCTCGTAATTCTGCGAACTCTCCACCTACTTCACGATTACCTTGCTCAAACATGGCATTGACGCCATGTGCCGCAAAGAATTGAAGGTTGGGTTGAAGTACGTGAAGGTTCGGAAAAGGACTTATGAGATTTGGAAATTGAATAACATAATCCCAAACGATAATGTCTTTTGAAATTTTTCCCCAGTCCTCAACATCACGCACGAAATCAGCACTCGCCGTATCTTCTGTCAGAGCTTTGTGACGATAGGCCTCAATGCTACAGAGCATAATATTAACATTGTCAGCAGGTCGTAATATTTTGGGTGCATGCCTTCCATATTCATAAGCCAATGTGGAAATCATCTTATCAGGGAACTGTATAGCCACCTGGTTAACAAAGTTTATGATTGACCCGGAAGGCGATCCTTCACGATCATCAATTGCTTTGCATTTATCACAGGTGCAATAATCTTTGTTGTCATTCTGGCTAACGGACCAATATGTGGCGCCTGGATTTTGAGCAATCTTTTTTCTTAAGTTTTGAATTGTAATTTCAAGAACGTCCGGATTGGAAAGACAAAGTTGTGTTGGAATTCGCTGCCCCTTCACCATGGCAAAATATTCCGGATGTTCCGTGTAGTAGATATCTGGTGGAACAAGTTCATTGAATGTATGTACCCACATGCCCCAATCAGGCCTGCCACCATCTTTATCATGATCAAGTTTATGCCAGTCGGTATACTCTGTATCCCATGTTACCTTGTAATGCGTGTCCCTGAAACCAATCACCGGTACTTGCATGTCATTGATCGTTCCGAGTGCAATTCTTTCTTGTTGAGGAATAACCTTGACCTTCGGACTGTACATTCGACACCCAAGATATTTTTCCAGGAAAGTGTACACGCCATAAAGAGTACCTTTCTCATTTCCGCCTGCAATGATCAATCGCATGCTGTCAGTGCGAATGATAAATCCATCTGACTTTAAAGAATTGAGATTAATGCCAAGGCTCAGCTCATCAAGCCGTTCATTTTGTCCAAGCAGAATTTCATAACGACTTCGGTGTACATTAGCCTTGATGATAGGTAAAGGTGTTCCTGCTATTTGCAAAAGGTAATTCTGAAGAACCTGCGCAGCCCGCTCTTCATATTCTGTTGCAGCGGATGGAAGTACAATGCTGTACCGGCTTGTTCCATCTTGTGTTAGAACAATTCCTGTTTCAGCAATATCTTTTTCTTTCTTTTTTTTCTTCTTCTGGGCTAATACAGGCGTAGCCAGCGACCAAAAGGTAAGCGCTAAAGTAATTATCCAGCAAGCGGAGTGTGTAAATATTTTCAGGTTAGGCATTTCAGCAATTTATTACAAGCGATGTTGTTGATTGTTCCAAACAAATACAATACAATTTACATAGTATATCATTCAAAGCTTGTTAAAGGTTAATGTGTGAATTGCACATAGCAACATCATGGTCACGATGCATTTTAGCTGAATTTCATTTGAACTTTGCTGTAACTTTCAGAACAAGCCTGGGTATTACATTCAGGTTTTTTAAAGTTGAAAGGTTGACTGGAAAAGATTTGACTACCGGTTTTGACGACTCAATACATTTGTCAATTCTCATTGGATTCGTTAAGTGCGACCGGTAGTCAATTTCTGGTCATTGTTATTGTAGTAAAAGTTTATGCAGGTTCTTTCAATGGGCCTTTCCTGCATTTGATTTATACGATTCCTGGCTTATCTTGCAGCGTGGCAAGAAAATCTCTGGTTTGTATTATTCTCTTCAGCATGGTTTTGCATTGTGCAAGCCGCCTGGAAATACTTTCCTACCTGTATCAGCAGCGCCATGCGATTGCCTACTCCATCGGACTTATTGAAGAAATTCCTATAGCAACGTGTAGCAGTGATCATGATTTTGGTCGCGGATTAACATTCGTACACAATGATCATCATAGCAGTCTTCCTGCCTCAGTTTTTACAGCACAAGAAATTAATCTTTTTCTTTCATGGCCGGACGTCAGCTTTTCTCCTGAGTTTTACCAGCTTTCCATAAATCAGTTTTTATTTGTTGACGCTCAAAATTATCTGTCACCACACTTCTCTATTTTTCACCCTCCTGCTTTGGCATAATAGTTTTTCTCTCAGGACGTACAGTTTGTTGTATGTTCAATTTTCATGTTCTAAATGATGCATTTACTAAAACTATTATGAAGAAACTATATTCTCTTTTCTTACTGGCATTATTTGCTGCAACAATTATTTCCTGTGATGATGATGATGATGAAGGTGGCCAGACCGGTGACATCGAAATTAAATTTGATAACGTGGTGGGCGAAGATGACCTTGAGTTGAACACAAGTGACCAGCCCTATACAAACGCGGCGGGTGAGTCTTATAAAGTTACCATGTTACGTTACTACATCAGCAATATTAAGTTAAAGACAAGTGATGGCAAAACTTACACTGACGAAGTAACCCCCGACGGTTCCAGGGGATATTATCTCATTGATGAATCGGAAGTTGGATCGCATCGTGTAACGCTTGAAAAAGTTCCTGCCGGAGATTATTCTGAAATCACGTTTACTATTGGTGTGGATGCTAACCAGGTTACGGAAGGAGCACAGCTGGGAGCACTTGATCCTGCTAAGGGAATGTTTTGGGATTGGAATTCCGGGTATATATTTATGATGTTTGAAGGCGAATCGGAAGATTCATCAGATCCTTACAAGGCAATTCTTTACCACGTGGGCGGATACAAAAGTGACGCGGCAGTTCCGGGTCTTGCCAATAATATCAGAACGAAAACGCTTTCGACCGGACACGAACCCGCTATGGTTCGCAGCAATAAGACACCGAAGGTTCACGTAATAATTGATGTGAATAAATTCTTTGACTCACCCAACGAAATAAGTTTTGCGGAAACACCCGTTCAATATTCTCCTGCAGATAACACAAAAGTAGCTGACAATTATGTAAACGCGTTTGTAGTAGATCATGTACACAACTAGAGAGAGACTTCCTGAACTTTTTGGTTTGGGAAGTCTTTTATTTGTTATTCACTTTTTTCAATGATGAAGGATTTGCTGATCATTTAAATATGAAAAAACTCTTACTTGTAATTCTTGTCACCGGAATGATGGCCGTTCGATACGATGCTACAGCCTGTGACGTATGTGGTTGCTCATTGGGCGGAGGGTATTATGGGATTCTTCCGCAGTTCAACAAGAATTTTGTCGGACTTCGATGGTCGCAGGCTAAGTTTTATGCATACATGAATCACCAGAGCGAATATCTTCAGGAAGAACATTCCAATGATACGTACAACAAAGTGGAACTGTGGGGAAGATTTTATATCGGGAAGCGATTTCAAATTTTTGCTTTTGTACCGTATAGCTACAACACAATGCAGGGGACAGAGCAAAACGTTACAGCCAGTGGACTGTGCGATATTACCCTTAGCGCCAATTATCTTTTGATCAACACAGGCGACTCTACACGTATGTTCAAGCATACACTAAGTGCAGGCGTTGGAATTAAGTTGCCGACGGGAAAAAATAATTTGATGGATAAGGGAGAGTTAGTGAATCCTAATTTCCAAATGGGCACCGGAAGCACGGACTTTCTTCTATCGGCAATCTATACCGTTCGCTATGGAAAGCTTGGGAGTAACCTGGAAACAGGCTATAAAATAAATACTGCAAATGCGGATGAGTATATATTCGGAAATCAATTTCACGCATCCTATCAATTTTTTTATTGGCAGAATGTTAAGTCGATTACACTTTTGCCCAACGCTGGATTGTATTATGAACAGGCCGATCAACATAAAGATGGAAAAGCCATACAGACTAACACGGGAGGATCTGCCTTATTTATTTCCGCCGGATTAGAAACTTATGTTAACCGTTTTACTATTGGCTTTAACTATAAGCATCCACTTATACAGAAATACAATACCGACAATGTAGCAGACATTCAGGGAAAGGATCGATATATTCTAGCTGTTACCTTCAACTTTTAAATTCCGCTCAAAGACAATTTGAATAAAGGAATAAAAGATTCCATGGAGTGTTTTCATAAAGTGGAGAAGTTTTAATATACGAACAACATGGTCGTATTCGGTCAATAATGTACGGATGTGAACATGAATTTAATGATGAATGACCAATAAGAGCAAATTTAGCTTGTCAAAATTTGAGGCACAATTATTAGGTTTAATTAAGAACAGTCCATCCATTTCTAAATAAAAGTTCTCATCAAATCCATTCTCATGATCAAAAATTATCTCGTGCTCGCATACCGTAATATTATGAAGAGCAAGGTTTTCTCGTTCATTAATATTATTGGCTTGTCTCTTGGTATGGCAGCATGCTTGCTAATTGTTCAATACGTAATGCATGAGTTGAGTTATGATAATTTTCATAGCAAGAAAGACCAGATTTATCGCATTCAGCAAGACCGGTATGACAAAGGTAAACTCTCAACCCAATGGGCGGCAGGATGTTCAGCAGTGGGACAGGCATTAAAAGAAAATTTCCCTGAAGTTGAAGAATACGTTCGTATGCAGGGCGGTTCAGGGATTTTAAGTGTGGACGATATTTTTTTCAAGGAAGATCATGGCTACTTCGCCAGTGAAGGATTTTTTAACGTGTTTTCGATAAAGCTTTTGAAAGGTGATGTCGAAGATGTTTTCAAACGACCTTTTACGCTTGCCCTGTCCGCCTCAACTGCAAAGAAATATTTTAAAGATGAAAATCCGATTGGTAAGACCATGAAGTTTAATGGCAATACAAACTTCGAAGTTACCGGCGTATTTGAAGACGTCCCGGAAAATAGTCACATGAAGCCTGAAATTCTCTATTCATTTGAAACAATGGTTAAGTGGGCGGGAGAGGATGTTAGAACAGCCTGGCAATGGGATGGCTTTTACAATTATATTTTGTTGAAGGAAGGAACAGATGCGAAAACTTTTGAAGCCAAGCTTCCTGCATTTGTAGAAAAGCAGGTGGGTGAAGAGTTGAAGCAATATGATGCTGGAGTGGTGTTTCATCTGCAACGTATCACAGATATTCATCTCGATTCTCACTTCATGTTTGAGTTTGAAGCTAATGGCGATCGTACGTCAGTTTATTTTCTTAGTGTTATTGCAGTGTTTATACTTTTTATCGCATGGATCAATTATGTTAATCTCTCTACCGCCAAATCAGTTGAGCGAGCGAAGGAAGTCGGGTTGCGTAAAGCGATGGGAAGTTTACGTGGACAATTAGTTCGTCAGTTTTTATTTGAATCATCTTTATTAAACATCACGGCATTTGTCATTTCACTTCAAATAGTCTTTCTCGTGCTTCCCTATTTTAATGAGTTGGCCGGAAGGGAAATTGGATTCAACCTTCTTACCAAATCAGATTTTTGGTTAGTTCTTTCAGTAGTAATTATTACCGGCATTGTACTATCAGGACTCTATCCTGCATTCGTTCTTTCTGGATACAAACCTGTAGACGTATTGAAAGGAAAATTCAGTGCTTCATGGAAAGGTCTCTACCTGAGAAAAGCTTTAGTGATATTTCAATTCGTGGCCACGATAATTTTGTTGGTAGGAACATTTACCGTTTATCGTCAAATCTCCTACATGCGCGATCAGAAATTAGGCGTTGATATAGATCAAACCCTGGTCCTTCGCGGACCTGCATCAAGAGACTCAACATATGAAACAAAGTATGAGGTGTTTAAGAATGCACTCTCTTCCTATGCTGAAGTAAAAACAGTCACCGCTTCTACAGCTATTCCGGGAATGCAACCTTATTGGAACGCTGGAGGAATACGATTACTCAGCCAGGGGGAAGAGGACAGTAAACAATATCGCATTATAGGATCTGATTATGATTACATGGAAGCTTTTGGTTTGAGCGTGGTAGCCGGACGAAGTTTTTCGAGAGAATATCCGAACGAACGAAAAAGTGTTCTGTTTAATGAATCTGCGGTAAAGATATTGGGATTTGAAAACTTTGAAGATGCGCTCGATAAAGAAATATTTTTCTGGGGTGATACTTTTAAGATCGTTGGAGTACTAAAAGATTATCATCAGGAATCTTTGAAAAAATCTTATGATCCATTGATATTCCGTCTCATTCCGGACGCTGCACAGTTTTATTCAATCAAAGTCAATACCACCAATGTTCACGAAACGATAGCAAATGTAAAAGACAAATGGTCGGCATCGTTCCCCGGAAATCCATTTGATTATTTTTTCCTGGATGATCATTACAACAAACAGTATCAGGCCGATCTTCAGTTTGGCAAGATTGCCGGATTGTTTTCAACGCTTGCCATCGTAATCGCCTGCCTTGGTTTATTTGGTTTGTCTTCTTTGACTGCTGTTCAACGTACTAAGGAAATCGGTGTGCGGAAAGTATTAGGAGCCTCCGTTACGAGCATCGTTTTGTTGATGGGAAAGAACTTTATGATCCTCGTCGTTATAGCAATACTGGCAGCTTCACCTATTGCATGGTTGGTAATGAATAAGTGGCTGGAAAGTTTTGCTTATCGTATTGACATGTCGTGGTGGCTGTTCATTATTCCAGGCTTGACGGTTATTATGATTGCCATGCTAACGATCGGCTTCCATACTTTGCGCACGGCGACAGTGAATCCATCTCAATCACTTCGTTACGAGTAATGGACTGCGAATTTTCAGACCGGTTCATTCAAAGAAATTGTTCCTTCGATGTTTCGCCGTTAAGCCGCTGAGACGCGAAGGATCGCAAAGCAAATAAACTACAATAATTGGTAAAGGATTTCCCGTCTATCCCTAATAACCTAATAACCTAATAACCTAATAACCTAATAACCTAATAACCTAATAACCTAATA